>CAWFUK010000076.1:0-74836 GCA_963818935.1 uncultured Acidobacteriaceae bacterium
CGGTCATCAGGCAGTCGCCTGCCGCCAGGGCAAATAACGGCATCTTTTCTCCAAGCAGCGGCAGGAATTGCCGCCGGTCCCGCAAACGTCCCAGCGGCCAGTAATCCAGCAGCAACAACACAAAGGGCAGCGTGGCCACCATGCTCTTGGCCAGGAGTCCCAAGGCAAACAACAGGATCACCACCACAGAGCCGGCACGGGATGGCTGGCGCGTCTGCCGGACATAAGCGCCGATGGCCAGCAGGAAAAAAAACGCGCTCAACACGTCCTTGCGCTCTGACACCCAGGCCACCGATTCCGCCCGCAAGGGATGGACGGCGAACAGCGCCGCCACAAAGGCGCTGCGCCACAGGCTGCCGGTCATTTGCCGCAACACCAGGAACAGCAGCACCGCGTTGGCGGCGTGCCACAGGACATTCACCAGGTGATGCCCGCCCGCGCGCAGCCCGAAGATCTGGCAATCCAGCATGTGGGAAAGAGTGGTCAGCGGAATCCAATTGGAGACCTGCGCATGAGTAAAGGCCCAGCCAACCGCCTCCACGGACAGACCCTTCTCCACCACCGGATTCTCAAACACATTCTCGTCGTCATCGTAATTGACGAACTCGAAACGCGCCGTCTGCCCAAAAACAGCCCAAACCGCCAGCACCAGAAAAACGCCGACTCCGATCGTCTGCTTGGTTTCTGGATTTCCAGAGCAATACGATCGTAACCAGTACACACACACGTTCGCCACGGCCAAGGAGGCACACGAGTTCGTGGTCGAGACCACCTGGGGTGAGCTCGCCGACCACGCGATCATCACCGTCGGGGTGCTGCACGACGAGGTCATCCACAACGCGATCCAGGTGGTGGGCAAGACCGGCCAGGTCACGATCACCGCGGTCGGCAACGGCTCGGTCGAGGAGAACCCCGGCATGCTCATCGGCTACCAGCGCCGGGTGCAGGGCGCGATCTACGGCGCCTGCAACCCCCTGGTCGACGTGCCGCGGCTGCTCGGCCTGTACCGGTCCGGCGACCTCAAACTCGATGAGCTGATCACCCGCAGGTACCGCATGGACGAGATCAACCAGGGCTACCAGGACATGCTCGACGGCAAGAACGTCCGCGGCGTGATCATCCACGAGCACGAGTAGGAGCTGCAGCTGATGAGCATCACGACCCGCGCCGCCATCGCCCGTGGCCCGCACATCGGCTGGGAGCTTGCCGACCTGCAGCTCGACGAGCCAAAGGCGCACGAGGTCAGGGGCGAAGTTCTACGCCGCTGGGCTGTGCCACTCCGACAACCACATCACCAAGGGCGACGCGCGGCCGCGGTTCCCGATCGTCGGCGGGCACGAGGGCGCGGGGATCGTCGAGTCGGTCGGGCCCGACGTGCGCCGGGTGAACCGCCGGCGACCGCCTCATCTGCTCCTACATCCCGGCCTGCGGCGCGTGCCGGCCGTGCGTGAGCGGGCACCAGAACATGTGCGTCAAGGGCCTGAACGCCGGCATGCCGGGATTGATGGCAGCGTCGGTCTGAATGGCATCGTCGATGGTGGCACCATTGGGTTCGCGCACGGGGCGAATCGAGCTCACGATACCGCGCGTCATGGTGCCAGCCAGGCCAAAGGGATTGCCAATGGCATACACTTTCTGCCCCACCTGCAAGTTGCGGGAATCGCCGAGGACGGCGGGAACCAAGTCGGGCGCGGTAATCTTGATGACGGCGAGATCGTGGGCGGGGTCCGTACCCACCACCGTGGCTTTATATTTTTTGCGGTTATGCATGGTCACTTCGACCTGGCGGGCGTTTTCTATGACGTGATAGTTGGTGAGGATATGACCGTCCCGGTCGATGACGAAGCCGGATCCCTGGCCCTCCTGTGGAACCATTCCATAAAAGAAGTCGAAGGCCATGGCGCGGGAAGTTACGTTCACCACCGAGGGGATATTCTTGCGGTAGACCAGGATATTGTTCTGCTCTTCGCTATCCAAGCCTTCGTTTCCGCCAGAGGCTTCAGTGATCTCAACATGCGCTGGCTGACTCAACCAGTTCACCGGATTCGCGCCGGCGAACTTGGCATTAGAGCGCCAGGTGGTGAAGTAAAAGAATGCGCCGGCGATGAGCAGCGAGAGTATTGCCGGACGTAGGACTTTCATAGGAACACCTCAATGGCCACACAGCAAAATATGCGAGCCCACCTAATTTGATTCTACGTTTGATTCTAAACAATGTTCCAGTGGCGGGGTACGCGGGTGGTGGGTCAGTTTAGCTAACGCGCCGAGCCGGATAAGTGGGAGATCCTTCGGCTTCGCTCAGGGAAGGCTCTTCACCCCACCTGAAAAAAGGTTCTACACTCCGCGTGAAAAGGGCTACGTTCAGGAAGAGATCGCATCAAGAAGGCAACTCGACCACAACTTCGAGTCTGGCTTAGTTGGAGGCGGTTCATAATGTGGAGGTGCCTTTTACCCTATCGCATGCCGCCGCCGCACTGCCGTTTCGCCGCTGGCGGCTAGTGACGTCGGCGCTGGTGGTTGGAACGTTCGCACCCGATTTCGAATACTTTCTGCGACTCACGCCAGAAGACAGATTTGGCCACACGCTGCGGGGGGCATTTATTTTGACCCTGCCGGTCGGGTTGGCCGTTCTGTGGCTGTTCCATCGTTTCGTAAAGGCGCCTGTGGCCAGGCTTCTGCCCGAAAGTGTAGAGCGCAGAGTGCAACCGTATCTGGGCGACTTCCGATTCGGGGGTCTGGAGCGGTGGCTGCTGATCCTGCTCTCCCTTCTGCTGGGAATCGCGACTCACTTGCTATGGGATTCGTTCACGCATCGGAGTAGCTGGCTCTACCGGCGCTGGTTATTTTTGAGGCAGCCGATTCGGCTGCCGATTTTGGGGATGGCTCCCGGTTACAAGGTAATGCAGCATGGCAGTACGATCGTGGGACTGGTAGTGCTGGTGGTCTGGTTTCTAGGGTGGTATGGCAGCAGCGAGCCCTCGGATCAAAATCAAAACAGAGAGCCTCGACTGGCGACGGCACAAAAGTTAGCGATCGTAGCAACGTTAACCGCCATCGCTTTGGCAGGGGCAATCGTGCGGGCGCTGGTGGGCGCGGAGAGTAGCCATGTTGTAGATAAGAATTTCGCTGGCCAGGCGGTGGTGACGGGGATCGCTCTGATGTGGTGGGAACTGGTGGCGTATGGTCTGTTTTCAGGGCGGAAGACGGTCGAGCAATCGCAAGGTCGAGAAGCTAGTTGATCCACGCGGAATCGTCGCACCGGGTTTTACATCAAAAGGTTTCTACAGGAGGGATCTATGTCGATTCGGCCGGTGAAGCAGGTGATCAAGTCGAAGCCCACGATGGAGGGCGCAGGAGTGCATTTGCGGCGGGCGTTTGGTTTCGGCAATACGAAGGAGACGGATCCGTTTTTGTTGCTGGACGATTTCCGCAACGATGTGCCGGAGGATTATCTGGCGGGATTTCCGTGGCATCCGCATCGGGGGATTGAGACGATTACGTATGTGCTGGCGGGGACGGTGGAACACGGCGACAGCATGGGGAACCGGGGAGCGATTGCGGCGGGAGATGTGCAGTGGATGACGGCGGGGAGTGGCATTATCCATCAGGAGATGCCGAAGGGCGACGCGACGGGGCGCATGCACGGATTTCAGTTGTGGGCGAATTTGCCTTCGGGGCTGAAGATGACGACGCCGCGGTATCAGGAAGTGAAGTCGCTGGATATACCAGAGATTAAGGATGATGACGGGACGCACGTGCGCGTGGTGTGCGGAAATTTCTGGGGCAAGAAGGGTCCGGTCGATGGGATTGCTGCGGATCCGATTTATCTGGATGTGTCGGTGGCGCCGGGAAAGAGGAAGACGCTTCCCGTGGAGACGACGCGGCATGCTTTCGCGTATGTGTTCGCCGGGAGCGGGAAATTTTGTAATGCGTCGGGGCCGCTGACGGTGCCGACCGAGGCGGTGAAGTGGTTGGATACGACTCCGCCGACGGAGGCGGATAACCGGTCGCTGATTCTGTTTGATCGCGGGGATGAAGTAACGGTGCAGGCAGGCGAAGATGGAATCCGGTTCTTGCTGGTCTCGGGCAAACCTCTGCAAGAGCCGGTGGCGTGGTACGGTCCGATCGTGAT
Source organism: uncultured Acidobacteriaceae bacterium (assembly GCA_963818935.1). Lineage (GTDB taxonomy): Bacteria > Acidobacteriota > Terriglobia > Terriglobales > Acidobacteriaceae > Sulfotelmatobacter. The sequence continues at coordinate 4,133 of CAWFUK010000076.1, forward strand.
GAATACGCAGGAGCAGCTGCGGCAGGCGTTTGAGGAGCTGGAGTCAGGCAAGTTCTTGAAGAAATGAGGCTGGCAGGGTGCGTGGAATGCCGGTCCTTCGACTTCCACAGGGCAGGCTCTGGCGCAGAATTCTTGAGTTGTGGGCCGCAGGCTTAGCGTGAGGAGTACGGGCGCAGTTTCTCCCAAAGCTGCCGCACTTGTTCTCGGGTGTGGTCCAGAGAGCCGGAGTTGTCGATTACATAGTCCGAGGCTTTGATCTTTTCTGTGTCGGGGAGTTGCGCAGCCATGCGGCGGGCCACTTCTTTGCGGGCAGCTTCGAGAGGCAGCTTTTGGCGTGCGGCGAAGCGGGCTACGCGTTGTTCTTCGCCGCAGGTGACCACGATGAGGCGGTCGAAGCGTTTGGCGGCGCCAGCCTCGAGGATGAGCGCGGCTTCAACGATGGCGACGGCGTGGGGATCCTGGCGTCCCATTTCTTCCATCCATTCTTCCTGGCTACGAATCACGGCAGGATGCACGATGCGGTTCAGTTCGGCCACGCGGGAGGGTGAGGGCCCGGGTTCGGAGTTCGCGTCCACGGCGGGGTTGCCCGAGCCGAAGGCGGCTTCGGCGAGCTTGGCGCGATTTACGCTGAGGTCCGGATTAAGAATGGATCCGCCAAAGTGGCGCACAACTTGGTTGTAAACGGGTTGGCCGGGCAGCATGAGGTCGTGAGCGATGCGGTCGGCCTGGATGAGGTGCGCTCCCAGGGCCACAAACATCTCGCCGACTACGGATTTTCCCGAGGCAATGCCGCCGGTTAGGCCGACTTTCAGCATAAGAAACAGTGGTTAATGATTCGTGGCTAGTTTAACCCGCGTTGCATTGGGGATGAGTAACGCCATCAAGGTGCTCATTTTTTTGCTGGCCACTCAGCACCATTCAGCGACCGCGGCCTCCCTCCCCTTTTGCGGCTTTCAAAGTGTTGTACATCAGCATGGCGATGGTCAGCGGCCCTACGCCACCGGGAACAGGGGTCAAGGCGCCGGCAACTTCCGCGACATCGGGATGAACATCGCCGACGAGGGTCGAACCCTTGGTGCGAAAGGTTTCTTCGCGCTTGGCGTAGTTGAGTGCTCCGGGCGGGAAGAGGCGGTGGAACTCGGCAGGGTCGGTGACTTTGTTCATGCCGACATCGATGACGGTGGCACCCGGCTTCACAAAGTCGCGGGTGATCATGCCGGCTCGTCCAATCGCGGCCAGCAGAATGTCGGCGCGGCGGCAGACGGCAGGCAGGTCGTGCGTCTTCGAATGAGACACCGTGACGGTGGCGTTGGCGTTGAGCAAGAGCATAGCGGCGGGCTTGCCGACGATATCGCTGCGTCCCACGACCACGGCTTCCTGGCCAGCAATGGGAATGTTGCTACGGCGTAGAATCTCCATCACTCCGGCGGGAGTGCAGGGCACGAGTCCCGGCCGCTGGGTGGAGAGGAAGCCAACATTGAGGGGGTGGAATCCATCGACATCCTTGGCAGGATCGACGGCCAGCAGAACTTTTTTGGAGTCGACCTGCGGCGGCAAGGGGAGCTGCACCAAAATGCCGTGGATTTCTTTACGGCAATTGAGATCTTCAATGAGCGCGAGCAGCTCAGAAGTGGTCACGGTTTCGCTGGGAGTGTGTTTCTCGCTGTACAGGCCTACTTCTTCGCAGGCTTTGACTTTGCCTCGAACGTACACTTCGGAAGCGGGATTATGGCCGACGAGGACGACGGCCAGTCCGGGCCGGTGTCCACGCGCGGACATGGATTTGACTTCGGCCGCGACTTCGGCGCGGATGTCGCTGGCGATCTCGGCGCCATCGAGAATACGGGCAGGCATTGGGTCTCCAGGCGTCGGCCGCCGAGCTGCGAGGGCCAGCCTCCGCATGAAAATCTTACACTGCCGCGGAGAAGAAATGATTTACAGAAAAAAGCTTGACAGCTACCCGGTACTCGAAAAATAATGTCCCGCTCTGCGGCACCAGTTCTCCCCCGCGCCGCGAGACGGGACCGGGCGCTCCTCCTAGGGAAGTTTCACAAACGACTTCACCAGGACGAAAGCTCACTCTGACCTATTGACTCGATCAAAGCTTGTAGGAGGCGCGATGAGAAAGCCTGTGTTCTTGAGAGTGGTCTGCGGGATATTCGTGATATTCGCCGCAAGCGCCGTCACCTTGACAGCGCAGACCCTGACCACGCTGGTCACTTTCGATGGAACCAACGGAGAGCAGCCGTACTTCGCGCCGCTAGTCCAAAACACAAACGGTAACATCTATGGGACGACCCTGTCTGGAGGCCCGAGCACGGCTGACTGCTCTAATGGCCAGGGCTTCGGCTGCGGGACCATATTCCAAATTACGGCCGCGGGCGAGTTCAGCACGCTCTACAGTTTCTGTTCCCAAGTCAGTTGCTCTGATGGAATATCTCCGTTCGCAGGGCTAGCCCACGACGAGAACGGAAACCTATACGGGACAACAGGCTCAGGCGGGACCAGTTTCCAAGGGACAGTTTTCAAAATTACTCCGGAAGGCATCCTGACCACGCTCTACAATTTTTGCTCGCAGACAAATTGCGCTGACGGGGCGCAACCATTTGCGACCCTGGTGTATTTTGCCGGAGACTTTTATGGAACCACAACTTCCGGTGGAGCGAATGGCGACGGTACAATTTTCAAGATCACACCGGCGGGCCAGCTGACCACGCTGTACAGCTTCTGCTCCCAAGTTAACTGCACCGATGGGTATGTTGTGTACGGCGCGATGATTGAGTTCAATGGCAAGCTTTGGGGCACCACGTTGCAAGGAGGCGCGAACGGCTTTGGCACGGTTTTCGCGGTCACCACGGCAGGCAAGCTGACCACGTTGCACAGCTTCGACGCCGTCGACGGCGCATCCCCGTGGGGAGAGCTGTTGCATGCTGCAAACGGCTATTTCTATGGGACAACTTCGGGAGGCGGGACCAGAGACGACGGAACGGTCTTCAAAATGACTGCAGCCGGCAAACTCACAACGATTTACAACTTTTGCGCCGATACCGACTGCCCCGATGGAGTCGCTCCGCTGGGCGGATTAGTGCAGGGCCGCAACGGAAACTTCTACGGGACCACTAACGATGGCGGAGCCAACTTCCGGGGCACGATTTTCGAGATCACCGAGGCGGGCGAACTGACTACCCTTTACAGTTTCTGCTCCAAAACCGACTGCACTGACGGCGAATACCCGTACACGCCTCTGGTGCAGGGCAGCAATGGAAAACTTTACGGGACGACTGAGGGAGGCGGCGATCCTTCCTGCGACAGCCCCAGCGGCTGCGGCATCGTCTTCAGCTTTGTGCAGTGATGAGCCTCGCGTTTCTGCTGAGATGGTGCAGCGTGGGGAATCGATATTGAGTACAATGCCCTTGTCATGATTCCCCGGAGCCTGCTGGAAATTCTGGTTTGCCCTGCCTGCAAGCAGGGGCTGGAGTATCGCGAGAAGCCTGAGAGTTTGAAGTGCCCGAATTGCAGGCGCGTCTATGCGGTAAAGGACGATATCCCGATCATGCTGGTGGACCAGGCGACGATCGAGGCGTAGTAAGCCCCAGCCGGCCGGGTGTTAGCCCGCAGCTGAGTTTTGCGGCTGGCTGAGACAGAGACGCGGATCCAGATTCTTCATTATCTTTTTGACCCATTTCCGCCCATGCATTCCTGTTGTGTATTCCCAAATTGACACTTGGTGTCACTTTCTTGACATGAGGGGGGCTTGTAAAGCTTTGTCAAGCAGGTAGCTGTGATACCGTAGGTTGCAACTTCTGATATTTACAAGTGTTTAGTGAATCTAGAAGGCCTCGAATTTCGTATAAGGAAATAGAGGCGGATTCGGCAGACGAATTGCATGCAACTTGGCGGGCTGCCGATGAGTCTAATAGGCAAAGGTTGGGTTCGAAGGTCGGAGTCGGAGGTGATGACGGCCATGTGGGAAAACGAAATGGATGGGCAAGTCAATATCGATCGGGCGAATAACGACAAGGATAGATTCACGGCAGCCGAACTGGCGGCGTTGCGGAGCGATCTGATGCAAGGGGGCATGATCGACTCCTACGAAGCGGCAGAACTGTTGCAGGTGTTCTTAATGGGGCGCGGCTACGGGGTTTCGCCTAAGGCGGCACTGGACGCGGCGGGCCGGGTCGAAATGGCGGGTTGCGCCATGCCGGTTCTACAGTACGAACTGGAGAATCTCGCGCTCGTAATGTAAGGGAACTTCAAAGGGCTGGCAAACTTGCTGGTCCCTGATCACTAACCACTGATCACTAACCACTGCGGTTCAGCCGGGCCAACCAGCCCGGCTTTGTGGTTTAGGGTCGCCGAGTGGAATTGTCCTGCCTTGATTTGTCCTACAATGAGGCGGCATCCTATGCGCTTCATCGATCGTGAAGAAGTTGCCCGCCGTCTTAGCTACGAAGTCTGCATTCCCATTGTGCGGGAGGCGATGAAGGCCTTCTCCAAGGGAGAAACCATACAACTTTTGCGCTCGATCATGCCGCTGGCCGAAGGGCGGATGTTCGGCATTATGCCGGGCGCGATGGGACCGCACGCGCCGTTCGGCGCGAAGTTAATCAGTATCTTCCCGGAGAATGTGAGCCAAGGCGGGCAATCGCATCAAGGCCTGGTCGTCCTGTTCGATCCCAGGAGTGGAGCTCCGGTTTGTGTGGTGCACGCGGGAGAGATCACGGCCATCCGAACTGCGGCCGCGAGTGCGGTCGCGACGGATGAGTTAGCGCGCAAAGATGCTCGCCATCTGGCGATCCTGGGCAGCGGGGAACAGGCAGCGACTCATGCCCGAGCAATCACGAAAGTGCGCAACCTCGAAGCGATCACGATCTGGGGACGCTCGGCCGAACGCACACGGGCTGTGGTGGAGCGGCTGCAATCGGAACTGGCTTTGCCGATCAAGGGTGCGGCGTTGGTAGAAGAAGCCGTGGCCAAAGCGGACATTATTTGTACGATCACCTCGTCGGCCGAACCAATCCTGAAAGGAGCCTGGGTCCGGCCGGGCACGCATCTGAATCTGGTTGGCTCCAGCCATGCGGGACCCACCGAAGTGGACAACGATCTGGTGGTGCGGTCGCGATTCATCGCCGACAGCCGGGCGGGAGTTCTAGCGCAAGGCGCGGAATTCCTTCGCGCCAAAGCCGCAGGGCTGATCGGGGACGATCACATCGTCGCGGAAATCGGGCAGGTGCTGGCCGGCGAAATTCCCGGTCGCCGCTTCGCCGATGAGATCACCGTCTACAAATCATTGGGCCACGTAGTCCAGGACCTGGCAACCGCGTGGATGCTTTATTCGCAGCCCGAAAGTGCGCCTCACAAATCCTCGTGACGTCCGGCCTTGCAGGGAAAATCGAAGGAAGAGAGTATGGTCAATTCTGTCCAGCCCAGACCGGACGCGACGAATCTCCGCTAGAATGAGACGTTCGCGCAGGGGTGGTGGAGAAGATGTCCGGCACTATGTTCAAGAAGATTCTGATTGCCAATCGCGGCGAGATCGCGGTGCGAGTGCTGCGCGCCTGCCACGAGATGGGGATTGCGGCGGTGGTGGTGTACTCGGATGTGGACCGGGCGTCGCTGCACGTGCGGAAAGCGGATGAGGCGTATCCGATTGGCGCCCCGGCAGCGGCGGAATCTTATCTGAACATTCAGAAGATTCTTGATGTGGCGGCGCGATCGGGTGTGGACGCCATCCATCCCGGGTACGGGTTTCTCTCGGAGAATGCGAAGTTCGCGCAAGCCTGCGCGGATGCGGGAATCAAGTTCATTGGGCCGACTGCGGCGGCGATGGACGCCATGGGATCGAAGACGAAGGCGCGGCAGGCGATGGAAAAAGCCGGCGTGCCGTTTGTGCCGGGAACATCGCGGGGCGTGGAGTCGATGGCGGAAGCGGAAGAGGTAGCGGCGAGAATCGGATATCCGGTGATGCTGAAGGCGGCGGCGGGGGGCGGGGGAAAAGGCATGCGGCTGGTGCAATCCCCGGAGGAGCTCAAGTCCGCTTTGGAGGGGGCGCGGAGCGAAGCGGAGAGATCGTTCGGCGACAGCGAAGTTTATATCGAGAAGGCGATTGTGAATCCGCGGCACATCGAGATGCAGGTGCTGGCCGATGAGCACGGCAACACGGTGTACCTTGGAGAGCGCGAATGCTCGTTGCAGCGCCGGCATCAGAAAGTTCTGGAAGAGGCGCCTTCGCCGATTGTTGACGGCGAGATGCGACGGCGGATGGGCGAAGTCGCGGTGCGAGTGGCACAAGCCGCGAATTACACCAATGCCGGAACGGTTGAATTCCTGGTCGATCAGCAGAAAAATTTTTATTTCCTCGAGATGAATACGCGCTTGCAGGTGGAGCATCCGGTGACCGAGTTGATCACGGGGCTGGACCTGGTTCATTTGCAGATTCGCATCGCGGAGGGGAAGAAGCTGCCGTTCGCGCAGGAAGATGTGAGCATCCGAGGACATGCGATAGAGTGCCGCATTTACGCGGAGGATCCGGACAACAATTATTTTCCGAGCCCGGGGAAAATTACGTTGCTGCTGGCGCCGTCGGGGCCGGGCATTCGGCGGGATAGCGGGATGTACGAGGGCTGGAAGGTGCCGATCGATTACGATCCGCTGCTGGCGAAGTTGATCGGATACGGGACAGACCGCGAGCAAGCGATTTCGCGGCTGACGCGCGCGCTCAGCGAATATTTTGTGGGAGGGATCAAGACCAACATTTCGCTATTTCGGCGAATCCTGCGGGACAAGGAATTTCGCGCGGCGAAGCTGGATACGGGATTTCTGGATCGCATGTTGAAGCGCAGCGAGGCCAACCTGGTCGACCCGAGGGCACGGGAAGTGGCGGCTATCGCGGCGGGAATGTTTGCCGTGCTGGGGGCAACGGCGTCTACGGCGGGCAACGGAAATGCCGCCGGGCGGGTGGTTCAACAGGCGGAATCAAAGTGGAAGAACGCAAGCAGACGCGAGGCGCTGCATTGAGATGCGTTGCTCTTGTGTTTGTATAACTGGCAACTGTTCGTATGCTTTATGACGTAAACATCGACGGAAAGAATTACCGGCTGGAGCTCAATCGGGCCGAGGGCAGGTGGGCTTGTCTGCTCGATGGCAAGGCCGTGGAGGTCGACGCCGTGCTGGCGCGTCCGGATGTGCTTTCACTGCGCATTGGGAACCTGGCGTATGAGATCAAGTCGGAGCGCGTCGGAGATGATTGGCATCTTTGGGTGGGAAGCGCGCGCTTTGCGGCGGAGGTGCGCGATCCGCGGTCCTTGCGCGGGCGCATGCGGGCTGGGGACGATCATGGGCCGAGAAAAATTACGGCACCGATGCCGGGCAAGGTGGTGCGGTTGATTGCGCATGAAGGAGATGAAGTGGAGGCGGGCGCCGGGATCGCGGTGGTGGAAGCGATGAAGATGCAGAATGAAATCAAGTCGCCGAAAAAAGGGAAGGTTCAGAGGATTTCCGTCAGCGAAGGGGCGGCGGTGAATGCGGGGGACGTGCTGGCGGTGGTGGAATAGGGCAATCCAGCAATTGAGTAATTTTGTGATGCAGTAATTTTGTAATTTAACCCTGCCTGGCCGTTTTCAACTACAAAAGTTCATCGCTGGGAAGAGCTTTGGATGGCTCGGGGAGCTCCGCCGCACAAGCGGCACATCGTAAGAATTTTACTGTCCTTTGGGCGGGGAGTTCTTTTCGATAATCAGGGTGACGCGAACAGGCTTGGGGTTCACCAGCTGCACCAAGGGGTCGGCGATGTACACGTTGGTGACAAAAGTCGCGAGCGAAGTTGTTCCGGTGTCGTCGATGGGATCGGTGGCCGCGGCCTGGACATTTTCCACGTGATGCTGGGGTCCGGTAATCGTAACCTTGTCGGGATCGACTAGGATTTTCGCGATGTGTTCGTCGGGGGGAAGATCTCCGACGATGCGGGGATGAACTTCGACGTCGCGGGTGAGGCGCATCTCGAAGGTGAGATGAATCTGGCCGGGAACCACTTGTACCACATGCAACTCGCGCTGCAGGTGGATTTGCTGGGAGGTGAGATCGAAGGTACGCTCGCCGGGCTTGGCGTCTGCGAGCTCCAACGCGGCGTGAACATCGGTGGAGCGGAGCTGGCGAATCAGGCGTTCGGGACCTTTGACACGGATCTGCGCGTCGGGGATGGTGGCGGAACTGATCTCAAGGTGAGGAGGAATGTGCTGAAATTCGATAGGGATACGAATCGCGACTTCGGCGGGTTCCTGGTCGGGAGAAATGGCCAGCCACAATCCGGTGGCGAGGAGCAGGGATAAGACTTTGAGCCAGAAATTGTGAAAGACCCAGCGGCGCAGGAAATTCTTCATAGCGGGCGCTCCGGATTACCGGCAGAGTCATCGTCAGAGCCCACGGAACCGGCGCGCAGCGGGGATTCGAGCGTGCCATCGGACTCATCATTTTGCACCACCGCCGTGGGCAAGGTGACCGGAGACATATAACGGCGCAGTTCGGTGCTGAGGCGATCGCGCAGTTGATCGACGGTGAGATCGCGCTCGATTTTGCCGCCGATGGCGATGCTGATGGCTCCCGTTTCTTCGGAGACGATGACTGCGATGGCGTCGGTTTCCTCGGTGATGCCAATGCCGGCGCGGTGTCGTGTTCCCATTTGAGTGGAGAGGATGGGATTCATCGAAAGCGGAAGGAAACAGGCAGCGGCGGCGAGACGATCTTTCTGAATGATCACGGCGCCATCGTGGAGCGGGGCGCTGGGACGGAAAATGGTGGCGAGAAGATCGTAGGAGAGCCTGGCATCCATGGCGACGCCGCTTTCGATGTAGGTGCGCAGGCCGATCTCGCGGCCGATGACGATCAAGGCGCCGGTTTGATGCTGGGAAAATAAATTGGCGGCGAGAACGATGTCGTCGTAGGAATCGCCTTCGACGGCCGAGCCGCGGAGAAAGCTGACGCGGCGGCCGACATCGGAGAGCATGTGGCGAATCTCGGATTGAAAAACCACAATGAGGGCGAAGACGACGTAGGGGAGCAAATGGCTGACGAGCCAGTTGAGGGTGACGAGTTCGCCGATGCGGGCGAGATAAAACGCGGCGGCGACGGCGGCGAGTCCGGCGAGCATGGGCGCGGCGCGGGTGCCGCGGATCATGACCAGCACCTGGTAAATGATCACGGCCACGAGCAGAATGTCGAGGACGGTGAACGACGTTCTCACCCATGGGGTCGCAAATTGGTTCACCGGATCTCCATCACAGATTCCGCAGGTTTGGAACCTTACATTCTAATGCACGGGCGGAGGTGAGGAGGAATCGGTGGTGTACCCCCCTTCGCGTTGGTCGTGCCGGCAAGGGGCGAACCTGGGCCGCCGCCAGTGGAATCCCAACCGAACGTCGCAAGGAGCGCGGGGTTAGGAGGGGGCGTCCTCGTCGGTGGTCTTGGTAACGGTGGCGCGAATTTCGCCGCGGGCGACGCGCGTGGAAATCTCATCGCCAGGAGTGACCTGGGCTGCGTCTTTTACTAATTGTCCTTGGGCATCGAAGACGAGGGCGTAGCCACGGTCGAGGATGGCGAGCGGGGAGAGGGCGCGGAGGGCGCGGTCCATGCGTTCGACGCGGATTTTGTGGAGCAGTAACAGATTGCGCATGGCGGCGGAGAGCGAGGCGGTGCCGGCGTCGAGTTCGGCGCGAACGCCGGCGAGGACACGGCGGAGATCATAATGGCGAACCGAGGCGGAGATGGTTTCTAGTTTGCGGCGCGCGGATTCGAGGGTTTGGCGTTGGGCACGTTCAAGGCGGAAGGTGAGGTCATCGAGTTTCTGCTGGCGTTGACGGATGAAATCCATCATGCGGGCGAATGCGCCGTGCTGGGCGCGTTCGGTGAGGGCATGGCGGGCTTCGAGCAGGCGGCGCTCGATGGCGCGGACGAGGCGATCGCGAATGGCTTCCGACTGATTTTCAATTTCGATGCGCGAGCGGATGACAAGCTCGGCGGCGGCAGAGGGCGTGGGGGCGCGGAGGTCGGCGACGAAATCGATAATTGTGAAATCGGTTTCGTGGCCGACGGCGGAGATTACGGGGATTTGGGATGTGGCGACGGCGCGGGCGAGGGCTTCGTTGTTGAAGGCGGCGAGGTCTTCGGCAGAGCCTCCGCCGCGGGCGACGATCATGACTTCGACGCTGCGAGTTGAATCGGTGCGAACTTCGTTGAAGTAGCGCACGCCGGCCGCGACTTCGGCGGCGGCGAAGTCGCCCTGCACCTGCGCGGGATAGATTACTGCATTTACCGTGTGATGGCGGCGCTGCAAAATGTTGAGAATATCGCGCAGGGCGGCGGCTTGGGGCGAGGTGACAATGCCGATGCGCGAGGGCAGAGTAGGGATGGGCTTTTTGCGGTCTGCGGAAAATAATCCTTCGGCTTCGAGCTTGGCTTTGAGTTGCTCGAAGGCAACCTGCAGGCTGCCGGCACCTTTAGGCTCGAGGTATTCGGCGGCGATTTGCAGCTCGCCGCGATCTTCGTAGATGGTGACGCGGCCGCGGGCCACGACCTGCATGCCATCGGTGGGGCGGAAGCGCAGGAGGCGGGCTTTCGAGCTGAACATGACCACGCGAATCTGGGCGTTGCCATCTTTCAGGGTGAAATAAAGATGTCCGGAGTCGGGGGCGCGGAAATTTGAGATCTCGCCTTCGACCCAGGCGTCGGCGTATTCGCGTTCGACGTGAGCGCGGACGGCGGCGACCAGGGCGCGGACGGTCCAGACGCGGCGCTCGGGAGAGGCGAACCTCAGGCCGAGTTGATCGGATAGAGACATCTGATAGACGAGTTTAGTCTGTGGGCGCGGCAGTTTCCAGGTGGGCGTGGGAGGGTCGGAAATGGTGAATCCGCAGGCGGGCTGAGCGCCCGCCTGGACGGGCCGAGGGCGGCCGTCCCCACGTGAGGTGGACTTTCGTACAGAGTAATCATGGCTTAGCGGCGCTTCAGGGCTTCTAGCTCGTCTAAGGTGCGGGGCCAGTCTGAGCCTAGCAGGCGGGAGAGGCTGCGGTCGGCGAGAACCTTGCCTGCGGTTTGGCAGCGAGCGCAATAGTTGGTTTCTTTGTCGGCGTAGCGAATGCGCAGAACTTTTTCGCCGCAGCGGGGACAGGGCTCGCCATAGCGGCCGTGGACGGCCATGCCGGGGCGAAAGGCGGTGACTTTTTCGGGGAAACTTTTTTGTGCTTCGGCGCGGAGGCGATCGATCCAGAGGGTCAGGGTTTGGCGGGTTGCGGCGTAGAGACGCTGCCACTCTTCGGGCTTCAGTTTTTGCGTCATCGCGATGGGCGAGAGTTGGGCGGCGTGCAGGATTTCGTCGGAGTAGGCGTTGCCGACGCCGCTGATCATGCGCGGGTCGGTCATCGCGCGTTTCAGGGTGTGGTTTTCTGAGGAGAGGCGGTCGCGGAAGGAATTCAGATCAGACGCGAAAATTTCGATGCCGCCGGCGTCGAGGGAGCGCAGAGATTCTTCGCCGCTGAAAAGGTGTAAGGAGGCGCGGCGCTTGGAGCCGGCTTCGGTTAGAACTAGAGAGCCATCAGGAAAATCGAAGGCGGCCAAATTCTGACGGCCCGAGAGTTTGGCGTCGCGTGACTTCCAATGCAGCCGTCCCGCGATCATCAAGTGAAGAACCAGCCACAGGTCGCCATCGCCGCTCAGGCCGAATGCGATGCGCTTACCGACTCTTCTGAGTTCGCGTACGGCGCGGCCTTCGGCGCTTTCGAGCGGCGGTTGGACGGTGCGCAGGAGGAAGGCGCTGGCCAGGCGGATTTTTTCCAGCGGCTGACCGACGATGCGGGGCTCAAGGGCAGCGAGGTAGGCGGTGATGTCGGGTAGTTCGGGCACAGGTTATTTTTTCTGGTAAACGGTCTTGCCCGCTACCATGGTCCAGAGCACGTTGGTATCTCGCATCTCCTCCGGAGAAACCGTCAGCACGTCACGGTCGAGCAAGATTAAATCCGCGCGCTTGCCGGGCGCGATGCTTCCAATCGAATCCATATTCATGGCTTGGGCTGAATTGCGAGTGTAGGCATAAAACATCGCTTCGCGGGGCATGGCTTGAGAGGCATCGAGGACGCCTTCCACGCCCTTGCGGGTTTCAGCCTGATAGATCGCGCGAAAAACATTCGCGGTAGAAACCGGCCAGTCGCTGGCGCCTGAAATGATTCCGCCGTTATCGAGGATGGAGCGCGCGGGATATTGCCAGCGGTAAATCTCGGCATCGACATAAGGCTTCAGGATTTCGATGGTGTCATTACTGGCCTCGGCCCAGAACAGTTGCAGAGCGCTGATCACGCCCAGCTCACGAAAGCGGGGAAAATCCTGGGGGCGCACAAACTGTTCATGAGTCAGAGTGTGAGGCAATCCTGAATTTCCATTGGCCTGGCGCGCGGCGGCGATCCCGTTGAGCGCGGCGGCGACGGCGCCGTCGCCAATGGCGTGCACGTGAATGATCAAGCCTTGCTTGTCGGCCGCGATGCAGAGCTCAGCAAATTTCGCGGGATCAAACAGCAACTCGCCATTGCGGCCGGTATTTTTGTAGGGCTGGGTGAGGTTTGCGGTCTGCGATGGAAATTCGGCTACGCCATCGGCAAAAACTTTGACTCCACTCACATGCAGATGGGGCACATTGCGATATGCTTCGCGCGTCTTCTGCACCGCGGCCAGCTCCGCGAGCGGATGCTTAACCAGCGCCTGGGGAAAGGCCACCACCTCGGAGTTCAACTCGCCGTGATCGGCGAGCAGCTTGTAGGCCTGCAGAACATAATCGGCCGCCAAGGGATCGAGCCATGCCGTGATGCCGAGGCTGTAGTTGTATTGCAAGGCCGCGCGCCCGGCCGCGAGCAACCGCTCCGGCGTAGGTGCCGGCAACAAAGGCTCGATCTTTTCCTGGCCGGCGTCGACTAGAAATCCGTTTGGTTGCAGGCTTCCTTTCTCGACGCCGTAATAGCTGCGCTCGCCGGGTGAAAGCGTCTTCAGGAAATCGGCGGTAATGCCCGCCCGCTGCAACAAGGCCCGATTCGCCCACGAAGTGTGGCCGTCCATGCCCCGCAGCAACACACATTGCGTGGCATAAGCGCCTCCACTGAAATCGGCATTCAACACATCCAAGTGCGACCAGAATTCCAGGGGCAGGCCGAGAATCTCGAGAATGTCGCCGCGCATTCCCCGCCCCGTCTTTTTCGCATCCGCGACAAAAGCTGGCAACTGGTCGAGCGCGTTGACTTTGTCGGTGGCGTCGGCGGAGATCAAATTGAGGCCGCCGTCGATGGAATGGCTGTGCGAATCGATGAATCCGGGAAAGAGACTCTTGCCGTCGAGATCGATTCGCTGGGCATTGGTGGACACAGAGTTTTCCACGTGGGGAAGGCTACCCACGGCGACGATCTGGCTGCCGCGAATGGCCACCGCTTCGGCGTAAGGATTTTGAGGATCGCCGGTGAATACTTTGGCGTGAAAGAAAATCCGTTCAGCGGTGTTCTCTTGTGCCCAGGTGGGAGCGAGGTTGAGAGAAAACAAGAAAAGCGGAAGACCTACAGCTGCAATACGCGTCAGCAATCGCATGCTCGGGTGATCCTTTCCAACTTCTATTTACGCCATCGGCTGATTACGTATAGCACGATGGACAGGACTGCGCTCAGCAGCAACGACGTGGCGAGAGGAAAATAGACGGTGGTGTTCTTGCCGCGAAAGAGGAAGTCTCCGGGGAGGCGGCCGAGGGGGAGGTGGGTGCGGGTTAGCAGGATGACCGCGAGGCCCGCCACGATGAGTACGACTCCGCAGAGGATGAGTAGTTTGCCTAGGTCCATGGCTGGTTCCTGTCGGGGCCGGCTCATGCATTTTGGCTTTCGCGCCGAGCTGGTTGAGCCTGAGATCCTTCGCGCGCAAAAACGCTGGCTCAGGATGACGCCTTAAACTGACCCGCTGCCTGACGCGGAGCCGGATTGCCCGGGTTGGAGAAGCGTGGCATAATCCCATGAACGCGGACCACAGGAGAGCTTGCCGCCGCTTAACTGTTCTCGCCACCTCGTCCGCAGCCGCAGGTAGTACTTTCCGATCCGCGCCCAAAAACCAGCATTCGGAGGCTTCGCCATGCAATCCCCCGCCCGCCCCATCTCCATCCTAATCGCAATCACTCTATTCTTGACCGCCGCAAGCGCCGCGTTTTCGCAAAATGTTCTTACCTATCACAATAATAATGCCAGGACAGGACTGAACTCCTCTGAGAGTACGCTCACGCTTAGCAATGTGAATTCCACCACGTTCGGGAAACTTTTCGTGCTTACGGTCGACGGGCTGGTGGATGCGGAACCGTTGTATCTGTCGCAGATCACGGTGCAGGGCGCGACGCACAACGTGCTGATTGTGGCGACGGAGAACGATTCGGTTTACGCCTACGACGCCGATACCGGTTCGCTGCTGTGGCACATCAGCGCGCTACTGGCCGGGGAGACGCCCTCTGACGACCGTGGCTGCAGCCAGGTCACGCCGGAGATTGGGATTACATCTACGCCGGTCATCGATCGTCCGAAGGGATCGAACGGCGTGATTTATACGGTGGCGATGTCGAAGGATTCATCCGGAGATTACCATCAGCGGCTGCACGCGCTGGATGCGACGACGGGGAATGAACTCTACGGCGGGCCGGTGGAGATTTCCGGGACGTATCCGGGAACGGGCGATGACAGTTCGGGCGGGTATGTGAATTTTGATCCGGCACAATATAAGGAGCGTTCTGGGCTGCTGCTGGCGGGAGGAATGGTTTATCTGACGTGGGCGTCGCACTGCGACATACGTCCTTACACGGGGTGGGTGATGGGTTACAGCCCGACCACGCTGGCGCAGAAAAAAATCATCAACGTGACGCCGAACGGAAACGAGGGCGCGATCTGGGGCGCGGGCGGAGGATTGACTGCGGACGGATCAGGGAACATTTTTTTTCTCGACGCCAATGGGGTTTTCGACACGACCTTGAACTCGAATGGATTTCCGAACAGCGGCGATTATGGCAACGCCTTTATTCGACTGACGACCACGGGAAAGCTGGCGGTCGCGGACTATTTTGAGATGGATAACGGCGTGCAGGAAAGTGACAGCGATACCGATCTGGGCTCGGGCGCTGCGATCTTGCTGCCGAATATGAAGGATGCCTCCGGGAACACGTGGCAGCTGGCGGCTGGAGCGGGCAAGGATTCGAATCTTTATATTGTGAACCGCAGCTCCATGGGGCATTACAGTTCGAGCAGCAACAATATTTATCAGGAACTGGCGGGGGCGTTGCCGGGCGGCGAGTGGGCGATGCCGGCATTCTCAGGAAACAAATTGTATTACGGTCCGGTGGGGCAGCCGCTGATGGCGTTTGAATTCAAGAACGCGCTGCTGGAGACGACTCCGGTGGCGAAGACTTCGATTTCGTTTGGCTATCCGGGAACTACGCCGAGTATTTCCTCTGACGGAGGGAAGAATGCCATCGTATGGGCGACGGAGAATACGAATCCCGCGGTGCTGCACGCGTACAACGCGAGCACTTTGGTCGAGCTTTACAACACCAATCAAGCCTCGGGAGGGCGGGATCAGTTTGGAGCGGGGAATAGGTTCATCACTCCAATGATTATCAACGGGAAGGTTTATGTGGGAACGACGACCGGTGTGGGAGTGTTTGGGCTGCTGCCGTCGAAGTAGGCTGAAGGCTGAATGCAGAAGTGAGAATGCAGAAGTAAGGCTTTGGCCCGGCCACAACTTCTGCATTCGTGCTTTTACCTCGGTTGTGATTTCTTCCTACAGGCCTTTTATTTCGTGGTGGCTTCGGTGATTTGGACTTCCGGGACTTGATGATTCCACGCGTTCGAGATCGATTCGAAGGTCAGGCGGAAAGGTTTGCTTTGGCCGGGCGCTAGTGGCGAGAGGCTCAAGTCGACGGCTTCAGGATAGGGGCCGTCGGTCTTCAGGATTTGCAACGGAATGTCTTCGCGCTGGGCGAGTTGTCCGATGTCGTCTTTGAAGTTGACCTGGACCTGGACGTGGGTGACGGTTTGGTTGCCGGTATTGGTGATGATTCCGTCGACGTAGCTGACGGTGGCTCCGACGAAATTTTCAGCGGCGCTCATTTTGAAATCGGAGAGTTTGAGGTTGGCGGCGTAGGGCGGCGGCCCGGACGCGGTCTTGGGCGGGGTGCGGAGCAGAAACGCGAACACGATTGCTACGATGATGACCACCGCGACAGAGATGTAGATGATGCGCCGGCTGGAATCGGTTTCTTCGGTTGCGGGTGTTGTGGGTTGGATCAGGCCGCCCATACAAGGCGATTGTACTTTAGTTGGCGGTCTTGAAGAATGCGGCGACGAAGAGCACACCGAAGAGCAGATCGATGCAGCCCAGGATGAGGTCGCCTGGGGTGAGGCGATGCTGGGAGTAGAGCACGACGAAGGTTGCGCCGCCGCCGAATTTCTCGAGCATCGACGGAATCATCATGGGACGAAGGCGCACAGGGTCGCGCGCGATCACGAGGAAGGCAATCTGGAAGGCGAGACCGACACTGATGAATCCGTAATAGAAGGCGGGATGGGTGATGGGGGGCGGATCTTTTTGTCCGATCAGATCGAACATGAAATAGAGCGGGGTGAGGATGAGGAAGCCCCAGATGGCGGCGATGTAGAAGATGATTTTGGCGAATTTCATCTCCGCGTACCCATCGAACGAGATTATTCGCCGCCGACTGTCAGGCCGTCGATGCGGAGCGTCGGCGAGGCGACTGAGCCGCGGAATTCCAGGTCGTTCGCAATCTCTGAGATGTTGAAGAAGATTTCTTTCAGATTTCCGGCGACGGTGATTTCTTCAACGGGGTAGGCGAATTCTCCGCCAGAGATCCAGAGGCCGGAAGCGCCACGGGAGTAATCGCCGGTGACGAGGTTTGCGCCGTGGCCGAGGAATTCGGTGACGTAGAGACCTTCTTTTATATCGCCAATCAGTTCTTTGGGAGCACGAAGGCCGGGCTGCAGAAAATAGTTGCCGGGGCCGATGCCGGGTGTGCCGGCGAGTCCGCGAGAGGCGTTGCCGGTGGTTTTGAGCCCGAGCTTTTTCGCGGTGTAGGTATTCATCAGATACGACGTGAGGACGCCGCTTTCGATGACGACGGTGCGGCGCGTGGGGACGCCTTCACCGTCGAAAGGGCTGGAGCCGAAGCCGCCGGGAATGGTGCCATCGTCGATGATGGTGACGTTGGCGCCGGCGACTTTTTGTCCGAGCTTGCCGGCGAGAAATGATGCGCCGCGATAGACGGAGTCACCGTTGATGCCTTCGAAGATGTGTTCGAGGATCGAGGTGGCGACCATGGGATCGAAGATGACCGGCACTTGAGCAGTTTTGGCTTTGCGCGCGCCGAGGCGGCGGAGGGTGCGTTCGGCGGCGACTTGGCCGACATGCTCGGGGGATTCGAGTTTGGAAAGCGTGCGAGCGACGGAGAACCAATAATCGCGCTGCATGGCGCCGTCGTCGGTTTGCGCGATAGGGACGGCGGAGACCGAGCAGTAGGAGCGGCGGTATTCGCCGACGAAGCCGTGAGAGTTGGCGAGAACTTTGTGTCCGGTGGCGGCGTCGAAGGATCCGCCTTCGGAATTTCTGATGCGCGGGTCAAAATCGAGGGCGGCTTTTTCAGCGCGACGGGCGTAATCGATGCGATCGGGGCCGGGGAGCGAGTAAACGTCCTCGTGGTAGAGATCGAGGTCGGTGGTGAGTTGGCCGAGTTGGGCGGGCTCGGGAATACCGGCGAAGGGATCCTCGGAGGTGATTTTGGAGAGATCGAGCGCAGATTTCACCATGCGGTCGAGGCTGGCGGGGGAAAGATCGCTGGAGTAGGTGCTGGCGGCGCGCTGGCCGCGGAAGACGCGGACTCCGATGGAGCGGGAGCCGGATTCTTTCAGAGTTTCGACCTGGCCGAGGCGGACGAGAGTGGAGAATTCGTCGCCTTCGCGGACGACACACTCGGCGGCGGTCGCGCCTCCGGCCATAGCGCGGCGGACGATTTGCTGGGCGAGCTCGCGGAGATCGGTTGCCGTTTCTACTTGTTTCTCGATGGCTGTTGTCATTGGATTACGCTTGGCTGAAATTCCTTTAAGGGCCGCTGGTGCTGCGGTAGTGCTAGGGATCCTTCGACTTCGCGTGATCGCCTTTCAGGCGCTCGCGCTCCAGGATGACAAAACATGGCTGTGGCGGCGCGGCTGAAGCCGCGCCCTTTCAAAAAGTCCTACTGCATAAAACCGCCGGGATCCTTCTTCGCCGTTCCGCCAACGGTCAACCGATCAATCTTGATGGTCGGAATGCCCACGCCCACCGGCACGGCTTGGCCGTCTTTCCCGCAGGTTCCTACGCCTTCGTCTAGCTTCAGATCGTTGCCGACCATCGAGACTCGCGTGAGGACATCCGGCCCGTTGCCGATCAGCGTGGCGCCTTTGATCGGGGCGGTGATGTGGCCGTCTTCGATCATGTAGGCTTCGCTGGCGCCGAAGACGAATTTTCCGTTGGTGATGTCGACCTGGCCTCCGCCGAAATTCACCGCGTAGATGCCATGCTTGACCGAACGAATAATGTCTTCTGGATTGTCTTGGCCGGCGAGCATGTAAGTGTTGGTCATGCGCGGCATGGGAATGTGTTCGTAGCTTTCTCGGCGTCCGTTGCCGGTGTTGGCCATTCCCATCAGGCGCGCTGAAAGCTTGTCGCTGAGATATCCCTTCAGGATTCCCTTTTCAATCAGAACCGTTTCTTGCGTGGAGTTACCTTCATCGTCAACGTTGAGCGAACCGCGCCGCCAAGGCATGGTGCCGTTGTCGATGACGGTGCAGCCTTCGCTGGCGACGCGCTTGCCGATCAATCCGGCGAAAGCGGAAGTTTTCTTGCGGTTGAAATCGGCTTCGAGGCCGTGGCCGACAGCTTCGTGCAGAAGGACGCCCGGCCAGCCGGGGCCGAGTACGACTTCCATATCGCCGGCGGGAGCTTCGCGGGCATCGAGTTGAAGGATGGCCTGGCGGGCGGCCTCTTTGGCGAAGAACTCGGGATTTTTGTCGCCGAAGAAAAAGTCGAGGGCGACGCGGCCGCCGCCACCGGAGCCTCCACGAGCGGAATTGTTTTCGGTTTTAGCGATGCACGAAACGTTCATGCGGGCTAGCGGCTGGGAATCTTCGGCGAAGGTTCCGTCGGAGGCGACGACGAGTATGTTGCGCAATTCGTCGGAGTAGCTGGCGCGGACTTCCTGGATACGAGGATCGTAGGCGCGGGCAGCTTTATCGGCGCGCATGACCAGCTCAACTTTCGCCGTGATTTCGGCGTCGACTGAGGGCAGCGTTACGGGATATAGGCTGCGGGCGGCGGTTTGTTGGAATCCAGCGACCGGAGTTTTGGCCGGAGCGCTGGCGATCAGGGCGGCGACGCGGGCGGCGTGCAGGATGCGGCTGGCGGAAAGATCGTCGGTATAGGCGTAGCCGGTGCGTTCGCCGGAGACGACTCGCACGCCGCAGCCGGCCGAAATTCCCTGTGAGGCGGATTTCACCATGGATTCGTCGACCATTAAAGAGGTCGAGGAAAGATATTCGAAATAGAGGTCGGCGTAGTCGCCACCGGCGGAAAGGGCGGCTGCGAGATATTTCTCGAGATCGTTCTCGGTTACGCCGTAATTATCGAAGAAGAAACGTTGCCGCTGGGCGGGAGACGGTTTTTGCAAAGGATTCACCAGAGTTTTCGTCACACAAATTAGATGCCGCCGGGCCGGGCCAGACTCAGTTGGGCGGAATGTCCAATTATCCCACGCGCGGCGGAAAATCCACAGGGGCGGCGTGACGATGGTCATATGTCACAGACGGGTAGGGTGTGAGCGCGCAGAATGCGTCGAAGCACCTCGGGAGCTAAAGCTCGATGGAAGGAACGGCCTTATCGCAGCGCTGAAGGGCTGCGCCACCCAAAAACACAAGATCGGAAATAGAGGATGGCGATTTCTACCGTGACACCCCAGGCATTGACGCGGACGGTGCAGGATTTTCTTAGCGAGGCGGCCGGAGCCGTGGTACTGGAGAACGGGGCGGTGGCGTTTGATCTGGCGCAGTCGAAGTATTCGATTTCTGGGGAGTACAACCGGTGCTTGCTGCATTTGTGGTCGGCGGAGCGGAATGCGGTGCGGCGGGTGCTGGAGGCGGAGGTGAAGAACGGCACGCTGCGGCTGGCGGTGCAGAAGCTGGGGCAGGCGCGTCCGACGAGGCTGGAGATTTGCCGGGAGCGGGATCGGCGGACGCCTACGGTTCGGCGATTGGCGCGGGCGGCTTATGAGGTGAAGCTGCGGCGGAGTTTGGACCGGAATTTTCCCGACTTCAAAGTTACGCGGCTGACGACGGGCGTTGATCTGGAGAAATCGTTTGGGCCGATTTACACGCGCGGGTTGATGAAGCAGGGGCGTTCGGTTTTTGCATTGTTGGGCGTGAATGGGCAGGAGACACAGGCATCGGTGGATGCGGCGCTGACGTTTGGAATTTTGTGGCTGGACGTTTGCCGTCGCGGGCAGGCTTCGGATGTGCTGGTGGAGGGGCTGAAGATGTATCTGCCGGCGGGACGTTCGGGGCTGGTGCGGGAGCGGATGGCGAATTTGAATCGCAAGGCGGCGAAGTGGGCGCTATTTGAGTTGGAGGAGCGGGATGATGCGCTGGTGGAAATCGACTGCGGGGATCGGGGGAACGTCGATACGCGTCTGGTGCACGCCACGGACGAGGGTGCGGCGCGGGAGCGCTTTGGATTATCCATCGCGCGAGTTCAGGAAGTTTTGCCGAATTGTGAAGTGGCAGTGTTGTCTGCGGCGGAGATTGGGTTTCGCTGGCGCGGGTTGGAGTTTGCGCGGGCGCGGCTGGGGATGGTGCCGGGATCTTTCCAGTGTGTGGAGGAGATTGTGTTTGGGGTGGGAGCGGAGGAGCGGATTCTGGATGGTGCGAATTTGGCTTCATTCGCGGAACTCGCGAAGGACTTACGCGAGACCCGGCATCCTTATGGGCAGCGGAAGAATGCGCTGTGGCGACTGCGGCCGGAGCGATGGCTGGAGTCATTGGTGGTCGGAGATGTGAGCGTGATCGATGACCGGCTGGAGGCTGCGGTCCGGTATTCGCAGGTTCCGGCCTTTTCGGCGGCGGATCGGGCGATGATCGATGTGCTGACGGCTACGAAGGATGGGCGGCTGGCGGTGGTGGAGTTGAAGGCGGATGAAGACATCCACTTGCCGATGCAGGGGCTGGATTATTGGGCGCGGGTGGAGTGGCACCATGGGCGCGGGGAATTTCAGCGCTTCGGATATTTTGAGGGTCGGGAGTTGTCGACGGAGAAGCCGCTGCTGTTTCTGGTGGCTCCGGCGCTGCGGGTGCATCCGGCGACGGATACGTTGCTGCGGTATTTGTCGCCGGAGATTGCGTGGGAATTTGTGGGCATTGACGAGCGCTGGCGGGAGGGAGTGAGGGTTGTGTTTCGCAAGCGGCCCGAAGCGAAGCGTGCGCCGCAGTTAACACCCGGTGCAGCAGCATGAAGTAGATCTGGTGTGTGGCAGTGTCAGAGCTTCTGAAGCGCGGTTGGGGTTGAAGGACGGCGCGACTTTAGCGACGACAGCAGGTCCCTCCACTGCGCTTCCCTCACTTCGGTCAGGAAGCTTCGGTCGGGATGACAAGGGCTTAAGACTCACTCTAAAACGGAGGGGCTGAAGTCATGCCCTTCCCAAAACCTGACCCAATCGGAGTTTTTCAGCAACCTGCTAGGGGAATCCCCGATGTACCTTCCAGTTTTCTGATTCTGTAACGAAAACAAATTCTCGCGGCAAATTCACGAATGTGGAGTAATATTGCGCGGTTTTCGCAAATGGGCTCGGTGCCACGGGTCCGAATGTGAAAGTGAGACGGTGAAAGTAAGACCGTGTGAACGTAAAGAATGGCTAAGGAAAAACGAGAGGATAAATACGATGACAAGAAACACTCCCCTGTTACCCAGACGGGCTGCGCTAGTCTGCGCGACCTTCTTGTTGTTCACCATCTTCACAAGCCCTCTGCATGCATCGCAGGCGCTGCCGACGCGTCACGTTCGCGATGAGGTAGCGAACGGCCAGGCGCAGTTGGTCGGGCATCTCCCGGCAAACCAAAGCCTGCGCTTTGACATGGTTCTGCCGCTGCGCGACCGCGCGGGGCTGCAGAATTTCGTCAAGGAAGTTCAGGATCCTGCAAGCCCTCTCTACCGTCAGTTTCTTACCCCGCAGGAGGTGACTGCGCGCTTCGGCCCCAGCCAGGAGGATTGGAACACTCTGGTTGCTTATGCCAAGGCGAGCGGCTTTGAGGTCGTCGGCGGAAATCGTGACGGCAGAGATCTGTGGCTCACCAGCACGGTAGCCAACATTGAGAAGGCATTCCACGTCAACATCAACAACTATCAGGATCCTACGGACGGGCGCACCTTCTTTGCGATCGACCGCGAACCCACCTTGGATCTTTCCGTCCAGGTCTGGCACATCACGGGTTTGGACAACGATTCCAGACCGCATCCGCTGTATGTGAAGAAGAGCGATTACGCCAAGGCGCACGGGATCGATCCGGATAAGGTCGTCTCTCATGCCACCACTGGTTCTGGGCCGTCGGCGTCGTTCCTGGGAAGCGACATGCGTGCAGCCTACTACGGTGGAACGGCGCTGACCGGCACCGGCCAGAACCTTGCCCTGTTCGAATTCGCCGGCACCGATCTGTCTGACCTTTCGACGTATTACAAGAATGTCGGGCAGACGGAACCTTACACTCCCACGCTCGTTTCTACCGGCGGGTATGGCACGAGTTGCGTCGATAGCGGCAGCAGCGCCTGCGACGACACGGAGCAGACGCTCGACATGACGCAGTTCATGGGCATGGCCCCGGGCTCCAGCATGCTCTACATGTACGTGTGCGGCGACGTTCTGGCCAGCGGGTCGGGCAATATCAGCGATACGGCCTGCATCAGCGCGATGGTTTCGAACAGCGACGCGCCATTGTCAAAGCAGATCAGTTGCTCGTGGGGCTGGACCCCGGCCGACCCGAGCACTCTGGACCCGTACTTTGAGCAGATGGCCTCGCAAGGGCAGAACTTCTTTGCCGCGTCCGGCGACAGTTCGGCATGGTCTTCGTCGAACGAGGCGTGGCCAGCGGACGATGCGAATGTGGTATCGGTCGGCGGCACGGATCTGACGACTTCGAGCGCGGCTGGCCCGTGGAAATCGGAAACCGCTTGGGCCGATAGCGGCGGCGGTGTTTCTCCCGACAGCATCGCGATTCCGTCGTGGCAAACGCCGGTGGATGGCTGCTCGGGTTGTTCCAAGACGCTGCGGAATGGACCGGACGTGGCGGGCAACGCGAACTTCACCTACTACGTTTGCGCCGATCAAACCACTTGTACGGCGAATGATTACGGCGGGACCAGCTTTGCGGCTCCCATGTGGGCCGGCTACCTGGCTCTGGCCAACCAACAGGCCGCGACCAACGGCACAACGATCGGCTTCATCAATCCGACCATTTACCCCGCGGCCGAAGGGTCGAGCTACGGCACATACTTCCACGACAGCACCAGCGGAAGCTGCGGCAAGTACTCCGCGGCAACGGGCTTCGATCTGTGCACCGGCTGGGGCAGTCCGAACACGACTGGGTTGATAACCCTGCTGGCGGGTGGGTCATCTGGGTCGCCAAGCTTTACGCTGTCGGCTTCGCCGAGCAGTTTGACGGTGACGCAAGGCAGCAGCGGCACGAGCACGATTACAGTGACGGATGTTGACGGATTCAGCGGCAGCGTAACGCTGGCTGCGTCCGGCTTGCCCAGCGGAGTGACAGCAGGCTTCGGCACCAACCCAACGACTGGGACCAGCGTGCTGACACTGACCGCTTCTTCTACCGCGACAACCGGAACGGCGACGGTGACAATAACCGGAACGTCCGGAAGTTTGACCGCAACCACGACGATCGCACTGACGGTAAGCGCGGCGGCGAGCCCCAACTTCACCATCTCTGCTTCGCCCACCTCGGTTACGGTGAACCAGGGCGCGAGCGGGACCAGCACGGTTACCATCACTAGTCAGAACAGCTTTAACTCTGCGACGACGCTCAGCACCAGCGGCTTGCCCAGCGGCGTGACGGCGACGTTCTCGACCAATCCGGTAACGCCGCCGGCGAACGGCAGCGCGACCTCAACCCTGACACTGACGGCTTCTTCGACGGCGACGGTGGGAACGGCGACGATCACGATCACGGGAACCTCGGGATCGCTGAGTCACAGCACGACCATCTCACTCACCGTGAATTCTTCGGGAGGAACGAAGAACTTCACGATGTCGTTGTCGCCATCGTCATTTACTATCGTGCAAGGCGGCAGCACTAACACCACCCTCACGCTCACCAGCGTCAACTCATTCAGTGGCTCAGTCGAGCTAAGCGTGAGCGGATTCCCCAGCGGAGTCTCGGCGACGGCATCGTCGAACCCCGTGACCGTGCCGGCAAATGGCAGCGTGAATGTAACCATCACGTGGAGCGCCACGCGGCGCGCGCCCACCGGAACCTCAACCATCGACCTGATCGGAACCTCCGGTTCGCTCGAAAACGAAATACCTGTGACCATCACCGTGGCTAGGTGACGTCGCAGGCTTCCCCCAAAACAAGAGAGCCGGCTCGAAAGGGCCGGCTCTTTTTGCGAGCGAGTTTTGCGATTAGTTTTTCCAGTCGCCGAGCAGGCGGCGGACATCGATGAGTTGAGCGATGTGGTAGGCGTTGTGATCGGCCACCAGCAGGGCTTCGCGCAGAATCGTCTGGCCATCGCCCCAGGCGATGGGTGCGTAGAGATCGATCTTGGGATTGGCGACGAGGGCCTGCATGGCTTTCAGGTCCCGGCGAAATTGTTGGATGCTCTTCGTCCAGGCGAAGGCATTGGGCGGGGCTGGGGTTTTGGGCCAATAATCGTCGGGCCATTTCATGGCTTTGTATTTTGGATTGCGGCTGAAGTCGAGGATGTCGGTTTGGGCGATGCGAAGGTGCTCGAGGAGCATCCACGGGGAGTGGGGAAAGTTGTTGGGCTTTGCGCCGCGGAGGTCTTCTGGGACGTTGCTCACAGCGGCGTCGAAGGTGGCGTGGGCGTTGCCGCCGTTAAGGAGGTCAACTACCGTTTGGCGGAGTTGCTTGGCGGTTGAGTCTTTGGGGGGCATCTTTCCTCCTTGATTTCTAATAAGAACTATTCAGCACAGAGGCACAGAGAAAATCTACATCTTACGGTTCTTTTAGATCTTTTGGGCGATCAGCGTCGGAGCTTGCCTCGAGCGAAGTCGGAGGGTGACTCTGAGGGGAGAAGGCGTCTTGCCGTTCTTCCTCTGGACGTTCTCCTTTTAGGACGCGGGCGATGCCGCGGACGATGCGTCGCATGGGGAGTTCGCGCTTTTCGTTGGCGAGAAATATTTCTCCGATGCGGGTGCCGCGATAGTACCAGCGCTTGAGAATGGCGAGGTGCTCCATGGTTTCGAGCGCGGGGCGCGGCTTTGGAGGCGCAATCGAATCGAGGAGCGCGGTTACGCGGGATTCCATGGATTGCGATTTGGTGTGCTCGGGAGGTTGGATGCAGAATGCGATGGGGCCGGTGATGGTTGCTGCGGCGAAGGGGAAAAAATTGACGGAGTCGGGAAGATGAGAAGGCTGGATCATGAGCGCGGAGAGGCGATGAATGGGGCGCACGATTTCGGGAAACTGGCTCAGGACCGTTCTTAGTTTTTCGATACGAAGGTGAATGACGGCGGCGTCTTCGAAGGCTAGAGCGGCGGAGGCGGCATCGCGCTGGGCGGAAAATTCGCGAAGGAGCGAATCGCCTGCGGAATCGAAGTAGGACTGCACGCGATTTACTTCGGCCTTGTATTCTTCGCCGGTGCAGCCTTTGAAGCACGGGGCGAGACACATCTTCATTTCGGAATAGATGCAGCCGGGGAAACTTGGATCGGGATGAAGATCGTCGACGCAGCGGCGCATTTTGAAGAAGTCGAGCGAGTCGTTCATGAACTTTTCGGCGACGGTGCGGGATTGGAATGGGCCGTAATAAAGGTTGCGGCCGTTGAGGCGTCCGAGGCGGGTGGTGATGGAGGCGCGGGGAAATTCATTTTCCAGATGCAGCTTGACCAGCGGGGCGAAGCGGAAGCGCAGACGGTTGCCGTACGTTTTGGGGAAGGTTCCGCGCAGGATTTGGTAGAGCAGAAAGCCGGATTCGAAGTCGGAGCCAGTGGGGGAATATTCGATGGAGCGGACGCGCTCGCGCAGATTCAGTTTCTTCGTGCGCTCTTCGGGCGGGCCCAGCAGGCGGTGGAGACGGCGGCGAAGATTGGCGGTTTTGCTGACGTAAGGCTCGGCTTGGGGATCGTTGCCGCGAAGGAGAAATACGGCTGGGGCCGCGGGGATGGCGGCGAAGAATTCAGGGTCGCGATCCGGGGCGAATTCCAGGCGCTCGGTCAGCACGAGATCATTGTAAGCAAAGATTCAGCACGGAGACGCGGAGGAAATTCTTGGCCACGGATTCACGCGGATTGGTCAACGGCCAACGCATGTCTATTAACGGAAGCTGGCGCTGCGGAATTTCTGGCGGAAGTCTTCGCCTTCCATTCTAATGACGCGACACATTTCGTGGAGGCGGGAGCGCATGCGTTCCCCAATGCGGTCGCCTAAAGTTTCGGCGCGGGTGGCGGCGCGGATGGCGGAGCCGTTGGTGTGCACGCCCGCAGCGGGTTGATCCTCAAAATTTGTGGTGATGATGGTGGTGCGGTTGTTGTTGTAGCGCGTGTTGAGGATGAGGCTGACGGTGTCCCAGACCCACTCGGTGGGCTTGACTGCGCCAAGTTCGTCAAGGACCAAGACATCGGTTTCGAAGACTGGCCGCAGAACATCCAACTCCGTGCTTTGCACCGTGGCGTTGTAGGAGTTCTGAATTTCTTTTAAGAGCTCGCGGTAATCGTAGAAGAGGCACGGGATGCCTTTGTTCAGGATGAGTTCTTTGGTGATGCCGACGGCGAGGTGAGTCTTGCCGGTGCCGATCTGGCCGATGATGAGGAGGCCTGTGCCGTCGCGGGGATCGTATTCCTGCGCGAACTTGGTTGCGGCTAGGTGGGCGTAGGCGAGGGAGCGATGGGCTCCGGGAAAATCTGTGGTGTAGCTGGCGAGCTCGCAATGTTCGTAGCGGCGCGGAATGCGGGCGGCGGCGAGCAGGGTTTGGGCACGGGCACGGAGTTGGCAGTCGCAGCGGGTGACGCGGCGGTCTTTATCCGAGTTGACGGTTTTCCAGCCGGTGCCAGCGCAGAGGGGGCAGGCGGCGTCTTGGGTGTTCGGTTTCAATTCCCGCAATTGCATGGGAGTCCGATGTGATCCTTTCGGGGTGACGTCCCCTTTGGGACTTGTATCCTAACCGCTTTTTCAGTCTGGCGGCGAGGACACGCTCTTGAGGTTCGTGGAATCCCACCCTTGCCGCGAAACCTCTGCAGAAAAATATTCGGAGCAACGTGACGCGGCAAGGATGGGGCACCCACCTGTATCTTTAGTTTTTCGCTTCTTTGACTTTGCATCTTATCGCGGGTTTCTCGCAAGTGGGAAAGGCGGGGAGGCTGTGTAGAAGCTGTGCAGGGAGGGGTGTGGCTGTGGAGGGCGGAGGAAAACCTGTTTTCGGTAGGGTTTCGGCGCTTGAAACCCGCTGTGCCAGCCCAATCCGGGACCAGGGGGGTGCGAAACAGGCTTCCCGAGCGGATTTTCACAGTTGACATTCTGCGCGGAGAGAGGAAAATACCATGCTGTCAGGTTTCCCGACCCACTCACAAGGTTTATCTCCTCCCGGTGTGAGCTGGGTTATGAAAGAGACCTGCTTAGGAGAAACTATGAACAAGGCCGATCTGGTTGATAAGATCGCGGGCGCTTGCGAAATCAGCAAGGCGCAGGCAACGACGGCGATTGATACCGCAGTGAGCAGCATTACGGGCGCGCTGAAGAAAGGGGATCGAGTGGCATTGATTGGATTCGGGACGTTCTCGATCTCGCAGAGGAAGGCGCGGAACGGGCGCAATCCGCAAACTGGCGCCACTATTAAGATTGCTGCCCGCAAGGTCGCGAAGTTTACCCCTGGGGCTGAACTGAAGAAGGCAGTCAACAAGAAGTAAGGTTGGATATAGAGAACAAAGACCACGGGACTGCGAGACGGCAGGGGGTCGGCCCTGCCGTTTTGTTTTTGTGGGCGATAAGGATGCGAGTCAAACGCGCGATTTTATGTGTCGCAAAAATCGCGACACATCGCGCGACTCGCCCGGATCACTCGCTGCGCAAAAGGCGCTGGCTCGGGACGACAACGAATTGTGCGGCTACAATGGCTGAAACATGATTGCCCATCTGCGCGGAAAATTGCTGGTGAAGCATCCCAACCAAGTAGTGGTGGAGACGGGTGGGGTGGGATATGAGGTGAACATCAGCGTGCCGACGTTTTCCGAACTGCCTGCTGCCGGAACTGAGGTCGCGCTGCATATTCATACGCATGTGCGGGAAGATGTGATTGCGCTGTATGGATTCATGCGTCCTGCGGAGAAGCAACTGTTCGAAAAATTGATGACGGTGAGCGGGATTGGGGCGAAGCTGGCGATCACGATTTTGAGCGGGATGGCGGCGGATGAGATGGCGGGGGCGATTCGCGGGAATGATGTGGCGCGGCTGACGCGGATTCCGGGGATCGGGAAAAAGACGGCGGAGCGCATGGTACTGGAGTTGCGTGACAAGCTGCCGACGGCGGCTGCGGAGCCGAGCGTGGCTGCCAGGTCTCCGATGGAGGAAGACGTTTTGTCGGCGCTGGTGAATTTGGGGTATCAGCGGAGTGCGGCGGAGAAGGTGCTGGCCAGTATGATGCGCGGGGGAAATGCGGGGCGGTCGTTTGATGCGATGTTTCGGGAGGCGCTGGCGGGATTGTCGAAGTGAGTGAGGCTTGGACACCGCAGGGGCTAATGAGGATTCTTGGGATCAAGGGGCGAGTTTTAGCGGACTTTTATGTTTCGGCTCGTAGATGCCGATCGTGCCGCCGCCTGGGAGGGTGAGGGAGGCGAGATTTCCCCAGCGTTCATTCTTCACATCGGAAACTTTGACGTTTTGGGCTTTCAGTTCTTGCAAGGTGGCGGAGATGTCGTCGCACATGAAATAGAGCTCGTGCTTATCGTTGGCGTCTGCGTCGTGAAAAGCGGCTTCGGCAGGCGGGAGGGCGAAGATCAACCATCCGTGACCGGCATCGACCGAGGGAAATTTCAGAACATCGCGAAAGAATACGCGATCGGCCTCCGCGTCTTTGGAGTAGAGGATGACGTGGGCGCCATTGATCATAGTGAACCTCGATCATAGTGAAGCTCGACTGGCATGAAGCACCGCTACGCGAGGAATTCTCTCACTTGGACTTCATCTTCTCAAGAAATTTGCCGATGCCGACGACGGCGCGGCCGACGGTTCCGCTGCCGATTTCCTGGACGTCATCGCGGGCGGTGACGCGCATGGTAAAGAAACGGCCATCGAAAGATTCGAGGACAGCTTCGGCTACGATGTGGGCGCCAATGCCGCTGGCGGCGCGGTGCTGAATGTTGATCGAGGTGCCGACGGTGATCTCGTCGCCTTCGCAAAAAGGCTGCAGCGCGTGAAAGGCAGCGGTCTCCATCAGGCGGATCATGTCGGGAGTGGAATAGACGGGCGGCAGTTCGGGATGGTGAGCGGTGAGAGTGTGCTGGAACTCGACGGTCTCGCGGGCTTCGCCGCGGGTGCCGATAGGGATGGGTTTGGGCATGCGGGTGTCGTTTTTCCTCGCTTCATTTTAGGGGCACTGCTTCAGAGCGTCCTTAAGCTTCCCCTGACTCTGCTTTTTCAGCAGGTCCTCGAGAGGCTTGGTTTTTGCGTCTGGCTTTTGTTGCAGGATAGCCTGGTAGGTCTTCAGAACGCTCTCCACAGCAGCGAGATTTGTCGCCTTCGTGTCGGCGGCTTTATCTGGATTCTCGATCTGGAATGCGGCACTGGCTAACATGTACTGCCGAGTGATCGTGTGCGCGTAGGCGTACTTCATTCCGTTGAACTCGCTCAGAAGAGCCGGACAAAGAAGCACGTGGAAGTCATGCACGTCACTGACGCGTTTCAGAGTAGCTTCGCCTTGTTTATTCACGCTGTCGTCCAGCGGAGCACTCTCAAGCTTATGCGTGACCTCGACCCATTGCTTTCGCTCCTCGGGAGTCGAGGTGCTCTGTGCCGACGCGGTCACAGCCAGAATGGTGAGGGCAACCAGTAGAGCAATGCAATGACAACTTAGGCATCTAATTCGCATATCAGCTCCTTGACAGACTTTATCAATCCAGCGCATGTGAGAGGTTTTGGCCGCAATCGGGTAGTGATGCACTTTCGCTTACACGCTAAACCGATTGAGCGGGAGATCGCTTCGACTTCGCTCAGCGCAGGCTCTTCACTCCGCCGGAAAAGCGGCTAGGTTCAGGATGACAACCGCTGTTGTAAATGCCCTGTTACCCTAGGCGGCGTAGGTTATGCGGGCTGCATCAATGCCATCCAGGGCCTTCCACAACATCCTGGCTGTGTCCTCGGCCGCGTCCAGGGCGGCTTCGGCGGCTTCTGGATTTTCCGCCAAGCGTTTCTCCAACTGCTTGCGCCACACGCCGGAGTGATAAAGATCGGCAGTGGTGTGCAGGGAAAAGTATCCGCAAGCCTTGTCATCGGCGCCATACAGCTCGCGCAGGCCGCGTTCCTTGTCCTTAGCGACGCGAGGCACCTGGGATTCGTAGACATAAAAAGCGGCCAGCGCTTCTTCCACAGTACCTTCACTGGCTACGCGATGAAAATGCCGGATCAGCTCGCGAACCTCAGCCACAGGCAGATGCCAGCGCATGTCGCGGCGGGCGCCCATGCCTTCGGCAAAATCGAGCCAAAGCTCGGAGTGCGGGACAGCATCCTTGCCGGAAGCGCCGGCGCCTTTTTCGTCACACATGTTGGCCAGCACGGCGCGGCGCAACTCGCCTTCGTCGAGGCGCAGGGCAATCTCAGCCAGATAGCAGGGGAAGGCTTCGACCTGGTGGTAATACTGGCGGGCATACTCGCGCAGATCGTCGCGGGTCAGCTGGCCAGCGGCCCAGGCGCGATAGAAAGGATGGCAAAGCAGGTCATACCTGGAAATCGCAGCCTCAAGTCGCTCAAAAAACTCAGCGGTATTCATAAGTGCCTCCAGAATTTTGAGTACGCCGATGGGACCATGACCCACCACTATACGAGGGAGCCAGCGGCTCGGCAAGCCCCCGCGCGGTGCCTGCAAGTCGCTCGAAAATAACCGCTTGCGGGTGCCCCTTGGTGTGCTTAATGGTTTGTGAGATTAGAAATGACAGCGGAGCGCAAGGGCTGTGCAAACGGCCAGATAGAAGATTAGGATGGAGCGCTTACAGGAGAGCGTGGATGAAAAGCACAGTAGCGGCCACTTTGATCGCCTCGGCGGTGGGAATCGGGATTTGGGTGCTGGGGATCACGAAAGAGATCTGGCCGGCGCATCCCGAAATTGCCGATCTTCTGATTACGGTGGCAGTGAGCATTCTGGTAAAGCGAACATGGCCCAGCGATCCTAAAAAGATCTAAGACAACGCGCCGGTGGTCATTACGATTTCGATTTATGTTGCTGCAACTTGACGCCGCAAATTCAGAAGTTTCTCGATATTCCGGTGGCTGAGCTTGGATAAATCCTGTGGGCTGAGTACTCCCGTCAGGCTATTCAAAAAATCGCGGCCCATCGTATTGGGGCTGAAGGGATAGTCCACGGAAAAAGAAATGCGGTCGATGCCCAAGACTTCGATGGCGCAGCGAAGCGGGGGCTGGGTGAAATAGCCGCTGGTGGTGATGTGAATATTGGATTGAAAATAAGCCGCAACCGGCTGGCGAAGATTGGAGGCGGCGCGGGAAAGAACGGCGCTCGATCGCGCCAAGGCATAGGGCAGGCCCTCGCCCATATGACCGATGATCAGTTGCAAATCGGGCAGGCGATCGAAGAGGCCGGAGACGATGAGGCGTAGCGTGTGCAGGCCGGTTTCGGCGTGCCATCCCCAGCCGGCAATGGAGAGCAACATGGCTAAATCTCCGGGAAGGCCCGAGAAGTAGGCGTGACGAACACTCTCGGGCGGCAACGCGGGGTGAAGATAGACAGGAATACGCAAGGCGGCTGCAGCCTCCCACACGGGCAGGAAGCGGGGGTCGTCGAGGAAGAGGCCATCGGTGGTGCCATCGAGGAGAACGCCGTGAAAGCCGAGGCGGGTGATGCAGCGGTCGAGTTCCTGCGCGGCTGTGGCGGGATTTTTGAGGGCGAGCGTGGCAAATCCGCCGAGGCGCGAGGGATTTGCTTTGATCGCTTGCGCTAGTTCATCGTTGACATCGCGAGCGAGGGCCGTGGCGTCGCTGGCGGCCAGCGCTTCGAGCCCCATCGAAGCGAGAGAGAGGACCTGATAATCGATGGAGGCTTCGTCCATGGCGGCAATGCGTCCGGCGCCCAGATCGAGCAGCTTGGGATGCAGTTGCGCGATGGGCGAAGGCGCGCGACGATCGCGGGCTCCGGTGGCCTTAAGAAAGTTCTCGGTGACGAAATGTTCTTCGATGGCTATAGTGGGCATGGAGTTTAGGTGCGCGAATCAACCCTTCTGTTGGATCGGTTCTCCCAGGCTGAGTAACAGCTATTTGGAACGGCAACTGAGTTCTTAACTGGTCTCTTAAGAAAGTTCGTCCATTAAAAAAATAATAAGGAGAATTCTACGATGCGTCGGTGCTTGTGTGGGCTGGTGATGGCTTTATCCAGTGTAGCGATGTTGGGGCAGGATGCGGCGAAAGTGGAAATTTTTGGCGGATTTTCTTATGCCAATTATGAATTGCTCCCCGCCGGCTCAAGTTTTTCGAACTCGGAAGAAACCGTGACCGGCAATCCCAGCGGACGGTTGGGGCTGTACGGCTGGAACGCTTCGGTGGGCGTGGGGCTGAACTCGTGGTTCAGCGTCGCAACCGACGTGAGCGGGTATTACAGCAATTCGTCGACTTCAACTACTAATACGGTGACGATAAATAATACGTGTGAGCCGGTAGCTTGTGCGCCAGTAACCGAGCAAAACACGAACGTGGCGTCAAACCCGAGGATCTATAACTTTCTTTTTGGGCCGCAGTTTTCGTATTCACATTCGAAGCTCAGGCCGTTCGGGCACTTCCTGGTCGGCGGGAATCATCTGGAGGTGACCCGATCCGAGACGGTTACCAGCAATGGAAAAGTCGTCGGCATCTCGTCTTTGCTAGCTCCTTCTGAAACCAGCACGGGTTT
This sequence comes from uncultured Acidobacteriaceae bacterium, assembly GCA_963818935.1. Classification (GTDB taxonomy): domain Bacteria; phylum Acidobacteriota; class Terriglobia; order Terriglobales; family Acidobacteriaceae; genus Sulfotelmatobacter. Next base: position 37,559 of record CAWFUK010000076.1, read on the forward strand.
CACCATGGCGTTGGGCGGGGGAGTGGATTATGTGATCCGGCGCAATTTGGCGTGGCGAGTCGCCGCCGACTATCTGACGAATCAGGGCACGGATCAGAACCATGTGCGGATTTCCACCGGGCTGGTCTGGCGGCCGGGAAGTTAAGCAAATTGCTACAATTAAAGCACAGCTGCAGCAAATGCCCGCCGAATCTGGGGTTTGAGAGAATGCCGTTCACCGAGCAATTTGACATTGTCGTAGTCGGCGCGGGACACGCCGGTTGCGAGGCCGCGATGGCCGCAGCGCGCATGGGGTTGAAGACCGCGCTGTACACGCTGAATGTCGATTTGATCGCGCAGATGTCGTGCAATCCGGCAATTGGGGGCATCGCCAAAGGACATCTGGTGCGCGAAGTGGACGCGCTGGGCGGGATCATGGGCGAGATCACGGATGCGGTGGGCATCCAGTTCCGGCTGCTGAATACTTCGCGCGGGCCGGCGGTGTGGTCGCCTCGAGCGCAGTGCGATAAGCAGGCTTACCGGCTGAAAATGCGGGAGGTGCTGGAGTCGCAGGCGAATTTGAAGATTAAGCAGGCGGAAGTGGCGGAGCTGATTTTAGAGAGTTCTGACAACTCGCAGGAGCGCGTTGTCGGGGTCAAGCTGCGCGACGGGCGGACTGTGGAGGCACGGGCTGTCATTGTTACTACCGGGACATTTCTCAACGGGCTGATTCATTGCGGGGAGCAACAGTATCCGGCGGGGCGATCGGGCGAGCCGAATGCGGTGCTGCTCGGAGAGGCGTTGAAGAAGTTGGGGCTGCGGGGGTGCCGGCTTAAGACGGGAACGCCGCCGCGGCTCGATGGGCGGAGTATTGATTGGGCGCGGTTTGTGGTGCAGCCAGGGGATTCGGACCCGACTCCATTTAGTTTTCGCACGCGGCGGGTGAAGCATCACGACTCGCAGGAGCCTTGCTACATTGCGTGGACTACGCCGGAGACGCACCGCATCATTCGGGAAAACGTACACCGGTCGCCGATGTATAGCGGGCAGATTCAGTCGATCGGGCCGCGTTATTGTCCGTCGATTGAAGACAAGATTGTGAAGTTTCCCGAGAAGGAGACGCACCAGCTTTATCTCGAGCCCGAGGGGCTGAACACGCACGAGATCTACGTCAACGGCATGAGCACGTCGCTGCCGGTAGAAGTGCAGATGGAAATTCTGAAATCGATTCCCGGCCTGGAAAACGCGGAGATGCTGCGGCCGGGATATGCCATCGAGTATGACTCGATCGATCCCACGGAATTGCAGCGCACGCTGGAGACGAAAAAGATTGCAGGATTATTTCTGGGCGGGCAGATCAACGGGACGTCGGGTTATGAAGAGGCGGCTTGTCAGGGACTGATGGCGGGCATCAACGCGGGGTTGCAGGTGAAGGGCGAAGAGGCGCTGATTCTGGACCGCACCGAAGCGTATACGGCAATCCTGATCGACGATTTAATTTCGAAAGGAACGAACGAACCATACCGGATGTTTACTTCGCGAGCCGAATTTCGCCTGCATCTGCGCATTGACAATGCGGACCGGCGGCTGACGCCGCACGGGCGGCGCGTGGGATTGATTTCAGAGGCCGCGTGGCAGGATTTTCAAGGCAAGCAAGAACGGCTGGAGAAGATGAAAAGGCTGCTGGAGCAGACTCGGGTGACGGGCGCCATGCTGGAGCAGGCAGGCACGGCCGAGGCGGCTGGGGCGACATGGGCGGTTGCGGCGCCGGTGGTCATGGGCTCGACGCTGGCCCAGGTGCTCAAGCGGCCGGAGGTTACCATCGAGCAACTGGCGCCGGTTCTGCGCAAACTGGAACCAGAGTTCTTTGCCAGGGAAGGTATTGAAAGTCCGCGCGAGACGGTGGATCATCTTTCTTCTGAAATTCGGAATGAATTGAAGTCGGTAGAAACGGAAATCAAATACGAAGGCTACCTGCTGCAACAACAGCGCGCCATGGAGCGCATGAAGAAATCAGAGCAGCGCGCGATTCCAGCGTGGTTCGATTATCACTCGATCAGCGGGCTGTCGCGCGAGATGCAGGAAAAGCTGGCGCATGTGCAGCCGCGAACCTTGGCGCAGGCGTCGCGCATCCCCGGGGTGACGCCAGCAGCGGTGTCGCTGGTGAATGTTTTTATTGAGATTCAGGCAAAGCGGCGGGAGCAGAGTGCGGCGATTTAATCCCGATCGAACCGCTTCCCGTGAAAACCAAATGAATTTAACCAGACCTTAACAATCCCCGATTACGCAAGAGTTACTATCCCGAAATGCCTCAGGAAACCCTTCTTATTGACGATCAGGCCGGAAGCCAGCCCGGACAACGCGTTCTGCGCCTCAGTGGCGCATTGGTCATGACGACGATGTTTCAGTTTCAAGCCACGGTAAGGGCCGATACTTCACGGTCGCTGATTATCGATTTCAGCAACGTTCCCTATGTCGATTCGGCGGGCATTGGGGCGCTGGTCGGGGCTTACGTCAACCGGCAGAACAGCGGACGAAAGCTGGCGCTGGTGGGGGTGAGCGAGCGCATCCACCACGCGTTGCAGGTGACGCGGGTGGAACAGTTTTTCCAATTTTTCGATTCGGTGAGCGCGGCGGAAGAGGCGACGACGGCGTAGCGGGTCAGACGGCGCTGAGATTTCAAGCCGCCTGCGGGGGCCTGCTACCATTGCGGCATGTTCAATTTTGGCAGACCCAAAACAGTTGGTGACTGGATAGTTCACATCGCGGGGGCCATCGTCGCGATCTTCCTTGTCTGGTGGATGCTTCGGGTGTACGTGCTGTGAGAGGCGATAAACCCCCTCCGCCGTGGTCAATGAGTGCTATCGCGATGTGTCGCCAATCATCATAGAGTGGCGGCTATAATCTCAATGCTCCATGAGAACTCTCTCTGTTTTCGCGCACCAGCACTGGATTGTGGGCAGTGCGGCACCACATCCAACTGGACCGTACTACTACCTCGTTCTCGGCGTCCTATCATGTGTCGTGGGTGTGGTTTCAATGTGTACTGGAGTGACGTGGGCACGCTTTGGTCGTGTCATTTACCGCGCCAAACAGCCGAGGGAGTTTTGGGAGGACGTTATAACCTGCTACCTCATTGGTGTTTGTTTCATTGGAATTTTCTTGTATAAGGTCTACGCACCTTGAAACTGAGCTGATCAATCCTGCAGCTTCTCATCGTAGCTGCTTACTCCCCTCAACTGACGAAAACAGGCGATAGCGCTCATTGACCTGTCTGCTCCATGCGCCCGTATCTCCCGATTGACCCGTACCGCGGGTTTGACTGGCTTCCCTATCCCTCCTAAGATAAAAAAACTCCCACCTGATGATCGGACAGACCATCTCGCATTACCGCGTTACCGGCCCGCTGGGCAGTGGCGGGATGGGGGTGGTGTATGAGGCGCAGGACCTCGACCTGGGGCGCAAGGTGGCGCTGAAGTTTTTGCCGCCACAGCTTTCGCGCGATCAGAATGCTTTGGATCGATTTCTGATGGAGGCGCGGACGGCTTCGGCGCTGAATCATCCCAATATCTGCACGATCTACGCCGTCGAAAAAATTCAGAGCGAGAATGGACAGACGCAGTCGTTCATCGCCATGGAGTTGCTGGAAGGCGAAACACTGGATCGGCGGCTCGCGGCCGGACCTGTGCCGCTCGATCGGCTTCTGGAGTGGAGCATTCAGCTAGCCGACGCGCTCGATGCTGCACACGCCAAAGGGATCATTCATCGCGACATCAAGCCGCAGAATATTTTCGTCACCCAGCGCGGGCCGGTGAAAGTGCTCGATTTCGGGCTAGCCAAGTTGGCTCGGCGCGAAATGGAGATGGAAACCATCGGGTCGACCGAGGTTTTAATGACCCAGGAATCGCCCGGGCGGTTGCAGTTGACCAACCCGGGGTCGACCGTCGGAACGATTTCTTACATGTCGCCGGAGCAGGCGCGGGGGGAAGAACTGGACGCGCGCACCGATTTGTTTTCTGCCGGCGTCGTGATCTACCAGATGGCCACCGGGCGGCAGCCGTTCTCTGGGGCTACTTCGGCGGTTGTCTTCAATGCGATTCTTTCGCAGGATCCGGTTCCGGCACCGCAGTTGAATGCCACGCTTCCGCCGAGGCTGGATGAGATTATTTCCAAATCGCTGGAGAAGGATCGGGATTTGCGCTACCAGTCTGCAGCCGATCTGCGGGGCGATCTCAAGCGTCTGAAGCGCGATACCGAATCCGGGCGCAAAACGGCACAGGGGTCGGCATCAGGGGCAATTGCGGCCCAGGGCTATGGAGCCTCAGCCGGATCGGGCGGCGCAGGTGCCGTGGCTACGGCTTCCACGCAAGTCGCCGCAGGGTCACCGGCAAGCCGCGAGAGCAAGAAATTTCCCATCAGATTTATTGGGACTGGAGTTGCGCTGATCCTCGCCGCGATGCTGGCTTACTCCATCTTTTTTCATAAGAATGTTGCGCCGTTCCAGGATATTTCGGTCACGAAAGTGACGGACACGGGCAATGAGGTGTTCGTGGCCATTTCTCCGGATGGCAACTACGTTCTGTGCATGTCGAGAAAGAATGGGCTGGCCAGCTTGTGGCTGCGAAATGTGCCGACCAATAGCAATGCGCAGGTCGAACCTCCGGCAGAGGTCTCGTACCGGGGGCTGCGCTTTTCGCCCGACGGGAACTACTTTTATTTCGTGCGCAGCGATCCGGGAAATGCGCACCTGATGTTCTTGTACCGCGCGCCATTGTTGGGAGGCACGCCGCAAAAGCTGCTGAGCGATATGGATTCGAACATTGCCTTTTCTCCGGACGGGAAGCGCTTCGCTTACGTGCGCTATGACCAGCCGGAGCATGGCAAGTTTCAATTGATTCTGCGCTCGGTGGAAAGTGGTGAAGAGAAGATATTGGCGAGTGGTCCGAGCTTGCAAGCCTTGTTCAACCTGGCGTGGTCGCCAGACGGAAAAGTGATCGCGGGCGATGTGTATAGCTCGGGAGCTGCGTTGGTCGGCGTCGACACGATTGATGTCGCGAGCGGCCAGCAAAAGCCTTTATACAGCGGGACCGACCGATTGTTCGAAGGGCTGAACTGGCTGCCTGACGGAAGCGGATTGCTGGGACTCGAGCGCGAACAGAGTTCCAATTTCACACGCACGCAAATTGGATTCTTGTCCTATCCGAAGGGGAATTACGCTGCGGTGACGCGGGACACGAACAGCTACTCGGATCTGAGTCTGGCGGCGAGCGGGAAGCTGCTGGCGACGGTGCAGAATGAATTCCTGTGGAGTTTGATGGTGATGCCGGCCGGCTCGCCAACGGCACAGCCGCGTGTGGTCACGTCAACTGATGGGGATACAAATATCACGTGGACCGATGATGGCCGGCTGATTTCCGACCAGGCTAACCAGCTCAACTTGATCGATCCGGCGACGGGTGCGAAGACGGTGGTGCCGGGACAACACGGGGTGAGCGGAGTTCCATCGGCCTGCGGCCAGGGCGGTCACATTGTTTTCGTAGTCTTTAGTAGTTCTGCAGGTGCGCAGCACATTTGGAGCGTGGACTCAACCGGGACGAATGCAAAACAGATAACCAACGGCAAGCTGGATACTTACCCGGTCTGCTCGAATGACGGCAAGTGGGCGTATTACATCGATCAGAGCAATGACCATAGACTGGCGCGTGTGCCGATTGATGGGGGCGCGGCGAAGCTGGTTTCGGAGATCGCGGTGTCGAATAGTTTTGACGTTTCCCCGGATGGCAAGATCGCGGCGTTTCCGACCATCGAACATTCCGGGGAGCACAAAGAAGAGCTGGCGTTGGTGGACACGGAGAGCGGGAAAACCGAAAAAGTGGTGGACTTTGAACGGCCGCGAGCCGGCTTGCTGCACTTTTCGCGCGACGGGAGAGCGGTGGTTTATCCCGTCCGGGATAATGGCATCGACAATTTATGGGAGCAGCCGCTGGATGGTTCGAAAGGAAAAGCAATCACGAACTTTACGGCGGAACACATTTATGACTTCCACTGGTCATTTGATGGGAAGCAGTTGGCGATGGTGCGGGGGCACACGGATGCGGATGTGGTGTTGATCCGGGACAACGGGAAGAACTGAGTCATTGGTCTTGTAATTGAGTAATTTGAAAATCCATAAGCGAGGTGGTTTCGGTTTCAAATTACTTAATGCAAAAAAGGCGGCCATTGCGGGCCGCCCTCTTTCACTACCTGCGAATTGTAAGCGGTGAGGTGGCTTATGCGCCCTTCACATTCTCGGCCTGCCAGCCCTTGGGGCCTTTGACCACGTCGAATTGCACTTGCTGGCCTTCCTGCAAGCTGCGGAAGCCGCTCGCCTGGATGGCAGAGAAGTGAACGAATACGTCTTCACCATTCTGACGGCTGATGAACCCGTATCCCTTGGCGTCGTTAAACCACTTCACTGTTCCTGTTTCCATGTGTTGCTATGTTCCTTTGTGTTGATGTAGCGCTGAAACTTTGGAAGGCTTCTTCGGCAGGCAGGTCACGCGCTGGTTGGCGGAGATAACTGGACTTCGAAAAAACTCTAAAGATCAAACGCGCTTAAATTGTAAGCCAATTATATTAGGAAATCTACAAATTTCCGTTGGATATGTCCCCAAGTACATGGCCCGCAGTCACTTAGGGGAAGGCTGGTGGATCGAGGGCGATACCGGATTTGCCAGAAGAGCGTCAAAAGATACATCATCGATCCAAAGGGTTAACGGTATGAAATTTTTGAAGGTTCTCAGTCTCACTGGGGTTTTGATGGTGAGCTGGGTCGCGGCGTGGGCGGGGATTGTCGAGGATGTGCGGACGGCGTTGGCGCAAAACAATTTCAGCGCGGCGGAATCGCAGCTGAAATCTTACCGGGCTGCAAAAGGGGTCACGCCCGAATTTGTGGAAGCATACTCGTGGATGGCACGGGCAGCGCTCAGCGCTCAGAATTACGATCAAGCGGCGGCTTATGCGAAGCAGACGCGAGAGTTGGCCCTGGAGCTTATGAAGGGGCGTGCGCTTGACGCCGAACCGCACCTGCCGCTGGCGCTGGGAGCGGCGATCGAGGTGCAGGCGCAGACTCTGGCGGCGAAGGGAGAACATGCGCAGGCGGTTGCGGTGCTGAACTCGGCGCTGCAAAGCTACGGGAGCACGTCGATTCGCGCCCGGCTGCAAAAAAATCTGAACCTGCTTTCGATGGTGGGCAAGCCTGCGCCGGCGCTGCGGGCGGAGCCGTTTCTGGCCAACAAGCCTCCGCTGTTAAATCAACTCAAGGGGTTGCCGGTGCTGCTATTTTTCTGGGCGCACTGGTGCGGAGATTGCAAAGCCGAAGCGCCGATCATCACCCAGTTGCGGAGCGAATTTGCGCCCAAGGGATTGGTGGTGATCGGTCCGACGCGAATGTATGGGTACACGGCGCAGACGGAGAATGCGTCGCCCGCCGATGAACTGACTTACACGGATGCGGTGCGGCATCGGTTTTATTCAGGCTTGCTCGACATGCCGGTGCCGACGAGCAAGTACAACTTCGAGGTGTACGGCGCGTCGACTACGCCGACGCTGGTGCTGATTGACCGCGCGGGGAAGGTGGCGATGTACCATCCGGGGGCGCTGGCTTACGACCAGCTTCGGGCGGAGATTGAGAAGGTGGCGGGGCAGTAGGTGTGCAGGGGGGGGCGAGCGCGCTAATGCTGACTTCAACACCTATCCGCTACAATCGCCCAGGGTGCACCAGCGAATGGACCCTTCAAACACGGATCGTAATCGCAGGCGACGCTATTGGTTCATCGAACTGGCCACGTTGGAAAAGACGTTGTTGGCGTTCGAGCCAATCAGCTGAATGGTGCCTACCACGATCACTAAGATGACGGCCAACATCACGGCGTATTCGGCAATGTCCTGTCCAGCTTCTTCAGAAAAAAGTCTATGCAGCAAACTGGTCATAAGCCACCCTCTGAAAAGGAATCGAGAGTGCGAATTATCCTGCTATGTGATTGCGGCGTCAAGATGCCTTAGGGGGCCGGTGTCTTAGCTCGATAATTCTTGTCTCTTTCTACCACGCTCGGGATGACCGTGTACTGCCAGCTACATTAGGTGGCGGTCAGACGCCGCCACGACAGCCGGTGGGACGTCGGCGCCACGGAGAAATGAGCGCTTTACGCAGCACAGCTGCCCACGAACTCGGGTAGAGCTTTGCACCATTGCTTTAGACTGGCTCCCCCGGGAACTCCCGTCACCGTCGGTCCGAACAGACGAAAAGTCCACAGCCTCCCGAAGGGTTGATCCAGTTTAGCGCCGGTGACCGGAACGTTGAGCTTGTTCGCCAAGTCTGACAGGAAGATATGTCCCTCGGGTCCGCGTCCAACCTCGCAGGAAATGAACTGAACGCAGCCGTACGGACCGAAGATCGAACGCAAGCGTCCAACAGTCTTGAGCGTATCTGGGTCGTCCCAGATAAGGTCGCGCTCTTCGAAGCCCGGATCTAACTCGCCGTGCCCCATACTCACACCCGACAGTCCGGCATTTCCGTGCCCATGAAAACGCAGCAGGAAAACGTTCCTCGCGCCTTGCAGCAGCGAAACGACCTGATCGACGCCATTACACATTCCGCCGAGCAGAACTGGGTTGCCCTTCACCTTTTGGAGGTAGGTCGCGTCCTCCTTCATAAAAGTAGGGTCCCAGATGTCGACGGTGTCAACAATGGGAAGCTCAAAGTCTTTGGCCAGGCATCCCCAGGTTTCTTCTCCCACAATCCCGTCCACCAACAGCCGATTTGTTTTTTGATAATTTTTTACCGCAGCCAGGGTGTGTTTCCCGAAGATGCCGTCCGATATCAGCGATGCTCCGTTGGCGTTCAGTAGTTGCTGGAGCACTCCAACCATCGGCAAGTAATCGCCCTCTCTCAGGTCTGTAAAGTTCATAACGGCTCCTGTCTAGCGCAATTCCGAAGACTCTGGGCTATACCGAACGACTTCGAAGACAGCCTCCCCGGCAAGAAGTCAGCCCGGAGAGAACGCATTTTCCCTCGCAATTAGGGCGGTGTCAAGGCACATCTGCGGGAATAAAACCAGCCGCGCGGTGCTATCTCATCCACCTTCCAGCGAGCGCACGGGGTGGATCGGCGATCGATTGGAATCTGGCTAAACGGATTTCGTCGCGTCCTTTGAAGGAGACGAGTGGCATGAGGCCTGCGGAGAGGATTTGGTCGACTGCGTCGTCGATCAGGAGGACCTCGGCGCAGGGCTTTACTTCGGAGTCGCCGTTATGCCGGTAAACGTACAGCGGGAGGCCCGTTAAACTTGAGACCGTGCCGGGACGCAGCTTCCATCCGGACTCGGCGAAAGACTGGGCGAGCAGCAGCACGACGACGAAGGCGGGATTGCCCCACAGATAATCTTCGTGGACAGGCGCGCCGGGAAATTCCTCGAAGTCGAAGGATTCCAGCGGCGAAGTTTGTTTGCCATAAGGCAGACGCAGCAAGAATCGCGGAAGGGCGAGTCCGAGCGCATCGGCTTCGGGAAGGTGACGCAATTTGGTAAACGCGGCTGGGGGGGCAGACAGAGTTTTCCAGCAGTTTTCCGCCAACAGCGAACTGCAGCCGAGCAGGCGCGGGCTGGCCTGGGCCAGGAATGGGGCACCGGCGCGGCGAGCAACTTGGGCCATGCGGGAGAGGAATTCAGCGTCCTTATTGTCATTTTTATTGTCGGCGCCGAAGCTGTAGTTGCCGACGATAATGGCCCAGGGTTCTGCGCCGGGGGTTTCGACGGTCTGCTGAACCAGCAGGCGGTAGACTCCGGACTGGCGCAGGTCTGTCTCGGACTTAAGATCGGCGGAGGAGAGATCGGCAGCCAATTCTTCTTTCGAGATGTCGAACAAATAAATTTTTAGAGTCGAGCCGGTTTCGAGCAGACGTACCAGGAGGAAAGTAGCGCGCCAGGCTGCTTCGAGCGACTGAAAATCAGAGTTGTGCAGAACCGCGCGCATCAACTGCGCGATGGCGCGATCCATAACCCCGAGAACTTCAGGCTGGCGTGGATCGGGGGCGCTGACTAAATGTTCTGCGGCCACGCGGCGGGCGAACTCCTGAACGGCATCGGGCGCGCGCCTTTGCTGATCTTCTGGTCCGCGAGCTTCGGTTTGCTCGACCAGTTCGTCGAGCAGGCTGCCGGAGGCGAGCTGAGAAACGCGAGGAGGGACTGGAGCCGAGTCGGGCGCCTTCGGTTTCGACGGTACGGCGGCGGGGGAGCGCAGACCTAATTCTTCCGCGGCTGCGGGAAAGGTGGAGGCATCCTGCACGCGGCCGCGCAGTTCGCGGAGCTTGTAGAAAGCTTCGAGCTGCTCAAAGATGCGGTCGGGATGGAAGTCGTCGAGATCGGAGAAGCGCAGCTTTGATGAGCCGCCATCGCCGATGGGCAAGAGAATCTCGGCGCCAGAGTGGGCGAGGACATCATCAAAATTGTCGCGATCGACGAGCACGGCGCGGCGCTTGCTGATGGTCGCAGGATCGCAAAGGTTGCGGTTAGCGCGCCCGCTGAAATCGCCGAGGATGGCGATGCGAAAGGGAGTCTCGGGATCCACACGGGCCCCTGAGCTATCTTCGCCCGCCGTGAGGTTGACACCACCGAAGTCATAGGGTTTCGCCATAAGATCTTTCCGTTCTGCAAGAAGGGCAGCGGTGGCTGCGTCCGAATTGTGCGCCGCTTTCGAAGACGGAGCAAGTGTAATCCACGCGTCGTGGGCAGGAGTTATTCGGACCGCTCAGGAGGGTGCGCGGCACTCGTTCAAGTGCCCGGGCTCAGTTCATTCGCTGGATAGCCAGCAGAGATAGGTCATCCAGGGTGGGGCCATCGGCGAAGGCGCGCAGGTCGTCGAGGCAAGCGGCGATTAGCTCGGGAGGACGGCGGGCAGCTTGCTGACGTACCAGGTGAACGACGCGATCGGTGCCATATTCGTCGTCCAAGCGGCGAGCTTCGGAGAGACCATCGGTGTAGAGGAACAGCGTGTCGCCGGCTTCCAGGTGCAAGCGCGTGGCGGAGAAATCGAATTCGTGGAACATCCCCAGCGGCAAGCCGGTGGATTCGATGCGCAGGACGCCGCCGCGCCCGACGATGATTGCGGGCACGTGGCCGGCGTTATGGATTTCCACCTCGCCACTGGGCTGGGCTTGGCCGCATACGAGGGTGGCGTATTGCCCAGCCAGCGCGCTCTCACAAAAGATGCGATTGGCTTGGGTGACCATCTGGCCGAGGGGCAGGCCCATGGCAGTCAGGCTGCGAAACAAGGCGTGAAGCTGGGCCATCAGCATGGAGGCGGCGACGCCTTTTCCGGAAACGTCGCCGAGCACGAAAAACAGATGTCCATCGGAGGGGATCAAGTCGCAGTAGTCGCCGCTGACGGGGCCGAACGGGGAGTAATGGTAGCTGGTTTCCCAGCCGCCGGCCTGCAGGTTCACCTGGGGCAATAGATTGCGCTGCACCTGGGAAGCGAGATCGAGATCACGCTGGAGGGCGGCGCGTTGCGAGGCGCTGAGATGGTCGAGGCAATAGCAGACCAGCGGGTCGGCCAACAGGCGGTCCTGCTCAATGGTTTCATGACACTCCTGGCACAGGCCATAGGTGCCCTTGGCCATTCGTTCCAGCGCCGAATCCACTTCGCGCAAGAGGCTAGCCAAGCCAGCCTTTGGGGGCGCGAGTGCGATTGCGGCTTGCAGGCGGCGTTTCCGCTCCTCCAATTGGTTGTGCAAGAAAGCCATTTCCAGCGTGGCCATGACGACTCCCAGGAAGGGTCGTTTTATTCGATTACCGATCGCCGCACCAAGTCGCAATTTCCCATTTCAATTGGGTTTCGCAGAATCAGGAGGTTTGGGGCGATGCGGTAGAGGCGGCCGAGCTTCGCTCGGCTGACCAGCCGGGGGCGGCTGTCCCCACATGAATCACTTTGCTTCATTCACCTCAGTGAGCGCGCCGGTCTTTACGTCGTAAACGAAGCCGCGGACTGGAATGTGCTGGGGAATCCAGGGATGCGATTTCACGCGCCGGATCTGCTCACGGAGGTTTTCTTCGAGATCATCGAAGGCATGAAAGTGGGCGGGTGCACCGAAAGGGGTTCCCATTTTTTGGGCGAGCTTTTTCTTGAGTTCGTGCTCGCGCACTTTGAGCAGGCCGCAATCGGTGTGATTGATGATGATGAACTCCTGGGTATCGAGGAGGTGATGGGAAACTATCAGAGAGCGCAGCGCGTCTTCGGTGGCGATACCGCCGGCATTGCGGATCATGTGCGCGTCTCCGGGACGCAGACCAAGACAGCGCTCGAAGAGAATTCTGGAGTCCATACAGGCCAGCACGGCGACGCGGCGGCGAGGCTGAACCGCGAGGTCTCCGAGGTTGAAGTTTTTAACAAATTCCTGGTTGGCTTTGAGCAGTTCGTCGGCGACTGACAATTTCTGATCCCCTGCTTTAGTTTAAACCGCTACAATCGGCCCGTGGAACTTGACGATACGATTGTCGCCATTGCGACACCTTCCGGGCGCGGAGGGATTGGAGTGGTGCGGGTAGCGGGGCCGCGGGCGAAAGAGATTGCGGCGCCGATGCTGCGGCTGAAACATGAGATGGAAGCCGGGCGGGCGGTGCTTGGAGAATTCATTGACCGAGATGGTAGGGCTGTCGAGCTCCGCTCGGCTGGACAGCCGAGGGCGGGCCGTCCCCACAGGCGATTCGAGCCAGCGCATCGACGAAGTCGTGGTCAGCTATTTCGCGAAACCGCATTCGTATACGACCGACGACATCGTAGAAATTTCAGCGCATGGTTCTCCGGTCGTGCTACGTCACATCGTGGAACTGTGCGTGGCTGGCGGAGCGCGACTGGCTGAGCCGGGAGAGTTCACGATGCGCGCCTTTCTTAACGGACGCATCGACCTGACGCAGGCGGAAGCGGTGCGTGATCTGATCGAGTCGCAAACGCTGTACCAGGCGAAAGTCGCGGCGCAACAACTCGAAGGGGCGCTCTCGCGGCGGTTGCAGCCAGTCAAACAACGGCTGGTTCATCTGATCGCGGCACTGGAGGCGGGAATCGATTTCGCCGAGGATGACGTTTCGGTGATGCAGGATTCGATCATTCTGGAAGGCATTGCCGATGTACGCCAGCCTCTGGAGCAGTTAGCGGCCAGTTTCGGCTACGGCAAACTTGTGCATGAGGGACTGGTGCTGGCGATTGTCGGCCGGCCGAACGTGGGGAAATCGAGTGTGTTTAATCGCCTGGTGGAGCGCGAACGCGCAATCGTGACGGCCGCGCCCGGCACCACGCGCGATCTGGTGAGCGAAACCGTCGCCATCGGAGGCATTCCGATCCAACTGGTCGACACGGCGGGCATCCGGCAGGCACTCGACGAGGCGGAATCTATTGGCATTCGCAAATCCATGGAGGCGCTGGCTGATGCCGATCTGGTGCTGATCGTGTTGGACGCCTCGCAGCCAACGACCGCCGAGGATGACGAATTGATTCGGCAAGCGCAGGGACGGCCGCGGATTGTGGTGGGAAATAAATGCGACTTGATTTCCGGCGAGGGGCGGGCGGCAGGCGGCGGGAAGGCCGAACTTCGCGTCTCCGCTCTGACGGGCGATGGAATTCCGGAACTGCGCGCGGAAATTCTGCGCCATGCAGGCGGCGAAACTGGAGCGCAAGGCGAGAGTGGATTTCTTACCAACGTGCGGCATGAGGGATTGGTGAAAGATGCGCTCGGCGCGCTAGCGGCCGCGGCAGCAGCCGTGAGCGGCAAAGTGCCGCACGAAATGTTGCTGCTCGATCTTTACAACGCACTGCGGCCACTGGACGCCATTACGGGGGCCACCACAACCGATGACATTCTTCACCTGATCTTCAGTACCTTCTGCATAGGAAAGTAAATGGGAGGCTGGAATCCAAGAGGTGCAAGCGAGCAACAGGTCCCTCGACTGCGAGGATCGTGCGCTTCGCGCACGATCTTCTTCGCTCGGGATGACAAAGCTAATTTCATCTCGTCACGGGGTTTTTGAAGGGGCGACGATTCCACGCGAGCAAAACCAAGCGGGCAGGGGCGGTGGCTGGCATTTACAATCCACAAATGTCATTGCAGTTTCAGGTTGAAGCGTGCTCAGGGCCGGCGCGGGCTGGGCGGTTGCTGACGGCGCATGGCGCGGTGGAGACGCCGGTGTTCATGCCGGTGGGGACTGCGGCTACGGTTAAAGCTGTGGCGCAGGATGTGCTGGAAGAGCTGGGCGTCAATATTCTGCTGGGCAATACTTATCATCTTTACTTGCGGCCTGGGGTCGAGACAGTTCGGAATTTTGGGGGATTGCATGGATTCATGGCGTGGCCGAGGGCGATTCTGACCGACTCTGGCGGGTTTCAGGTTTTCAGCCTGAATGAGCTGCGCAAAGTCACGGAAGAAGGGGTGACGTTCCGGTCGCATCTGGATGGGTCGTCGCACTGGTTTACTCCGGAAAGCTCGATGGCGGCGCAGATTGGGCTGGGGGCGGACATCATCATGGCGTTTGATGAGTGCACGGAGTATCCGGCAGAGCGGGGGCGGGTGCAGGCGTCGATGGAGATGACTTTACGGTGGGCGGCGAGGAGCAAGAGGTATTTTGAGGACCATAAGTGTGAAGTGCCGTGGAAAGACGCGGGCAAGAGTGCCCACGCCACACAAGCGTGCTCCACGCAATCGCTTTTTGGGATTGTGCAGGGGGGGATGGATCTGGCGTTGCGAAAAGATTCGGCTGAACGGACGGTTGAGCTTGGGTTTCCGGGGTACGCAATTGGGGGGTTGAGCGTGGGGGAGCCGCGGGAGCGGACGCGGGAGGTGATTGAGGCGACGCTGGAGTATCTTCCGAAGGACAAGCCGCGGTATGTGATGGGAGTGGGCACGCCGGAGGAAATTGTCGAGTATGCAAAACTTGGCGTGGATATGATGGATTGCGTTTTGCCGACGCGGGCGGCGCGGCACGGGCTGCTGTTCACTTCGGAGGGAAAGATTTCGATTAAACAGGCGCGCTACGCGCAGGATGCAGAGCCGCTGGATTCGAATTGCGGCTGCCGGGTGTGCCGGCGCTACTCGCGGGCATATTTGCGGCACCTTTATGCATCGAATGAAGTGCTGGCGCAGGTCTTAAATACCATCCACAACCTGAGTTTCTACCTTGACACTATGCGGCGGGTGCGTCATTCTATTCAACTTGGGGAAGAGTCCCGTCCTTTCTAGCGTCTAGTTTCGACCGGAAACCGCGACCTGGCTGGAAAGACCTCCCCGGATTCAAGCCTGAGCGAAGACGATCCGGCCGGAATCGAGCAGAAACCCCGTCGTGAAAGGACAGGCCTGCGGCGTAGGTAGGCGCGGGCGCTGGTTCGCGGAAAAAGCTTTGCGGGAAAAACTACGCGAAGCCCGGGCTGGTCGAGAAGAACGTCTGATAGGAATTCGGAAAGAAATCGATGAACATGCAGTTTTTAGTGGCGATGCAGCTGGCGGGTGGGGGTGGCGCGTCCTTCATCTTCATGATGGTGTTGATGATTGCCATCTTTTATTTTCTGCTGATACGGCCGCAGCAGAGCCGGCAGAAGAAGTGGCAAGCGATGCTGGACAGCATTAAGACGGGGGACAAAGTGGTCACAACCGGAGGATTGAGAGGAACGGTGATCGCGCTGAAGGATGATTGCATTCACCTGAGGGTGCCTCCGGATAACTTGCGGTTGGAAGTGACCAAGGCCTCGGTGGCGTCGTTGACCACTGCCGATGAAGAAGCAAAGACCAAATAGCTGCTGCAGAGAATCGGGCAGGGATGCCTCGCTGCGCCAAGAGCGCTGGCTCGGGATAGCAATCTTTATTAAATGGATTCCGTTATGAATAAGAATTTGACCTGGAAATTAGTCGCAATCGTAGGCACCCTGCTGGTTTTCCTGTTTGGGATCTTCGGCGTTCCGCAGAGTTTTTCGGGGCAAGGGCTGCTCGCGGCCATGACCAACCGCATTCATCTGGGACTTGATCTGCGCGGCGGGACTCACCTGATCCTGCAAGTGCAGGTGAATGATGCGGTGAACATCGATTCCGACAATGCCATCGAAATTCTCAAAGAGCAACTGAATAAGAAAAAGATTGCGTTTGCCGATATTTCGAAGCCGGATCCGACGAACGCTCCGGATAAGGTGGTGCTGAAGGGAGTACCGACCGAGGGGCGGAATGATCTTCTGTCCATCGTGAACGAGCGTCTGCCGGAATACAACCTCACCTCGGGAGCGGAGAACACGTGGACGTTGACCATGAAGCCGCAGATGCTCTCCGATCTAAAGAATAAGGCGGTGACCCAGGCGATCGAGACGATTCGCAACCGCATTGATTCGCTGGGCGTGAGCGAGCCGACGATTCAGGAGCACGGGCTGGGGCAATATCAGATTCTGGTGCAGTTGCCGGGCGTGGACGATCCGGAGCGCGTGAAGAGCATTATGCAGTCGACCGCGATGCTGGAGATCAAGCAGGTGTTGGGCGGTCCGTATGCGAGTGAGCAGGCGGCACTGCAAGCGAACGGGGGGATTTTGCCGCCGAATGCGATGCTGATGCCGGGACATGCGGTTCCGGGGACGCCAGCGGATCAGGAAGCGTGGTATCTGGTCTCGAAGGTGTCGGCGGTTCGCGGTAAGGATTTGCGGGATGCGCAGCCGAGCACCGATCAGAATGGTGCGCCGAATGTGCGGTTTCAGTTAACCGGCGAGGGCGGGCAGCGTTTCTATACCTTCACTTCCTCGCACGTGGGTGAGAGTCTGGGCGTGGTGCTCGACGGCAAAGTGCAGGAAGTTGCGAATATTAAGGAAGCGATCCGGGATACGGGCGAGATCAGCGGTGGCAGCATGAGCCAGCAGCAGGCGAAGGATCTGTCGATGATTCTGAGGTCGGGCGCACTGCCGGCGGGGATTAAGTATCTGGAAGAGCGGACGGTGGGGCCGTCGCTGGGTTCGGATTCGATTCGCCACGGCATCAATGCGGCGATTATCGGAATGCTGGCGGTGCTGATCTTCATGCTGATTTACTACCGCGCGGCGGGGATCAATGCCGATGTGGCCTTGCTGTTGAACCTCATCATTCTTCTGGGATTCATGGGATACTTCGATGCGGTGCTGACACTGCCGGGAATCGCGGGGGTGATTCTTACGGTTGGTATGGGCGTGGATTCGAACGTGCTGATTTTTGAGCGCATCCGAGAAGAGTTAAGGAATGGAAAGACGCCGCCTTCGGCGGTGGATCAGGGTTTCGGTCATGCCTGGATCACGATCGTGGACACGCACGTGACGACGATTGTTTCGGCGGCGATTTTGTTCATCTTCGGAACCGGTCCGGTGAAAGGATTTGCGGTCACACTGACCTTTGGTTTGCTAGCCAATCTGTTCACGGCGGTGTTCGTTTCGCGGACGATTTTTGACTGGGTGTTGAGCCGGAAGCAGCGCGGAGACGCGTTGAGCATTTAGGAGAATTTGGTAATCGGGTAATTTTGAGAGACCACGGCCGTGGCTGGGTTTTGATTTTCAATTACAAATTACAAAAATACTCAATTTCTTCAACGAAATCATAGATCGGATAAGAGGTAAACCTGGTGGAGTTCTTTCGCAATACGAACATCGATTTTCTGGGCAAGAAGTGGTACTTTCTTGCCTTCTCTCTGGTCTTCAGCGTGGCGGGCGTGTGTTCCATGCTGTTCTGGCATGGCATCCCTTATGGCGTGGACTTCCGCGGCGGGACGCTGGTTTATGTGAAGTTTTCGCACACGCCGAATGACAACGCCTTGCGCGCCGCGATGGATCGGGCTGGGTTGCACAATGCCAAGATTCAACGCTATGACGTGCCTTCCAATAATGAAGTGCTGATCGATCTCGACGTGCAGGAAACCAGCGAGCAGGCGCTCGATCAGGGCAAGATGAAGATCATTAATACGCTGGAGACGAACACCCCTCCGGGCAAGCAGGACCTGAACAATGCCAGCGTGCTGACCATCAAGAATTATTTGATGGACAAAGACCCGATGCATTTGGGATCGGATGCCGACCAGAAATACACGCAGCAGGCGCAGGCGATCGTGAATGACCGCGATAAGGTGCAGGGCGGGGTGCTGAGTTCGTTCGATCAGCTCAAGGCGCAGGTCGATCCGGCCGTGGTGGCTTCCCTGCCGGATGGATTTTTCCTGTCGGATTTTGGCGTGCGCAACGTCGAGATTGTAGGACCGCAAGTGGGAGCGCAATTGCGCAAGCAGGCGCTGCTAGCCACGGCTTATTCGCTGGCAGGAATGCTGATTTATCTGGGCTTCCGCTTTGAGTGGATCTATGGCGTTGCGGCTGTGGTCACGGTGTTCCACGATACGCTCATCACAGTGGGCTTCTTCTCGCTGCTCGACAAAGACATTTCTCTTACTGTGATCGCCGCCATTCTTACATTGATTGGTTACTCTAATAACGACACGATCGTGGTATTTGACCGGATTCGGGAAAACATTAAACTCATGCGGCGGGAGAAACTGTCAGACATCGTCAACCGGAGCATTAATCAAACTTTAAGCAGAACGATCTTGACAGCAGGATTAACTTTCCTTACCGTACTTGCTCTCTATTTGTTCGGCGGTGAGGTGCTTCGCGGATTTAGCCTCGCGCTGGTGATCGGCATTTTAATAGGGACTTATTCCTCGATTGCGATTGCCGCTCCGATTCTGGTGGCATATCAGGATTGGAGAATCAGTAAAGGTAAGCGGCCCGCCGCGATGCCCGTCCGAACTAGGTAAAAGCCCCGATAGCAGGGGGGCTATTCTGCGATAAGCCGTATTTGTAGGGGATTGAGTAGTTGGGCAATTTAGTGATTTTGTAGTTTGAACAATGGAAAGATGGGCAGGATGTCGTCTTTCTGCTGCCAAATTGCAGGTTACGCAGTTGCTTTCATTGCTCTCGGGAGCAAAGAGGAGTGGGTCGGTGTCTAAGCTTAGGTAGGCTCGAAAGTCGGGAGAACACTTATGTTTGAAGATAGCCTTCTGGAATCCGGTGGCAGGTTAAAGACGAAGCGGGGGTGGACGACATCGATCGGCCTTCTGATCCAAGTCAGCCTGCTGATCGTGATGGTTCTGATCCCCTTGATCTTCACGGAAGCCCTGCCCAAACAGCAGTTGATGACCTTCCTGGTAGCCCCCCCACCGCCTCCGCCACCTCCTCCACCGCCAGCAGCGGTGGTGCACGTGCAAAAGCAAATTGAGACGGACATCGTCAACGGGCAATTGCGGACGCCCACGAAAATTCCTCAGAAAATTACGAAGATCGTCGAAGACGAAGCGCCGCCGCCGTCGATGGCGTCCTCGGGCGTGGTGGGTGGAGTACCGGGCGGAGTACCGGGCGGGCAGATGGGCGGCGTAATCGGCGGCATTATCAGTTCCACGCCAGTAGCCGTGCCCAAGGTTGCGACCCCACAGCGCGTACGCGTGTCGCAGGGCGTATCGCAAGGACTTCTGGTGCGAAGAGTGAACCCGGTTTATCCTCCTTTGGCGCGGCAAGCCCGCATCCAAGGGACGGTACTGCTGCGAGCGGTGATCAGCAAGGATGGTTCGATCGAAGGCCTGACGCTGGTCAGCGGACACCCGATGCTGGCGCCCGCAGCCATCGACGCGGTGAAGCAGTGGAAGTACAAGCCTTATCTGCTGAACGGCGAGCCGGTGGAAGTGGATACGGAAGTACAGGTGAACTTCACGCTCTCCGGAGGATAGACGCCGGCGACGTGTGATGAACGACGTAGAAGATTCGTTTCGTAAGGTGTATGCTGAGTGGCCCTCCCCATGCCCACCGGACCTGGTGGCGGGGAGAGCCCCTTCGCGGGTTCGACCGCCCTTTCCTTTCTTCCTGAGCGGTTGACGAAGCCCGGCGTACCAGTTTGCAGGTACACGAATGCGGTTTTCAGGACGCACTTTGCACGACGCACAAATCTCGCATCAAAGTCAGATAGCCGTAACGTTTTTCGCTGCAAAAGTCTAATGAAGTTCTGAGGAGGGGAAAGCAACTCATGTTAGCCAACATTACAGCCGAAGTAATCAATCACGTGCCGCGGGTAGCCACTTGGATTGTGCAAGAGGGTGGCGCAGTGGGATGGGATCCGATTTCGCTATGGCATCAAATGGGTATCATCGCGAAGATCGTGGTCATCATTCTGTTCATCATGTCAGGCTGGTCGATCGGAGTCATGATTGATCGCGCCATGGCGTATAGCGCGGCCCGGAAGCAATCGCGCGCGTTCGCTCCCGCGGTAGCCGGAGCGTTGCGCGATGGCCGCATCGACGAGGCCATCAAGGTTGCCGAGCGCAACAAGAAGAGCCACCTGGCGAAGGTTGTCACGGCTGGCCTGATGGAGTTCAAGGCGCACCAGGATAGCCCCGGCGCCATTCCCGGAGAAACCATTGAAGCCTCGAAGCGCGCACTGGAGCGGACCGAAGCCATTGTCCACGCGGAATTGAAGCGTGGTCTGGGCGGTCTGGCCACCATCGGATCGACGGCGCCATTCGTCGGCCTGTTCGGAACGGTGATGGGCATTCTGAACGCCTTCAAAGGAATTTCGGAGCAGAAGGCGACCGGTCTGGGCGCAGTGGCAGGCGGTATTTCCGAAGCGCTGGTAACCACCGCGTTCGGGCTGCTGGTAGCGATCCCTGCCGTCATGATGTTCAACTACCTCACCGGGCGCGTGGAAGCGTTCGATGTGGAGATGGACAACTCGTCGAGCGAATTGATCGATTACTTCCTGAAGCGCCGAGAAGTACGCCGCACCTAGTTGCTGGGAGGCGAGGATTTTCGGCAGTCCGTAATGAGTTGCTGACTGGCGCTGGGATTGTCTCCCGGCGCCGGCCTTCCCAACCCAGGGCGGAGTCCGGATCCAGTTCGGCGTAAAGGTTTACGGCAAAGGGCCACTGAAAACTGGCCGCTGCCAACGGAGATATCAAGCTATGGCACTGGCAAAGAGAAATGTAGGGGCCAACGTCAACTCCGACATCAACGTCACCCCCATGGTGGACGTGATGTTGGTGCTGTTGATCATCTTCATGGTGATCACGCCCATGTTGCAGAAGGGCATCAGCGTGGACATGGCCAAGGTTAACAACCCGACTCCGATGCAGGATGCGGATAAAGAGGATGCGCTTCTGGTTTCGGTGATGCGCGACGGAACCATTTACTTTGGCTCCGACAAGGTGGCGGTGGACAGCCTGACGGGCAAGGTGAAAGATCGCCTGGCCAATAAAACGAATAAGGAAGTCTACCTGAAGGCGGACGCCCGAGCGCACTACGGCAACGTGGTCGGCGTGGTGGACGCGGTTCGCGCGGCCGGCGTGGATGACGTGGGCCTGCTCACCGAACAGAGAAAAAGCACTCCAACCGCTCCTAGCGCGCCTGCGCATGGACAATAAGGGAGATCGACTATGAGTATGGCAGTTGGCACGGGCGGGGGCCAAAGCGCGAACATTAACGTCACTCCGCTCATTGACGTACTGCTGGTGTTGCTCATCATCTTCATGGTGATCACGCCGTTAACGCCGAAAGGTCTGGACGCGCTGGTACCCCAGCCGCCTCCGCCGAACGCGCCCAAGAACAACACAACGGACCGCACGATTGTGGTGCAGTTGCTTGATCGCGGGCCGGGGCAGGATCCCGGGCTGAAGATCAATCAAGAAGATGCGACCTGGGATAACCTCCAGGGCCGGCTCTCGGACATCTACAAAACGCGCGCCGAGAAAGTCATGTTCGTGAAGGGCGACGATAATATTCCCTTCGCCGATGTGGCCAACGTGATTGACATCGCGCACGCCGCGGGAGTGGACAAGGTGGGTCTGATTACCGCCAAGATCGAAGCGGGCGGTTAACCGGGCGGCGAAGTAAGAGTACGCCCTAGATTCAGGATCCGTGTGGCCGCGGGCTTGGCCTTGGACAAGGTGAGCCGAGGCTTTGCCCGCGAGGCTCCCAGGTTGCCGCATGCAGCGGGCGGGCCGGCCGGCGCCACATGGTTCGTATTTCGCTGGGCCGGGCGCTTGTCAAGGTGCCGCCTTTAGGCCTAGGATGCTGTGTGGCAAGGGAGATTCATACCGCAATGAATAAATATATTCGACTGCTAACAACCGCGGCAGTGGCGCTGGCGCTGTTTTCATCCCTGGGATGCGACAAGCTGCGCGCGCGCGATCAACTGAACAAGGGCGTGACCGCCTATAAGAACGCCAAATTCGAAGAAGCCATCGATCATTTTCAACAGAGCGTGGCTTTAGACCCCAACTTGATCAATGCCAAGATGTATTTGGCGACGGCTTTTGCGCAGCAATACATTCCGGGAGCGGACACGCCCGACAACAATAAATACGCAGAACAGGCGATTGAGCAATACAAGCACGTGCTCGACATGAATGCGGCGCGCGATCAAAAAGTGAATGCGGCTAAGGGCATTGCGTCGCTCTACTACAACATGAAGAAGTTCGACGACGCCAAGAAATACAACCACATGGTGTCGGAACTCGACCCGAACGACCCCGATCCGTACTACTCGGTGGGCGTGATCGACTGGGCGGAATGCTACCCGCCGCGCATGGAAGAACGCGCCAAGCTGGGCCTGAAGCCGGACGAGAATCTGAATCCCAAGAACAAAGATCAGAAAAAAGTCTGCGACGAGTTGAAGGTAAAGAATGGTCCTCTGATCCAGGAGGGCATCGACAACCTTCAGAAAGCCATCCAACTTCGGCCCGATTACGACGATGCCATGGCGTATTTAAATTTGATGTACCGTGAGCGGGCGGATGTGGAGTGCGATGACCTGGCCGCGCGACAAGAAGACTTGAAAACGGCTGATCATTGGGTGGATCAGACTCTGCTCACCAAGAAGGCTAAGGCGGAGAAGCAGCCGGGGGCGAACGGCATCACGATGGACCAGCAGAAGTAACGGCTTTCACGAGTTAAGGGCCTCTCTGCTTCTCGCGGAGAGGCTTTTTCTATTGCAAGCGTTTGTTCCGGACTAGTGGGGATTGGGGTTGGAGGGCGGCGCGGCTTCGCGTACGGCGAATTGGCAAATAAAAATGTTTTCTCCGAAGTGCTGGGGGGAACATCCATCCTGCCGCAAGAATTTTTCCAGGGCGCGCGTGTCGGAGTCGGCAATCCATCCAGTGTTGAACATCCAAAGTTTCTTTTCTGCGTCGACCGGGCCTGCTTCGACTGGGCCGACGACGCCTGGATAGGATTGGGCGAAGCGTCCGTATTGGTCGGAAAAATCCTCTGCGGTAAATTTCCATTCTTCCGGACGGGCTGAGAAAATTTTGTAAGGCCCGCAGTCATTTGGGACGAACGACTGATACGGCGGAAAGATCTGCACTACTCCGTGACCGCAGGCGTAGTAGCCGAGGACGAGGGCGCTCTCATAATCGGCGAAGAAGGTGGACCCGGGCGCAGCGGATGCATGCAACGCATCGATGGCACGCTCCATCAGAATGCGGCGGTGATTTTTTGCTTTGATCAGGGGTGCAGGAGCGGGAAAGAAGTTGCAGAAAGCCAGGCAGGCGGCAACGATCAAGGGCGTCGACCACCAGCGCGCAGGCTTCCAGGTGGTAAGGCCGATGCAGGCTCCGCTAAGGCCGAATAAAGCCAGCAAGGAATTGTGGCGGGTTGCGCCATAGGGATAGGCTCCGGCTAATGCCGCGGCGCAGTTTACGGCGAATGGGAGCACCAGCAGAAGTGCGAGTTGGCGCGGGGACGGGCGATTTTCAGCAGAGGAGGTCTTTTTCCTGAAGAGTGAAACGATCCCAATCAAGAATGCGATGAGCGCGAGGGTTCCGGCTACGCCATGGCTCAACAGAAATGTGAAGACGCGCAAAGTCTGCGCGGCAATGAAGATGAGAGCATGATTCTGAGCGGGGTGAAAAAAAGATTTTCGCAGCCAGGTCTCGGAGATGCCCTGCGCCATGCCGACTTCGCGCAGATGGGCGACGTGAGTCAAGAGAAAATAAGCGACCAGAGCGAGCGCCGCAATTTGTCCTATACCCCAAACTGCGAACAGGCGCAGGCGAACGCCGTATGGATAGAGGCGGACGAGCAGGTAAATGCCGAGCGTGAAAGCGAAGATAAGCGAGGAGTAGTGGGAGAGCAGCGCTCCGTAGAGCGAGAGCGAAAATAAAATCATGCAGGGCGCGGAATTGTGTTGGAGCGCCCGCTCGGACAGGTAAAGGCACGCCGAGGCAAAAAACAGAAGCAGGGCGTATTGCCGGACCTCGGCTGACAATCCGACCAGCGAAGGCGCGAAGGCGAAAAGAAGCAATCCGAGAAATGCAGTGGAGCGGTCGGTGACCAGTTTCAGCCATTGATAAGCGAACCAGCAGGCGGCGGTTCCGGCGAGAACCGAAGGCAGGCGTAGCATGAGCTCGGAGTGGCCCAGGGAGCGCCAGTAATAAAGGACGAGGATCAACAACGGTGGGTGCGCCTGAGTGAGAGCCGCGTGGTAAGCCATTCTTACTGAATTCTGGCTCGCGAGCAGATTGTGCAGCGCTTCGTCGGGATTGAGGAAGTACGCCCAGGCTTGATAAAGCCTCGCGATCAGGGCGGCTGTGAGAATGCATGCGGGCAACCAGGAGTGGGGGGGCGCGTCGTGCTGGCCGAGGCGCGACGTTGCGGGCAAAACTTTTGATGGCTGGGGAGGGGGGATCATTTCAGGTAGATCGTGTCAGGTAGATCATGCCGCAATCGGCGCGCGAGACAGGTAGATCATACTATGCCAGAATCGGGGAGTGCTCCAATTGCGGAGCGCTGCACGAAACCAGATGCAGACTCAGACTGCGGCATCCTCAAGTCGATTGTTATCTTTCTCCGCAGCTTCCGCGCTCGTCCTAGTTCTGCTTGCGACGATTTTCTTTGGCTTGATTCGTTATCGAGTGCGCGAGATGCCGCTGGAGCGCGATGAAGGGGAGTACGCGTATTCCGGGCAACTCATGTTGCAGGGCATACCCGCTTACAAGCTGGCGTACAACATGAAGTTACCGGGGATTTATCTGGCCTATGCGGCGGTGCTCGCGGTTTTCGGGCAGAGTGCAGCAGGCATTCATCTTGGACTTCTGTTGGTAAATGCGTCCGCGGTGTTGTTGATATTTTGGTTGACTTCGATTTTGTTCGGCAGGCTCGCGGCTGTGGTTGCGGCGTGCAGCTATGCGTTACTCTCCACCAGTACATCGGTGATGGGATTTGAGGCGCACGCCACGAACTTTGTGGTGGTTCCGGCATTGGTGGGCATTCTGTTTTTGTTGGCGGCATTGCGGTCAAGGCGCGGATGGATGTTTTTGCTGAGCGGGTTATGCGCCGGAATCGCCATCGAGATGAAGCAGCATGGCGTTTTCTTTGCGCTGTTTTGCCTTTTCTATCTAGTGGCGAGTGGAAGGAAAAGCAACGCTGGGATGGGAAAGATTGTTCGCGGTGCCGCGATCTTTGCGCTGGGAGTCATCTTGCCCTATGCGATGACTTGTTTTGCTCTCTACCGGGATGGGGTGTTTCGCGAGTTCTGGTTTTGGACTGTGTCGTATGCCGGGGAGTATTCGAAAGTGGGCTTCCACCGAGCGGTTCGGGCGTTTGTGGGAAATTTTGCGGCGGTGGTGAGGCCGGGCCTTCCGATCTGGATTCTGGCTGCGGTTGGCGTGAGCGCGCTGATCTGGAGCGTGAGCGGGCGCAAGCATTCCGGATTCATCGTGCTTTTATTTCTGTTTTCGTTTTTGTCGCTGTGTCCGGGAGCGTTCTTTCGTCCGCACTATTTTGTTCTGCTGCTTCCAGTGATCGCTATTCTAGCGGGCGTAGGGGTGACCGCCGCAACCGAAGTGTTGGCGGAGCATCGTCGATATTCACGATTCGTGCTGGTACCTGTGGTGGTCTTTCTGCTTGGCTGCGCATACGGGATCGTGCAACAGCGCGGGGTGTATTTTTCCATGACGCCGGATGAGATCGTGCAGACTACTTACGGCGAGAATGCTTTTGTACCGGCGGTACAGGTTGCGGAGTATATCCGGAAAAACTCGGCGGAAGACGTGCGGATCGCGGTTTTAGGCTCGGAGCCTGAGATCTATTTTTACGCGCACCGCCATTCGGCGACGGGATACATTTACATGTACAGCCTGATCGGTCATCAGAAATACGTCGATCGCATGCGAGAAGAATTTGAGCAGGAGTTGGAGGTGAATCGTCCCGATTATTTGGTTTACGTGGATATTTTAGATTCCTGGGGTGAGAGGAGCGGCGTTCCAGGGGCGGCTGGTTTTCTGACGTGGATCGAAGAGTTCAAAGATCGAAATTATGAGCGGGTTGGAGTTGTCAATGTGGGCGGGCCCAGTAAATTTGTTTGGGGAGATCCGGCGAGAAATTTTGCGCCGGAGGGGACCGGAGCGATTTACGTGTTGAAGAGGAAATAGTAATGGACGGGCTGATTAATTCCAGTGGTGGGAGTGCCACCAGATTTTCTGGATATCGAATTTGACGCCGCGGCAGAGGTAGATGGGAGTATTTTCTTCTGCCATGCCGAAGGGATTGTAGTGATCGAAGGCCTGGAATGAGGTGCAGTTGTCGCGGACATCGTCGAGCGACCACTGGATGACGATCAGATTTTTATAGACCTGCGGGGGCGGGCCCCAGTACCAGTGATTCTGGTGGCGGGAGTAGGCAATGGGTAAGCCGTAGGCGGGACCGAATAGGTTGATGGCTCCGGCTTCACCGTAATTGCCCGCCCAAATGCCGGTCTGGGCGCGCTCTTCGGGCGGGAGCGAGTTGTAAATATCGGCAACTTGTTTGACTAAGTCGCGCCACCCGAATTGGTCGGCTACCGGCTGCTGCAAGAGCGAGTCGTGACTATTTTCGGCTTTCGCGGGTTTGAATCCGAGCCAATTCTGATAGGCGAGCAAGCGGTCGGGCGGCAGCATCCAGGTGGAAAGCGGGACGGCTGGGATGGCTCCGATCACGATGATGGCGACGATTAAGGCGCGGGTCCAGGTGGCGCGATGCGCGAGCCAATGCTCGATGACGACTGCTCCGCCGGCGAAAGCCATGGGATAGATCGGGTAAACGTAATAGTTCTTGCCGTGCGCGACTTCCATCAGGACGAAGAAGACGACGAAGGTCCAGCCCAGCACGCGCCAACGGCGGTCGCGTAGAAACCAGATCACGCCGGCGAGCCACATGGGAAAAAGAATGGGCAGAAGATCGAGGATTTGTTCTTTGACGAACGCGAGCGGAGGCAAAACAACATTCTTATGCTCACGCGCGACGTTTTGCAGATCTTCGATGGTCGGAAAATGATGGCGGATCTGCCAGATTAAGTTGGGAAGAAAAATGGCGAGGGCGATGGCGCCGGCGATCCAGATCCATTTGCGGGTGAATTCGCGGCGGAACGAAGTGAGAAGAAGAGCGATGGTTACGGCGAATCCGAAGGAGAGCGTGGAGTGTTTGTTTTCAAGGCCGAGTCCGGCGAGGACGCCGAACCAGAGCCAGAGGCGGGAATCGCCGGTGCGCAGAATTTTGATGACGACGAGGATGGCGCCCATCCAATAGAGCGGCTCGAAGGCATTCATGGTGAGCAGGCTATCCATAATGAGGAAGGCGGGAGCGACGAGGATGGCGAGGCCGGTGAGGAGTTGGGCGTAGCGTGCGCCGCCGAGTTCGCGGGCGATGAGGATGGAGAGCGCGACAAGGGCTGTGCCGGCCAGCGCGGGGATGATGCGCAGAGCGGCGAGCGAGCCTCCCATGAGAAGCGCGATCTTGGCGTAGACGGCGATGAGCGGGGCGGCGTCAACGTAGCCCCAGTCGAGGTGACGGGCCATATCGAGGTAGTAGAGTTCGTCGCGGAAGTAGTCGTAGTGGCGAACGCTGGTGAAGAGGTGGAGCAGAAGTTTGGCGGCGCAGAGGGAGAGCAGGATGGGGAGGGATAGGGGTGGGAGAGCGGAGGGACGGGTCGGGGCGGGATGATCAGGCATGGTGGTGGTGGCCATAACGAAACCTCTCTCGACTTTACGTTAGGAGTTGTGGGGCGGTTCCAGGTGAATATGATTTTCGATTTCAGTCAGCAGGTGGGCCAGCGTGTCGCAATGATAATCAAGGCGACGTCAAAGGCTAGCGGGCAAAGTGCCCGCTCCGCGCAGGCATTGCTCCACACCTCTATTTCTTTTTCGCCGCGGCGGCGCGTTGGGCGCGTTCTTGTAATTGCAGCAGGACCACTTGCAGCATGTCGTCCTGGGGGGCGGGTTTGCCGGTCCAGATTTCGAACTGGCGGGCGGCCTGGTGAACGAACATTTCTATGCCGGGGATGATCTGCGCTCCGCGCTGTTTGGCCTCTTGCAGTAAGCGGGTTTCGACGGGGTCGTAGATCATGTCGAAGACGTAGCGGGCGTTGATTTCTTTTTCCTGGAGCGGAGTCTCTTTGCTATTGCCCATGCCGACTGGCGTGGCGTTGATGATCACATCGAAGGCGTATTTTTTCAGATCGGCGCGCTTGAGGGCGCGGGCGTGTGCGCGGCGGGCGAGTTTCTTGGCGGCTTCGGCGCTGCGGTTGAGGATGTAGACTTCGGCTCCGCGTTCGCGCAGGCCGAAGACGGCGGCGCGGGCGGCGCCTCCGGCGCCGAGGACGAGAATCTTGGCGTCTTGCAGCGTACTTAAGCGGCGCTCGAGAGGGCGCACTACGCCGGAAGTATCGGTGTTGAAGCCGTAGAGTTTACCATCCTGGGCGCGAACTACGGTGTTGCAGGCGCCGATTTTTGTGGTGTGGGCGTCAGTGTTATCGAGGTAGGGAAGGATCGCCTCTTTATACGGCATGGTGACGCTGAGGCCATGGATGGGGATTTCGCGCACGCAAGTTAGAAGGTCCTTGAGCGTTTTGGCGTGTAGCGCGAGAAAAACTGCGTTGACGTTCTCGCGGCGAAAGGCGGCATTCATGATCGCCGGCGAGAGCGAGTGGGAGATGGGATCGCCGACAACGCCGTAGACGCGGGTGGCGACGTCGACGGACTCGATGCGGTAGACGCTGCGCAATTCCTGGGCGGTGACCTGGCCGGGGGCGGTTTCTTCTCCTGGGCTGACGGCGGCGAAGGTGAAGACGCTGCCGGCGCGAACTCCGAGGACGCGGCTGATGATGCCTTGTTCGCCCATGCAGACGCCGACGAGCGAATGCTTGTCGGCTTGGCGGCTAAGGAACTGAATCATCGTCACATTGTCGGAGAGAGTTTGGGCGGTGCTGACGACTTTGTAGAAATCGGCGGGGAAGGCGCGCATTTTCTCCAGGGTTTCGTCCAGTTTCTTGGTCCCGCGAAAATCGTGAAAAGAGAGGATCAACGAGGATCGGCTGCGAAGCTTCTGCAGCTGGGCGGGTTTGCATTTCTGGGCGGTCTGGAGTTCGACGTCGAGGAGCTGGCAGCCGAGGGCTGAGGCTTTGGCGAGGACGTCGAGTTGAGAGGCGATGGAGCCGCGGAACTTGCCTCCGTTGACCGCGCGGCGACAGGTGGCGATGATCACGATGCCGGGGTGGGTTTCGATGAAATATTTGACCTTGGGTAGAGCCTGGAGGGGTTTGGAAACGTAGTCCAAGCGGAACTCAAGGAAGGAGTTATCGCGAACCAGGGCCTCGGCTTTCTCGACCAGTTCGGCGGGGTCGGAGGAGGCGACGGCGACACAAACCCGAGGCAAGCGCAGGGGCAAGCGGGGAGGAAAGATTCTGGCGGCAGAAGTCATCGTAAGTCAAATCATCTTAAATCAACGGCTTAACTGGAGCTGATCCAGAGCAATTGGGTGAATTTTTGCGCGAAATGGTTCCGGCGCGAATCTTACAGGGGTCGAATTGCAGATGCAACAAAGTATTCACAAAATGCGCGAAAAAACCTATTTCCAGGTTGTGCGTGACACCCTCGTAACCTTGACCCTCCCCTGCCCGCTTGTTACCGTCGCACTGGAAGCCTAGCTTCCGTGGCATAACCGGGGAGTGGCAGTGCATGTCTCCTCTTGGGGGTAACATGAAGAAAACAGGACTTTTAGTAATAGTGCTCGCGGCTGCGGCCTGGGCCCAATCGGGCAGCGAGCCCTTGGTTCCGGAAACCGGGGCCCCGCAAGGGACGATCGTAACCACGGCCAACTTCCCGGTGGAGCGGGTGCAAAGGCCGACCTACGCCGATGTTTACTGCGCTGGTTTCATCAACAAGCAAACCCTGCCCGATGCCAATTTTGTTGCCGGAGGGTTACAGACCCCGTCGACCACGAAGTTCGTCCGTGGGGACATTGTGTATTTGCAGGGTTCGGGATACACCGTGGGGGCGCAGTATGAAGTGATCCGGGCGTTGCGCGACCTGAACGAGTATGAGATGTTTCCCGGGCAGAAGAAATTGCTGAAGGCCACGGGACAGCCTTATATGGAAGTCGGGCGGGTGCGCGTGCTCGATACGCGCAGCAAGACGTCGGTGGCGCAGGTGGAATACTCCTGCGATCCGGTGAACCCGGGGGACACGCTGCTGCCTTTCGCCGAAAAGCAGCTGGTGCCGTTTCACGCGCCGCTGCGCTTTGACCGCTTCCTGCCGACGGGGAGCAAGGTGTCGGGCCGCATTGTGATGGGCAAAGATTTTGACTCGGAGTTGGGAACCGGCCAGAAAGTTTATTTCAACGTGGGATCGAACCAGGGCGTGAAGGTGGGAGATTATTTCCGTGCGGTGCGTAATTACGAGGCAGACCTGCACGATCCGGTGGATTCGCTTTCGTTCAAGGCAGCGATCAGCGAAGATACGCAGAAGAAGCAACCATCGATCGATCCCACTATGTTCACCAAGGGGAACGGGCCTATCATTCACGTGCGCGATCTTCCGCGGCGAGCGGTGGGAGAGATTGTGGTTATCGGAGTAACTCCGACCACGGCGACCGGAATGATTGTGTTTGCCATGGAAGATGTGCATGCGGGGGATGGGGTGGAGTTAGACGAACAGCCGCAAGCCAGCGCCAGTAATCAGTAGCACAATCACACAAGCAGGCATGATCTAAGCCGGGAACGGACAACCGTTCCCGGTTTTAGTTTTTTGGCAGGAATGGGAGCGGACCGATACACCCGGTGCGTCGGGCAGCCGAGGGCGGCTGTCCTTGCATGAAGTGTGGGATCAGCGAGTGATCTTTCTGGGTACTAGGCGCTGATCAGTGGCCACTTTTTTCTCCGAAGACTTCGGCGGTGAAGGCTTCGAGGACTGCGCCCTTTTGCCAGGCATCTGGGGGCAGGGCGGCTTTGTGACAGGTTTGTTCGAGGAACGTGATGCGGTCCCAGTCGCGCTCCACGGGAACCTGGGGCAGGAGCAGGCCTCGGCGGCCATGCCAGGTGATGAGCAGGCCGTGGCGGCCGATTTGGATTTCTTCGGGGCGAATCGGTTGCGGCGGGGACAGAATGCTTAGCTCGATTAAGAGATGCGGAGCCTCTTCCTCATCGACTGGCCGGAAGCGATTATCTTCGAAGGCCGCGGCGCGCGCGGTTTCTGCTACCGCTCGATAGACAGAACAAGTGGGCAGCACATAGCCGACGCATCCGCGCAGATCCTTTTCTTCCGGGCCGCTGGGCAAATAGAGCGAGGTGAAGGCGCCGCGGGGTTCGGAGAGATGAGGAGTGGGAGGATTGAGCGGAAGGGCGCGACGCTCGAGCACGGAGGTGATGGAATTGTGCGCCAGGCGAATGAGGAGGGTGCGTTCTTCGGGGGAGAATTCGGGGCGAGGATTTTCCGCGGAAGATGGTTGGGGAGATTCGGCGCTGGAGGCAATAGTCATGGGACGGGACGATAGTCCGGCGAGTGATGACAGCGGGGCGAATTAGGCTGTGGGGGCGACATCAGCATCTGCCGAACGGGGCGCGGGACGGGCCTTGCGGCGGCTCAGAACGAACGCGCGGCGGCGGCGCTTGGAAACGCGGTGATCGATCTTGGACCAGAAGGCGGCAAAATAATCGATCGCCGAAATCAGAGAGACGCAAACCACGAACCAGATGGAGGCGTAGGCGATCCAGTGCACGGGGAAGACGAAGTTGCCGTAGACCGGCCACTCCTTCCAGCGATGATCGAGAATCACGGCGACGACGGAAACGATCTGCACCACCATCTTGAACTTTCCCAGTTCGCTGGCTTCGATGGTGAAGCCGCCAGAGGCCGCGATGGAGCGCAGGCCGCTGACCAGGAATTCACGGCCGATGATGATGACGGCGATCCACGCGGGAACCAGGCTGGGGTTGAACTGCACGAGCGTGACGAAGGCGGCGGCGATGAG
Source organism: uncultured Acidobacteriaceae bacterium (assembly GCA_963818935.1). Taxonomy (GTDB): domain Bacteria; phylum Acidobacteriota; class Terriglobia; order Terriglobales; family Acidobacteriaceae; genus Sulfotelmatobacter. The sequence continues at coordinate 69,857 of CAWFUK010000076.1, forward strand.
AAGTTTGTCGGCCATGGGATCGAGCAGGATGCCCATGGTTGTGATCTGGCCGCGCTTGCGGGCGAGGTAACCGTCGATGCCGTCGGTGATCGAGGCGGCGATGAAAACCGCGGAGGCGAGAAGCTCTTTGGCGCCGTGCTCGCTGGTGAAGTGATGGGAAGACAGAATCCAGATCAGCAACGGAATGCTGCAGATGCGTGCCAGCGTGATGGAATTCGGCAGGTTCACTGCAAGCCATTTAGCGCAAGATCAGGGATGCCTCCGAGAGCGGCCGGAGACAGTTTGATTATGCTCCAGGGTTGGGCGGAACGCAATCGAGGAGAGTGCACGTTAGTGCGAGGTCGATTTTTCGCCAGGCGCAACTGACGGCACGACTAATCGTGCCCTTCCCCAGACCTGTGCTTTTGCCAAGAAACCTGTGCCCTTCCCGAGAACTTCCCAGCCGATTTATGAAGACAGTTAAATCTTTTCCAGGCGCCATTTGGTGCGGGTGTAGGCGATGCGGAAGCCTTGGCGCTCGGCATTGTGTTGGGAGCCGCTGCCGGCTTCGGCGACCATCATGGCCAGGTCGCAGCCGTGCTGGAAGGCGTAGCGCATGCGGGCGGCCATGAGTGCAGCTTGCAGGCCGCGGCGGCGGAGCTCGGGAACGGTGGCCGCACCGCCGAACAAGGCGACTCCCTGGTGCATGCAGAGCACTCCGGCGGCGCCGGGCTGGCCGTCGATTTCGGCGAGAAAGGAGACGTTGTTCTCGCGGGCGCAGGTGAGGGCGCCGAATTGCAGCATGAAATCCTTAAGCTCGGGATGCTCGTGTGACCATCCTCTGGCGCTGATGCTGGCCCAGAGTTGCGCTTCTTCGGGAGCGATCACGCGGACGCTGATGTTGGAGGATTCAGCGAAGGGTGGATTTTCGACAGGGCGGTAAAGAACGCTGCTGATCTCGATGGGCCGGTAGCCACGGGCGCAGAGGAAACTCAGCGTGGCAGTACCGGCAAAGGGGCTAACTTCGTGAAAGACGGAGGCTCCGCGCTTCAGGAAAAAATGTTCGATCTCTTCCAGCGCGGAAGCGGTGAGTTCTGCGAAGAGGCCGAGGCCGAACGTTTGGGTTACGGGAGAATCGACGCCATCGAAGACTGCGTAGGTTCCGGCGCACTCCATCCAGTCGGCGCCACTCTCGGGAAAGGCGTGGCGGCGGGCTTGGGCGAACTGAAGGCAGGCGGTGCCTTCGGCGCGCTCCAGGCGTTTTGAGAGTGCGAGATCAGAGAAGAGCGTTGGGGTTTTCTCCATGCCTTAATGAAAGCACAGGGGCGAAAGCCCAGATTCTGATCGAAGTCTTTCCCCCGCGGCTGAAGCCGCGCCCCTTCAAAGCCTTTCAATGACTGCGGATCATCGCAAGACTATTTGGGGGCTGGAGCTATTGTGTTGGACTTCGGTTGCTTGGCGATGACCAGATCTTTGATCTTGTCGTAGGTTGCTTGGGGAACGATCTTTTTGTGCACCAAATCGAGCTTGGTGCGGTAGGGGCGCCCGTCGATAATTTTCTGCGAGTAGGCGTCGCCGATGCCGGGCAGAGCCTTCAATTGATCTTTCGTGGCGGTGTTGAGATCGAGTTTGTCAGTGGCGGACGGGGCGGTCTGCGCGGCGGTGGGTGCGGTACCCGGTTCGGGGCTTCTTGACGCGGAGAGGCCGCTGACCAAGGAAAGCGCGAATACCAATACGGCGATTTGCGCCATTAATTTCTTTTCGATCGGTTTCATGGTTTCTCCTTTGAGTACGGCAGGGAGTAAAGCCCCCAACCCCTTCATAATTGCGGCACGGCTGCCGTGCCCTGGTACGAATCTTGTTTGCTCTCCGGCCTCGAGGGCGCTAAGCGTAAATCCCGCGCTGGCGGATGGTGTAGGCAACGCGGTCGATCGCGAGCATGTAGGCCGCGATGCGATTGTTGACGTGATGCGTTTCGGCGTAGCGAACTACGTCATCGAAGGACGAGATCATGATCTCTTCCAATTGCTCGTTGACGACAGCTTCTTTCCAGAAATAACCCTGGCGATCCTGCACCCATTCGAAGTATGAAGTGGTCACGCCGCCGGCATTGGCGAGAATGTCGGGGATCACGAACACTCCCTTATCGCTAAGAACATCGTCGGCGGCGGCGGTGGTGGGGCCGTTTGCGCCCTCGGCGAGGATGCGGCATTTGACGCGATCGACGTTGCGCGTAGTGATGACATTTTCGGTGGCGGCGGGGATGAGAATCTCGCAATCGGTGGTGAGCAGGTCGGCGGCGTCGTAAGCTTCGGCGCCGGGAAAACCGTGAACGGTGCCATTCTTCTGGCGGAATTCGACGAGGCCGTTCAAGTCGATTCCATTCTTGTTGTACAGACCGCCGCCAACTTCGGCAATGCCGACGACTTTATATCCCGCTCTGTACATCAGTTGCGCGGCGTTGGAGCCGACGTTGCCGAAACCCTGCACGATGACGCGGGCGCTCTCGCGGGCGATACCAAGCTTCTTGATGGCCTGATCGCAGACTACCATCACGCCGCGGCCGGTGGCTTCGCGGCGTCCGCGGGAGCCGCCGATGTTGATGGGCTTTCCCGTCACCACAGCGGTGACCGTCTGGCGCATGTGCATGGAGTAGGTATCCATCATCCACGCCATGATTTGTTCGTTGGTATTGACGTCAGGGGCGGGAACATCTTTTTCGGGGCCGATGAATTCGATCAGCTCGGAGGTGTAACGGCGGGTCATGCGCTCGATTTCGCCCATGGACATTTTGTGGGGATCGCAGATGATGCCGCCTTTGGCTCCGCCGAAGGGAATGTTGACGACGGCGCATTTCCAGGTCATCCAACTGGCGAGGGCGCGAACTTCGTCGAGGGTGACGTCGGGGGCGTAGCGGATGCCGCCTTTGGCGGGGCCGCGCGCGATGGAGTGCTGGACGCGGTATCCGGTAAAGACTTCGAGATGGCCGTCATCCATTTGGACGGGAATGTAGACCGTGAGTTCGCGGTTGGGATAGCGGAGAACGCGCCACAGGCCGTCGTCGAGATTGAGTTTCTGGGCCGCGAGGTCAAAGCGCGCGCGCTGCGACTCCCAGGGATTGGTTTCTTTATCGACGTGCGTCGGGGTAGTCATCGTGGTCATAGAGTTGTTCTCCGGAATGATGCGATTCTTGATGGTAACCCGGCGGCGGGAGGACTTCCCGGGGCGAACGGGCAAACGTTCCGAGTATATGGGGGGAGACGGGCCGGAAGCAAGGCAGCCCCGGGTACGGAGGTGGCTTGGGTGGAACTCATTTGTCGTTACAACTGGGGGCTGGGGGATGCGGGGCGTCGGTTTTGTTTCCGGCATAGCAGAAGTTGTCGACAAAGTCGTCGCCATAACGATCGCGCACGATCTTCGGAACGCTGTCTTTGCCCAGCTTTTCGAACTCGAAGGTGATCTCGCCGTTCGGTTTCACGGTACCTAGAAGGTAACCCCAGACGCGGGTCTCCGCCTTGGTTTTCTCTTTCTGCTCTGGAGTCAGATCGGGCAGCGCGTAGCGTTGCGCGCCAGCGGTGCCGACGATCCAGCCGGGGAGGACTTCGCCGCCATGTTCGGGATTATTCCAGTGCGGAGTGTCGTAGAGATCCTGCATGTAGAAGTGGGAGTGGCTGGCGAGGATGTAGACAAATTTGTGGGTTTCTTTTTTCCAGTTGAGCAGGTCAGTGTAGGCGCGGCGGCCGCTCTGGGTTCCTTTCACGCTCGGACTGTCCTGGTCGCCGTTCATGCTGTGGCCGCAGGCGAGGCTGTTGGATAAAGCGCGGTGCATGCCGACGACCACGGATTTTACGTCGTTGTCGGTTTTGTCGCTGGCGAGAACCTTTTCAAACCACTGCATTTGGAGATCGTCGAAACCGTTGTCACCGGAGTTATCCAGGTAAATGAAATCGACGTTGCCTTCTTTCCAGTCGTAATAGGTTGTTGGAGTGGGATCCTGAGGGCTTTCCTCCAGTCTGCGAGCGCGTAGTTCTGGGGTGTCGAGCCAGTAGGCGAATTGGATGGTGAAGTCGGCAATGGTTTTGCCTCCGGCGAGTTCGTGATTGCCGATGCCCAAATGAACCGGCAGATTGCCGAAGGACGCGATCTGATTGGCCAGAAAATCTTGCCAGGCGATGCGCAGGTATTCGTCCATGGGAAGCTTGCCGTCGTAGCGTTTCTGGATGTCTTCATCGACGCCGTACATGGCGCGGAAATCTCCCATGTGCCAGTAGAACCTGGCGTGGTGATCGAGAACGCTTTGAGCGATGGCGGGCATGACTACATCGCCGCAGTTGCGGGAATCGCCGGAGACGGCGAAGCGCCAGGATTCAGTGGCTTGCTGGGAAAAAGCAGGGACTGCGAGACCGAGAAAGAGGAGCAGTGCAGTACGTTTAAGCATGGTTCGATAACCGCCGGGTGCAGGAATTCTACACCTGCGGGAGAGGTCAGATGCTTCAGCGCGACGACAGAGTAATTTCCATGCCTTCCGCCGCGGCGCGAACCTTTGGATAGTAGTTGCGCGCTTCGTGGATAACCTTGTCGATGACCACGTCGGTGTGGTCGGGATCGTGGTGGAACAAGATCAGATCTTTGGCGCCGCTCTGCATGACGACATTAACGGCTTCGCGCCAGTGGCTGTGACCCCAGCCGCGGCGGTGGGCTTCGTATTCCTCGGGGAGATACTGGGCGTCATAAATCAGGACATCAGCGCCTTCGGCTAGCTTGCGAACGGCCTTATCAAAGTCGGCGTCGCCGGGCTCGTTGTCGGTGGCGTAGACCAGAATTCCATCTTTGGTTTCGAGACGAAAGCCCATGCAGCCCTGGGGGTGGTTGAGCCACGCGGTCTGCATGTGGACGCCATCTTCAAGGGTGACGCGGCCGGCCTCGATGTCGTAGAAGTCGCGACGGGCGAGCATCTGATCAGCAAGGACACGTAACTGAACGAAGGAACCAGACATAACA
>CAWFUK010000077.1:0-4025 GCA_963818935.1 uncultured Acidobacteriaceae bacterium
GCCCACGATGGAGAACGGATTGGCGATCGTCGCCCGTTTCACGGGAGCTACCGCAGCGTAAACGTGCGCATTTTCTTCTCCGGCATCGGCAGCATTGCCGCGGGATTCTCCGCCCGCGAGAACCCGCTTTACAATGACGGCGGCGATCACCACGCATACCAGGGCCACGGCCACAAGCACCCACTTGCGGCGCCGATGAACGGCCGGAGTTGTTTTGGTTCCGTTCGTTTCCATTAAGTCTTGCATGAACCTTCTCGTTTCCACGGAGCGACTTCGTGCCGTCAATTTCCTTCCGCGTGAGGCCGTTTGATCAACGAGGACCGAAACAACTAGAAAGCCAAGGGAGGAAATATTAACAACCGCGAAACACTACGCCGAAACGGGAGGTGGCCGTAGAAAGCGATGCAGATGGCGTAGCCGGAGATTGCTTGGGGGAGGAACAAGATAAGCGTTGCAGACGCGGGGCTCGCGACGGAAATAAAGCTCGAACAGGCAGAATAAGGCCATGCAGAGTAGCACCCCACTGCCTACGGCAAAGGACCGCAACTCCATTTTCTGCCCGCTGGTCCACAATTTGCTGGCGGTGGACGGAGTCAACTTTGCCGGCGCGCCGCCATTGTAAACCGCAGTCTTCGCATGCAGCGCAAAAAAGAACACCAGGACGCAGAACGCCACGCTCAGAGCGCGCCACAATGTCTTGTTTTGCATGATTCGAAGATTCACAGCCTGGGGTTAATCCACTCCGCCAGATATTATACGTGCGAAACCGGCATTCGTGAGCGGCCTGCCGCAATTGGTCGCCGCACAACCGCTGGCGGTGATTTCAGAGCGAAACATAAGCTATACCTCAGCTGTATCGTTCGCGTCACTCGTGCTACCCTGCACTGCAGGATTCAACCCTATGAGCCGATGTTTGCCAGCCGCCCTTGCCCCAGTGATCTTGTTTTATCTTCCGGGATTCGCGCAGTCGCCGCAGCCGCTGGTTCAAGGCTCGGGCGTGTCAGTGCAGATGACAGCTCCGAACGGGCAGAAAACGAGCATTGCAGCCCAGGCGGCGAACTCCGGCGCTGGCCCGGCGGGTGAAAACGCTGCCATGGCCGAAGCGGACCGGCTCTTCGCCTCGGGAAAGACTGCTGAGGCTGCCGCCAAATACCAGGCCATTGCCAATGCCGATCCCAGTTCAGTCGGCGCTCAGGTCGGGCTCATCCGCTGCTACCTCATGCTGGAAAAACTTGGTGAAGCGCAGAAGGTAGCCGACACCGCTATCGCTCTCGAGCCGAACTCCTGGCTGATACAGCTGACCATGGGCGATCTGAACTTCGCTGAAGGCAGAATCCCCGACGCGGAAAGGTCGTATGTGAAGGCGCAAAACCTCAAGCCAGATCAGCCGGCCCCGTATGTTGGGCTGGCGCGCGTCTATCGCACCTACTCGCTGTATCGCCGCGCCTATGACAATCTGAAGCGTGCGCACGAAGTGGCTCCCAACGACGTTACTGTTCAGATGCTATGGTTCAGTTCCCTGCCCCATCAAGACCGGATCCCGGCTCTGGAGAGTTATCTCGCTGGTCCGAACGTCAATCCGCAAGTTGCCAGGATGCTGCAACAGTATTTGCAGTTCCTGAAGACGCATGCAGATCAGCCGGTGTACCCATGCAAACTGGTAAGCAACGTTAAAGAGACGAATACCAGGCTCTATCCGATTGCGCGCTCGGGAACCGCACTCGGCGCTTCCGGCATGGCGGTGAAGATCAACAACCAGGAACTGCACCTTGCGCTGGATACCGGATCCAGCGGCGTGCTGCTGGGTCGCGCGGCGGCGGAGAAGCTAGGATTGAAGCAGCTCGGCTATCAGCCCATCGTGGGATTAGGCGAGTCGGGTCAGCAGGGCGGATACACCGCGGCGGTGGACCGCATTCGCATCGGCGACCTGGAATTTCAGAACTGCGTTGTGCGCGTGACCGACGCCGCAACTCCGGTCACCGGGCAAGATGGTCTGCTGGGCGCTGATGTCTTCAGCTCTTATCTCGTCGACATCGACATTCCCGGCGCCAAGCTGCGCCTCTCGCCGCTACCCAGGCGTCCTGACGAAACGGCCGCTCCTGCCGCATTGAAGACAATCGCGCAGGATAGTCAGGAGTTGGAAGCGGGCGAAGAGCCTTCCCAACCTCAAACCGGCACGGCCACCATAACTAATCTTCCGAAAGACGCCTACGTCGCTCCTGAAATGGCGAACTGGACCAAGGTATATCGCTTCCGCAGCTTGCTGCTGGTTCCGACGCTAGTCGACAAGAATGGCCCGCTACTGTTCCTGATCGATACCGGTTCGTTCAGCAACATACTGTCAACCCGCGCGGCGAGCCAGATCACTCAGATAACGTCCGATCCAAACATGTCGGTTAAGGGATTGAGCGGGACAGTGTCGAAGATCTATCGCGCCAATAAAGCGACGCTGCAATTTGGCCGCTATGAGCAGGAGAACCAGGACGTTGTGACCTTCGATCTGACGCCGGTTTGCAAGCAGACGGGCACCCAGGTCTCGGGAATTCTCGGCTTTAATATGTTGCGGATTCTGCAGACCCGCATCGACTATCGCGATGGGCTGGTCGATTTCGTCTACGATCCCGGACATCTCCCCAAGCAAGTGAAGCTGAATAAATAGCGGCCAGCAGTTCTAACCTATCTGGTGGGTGCGAAGCATGAAACGCTGCAACTTTCCCGTGGATGTCTTCGGAAGTTCGGCAAGAAACTCGATCTGATGCGGCCGTTTAAAATGCGCCAGGCGGCTGGTGACAAACTCCTGAAGTTCCTTCGCCAACGTCGCTGACGGCTCAAAACCATCCCGCAAGACAACGCAAGCGACGGTGTGGGGAAGTTGCTGTTCATCCGTGCGCGCCACTACGGCCACTTCCTCGACCGCGACATGTTCGATGATCACGCTCTCGATCTCGATCGGGCTCACCCAGACGCCGCTGACTTTAAGCATGTCGTCCGAACGACCGGCATACCAAAAATAACCGTCGGTGTCCTGATAGTACTTGTCGCCAGTGCGAATCCAATGCCCTTCGATGGTGTGCTTGGTTTTCTCGTGCTGGTTCCAGTAGTAAGCGCAGACCGAATCTGCCTTCACCAGCAGATTGCCGACCTCGCCTGCCGCTAGCGGTTGATTGTTGTCGTCCACAATGCGGGCCTCAAAGCCGGGGATGATTTGCCCGCTGGATCCCGCACGCGCGTGGCCGGGACGGTTGGCGATCATCATGTGCAACGCTTCGGTCGACCCGATTGCGTCGAGAATCTCGACGCCGAAGCGCTCGTGAAAGCGATGGAAGATGACGGCAGGCAAAGCCTCTCCGGCGGAAACCGCCCAGCGAATGGACGAGAGATCGAAGTCCTGGCCGCCTTCTCGCGTGGGGGTGAGTAACCGAGCGTAGTTGGAAGGCACGGAGAAAAACAATGTGGGACGATGGCGCTCGATGATTTCGAAGACGCCGGCAGGCCGGGGCGGTCCCGGCAGCAGGATGCTGGTCGCGCCCACCGATAACGGAAAGTACAGCGCATTGCCCAGCCCGTAGGCGAAGAACAGCTTCGCAACACTGAAACAGCGGTCGTTCTCCGTGATGTTCAAGATGCCCTTGGCGTAGCGCTCGCTGCTCACCACCATGTCATGCTGCAGATGTACGCAACCTTTAGGCCGGCCAGTGCTGCCCGAGGAATACAACCAAAAAGCCACATCGTCTTTGCTGGTCGGCGCGGCAGCGAGAGCTGCTGAAGTTTCAGCCAGCGCTTGGCGGAAACTATGAGTGCCGGGCCAGGTCTCATCGCCCACCACCAGAGTGGTTTCCAAAAACCGCAAGCGTTGCCGCGGAATTGCCTTGATCAGCGGCATCAGCTCTTCGCTGATAATCGCGACCCGCGCCCGCGAATCATTGAGCAGGTATTCGTAGTCGGCAGGCTTCAGCAACGTATTGACCGGAACCGGCACGGCGCCAATCTTGACGGCGCCGAAGAAACTGGCGGCGAACTCCGGT
>CAWFUK010000078.1:0-58189 GCA_963818935.1 uncultured Acidobacteriaceae bacterium
GCAGAGATTTTCCAGCGCGCAGTCGATGCATTTCGGTTTTCTGGCGATACAGAGCTTGCGCCCATGCCAAATAATCTGATGAGAAAAAAGAATCCACCTTTCGCGTGGAATCACGCGCATCAAATCCTGCTCGATCTTCTGCGGATCATTATTTGTAGTCAGTTCAAGACGGCGCGAGATGCGGTGAACATGAGTATCGACCACTACTCCCTCAGCTTTTTTGAACCAAGTTCCCAGCACGACGTTGGCGGTTTTGCGCGCAACCCCGGGGAGCGTAAGCAGATCCTGCATGTCTGATGGAACCTGACCGCCAAAGTCGGCGACAATTTTCTTCGCCGCTCCCACGACAGACTTTGACTTGTTGCGGAAAAATCCAGTCGAGCGCACGTCGGGCTCGAGTTGCTCGGGCGTCAACGCCGCGAATGCTTGAACCGTCGGATACTTGCGAAATAGCTCCGGTGTGACGCGGTTTACGTTGACGTCCGTTGATTGAGCGGAAAGAATGGTCGCGACCAAGATCTCCCACGCGCTGTTATGAATAAGGGCGCACGTGACGTCGGGATAGAGTTCATCGAGGCGTTTCAAAATCTCCTGCATGCGCTCGGGCGCCAGCGGATCATATGCGCTCGGTTTAGGCCGCTTTGACCCGCTGCGAATGCGAGCCTCTTGACCGACGCGGGACTGTTTCGTAGCCGGTTTAGTTGGCACGGGTTTGGCTTTTGCTTGTGGAACGGGCGACCGCGCCACCCGGTCCTGGCGTCCGGTGCGGGCAGGTTGTCGAGGGGTTATACCGCGGGGCATGAGGCCACTATCTTAGCAGAGGCGAGGAGGAGATGATCCTTCGTAACCAGGAGCGCAATTGACTCGAACCATGCGCCTCAGTACTCTGGTATCAGTCGCGCACCATTCAAGGAAGTTATTGTGGCAGTAAATTCCATTCAACTCGGGCAAGTCTGGCGCAACGACGCCGATGGCCAGGATTATCTGGTCACCAAGGTCTACAGCGAAGTGTTCACGCAGTATGCCATGCTGCGGCCGGCGGGCATCACCGCTCCTGATGTCGCCACAGTCCGTATTAAGGTGACGAAAACGCCTCAAGGCGCAGCCCTGCCGGGCTACACGTTTACGCAGGACGGGTCTTTTTAATCCACTCAACAATCCAAAATGCACCCAAGCGAGTCGCGCAGTAGGCGGCGTGACAGTCGCGATTTCCGATACACTAATCTTTCCAGAGTTTTCGGTCCAATCCCGCTTAGGGTTTTTACTGAGAACTGACAACCAAGAATTGAGAACTTTCTTCGTGACCGAAAAACTTCTAGCCGTCATCTTCGTGTTTATCAATTCTGTCATCGCCTCGACCGGCTACGCCGGCATTATGCTGCTGATGGCGATTGAATCGGCGTGCATTCCACTACCTTCGGAATTGATCATGCCCTTTGCCGGCTATTTGGTGTTTACTGGGACATTCAAGCTTTTGTGGGTGGCGACAGCGGGAGCGATTGGCTGCAACCTGGGATCGTTGGTAGCGTACGAGATTGGATGTTACGGCGGGCGTCCACTGGTCGAGCGCTACGGTCGCTGGATTCTAATGGGCCACCGCGAACTCGACTGGGCCGACCGCTTCTTCGCGCGCTGGGGATATCTCGCCGTTTTCTTTGGCCGCCTGCTGCCCGTCATTCGTACTTTTATCGCGCTGCCTGCGGGCGTAGCTCGTATGCCCCGCGCCCGCTTTCACGTCTACACGTTTCTTGGATCGTGGCCCTGGTGTCTGGGCCTCGCGTATTTCGGCATGAAGCTGGGCCAGAACTGGCGCGAGCTCGGGAAGTATTTCCACAAGTTCGATGCAGTGATTGGAGTCGTTATATTAGCGGCGATGGCGTGGTTTGTATGGACGCATTGGCAGAACCGGATGCGTACCGCGGAGTAGAACTCAGTATTCGCCGCAGGACGAGTGCCGGGCGAGGCGAACTCAATTCTGCTGTATCGTTCTTCCTCTTGCCGTTTGTGTAGACGATGGACTGGTAGTGCGGGCTCGAGTTGGCCCTGAAAGTTTCTGAAACCACGATTTGGTTTTCGTATCGCTCCGAAGCGCGAACGCGCTAGTCCCGAGCAAAACTAGGCCGTGGCCGCCTCGGGCTTGGCCAACTGAGATCCGACGATCTGCCATTTACTGTTACGCCTCACGACCACATCCATATATACGTACCTGACTGGGAAGCGCTGCCCGCCTTGGTCGACGTCATCCTCTTCTGAGCCATGAACGATCGCAAGGTCTTCACTCAGCAATCGGACGCGGCGGCCCGTCGACGTCATTGAGAGATAGCGTATTGCGCCAGTGGCTAGATTCTTGATCAGATCCCCTTTCGTGGAAGCCTCCCCCAAGTCGTTGTACTGGACGTAATCGTCAGCGAAAATACGCGAGAGTTCGGTAACGTCCGCGGCTATTAAGGCCCGATCGCCATCCTCGAAAAGTCTCAGAATCTGCTCTTCCTCTTGCGTTTGTGTCATCACCGGTGCTTCCTTTTGCCCTTCTTTTAGTGTACAAGCTGTTATTTACTGTAGTGTACAAGCTGTTATTTACTGGGAGGGCTGCCGTGCTTCGACTATCGCGCGCTATCGCTACTCTGATGTTGATTGCAACCGTTCTTCCTGTTGTCGCTCACACGCAATCCACAGCTCCGGCATCTGACCGGCCATTTGTGATCGAGTATTACTACAAAGCCAAATGGGGGCATGCAGACGAATTTCTCAAGTTATTCAAGAAAAATCATTATCCGGTGCTGAAAAAAGAAATGGAAATGGGCCGTATCGCCAAAGTGTGGATGGATCAGCCGCGCTATCACACGACGGAAGACGGCCGCTGGGATTTCCGCGTGACCATTGTCTTCAAGAACGCAACCGTAGCCAACGAACCATTCGACGAAGCCGCGCTACAAAAGCAAATGTATCCCGATCAGGAGACGTTCCAGCGTGAAGAGCAGCGTCGATTTGAGATTCTCGATGCCCATTGGGATTTGCCGGTGAAGCCGGTGGAATTGGATAAGTAGGATCAGCCGGTATTGGCGCTTGGCGGTCAATCGACCTTCAAGAAACTTGCCACAATCTTTTCATTCCACTTCCAGGGCAGGATGCGTTTGAGAGCAAGCTGTATTTTGGCATCGCGTCCGATCACATATCTCAGCTTCGGATCGGGATCCTGCGCGATCTCGACGATCTTGCGAACTACTTCGATAGGATCCTTCTTGGGCAGTGCCCGAACGCGATCGCGCATGCGCAGGCTGCGCTGAATGTTGGGAGAACTTTCTTTGATCGCATTCTCTCCCATGATGGCGCTCGTCCAGATCTCGGTTTGAAAAGCACCCGGTTCGACGAGCACCACTTTGATTCCAAGTGAATTCACTTCCAGCCGCAGCGATTCGCTCCATCCCTCCAGCGCGTGTTTCGAAGCGGAATAGCTGCTCACCGTGAACGACCCAAGCAGACCGGCAATCGAAGAAACCATGATGATGTGTCCCGAGCGCTGCCGCCGCATCGTCGGTAGCACAGCTTTCGTCATCGCCACAGCGCCAAAGAAGTTTGTATCGAACTGGCGGCGCAGTTCTTCCAGCTTGATATCTTCGGCAAAACCACCGACGGCAAATCCCGCATTGTTGATCGATACATCGATCGTTCCATAGTCGCGAATGATTTCGTCAACGAAAGCGGGAAGGGTCTCGAACTTGGTTACATCGAGCGCGCGAACATCGAGCGTGGTTCCAGAGGCGTTCGCAGCCTGATCGAGACGCTGGCGCCGGCTAAGGTCCCGCATGGTCGCGACCACGCGGAATCCGACCTTTGCCATTGCAATCGATGTCAGCAGGCCGAAGCCGCTGGAGCAACCGGTGATCAGGGCAACTTTCTCGCGCATCAGAGCAACTCCGTTCAAACGCATGCGATGCACTCCGGGACTTTCCAGCTCGAAGCGCGATGCATCCGGTCATCGAAATGTATTAAAAAGATGTAAAAATCTTACGGCAAATCATTTATAGCACTCATTGAAATTTGGAATTAGACAGTGCGTGAGAATCGCTCATACTCTTATGCATGGAAAACTTAATAGCGGTTGAGGACTCACATGTAGATTTACTGCACGAGATCGGCATCCAGCTGGCCACTACGGCGGATGGTTTTCAGGAAACTCTCAGTCGTGTGGTCAATTTTGCTGCTGCCCTGGTGAAGTGCGATTCTTGCCTGATCTATGTACTCGAGGGCGACAATCTCGTCCTGCGAGCCTCGAAGAATTCTCATCCAGAAATTGTTGGCCGCCTGAAACTGCGCGTCGGACAGGGCATCACCGGGTGGGTCGCCGAGCATCGCGAGCCGGTCGCGGTTGCCAAGAGCGCGGCGCTCGATTCGCGCTTCCAGTTTTTCCACGAGCTTCCCGAAGATACTTACGAAGCCTTCTTGTCGGTTCCGTTAATGTGCCGCGGCCAGGTTATGGGAGTCATCAATGTGCAGCATCGTCAGCCTCATGTTTACCGCTCTCGTGAAATTCGCCTGATTTCCACCATCGGCTTTCTCGTGGGCGCGGAAATCGAGATGGCGCGCCTGGAAGACGCGAACTCCAATCTTTCGGAGCAATTGCAAGCTCGCAAATTGGTCGAGCGCGCAAAGGGAATTTTGCAGCGCGATTTAGGTCTAAGTGAGGAACAGGCCTACCTGACCTTGCAACGTCAGAGCCGGCAGAAGCGCAAGCCCATGAAGGAAATTGCGGAAGCGATTGTGCTCAGCGACGAAGTCAAGGGCAACGTGCCTTTGAATAAACTCACGTGAAGCGGCTAGGCGCGGATGTCCTGCACAAATACAAAAATCCCGGAGGCACCCAGTGTGCCTCCGGGTAGCACAGACTAGCGAGCAGTTGCGGTAGCAGTCGCCTTTGCCAGTTCCCGAGTTTCGGCAGGCACGGCAAAATGCAGCGTCATCCCAAACTCTGGAAGCTTCATTGCGCTGACGTAGTTTCCATTCGATCTCGAAACCACGACTAACTGTGACCCATCCTTGGGTTGGGACGCGTCGAGATCCTCCACCAACAGCATAAAGCCTGCAGCATCGCCGTTGGTCTTGCGCAGCGTCAGTACTTCCAATGGACCACTGGCTGCGATTTTGAACCAGTATTTTCCTGCCGGCACGATGGCGTTCTGCCAGTGGACTTCCTCGGTCAGAGTGAATGTTCCCGCCGCCTCCTGCGCCGAAGCCTGGCTGGGCACTAAACTCAGCGCGCTCACGGTCAATGCTGCGAGGTAAACATACTTGCGAATTGATTTCATGGAATCTCCTGTTCTCTTCACTGCGAAGAGCATGTCTGAAGAGCACACTGGCGGCGCAGGGCCGTATCGCGTGGGCTCAGATGTCGGGGAGAACAACGGGGTCAGGAGATTGCAATGCCAACATCAGGGCTGGCCTGCAAACATCAGCTTCGCGAGACCGGCTGCGGAGCCGGCTTGCGAAGTACGTTCACTTTGAAGGAAGCCGGCGCTGGAGTCCAACGCAAAATATTTATCGCGGCGATCAGCCAAGGACGGTTCCACTGAACGCCGGAATTTTATCTGGGGTCGCATATCAAGCGACGCGCTTGGCACTGGGGAAGTTCACGCGTCGCCCTTCGATGACGATTCGGATCACTTCAGCTCCGTTTTCCCCGCATTCGGGCATTCTTCGATTGCGCCTTGGCTGCGTTTCTGTAATGATGTCCATGTTATGCCACCAAGGTGACATAGATATGTCACCACCGTGAGAGCAAAAATGTATCAGAAACAACCGGGAGTGTTCATGGCAGACTGGCGAGATTCGGACGGCAAGCGCCGCCGCAAGCAGTTCAAGACGGCCGATCAGGCCCGCAAGCACGAGCATCGCGAGGCCGCGGCCGTGCATGCGGCGCGCGCCGCTCGCGCCCTGAAGTTGGCAGGTGCGAGCGCTGGCAAGCAACGAGTGGAGGTGGTGGCCGAGGCTGGAGATTCGGTCCGCATCGAGCCCGCCAAGGGCAAACTCGGCGTAATGATTCCCGGCATGGGGGCGGTGGCCACCACGTTTGTCGCTGGCGTGGAGGCCATCCGCAAAGGCCTGGCCAAGCCCATCGGATCACTTACCCAGATGGGCACCGTGCGCCTCGGCAAGCGCACCGACGGACGCTCGCCGAAGATCAAGGAGTTTGTTCCCCTGGCTGGCCTCGACGATCTGGTATTTACCGGATGGGACATCTTCGAAGACAACATGTATGACGCTGCCTCGAATGCCGGTGTGCTCGACCAGCGTCTGCTCGACCAATTGAAGCCTTTTCTTTCCTCGGTGACGCCGCGCCCCGCGGTTTTCGATCACAATTACGTGAAAAAGATCGATGGGCCCAACGTGAAGAAGGGCAAGACCAAGATGGACCTTGCCGAGCAGTTGCGCGACGATATCCGCGACTTCAAAAAGACCAGCGGCGCGAGCCGGCTGATCACCATGTGGTGCGGCTCGACCGAGTCTTTCATCGAAGCGGGCGAAGCCCACCAGTCAGTGAAATCCTTCGAGAAGGCGCTGCGCGAAAACGATGAGATGATCGCGCCCTCGATGGTCTATGCCTATGCGTCGCTGATGGAGGGCGTTCCCTTCGCCAACGGCGCGCCAAACCTGACGGTTGACCTGCCGGTGATGCTCGAACTGTCGCGCGAGCACGAGGCTCCCATCTGCGGCAAGGATTTCAAGACCGGGCAAACCTTGATGAAGACCATCCTCGCTCCCGGATTCAAAGCCCGCATGCTGGGGCTGAATGGATGGTTCTCCACCAATATTCTGGGCAACCGCGACGGCGAAGTGCTCGACGATCCGGGCTCGTTCAAAACCAAGGAAGAGTCGAAGCTGTCGGTGCTGGAGCATATTCTGCAGCCCGATCTTTATCCTGAGCTTTACGGCGATATGTACCACAAGGTTCGTATCAACTACTATCCGCCGCGTGGCGATAACAAAGAAGGTTGGGACAACATTGATATCTTCGGATGGCTGGGCTATCCGATGCAGATCAAAGTGGACTTTCTTTGCCGCGATTCGATTCTCGCTGCGCCGATCGTTCTCGATCTTGTTCTGCTCATGGATTTGGCCAAGCGTTGCTCCGAGTTGCGCGGATTGGGAATTCAGGAGTGGCTGAGTTTTTACTTCAAGTCTCCGATGACGGTGCCGGGGCTTTATCCGGAGCACGATCTGTTTATTCAGCTGATGAAGCTGAAAAATACACTGCGTCATTTGAAGGGCGAGGAACTGATCACGCATTTGGGGCTGGAGTATTACGACTAGCCCGCGTGGCGCGGGCGGCCTAGCCTGTGTTTCTGTCAAAGCGAGATGACCAGCTTCAGATCAAGCTAGTTTCTTCTCCCGCTTGTACTCGTCAAACTTCGCCAGAAAACGGTCAATATCTTTTTTCTGCAAGTAGTAGGGAGTCGAGAGGCGCAGCTTGTTTGGGTCACCGCCGCGGATGCGGATCTTGTGCTGCGTCCAGAGCCAGTTTTCCAGATCGGTGCGCGGCACTGGGGGCACGTTTACGGTGACGATGGCGCAGCGCAGGGCGGGATCGGGCGAGGTCCACGAAATGGCACCGCGCTTGATCATCTGCTCCAGCATGTAATCAGCGAGGGCGCGATGGCGGCGTTCGATGCGGTCGAGGCCGATATCATTGGCGAGCTTGATGGAGGCGCGCAATCCCCATAACGCGGGAACGTTCGAGCTGCCAATGCGCTGAAAGCGTTCGGCGCGAAGCTTGGTCTCATCCCAACCTTCGGTGGCGATGGTGTTCCACAGGCGGTCGATGACCTCGTCGCGCACGTAAAGGAAGCCGGTTCCCTTGGTGGCTTGCAGCCATTTGTGGGGGCTCGAGGAGTACATGTCGCAGCCTACGTCGTGCAGGTTGAGGCGCATCATGCCGGTCACATGCGCGCCGTCGACGGCGGAGAGAATTCCTTTCGATCGCGCCAGCGCGCACAACTCCTTCGCGGGAAGAACTACTCCAGAAACGGTGGTGATGTGGCTGAAGAAAATCATGCGCGTGCGCGGGGTGATGGCGTCGTTGAAAAGATTTAGAACTTGCGCGGCGTCTTTCACCGGAAGCGGAAGCGGGACTTTCTTAACGACAACGCCGTAGCGCTTGGCTTTGAGGTCCCAGGGATGGATGCCGCCGGGATGCTCCTGGTCGGTGGTCAGGACTTCGTCGCCGGGCTTCATGTCGATGCCATTGGCGATATAGCTGTTGGCCTCGGTGGCGTTGCGAAGGAGCGCGAGCTCGTCGCGATTGCATCCGATGAAAGCGGCAAGCGGATCGCGGAACTCGTTCCAGGAGGCGTATCCCCAGATCGGGTAGTCTTCGGGGTCCTGCTGGTCCATGCGCTCGGTGGTGTAGTAGCCGTCGAAAATGGCGCGCAGAACCGGCGCGGGACTGGAGCCGACAGTTCCGTTGTTCAAATAAATTTCGTCGGCGGGGATCAGGAATTGCTTGCGCATCTCAGCCCAGTAGGCATCTTCGTTCTTGTCGAGGAGGGAATGGTCGGGGAGAGGGGGAATCTTTTCCAGTTGAGCGAAAAGGTTACCTCGGAGGGCCAGGGAAGCGGCGAGTCCGGTACCGGCAGTAGAGAGGAAATCACGGCGGTCGAGCATAGGCCTCCTGGAAGGAACGCGCTATGGTACGACGGCGGCGTGAAAGCAGCAAGATGTCCGTGGGTGAGCTAGGAGCTGTGGCCGGCGCAGTGCAGCACGCCCAGGTACGTGGCCCAGGGGCCGACGGCATTGCGGTACTGATGGGCCATCGTCCTCGAGATTTGGTGGAGGTGGGTTAAGTCGTGGACTGCCCAGGTGGCGAGAAGCTGAGAAAGAGTTACTACTCCCAGGGCTGGGTGGCGTCCGCGCTGGTTGAGTTGATCGTGGGTGAGATTGAGGGCGCGTAGTTCTCGCAGGTTATCTGACCGGAGAGCGGAGAATTCGTCCAATAGCTGGTCGAGGGATTTGCCCTGGCTTTCGCGCTCCTGGGCCCAACGATCGAATGGGGCAAAGGGCTGGCTGTCGCCGTGTTGCAGGATGGTTCTGACGCGGGGCATCCAGTCGGTGCGCTCGCCCTGGAGCAAATGGCCGATCACTTCGAAGGGACTCCAGGTTTTGTCGCCTTCGTTGCGCAGGGTCCAGGCATCCGGCAGGTCGCGCAATAAGGCGTTGAGAGCCATGGGAGTGCGGGCGAGCAGGGAGATGGTTTGGGGCAAAGTGTGTTCCATGACGTGCCTCGGCTTTAGAGTTTAATCGATCGGCCGCATCCATCATGTTTCCACGGGCCAAGCTTGAAGCGCTGCCGCTTCCCCTTTCTCGCCAAGAAAGTGGGAAGTGGGAGATCCGGCCAGTCCTATCGGGCATTTACCCGTGGTTACCGGCGTAACTGACGGTACAAGTGGTTGATTGATCGGGCATTGTGCGCGGGCTTAGAGTTTAAGAGGACGATCGAGGCGGTACGATGAATTTGAAGTCGCTGCTGTTGTGTGCGGACGAGAAGATTGTGCGGGTGTTGCGGCGGACGTTGGGCGATCTCGACATCGGGGTGGAGCTTTGCGCGGATGCGGGTGCGGCTTTGCGAAAGCTCACCCGGGAGCGGTTTGAGGCGATCATCGTAGATTGCAGCGGTCCAGGAGCGGCGGCGGTATTGCGCAGCACGAGGACGGCGCCATGCAACAAGCGGACGATCGCAGTGGCGATTCTCGATCCGGAGATCGGGTTGCGGTCGGCATTCGATCTGGGAGCGCATTTTATTTTGTACAAGCCGGTGTCGGTAGAGAAATCGAAATCGAGTTTTCGGGCAGCGCGGGCGTTGATGAAAAAAGAACGGCGGCGCAACGAACGGGTGCCGATCAATATCGCGGTGGAGATGTTCAGCGGCGATTCGGGCACACGCATCAAGGCCAATACAATCGATCTGGGGGAAGGTGGGTTGGCGCTGAATATGCCGCGGCGCAGCAAGCCGCAGGGGCGTTGGAAAGTGAAGTTCACGCTGCCCGGCTCCGAAACTCCCGTAGAGATGGAAGCGCAGTTCGCGTGGGAGGGGACGGGAACGCAAGTTGGGCTGCGTTTCGAGAACCAGTCGCCGGAGATGGCGGGACGGCTGCGGGAGTGGTTGGGGAAGAACGCTCCGGATGTAGAAAAGGATGATCCTCCGACGGTTTGCCGGTTGACGCATTTAAGCCTGGGTGGCTGCTACCTCGAACTGACTTCGCCCTTTCCTGCGTCGACTCGCGTGACGCTTTTGATGCGAGCGGCGGATGTGGACTTGAAAACCGAAGGGGTGGTTCGGGTGATGCACGCGGATAGAGGGATGGGAGTGGAGTTTACGCGAACCACGCCGGAGCATCGGGTAATGCTGGAAAAATTTCTGGCGCTGCTCGCGGACAATCGCGGCCTGCAGCCTGAGTTGCTGGTGGAACCAGAAGGGCTGGAGGTCGAGACTTGGACCACCGAGGAGGTGGTTGACGATCAGGATATTTTGTTGGAATTGTTTCGGAGTCAGGCCGGGCTTCCGGCTGAGATGTTTTTGGAGAAGCTGGGGAAACAGTGGGCGGATTCGGCTAGCGTGGGCGCTTCGGCTTAATTATCTCCGCAGCTGAAGCCGCTTCAATTTGTCAGGGCGTGCGGCGCGGCCAACGCCGCGCAACTTCAAAGCTAAACTCTGCACAACGAAATCCTCAAAACACGAATCGGGCAACGGTTGTCATTGGGGTGGAAGTGGCGTCCCTTGGGCTGGGCCTCCTTGTACCAAGTCGGTCTTGACCGTGGATTTCTGATTGGCCACCAGATCGATATCGGTTTCGAAAGTTTGATATCCGGGAAGAGTGATGGTGATTTTGCGCCGGCCCGGGGTCACCAGCAGCGCTTTGCCCACTCCACCGAACTCTCCTACGTGACCGACGAAGACGCCGTCGACGAAGACGGCGGCGCGATTTGGCTTTACATCCAGCTTAATTTCGGCGGTGATCTTAGGAAACTCGACGCGCGTGTCTTTTTCCAGCTTTACGGCGATGACTTGCTTTTCGCCGCCGCGCACCGTCACTTTCTGGGTGAAATCGAGATAGCCGCCCTGGCGGACCGAGATTTCATGTTCGCCGGGAAGAAGCAAAAGTTTTTTCGATCCCTTCAACTCGCCCAGGTATCCGACATATTGTCCGTCGACCCAGACGCCTGAGGTGTTTTCCACTTTGGAGGCGCCGTCAAGTTCGACCTGTCCGAGCACTTTGTTGTCGGCATGGAGCGAGACAACCAGCATTGGCGAGATCAGCACGATTAGGAGACAAAAGATAAAGTGTTTCTTATGAACGTCGCTCACGCCTACCTCCTGGAGTGAACATGAGATGACGTAAGTCAGGAAAAGGTGGGTTGTGGCGGATGGTTCGGGTGCGGTCCAGCGACACATGATGCTCTGCAGGCGAGGGCGGGCAGAGCATCACGAGTTTATCGCAGGAAGTGTCCGCGGCTACTTAGAACATTTTGCGGAAAATCCAGAACAAGGTGCCGGAGAGCAGCATGGCTATTGGCAGGGTCAGAACCCAGGCCATGGCCAGATTGCGAACCGTAGACCACTGAATTCCGGAATGATTGGCGGCCATGGTGCCGGCAATTCCGGACGAAAGAACGTGCGTGGTGCTGACTGGGAGACCGAAGCCGTCGGCGGCGCCGATGGTGGCCATGGCGGTGATTTCGGCGACTGCGCCCTGAGCGTAGGTGAGATGGCTTTTGCCGATTTTTTCTCCGACGGTGACTACGATGCGCTTCCATCCAACCATGGTGCCAAGTCCGAGAGCCATGGCTACTGCCACCTTCACCCAAAGAGGAATGAAGCGGGTGGCGTGGTCGATGTGCTTTTTGTAATTGGCCAGGACGGCCGTATCGGCGGCTGAAAACTGCGGCTTGCCGCTTTTCTGCATCAGGCGAATCGATTCGCTGATCAGGTACATATCGTTGCGGAAGTTGCGCACCTGATCGTTAGGAATATTCTTCATCTCTTTGTAAAGAGCGGTTTCGTTGCCGATGTCGCTGACCATGGTGCGCAGGGCCAGCATGGTGTTGGGCGTAAAGTTTTTGCTGCGGATGTATTCGGTCACATCGTCGTGGGCGTCGCCGATGGCAGCATTGGGGCTCACATAGTGATCAAGAGTACTTGCCGCTTGCTGCGAGATGGCGATGAAGTCCTGCGAGTCCCGCCAGGTGACGGCGTGGTTTAGGGCGTAGGCGGTGGGGACGGTGCCGATCAGGATGAGCATGATCAGTCCCATGCCTTTCTGGCCGTCATTCGAGCCGTGGAAGAAGCTGACCCCGGTGCAGGTAAGGATTAACAGACAGCGGATGTAGAACGGAGGGGGCTCGGTGCCTTCGGGAGATTTATAGAGCTTGGGATCTTTAATCACGGCTTTCGCGACCAGCAACAGCAGGTAGGCGCAGCCAAAGCCGACGATAGGCGAGAGCAACAACGATTTGCCGATGTTTGCGGCCTGGCCCAAGTCAACGCCGCTGGTGGCGGTGCGGGCATTCATGAGCTGGTTGGCGATGCCGACGCCTATCACCGAGCCAATGAGCGTGTGGGAGCTGGAGGCGGGCAATCCAAACCACCAGGTGCCGAGATTCCAAATGATGGCCGCGACGAGCAGGGCGAAAACCATGGCGAATCCGGCTTTACTGCCGACTTGCAGAATGAGTTCGACGGGAAGTAGGGAGACGATGGCAAAAGCGACGAGTCCGCTCGATGCCAGCACGCCGAGGAAGTTCCAGAAGCCCGACCAGACGACGGCTACATGGGGTTCGAGCGAATGGGTGTAAATTACTGTGGCGACGGCGTTGGCCGTGTCGTGGAATCCGTTGACGAATTCGAAACCCAGCGCGACCAGAAGCGCGAGACCTAAGAGAATGTACGGAAGCAGGGAATCGCTGTGCACAAAGGAAAGATCGTGCAGCAGGCTCGATCCGGCATAAGCTACACCGATAGCGAGCACGATTCCGAAGACCAGCATGCCAATCTTGCCGGGAGAGCGCGAGAGTTTCTGGTCGAGCACGGTCTGCGATGCGGTGGCCATGATGGTTCCTTTTGGAGTGCAAGTTGGATTGGCGTTGTTGGTAGTGCTAAAGTCCGTCACTATACGAGAAGATTGTTACGGGAGTATGAAAAGGGTTGCCAGTTCTCAGTTCTCGGTTCTCAGTTCTCAGAATTAGGCTTGCGATGTTCCGACATCTTCGCCGAGGAACAAAAGTTGACGATCGTGGTGATGGGCGTGACCGGCGCGGGAAAGACGACCGTCGGCGAGTTGTTGGCTCGGCAGTTGGGATGGGATTTTTTGGATGCGGATGATTTTCATCCTGCGGCGAATGTGGAAAAGATGCGCCGCGGGATTCCGCTGGATGATGAAGATCGGAAACCCTGGTTGCAAAGACTGAGAGCGGAAATCGCCGAGCGGGAAGCAAGCGGGCGCAACGCTGTGCTGGCGTGTTCGGCCTTAAAGGAAGAGTACCGCGAGATGCTGGCGGTCGGGCCGCATGTGAAGTTCGTTTATTTGAAGGGCAGCCGGGAGTTGATCGCGCAGAGATTGCAAGCCCGACATGGCCACTTCGCCGATGAAAAGATTCTTGCCGGACAGTTTGCTGATTTAGAAGAGCCGAAGAACGGGATCGTGGTCGATATCGCGACGACGCCCGAGGAGATTGTGCGGGAGATTCGAGAAAGGATTGGAGTTTAAGTTATGACAACGATCAGGCATTGTCTCGGCTGCTGGATGGTAGTTGCCGCGGTTGCTTATGCTGCATTTGGACAGCGAAGCGATGGGGTGGTGGAGTCTCTGGCTGCCCAATGTGACGAGAAGCCATTTCTCAGTGTGGCCGCACACACAAGAGAACGAAATGTTATTCCAACAATCGACCTAACTCTTTCCGATCCCTCTCATCGCATGCAGGGCAAAGATGTACGCGGCACCGTCATTCCGGAATCTCGTTACGGAGGGGTTGTTCAGATTCCTAGCATGGCGAACCGCAGCACGGTTCTCGCGATCGAGGTATGCAATGCGGAGCGAGGCGTGTACGAAATCCAAGTAAAAGAGCACGGAGATGAGCCATACGGACTGGACGTGACGGCGATCGATCCTGAAACGCATGAAACCATGCTATTGCACCACATTGCGCAGGACGGGCGGGTCCTGCGTTATAAGTTCATCTTCAAGCTGGACGGGAAGAAACATCCTGCCCGCGAAACATCGAAATGCGGCGAACTTCCGTGCGCTCCTGACTTTGACGCCGTGATGTGGCTTGATTCTCAGGGATATGAGCAGATGAGGATTGAAGACAACGATTGGTGATTTGCGCAAGAAGAATCCGAAGCGAGTTCCGGGTGGGTGCGGTTTGGCTTACGCGACCTGCCGGATGAGCAGGAGATCCCTCGCCCCACTGGTGAAAATGCAGGGCTTCCGGATGACGCTATCGAGAGACTGCCTGGGTAGGTTTCGGAAAACTTTAACGGATTGTTTACAATGGAAGATTCGCGCGTCCCTGGCAAGGCCAGCAGGTGGCTCGCTGCGAACAATACTTTGGAACAGCTAAACCACAAACCTATCGCGTCCCCCAGCGTAAACGGTGAAGTGTCTGCGGGGGGTGCTCATACTGTGTTTTGGCGGGTGGAAGGCAGCCTGCTCGACCTGACCGTAGTCCAGCCAGTGGCTTTCTTCACCTGGAATGCACAGACCTTCACCGAGCGCTTCCGCCGGCGCGGGTTGATCTTCTTGATGGCGGCACTGCGCCCCTTTCTATATTCCACCAATCGCAAATTTGCCACGCGCGTAGTGCATATGGTTCTGCGGGGCGTGACCCGCGATCGCCTCGATCTGCTCGGGGAAGAATATTTCACCTATAAATTGAAACCGCAGTTGAAGACGAACGGGGTTGAACGCGTGCGCGAGTTGGTGCGCTCGGGCGCCGAAGTAGTGCTGGTGAGCCAGGCGCTGGAGCATGTGATGAAGCCGCTGGCGCTGCATTTGGGTGTGAAGCGGATCGTGGCGAATCGGCTGGAGTTTCGCGATGGCGTGGCTACGGGAAGGTTGCTGGAGCCGGTGATCCGGCCGCGTGGCGGTTTCGCGCTGCTGCGGGAGCAGAGTTCGGACGGGCGGCGGGCTCCGAAGACCTTGGCCCGCCAGTTAGATATCACGCTCGAAGAGTTGCGCGGCGCCATCATCAGCTCGGGGCGAGAACCGCTAGAGCTGCCGCGTCCAATTGTGCATTTCGAAGGGCAGCAGCAGGCGGCAGGATTTTCGGTGCGGCGCGCGCTGGCCGGCAAGCATGTGATGCTGATCGGGGTCACGGGATTTATCGGGAAAGTCTGGCTGGCCAACACGCTGCTGGAGTTGCCGGAGATTGGACGGATTTATTTACTGATCCGGCGGCAGAAATCGAATCCGGCGCAGCGGCGATTTGAAAAGATCGTCGAGGAATCGCCCGTGTTCGATCCGTTATTCGAGAAGTATGGCGCGGCCTTCGGCGAGTATTTGCGCGACAAGGTGGAAGTGGTCGAAGGGGACGTCACGCAGCCGGGTTTGGGGCTGGGCGCGGAAGTGGCGCGGCGCTTGCAGCGCAGTCTCGATCTCATCGTGAACAGCTCGGGGCTTACGGATTTCAATCCCGATTTACGGGACGCGCTGACCACCAATACCGACGCGGCGATGACGATTCTTGATTTCGTGCGGGGATCGGATCACGCGGGGTTGCTGCATCTCTCGACCTGTTATGTGGCGGGCGAGCGCGACGGCCGGGTTACGGAGAGATTGATCCCGAATTACACGCCGCACCGTCTGCCAGGCTTTGACGCCGAGCAGGAATGGAAGGCGCTGCATGAGGTGATCGCTAAAGCGGAGGCGCAGGCGGAGGGCGCCGAGGTAACGGCTGGATTGAAGATGCAGTCGCTCGCCAAGGAACATGCGGCGAAAGAGTTGCAAGGCGCAGCGCTGGACAATCAGATCCGCAAAAATCGAATCCGTTGGTTGAAAACTTATTTGACGGAAGCGGGAACTAGGCGGGCGAAGGAGTTGGGCTGGCCGAATACTTACACGCTGACCAAGAGCCTGGCGGAGTCGTTGATCGTGAAGTATGGCGCGGGGCTGCCGATTGCGGTGGTGCGTCCGGCGATTGTGGAAACTTCGGTGGCGAAGCCGTTTACCGGATGGAACGAAGGCATTAACACCTCGGCATCGCTGTCGTATTTGTTGGGGACTTATTTCCGGCAGTTGCCATCCAATGAGAGCAAGCGGCTCGATATCATTCCGGTGGATGCTGTTTGCGCGGGAATGACGTTGATTGCGGCGGCGATTGTGGAGCGGCGGCATGATCCGCTGTACCAGTTGGCGACTTCGGCGACCAATCCTTGCGACATGGGACGGTCGATTGAGTTGACTTCACTGGCGCACCGCAAACATTACCGCGCGCAGGAAGGCCTGGAATCGTGGCTGCGGCTGAGGTTTGATGCGATTCCAGTATCGAAGACGCGGTATCAGCGAATGTCGGCGCCGGCGCAGAAGGCGATTGTGAAATCGATTCAGCGGATTATGTCGCCGCTGCCGCTGAAGAAAACTCCGCTGGCCAAGGCGGAAAGAAATCTGGCACGGGTGGAGAAGTTGATTGAGCTGTTCGAGCCCTTCATCCTGTTCAACGAGCACGATTTCGCGGCGGACAACGTAGAGAAGTTGTCTCACGCTCTGGTGGAAGAGGAGCGGGAAGAGTTTGGATATAAGGCGCGGATGCTCGACTGGTGGGATTACTGGATCAACGTGCATATTCCGGCGTTGCGGCGCTGGACGTATCCACTGATTGAGGGCAGGCCGCTGGAGGTGCGCCCGGCGCGGAGTTTGGAGAATGGCGAGACGGTGAAGACGGCGTGAGGAGGTCACGAACGGTTCGCAAACAGCGCTCCGCCGCCCAAAAGCCAAAGCTATCGTGGCGTGCGCAACAGTAGGCAAGCATTACTACAAGAAGAAATGGAAAGTGGTGAATGGCGATATTTTTGACGGGATCGACGGGATACATCGGGTCGCATGTGGCGACAAATTTGCTGCGCGATCACGGCGCGGCATTGAATGTGCTGGTGCGGGCGCGCGACGCAGGCGAAGCGGAAGGCCGCTTGTGGCAGGCGCTGCAGTTGCATATGCAGTTCCCGGAGTTTTATGAGTTTCTGCAAACGCGCATACGGGTATTTCGTGGAGATTTGACGGAGACGGGCTTCGGGCTGGCGCGCGATGAGTACGACAGACTTGTACATACAACGGATTCGGTGATTCATTGTGCGGCATCGCTGAACCGGAAGTCGGAGAAGAGTTGCCTGAATGTGAATCTTCGCGGGACGCTTGAAGTTCTGACGCTGGCGCGGCAGGCCGAGCACTATCATGGGCTGCGGCGATTCAGTCAGGTGAGCACCGTAGCAGTAGCAGGGAAGCGGCAGAACGAAATCGTGAAAGAAGACCGGTCGATCGATTGGGATCGGTCGGATTACGATCCCTACGCGCGAACCAAGAAATTCTGCGAGCACATGATGCGCGTGCTTCTGCCGGAGACGCCGAAGACAATTTTTCGTCCCAGCATCGTGTTGGGCGACAGTCGATATGCGGAGACGACGCAATTCGACATGGTGAAGGCGTTCGCGTTTCTGGCGGGCCTGCCGGTGCTTCCGTTTCGCTCGACGGACAAGATTGACATCGTGAACGTAGATTTTGTGGCGGAAGCGATTACTACGCTGCATCAGAAAGAGCGGCCGGAGTTCGATACCTATCATCTTTCGTCCGGCGTCGGGTCGCAAACATTTCGCGAGATCACGAAAGCGCTGGCGGCAGCGCAAAACAAGCGGGCGCCGATTTTCGTCCCGATGGCGGAGAAGCCGTTTGCGGGGTCAGTAAATTTTCTGGCGAATCGTTCGGGGGCAATGGCAAAAGGGGCATCGCTGATGAAAGTGTTTATGCCGTATCTGGTATGGAATACGGTCTTCGATAATACGCGGGTGACGTGCGAGTTGGGCAAGAAACCAGTTCCGTTTTCCGATTATTGTTATCCCTTATTGAAGTTCAGCACGGAAAACGAATTTGCATACAGATATCAGCCCTGGCCGCCGATGGCGGGAGGTACTGCCGCATGATGGATTTTATTCTTGAAGCCTGGGTCAGCAGTTCGATTGAGCGTGCCAAAGGTGGATGGATGCTCGGCGAGGGCGAGCGTTGGAGACCCGGAAAAAAGCTGAAGCTGTTGTTCGCGGGATACAATGGCACGCGCAACATGGGATCGGATGTGCGGGTCGAGGAGATGCTGCGGCAGATTCGCCATATCCTGGGCGCGGAGCGGGTTGACTTCAGTGTGATGAGCCAGAACTTCGACTTCTCGCGAGGGTATTTTGAGGATACGAAGCAGGTACATCTGCCGGATATCTTTCCTCCATTTTTGTCGAATGAAGTTCCGAAGCATGATGGCGTGGTGGCATGCGAAGGTTCGATGTTCAAGAGCAAATTCGCCAACGCGCTGACCACGATGATGATTGGCTCTTTGGGAATCGCTGCTGCGCAGAATAAATTGTCCGTGGGATACGGGGCGGAAGCGGGCCACATGGATCCGCTGGTCGCGAAAATGTGCGGACGATATTGTAAGAATTCATTCGTGATCACCCGAAATGAGGAATCCCGAACCGTACTGCGCGAGTTGGGCGTACCGACCGAGTTAGGGACCGATACGGCGTGGACCTTCGAGCCGCGGCCTCCAGAGTATGGGCAGAGCGTGCTGCGCAAAGTGGGATGGGATGGGCGGACTCCGGTGCTAGTGGTGTGTCCGATCAACCCGTTTGAGTGGCCGGTAAAGGCGTCGGTGGCAAAGTATGCTGTGCGCAGCTTGACGGGCGCATACAAAGACAGTCACTACCGCACGGTATATTTTCACAATTCGGGGCCGGCGGCGGAGAAGGCTTATCAGAAGTATTGGACGTCGATTGCCAATGCGGTGGAGGCGTTTCGCAAGAAAAAAAATGTCTTCGTGATTCTGGCGGCGACGGAGCGGCTGGATGCGCGTCCGGCGAACCGGATCTCGGAGAAACTGGGCGGCGTGCCGGTGCTGACCTCGGACGAGTACAACATGTATGAACTGGTGAGCGTGCTGCGCTCATGCCACATGATGGCGTCCTCGCGCTATCACGGGATCGTGACCTCGATGCCGGGGCTGGTGCCTTCCGCGGGAATTACGATGGATGAGCGCATCCGGAATTTGATGAAAGAACGCGGCCATGAGGATTTGCTGATGACGGTGGATGATCCGGATCTAGAAGGCAAGCTGCTGGTTGCTCTGGAGAAGCTGAGTTGCGAAGGCGAGACGATCGCGAATGGGATTGCCAGGACTGTGGTGAAGAATTTGAAAGTAATGGCGCGCATGGGAGTTTATTTTGAAGAGGAAGTACAGAGAAGATATCCGGAGTTCGGAACGCGGCGCGGGGAGTGGAGTTGGGAGGATTACTTGCCGCCGATGAACCCCGGGCTACGGGAGTTGGTGGCGGCCTACAGTTAGTCGTCAGCTGGATTTTGCGAATGAAATTGTGAGTACCCACATCCCATTCATCGGTGAACTTTTCGCGCAGTTACAGACAACTGCGGACAGGCCGATCCTCGCCGAGATTCGTGATGGTCAAATCAGCAATGTCACCGGCGGCGAACTGCTCGAGTTAATCCTCAAGGCGCGGACATTTATCGCTTCGAAAAACCTAAAAAAAGGTGAACGGTGTGGCTTGCTGGCAGCAAACAGCATTCGCTGGGTCGCGATGGATCTGGCTTTAATGGCTGAGGGCTTGATTGTGGTGCCGCTGTATTCGCGGCAGGCTCCGGCAGAGTTGGTGTCGATGATGAAGGACTGTACGCCTTCGCTGGTGTGCTGCGGCGACGCGGCTTTGCGGGACGAGATCTTGCAGGTGTGGAGAGGTGCTCCTCCGCAATTCTTGTTCGACGAGATCTTTGCCGGCGTCGAGGGAGTGCAGTTGGACCGTCCTCAGATGGGGAACGACAGCCCGGTTGCGATTATTTATACGTCGGGAACATCCGGTGAGGCCAAGGGGGTGGTGCTGACGGCGGCGAATGTAGGCTTCATGCTGGACCGGACGGCGGAGCGGTTGACCCAACTCATGGCCAGCTCAACGCCCGAATCCGAGGGCCAGGATCGCATCTTCCATTATTTGCCGTTTACGTTTGCGGCCTCGTGGATCGCGCTGCTCACGTTTCTCAAGCGGGGAAGCCTGGTCACAATCAATATGGACCTGGCGAAGATTGCGAGTGACATGCGGACGGTGGCGCCGGATTATTTTCTGAACGTGCCGCAGTTGCTGGATCGAATGCGGCGGGCTGTGGATGAACAGCTGTGGCAGACGGGCGGCGTGGTCCAATCGGTTTATTCGCGAGCCAAGGGTGCGTGGGCGCGCAAGCAGGAGGGTCAAGTGAAGGCGGGCGATGCGCTGTGGCTGGGATTGGCCAACGCGCTGGTCTTTCCGGCGATCCGCAAGAAGATGATAGGAAAAAATCTGAAGGCGCTGATTTGCGGTTCGGCGCCACTGACGGCGGAGACGCAGCTTTATTTCATGATGCTTGGGATCAAAGTGCTCCAAGTCTACGGACTGACGGAGACGACGGCGATATGCACGATGGACGATCCGAGTGGCGTTGAAGTGGGGCGCGTGGGCCCGGCGATTGCGGGCATGGAAATGAGGCTGGCCGAAAATGACGAGATCGTGGTGCGTGGCCCGAATATTTTCACCGGATATTGGAACCGGCCCGAGCAAACGGCGGAAGCTTTGCGCAACGGATGGTTTCATACCGGCGATCAGGGCGAAGTAAATGCGGCCGGAAACTGGCGGATCGCGGGGCGGATCAAGAATCTGATTGTGCTGGGGTCGGGGCACAAGATTTCTCCCGAGGCGATTGAGACCGCGATCGCCGAGAGTTTGCCGGAAGCGCAGCAAGTTGTCGTGGTGGGCAATGGGCGCGGATATTTGTCGGCGATTGTGACTGGGAATGTTGCGGCGGAAAAAGTGCAAGCGGCTCTGGATGTGGTAAATCCTGAGTTGCCGCATTATAAGCAGGTGCGCGCCTTCGTTGTGCACCCTGAGCCATTCTCGATCGACAGCGGACTGTTGACGGTGAACGGAAAGTTGAAGAGGGATGTCATCGCGCTGCGCATGAGAGATGAGATTGAGGGGATGTACCGGGTGAAGCAGGCCGTGTAAATTCGGAAGAGCTTACTGCAAAGGACACCGAGGTGCGCGAAGAAAGGGCAGAGACGACGTTGGCGAGTGAAACTCATGGGAGCACTTTGTCGTGGACTCTGGCCGACGGCGTGATCGAACTGGCTTTGCATCGTGCGCCCTTGAACGAGTTGGGGTCGGAGTCGCTGGCCGAGTTGGAACAATTTGCGACCGCTTTGCAGTTGATGCAGGTCGATGCGCATGCGCTCATCATTTACAGTCAGATCGATTCTGGATTTTGTGCGGGCGCGGACTTGCGCGAGTTGTACCAGCGTTCGCAGAGGATGGAGAAGGCTCAAGCTATGAAGGGAGTGCGCGATTTTCTGGAGCGCATCCACCGGGTGCTGAATCTGATCGACAGCTTGCCTTTAACCACCATCGCCGCAGTGCACGGAGTCACGTTTGGCGGGGGGTTTGAGCTGGCGCTTACCTGCGATTTGATGATTGCCGATAAGATGGCGCGTTTTT
Organism: uncultured Acidobacteriaceae bacterium; assembly: GCA_963818935.1. Taxonomy (GTDB): domain Bacteria; phylum Acidobacteriota; class Terriglobia; order Terriglobales; family Acidobacteriaceae; genus Sulfotelmatobacter. Next base: position 21,770 of record CAWFUK010000078.1, read on the forward strand.
GTTTTCCAGAGCTGCGGTTGGGATTGATTCCCGGGTTTGGCGGGATTCCGCGCCTGACACGGGATTTGGGAAATGCCGTGGTTCGGGACTTGCTGCTCACAGGGCGCAGCATGAATGCGACGAAGGCGCAGCAGATTGGGCTGGTGAGCCAAGTCGTGGCTGAAGGTGAGGCATTGCGCGCGGCCCGAGCCACGGCGGCGCAGTTGAAGAAATTTGATAAGCACACGGCGGCCGCCGCAAAAATGTTTATCAAGCCGATTCCACACGTGGAACTGCGGCGCGAGATCGACATTTTCTGCGAATTGTTTGAGCGTCCGGCGGTGCAGGCGGGCTTGCGGAAATTTGTGGAGAGCAACGACGCCCAGCCTTACTTGCCTTAAAATTGACAGTACCTCGTGGTGGGTAGCCAGAGTAGGTGATATGCAGACTGCTGAACAGACATTGGATGAGATTTTGAATCTTGCCGCGACGCACTTTAAAGTTCCGCGTCAAAAACTGAATCCGGATGACGATTTTTTTAAGACGCTGGGGATTGACAGTTTGCAAACGCTTGATTTGTTGACTAAGCTTGAGAACCATTTTCACGTCGAACTGCCCGATTACGAGTTGCAGGGAGTGTCGGATTTTCGCACGCTGGCGGGCAAAATCCAGGCGCGGCTCTAAATCTCCTCAACCGCAGATCGATGGCCGGGCATCGCCAGGCTGGCGGCGTAGCCCGCCACAAACGTCAATGTCGTTCCGATGGCCACCCACCACGTCCAGGGAACGCTGGTGGCCAGCCACAGGTACAATTCCGAGCTAAACCCGAAGAGCATGCCTACGATCGCGCCGCGCTGGTTTGCACGACGCGTCAAAACTCCCAGCAGGAAAACTCCCAGCAATGCGCCGTATGCCACGGATGCAATTTGCAAGCCCGTCTCAACGACACGGCCAACTTTGTGCAATGCCAGCACTGCGAGCGCAAATAGCAGCAGCGCCCAGACAAACGTCGATAGGCGCGACAGGCGCATCGTGGTTTTGTGCTCCGCTTGCGGACGAAAGCGGACATAAAAATCCATAATCGAACTCGAAGACAAGGCATTGAGCGCCGCGCTGAGGTTCGACATGGCCGCGGCGAGAATGGCCGCGATCAGAAGACCTGAGATTCCGTGCGGCATGCGGCTGACGATAAACGTGGCGTAGATTCGATCCGAGCGTCCGAACGCCGCCGAGGGCACGCGATAGTAGGCCCAGAGCATCACCCCCACCATCAGGAATAGAGCAAACAGAAAAAGAATCGCGACGCCGCTGGAGAGCAGCGCCGCCACCGATTGCTTGCGGTTGCGCGCCGCCAGCAAGCGTTGCACGATGAGTTGGTCGGTGCCGTGACTGGCGGTGGTGAAAAATGTTCCGCCGATCAGGCCAGCCCAGAAGGTGTAGGGAATCCAGAGGCTAGGAGTGAAATTGAAAATCTGCAATTTGCCCGCGCCGGCGGCCGCCGCGTGGATTGCTGGCCAACCGCCCGGCACCAGTTGCAGGATCGTCCACAAACCCACCAGCGTTCCACCCACGTAGATCGCGGTCTGCACAACGTCGGTCCAAATTACTGCCGCCAGGCCACCTTCGAAGGTATAGATGAGTGTCAATCCAGTGATGATGGCAATCGAAGCCACCTCACCGGTTCCGAGAGCGATTGCCACCACAATCGCCACAGCATATACCCGCACGCCTTCGGCGGCGGCGCGGGTCACCATGAACAGCCCGGCGGTGAGAGTACGCAAGCCGCTGCCAAAGCGGCGTTCGATGAGTTCGTAGGCGGTGTAAAGCTCACCCCGAAAATATTGCGGCAGCAACACCAGGCTGATCACCACGCGACCGACGAGATATCCCATGATCACTTGAAGAAAGGTGAGGTTGGTGTCGTAGGCCAGACCGGGGATGCTGATGATGGTGAGGGTGCTGGTTTCGGCGGCGACAATGGACAATGCAATCGCCCACCAGGGAATTTCGCGGCCGGCGAGAAAATAATCACGCAGAGAGCGATGGCGTTTGCGAAAGCGCAGCCCGAATAAAGTGATCCCCATCAGGTATAGGACGATGATCGTCAGGTCGAGTTTGTCGAGGCCCATGGCTTCGCCGAGGATTATGCTAGACGACTTTTCGCGCCACAACTTCTCGTGGATCGTAAGGTTCGGAGGAGCAGGCCACGAGCCAGAGAAGGCCGGTTCCATCGTTGCGCACGGCATGCGAACAGCCCGGTGAAAGGAGAACCAGAATCGCGCTGTTGCCATCCAAGCTGCGGCGCTGGATCGGCGTACCCTCGCCTTCGTCCCAGTGCAAAGACCAGGCCGAGCCGGGCAAAAAGATGATCGCCTCCTGCTTGCGCAGGTGATAGTGATTACCGCGCACGGATCCGGGGCCGGTGGAGGCAAGGTGCATATCGGCAATGCGGCCCAGGAAATCGAGGGCTTGCGGTGGTGGTGAAAAGCTGAAGCCGCGCGCGTCGCCGTGGTTGTCAAGTTCGGATATTTGGACCTTCCTGATCATGTTCTATCGATTATGGCGGCAAGTTCGATCGCGCACGAGTGCGTCTTTATAGACCTGCTGTGATAAAACCAAGCCGTGACCTACTTTCTCGGAATCGACGGCGGTGGGAGTAAGACGACTTGCGTGGTGGGAGACGAAAGCTCGTCTCTTGCCATTGCCGAATCTGGCCCCAGCAACATGACTCGGGTGGGCGAAGCAGGCGCCCGTGAATCTTTGCAACAAGCGATCAGCGCAGCTTGTGCGGCTGCGAATATTTCCCCGCGGCAGGTGCAACGGGCTTGCATTGGAATCGCCGGCGCCGGACGCAAGGAAATTGCTGAGGCCGTACGAAACATAGTTACTGACTTGATCCCTGGAGAGATCGAAGTCGTGGGCGATATGGAGATCGCACTGGCGGCTGCCTTTGGCTCGGGACCAGGTGTAGTTGTGATTGCCGGCACCGGTTCAATTGCCTATGGTCGCGATGCCCAGGGCAAAACTGCTCGCGCTGGTGGTTGGGGTTTCGCAATTTCGGATGAAGGCTCGGCCCACTGGATCGGCCGTCTGGCGGTTGGCGCCTTATTGCGCGAGGCGGATGAAACTGAGGAATCTGATTCGGCTCTTTTTCGCCAAATCAAGACCGCATGGGCCGCGCATACGCTGCCAGAGTTAGCGAGCACGGCGAATGGTCAACCGAACTTTGCTACACTTCTACCCGCTGTGCTGGCTGCAGCGGAGTCCGGCGACGCTGTCGCGAAGAATGTCCTTAGTCAGGCCGCCGCCGAACTGGCTCGGCTGGCAGCCATCGTCGTCCGGCGGCTTTTTCCTGAAAATTCCGTTAAGGGCGATGCGGTTCCCGTGGCGATGGCTGGCGGCGTTTTCCGACATTCGGAAATCGTCCGACAACTTTTCCTGAATAGCTTGCACGAGCAGAATGTCAGGGTCATACTACGCTTGGCCGTGGTCGATCCGGTTGAAGGCGCTTTGCAGATGGCGCGCGACCGGTGACGGCCACTGCACGGTGTGAGTCGAACGCGTAATCAGGGTGATAACAGTCACCCCCCGCGGTGCCCCAGGTCATTGGCTCCGCGAGGCAAGATGAGGACAATAAAGAGCGGTGAATGATGTACCTACGGAGGTAGGCAAATGACATCTGGCACGATTACCTCGCCCGGAATCAAGGCTCCCGGCGATTACATTGAAGATGTGATGATCAGCGTGAAGGCAAAGAATCCAGCCGAGCCTGAGTTCCATCAGGCGGTGCGGGAGGTATTCGATTCTCTACGGTTAGTTCTGGCGAAACATCCTGAATATCAATCCAATCGCATTCTCGACCGGATCGTTGAGCCCGAGCGCGTTTTAATGTTCCGCGTGCCCTGGACGGATGATCAGGGCAATGTGCAGGTCAACCGTGGTTTCCGTATTGAGATGAACAGCGCGATCGGTCCTTATAAGGGCGGCCTGCGCTTCCATCCTTCGGTCAACCTGGGCATTTTGAAGTTCTTGGCGTTTGAGCAAGTGTTCAAGAACTCGCTCACTACGCTGCCCATGGGCGGCGGCAAGGGCGGTTCGGATTTCGATCCGAAAGGGAAGAGCGATAACGAAGTGATGCGGTTCTGCCAAAGCTTCATGACTGAATTACAACGGCACATCGGCCCAGACACCGACGTTCCGGCGGGCGACATCGGCGTGGGCGGACGCGAGATCGGCTATCTCTTTGGCCAATACAAGCGGCTGCGCAACGAGTTCTCCGGTGTGTTGACGGGCAAGGGGCTGAACTGGGGCGGATCGTTAATTCGTCCCGAGGCCACCGGCTACGGCTGCGTGTATTTTGCCAGCGAGATGTTGAAATCGAAAAAGGACACGCTGGAGGGCAAGCTCTGCCTGGTTTCCGGCAGCGGCAACGTTTCGCAGTACACGATTGAGAAGCTGCTCGATTTCGGCGCGAAAGTGTTGACTGTGTCGGATTCGAACGGCGTCATCTACGATCCGGACGGCATCGATCGCGAGAAGCTGGCTTACATTCTGGAACTGAAGAATGTAAAGCGCGGACGCGTCCGCGACTATTCGGATCGCTACAAGAAAGCGATCTTCATGCCCACCGACGTGAAGCTGGAGCACAGCCCGCTGTGGAACATCAAAGCGGATTGCGCCTTCCCCAGCGCCACGCAGAATGAAATCACCGCGAGAGATGCGGCGAACCTCATCAAGAATGGCATTAAGGTCGTCGCCGAGGGCGCCAACATGCCGAGCACGCTGGAGGCAACCAAGCTGTTCCTGGAAGCCAGAATTCTGTATGGTCCAGCCAAGGCGGCGAATGCGGGCGGCGTAGCTACTTCTGGCCTCGAAATGTCGCAGAACAGCGCGCGCATTTCCTGGACGCGCGAGGAAGTGGATGACAAGCTGCACAAAATCATGATCGCCATCCATCGCAATTGCTACGAGACGGCCGAAAAGTATGGCACGCCCGGCAACCTGGTGAACGGCGCCAACATCGCCGGCTTCCTTAAAGTGGCGAATTCGATGCTGGATCAGGGCTTGGTGTAATCAGCAAGAACCATGTGGGGACAGCCGCCCTCGGCTGTCCGCCGGGCGAAGCCCGGCTCTGCATGCAGTATCTGTAAAGCGGGTTCCCCACCCTTGTCCCTGCGTTTCTTGCAGGGACAGGGTGGGGATTTCGATTCTAGAATGCTTGGAAAATATGAAGAGCGTACCCTACCATTAGCGTCATGAATTTCCGGGCACACCGAAGGATCTTCTATTTGCTTGCGGCTGGCATCCTCGTGATTGGCATTGCGTCTGTCCTTTTCGTCAACCGCTCTGATCACTGCATGCTTTACTACTACGGCGCATCGCCTGAGGAGGTCCCGCAAGGAGCAGCCGTCGCGGTTCTAAATCCTTTTCGCAACAGAAAAGACGAAGCGAACGCGGATTGGCTGATTCAGGACCTCAGGACGTCAAAGTGTGAGCAAATAATGCGCGAGAGGCTCAGGACGGACCCGACGCGGGTCTGTTCTGTGATGCGCCACAACACCAAGGCTTCGCTCATCTGGCTCGATCAGGAAAGCGACACCACGAGAGGTGGCTCTCGCAAGCTCATCTACGACCTGCCAGAGAGCAAGGCAAGGCTTGTAGTTTATTTCGCGACCGATGAGGCAGGGTGGGGAGTATCCACCGTGTCCGTTGTGCGATAAAACCATGACTACCCGCACCATCGCCGAGCCCATCCTCGACGCCGAGGCGCGCCTCGAGGGCTTCGACAACTTGATGCCCTTCAAGGTGCAGAACATCCTGCTGGTTTCCAGCCTTTACGATTCTTTCATCCTGCGCGAAGATGGCCGTCTCAACGAGCTTCTGATCGACGAGTCGCTCGAACTGAACTTGCAGCAGATTCCCGGCATCACACATGTATCGAGTTGCGCCGAGGCGCTCGATCTGGCGCGTTCGCAGCCGCGCTTTAATTTAATTGTCACCAACCTAGCCGTGGGTGACATGTCAGCCGCGCAGTTGGCGCGCGAGGTGAAGCTAGCGGGGCTCGACGTGCCGGTGGTGGTGCTCGCCTACGACTATCGCGAAGTGAAGAACTTCATCAGCCGCAATCCGGTCACCGATATCGAACGAATTTTTCTGTGGCAGGGCAACGCGCGCATCCTGATTGCGATCGTGAAGTACATCGAGGACAAGCGCAACGTGCTGCATGACACCCGCGCCATGGGCGTGCCGGTGCTGCTGGTGGTCGAAGACAACATCCGTTATTACTCTTCTTTTTTGCCGGTCATTTATACCGAGCTGATCAAGCAATCGCGGCGCGTCATTCAGGAAGGAATTAACGTCGCGCACAAACTGGTGCGCATGCAGGCGCGTCCTAAAATTCTTCTGACTTCGAACTTTGAAGATGCGTCCGAGTTGGTGCAGGAGTATCGCGACTACCTGATTGGCTTGGTTTCTGATGTCGAGTTTCCCTGGGAAGGCAAACTCAGTCCGGAGGCTGGTTTTGAGCTGGCCCGCATGATGAAGGCTCTGGTGCCCGATGTACCGGTTGTGCTGCAAACCAGCAGGACGGAGTTTCGTCCGCGGGCGCAGGCGGCGGGATACTCGTTTCTGCGCAAACGCTCGCCTACGCTGCTGAAAGACTTGCGGCGGATTCTCACGGAGCAGTTCGGCTTTGGCGACTTCGTATTTCGCCTACCCGACCTTCGCGAAGTGGCGCGGGCCAAGGATTTAAGCGAGCTTGAGGAGCAATTGCAGACGGTGCCGGCGGAAAGCCTGACCTATCACGCGCAGAGCAATCATTTTTCGCACTGGCTGATGGCGCGAACGGAGTTTGCGCTGGCGGCCAAGTTGCGCCCCCGCAAGGTTTCTGATTTTAAAGATCCCGAACACTTGCGCAGCGATTTGATCGAATCGATCAATGACTACCGGCGCGAGCAGAGCGAGTTGGTGATTGGCGACTTCAATGCCGAGACCTTCAAGCCCTCGGAGTCAACTTTCTTGAGAATTGGCGCCGGATCGCTGGGCGGCAAGGCGCGCGGCCTGGCCTTTGTTCGCCATCTTCTGCGCAAGAACCGCATTGTCCGGCGCTTTCCCGGCATCCGCATCGCAGTGCCGGCCGCCTTGGTTCTGGCCAGCGATAACTTCGATCAGTTCATGACGGAGAATAACCTGCTCGATTTCGCGCTGCAATGCGACGATGACGGCAAAATTGTGGAGAGGTTTCTGAGCGCCGAGCTTTCGCCGGAGTTGCAGGAAAACCTGCGCATTTATCTGAGTGAAGTGAAGTATCCGCTGGCCGTACGCTCTTCCAGCCTCCTCGAAGACTCGCAGTACCAGCCTTTTACCGGCGTCTACGAGACATTCATGTTGAGCAATCAGTCGCCTGATCTCGAGGCCCGGCTGGCCGAGTTGATTGACGCCATCAAGCGGGTTTATGCGTCTACTTTTAGCCGGCACGCGAAAGCCTACGTGCGCGCCACTCCTTACCGGCTGGAAGAAGAAAAGATGGCGGTGATTGTTCAGCAATTAGTAGGGTCGGCGCACGGGCAACGCTTCTATCCGGATTTTTCCGGGGTGGTGCGCTCGCATAATTTTTATCCTGTCGCGCCCATGAGTTTCTCCGACGGAATTGCAGCCGTGGCCTTGGGATTGGGACGCGCCGTGGTCGATGGAGGAAAGTGCCTGACTTTTTGCCCGCGCTATCCCCGAAATCTTTTGCAATTTTCCTCCGTAGAAGACATCCTCAGCAATTCGCAGACGGAATTCTGGGCGCTCGATCTCGATGGCGCGAGCCAGGGACGACCGGGGCATCTTCACGAGCTACGTTTCAGCCTGGATGCGGCCGAGGTGGATGGAACTTTAGCGGCGCTTGGTTCGACCTACTCCGTCGATAACGAAGCGGTGTACGACGGCGTCAGCCGGCCCGGAGTGCGCATCGTGAGTTTTGCTCCGATGCTGAAACATGGAACTTTTCGCTTGGCGGAAATTCTCGAAATGCTGGTGAAAGCCGGCCAGGATGCGTTGGGTATTCCAATCGAAGTCGAGTTTGCGGTTCGACTGCCGCGCCATCCGCGCCATTCCGCCGAGTTCGGTTTCCTGCAAATTCGTCCGCTGACACTTTCGCGTGATCATCAGGATCTTTCCTTCGAGGATGTTGACCCGCAACTGCTACTTTGCGAAAGCAACAAAGTTCTGGGCAATGGACGCATCGAAAATCTTCAGGATTTGGTCGTGGTGGATTCGCATCGCTTCGAGCGCAGCCGCAGCCAGGAAGTAGCTAGAGCTGTGGCTCATTTTAACGCGGTGCTGAGCGCCCAGAATTTGCCCTACCTGCTGATCGGAGTGGGGCGCTGGGGATCGAACGATCCATGGCTGGGGATTCCAGTCGAGTGGGATGAAATCTCGGGTGCGCGAGTGATTGTCGAGGCGGGATTCCGCGATTTTCGGGTTACCCCGTCTCAGGGCAGCCACTTTTTCCAGAACCTGACGGCATTTCAGATTGGCTACTTCACGGTAAATCCCGATGCGGGCGAGGGTTCAGTGGATTGGAATTGGCTCGGCGAACAGACTGCTATTGAAGAGGATGAATGCGTACGCCTCCTGCATTTTAATGCTCCGATGCGCGTGATCATGAACAGCAGAACGAGTCAGGGCGTCATCTTCAAACCAGAAGGGGCCTAATCTTCGCACAACTAGTTTTACGCGCGTTCTCGTCTAACCCATGTCATTTGACGATCGCAGGCGGCGTCGGCGCTTCGCCGGTATGTTTTTTCGACAACCAGCGATGAACATCGGGCCAGAACTCCTTGACCACAATGGTCACCGTGTCTAAGCCGATCTGTGTCGCCCAGACATCTGTAACGTTGGAGAAAGTTTTGTCAGAGCCGATAAACATGTGGGGGTTGCCAGGAGTGCTGACGTAAGTGCTTGACGGATGGTAAGTGTAAGTTGAGACCGCAGCCGCTAAGCCGGCGCCAAAAACTTCTGAGAAATTAAATTGCGGTTTCCCGGAGTCGCCCCGGGTCACCACAATCCGGGTGACGGCATACCAGGTTCGGCGTCCAACCCCGCCTTTGCTTGATTGATAGAAACGGGGATCCTGATGCAGGATGGAGGGAAAAACCGCTCCCACCATGAAGTTTTCTACCATGCTGTCTCCGGCCGTTGTGCCATAACGTTTTCCATAAGCGGCCCAACCCTGGCCGAATGCAGGCTCGCTGTTCTGCGCCTGGCTGATCGCAGCCAGTAATCCCCACCATGGATACTGCACCGGATCAAATGTGCCTAGAGCCACAACCTTGAATTTTTCCTTGGCCGTCAGAGGTGGAAGCTTACCGCCATTTTGTAGTGTCAAAAAATTCGGTAGCGTATAGAAGAGCCGGTCGTTGGAGGTTCCGGCAACTTTACCCTGCGTGTTGGGAGTCCTCGTGCTGGTCGAGCCGGATTGCCCCTGGCTTGTCGAATCAGGTTTTGGTGTGGTTTGCGATGGATTCTGAGCATCCTTACTGGAATCCTGCGAGGAGGGTTCTGAATTCGAGCGAGGCGGAGTCTGCTGTGCTGCCCCCGGAAAGCAAAGAAAAAAAGTAACCACCAGCCCAAGGAACGGCGGCACGACGAACTTTATCAACAAGCATTCCCCCCACAAGAAATGAACTCACCAGAATTCCCAGATGTATAGATAATTCTATCAGTCAGATGCAGGGTAACCGCTACCGGTGCAGCTTTACATTGCTTTACAAATTTCCTGTTTGATCGCTGGCGAGTTCGAAGGCGAAAAAGGCGGCTGAGTTTTCAGCCGCCTTTCGGGTCGTTGCTTCAGCTAGAAATGGAAGGCTATCTGAGCCGTAAGCGCGCGAGGTGTGACGTAATGCGTGCCGCTAAAGGTGGAGAGGAAGTTGTAGAGCGCGTATTTGTTCGCCAGATTGATGACGGTCAATTGCGCGCTCCATTTGTATTTGTCGCCGTGAAAGATGTTGTCATGGCCCAAAGCCAGATCGAACAGGCTCCGGTGCTGAATGCGTTGTGGATCGTGATCGTCATTCTGTTTGCCCGGCGCCGGGATGTCGATCAGGGGCGAGGTGAACGCATTGGCCGGACACACGGAGGGCAACGGAACCGTTGGCGTAGCTTTGACGCCGTTGCAAGCAAACCCAGCTTCAAATTCCAGATCGGCTGTCAGAGGGTTTCCCAGGTAATCGGTCATGGCGATGGCTGGCTGCCCGTTCAGCATGGTGGATTGAGGGCAGTCGTTGTACGAACTCGTTCCATAGCATGGGGTGTTGCCAGAAACGAGTCCGCTGTCATAGCGCCAGTTGAAGCCCATCCAGGGTCCGCGTTTACCGAACTGATACTGGAGATGGGCGGTTTGGTTGAATTTCTCATCGTGGTCAATGCGGAAGGGAAGTCCCGGCGCCCCCACCGTGGCGCCGGCGCCGCCGAGTTGTGGCGGAAAGAAGCGTGCGGCTACGCTGGAGAAAACGACCATCGCCGAGAATCCGCGGTAGTTGGGTACGCTGATGCGGCCCGCGTAGCCGGGAATTTTTGATTTTGTCCATTCGATCGGAAACGTGATTGGCGTGTCGCCGAGTACGCTGAAATCGTAGCCGAGGTGAGTGTATTTCCAGATGTACTCGCCAGAGAAAACCAGATACTTTCCGAAAGCCTGCTCGATTCCGACGTGGTACTCGTTGCGCAAGCCTGGCGTCAAGGGATTGACCTTTCCGGCGAGTGCCGGGCTACAAAGAAGAAGCGGAGCCAGAACGGGATTGCCGCAACCCAGGCTGGAAAGAAGCAGATTTTCGTTAAACGGAGACTCCAGAGTATGCGCGTAAGAGGCGCGCAACACCGTGTTCGTCCGTTTAATGTTGTACGCCACGCCGAGGCGAGGTTCCGCTTGGCTGTGATCGGCGAGGCCGTTGTAGATATCTCCGCGCAATCCCAGGTTCAGATTCCAGTTTCCTTTTGAAATCGTATCCTCGATGTAGAGCGCAGCTTCCTTTATGTCCGTATGCGTAAGCGCCGGATCTTGTGCCTGCACGTTGTAAAGAGTGCCACCGCGGGTCAGATCGTAAGGCAGCAAGATAGGGTTAAAGTTGGGATACAGCGTGGAGTTGGGCGCATTGGCATTCGCGGCGGTGTTGGGCTGGTTCGCCCCGGTGCATTGCGAAGGATTGGTAAATCCAGGCACGGCAACATAGTTGCCCGACGCCGGATCCAGCGCGATGCAAGGCGCGTTGTACGCTGGGTCGACGATTCCCAGGGTGTCGTCCTCATTCAAGAACGTTTGTTCGTAGGTTATCCCGCCCTTTACGTTGTGAATTCCCTTGACGTAAGACATCGTGGCGCGCAGTCCTGCATTCAACAAGCTGCGGCTTTGGCCGACGCTTTGGCGCTGCAGGCTGGGGTCGCCAAGATCGGCGAAAGGATTGTCGCTGGGATAGTAGTTGTAGCCGTCGCGGCGCACCCATGCTCCCAGGGTAGATACAGTATGGGTATTCAGCACGTGCGTCCAGGAAGGGGCGATGTTGAAAGTTTGAATTTTCGAGCGTTGGTCGGCGGGGCCAATCGTGGGACCGAGGGTAAAGCCAGTGGGAGTTCCGATGGGGACTGCGCCACCGTAGTTCTCGACCGAGGGCAGAACTCCGTACAGCCCGGTCCAGGCGGCAGCGCTTTGGCCGTCGAATGTATTTGGCGTCTGAAACCAGGAACGGGTGTACTGGAAATTCAGTTGAACCGAGTCCTTGCTGTTGAGCTGGTAGTCAACGCGATCGAAGAGATTTTCCTCGTTCCCCTTGTCGTGCATCACCGTGTATTCGGGCGCATCGAGGAAACGTCCAGTATTTGAGCCGTTCGCGGAAATAAAGTTTCCCCAGTTCTTGCCTCCGTAGCCAAGCTCGGCCGCCAGGTTGGACGATCCAAATGATCCGTAGGAGGCGGTCACACTTCCGTGAGGTGTCGTCATCCCCTGACCGGAGCGCGTGGTCGCGACAATCACGACGCTGGTCTTGCCTCCATACTCGGCGGGCGGTGCGCCCGAGATCACCTCCATCGACTGCACAGCATCAAGAGGAAGTTGATTCGAGAACACTTTGCTTTGCTGATCGGTGATGGGCTGATTATCGACGGAGAAGGAATTCTCGGCGTGATCGCCGAGGCCGTGGAATGACCCATTGGAATCGGCAGCGATGCCGGGGGTGGCCAGCGTGACCTCCGAACTTAATTCCGATGTCGAACTCTCCAAAGGAATCTTCGCGTATAGATCCCTGTCTACGTCCGTGTGAAATGTGGAATCGTTCTCCACCAGGTCTCCCCCCGAGGCCTCGACGGTAACCTGCGTGGTGGCGCCGTACACTTGCAGTGTGACCGTCAGGTTGACTGCTACAACCGAGCGCACCTCAACATCCTGCACCGAGTTGGTGAAACCTTGTGCGCTCACCGTCATGTGATAGGGGTTGAATGGGACGTTAGGAAAAGTGAAGTGTCCGGATTTGTCCGTACTGGTCGAGTTTTGAAAATGGCTCACAGGGTTTTGAATCTCAACGGTTGCGTTGGGTACAACGGCGCCGGTTGGGTCCAGCACGGTGCCGCTAATGGATCCGGAATTTCCGCCAGACTGTGCGAGGCTCAAGGCGGTTAACAGAAAGATGGTGGCGGCTGCAACGGCAACGGAGCGCCATTGGTGAGACCTAGTCATGAATCCTCCTGAAGACTGTCAAATAAAGGATCGCAAATAAGGATCGTCCGGCATGATCCGCCGGACTTTTGATCAGTGAGCCGTCGGCTCAGAAGCTCTGATCCCTGGATGGAAGGAAATCCTTATACGACAGGAGGGCCACGAATACCCAGATCAAAAAGGCTGATCCAGGCCTTCGCGATGACATCTTCTTCTTGCAGCAGGCCGATCGCGGCAAATACCGGCCTGACATGCATGCAACTTGGGGTGGGAGTGGTACTGTGCGCCGCAATGCAGATCGAACAGAAGGAACTCTCGGTTTGATTGGCGTGGTTGTGGGTCGACTCCGCCACCGCCGCCCATAACATCAGCGACAGGCAGAACCACGTCAACCATCGTCCCGTGAAGTGCATGCGTTCCTGCATTGGGCTAGATTCTTTTTACCTTATAGGAGTTGCCTGCACAAGGCAACGTCGGCAAGATAGTATGGTAACTGGGTATTATGTTAATCGTCAGAGAGTCATCAAAATACATGCGAGGGAATTCATGTCGGAACCAACCTACGAAGAACTGAAAGCTCGGCTGTCCCAGTTAGAAAAGGAAGTGGAAGTCAAGAAGCGCAGCGGCGACCTGATCTTCAAAGTCGGCGAAAAGGGGGGAGTCAGCGTCTACGGGTTGGGCCGATTTCCGGTCACTCTCTACTACGAGCAATGGAACCGGCTGCTGGGCGCCGCAGACGATATCAAGAAGTTTATGGAAGAGAACAAGGCAAAGCTCAAGCTCAAAGAGCAGGGCTGAGAACCCCAGTTCTCGATTTCGGGCGCCAGTTCTCAGTAAACGGACGTACCTAACCGAGAACGGATAACTGAGAACGGAGAAGTGGTTTCGGCTATAATTAAAGAACTGTGCCCAAATTTTCCATTGTCGTCCCTCTACACAACGAACAGGAGAATGTCACTGATCTCTATGACCGCCTGAAAGCGGTGATGGAGGCTGCGGGCGAATCGTTCGAGATTGTGCTGGTGGACGATGGCTCCAGCGACCACACGTTCGCCATGCTGCGGGAGATCGCAGCCGTGGACAGCCGTATCACCGTGGTCAAGCTGCGCCGCAACTTCGGCCAGACTGCGGGACTGGCTGCGGGTTTCGATCATGCCCGGGGCGAATACATCATCGCCATGGATGGCGATCTGCAGCACGATCCGGCCGACATTCCGCTGTTCCTGGAAAAAATTGCGGCTGGTTACGACATCGTGAGCGGCTGGCGCAAGGTTCGCATCGACAATTTCTGGATGCGCCGCTTTCCTTCCCGCGTGGCCAATTGGATGATGGCCAAATTGAGTGGCGTCGATATTCACGACTTCGGCACCACGTTCAAAGCCTATCGTCGCGAGATTCTGGAGCAGGTGCCGCTCTATGGCGAGTTACACCGCTTCATTCCGGCGCTGGCGTCATGGTACGGCGCGTCGATCTGCGAAGTGCCGATTCGCAATATCAACCGTGAGCACGGATCCTCGCACTACGGTATCTCGCGCACCTTCCGCGTTTTCTTCGATCTGATTACCATTCGATTTCTGCTCCGCTATCTTTCGCGACCGCTGCATTTCTTCGGTACCTTCGGCCTGCTGAGCCTGTTCGCGGGTAGCGGCGTTGTGGCCTGGTTGGGAGTAGAGAAGTTCTTGCGACATGTCCCCGTAATGGCGTCGCACGGGCCTCTGATGATGCTATCCCTGGGCCTGCTGCTGGGCGGATTGAACCTGCTAGCCATAGGCCTCCTGGGCGAAATGCAAGTCAGGCATTACCACGAACCTCGCCACCGCGCCCCGTATTCGGTCGACCGCGTGCTGCGCTCCCAAAACGAAGAGCACAGCGTCTCGGACTGATGATCAAGTCTTGAAAATAAACTAGGTACCTGTTGTAGAGCATTCTCCTCGCTGCCGCTCTGCCTGAATGTCAGCACGTTAGGAAAGTCCTTCAGAGTGGGCAACCGCCCAATTACGGCACACCCAGTGAGCGGCCTAAATAATTGGCGCGTAATCGGGATTGCACTCATCAATCAACAGGCAAAATGGTTTTACTTTGGCTCACTTGTGATAAGGCCTGATAGTGACAGTTGACATGCGAGCCGCTTGTCGGCATCAGAAACAAAAGCTCCGCAGTCGGCGGGGCTAGGAGAACAGGTCAGTCGCCTGTGCCCGTCAGGCTCGATGTTTGCGGGCTGTCGTTGGCGCCGTCGGTCACGGTAAGCGTGCCGGTGAATGTTTCTTCGCTGCTCGGGGTGAACGTCACACTGATCGTGCAGGCCGTCTTGCTATCCAGTGTCGTCCCGCAAGTCGAAGCCGAGACGGCGAAGCGACTCGTGACCGAGTACGAGATGCCTGTCAGCGTCGTGCTCAAATTGTTCTTTAGAGTGAATTTGTGCGCCGCGCTAGTGTCGCCGACCTTGGTCTTTGCGAAAGTGTAGCTGCTCGGGGTTAGCGTGGCCTGTGCCTCCCCCGTGCCCGTCAGGGAGACCGTTTGCGGGCTGCCGGAAGCGTTGTCGGTAAAGGTGAGCGTTCCGGTCGCTGAGCCGATCGCGCTAGGTGTGAACGTAACCTTCACCTTGCAAGTCTTGCCTGCGGCGAGCGTGGCTCCACAGGTGTTGCTTGAAATTGCAAAGTTGGGGCCTAGCATGATGGCGATGCTGGTGATGTCCAGCGTAGCCGTGCCAGTGTTCGTTAGCGTGACCGTCTTGGCAGCGCTCGTCGTATCAATTGCCTCATTGCCGAAGCTCAGCGAAATGGGCGAAAGCATGACGACGGGGGCGCCGAAAATGTACGCCACACCTTGTGCACGATTCGAGCCAACCTCATGCCCCGGAGCCCCTACTAGGGCCGTGCTGCCGCTCACCGCGACGGACACTCCGAAGTTATCGAGGTTGGCGCCGTCGGAGGCCGTTAGCTCCGCCTGCTGGATCCACGTTCCGCCGCTTTCGACAAACACGTAAGCTGCTCCCCTGCCCAGATTCGAGCCTACGTCCTGATTGTTGGCGCCGACCACCAACGTCCCGCTGTGTATCGCGACGGAATCGCCAAATTCGTTATCTAGCGTGCCGCCAGACGCCGTTAGCTTCGCCTGCTCGCTCCAGATTGTCCCAATTTCCCCGAAAACGTACGCTGCATCTTGCAGAGGGGCTCCCACTAGGGCGGTGCTCCCGCTGATCGCGACGGACGCGCCGAAGTAGTCATATTCCGTGTCCTCCGACTCCGTCAGCTCAGCCTGTTGCATCCACGTTCCTCCGCTTGCGGCGAAGGCGTACGCCGCTCCCTGATTCACATTCATGCCGACCGTGTGCCTTGGGGCCCCGACAACGCCAGTGCTGCCGCTTACTGCGACGGAAATTCCGAACAGGTCATATGAAAACCCGTCGGACGCGGTCAGTTCTGCCTGCTGGCTCCAGGTTCCGCCGTCCTCGGCGAATACGTAGGCTGCGCCCGGCCCCGGCTCGTTGAGACCCGAAGCCTTGTGGTAGACAGCCCCCACCACGGCCGTGCTGCCGCTAACCCCGACGGAAATGCCGAAAAAATCCCATGATGCGCCGTCAGATGCGATCAGCTCGGCTTGTTGGATCCACGTTTCACCGCTTTTGACAAACACGTACGCCGCACCCTGACCTAGACCCTGATTCGGTCCGACCGCATGTAAAGGGGCTCCGACAACGACCGTATTGCCGTCCAAAGACACGGAATCGCCAAATTGGTCACCTCCCGCGCCATCGGATGCGGTCAGCTCCGCCTGCTGGCTCCAGGTTCCGCCGCTTTCGACAAACACGTATGCCGCTCCCGGACCCTGATTCGGGGGTGAATACGGGTGAACAGGGGCTCCCACTACCACGGTGTTGCCGCTGGCCGCAACGGAATACCCGAAGCCGTCACCTGCGTCGCCGTCGGACGCGGCCAGTTCCGCCTGCTGAATCCAGCCTGGGTCGTCCTCTTCGAGCGCCCTTAGAATGGCGCGCCGAGCATCAGGCCGCAAACTTGACCAGCCGGTCTCAGGTTTGCCATTGCTCGCGGGAGGGTGTGCCACGGATTGCGAAATCGCGACTGAAGTTAGAACTAACAGAGCGGCCCCTAAGTGCGAGAAACGCATGACTGGCTCCATTAAAGCTAAGGAGATACTCGCGCGCGAGCAGGCATGCGAGGTATGCCCCTGACGAGCGCGGTGAGTATAGCCCTGTGAGCGTAGGAGTCGCAATGACGAAGATCACAGATTGATGCAATATCGCGATTTCACTCATTGATCTTGCTTTCCGCGGTCGGCCTGCCCACCCTTGAACTCAGCACGAATCTGCTCGACGTACAGGTCGTGAAGTTCAGCTTCTTTTTTTGGCAGCTCCTCGGTCATTTCTCGAATGATGGCCGCGTGCTCGTCGCCGACCGATGAGGGGAATTTTCTTTGCATAAATTTCATCTCGTGCAGAGATCGGCGCTTGCGTGCGATTTCTTGGGCGAGTTTAGCTATGCGAGCTTATCGATTCTCCTGCATTGCGCAACTTGGCGGAATTCTAGGCCTACCGAGCGGCCAATTGACGAAACATCCCGATAGCACTCGCAATCCTAATTGACGCGGGCGGTGATAATCCTAGAAGCGGGGCGAGTTGGTTGTGGCTTACAAACCTAAGGCTTTCACTTGCTCCTCGGTTTCGTAGCCGAGCCAGTGTGCAACCTCATGCCAGACCACCCGTTTCACTTCGGCGCGCCAATCTCCTTTTGAACATCGCAGAATGGGGCCACGAAAAACAAATATCAAGTCGGGGGCATAGTCCAGTTGGGTGTGCGACCGTTTCGTCCTAAGTGTACCGCTGTACAGTCCCAACAACTCAGTTCCACGGCGCCATTTCTTTTTGTTCGACATGTCCTCCAATACGTCGGCCGGAGGCTCGTCAACCACTTGAATGCCGGGGAAATCTGGCAGGTCTCTGATCTTCTGAGGCAGGGTGCTGTACGCCCACTCCACAACCTCCTCAAAGCTCTCGGGATTTCCGGTGTCGGCCATGGGCCAACTTTACCACCAGGACAAGCCGCGAGACGTGCCCTCCAAGTCTTGGTGGAATAGTGGGATTCTTCCGGTGATGACTGTTGCAACGTCGCCATTCCGCTCATTAACCGGAGGGGCTCGTCGCAGAACGTAGCTGCGGCCCTTAATCCCATCTGGCTTTCGGCTGTCCGTCCCGTAACCACACAATAAAGTCTGTGCCCGGAGGAACGCCTCCTAGTTCGCGAAGGCGTGTGGCATTTTGTCCGCGGTGATAGTGGCTGTGCATGGCGGCTTGCGTCAGGGCATGGCGGATACTGATCTTTAGCCGCGGGAACCAAGGGATGTCGATCATCTCCGCCAGGCGAGCATCGGTCAGTTCGCTGAGGACTGCAGCCAATTCCAAGTGGCCCTTGCGCGCGAAAATCTTCAGATCGGAGATGCTAGGAAAATCTTCCAGCTTTGAAAAGGCCAGTCGTGTCGTCCTTGGCCCCACCACCCACAAGAACGCACCTTGTACCAGATGGATGTGGTGCAAGCGTTCGCGAATAGCGCGATCTGCCAGCGCCGGCGCATGCGCTTCGATGGCCTGCCAGTGCTTGGCGTCGGCCCACTCCTGATGGGCATAGAGTTCGTCCAAATAGGTATCCATACAATGACCTCCGCGGTGGGAGTAGCCGAAGATTATACGTCCTCGCAACTAGCTCGCTGCGTCCCGTCGTATAATGTGCCGTTTGGAGTTTCAGGAGTTTTTATCATGGCACAAACTACCCAACACGAATTGCAGCTTGCCCGCCGTATGTCACGGTTGGGCACGGAAACGGCTTTCGAGGTTCTCAACAAGGCGCGTGCGCTGGAGCGTCAGGGCAAGAGCATTATCCACCTGGAAATCGGCGAACCAGATTTCGATACCCCTGCCAACGTGGTAGAAGCGGCGGTCGACGCGCTGCACAACGGTTGGACGCACTACGGCCCATCCGCCGGTCTCCCCGAACTGCGCCAGACCATTGCCGATTACGTGAGCCGCACCCGCGGCGTGAAAGTCACGCCCGAGGAAGTAGTAGTCGTGCCGGGAGGCAAACCCATCATTTTCTTTACGATGCTGGCTTTAATTGATGAGGGAGATGAGGTTATTTACCCCAACCCGGGGTTCCCGATCTACGAGTCGATGATTCAGTACGTGGGCGGACGCGCGGTGCCGATCCAACTGCGAGAAGAGCACGATTTTTCGCTCGATGTTGCCGAACTCGAACCGCTCATCAGCGACCGCACCAAACTGATCATTCTCAATTCGCCGCACAATCCCACGGGGGGCGTGATGCCGCGGAAAGATGTGGAGCAGGTTGCCCGCTTGATTGGCGACCGCAACATCCTCGTGCTGTCGGATGAAATTTATAGCCGGCTCTTGTTTGATGGCCAACATTTTTCAATCATGTCGATTCCTGGCATGCAGGAGCGCACCATTCTTCTGGATGGTTTCTCGAAGACTTACGCGATGACGGGTTGGCGCATGGGTTACGGCGTCATGCGGCCGGACTTGGCTTCTCAAATGACGCGCCTGGCGACGAACTCGACTTCATGTACGGCCAGCTTCACGCAGATGGCCGGGGTCGAGGCGCTGCGCGGCGATCAGAGCTCGGTGGATCGCATGTGCGAGGAGTTCAAGCGCCGGCGAGATGTGTTTGTTGCCGGACTCAACAAGATCAAGGGATTTTCTTGCCGCATGCCCAAGGGCGCATTTTACGTTTTCCCGAATATCACAAAGACGGGATGGAAGTCGAAACCGCTGGCCGATGCTCTGCTTGATCAAGCTGGCGTGGCTGCGCTCTCCGGCACCGCCTTCGGCGAGTTTGGCGAAGGCTATCTGCGCTTCAGCGTGGCGAATTCTCTGGGGAACCTGCAACAGGCGCTGGATCGCGTGGACGGGTGGGCGAAGCAGAATCTATAGATTTTATTCTGCTAGTTTAGATCGCGACTCCAAGTCGGGTGTGGCCCCGATTCCTTTGCTTCGCCCGGGAGCGTTCTTTTACGAATCCCGAACAATCCACAGGCATAGCTCTTGACCCACGCCCTTCTGCGCGTAGAATGGCGCGATTCCGGGACAGTCACACCCAAGTCCCAACCAACCCACAAACGAAGAGTGTCTATGCTATCGAAAGGTCTAGGAAGTTTGTTAGCGCTCGCTATCCTGCCTGCTCTGGCCCAGGTACCCAGCACACCCGTAGCCTCGCCCGACGAGGGCGTAGTGGCGTTACGCCAGCATACGCCGCGAAGAATCTACCCCGGGCGACCAGCTCGCGTGATCGATAACGTCACGGTTTCCGATAGCACGAACTGGAGCGGCTATGCCGTGACCGGTTCTTCGTTTACCTCGGCCAAAGCTTCATGGACCGTGCCCTCGGTGAATTGCAGCAAGACCCCGAACACCTACGCCGCATTCTGGATGGGCTTGGACGGATGGACTTCTGACTCGGTCGAGCAGACCGGCACAGACTCGGATTGTGACGGCTCGCGAGCTTCCTATTACGCGTGGTACGAGTTCTATCCTAACCCGTCGTATGAAATCACGAGCATCACGGTATCGCCCGGAAACAAGATGTTGGCTTCGGTGACCTACAGCGGCTCGGAGTTCACCGTCACCATCACGAACGAAAGCACGGGCAAGTCGTACAGCAAGAGCTCGAAGGTGAGTGGGGCCGAGCGCTCGTCGGCAGAGTGGATTGCGGAAGCGCCCTGCTGCACCAATCGCGGCGGCATCTTGCCACTGGCCGATTTCGGCACGGTTGATTTTGGCGAAGACTACACCGGCCAGAGCGGCACAAACTATGCCACCGATTCGTCCAACTCGGGCGACATCAACAGTTTCGGCAGCGCCGTGAACGAGGCCATCATGGTCAACGGCAGCACCGGCGCGGATGAAGCCGTACCCTCGGGCTTGTCGTCGGATGGAACCAGCTTCACCGTAACTTGGGACTCGGAGTAAAGGCCCGGCTATCGTCCCCCGTCAACCCCCCGTCCAGGCGGTGCCTGGGCGGGGTTTAATTTTGGCGGCTGGCATTCGGAAGGCTTTACAAATATCATTCTTCTGAATGAGTGCTGGCAAGAAAGAATCGAAAGCATTGACGGTTCCGAGGGCGAGTCGTCCCGAGATGCCCGGGTATGGTTTGCCGCGCGGCGCTAAGGGATTGCTGCCCTGGAGTTGGGCCGAGCGGCGGCTGACGAAATCGCACAACTATTGGATCACGACGGTGAAACCCGACGGCTCGCCTCACACCATGGTGGTCTGGGGCCTTTGGCAGGATGGGCGTTTCTTGTTCAGCACGGGAAGTAAATCGCGAAAAGCGCGGAACCTCGCTCAAAATCGCAACTGCATAGTCGGCACCGAGCATGCGCACGAAGCGGTGATCGTCGAAGGCAAGGCTGAGATCGTGGCGATCGGGGCGCGGCGCAAATTCCTGCCGGTGTATGAGCGCAAATATAAGTTCGACATGAAAGGGATGAAGGATGACATCCTTTCGATGAAGGAGCCTATTTTCGCAGTGCAGCCGCGGGTTGTCTTTGGGTTGTGGGAGAAATACTTTCAAAGCAAATCGACACGGTGGAAATTTGACTAGCCGGCTCGAATGGCGCGCCGGCTTTATTTCTTGAACAGATTTTCGAAGGCCTGCCGGGCGTCGGTGGGGCGCAGGCTGGCGGGGGTGGACGTTTCTTTTTCTCGCGTGACTCGAATCTCGTAAAACGTGCAATCGTTGCGGGCGTCCTTCTTGGCCACGCGCTCTTTCACCGGCTGCATGCACTCGAAGCGGCTGCCCGGATCGAAATACATGCACTGCTTGCAGGAGTGCAGTTCGAAGCCACACTTGGGACAGAGTCCGGCCGGCGGGATGGCTTGCAACACCGTGCCACACTGTGCGCAGCGCGAAACGTCGCGAGTGCCTGGCATATTCACCGGCTTCGGCCCCATGCTGAAATCATTTCTGGCGGGTCTTGGGGCTGGCTTCTCCGGCGACTTCTCGGCGGACTCGCGCCGCGGTTTGTCCTCGCGATCGCGGTCCTGATATCCATGCTGGCGATATTTGGCCACAACGAACCTCCGGGCGGGTTGGCGTATTGTCTCGCCGGACGCGCGAAACCGCAAGTGCTAACGAATTTTTGGCCTGGCTGCTATCACGTGCGGTACTGGGAACTGGTTACAATGAAAGCATGATTCACGAAATATTCCCGGTCGGACCGCTGCAGTGCAACTGCTCGATCATCGGCGATGAAACTACGCGCGAAGCCATGGTCATCGATCCGGGGGACGACATCGAGGACGTCCTCGCGATACTCCGCAAGCATAACCTGCATGTCAAGCAAATTGTCATTACGCATGCCCACATCGATCATGTAGGCGGCGCGATGAAACTGCGCGCAGCTACGGGAGCGCCCATCCTGCTCAACGAGAATGACTATGCTTTGCTGAAAATGCTCGATGCGCAAGCCGCGTGGGTCGGCATGGCCGCGCCGGGAGCGGTCGAGATCGACCAGAGCTTGACCAACGGCGACACCGTGAAGGCGGGATCGCACGCGGCCAACATTCTTCATACTCCAGGGCATACTGAGGGCAGCATCTGCCTGTATTTCCAGGACGAGAAAAAGCTGATTGCGGGCGATACGCTTTTTGCCGGTTCCATCGGCCGGACTGATCTTCCCGGCGGCTCGATGCAGAAGATCATGCGATCGCTGCATGGGACGGTGCTGGCCTTACCCGACGATACCGTAGTTGTTCCCGGCCACGGGCCGGTGACTACGATTGGGGAGGAGCGCGAGAGCAACCCTTGGTTAATCAGGAAGTAAGATTGCTGATTTCTGATGGTTGATTTCTGTTCGTGTTCTTTCCGTGGTTCTTAAAGCATCCATCAGAAACCAGCCAGCAACTATTGCAATAAGAGTCGAATCCCTTCTGCGAATTCAGGCTCCGGTGTAATCAGGCTGAGTACCAAAGATCCATCACTCGGAAAATCATAGAAGTGTCCGGGATGCACCAGCACTGATTTCCTGCGCAGTAACTCGATTACCAGTTCTTCGTCGGTACGCGTTACGGGGACGCGCAAAACCGCGTACCATCCTCCCTCGACGGCTAAACGTTGACAGATGTTTTGTGCAGCCATTTGGCGGTCGAGTTCGGCTAAATTCGTCAAAACACGATCGCGTAATTGTTGTTGAATACTTTTTCGTTGTGCGAGCAACGCAGGCGTGGCCCACTGGATTGGCGCGTTCATGGAAAGATAGGTATCAGCGATTACGTCGAGGCGAGCCAGCGCCGCTTCAACCTCTTCCGCGGGGCCGGTTGTGGCGATCCATGCCACTTTCATCTGTGGCAAGGCCGAAACCTTGGACACGCCACTGAGCGTGAAAGTCAGCGTGTCTTCATTCGTGACAAAACTTTCTCGCGGGGTTTTATCCAGCGCATAGTCGAGAAATACCTCGTCCACGATCAACGCCAGTTCGTGTTTTCGGCAAAAAGCATTTAGAAATTCGCGCTCATGCGCTTGCACATAAGATCCGGTGGGATTATTGGGGTGAACCAGGACCACGCCGCGCGTGCGTTCCGTCACGACCTGCTGCAGCGAATGAAAATCCATTTGCCAGCCATGGTCGTAAATTAACGGATACGGGACGAGCTTCACGTCCTGCAAATCGGCAAGAAATTCGAACAGAGGATAGCTCGGCTTCGGGACCAGCAGTTCGTCGCCGGAATTACAGAGGAGGCGGAAGACGAAAGAATAACCTTCGCTGGTGCTGGTAGTGAGAATGATGCGTTCGGGATCGATGGTCGGGCTGGCATGAGTTGTCTGGTAGTACTCGGAAACAGCCTGGCGGGCAGTTAGCAGGCCTTTGGGCTGCGGATCGTAATCCATCACGTGAGGCGAGACTAAAGATTCGAGAATGTGGGCTTCGTCGTATTGCAGACCGGCCCGCGTGGGATTCGAGAGCGTGAGATCGAGCACGCGCGCGCCGCCGGCCCGCACTTCATCAAGCGCCTCGGTCAGGCGATTGCGGGTGAGCTTCCAGTTGGTCCGCTGGGAAAACATTTTTCAGAAGCCCTGGTGAAGGGCCAAGCTATAAGGCACGAGACTACGGCTGTAAATAAAATCCCAGGTCTTCCGGTTGGGGGAGACTCTTAGTTGAGTCATATTGAAGGCGCACCTGGCGGACGGCGGCGATCTTTTGCTGGAACAGGCGCGCCAGACCGTCATAGCGGACCTGGATATTATCCAGCCAGTAGGACCCATATTCGTGCAAGTAAGCTTCGCGATACAGCTGATCCACGCGCGTAGTCGCATCGCGCAAGTCTTCGAGGCGCGCATTGATCCCGGTAATTTCCCACAGATCTTCGTCGACTCGATTGGCGTCCGTCTGGTTCAGGAAAGCGTCCCAATAAAAGTTATTCATCTCTTTGGTGAACTGAATCTTCATACCCAGCGCGTCCCAGCGCCAGGCGGGGAGCGTCATATCGGCGAGCGTGTCCTGGTTGGCGCGAGCTTTCGCTACATCGCGGTAAATCGATTCCAGTGCGTGCTCAGCGCCCAAACGCATTTCGCTAGCCGCCGGTGCGAGCCTTTGCATCGTCTTCGCGCCGCCGGCAGTGAAGGGATCGATCCAGAAAAGCTCATCGGTTTCGGTGTCGACCTTTATCTGCGCCAAAGCCTGGTGCCCGCGGTCCAGATTTTCCAGCACGTCGCGAAATGTTTCGTCACTGGGGTTGCGGAAGAAAGCCCAGTCGTAGGCATTTTTGAAGTCGTCGACATTCGATTCGCCCGATTGCCACCCGGCCGCCGCGCCAAAGATAAGAGTGGGCCAAGCCATGCCATAGATCGATTCGCCATCGTCATTCCAGGTGGTATTGAGCATTCCGATGGCGCCAAGTTTTTGCCCGTCGCGTACAAAGTTGCGGATGTTGGTATAGCCCGCGTCCAGGTCCGGCCAAAGCTGGTTCCAGTTATTCGCTCCGGGGGCGACGACTACTCGCAAGCCGGCGTCGCGATACGGTTGGATGATGTTTTCGTAACTCGGCTTGGGATCGTAATCCCAGGGAACGGCGATCATGTCCTTGGGCAAAGTGCCCAGCAGTTGCGGATACTTGAGGGCGATGTCGCCCCAGAACATGAGTTGCTTATGATACGGCGCGAGAATTTCGCTGACCTTCTGCATATGATCGAGATAAACGCGTCCCAGGCCGACTTCCTTGGCGCGCGCAGCAGTTTGTCCCTGGCCGAGTTCAAACGTCTCATCGCCGCCTACATGCAAAAAAGGGCCGGGGAATAGCGGCACCAGATCCGCGTACATCGCTTTAATGAGTTCGTAGGAATGTTCTTTGATTGGGGTGAGCACGTGGCCGTGGGGACGTTCCGCTACGTCAGCGTAGATTTCGTATTTCAGCATGTGGTGCAAATGGCCAAAGGTCTGCTGCTCGGGAAGAATCGTGACATAGAGACGGCTCGCATAATCGACCAGAGCTTTAATTTCCTGCGGCGTCAGAGCGGCCTGTTTGGGAGCGATCAGGGGCTGGCTGGCGAAATCGAAAACATGCTCCATGTACAAGCCGAACAGATTCACCTTGAACGCGGCCAGGGTGCGAATCTGGCGCTTCATGAAATCTTCGGTCGGGATGGGACCGCGGCTGATGTCGTCCTGCACACCGCGCCACTCCATGCTGGGCCAATCTCGAATTTCTATTCCGGGACACACCAGCCTGCCGTCTTCCTCATGCAGCAACTGTCGCAGCGTCTGCACGCCGTAGAAGAGCCCCTGCCCGGTGTTGGCGGCTACGATCAGATGAGATTGATCGGAGAATAAAAGGTAACCCTGATCGCCGATGGTGTCGGCTTTGAGATTTTTCGATTCTAAGAAGTCGCGCACGTTATGGTCTTGCAGACGAGCCAGAACAATTGATCCCGCTTCCTGTTTCGCCTCGGTCCTGGACTCCGGTTTGGCGCCGATGATGCTCAGGGTCAGACCCGACTGATCGTGAATTTCCTCCGCTAAAGTTTCCGCGGCGATGCGGTCTTCTTCCTGATGTCCGAACTCGACCAAAATTTTGGTCGTGGGCTTTACCCGAAAGCTGCCCTCAAGGATATGCACTTCTTTGGGCTCGGGAATGAGCCTCAGTGGATTCTCCGGGCCTGAGGTGGCGGCATACAGGGAAGGAAGCTGCAGTGTGAGAGCGATAAGGAAGACTGGTAATTTCATTCGCATCCTCGGGGCGATGGCCGGCCCCTGTATTCGAGAGAACGATTGTATGGCACTGCGTTGTAATCTAAACACTGCAACTTGGATTCGTGCCACTCCGGAGAATGAACTCAGGGAGACATCATTTTCCGAACGCTTCCTTGTTCACCACATAAGGCATCTTTGTCACATCGCCGCCGTAGTTGGCCTCCAGAACGTCGATTAGTCCCTGTACGCAGCGCCCGGCCATACCTTTATTCGGATCGGTAGAAAGCCGGGTGATGCGGGCGGCGCTGGCGAAGTGGGGATAAAGTCGGCAGCGGTCGGCGATGGCGGGATCGCGCAAGGGCGAATCGGCGGGCAACGGTTCTTTCTCGTACACATCGAGAGCAGCTCCGGCGATCCAGTTCTCGCGCAGTGCCTTCACCAGCGCAACCTCGTCGATGACGGGCCCGCGTGAGTCGTTGACCAGAAATGCAGTCGGTTTCATCAGCTTCAAATTTTGCTCATTGAATAAATGATAGGTCGGCGTGGCGCTTTCGCTCGGACGCAGAAGGGGCACGTGAACGCTGACGAAATCCGCCTCGCGGAGTGCCGTTTCGAAGTCGACGTACTTGATCCAGTTTTTCTCGCGGGAAATGCCCCGCGCATGCCGCAGATCCATGTTTTCCTGAATGGCTTTGCTGTAATCGTGGTTCTCGTAGGCCGGGTCGTAACACAAAATGTTCATGTCGAAGCCGGCGCATTTCTTGATCATGGCGAGGCCGATGCGGCCTGTGCCGATAATCGCAATGGTCTTGCCAGTCACTTCGTCGCCGAGAAACGGCAGATAGGGGTGCCAGAATCCCCACTGGTTGTCGCGCGTGAGGTGCTCCGCGGTCCACATCTTGCGCGCCAGAACGCCCAGCATGAAGAACGCAAACTCGGCCGTGGCTTCGGTCAGGACCTCCGCCGTATTCGTGAAAGGAATCTTGTACCGGTTGGCGTCGGCGCGGTTGATATTGTCGAAACCCACGGCGAACTGCGACACAACTTTCAGAGTTTCGTTTCCCGCCTCGAAGATCTCGCCGTCGATGGGATCGCGCAGCGTCGTGATCAGCCCGTCAATGCCGGACGTGACCTTTTCGATAATCAGGGTCTTGGACGGCGCCTCGGGATCGGGATAGACCTCGACTTCATATCCACGGTGGCGCAGCAGGTTGATGGCTTCTCCAATGTCACAGGTAGCGAAAACGCGGAATTTATTAATCATGAACTTTTCAGCACGATGGCTACTGAACTCGCAATGATGGCCACGCCAGGAGTTCTCGGACTATCGAAAATATCATACGCGAGGGGCGCAGATTGCGATAAATCGCGGATTGGTGATCAATAACCTTGCGCAACAGGAGTGGCGGGAGGAGAATCCGAGTTGTGAAATTCACTACCTCTGCAGTCGCTCTCTGCCTGCTTCTCGCGGGATTTTGTTTTGCCGGGGGGAAAAAAGACGACACGCCGAAAGCCGCACAGTCGATCGGCGAACTCCAGCAACAACTCGAAAAGATCCTGAAAGACACCAAGACGCCGGGAGTTTCGGTTGCAATCGTGCACCGCGATGGTCCTGAGTGGATCGCCGGCCTGGGCAAAGCGGACGTCGCCGCGAATCGGGCGAACACTCCCGAAACGCTCTTCCGCATTGGTTCTACCTCGAAGGCATTCGCATCGATGTCCATCCTGAAGCTAGCCAACGAAGGCAAGCTTTCGCTGGACGATCCGGTACATAAACTCGCGCCGGAGGTTTGGTTTGAGAACCGCTGGGAAGCGAGCGATCCAGTACGGGTGGTCGATCTTCTGGAGCACACCACCGGCTGGGACGACATGCACTTTCGCGAGTATGCCAAGAATGCTCCCAGTATCGGCCTGCGCGAGGCGCTCGATTACGACCACCACTCGCGCACTTCGCGCTGGCGCCCCGGCACCCGCATGGCCTATTGCAACTCCGGACCCGCCGTGGCGGCCTACATCGTCGAAAGAATTACTGGACAGCGCTTCGAGGACTACGTTACGGAGAACTTCTTCACGCCCATCGGGATGAAGACGGCCACGTATTTCCAACCAACCTCGACGCCCTTCACCATGCTGTACCATCCCGACGGCAAGACGCCCTATTCTTACTGGCACATCATCTATCGCCCGGCGGGATCTATCAACGCGTCCGCCAATGACATGGCCGCCTATGTTGCGTTCTATCTCAATCGCGGCGCCGTCAAGGGCACGCAAGTGATGCCGGCAGCTTTGATCGAGCGCATGGAGGTTCCTACCCGCACGTGGGCTGCGCAGCAGGGATTGAAGGCCGGATATGGCCTCAGCAACTACTGGAGCATCCACGACGGCTTTGTTTACCACGGGCACAACGGCGGCGTGGAAGGCGGTCTTACCGAGATG
Organism: uncultured Acidobacteriaceae bacterium; assembly: GCA_963818935.1. Classification (GTDB taxonomy): domain Bacteria; phylum Acidobacteriota; class Terriglobia; order Terriglobales; family Acidobacteriaceae; genus Sulfotelmatobacter. The sequence goes on from CAWFUK010000078.1 coordinate 50,088, forward strand.
TCGTACATGCCCGACTACGGGGTGGGCTACTTTTACAGCATCAACTCAGGAAGCGTCGACGCCTTTGGGAAAATCGGTAAAGCCATTCGCGCTTACGTTACTCGGAATCTTGAGAAACCGCCGTTGCCTCCGGTTGCTTCCTTGCCAGTGAATGCCGGCACTTACGCAGGCTGGTACGATCCCGACTCGCCGCGCGTCCAGATGATCTATTTTCTTGAACGCCTGCTGGGTATGGCTTATGTCAGATTTAAAGATAGCAAACAATTCGTCAGTTCCATGGATGGAATCGATGATGAGTATCTTCCGGTCGGAAGCATGCAGTTCCGGCACGTCAGCAAGAAGGAGGTTCCCGAACCGGTTGCGACTACCATATTAATCGCGCCAAATCCTGAAGGTCAGTTCGTCCAGGGAGCTCTGGGCGTCACATATAAACGCATGCCTGCGTGGTTGGCGATCATCCAACTGATACTTACGGCCTGGTTTGTCCTCGCTGTCGTTGCCGTCATTGTCTATGCACCGTTCTGGCTGCTGGGTGGGCTCAGCAAGAGACGGAGACGTCCGGCGGAACGCGGTATCCGAGCGTGGCCCCTGGTTGCAGTACTGAGTCTGGCGGCGGTGGTGGTCATTTTCATTCTGTGCAGCGATGACCTTCTGTCGCGCATGGGAAACCTCACGGCATGGTCCGCCGCCCTTTATCTAATGACCGTGCTCTATGCTATTGCTGCGCTGGCCAGCGCTGTCAGTTTGTGGTGGGCGCCGAAAACTGAGGTTCGCCGGGGTGTCCGTTGGTTTGCCACGGCCACTGTTATCCCTCTGCTCATCGCGGGGCTATATCTGGCCTACTGGGGATTTATCGGCCTTCGCCCATGGGCGTAAACCTACAATCTGCTTGCTTTAACTGTGATGCACCTCACAGACGGGCTCAGGAGCAGTCGCTATAGTTGGAGCGCATAGATCCTCTTCGAATCGAAGGCTTTAGCGCATGACGGCGACCACAACTGTCCCTCCTTCCACGACTACGCGAGTTCTCAATTCCAACCTGGCGCAGAAGATTATGAGCGCCGATGACGCGGCGGCGCTCATCCAGTCCGGCGATCAGGTCGGTATGAGCGGCTTCACCGGGTCGGGCTACCCGAAAGCAGTTCCCATCGAACTGGCGCGCCGCATTGCCGAGGCGAACTTCCGCGGCCAGAAGTTTCAGGTCAGCGTCTTTACCGGCGCGTCCACCGGACCCGAATTGGATGGCGCTCTAGCCATGGCTGGAGGCATCCACCTTCGCCTGCCCTACCAGTCCGATCCCGAAACCCGCAAACGCATCAACGCTGGCGAGATGGATTACATGGATATCCACCTCAGCCATGTGGCCCAATTCGTCGAATATGGATTTCTCGGCAAGCTCAACGTCGCCCTGATCGAAGTTACGGCGGTGTTGGAGGATGGACGCGTGGTGCCAAGCTCGTCGATCGGCAACAACAAGACCTGGGTCGATCAAGCCGAACGCGTAATTCTTGAAGTGAATTCGTGGCAGCCGGCGGCGCTCGAAGGCATGCATGATATTTACTATGGCCTCCGGCCGCCGCCCAATCGCGGACCGATTCCGCTGGTCAGTCCCGGACAGCGCATTGGCAGCCCTTATCTCGAAGTTCCTCCCGAGAAGGTTGTTGCCATTGTGCTAACCGACTCTCCCGACCGCAACAGCGCCTTTAAGGCGCCGGACGCGGCTTCCAAACAGATTGCCGGACACATCCTCGAATTTCTGAATTGGGAAGTGCAGAAGGGCCGCATGCCCGCCAATCTGCTCCCGTTGCAATCCGGTGTCGGAAACATCGCCAATGCAGTTCTGTTCGGACTAGAGGAAGGGCCATTCGAGGGCCTTACTTCGTACACCGAAGTCATTCAAGACGGCATGATCCGCCTGCTCAAGTCGGGGAAGGTGACGTCTGCATCGGCAACCGCATTTTCCCTCAGCCCTGAGATGCTGACCGAAGTGAACGCCAATATGTCCAGCTATCGCGATCGCATCGTGCTCCGGCCCCAGGAAATTTCCAATCATCCGGAAATCATCCGCCGGCTCGGCGTCATCGCCATGAACGGGATGATCGAGACTGACATCTACGGCAACGTCAATTCCACGCATGTCATGGGTTCGCGTATTCAGAACGGTATTGGCGGCTCCGGCGATTTTGCCCGCAATGGATATCTTTCCATTTTCATGGCCCCCTCGACCGCGCAACATGGGACGATCTCAACCATCGTGCCGATGGTGTCGCACGTCGATCACACAGAACACGACGTGCAGGTCGTGGTGACCGAGCGCGGACTGGCCGATCTGCGCGGGCTCTCGCCGCGCCAGCGTGCCCATCTGATTATCGAGAAGTGCTCAAGCCCGAAATACAAACCTCTGCTCGTGGATTATCTGAACCGGTCGGAACGGCTCTCTTACGGCAAACACACCCCACATCTGTTGAACGAATCGCTCAGCTGGCATAACCGTTATTTGCGCAGCGGACGGATGCTTCCTCACGACGAAAGCTAACTTCGGTGTGACGTTACAACTCGATGAAAGCCCCGGGCAAGAGGCACGGCCTGAGGCGCGGCGCGGCTCAAGGTTTCTGCGTGGGCCGGATAAGAATTTCGCTGATAAACGATTGCGAACTTTGCGTCACCAGCATGGCGACAGCATGCGCGATATCGTCCGGTTGCAGCATCTTCGCGGGGTCTTTTCCGGCGTGGGGGCTGAGATCGGTATTTGTCGATCCGGGGCAGATGATGGCCACGCGAATGTTATGCCCGCGCAGTTCTTCCGCGAGGGAAATGCTCAGTCCATTCAAGCCCCATTTCGAAGCGGCGTAGGCCGCCCCATTGGGCAGCGCGTTCTTTCCGGCCAGGGACGAGATGTTGATGATGTGCCCGCTCCGTGCGCGAATCATCATGGGTGCGAAGGCTCGGGTCGTATAGTAGACGCCGCGCAGATTGGTGTTCAGAATCTTGTCCCATTCGTCCGGAGGCAGTTGATGCAGCGGTCCGCCAAAGCCGCCAACGCCGGCATTGTTCACCAGAATGTCAACTCGCCCGAAGCGCGCTTCGACCTGACTCGACGCGGCCTCCACCGAGGCAAGACTGCTGACATCGCACTTGATCGTTTCGGCCTTGCCGCCGGCTTGATCAATGGTGCGCTTTACCGCGTCGAGATCGGCTTGCGCGCGCCCGCAGAGCACGGCTGTGGCTCCCAAGCTAGCCAACGCCTGCGCGATGGCCGCGCCAATACCCCGGCTGGCCCCCGTAATCACCGCGACTTGACCCGCCGCCGGATTCTTGCCAGTCTGAGCTGCACTCATTTGCATTTCCCTCCCTTAGTGTCGAATCGATTACCTGGAAACCCAAGACCGCAGAAATTCGCAGTTTTTCGCCGGGCTTGTTCTTTGCATCTTATACAATTGCGAGAGGGTGACCGGGGAAGTCGCTTGCCTTCGGAACCCGAGGTCCTTATAATCCGGCAAACCCCAACATGCAAGGGTTGCGGCTTGCTGTCTCGTCAAAGATCCAAATGGTTGATCTCCGAAAGATCCAAGGAGCCATACTGATGAAGAAAATTCTGGTCACGGTTGTGCTTGGGATTACCGCCCTGGCGGCGGCCCAAAATCCAGCTCAGCCTGCCACACCACCCCCGGGGCAAGCAGCACCCGCCCAGCCGTCCGCAGCTGCGCCGGCACAGGCTGCACCAGCAGCGCAGCCTGTCATCAAAGACCCTGCTGAGTACAACGCATACGTGGGCGCGATCCAGCAGAAGGAGCCAACGGCGCAGATCAGCGGCCTTGAGGCATTTCTAACCCAATATCCCAACAGCGTCATGAAAACTGCCGCCCTGCAAACTTTGATGCAGGATTACCAGCAGACGAATAACCAGCCAAAAACGGTGGAAACGGCCACTAAGCTGATCGCCGCCGATCCTAGCAATGAGCGCGCCATCTTCCTCCTGGCCTACATCGACCGACTGAAGGCACAAGGCGGCGACCCGAACGCGAAGCAAGACTTGGCAGACGCTAAGAAGTACGGGCAGATGGGACTGGACAATCTGCCGAAGTTTACCAAGCCAGAAGGCATGTCTGACGCGGATTTTGGAAAGATGAAGGGCGAGATGACCGGAGTTTTCAACGCCGCCCTCGGGCTTGCCGCTCTCACCGACAACGACTATGACGGCGCCCGGAAATATTTGCGCGCCGCCGTCGACAGCAGTGCGGACTTCCAAAAGGATTTCAGCATCGTGTATCCACTAGCGTTGGCGTATGCCGGGCCCAAGCCGCCGGATCCGAAGTTGGCTCCCGATCCGGTCGATGCGATCTGGTTTAGCGCACGCGCTTCGGTGCTGGCACCGACGCCGCAATATCAGCAGGGAATCGAGAAGTACGCCAAGAGTCTCTACATCAAGTATCACGGTGGAGACGATGGCTGGAGCGATGTTCTGACCGCCGCGAAGGCAGCTCCGAGTCCAATCCCGCCCATGACGCCAGCGCCGAGTCCGGATCAGCAGGCGCATTCCATGGTATTGGCGACTCCGCCCGACAAGATGGATTTTGCCACCTGGGAGTTTGTACTTTCCAACGGCAAACAGGAGGATCAGGACGCGGTCTGGAATGCCATCAAAGGGAAGCCAGTTCAGATGAATGGCCAGGTCATCAAGGCGACGGCGACGGAGTTTGATATCGCCGGCAGCTCCGATGATATTGACGCGAAGAAAGCTGACATCACTCTGACGTTCGAAGAGAAGGTGCCGCTGAAGTTAATCCCCAAGGAAGGCGCGAGTCTGGACTTCCAAGGCGAGCCAGCTTCCTATACGCCGAATCCGTTCATGATGACGATGAACAATGGCAAATTGCTGAAGGCTGCTACGCCCACTCCGGCGCACAAGCCCTCAGCTCACAAGGCAGCATCGCAATAGTCGGATTGAATTTTCATCAGAGGGCAGCCCGCGAGGGCTGCCCTTTTAGTTTGGAGCCGCTGCTGCGGAATTCTGAAGAAGTTCGATCCGGCCTAAAGAGGTTCGCGCTTCAAGCAGCGTGGGATCCAATTCTCGAGCTTTGCTGTAGGCCTCTTTCGCTTCTTCGAGGCGGCCGGTTTGTTCCAACATTTCCCCGAGCCATAGGTATCGCGGGCCGGAGGGCTGGGCCGCTGCGAACTGGTAAAACTTTGCGATCAGATCGTTCAATGCGGTTGGGTTGACGCGCAGCGCCTGACGGTAGTTTTCCCGCGCCTTCTCGTAAATTCCGTTCACGCTGTAGAGTGTTCCAATGTTTGCCAGCGCTGCAGCCAGCAGCTTGGCATTGCGCGAGGCGTGAGGATTACCCGCGGCTAGCTTCATGGTTGCGGCGTATTCCGCCAAAGCCTGATGCATCTCTCCGCGGCTCTGGAAAATCGCAGCGGCATTCAAATGGCCGGAGGGATCGGCGGGAGCGATGCGCTCTGCGTTGAGAAAATGGGCGAGCGCGTCATCGTCGCGTCCAAGGTTCGAGAGGGCGACTCCCAGATTATCTTCCGCCACATAATTATTGGTCGTTACCGCGAGGGTGTGGGACCATAGGTCGTAACTGTTGTCCCAGAATCCGATCTGGCGATGAGTAGCGAATGAGAGCCCGGCGATAATCGCTACCGCGATTGCGATTTGAGCGCTTCGCGCGAGCTTATTTCTAAGAACATCCCCTGCGCCCCAGACCAGCATGATCAGCAAGCCGATGATCGGGATATACGTGTAGCGATCGGCGATGGCTTGATCTCCAACCTGGATCAGGCCGATGACTGGGGCGAGCACGCCTAGAAACCAGAGCCATCCAACCACTAGATAACGGTGGGAGGAATTCCGCCAAATCAACCCGCTGATGGCGGCGAGAAAAACTGCGGCCCACGCGACCTTCCAGGCAGCCAGAGTGCTGCCGGGATGGGGATAGTGAGGAGCCAATGAGGCCGGCCACAAAAACTTGAAGATATATTCCACATAAGCGTAGACCGCATTTTCGATTCGCACTCCAAGGGGCAAATCCACGAGCGGTTTGATGGAACCACCGGATCTCTGGGCGAAAATTGTAATGAGCGCGGCGGCTAAGGAGAGGAGAAAAAGTGGAATCTTTTCCAGAAACAATCTAGACCAACGGAATTGAGGTAGCGACGGCGGCGCGCCTCCTACGACTCGCTGTAGCGGCCAGTAATCGAGGAGAAGAAGCACACAAGGCAGCGTAATCACCATCGGCTTGGAAGCCAGGCCAAGCAAAAACATGAGGAATACCAGCGCGTAGCGTTTGACCTCCGGCTTCCGCGCATACCAGCAATACGCTCCGATCGCCAAGAGAAAAAACAAAGTGCTCAGTAAATTCTTGCGCTCTGCGATCCAGGCAACCGATTCCACGCCCAGAGGATGGATGGCGAACAATAGCGCCACCAGAAAACTTTGTTCGGTCGCGTAAGTAGCAAACAAAAGAACCAGGAAAAGCAGCACGCCATTGACAACATGCAATCCGAGGTTCGTGAGGTGGTGACCGGCGGGATGCAGTCCGTAGACCTGATAATCGAGTTCGTGGGAAATCCAGGTGAGCGGATGCCAGTTTGATTGCTCCGTCGAGGTCAGAGCCCACGCTAGAGAGTGCGCATTTAGTCCACTTTGTACGGACGGATTGGCCGTGACGTAGGTGTCGTCATCGTAATCGGCGAAGGGATGGGTTCGAACAGGCACATATAACACGAATGTAACTGCGCACAAGATGAGGCATAGGAAAGCTATTTTCTTCGCAGCAGGCAGGCAGAGTTGCGGGGCTGGCGAGCCTTCCGCGCCGGTCGCGGTCGTTTCCTTCCGGCGAGCAGACTTCTTCCTCGTCACGTGAGATTCGCTTCTTTTTCTCATGGCAGGCTTGAGAAGGTCTCAAACCGAACTAGAAGGTGTGGAGGCGAGTGGCGAAATGTGTTACGTCGAGCGGCCTACCACCCTAGCGCACAAGTTTCTTCTCCAGAGTAGCGGGGCGGGCGCTGCGGGGCGGGCGCTTCGCGCCATCCCGAAGTTGCCGGACATCGATCTTAAGTTCGTCGATGGTGCGGCTCAGCGTATTGCGGTGCATGCCCAGTTCGCGGGCGGCGCGGCACTGGTTGCCCTTGTTTTCCTGAAGCACGGTGAGGATGAATCGTTTTTTGAATTCGCGCACACCCTCAGAATAAAGGATGTTGCTCCGGTACATCTGCAGAACCAATGCTTCTAATTGGTCTTTCACGATAGGGTCTCTCTCTTCCAATGTCTTTTTTTAACTTCGCCCCGCGCCGGCGGATTACTTCGCTTTCTGTGCGGGAGCGCCGTGCAGCTCGTTCGGAGCGCGATGCAGGAAGTCGAGTCCCTCGAAAAAGCGCGCCCGCAATGCCGACGGAGCCACCCAGATTGCGGCCCGTCCCACGACGAGAAAATACGGCGCCAGTTTCGAATTCTTCGAGCATAGTTGAAGTGGGTGCAAACGCGGTCAGTCCCATAAGAACCACCGCCACCAAAAAGCAACCCTTCAACAGTCCTAACATCGCGCCCATGAAACGGTCGAGGCCGCTCAGTCCAACTTCCTTCATCAGCTTGCGCGCGATCCTGCCGGCAATGCCAAACAGAATCAAAATGGCAAAGAAGATGATGAGGAAGCCGAAAATATCGGCCAGCCACTCCGACTTCAGGAACGACATCAACCGCGCCGCCAAGCGTGCGTATTGCCAGGCGGCGACAATATAACCAACCGCCAAACCAGCCATGCTGAAGGCTTCTCGAAAGAAACCCTGTATAGCTGCCAAAACCACGTTCAATACCACAACTGCCACAATCACCCAATCCGCCGGGGTCATGAAGCGCTCCTGAGCGCCGCCCCGCCAGCGGTTTGGCGCTTAAACATCCAGCTTGTGTCCCGTGATCTGGAAGTAGGCGTCGAGATACTTTTCGCTGGTCCGGTTCGCCACTTCCGCCGGCAACGCGGGCGCGGGCGGCTGTTTGTTCCAGCGAATTTCTTCCAGGTAGTCGCGCACGTACTGCTTGTCGTAGGATTCCTGTGATTTTCCTGGCGCGTACTTATCCGCGGGCCAGAAGCGAGAGGAAT
>CAWFUK010000079.1:0-8761 GCA_963818935.1 uncultured Acidobacteriaceae bacterium
GCGGTGACGATGACGTCGAAGTAGTGCGTCTCGTGGAAAATCTGCAGGCCCGGGAACATCAGCTCGGCGCGGATCAGGATCGAGAAGATGCCGCCGATCACGCCGGCAATCAGCGCGAACACGAGGTACATCGTGCCGATGTCCTTGTGGTTGGTCGAATAGACGTAGCGGCGCCAGCCGTGCGGGATGGCGTGCCCGTTGTCGTCGCCGTGTGCTGCCGCGTGCGTCATCGTATCCATTGTCGGTTCCTGCGTTAGCGAGTGTTCTTATCGGTCTTGCATAATTTTAGCGTGCCGGGGGGCCGGCCGCCGCGAAGGTGGTCGGCGGAGCCTTGTCTAGGCCGGCATTCTTTTTCTCGGTCGCGACCCAAGAGTTGAACTCGGCTTCGTTCACGACCCGCACCGTGATCGGCATGAACGCATGGTCCTTGCCGCAAAGCTCGGAGCATTGGCCGTGGAACAGGCCCTCGCCCGTCGCCTTGAACCAGGTGTCATTGAGACGGCCGGGAACGGCATCGATCTTGATGCCGAATGACGGCACGGCGAAGGAATGGATGACGTCCGCGCCGGTCACCAGCACGTGCACGACCTTGTTCACCGGCACGACCATTTCGTTGTCGACGGTGAGCAGGCGCGGCTGGCCGGGCTTGAGATCCTTATCCTCAACGATCAGCGAGTCGAATTCGAAATTGCCGTTATCGGGATAGTTGTAGCTCCAGTACCATTGCTTGCCGGTCGCCTTCACCGTGAGGTCCGGCGTCGGCTCGTCGAGCTGCAGGAACAAGAGCCGGAAGGAAGGGACGGCGATCGCCACCAGGATGATGACCGGCACGATCGTCCAGGCGACTTCGAGCACCGGATTGTGCGTGGTGCGGGAGGGGGTCGGATTGGCGCGTGCATTGAAGCGCACCATCACGACAACCAGCAGAATCAGGACGAAACCGCTGATTGCGGTGATGATCCAGAGCAGGAAATCGTGGAACCAGATGATGTCGACCATGACCGGCGAGGCGGCATCCTGCAGGCCGAGCTCCCAGGGCGACGGCTGTCCGACGCCGGCGAACGCCGCGCCTGCACTGGCGAGCAAGATGCCGACGGTCACCGCATAGGCGATCAAGCGTGAGAACACCGGCATCTGTCTCTCGGCTCCCTGTTTCTGATCTTGGCCTTGACTGTCCGCGACCTCGCCGACTATCTGCGGCGCAGACCGCAACAGTATGACGCCGCCTGCGTGCCACGACCCCTGCCGTCCGCGACCCGCAACGGGGTTGGGGCGAGGCCACGGTCTACTTCCCGGCAGCGTCGGCGGGATGGGGGAATCCCAACCCCTCAAACCACAAATCGCGCTCTACCGCAATGCACTCGTCAGCGTACGGCACTGGTCGTCCGCCGCCCGCGGTCCGCACGCGCAGCGGGTCGGCTTCCTTCGCGCGGCCACAATGGCTTGGTCTTGGTCCGATCTTGACACCGCGGGCTCACCATGTACGGGGAGGCGCGCGCGGCGACCGGCCTGCCGGCCGGTGATTCGCGGCGCAAAACCTCTCCGACGGCGCGGCAGTCAAGCAGCGGGGCGGCTGGTCAGGGGAAGACGATCATGGCCACTTTCAGTGTCGGGCAAATGCTGCGGCCAATGGTCTCGGCGTTCGGCGGCGCGATCGTGATGCTTGCCGCGGTCTGGGCTTTCAGTGGCGCGGCGGCGGCCCAGGGCGCGGTACGCTCGGTCCATGGCGATTGGCAAATCCGCTGCGACACGCCGCCGGGGGCGCAGAGCGAGCAATGCGCGCTGATGCAGAGCGTGACGGCGGAGGACCGGCCCAATGTCGGGCTGACCGTGATCGTGCTCAAGACCACCGACCAGAAGAGCCGGCTGATGCGCGTCGTTGCGCCGCTCGGCGTGCTGCTGCCGTCGGGGCTGGGCTTGAAGATCGACAACGCGGATGTCGGCCGCGCTGGCTTTGTGCGCTGTCTGCCCAATGGCTGCGTCGCCGAAGTAGTCATGGACGACAAGCTGATCGAGCAAATGCGTACCGGCCAGACCTCGACCTTCATTATCTTCCAGACGCCCGAGGAGGGCATCGGCTTTCCCATGAGCCTGAAGGGTTTTGGCGAAGGCTACGACAAGCTGCCGTGATGACGCGCTCCCCGCAATGACCGGATCGCCGTCACGCCATTGCGCTTTGCCTTTTTTCGATTACGTTTGTCAGTGTCGCAGCACGGGTCATTAAACAGGCGGCACGCCATGGATACCAAACTGGACACCAAGCAATATCCCGTGACTCACACCGAGGCGGAGTGGCGCAAGCTGCTCACTCCCGAGCAATATCGCATCATGCGCGGGCACGGCACCGAGGCGCCGGGAAGCTGCGCTCTGAACTATGAGAAGCGCGCGGGGACATTCTACTGTGCCGGCTGCGGCCAGCCGCTGTTTGCCTCGAAGAAGAAATTCGAGAGCGGCACCGGATGGCCGAGCTTCAACGATCCGGTCGACGGCTCGGTCGAGACCTCGACCGACAGCAGCTACGGCATGGAGCGCACCGAGGTGCATTGCAGCCGCTGCGGCAGTCATCTTGGCCACGTGTTCGATGACGGGCCGCCGCCGACGCATCTGCGCTATTGCATCAACGGTGTGGCGATGAATTTCAAGCCCGAGTGACGTCACGCGAATACCCGCTCGCGTAATCCCAGATACTTGGATCGGTTTGCCGCTGTTGATTTGATCCCGGCGAATTTTGCCGACTGCCTGCGTTAGCAATAGCGGTTGCGGTGGGAGCGATAAATAAGGCCATTTTCGGGCCTCGACGCCGTTTGCGTAGTCACGAAATTGCAATCAGGCGCGGCAAAATTTGGTCTCGTTCGGGTCCGAGAACTGTGAAACAGTGGTTTCGCTGAATTGCCGGCCTGGAGCCCATCGCTTCGGATTAAATCGATTTCGCTCCAGATTTGGCTGGAGCATGATCTTTTCGGGAAACCGGCCTGCACCTTTCCGGATCATGCTCTAGCTTAACCGCCGGAAATGGCAGTCGATGAGCAGCGCGCGGGAATCGGCCATTCGCTTTCTGCAACTGATGATGATCGCCGCGGTGGCGCTGCCGGCGGCGCTTTTCGCCTATGCCTCGTGGATCAATTACCGCGATATCCATGCCGTCGCCGACGAACGCGTCGGCCGCTCGCTCGACGTCATGCAGGAGCAGGCGCTCAAGGTGTTCGAGACGGTCGACGGCACCTTTGCCGAAGTCAACGAGATCGTGCGCGACATGTCGGACGCCGAGATCCACGCCGACCAGGCGCGCCTGCATGCGCGCCTCGCCGCCATCGTCGCGACCATGCCGCAGCTCTACGCCATCATGCTCGTCGGCCGCGACGGCCGGCCGCTGGCCGCGAGCTTGCTCGCTGCCGTGCCGGATGACGTCAGCTTCGGAGATCGCGATTATTTTCAGGCCCAGCTCGAGCACGATGCCGGCACTTATGTGAGCGACATGCGCTCGCCGCGCCTGCCCGGCATCGGCGCCGATTTCTTCGATCTCTCCCACCGCCTGGAATCGCCCGACGGCTCCTTCAACGGCGTCATCTCGGTCGCGGTGCGGCCAAGCTACTTCGAGGATTTTTATGCATTGATAGGGCAGGCGCCCGGCAGCTTCTACGCGCTGGTGCGTTCCGACGGCGCCTATCTCGCGCGGTATCCCGTCACCGCGGACCGTTCGCGGCGATTGAGTCCCGCGAGCGGGTTGCGCACCGCGATCGGTCGCGGCCTCGACCACGGCCTCTACACCGTCAATTCGGAGCTCGATGGCGTTCCCCGGCGCATCGGCTTTCGCAGGCTACCGGATTTTCCGGTTTACGCACTTGCCGGATTCAACAGCGCCGCGATCCGTGCCGAATGGCTGTCAACCATGGGAACGCATTTGATCTTCGGCCTGCCGGCTACGGCGCTGATCCTCGCCGTGCTCTGGCTCGCGTTGCTCCGCACCCGGCGGCTCTATGACGAGGCCGAAGGCCGCGAGGTGGCGGAGGGCGCGCTGCGCCAGGCGCAGCGGCTCGAAGCCATCGGCCAATTGACCGGCGGCGTCGCCCACGATTTCAACAACCTGATGATGATCGTGAGCGGCAGCGTGCACCGGCTGCGCCGGGAATTGAGCGACGAGAGGCACCTGCATCTCCTCGACGCGATCAGTAATGCGACCAAGCGCGGCGAAAGCCTCACCCGCCAGTTGCTGTCGTTCTCGCGGCGGCAGACCTTGCAGCCGAGCGTGATCGATCTCGCCGAACGGCTGGCGGAGCTCAAGGACATGCTCAGCCGCTCGCTGCGCGGCGATATCGAAATCCGCGTGCCCGCGCCGAAGCGCCCCTGTCTGGTCAAGGTCGACCCGAGCGAGCTCGAGCTTGCGTTGCTCAATCTCGCGTTCAACGCCCGCGACGCCATGCCGTCGGGCGGTACGCTCACCATTGCGGCCAAGCCTGTCGTGTTGCGCGGCAAGGCCGGCGAGGAGGGCTTGAGCGGCGAATTCGTCGCCATCAGGGTCGCCGATACCGGCGACGGCATTCCGCCCGATGTGCTGCCGCGGGTATTCGAGCCGTTCTTCACGACCAAGGACGTCGGCAAGGGCACCGGGCTTGGGCTTTCTCAGGTTTATGGCTTCGCCCGGCAATCGGGCGGCGCCGCCACCATTACCAGCGCGGTGCAACGCGGCACCGCGATCACGCTGTTCCTGCCGCGCAGCTTCGAACAGCCGGCGCGGCCGCGCGAAAACTCAGCCGCCGCCGCCGTGCCGCTGCCCGCCGGCACGGTGCTGTTGATCGAGGACAACGTGGAAGTGGTCGGTGTCGCCCGCGGCTATTTTGTCGATCTCGGCTTTGGCGTCAAAGTGGCGACGAGCGCGCAAGACGGCCTCGACCTCATCGAGCGTGAAGCCGATATCAATGTCGTATTCTCCGACATCTTGATGCCCGGCGGCCTGACCGGTCTCGAGCTGGCGAAGCTCGTGCGCCGGCGCTATCCGCGCATCGTGGTGCTGTTGACCACTGGTTACAGTTCGAGCGCGCAGGACGCGGTGCGCGAGGGCTTCGAAGTGCTGCAGAAGCCCTATGACCTGGCCGCGCTTGAACGCGCATTGCTGGCGGCGCTTAAGGCGGCGGGCCAAACAGCCGGCAAAGCCGCGGGCCGGCGCGCGGCTGCGTCCCCGCAACGCGCAACGGGATGACAGTGATCGCGGCGCTTGGCGCTGCGCGCGCCGCTACTTGTCATCGGCATGCGGCGTCCAATAAAAAACCTCCTCGCCGGCTTGATCCAAAATCCGCAATCCGTCGGGGTTCTGCGGCATGCTCAACGTTTCGAACAGCGACTTCGCTTTGACCTTCGCGCTTTCCAGATCGGTCGCGATGTGCGTGAGCCGATCGAGCACCGCGCGCGCGTCGTCCTTTTCCCGAATGCGGAAAAACTCAATCGTGAACATCATCGGGCGGTTCCCCTCGGCGCAGCAACGCTTGCAAAATCCGCGCCCCGGCCGTCGCTTGGGCAAAACGGAACTCTTCGCCATCGATGGTAAAGTTTCTTTTGCAAAATCCCTAGCTTTGGCTGTTTTACGGCTTAGCTAGGAGGAGTTCGGTTATCCCCCTCAACAGCCGGGACAGTGAAGGCGTTCCTCATGCCGAACCCAGTGCCGAAAGTAAAATATATTTCGTCGCCGACGGAGATTCCCACCGGCCAGAAATATGTGCTGGTCATGTATGGCGACGAATACGGGGAAACGGCCCATCAGCTTGGCCACACCATTACGGTGGCCCGTCAGCAGTCGAAGACCGTGAGCGAGCTATCGTTTTTGACGGCCGTTCATACCGGCAAGGGGCTCGCCAGGCAGGAAGGCATTCCCACGATCTTTGCCTGCAAATAGCCGGCGTGGCGCGATCGATGTTGTCCAACGGCGGTTAACCCGCGCGCGGCGAAATGCAAAGGCGTAAGGCGGATAAACGATCCGCCTCAGCCGCTCGATCTCCGATAGACCCGAGAAAACCTCAGCCCGGCAAATAGACCGACTTGATCTCCTGGTACGCTTCGAGGCCTTCCGGGCCGCCGACACGGCCGATGCCGGATTCCTTATAGCCGCCGAACGGCACGGCGTTGTCCAGCTTCAGTCCGTTGATGGTCACGTTGCCGGTACGGATGCGCCGCGCCAGCGCCAACCCCTTCTCCGGGTCCTTGGTGAACACCGCCCCGCTCAGGCCATAGGTCGTGTTGTTGGCGATGCGGATGGCGTCTTCCTCGTTCTCGTAGGGCATCACCGACACCACCGGCCCGAAGATTTCCTCCTTGGCGATCGTCATGTTGCTGTCGACATTGGAAAAGATGGTCGGTTCGACAAAATAACCGTGATTCATGTCCTTGGGCCGGCCGCCGCCGGTGACGAGCTTGGCGCCTTCCTTGCGGCCCTTGTCGAGGTAGCCCATCACGCGATCGAGCTGCCGCTTCATCGATAGCGGCCCCATCTGGGTTTCTGCTTGCCACGGGTCGCCAACGACAATGCTTTTGACCGCCTGGGAATAGGCGTCGACAACTTCGTCATGCCGCTTCTTCGACACCAGCACGCGGGTCAGGGAAAGAGTCATCGGCATCGCGAATGGCACGATGGCGCCGAGCGCGCTCGGCAGATCGGCATCGTCCATGATCAGCGCCGGCGATTTGCCGCCGAGTTCCAGCGTGTAACGGGCCAGCCGTTTGGCGCAAACTTCGGCGATGCGCTTGCCGCCGGCAACGCTGCCGGTGAAGCTGACCTTGTCGATTTGCGGCCGGTTGATCAGGTAGTCTCCGACCTCGCGTCCTGCCGGCACGATGTTGAGGACGCCGGGCGGCAATGCGACGGCTTCGGCGCATTCGGCGAGGAGTTGGCCCTCGATCGGCGTCTCCGGCGCGGGCTTGGCAACGATCGTGCAGCCGGCGGTAAGAGCCGCGGCCACGCCGTACGACATCAGGACCATCGGTGCGTTCCAGGGTGTGATGATGGCTACCACGCCAACGGGTTCGCGAATGATCAACGCCTGGCCGCCATTCATCATCTCGCGGGTTTCGGTGAACTCGGACTTGGCGCCGAGCTGGCCGTAAAACTCGAAAAGCTGCGGGGCGAAGTTGATGATGAACCCGGCAAAACTCTTCGGCGCGCCGACCTGCGCCGTCCACACGTCGGCCAGTACCGGCACGCGCTTCTTCATCTCCTCGCCGATCACCAGGACGAATTTGGCGCGCTCTTTCGGCGACATCCGCGGCCACGGACCATGATCAAACGCCTGTCGCGCGGCCTGGACCGCGCGGTCGACATCGGCCTCGGACGCTTCCGGCACCGTGAGAAAGCATTCTTCGGTGACCGGCGAAATCAGTTCGAGCTTGCGGTCGGATTGCGGCGTAACCCACTCGCCGCCGACATAAAAATTCTTCAGCACATGCTGCGAGAGTGCCTGTTGCGGATCGAACGCGCTGCCGGTACTGCCAGTCGACATCGGATACCTCCCTGGTGCTTTATAACTTGCGACCCAGCCGCGGGCGCGATGGTCGCTTTTGACCGATGCTACTCAATGTCTGCGTTATGTACAAGAAAATATAACGCGAGCCGCGGATGCCGGGATGCGGGAGTTGTGGCATAACATCGCCGGTTCAATTGAGCTTGATGGCGCAGGGGCCGAGTGTCTCCTCGTGCGCCTCGCTGGCGGCGACGGCCTGATTGGCGCCCTGCTGCAAACTCCAACCGAGTGAGCGGCAGGCTTCGAAGGGAATGCCAAAAGACACCTCGAAACCGTCCAGGGTCTTTAACGTGGCGATCAGGCAGGCTTGATCTCGGGCGCTTTCCAACGACCATTCACGCAAACCGAAGACGTAACGCGCATCGTCGTCGATAAATTCAAGCTCGATATTTTTCCCGTCCGCCGCGACGCCGCAGGTGGTCAGTCTGCTGCTGCGAATTCTCAAGGCCATACGCTGCCGCTAATCTCTCGTTATATTTATGTGGATATAATGTAAGCAGTCGCTCGAATGCAAGGGAATTTTGGTTCAATCGCTCTTACCGACTCATTTCTTCTTCCCGTTGAGCGCCGGTAGAAGAAGTTTCAGAAGCGCTTCATCAGAGAAAGGGTTCTGACCTGAGATCACCTCGCGATCTTGAAGGACGTAGCTCCCCCATGGAGCGACCACACTTACGTCAGCGCCCGCCGTACGCAAGGCGAGGTCCGGGTAGAAGAGAACCTTACCACCAATCTCAAGAGGCTCCCGCTGCTGCTCTTCCGCCGTCGAAAAGACAGTCATCTTATATCCAGAATATATCCAACCTTGAGCCTTTGTCCGCGTCCAGCGGCATCGGCCGCCTTCAGCGCGCCGACCACCTCCGTCGAATTCGGAAGAGCCGAGAGTAGTGAAATCGGGCCATGGCAGAGCACTGCCGTTAGGCTTGGATGTGTTATGAAAATTTCTCATCACGGTGCCAGCGTCGGGATCGTCGAGAAGATCCATCATCGGGCCATGGCCGCCGGGGACGAAAACAGCGTCATATTGATCTAGGCCTGATGCGATGACATCCGATATACGAGTTGGAATTTTGAGCCCAGTCAGGCTGTCGCGGAATTTTAGATAGTCCTGAAGCTTAGCCTCATCCCCACCGAAGAACTGGGCTATGGCTGAATTGACATCCATTTGTGGCGTGTTGCCTTTGGGGTTGGCGAAGGTGATTTCGTAGCCCTCCTTCATCAGGCACGAACCGGAACCGTCAGCTCGTTGAGGTAGTAGC
>CAWFUK010000080.1:0-18525 GCA_963818935.1 uncultured Acidobacteriaceae bacterium
GCGGGCTCATCCAGCGGCTCTAGCTCCGCGCTGGAATATTTGCGGATGGTTTTTCCCGCAGCGTCCAAAATTTCGAGCTTCGTCTCGGTTTCCTTTTTCGGCACATCTTTCAGATAGAAATAAATCACAGCGCCTGCGGGCGGGTTTTGTCCGGTCCGAGCGGAACCATGGCGCTCGCCTCCTGCGCCCGCCTGAATCCGATACGCCGGAGCCGGCGTATAAAGATGAACCTCTTTCTTCGTCACCTCGTCATTAAACTGCCTCAGGGGACTTAGATCGTCAAGAATCCAGAATGCGCGCCCATGCGTAGCTACCACCAGATCGTTATCTTTGATGACGAGGTCGTGAACCGGGGTCGTCGGCAGATTCAGTTTCAGTGAGCGCCAATCCGCGCCATCGTTAAACGAAACATAGATTCCATTCTCGGTGCCGGCGTAAAGTAATCCGCGCTTTTTCGGATCTTCGCGCACGGCGCGCACAAAACTGCCTTGGGGAATTCCATTCGAGAGCTTGGTCCAGGTCTGGCCGTAATCGTTGGTCTTATAGATATAAGGTTGAAGGTCATCGTTGTGATGGCGTCGACAGCGACGTCCACCGTTCCACGTCGTCGGGACCAGTCGATATGGCTGGCACGGCTTCCTCCGGCGTGTCTTTCGGCGTGACATTGCTCCAACTTCTTGCCTTCGTCGCGTGTGATCTGAGTGAGCCCATCATCGGTCCCCACCAGATCAATCCCTTCGCAGCAGCGATTCCGCGAACAGCAAGAATCGTGTCGTAGTCTTCCGTACCATGTCGTCGCGCGTAATATCGCCACCGGATGCGCTCCTATTGCTCTTGTTCGTTGGGTGTAGAGATCAGGACTGATCGCCTGCAGATCGCTCCACCAGTAGATCGTTTTGAACAACACTCGCCGCCATGGTCGGCGTGTTTCGGATCGTTCAGAGAAATCAGCGCGCGCCATTCCATTGAAGGCGATACCCCAGGACTTGGCCGCGCCCGTATGCATCGGACAGCTCGGGACTCGGTGATCGATTTCACTTGTCCGATGTGCTTGTCGAAGCACGTGATATTGCCCTGATCATCCGCTGCCGTCACCAATATTCGAGTCGGGAGGATAGGGCACAATATACCGGGCCTCACCGCCTCCAACGTCATACCAATCCGAGCGGTCGATTACGCCATCGTCGCTGCGGCTGGCGATCGCCACTGTTCCACTATCCTGCTGCGCACCCTTGACGCGAATATGGAGTCGCTCCGTCCGTGAGCACGTGATAGAACTGCGCCTTCGGTTGGTTCTCCTGGCGGGTCCAGTTCTTGCCGCCATCGAGCGTCACCGTGACTCCTCCATCGTTCGAGGCGATCATGCGACGCGTATCGCGGGGATCAATCCACGATCCGTGATGTCCCCGTGCGGCACTTTGATCTTGTTAAAAAGATGGCCGCCGTCGGTGGACTTGAAACTCTCCACATCCATGACGTAGACCACATTCTCGTCTCTAGGATCGGCGAAGATGTGCATGTAATACCACGGCCTCTGCCACAGACTGTGGCTGGGATTGATGAACTCCCAAGTCTCGCCGCCATCATCCGAGCGGTAGAGTCCGCCATCCGGATTGCGCGCCTCGATCAGGGCGTAGACGCGATCGGAGTTTGCGGCGACGGCGATTCCAATGCGCCCGTACGGCCCCTTCGGCAGCCCGTGCTCTTCGAGGCGCTTCCATGTCGTGCCGCCATCGCCGGAGCGGTAGAGGCCGCTGCCCGGGCCTCCGTCGGTCATGTTCCACGAAGTGCGGCGCGCCTGCCACAGCGCCGCAAAGAGAATATTCGGATTGTGCGGATCGAAAGCGACATCGACGCCGCCCGTGTTCTCATCTTTGTACAGAACTTTTTCCCAGCTCTTGCCGCCGTCGGTCGTACGGAAAATTCCGCGCTCCGTATTCGGCCCATATGGATGCCCAAGCGCAGCCACAAAAGCGATATCTGGATTGTTCGGATTAATAATGACCTTGCCAATCGCGCGCGTGTCGCGCAGGCCGACGTTCTTCCAGGTCTTGCCCGCGTCCATCGATTTATAAACTCCGTCGCCTTGCCCAATGTTGCCGCGTATACAAGCCTCGCCCGTGCCCACATAGATAATGTTGCGATCGGAATTAGCCACGGCCAGGCTGCCAATATCTCCACTGCCCTCTTTATCGAAAACCGGCGACCAGGTCATGGCGCCGTCCGTCGACTTCCACACTCCGCCCCCAGTCGCGCCAAAATAATAGGTCGTCGGATCACCCGGAATTCCCGCCGCGGTCAGCGAGCGTCCGCCGCGGAACGGCCCGATCAGGCGATACTTCATTCCCTTGAAAAGTTTGTCTTCCGGTTTGGTGGAATGATCAGCCGGTTTCTGCTCTGCGGAAGTTTGGGTCGAAGCTGCGGCGCCTCGCGTAGGCTTCACGGCTTTAGATTGGCGCTCCGGCTTGGTCTGGGCAAACGCAGGCGCAGCCGCTGCAAATAAAACCACTATCCATGACATCCACCACAGAATCGGACTCTTTGCAGACTTGTGCTTAGGGAAGGGTTCTAGACCAGCCATGTTCGGTTTTTCTCCTGGAATGAATCGTTAGAAAGACATTGTAATAGTAATGCCGCCCCGGAGGTTATGCTAAAATCCCGCCGTCGCACTAGCTGGCAATTGACCAAAAGGATTGCCGCCTTTAGAAACACTTCATTCCTTCTCCAGCGCTTTCCTGGCGGCCTTAATTTCCTTGAGTTTCGCCGCATCGACTTTCGGGTAACAGAGATCGAGGCCTTCCAGGGTCTCTACAATCGCCGCGGAGACTACCAGATGCGTGAACCATTTATTATCCGCCGGAACGACATACCAGGGCGCGTGCTTCGATGCCGTCTTCTGGATCATCTGTTCGTAAGCTTTCTGATAGTCATCCCAATATTCACGCTCGTGCAGATCGGCATCCGAAAATTTCCAATGCTTTTCTGGCTCGTCAAGTCTCGCCAGAAAGCGCTTCCTCTGTTCTTTTTTTGAAAGATGCAAGAAGAACTTTCGGATCACCGTACCACTCCGTGCCAGATGCTGCTCAAAGTTAATGATGTCCTCGAAGCGTTCCTCCCAGATGTTTCTTGTGACTAACGACGGCGGGAGTTTCTCGTTCGCCAACGCCGCTTGATGCACCCTTACCACCAGCACTTCCTCGTAATATGACCGGTTGAAAATGCCGATGTGCCCGCGCTCCGGCAGATGCCGCGTCGTGCGCCACAAAAAGTCATGCTGCAATTCCGTGCTCGATGGCACTTTGAACGAAGTAACCTGGCAGCCTTCCGGGTTCACCCCCGACATCACATGCTTGATGGTGCCGTCTTTGCCGGCCGCGTCCAGTGCCTGAAAGATGAGCAGCACCGACCATAAATCCTGGGCGTACAGTTTGTCCTGCAGCTGCTCCATGCGCGCAACATCTTTTTGGAGATGCTCTTGGGCTTCGTCCTCGGATTTGACGTGGGCTGTATCCGCGGGATCAACCTGCTTCAACCGGAAATGCTTCCCATCGTCGACTCGGAACGTTTTGGCTATTTTTGCGGTTTTCATGAATTCATGTGCCTATGAGAAAGTTTATCGTGTTTAGAGAACTTCGGCTTCTATCGCGCGAAAACGCAGAGAACCTCTTCTCCGAGTTAAGAGTATGGAATACAGAAAGCACCCCATCCGCTCTGCTTTTGCGAATTCGCTAAGACAAGAGGCACTTGTCGGCAAGAATAAAAAGTTTGCAAATTTCTGCACAGTGCTCCTGCGAAAAGTTTTTGAATATATGAAAATCGCTCTACTCAAATCTTGACTTGCCAAAATTGCTGTACTACACTTCAATTCCCCTCCCTGTACCTGCCTGTTTTCACAACGGGTTTTAAAGTTCACTCGAGAATATTGCGAACTATCGCCAAAAGAACGCTGAAATTCGTTGGAGGATTCCCGATGAAGTCCCGCTCCCTGCTATTTGCTGCCCTGGCCGCTTTCTTGTTCACAACATCGGCAATCCATGCCTACGCGGCCACAAGTTATTCCATCAGCGTAGCGGTCACCGGGCTCACAGGAACACTGGTCGTGCAGGACAGCAAGGGACAAACGCTAACCTTCACCACGAATGCGACTCAGACGTTTTCCGAGACTTTCACCAGCGGATCAAGCTACACCGTCAAGGTTAAGACTCAGCCGACCGGTCAGACGTGCACGCTCAGCAGCAACTCGACCGGTACCATTACCTCCAACATCACCGTAACAGCGACGTGTACAACAACTTCCTCCAATTACTCGATCAGCGTGGTCACGACCGGCCTTACCGGAACCCTTGTGGTGCAGGACAATATCGGCCCCACTCTGACTTTTACCAGCAATACGACGCAGACGTTCTCGAACACCTACGCCAGCGGCTCGACCTACTCAGTGACCGTGGAAACCCAGCCTGCCGGCCAAACTTGCACACTGAGCAGCAACGCGAGTGGAACCATCACGTCGAACATTACTGTGACGGCGACGTGTACAACAACTTCCTCCAATTACACGATCAGCGTCGCGGTTACCGGGCTGACCTCAGGCACGCTGGTCGTGCATGACAATAAAAATGACACACTGGACTTCACTACCAATGGCACACAAACCTTCCCCACCACATACGCCAGCGGAGCCACCTATACCGTCACGATCAAGACTCAGCCGGCAGGCCAGACCTGCACGCTAAGCAGCAATGCGAGCGGCACCATCACCTCGGATATCACCGTGACGGCTACCTGCGCCAAGACCGTTTATTACAAAATCAGCGTCGCGGTCACGGGCCTTACGGGAACGTTGGTTGTCGAAGACAGCAAGGGCGACACCCTGACCTTTACTACCAACAACACACAAACTTTCGCCCATACGTATCCCGGGGGCAATACGTATACCGTCACGATCGAAACTCAGCCCGCCGGGGAGACTTGCACGCTCAGCAGCAACTCGAGCGGCACCATCGAGTCAAACATCACCGTGACGGCCACCTGCGTCAGCAACGCGACCTACAGCATTAGCGTAGCCGTCACTGGCCTGAGCGGAACTCTAGTTGTGCAAGACAACACTGGCGCCGCGCTGACCTTCACCACCAACAGTACGCAGACGTTCTCGAACACCTACACCAGCGGTTCTACGTATTCAGTGACCGTTCAAACCCAGCCCGCCGGGCAGACCTGCACTCTGAGCAGCAATTCGAGCGGCACCATCACCTCGAACATCACGGTGACGGCCACCTGCGTCGCCAACGCCACATACACGATTAGTGTCGCCGTCACCGGCCTCACAGGAACTCTGGTCGTTCAAGACAACATCGGCGCCGCGCTGACCTTCACCACCAACAACACGCAGACCTTCTCCAACACCTACACCAGCGGTTCAACGTATTCGGTCAGCGTACAGACGCAGCCTGCCGGACAAACTTGCACGCTCAGCAGCAATGCCAGCGGCACGATCACCTCCAACATCACTGTGACGGCCACTTGCGCAGCCACCACTTACTCGTTGAGTGTGTCTGTGAGCGGACTCTCCGGCACTGTGGTCATGCAAGACGACCAGGGTCAGACGTTAACCTTTAGCAGTAACAATACGCAGACGTTCTCCAATACCTACGCGAACGGTGCGACTTACACCGTGAGCGTGACCAGCCAGCCCACGGATGAGGCTTGCATCCCGACATATTCCACGGCGACGATCAACTCCAACACGACGATCATGGCCACATGCGACACCGGGGCAACGCGTGCCATGGGCACAGTCAGCGATGCGACCAGCATTGCTTGTCAGGGCACACTGAAGAACGGCGTCTGCCAGCAAGTCACGGTTTCCTGCCCCGGCCTTCCTGACATTTACGCCTATGTGAAGACCAATACGCCTACCGGAGCTTCTCTGGGGACAGTCACCTACAGCACCGGCACCAACGGCGTCAGCCTGTACGACAGCGTATTCACCTACGGCAGCACGGCCGTACAAAACGTTTTGAACGCAGGCTACACTACGGTGCAGATCTCGTGGGGAAGTCCATTTAACACCACGCAAGTTAACGGCTGGGTGGATGGCCCGGGCGGCGTGCTCGAATCCGCCTGCCGCATTGCGACTCTTAACCAGTGGATTTACTCGAGCATTCAAAACAACACCAGCCTGCCGTATTGCGCGACGGGAAACAGCGGCGGCGCAGGCGCATTGGCCTATTCCTTGTCCCAATACAGTTCGGCGAATATTCTCTCCATGGCCGAGATCACCAGCGGTCCGCCGACGGCGCGCCTCGACTGGGGCTGCGGCTGCACCGAAGGCAAACTGGCCGTGCAGTGCGGATCAGCCCCAACCTTGGGCACTTGCTTTGGAAAAACTGACGGCTCGATCTGGGATCCCGCCTACAATCCCAACAGTCCAACCGACGAGGGAATTTGTACCGATGCGGTTGCTGGCACCCTGCCGCCCGGCGGCCTGAACTTCTTCCTGGGAGACAGCGCCGAAGCGCCGGGCGCTGTGTATGACTTCCCGAGCACCAACATCAACCTTGTCTTCGGCTCACTCGATAACAGCGCGGGCATTCCGATCGGTCAGGATTGGTTCAACAACATCACTACCACGAAGTCGCAAGTCTGCCTGTCGGGCGGAGAACATTCGATTGCCGACACGCTCGCTGGCGCCGAACAGATCGCCAACGATCTGATCAGCCTTTGCAAGATACAGTAAGAGGAAGTTCTGTAAACTTGCCCCGTCCAAGCAAAGCTTGGGCGGGGTTTTTCATTTTGTTCGTATGGGGAAAAAGAAAGTGTTCATTCGCGCAGTGCGGTTCCGGGCTACCTAAGCTTCCACCGCCCTTTCTTTCACGAAGGGCAAACTCGCCTGCTGCCAGGAATCGAATCCGCCTATCACATCGACCACATTCTGAAAGCCCGCGCGTTGTAAGAGACTGCACGCAATCATGCTGCGATAGCCGCCTTTGCAGTGCACGGCGATCGGAGCATTGCGATCGATCTCCGGTGGGGCAACTTTAAAATTGTCCAAAGGCCACCAGACAGCGCCTTCGATGTGCCCAGCCTCCCACTCGGGTTCGCGGCGCACATCCAAAACCTGCGTGTCGGAAACGTGCAACTTGTCGCTAAGAGCTTGAGCGCTGATCTGCGAAAGCGTGGCCAGAGGCAATCCTGCCGCGCGCCACGCCTCGACGCCTCCCTTAAGAAATCCGCGCACGCCCTCGAGACCCACGCGCGCCAGCCTGGTTCGCGCCTCCGACAAGGCCTCCGTAGATTCCGCAATCAATACCGGACGCGACGCCAGCCCCAGCAGCGCTCCCGCCCAGGAAGCAAACTGCCCCGACAACGCAATGCTGATAGAACCCGGCACGTGTCCAGCGGCGAATTTTTCTCCCGGACGAACATCCAGCGCTATTCCGCCTTCCGCCAACAGCGTTTTCAACTCAGCAGGTTCGACCGGCGGCAGCGTCGGCAAGTCCGACAGCGTCGCCGCTCCAGTGCGATTGATCTCCGCATCCTGCAAGAAATATTCCGGACGCGCCGGCAAGTTGCTGGTCAACTGTTGTACGAACTCTTCCCTGCTCTTAATTTGCAATGCGTAATTGGTCAGCCGCTCCGTGCCGATCGTCGACACCCGCTCGGCCCGCATATTGCGCCCGCACAGCGAACCCGCACCATGCGCCGGATAAACCAGAACGTCGTCGGCGAGCTTAAGAATTTTATTGTGTAGATTGTCGTAGAGCATTCCAGCCAATTGTGCCGGCGTGTAACGCTTGGAAAGGTCCGGCCGTCCCACGTCCCCCAGAAACAGTGTGTCCCCGGTCAGAATCGCCCAGGGCTCGTCCGACTTTTCCTCATCGGTGACCACAAAACACATGCTCTCCGGCGTGTGCCCCGGCGTTTCCAGCGCGGCAATCCGCACCTTCCCCACTTGCAACTGGAAGCCATCGCGCAGGGGCACGTGAGGAAATGCCGCTTCAGCTTCGGCGCCTATATAAATCTGTGCTCCGGTTCTCGCCGCCAACTCTTGATGGCCGGAAACAAAATCGGCATGCAGGTGAGTTTCAAAGATGTGGCGAATGCGAAGATCGTTCGCCTCGGCCGCCTGGAGATAATTCTCCACATCGCGCTGCGGATCAACCACAACGGCCTCGCCCTCGGATGCCAGCATGTACGAGGCATGCGCCAGACAGCCGAGATAAAATTGCTCGAAGTACATGGAAGTCCCCCCGCTCAATGCCCTGCTAATTTTACCCTCAGCATTTCGATTCCGCGACAGCGGCAGTTTACAACCGAAACCAAAGTTATCCGCATAAACTCTTGTATAGTTATTCGCGTGAGCCTGCGCGGTGTCGTGTCAACGATGCCCCGCAGCGTAATCTATCGATCTTTTGCTCCCCACAGAAGGGAAATCTTTATGAAAAACTTCTTGTATTCCACACTTTTCCTGTTGCTGCTGGCAGGCATAGTTTCGGGACAAGACAAGAAAGCTACTTCGAGCAGCCTGCCGCCCGTGATCGACCGCGAACTCATCTTCGGAAATCCGGAGATCGCCGGCGCGCAGATTTCCCCCGACGGAAGATACATCGCATTTCTAAAACCGTGGAAAGATACGCGCAACATCTACGTTAAGACGGTGGAAGAGCCCTTCGCGGCGGCCCGCCTGCTCACCACCGAGACCAAGCGGCCCATCCCCGGCTTCTTCTGGACGCGCGACAGCAAGTACATTCTCTACGTCAAAGACCATGACGGCGACGAGAACTACAACGTCTATTCCGTGGACCCGGCAGCGAAGCCTGAAGCGGGCGCCGATGCTCCTCCGTCGCGCGATCTGACCGGCCTTAAAGGCGTGCGTGTCATGATCTATGAAGTCCCCAAGAGCGACCCCGACATCGTCTACGTGGGATTAAATGATCGCGACAAAGCCTGGCACGATCTCTACAAACTGAAAATTTCGACCGGCGAAAAGACGCTTATGCGTACTAACACCGAACGCATTGAAGGCTGGGACTTCGATCTCAAAGGCCAGCTCCGCCTCGCCACTCGCAGCGCAGAAAACGGAGACACTGAAATTCTTCGCGTCGATGCCGACAAGTTCACCAAGATTTATTCCTGCACAGTTTTTGAAACCTGCAGCACGTTGCGCTTCCAACCCGACGGCAAGCGCGTCTACCTGGAAACCAACAAAGGCGCGGATGTGGACCTGACCGCGCTGGTTCTGTTCGATCCGGAAACCGGCAAAACGGAAATGGTGGAATCCGATCCGCTCAAGAGAGTCGACCTCCGCGGAACTATGTTCTCCGAAGCCACCGACGAACTGGTCGAGACCTCTTATTACGACGAACACGAGCGGAGATATTTCAAAGACAAGAGCTTTGCCGCCGATTACAAATGGCTCCAGGAAAAACTTCCCGGCAAACAAATCGATCCTGTCTCGCGCACCAGAGATGAACAGGTATGGCTGGTGAATGCCTCCAGCGACACCGAACCCGGCGAGACATTGCTGTTTGAGCGCAAAACGCGAAAGCTGACCCCGCAATACAAGATCTGGGAGAAACTCCCCCGCGCCGACTTGGCCGAAATGAAGCCTGTGACCTACAAATCTTCTGACGGCCTCGAAATACCGGCCTATTTAACTTTGCCCAAGGGTGTTCCCGCCAAGAATCTTCCAGCCTTGATGATTCCACACGGCGGTCCTTGGGCGCGCGATTTGTGGGGATACAATCCGCTGGCGCAGTTCTTCGCCAATCGCGGCTACGCTGTGCTCATGCCAAATTTCCGCGGCTCGACCGGTTACGGCAAGAAATTCCTCGACGCCGGAAACGATCAGTGGGGCCGCAAGATGCAGGACGACATTACTTGGGGCGTGAAGTATCTGGTCGCCCAAGGCATCGCCGACCCCAAGCGTGTTGGCATTCTTGGCGGTTCGTATGGCGGTTACGCGACGCTCGCAGGAGTCGCTTTCACGCCTGACGTTTATTCAGGCGCGGTCGACATTGTCGGACCATCCAATCTGATCACGCTGCTGGAATCGATTCCTCCCTACTGGGAACCCATCCGAATTCTCTTTTACAAACGCATGGGCGACCCCAACTTGCCGGAGGGCAAGAAGATGCTGACCGAGGAATCGCCGCTCTTCTCCGCCGACAAGATCAAAACGCCTCTCCTCGTCGCCCAAGGCGCCAATGATCCCAGAGTGAACCGCCGCGAAGCCGAGCAAATCGTCATTGCTCTCCGCGACCGCGGCTTCCCCGTTGAATATCTTCTGGCGCCGGACGAAGGCCACGGCTTCGCCCGTCCCGTAAACAACATGGCCTTGTTCATGGAATCCGAGAAATTTTTGTCCCAGCATTTAGGCGGACGTTTTCAGGAAGGTGGTACGCCCGAAGTCGTAGCGCGCCTGAAAGAAATTTCCGTCGACCCGAAGTCCGTGGTGCTGGCAAAGAAAGTCGATGCCAATAGCGTGGGTGCACCCAAGCCGGCAACGCCCTTGCAGCCTGGAGAATACAAATATCAGGCTGGAATCGATATGGGCGGCCAGCATATGGCACTCACAGTTGCGACCTCCATTAAAGATGATGGCGGTGTCTGGACCACAACCGATGTGATGAACACTCCGCAGGGAACAGTAACCGATACCGCATCACTCGATAAAGCCAGCTTGATCTTACAAAAGAGGAATCTGAAGCAGGGGCCGGTCACGATCGATCTCGACTTCAGCGGAAACAAGGCCGCCGGTCATATGAATATGAACGGACAAGATAAACCAATCTCCGTTGAGCTGGGTGGCCCGCTGTTCGGCGATGCCGCCGGCGGCAATCAGGTCATCGCCTGCCTGCCTCTCGCCGAGGGCTACACCACGTCATTCCGAAACTTTGACGTCCAAACCCAGAAAGTAAAGCTGATGCAACTCAGCGTGGCTGGCGTAGAAAAGGTTACAGTCCCCGCCGGCACCTTCGACGCCTACCGGGTAGAAATATCATCCGCCGACGGAGGCGCCGACAAACAGACGGTGTGGGTGGCAAAAGACTCGCACAAAGTCGTGAAAGTCTCCGCCGTCTTGGCATCAATGGGCGGCGCCGTTTTTACGGAGGAGTTGACGCAATAAGAAGGTTGGCTCCTGGTATGGGCCGGGAGTCAACGCTAATTTCATGCCAGATCTTCACGAAAGATCTGCGTCATTCAACTTTTTTGTTGAACCGTCGAGATGCCATGATCGTTCTTAGTTATAACTAACGGGGGGAAACTGGCGTAAGCGTTGATCTTTTGGTAGGCATCGTTAAGCATGACGTCGATGCCGAAGTTCACAACCGACCGTCCCAGGCCCGGAACGAAAACATCCATTTTCCGCAAAGGGAAGCAATGTTTTTTCAAAGTGCGCGCACCTGTCGGAGAAAGGGAATATCCAACCGCACCGAATGCGCTGAATATTTTGAATGGTTGCGGGTTCAAGCTCAGGGATTGAAACGCTTCGGCTCCCATCCTCATCGCACTCTGATTGAACGCCGCAAGGCAGGGTGAGACTCCGGGAAGCATGTCAAACAACAGGGATGAATCGAAATTCCACCCCCACAGAATCACGTGCCAGTCCGGCGGCAGCGTCTTGAGCAACGCTTCGGCCGAAGAAACGAATCCGCGATTGAAGATGGCGTCGTCTTCGCAAATCGTGATCAGTTCGTCTTTCTCGATCGCCAGGTCCCACAGCGCCAGATGCGACAACGCGCAGCCTAATGCGCCATCGTTGTAACCCAGATCAGCCGTGATCAAGCCCTGGTCGACCAGCCTACCTCGTGACAGGCTTTTTCCTTCGATCCCCGCGAAGCGCAAGAACTTGAGCGGCAGCGACCCGTTCACTTTTTCGAACGCGGCCATTCGATCTTTACTGCGGTCGAGATTGATGACGTGAATATCCATCGCTGGCACTCCTGCAGACCCTGAGAACGCGTCCCTAGTGTTCACAACCGCTGGCCCCTCCATTCGTTCCTTGTCCATGATTAGATCCGAAGACAAGACCTGATTTGTCGCGAATCGTTGTAGTTCGCCTTCGACCCGATTCACGACTTCCGCCCATGCTCCGGCAATAGTCTGGCGGAACAAACGTGCCGTTGGATACCAGGGACTGTCTTCGCGTTCCTGAAGCCAGCGCCAATCGCATCCTTTGTTCAGCAAGATCCACACCGGTTTCCCCATGGCGCCAGCCAGGTGCGCCATAGAGGAATCGATGCAGATCACCAGGTCGAGATTGGCGACAATTGCCGCCACATTGGCAAAGTCTTTTAGCTCCTCCGCCAGATCGATCAAGCGCACGTCCGCAGGGAGCTGCTTCATTTGCTCTGCGCCCGGACCAAATTGTAATGAGTAAAAGGTTGTACCCGGCACCTTAACGAGAGGGATGAGTTGCTCGAGCGCAATGGAACGGATGCGATCACGACGATGTTTCGGATTGCCGGCCCATGCCAGCCCAATACGCCGCGTATTCGCCAGCAGACGTCGTTGCCACTCCTCCATCTTCACCGGGTCGGGAACTAGATAAGGCACCTTTGCCGGAATCGTCTCCATCTCCGTACCAAAAGCTAACGGAAGACTCAATAGCGGACATTGCCAGCTAAAATGCGGCAACGGGTCGCCTCGGCTCACCACTTGGGATACACCTTCCATGCCGGCAAGCAGCCCGTAAAGCGCCGACTGAACTTCGAGGATGACTTTTCCGCCTCGAGCCGCAACCAGGGGAGCATAGCGAACAAACTGCATGGTGTCGCCCAACCCTTGCTCGGCATAAAGGAGAATGCTCTCGCCTTGCAGCGGCTCGCCCTTCCATTGCCGCTGCACGAACTGTCGCTCGTCGCCGACCCCGACTTTCCATCGCGATTCATACTCGGGCCATCCAGCCGACAGCTTGCCCTGCGCCAGATGGATCAGGCCCAGATTGGCGGCTGCTTCGGCAGAGTCGGGCTGCAGCTGGAGCAGGTGATGAAAGCAATCGCTGGCTTCGCTGAGTTCACCCAGTCCATATAAAACAAATCCCAAATCCACATACGCAGGAAGCAGCCCCGGGTCCAGCTTTACGGCGTCCCGGAAGGCGTCTGCCGCGGAGAGGAGATCGCATTTACGTTCGAAAAGGCGCCCCAGACAAGCAATCGTCCTCGCCGAGTGGCGATTCAGAGTAAGGGCTCTTCGGAATGCTTCCAGCGCCGCGTCAAACCTGCCCAGGTCCGTCAGCACGCAACCCAAGTCGCTGTAAATGTCATGCCTCTGCGGCGCGAGGGCGAGCGCGCGCCGGTACAATTCAGCGGCCGGCTCTAATGCGCCGCCTCGACACAATACTCTTGCCAAATGGCAGTGCAACTCCGGTGAATCAGGCTTGAGAACGAGAGCGCTCCGATAAGAATTCGCGGCAGCCTGCAGGTCCCCGAGCCGTTCCTCCTCTTGGCCCAAATGCAGATGGGCTTCGGCAGACTCCGGTCCACGCTTTTCAGGATGGACTTTCCCTGCTTGCGTGAAGCTATGAATTTCCGGCTCCATCTGGCCGGTCTTGCCTTGCAACAAGCTTTGCATCCGCCTCGCCTCGGCCGACATCGGGTCGAGCTTCATGATCTTTCGGTAGCACGCCTCTGCCAGCTCGCCGCGGCCTTCCCGATGATGCTTCACCCCCTTCTTCAGGAGCTTTTGAAGCCGTAACTGTGGGGATGCTTCGCCCGGCAATGTGTGACCTCGACGGTTGCGCCTGCGGATTTGAGCTTGTGCCGAGAGAGAATTTCCCCTCGGACGATTTCGGCAGTCAATCCTATCGCAAGATGAGGTGTCTCGCATCCGTTGGCAGTTGGCCATCCGTCGGGCGTCGCTTCGCGAATGCAAGACCGATCTATCCTGCAATCTGAATCCTGAGCGCCGAGGTTGTATAATCCCGCTCGGTTCGGAGGACCTTCCCGTGCTTCCTGAAGTGACCGGCTACCAATCCAGAATAAGAATCGGATCGGAAGAAATCTTCTATTACGACCGTGGTCAAGGCCCAGCGGTAGTTCTTGTCCATGGGATGTTCGGAGATTTTCTGGATTGGGAGCCTGTCCTGGAACCGCTCGCCCGGTCGCATCGCGTCATCGCTCTCGATCTTCCCGGCTTCGGCAGCTCCAGTAAGCCCCGCTGCGCGTATTCCGCGGAATTTTTTGTGTCGACCCTTCACCAGTTCTTTCAGCAACTGGATCTGCGGCAATTTGCTCTCGCAGGCAATTCCTTTGGCGGACAGATTGCCATCCTCTATGCGCTTCAGCATCCGGATTCAGTTTCGAAACTGGTCTTGGTGAATAGCGGAGGCTTTCGACAACATACGTCCGAAGAAAAGACTTTGCTCGAATCCCGCTTCAGCGAGCCGATTCTTGCCGCTCTCACGCCCCAAATGAACGCTCTGCTTTTCGGCAATGTATTTACTCATCCATCTGATATCAGCGCCCGTTATCTGGAAAAACAAAACGCCAAGCTGCAACGAGCCGATTATCCAGCGTATGCTTACGCTATTTCGAAAAGCATTGCACTATCCCTGCAGTCCTATCTTGTGGACCGCCTTCCCGAACTGCAATGTCCGACGCTTCTGATCTGGGGCGAAAATGATCAGATTCTGCCTGTGTCCCAAGCCGAACTGGCATTGAGCCGGCTCCGTTATGGCCGATTGCAGACCGTTCCTGGCTGCGGCCATGTGCCGCAGTTGCAGTGCCCGGCCGAATTCCTCCGCATACTGCAGTCTTTCTTGTCTTCGCTGCAGCAATAACTCTCGTAGAACAAATGGGTTAGGTGGCCGATAAAGATTCAGGCCGGCCCTCATAAAAGCTCCTTATAGCGCCGATCAAAATTGTGGACCCGCGTTATAAAAAAACGATCGTTCATTTTTATTTAATTCAGGATGCCCAAACTTCGACTCCAGGATCTCGAACGCAATCAGAAGAAAATCGAAGATGCCGCCCTGCGTGTTTTTACCCGTCTTGGATTTCACGGCACCTCGGTGCGTGACATCGCACAGGAAGCAGGCGTATCAATTGGAAATCTCTACAACTACTACCCCACGAAAGAAGAAATTTTCACCAGCATTATTAAGCGTTACGAAACCCAC
The DNA here is from genome assembly GCA_963818935.1 of uncultured Acidobacteriaceae bacterium. GTDB lineage: Bacteria > Acidobacteriota > Terriglobia > Terriglobales > Acidobacteriaceae > Sulfotelmatobacter. The sequence continues at coordinate 15,122 of CAWFUK010000080.1, forward strand.
ATGGAAAAGCTCCGCCGCAAAGCGTTGGGGCCCATTCAAGGAGTCTTCGAGCCCGCCGAATTACAGCGAATGGCGCATGTAATCAAGGAGATTGTTTACGACAATCCTGACTATTGGCGCTTGATGTACATCGACATTACCGAATTTGGCAACCAGCATTTTGCCGGGACATTTCGCTCCCTGGCCAAGAACATGCAAGCGCGCCTGGGACCGCAACTGGAAGCTTCCACGCATACCGGCGCATGGAATCGAGGCGTCGATCCGGCTCTGGCCTTCACTGCTATCTACCTCCAGTTGTTCACCTACTTTCTTGTGGAAAAGCTCTTCGGCGGAAAACAACATCTGGGGATGCCGGACGATCGTGCTGTCGAGCAGTTGATCAAGATCGCAACCGAGGGTTTCTGGCAACGGGGTGGAAAGACGAAGCGAGATTCAGTAAGGAGGAGGTCGCAATGAAATCGAGATTGGTTTTACAGCTGTTTGTATTCTTCTGTCTCGTGGCAATAACCGGCATCGCGTGGGCGCAATCCCCCACCACGGGCGAAGTCTCGGGCACGGTGCTCGACCCCCAAGGGGCGGCGGTCAGCTGGGCGAAGGTTTCTCTGAGCAGCTCTTCGCAAGCGACTCGCACCGTGACCAGTGACTCAAATGGACGTTACCGTTTCCCTCTGATCGCCCCCGGAACCTACGAATTGCAAGTCGAAGGCTCCGGCTTTAAGGCTTCCGAAGTGACCGGCATTCAAGTTCGCATCACCGAGACAACCACCGTCGACCTGCACCTGACTGTCGCCGGTTCCACCGAAGTGGTCAACGTCGCCGCCGAAGGGGCGGTCGCGCAGGAGGATGCCACCGAGGGCCGCGTCATCGGAGAAATCCAGGTCAACCAGATCCCCCTGCCCACGCGAAATTACACGCAGTTGCTCGCACTCTCTCCCGGCGCAATCAGCAACCTTCCTAACAATGCCGAACTCGGGCGCGGTGATGCTGACATCAATGTCAGTGGACAGCGCAGCACCAGCAACAACGTAATTCTGGATGGCACGGAAATCAACAGCCCCGGCACGAATTCCACGCCTAGCCTCTCCGTTCCTGCGCCCGATGCCATTCAGGAATTCATCGTGCAAACCTCATTGTATGACGCCACGCAGGGCCGCAACAGCGGTGGCAACGTCGCCGTCGTCACCAAGTCAGGGACGAATAACTTCCATGGGAATGTATACGAGTACTTCCGCAACGACGCGCTGAACGCCAACGATTTCTTTTTGAACCGCGCGGGCGTGGCGCGCCCAGAGTTGAAACGCAACCAATTTGGCGGCACGCTGGGTGGCCCTATCGTGACCAACAAAACTTTCTTCTTCGTCTCCTACCAGGGAACCCGCGAACGCAACGGAACCTCGCCCACGTCCAGCCTGGGTTTTCTGAATATTCCCGCCGACCTTACCAATGATCGCAGCACTGCAACCTTGGATAATCTAGCCTCTGCCTATGGCGTTGCCTTGAATCCGGTTAGCCAGGCCATTCTGCAGGCGGCGTTGCCCAACGGACAGTACGCCATTCCCAGCGCAGCGGGCGGTTCCACGTCGGCGCCAATCACACAAGTGAACGCCACACCCGTGAGCGGCGTCTCGCGCTTTACCGAGGACCAGTTCAACTTCAATATTGATCAGCAAATAACCTCGAACAATAAGCTATCGGGAAAGTTCTTTTTCTCGAACGATCCGGAGACGCAGGCCATCTTCAGTTTCCTGGGAGCGAATCCCTTCGAGGTTCCCGGATATGGCGGCAATGTCAGCTTTCACAATCGGGTGATCAGCCTGGCCGATACCCACATCATCAACTCCCATCTGATCAACGAAGCGCGCTTCGGCTTCAGCCGCATTCGCGCAATTTCCTTCCCCGATGAACCGTTCACCAATGCGCAGTTCGGCATTACCAATCCGTTTGCTGCTCAGTATCCCGGAATGGCCACCATGGAAGTGACGGGCTTGTTCACAATCGGCTCTTCTCCCTTGGCTGATGAAAAATCAGTCACTCAGAACTGGCAGGCGCAAGACACGCTCTCCTATAGCAGGGGGCGAAATTCGCTGCGCGTCGGCGGACAATTCCTTCGCTACGACATTGACTTTTATTTCCACGCTTTCTCCCGTGGTGAGATCGTCTTCAACGACTTCCAGGATTTCCTGGCAGGCGGTTCTCCGACCAGCGTCGATGTCTCGTTGCTTGGAGCCGGCATACCGGACCGCGGCTTCCGGGCCAGCGATGGCAACGGCTTCATCCAGGATGACTTCAAGGCAACGCCGCATCTCACGCTCAATGCGGGAATACGCTTCGAACATTTCGGCGGATACAGCGAGATCCATGGACGCTTCTCCGAATTCAATCCCGCGGCATTTCCACCCAACCCCTCGTGCACCCTGGCGGCTCCGTGCCCGAACGTGTTCACTCTGGGATCGTCCGGCCAGCAACTGAATCCCAGCAAGTTCGATGTCGCGCCTCGCGTCGGCTTCTCGTTCAGCCCGAAAAACAATCTGGTCATGCGCGGCGGCTTCGGCCTCTATTACGACCGCTTCTCCGATCGCTTCGCCAACCTTCAAGTATTCACTTATCCCTACGACACCGTCGGCACGGGCTTATTTACTACCGGTTTCTTATCCAATCCATTCCCCAATCTGGCTGGCTACAGTTTCCCTCTGCCTCCGCAAGCTCCCTCGCCGATTCCTCTTCTCATCGACGGACTTATTCCGCTCGAGCAAAACCCGATCAACGGATTCTTTCCCGCCCCCCGCATGCCCATGCCATACACACTGGCCTACAATCTAGACTTTCAGTGGTCACCGCGGAACACATGGCTGGTCGATGTCGGCTACATTGGCAACCGCGGCGATCACCTCATAAACCTTTACAACTTGAATCAGGGCACGCAGCCCTCGACCGCGCCCTATACCGTCGATGGCTTCTCCACCAACAAGCAACTCTTTGGCATGGATCAAGTCCAGACCGAGGCCACTTCCGAATACAACGCTCTGCAGGCAAGCTTGACCAAGCATTTCAACCACGGACTGCAGTTCCTCGCTTCTTATACCTACTCGCACTCCATCGACAACGCTTCCGCGAACAACAATGTCGGGCAAGAGAGCGAGATCGCACCCCTCCCCGGCAACCAGCAAAATCTGAACACACAGGTCGGCCCTTCGGATTTCGATCGCACTCATCGCTTCGTCTTCAGCGGAGTCTACGACCTGCCGAAGTTCTACGATGGAAATTCCGCCTTTGCCAAAGCCGTGGCCGATAACTGGGAAGCTGCCGGCATCGTCACCCTGCAAACCGGCCTGCCGTATTCTGTGATTTGTTCGGATGGTTCCTCCCTGAACGATCGCGCCAACTTAGTTCCCGGAGTTCCCTTC
>CAWFUK010000081.1:0-7697 GCA_963818935.1 uncultured Acidobacteriaceae bacterium
ATCCCGCATCGCTGCGAAAAGAAAAATCAGCGGACGGTCTTCGTAGCGCTCCGAAAGGGCGGAACGCAACGCCCATGCACCTGCCGGATTATGCGCCACATCGATCACAATCTCTGGCCACTCAGGTCGCGCCGCAATTACCTGAAACCGCCCCGGCCACTGCGTCTCGCGAATCCCGCGCTCGATGCTCCTCGCCGTGATGCCGCCGAAGCCTTGCACCTTCAACTCCACGGCCGCCGCAATCGCCAGCGCAACATTGCGCAACTGATGCCGCCCCATCAGAGGGGTTTCCACCAAAATCTGTTCGCCCAAAAATGACAACGGATAGCGGTAAACAAAAGCATTTCTGGCCGGCTCGCGACCGGTAGCTCGCAACTCGGTACTCGCCACCAGGTACTGGCCACTCCGCGGCGATACCGGCGGCACATACGGAACCGCATTCACCGCTCGTGCGCCGAGATCGAGGATGGTATTCCCGATCACGTCGTTCGCCTCAGGCTGCTGCGGCAGCGCCACCGCTACGCCGCCCGGACGAATGATCCCAACTTTTTCTCGCGCAATTTCGCCAATCGTGTTCCCAAGATATTTCTGATGATCGAGCGCGATATCGGTGATCACGCTCACCCGCGGATCGACCACGTTGGTGGCGTCGAGCCGCCCGCCCATGCCAACCTCCAGCACCGCGATGTCGACCTGCTCACGCGCAAAGTGCTCAAAGCCGATCGCAGTCATCATCTCGAAAAAACTTGGATGCCAGGGCAACTCGCCCCGCTCGACCAACTTTTCCGCAAGCCGGTCAACTTCGCCGTGCAGCAACGCAAAGTCGTCGTCGCTGATTTCTTCACCATTTACTCGGATCCGTTCATTGATTCGCACCAGATGCGGCGAAGTGTATAGTCCGGTTTTCAATCCCGACGCCCGCAGGATCGAAGCCAGCGTGGCCGCAGTCGATCCCTTGCCATTCGTCCCGGCGATCAGCACGCTGGGGAAACGCCGCTCCGGATGATTCATCGCTTGCAGCAGTACCCGCATGTGAACCAGATCGAATTTGTGGGCAGGCGTCTGCGCCAGTTCATGCCCCAGGGCGAACATGCGGGCCACCGCGGATTGGTAGGACATATCGAAGCCTTCAGCCATCAGCTCTCAGCTTGACATTGTGCAGTGATGAGTTCGTAGCTGGGAGAATAACAAGCCGAATGGAAAAGCTGGAAACGCTGTGAATCTAAGCTAAAAGCTGAGAGCTGACAGCTAAAGGCTACGCAGCTGCCCCTCCCATGAAATCGAGCGCCCGCGCAATATAGGGCTTAAGCTCTTTCCGGTGCACGACGGCGTCAAGCATTCCGTGCTCCAGAAGAAATTCGCTGCGTTGAAATCCCGCCGGCAGTTTTTGCCGGATCGTCTGCTCGATCACCCGCGGCCCGGCAAAGCCGATCAGCGCACCCGGCTCGGCCACGTTCAAATCTCCCAGCATCGCAAACGACGCCGTCACACCGCCCGTGGTCGGGTCGGTCAAAACAGAAACGTATGGCACTTTCAACCGATCGAGGCGCGCCAGCGCCGCGGAAATTTTGGCCAACTGCATCAGGCTGACCACGCCTTCCATCATGCGCGCGCCACCGGAAGCCGAAACAATAATCAGCGGAGTCTTCGAATCCGCCGCACGCTCGACCGCTCGCGTGATCATCTCCCCGACCACCGCTCCCATGCTGCCGCCAATAAACGCATACTCCATCACGCTGGCGATCACGGGACGTCCCAGCAACTTGCCCTTCGCGTTGATTACCGCATCTTTGAGACCCGTATCGTGCTGCGCCTGCCGCAGCCGCGTCGAGTAGGCCTTCAAATCTACAAATTTAAGAGGATCGGTTGACGACAGATTCCCGTCGAAGGTTTCGTATTGATTCTCATCCATCAGCAGGGCCAGCCGGGCGCGGGCATCGATGCGAAAGTGTTTTTGACATTTCGGACACACATTCAAATTCTCTTCCAGATCTTTCTTCCAAATGATCTGGCGGCAGCCCTCGCACTTCACCCACAGCCCTTCGGTGCGCACCGTCTTCTTGCCCGAATTGTCGACTTCCCCGGATTCCCGCTTAAACCAAGCCATAAGAATTTAGTAAGTGGATAATTTCGTAATCTGGTAAGAAAAGCCACGACTCTTTTGACTTTAAATTACCCAATAACAAAATTACTAAATCACCCGATCAGTATTCGATTCCCCTCTGCGCCATCACACCTTTCTCATACGCGTGCTTCACTTGCCGCATTTCGGTGACGGTGTCGGCAACCTCGACAATTGTCGGATGCGCATTCCTCCCCGTCAAGATCACATGCACCATTTCCGGTTTGTTCTTCAAGCTTTCCACCACTTTTGCCGGATCGAGCATCCCGTAACTGATGGCGTAATTGATCTCATCCAGCACGACCAAATCCCAGTCTCCCGACTGGATCGCCTTTTCCCCCTCAGCCCACGCTTCTTCCACCATTTTGACGTCTTCCGGGTCAGGCTTCTCGGCGCCCACTTTCACAAATCCGCGTCCCATCTGCTTCATAACAAACTTATCGCCAAAAGCCTTCACCGCATCCAGTTCCCCATAATGCCACGAGCCTTTCAGGAACTGCAGCATAAGCACTCGCATACCCTGGCCGACCGCGCGCAAGGCCGTCCCCATCGCAGCAGTCGTCTTACCTTTGCCGGGCCCAGTGTTCACGATGATGAGACCTCGGCGTACGTCACTCATAGTGGCGGAAGGTTTGATTCTACTAGAAGACAGCCAAATGAGGTCTGAGGTGTTGGACGATAGGAATAGGATTCAAGCCCTGTGACCTAAGACCCTTCTTTGACCTTTCTTCCCGTGACAATCTCGACCCTCGCCCCAAGTTATGATGCATTTGCAAAAGCAGCGAACTTGCCATGGAACTCACGCATCCAAATTTGCGTATTCCCGGCAAACAGTGGAAACAGATCTCTCCCTGGACTGTGGAGGTCTCGTCGTGATCAAGACTTGTTTTGTGTTCTTGCTCTGTATGCTTGTGGCCTTACCCGCTTTTTCCGCGCAGCACGTCGCCCTTCACCCCAGAACCGGCTTCGATTCCGGCGAACAGGAAACCATTCGCCAGATTGTCGACATGGAGAAGCAATCCAAGGAAGCCAGTCTCAAACGCGACGCCGACTTTTCCGTGCGCACCCTGGCCGAGGACTACGTCGCCATTACCCCGCTCGGCCAGGTCACAACCAAGCAGGAGACGATCTCGGCTCGCCGCAGCGGGCAACTCCGCTATGAGTCGATGAATATAACGGATATGGTGGTCCGCCTCTACGGCGATACCGCGGTGGTCACGGCTCGCGCCGACGTAAAAGGTCACCAACTCGGCGAAGATTTCAGCGGACCGTATCGCTACACCCGCGTCTGGGTTCGGCGCAACGGGCAATGGCAGGCAGTGAGCTACCAGGCCACGGTGACGCAATAAGCAGCAGTAGGTAGTTCCTACACTTAGCGGGCGAAGGGTGCCCTATCCTGGTACTCGGTACTCAATGCCCCGAATGATAAGGATGCCCCTTCAGAATCGTAAACGCGCGATAGATCTGCTCCAGCAAAACAACACGCGCTAATTCGTGGGCGAGGGTCATTTTGCCGAATGAGATGATGTGCTGCGCCGAGGCTTGCGCGGCCTGGCTGAACCCATCCGCCGAGCCAACCGCAAAGACGAGCGGCAGCGGATTGCGCTCTTGATAATCCCGCAAGAAATTTGCGAATTCTTCCGACGAAAACTGCTTCCCACGGGAATCCATCAGCACTAGGGTTGATTTCCCGGGGCTCGTTTTACTCTTTCCTGCCGCCGCGCGCCCGCACATTTGCAGAAGCGCCGCTTCATCTTTTAGCGTCACCCCTTCGACGTACACGTAACGCGCGATCCGCTTCAGATACTCATCCGTGAGCGACTGGATTGCCGTCTCTTTCGTTTTTCCGATCCAGGCAATCTTGATCTTCACGGAAAGCAAATTTCACTTTCTCCCGGAGGCCAGCACAACCGTCGCTCCGAACTCGATGTTCCCGCCCACCACGTATTGCCGGATCGCGGCATGCACTGCGGCATGGACCTGCGGCCATTGCGCCGCCGGCACGCGATCGAGCATGGGACGGAACGGAACCGACACGGCCTGCGCCTGCTCCCAAACTTCCTCGGGCGTGCCGGGCCAAGCCCACGCCACTGTTGTCGTGTCTTCCTGTACGTCGCTGAAACCAGCGCCACGCAAAGCTTCCGAAAGACTTCCCGGAGCCGCAAAGCGAAACGGATTGGGGCCTCCCGGCTGCAACAACGGGCCCCCGACGTGACGGTGCACCACTCCCATCTGGGTTTGCCAATACGGCTGTTCGAACGGACCCCAAGCCAAGAAACAAGCGCGGGCGTTCTCGCGCAGCACTCGCAGCAGCTCTCGCAAGGCCAGGCTAACTTCGCGGAAGAACATCACCCCAAAGCGCGACGTTGCCAGATCGAAGCTGCTGTCGTCGAAAGGCAGCGCATGCGCATCGGCAACCTGCGTGCGGAAGTTTTCGAGGCCACGCTCCCGCGCCCTGCCTCGGGCAATGGCAAGCAGATCGTCGCTTAGATCCAGTGCGGTAACTTGCCCTTGCGCGCCAACTCGCATGGCGAGGCTAATGGCAGGCTCGCCTGTGCCACTGGCCAAGTCCAATACACGCATGCCCGGCTTCGGCGCCGCATATGCCACCAGCGCCTCAGTTACGGCCTTGCCCATCGCCGCCGATTTCGCCTTCCACTTGTCGGAGGCTACTAGCCGATAAGAATTTCCCCACGACGGATCCCTTGCAGTCGACCCCTTTTGAGAAGAATGTGTCATGCAGAACGATACCGGATGACCTGCTTAAACCGCTTTCCGCCGTGGCGCAGCAGCTCGCTTGCGCGGTGCAGCCTTGGTTTTCGTCGTAGCTTTCGCACGCGTCTTCGCCGTCAGCTCTGAAGGTTCCAGCCGTCGCGCCGTTTTCCACAGGCGCTCCAGATCGTAGAACTTTCGCGCCTTCTCGGAAAACACATGCACCACGAAATCGGTATAGTCGACCAAAATCCACTCGCCCTGCTTGTAGCCTTCCACGTGCGCCGGGCGCACTCCCGCGTTCTTCAGGCGCAATTCCACTTCATCGGCGATGGCCTGCACCTGCCGTGGATTCGTGCCACTGCACAGCACGAAATAGTCGGTGAACGCTCCCGACCCTTTCTCCATTTCCAGGATTGAAAGTTCTTCGGCCTTCTTGTCGAGGCAAGCCTGAATGGCCGCCGTTACCTGATTCTTCAACTCATTTTTTTTCATGCCGAGGGTAGGTTCTTCGTTGGTCGCTGGTCATCGGTCGTTAGCCTATGACGCGCCGAGACTTATTGTAAACGACAGTCGCTCGCCACGTTTTCCACCGTTCGAAACGACGGAAAGGTAGGTCGGTCAACGACCATCGACTAACGGCCCTTATACAGCCCCATTTTCCGGATGTATTCCGCGACCGCAGGATCCACAAATCGTGCCACCGGCTTGCCCGCAGCCGCGGCCTGGCGAATCGTGGTCGAGGAAATCGGTTGGTATACCTCATCGAGCAGATGGACGGTGACTCCGTTGAGCACCAAGTCTCCCGTCGCCGCTTGCTTGTGAAAAGGCTTGGTCACCTCCTGCCGCGGACGCAAGCTTTCCGGAAGCGCGTTGGCCACATCGGCCAACGAGTATCCGGGCCGGCTGGCCACCAGAAAGGCACACTCCCGAAACAATGCCTCGGCCTGGAGCCATTTGGCGATATCGGCGAACGCGTCAATGCCGATGAGCAAAAACAGGCGATCGATTTTCTTCAGCGATTGCTTGAGTCGCCGCACCGTATCAATGGTGTAGTTCGGCTTGGCAGCTCTTTTCCCCGCTGTAGCCTGCTCGAAATCTTCAGGCGCCTCGAGTAGCGAGGGCACGAAGTCTTTTTCCGCGGCCGTAGCCAGCGCAATCATGGCATAGCGGTGCGCAAAAGCCAGCAGCGGCTGTTTCTGCTTGTGCGGTGGGATATTGGCAGGCACGAAGAGAATGCGCGATAGCTTGCAGCGCTCGCGCGCGGCGCGGGCTAGAGCCAGATGTCCGCGATGAATCGGATCGAAAGTTCCGCCAAAAAGGCCAATATTCATGCGCGCCTAGTGTCTCGTTTGCCGGGCATGGTTGGCAAGGCCAAGATTTAGACCGTGCAGAAATCCGAGTGGCACGTCGCAGGCCATTGGCCGGATGCGCATCGACGCCCTGTCTATCCGGACGATGCGGCGCCGGGCAGAAAACGTGTCGAATCCAGATAGAAAAATGAACTCCTGTAATCTCGCGCGCATCCAACCCTACAAATAATATCTTTTTGTGCGAGCCCTCCCCCTACTTCGCATTCAACCTGCCCGTGCGCCTGTTCTGCGCTACGGCGTAGCCGTACTCAGCACCACGCTGGCGCTGATTCCCGTTCTGCTGCTTCCTAACATCGCAGAAAGCCGGTTGGCCGTGTTTGCCGTCGCCGTCATGGTCAGCGCCTGGTATGGGGGCTGGAAGCCGGGGCTGGTCGCCACTTCCTTTGCCCTCACCGTCAGCGCATATTTCTCTTTTTCCGGCGAGCACGACCCTGCTCAATTCCGCTCCACAATGATCCGCCTGACCCTGTTCATTGTGCTGGCCATGCTGATCTGCTGGTTTAACGCCGCGCTACGCAGCGCTCAAGAGGGCTTGCGGCAATCCGAGATGAATTTCCGGTCGCTCGTGACTAATGCCCCTTACGGAATTTGCCGCTGCGACTCCGCCGGCCAACTGCAGGAGGTGAACCCCGCCCTGCTCGCCATGCTGGGATATTCCTCTGCCAACCAACTCGTAGGAAAACATCTCGGCGGTCTTTACGCCGACACACAACAATGGTTTCAACTGGCAGATTATTTGCGCTGCTCCACGACCTTCAACGGCCTCATTGTCGAATGGATACGCCAGGATGGAGCTGCCACCATAGTCCGCATTTCCGGCCGCGCTGTTTCCAGCGGAGACAAGATCAAAGCCTTCGAACTTTTTGCCGAGGATGTTACCGAACGGCGCACCCTCGAACAGCAACTTCAACAATCACAAAAGATGGAAGCCATCGGACGTCTCGCGGGCGGCATCGCCCACGATTTCAATAATCTCCTCATGGTGATCTCCGGTTATTCCGAATTTCTTCTCGAACGCCTGGGCTCGGAACCCGCGCTCCTTGCCCCCGCGCAGGAGATTGCCAGCGCCGCAGGCCGGGCTACGACCCTCACCCGCCAGCTCCTGGCGTTCAGCCGCAAACAAATGCTGGCCCCGAAGATTCTCGATCTGAACGGAGTGGTCACCGAAAACCTCAAGATGCTCACTCGCGTAATCGGCGAAGATATCGATCTTGTCATGCTCCCCGCTGCCAATCTCGGCAGGGTGCGGGCTGACGCGAGTCAGATCGAGCAGGTCATCATGAATCTCGCCGTGAACGCGCGTGACGCCATGCCCTCGGGAGGAAAATTGACCATCGAGACCTCCAACGTTTCCCTGGACGACGAGTACGCCCGCTTTCATGCTCCGCTCAAGCCCGGAAACTACGTAATGCTGGCTATCAGCGATACCGGGGGCGGTATGGATGCCGAGACTCAATCGCACATCTTCGAGCCTTTCTTTACGACCAAAG
>CAWFUK010000082.1:0-9990 GCA_963818935.1 uncultured Acidobacteriaceae bacterium
TAAGGCAATCTCAGAGATGACTGAGATTTTGTTTCCGCTGGCCGATCGAGTGATCGCGACCCGACCGGACAATCCGCGCGCGGCATCGGCGGAAGAAATCCGGCTGGCGGCGGCTCGAACGAGCGTTGAAGTCGAGGCCGTGGATGATGTACAAAAGGCCATCCAGCGGGCGCGCCAATTGGCGGGGGCGGCTGCGGTCCTGGTAATTACCGGATCGATTTATCTTGTGGGCGAAGTGATGCGAACGATGGGGACGGAAGTCTGAAGCGGCATTCACATGCAGTTTTCCCCTAGAATAGAAGCGTGCAGGAAGTGAATTCACCGGTGGAAGTGGAAAGCAAGATGGAGACGGCGCCGGTGGCTGCGCCGCGCAGCAGCCCGCACGCAATTTCCGGGGAACATTACGGCTGGGCGAGCCGGTTGCGCTCGTATTTCATTCTCGATCCGCTGATCTGGTTTTACACGCTGGTGCTGGGGCTGGCGGCGCTTCCCGGCGGATTATTCGATCGCAACGGACGCCGTTTGCACTGGTTTTCGCGGACCTGGTCGTGGCTGATCATGAAAACCATTCTGTCGCCGGTGAAGGTGACGGGGCTCGACAAAATTGATACCACAAAGCCGCACGTATACGCCGTCAATCACGCTTCGGCGATGGATATTCCAGTCCTCTATGTCCATCTTCCCTTCCAGTTCCGCATCGTCTTCAAGAAGGAACTGCTGGCGTATCCGGTAGTGGGCTGGCAGCTGAAGCGCTCGGGGCAGGTTTGCATCGACCAGCAGAAGCCCACCAATTCGATTGCTTCGATTCGTTCGGCGGTGAAGAGCCTCAAGGGCGGGATGCCGCTGGTGATTTATCCTGAGGGCGGCCGCACGCGCGATGGCTATATCAAGCCGTTTTTGCCGGGAGCGTTTTTTCTCGCGCTGAAAGCGCAAGTGGATATCGTACCGATCGCCCTGGTCGGAACTTACGAGCTACTTCCGATGGATACCTATCACATTAAGTGCCGTCCGCTGGAGATGCGGGTGGGCGAGCCGATCTCGACTGCCGGGCTGACCATGCGGGATTTAGAGGCATTGTCGGCGAGGGTGCAGAAGGCGGTGGAGGATTTGTACTATAGAAGCGACTCACCAGCGGATAAGAGGTAGCCCCGCGATATGAAATATCCCGTTTGCGGAATTGCGACTTTTTTGATCTGCCTTGCCTTCTTGTTGGCAACAGGGGCTACGGCTCAACAAACGGCCTCTCCCGCCCCCGAAGGTGGGGCGATTGGGTTTACGTATCATCCGCGTTGCACGGAAAAGGAGCCAAAGCCGGACTGCATCTCCGCTCCTCGACTCGTCTCATCAGTTCCACCCATGTACTCCGAGGAGGCACGAAAAGCGAAAATCGAAGGTTCCGTCGTCTTAGGAGTCAGCGTGGACGAGAAGGGAAATCTTAGTAATTTTCGCGTGATCAGTAGCTTGGGGACGGGGCTCGATGAGAAGGCAATTGAGGCGGTAAAGGCCTGGAAGTTCGAGTCTGCTTACGGAAAGGATGGGAAACCCGTCGCAACCGGGATCTTCGTTGAAGTATCTTTCCATCTTTGAAAACGTGGGTATTGTCAAAGGCATGATTCCGTAACTTTTCCTGTTTCCCACCGTTATCCCCTGTGTAAGACTACTCCGCGCGGAGAACTGGTTGAAGGCCCTGAGCAAAGAAGCGGACGAGCGGCTTCTGGTGGAAGCGGCGCAGAAAGATCCTGCGCGCTTCGCGGAGCTCTACGAGATTCATTTCGAGCGCGTGTATGCGTACGTGGTTCGGCGGGTGGGAGACCGGGCGGAGAGCGAAGACCTGACCTCCGAGGTTTTTCATCACGCGCTGGCCAACTTGCAGCGCTTTGAGTGGCGCGGGATTCCATTTGCGGCGTGGCTCTTCCGGGTCGCGGCGAACCTGATTTCGGACCGCTGGCAAAAGTCGAGCCGGGAACACTTGGTGGACGATCCGGAACAGATCGACCTGGCCGAGGCTCGCAATAACGAATTGGAAGAAGTAGAGCGCAAAGCAATCTTGTTTCGCCTGGTCGAAACGCTTCCAGTAGAGCAGCGTCGAGTGGTCGTGCTGCGCTTCGTGGAGCAGAAAAGTATTAAGGAAGTGGCGCGGGAGATTCGTAAGACCGAGGGCGCGGTGAAGCAGTTGCAGTTCCGCGCACTCAGCAACTTGCGAACGCGCATGGAGGGTGCCGATGCCTAAGCGCTCTCTGAATCCGGGTCCGGGAGACACGAAGAAGATCGAACAGCTTAACAAAGCTGTTGAGGCGATGCTGGCGCGAGCCGACGGCAAGCCTCCGAAGATGGATAAGGGCATCGAGCCCTTGGTGCGCGTAGCGGCAGAATTGCGCAATCTGCCGAGCGCAAGTTTCAAGGCACGATTGAAATCACAACTACAAGGGGAAAAGAAAATGGCTACGCTTACTGTATCCACAACGGCTACGCCCACGCCCGTGCCTGCCGCTCGTCCATCGGCCGCGCCGCGACTGACTTTCAAAGACGCTGCCAAGGCCATCGAGTTCTATAAGACTGCCCTCGGCGCAAAAGAAAACTTTCGCTTCGAAACTCCTAGCGGCATTCCGCATGCTGAAATCCAAATTGGCAACTCCATCATTATGCTCACCGAAGAATGGCCCGAGGGCGACCGCTTCAGCGCCGAGACCATCGGGCGGTCGCCGGTTTGGCTTTCGCTCGACGTTCCTGATGTGGATTCCTTTGCCGAGCGAGCGGCGCGAGCCGGCATGACCATCGTCCGTCCGCCGGCCGATCAGTTTTATGGCCGCCGCGATGCCACTCTGACGGATCCTTTCGGTTATACGTGGGCAGTCAGCATGCTCAAAGAAGAACTGTCAGAGGAGGAGATGCACCGGCGCATGCAGGGGCTGACGCACGGGCCGGAGGGCGGGCAGATGGCGAAAAAGAGTGCCGGTGTGAACCCCGTTCCCAAGGGCTTCCGCATGGTTACGCCATATCTGGTCGCCGAAAATGGCTTGGCGCTGCTCGACTTTGCCAAGGCGGCGTTCGCGGCGGAGGAACTGGAGCGGATAATCATGCCCACTGGTGGGGTGCACGGCGAAACTCGAATCGGCGACTCAGTCTTGATGATGGGCGGAGGCACTCCCGGGCACAAGCATGCCTCGACTTTGCATCCGCAGGCGCTACATGTTTATGTGCAGGACGCTGATGCGGTCTGTCAGAAAGCCGTGGCAGCGGGCGCAACTTTGATCGATGCGCCACGCGATCAAGAGTACGGCGAACGCTCAGGCACGGTGAAGGATCAGGCAGGCAACTTCTGGTATATCGCCACGGCCAAGGGTGAGAGCTATGTTCCTCAAGGGTTGCACAACGTGAATCCGTATTTGCATCCGCTGCGCGCAGAGCCGTTTATCGGCTTCCTGAAGCGGGCGTTTGGGGCGCTGGAGATTGCGAAGTACGCCTCTCCGGACGGGGTTGTACATCACGCCGTGGTTGGCATCGGTGATTCAGTGATTGAGATGGGCGAAGCGCAAGGCAAATATGAGCGCATGCCGGCGATGTTCTACTTGTACGTGCCGGATTGCGATGCGCTCTACCACCGTGCGCTGGCGGCGGGCGCGAAGTCGTTGCATCAGCCAACCGATCAGCCTTACGGCGACCGCAACTCCGCCGTGACCGATGCCTTCGGAAATATCTGGTACATCGCAACCCATATCAAGGACGTGGCCATGTAGGACTCAAGTCGGCTTCATGCCGCCCGGTCTGCTTTGTGACAAGAGCGTGGGCAACACATGAAGCCGATCGTCCTTCTTTCTGGGCCGGTTGAAGCCGGTAAGAGAAGTCGCATCCGGGTAATTCGGAAATTGAACGCCGAGACACTGGCTTGGGCAGGCGAAGTTTAAGCTACCAAATTATCCAATTACGAAATGTATTTACTGCAGCCGAAACCGCTCCCGCAGGATGCGTTGCAGCCGCGGTTTGTAGATCAAATCGTACGCCAGCTCTTTGTCCGGGAACATCGCCAGCGCGGCCCGTTTCGCGCCAGCCGCGAGTTCTGACGCTTCCTCGATCGTGAGCCCCGGGTCTTGGCTGATCACCGAGCTGACCATGCTCATCATGATTTGCAGCCGTCGCAGCCGTCGCGCTTCGTCTTCGTCCTCGCGCGGATTATTTGCGATTGGAGGTGGATTCTTCTCCCGATCTGCTGGTTCGCCCCTGGTCATGCCCCCACCTTTTCACCCACTCGTTTCTGCCCTGTAGTTTGGATGTCTCCGGGCAGCGCGGGTTGCTGCTTGTTTCTGAGCATTCTGCTCGAATCGTAGGAGAATACAACGGCCCGAAAGTGCCGTGGCCTGGGGTACGATTCGGCAGAGCGGGCCAGAACTTAATCTCAGTGGGTGCCCTTCGCTATCGCTTAGGGCAAGCGGGGATCTCCGAGTGCATCAATCGCGACATGCGGAGCCGCCGCATGCAACCCGAACCCTGTGAGTTAGAATCAGAGGGATGCGGGTTCGCGCCAACTTGCGGCGGCGAGTTCCGGCGGATTTCCAGAGAATGGAGACTTTATGGCAGAGCAGCCCAAGGTGGCCGTGGACGACGAACGGCGGCCCGATCCCAACGAGAAACTGGTCAAGGTGTTCGACAGCGAGCAGGAGTCGGAGGCTCTGGTGGTGAAAGGGCTGCTCGATTCCGCGGGAATCGACAACGACCTGGCTTCCGCGAGCCTTTTGCAGGATGCCTTTCCCGGTCTTGGCGGCATGATCATTCTGGTGCGCCAGGAAGACGCCGAGAAGGCAAACCGGTTGATCGCGGAATCGCGACAGACGCCCGCGGCTATCGAGGAAACCGACGACGACGAGACGCAAGCTTAGGCCATGCTCTCGCCTCTCTTTTCGTGCTAGTTGTGCACGTGCGGGCTTTGCGCCGGATTCGCATGATGTGCGGGCGGTTCCTTCACCACTTTCACTTCAAAACTCACCGGAAGTTTTTTTGGCGGATAGCAGGCGGAATTGTCGCAAGCCTGATAGCGCAGCACGCCACGCATTTCGTATTTTCCCGGCACTACCGATTTCAGCGGGTGCACGCCCACGGCAATGGTGAAGTCTCCGCTATAAACGCTGAGTTTTTCGTCCGGAGAAAAAGGAAAGCTGGCGTCCTCGCCGGCGGGATATTCGATCTTGCCCAGCACAATGTCAGTCGGCAGATCCATTTTGAGCGCGGTTGGAATCAGGAATTCTGACTTGGGCGTGTTCGAGTTGATGTGGTAACCAGAAGGCACGCGAAATATCAAATTGACCATGGTTTGCGTCGCGCGCTGCGCCGTCGTCAGAGGCACCGGAGCCATGGTCAGCGTGGGAGCTTTGCCGGGAATTTGCGCAGACGCGATCGATCCCGCCGCCAGCACGGTGAACCATAGCAGCAAGCACGCTCCCGGTTTTAACGGCTGAGGCCGGAAGCCCGCTGTCCGCCGCCGCCTTGGGCCGCCCATCATTGTCCCGCACCCGTTAATGAAGTCCTCCCAGCAGTCGAAGCCTGGCTTGTGCCGCCGCGCGTGTCGAGGGCTTTCTTGACGTCTTCCTCAATCTCGGCTTTGCCCTTGAGGCCGATGATCTTGTCGACCAGCTTGCCGTCGCGGCCGATCACGAACGTTTCCGGCAATGCCGGGACGCCGCCATACTGATCGCCCACCGCCTCGGTACCGATCAGGATGGGATAGTTCACGCCCATGCTCTTGGCAAACTTGCCGATGTCTTCTTTGCTGGCATCGTCCATGGCGACGCCGACGATCTGCAATCCTTGGCCGCCGTATTGATTTTGCAGGTCGACGAACCAGGGCATTTCGATCTTGCAGGGGCCGCACCAGGTGGCCCAGAAATTAAGCAGCACGGCTTTGCCGCGCAGGTCGGAGAGGCGCATACTTTTTCCATCCAGTGACGCCAGCGAAAAATCAGGGGCCACTCCCGATGCTGTCAAGCGCGGCACAGAAGTGCCTTTATGACGAGCTTCGTGGTACCCAAAATACAGCATCAGGGCGACCACAAAGGCCACGACTACCAGTGCTAAAGGACTACGTTTCACAGCAAATCTCCAATTATCAGGTTACAACGCAAACCGGTTCAGAAACGACAGCCAATTCGATATCAAAGTAAATCGGCCGATGACCAGCAATATTCCAAGCCCAATCAGAAGAGCCCCCGAGGCCACTTCCAGCGCGTGCATGTGCGAGCGGAAGCGGCTATAAAACTTCAGGAAGCGCTCCATCAATAAAGATGTCAGCAAGAACGGCACAGCCAGCCCCAGCGAATAAACCGCCAAGAGCAGCACGCCTTTCACTACCGTGTCTTGCTCGCCCGCGATCGTCAGGATCGCAGTGAGGATTGGGCCGAGGCAAGGAGTCCAGCCAAAAGCAAATGCAAAACCAATCACGAAGGCCCCGAGAGGTGTGCTGCTTCCTTTGACGCTGTGCAAGCGGGCATCGGTATAGAGCGCCTTAATCTTAAAAATTCCCGTGAGGTGCAGCCCGAACAGAATAATGACCACGCCCGCCACTCGGGCCAGCGTGTGTTTGTACATGCCAAGGATTTGCCCGATCTCAGTGGCGGCCGCGCCCAGCACTATAAACACTACGCTGAAGCCCAGAATGAAGCCGATGGAGTTTACCATGACCCGCCGCATCAGGTGCGCCTGCGGCGCCTTCAGCTCTTCGACGCCGGCGCCCGAGATCAGCGACAGATATCCCGGAACCAGCGGCAGCACGCAGGGCGAGAGAAATGAAATCAGTCCGGCAAAAAAAGCGGCGATCGGCAGTGGGAGGCTCGACATGCGTTCTTTATTGTACCTGCGGGAGTCGTACTCCGTATTTATCAGACGATTGGAGCGCGGTTTAGTTGCAACTACTTTGATTTCGCGGGCTGCTTGTTTGCAGGGGCAGGGCTGGGCGCGACTGGCTCTTGGCTTAGATCGGGTGGCGATCCTGCCAGCATCTTGTGCAGAAATCCGTAAGGCATGGAGGCGGTCAGCACGGCGCGGTCGCCGTTCTGCTTAATTTGCACGCTTTCGAAAAGGGCTTTGACGTCGGAATCGGTGCCGTGACTGGACACGGACGACTCGGCCGAGTGCGTAATGGCCAGAAAGACATTCACTTTGTCGGTGATGGCCCGAGCGTCGTCGGGAGACTGCGTAAATGCTTCGGCGCGAAGGTGAATCGCCGGGGTCATGGGATGAAGCGGATTTAACGCGCTGGCCGAGACCACCAGCGTGGCGGGCTTGGTGAAGATTGCGCTGAAAGTGCCATCACCCAGAGCCGCAGGCTCGATGCGCGCGATCGCCCAGGCAAGGCTCGCGAACTGCACGTCCTTATAGTATTGCCGCAACAGCGCCGGTCCGCCGAAGGGAGAGGCCAGCCTTTTCGAGCGGTCGATCATGCCCTGAATCACAGCGGGACCCTCATGATTCGATGCGGCGATCAAATCAGCACTCAGCAGCGCGACGCGCAACGATCTGGATTCCACGCGGATCGTGAAGATGTCAACGGAGTGATAGTTCTCGACTGATTTGGCGATCTGCCGCAGATACGCGGAGACGCGCTCGCCCTGAAACTTTCCCACGAAAACTTCGGAGAACTTTGGTTCAACCGATGCCCCGCCCGTGCCGCCGCCCGGCCCACTGGCGGGATAATGAATGGCGAAGGCGGCTTCATCGAGATCCCGCTCGAACTGGAATCCGGTCTCGCGAATGAAGCGCTCGTACTCGGGATCGTGGCTGACCGCCGGAAGTTCGTGGCCCGCATTGGCTTTGCGGGCCTTGTCGAGATTGAGATACACAAACGCGTCCGCCCCGGGCAACAGGCGCGCCGGCTCCGGTGGCGCATGCTTGCGCAACTGCACCGCAAAGGTCAGCGCCACGGCGACGATTACGACCGCGAAGAGGATTGGGAGAGTGCGCCTGATTCGCATGGAATGCGGTGGAGTGAAATGATAACAGCAGTGCGTATTAAAATCCGGGCCGCAACTTGCTATTATTGTCACTTGCCGGGACCATGGTGCAAATCCAGCCGACCAGTCGGAACGACGTGACTGGCGTCGTCTAAGCCTAAGACATCCCGGTTATTTTATTCTCGAGAACGATCTGCGTCGCGCCTACGACGGTTGCGCGCTAACTTCGCTTGTGATATCTTAACAAATTGTCCCGGACATCTGGATGGGATTGAGGGTATACTTGTGCCTTAGGGCACTTGAGCCCGTTTGCTGGCGTAGCTCAGTCGGTAGAGCACCTGATTTGTAATCAGGGGGTCGGGGGTTCAAATCCCTTCGCCAGCTCCAGTGTGAGAAAGTCCGGAAGCAAGATTCCGGCAGGCGGCAGAACTCCGTAGGCGGCGCAACAGGTTTTTCCAACGCACTCCATTCGGAACGATTCCGGCTTGTAGTGATCTAAACTTATGGCGATCTTCGCGCGCTAATTCGTGGCGCGAGCCTTGGTTTCCCCGATTTGGCCAAGCTGGTTTGCAAGGACAAGTTTTTGCAGGCTATTGCAGGAGCCGATAAGCGCAGGCAAGGGAGCGTTGTCAGCCTGTGGGTTCGCCGATTCGCTTGCGTGCCCGATGAGATTGCCTGCTGGATGAAGCGCGATGGCTGCATCACCCGGCAGTAACGCACAGGTGGGTGAGTGGTTAAAGCCAACAGACTGTAAATCTGTCCCTCCTAGCGAGGTACGAAGGTTCGAATCCTTCCCTGTGCACCAGTATTGGTTTCAGTTATGAGTCGCTTAAGGATGGCGTTGATTGCGTACGTGGCGCTGGGTGCGCTGGCGTATACGACGCTGAGCGATACGCGAATCCGAGGAGCGTGTTTGCTGATTCTCGGACTGTTCGCGGTGAAGACCTGGCTGCGGCGGAAAGATGTTTTGCACTCCGAGGAAAGTGGAGAGCCGGAGGCTGCGAACGAAGCCCGCAGGCCGACGGCTGACGGCAGTTTCGGGCCGATGTAGCTCAGTTGGTAGAGCACTCCCTTGGTAAGGGAGAGGTCACCAGTTCAATCCTGGTCATCGGCTCCAGAAATTCGTGAAAGGGCATGGCTTTAGCCGTGCCGCATGGAGTCAGGAAAAAGCGGCTTTAGCCGCTGAGGCAGGGCGGGAGTAACTCAGTGGTAGAGTCACAGCCTTCCAAGCTGTTGGTCGCGGGTTCGATTCCCGTCTCCCGCTCCAGAGTTTGAAGGTGCGCTTGAGAAGGCCGTGAGGCGGAGGAGGGATTATGGGCGAGCAAGATGATCGATCCATCAGGGCTGTTCGGGAGGTCAGGGATCGCCAGAAGGCTAGCTCCGATTCCTTTGCGACGATTTTCCAGGTGACGTTGTCGGACGGAGCCGAAATCGAAGTGATGGTGCCTTACGCGGATGACGACGAGATTCAGCGCGCCGCTGCTGAGAGGTTCCCAGGTTTGGCTGACAAGAAGGCGGCGACCAAGGAACTGGTCCGTGAGTTTGTTGATCGGAGACTTTCAAGCGATTGGAACCCGGCCCTCGGTGCGCGGCTGGAGTTGGGCCGGGACGCGTTCTCCTACTGGCTCGGTGGCACGCTTGTAGGAAAGAGGTAGCATCGTTCGATGGGCTTCGAACAGGCGACGATCAAGGTTGAGAAGCAGCAGGAATTTGCCGGCCTGCAAGGCGCGATCGAACAGGCGTTCTTGCCCGAGAAGGTGGAGCGATTCCTGAAGCAGTTGGATCGCAAGGGAATTCGGGTTCGGGATTTCGATTCGATATTGTCGGCTCGCTTCCTGGAAGATGCGGCGGGTAAGACGGAGTTGGGCGCGGCGCAGTTGTACGGGGCGCTTTCGCTGTCGGATCAGGCGCAGATGCGGGAGTTTTATCTGTCGAAGCTGGAGACGGTCGACACGGCGCTGCGGCACAAGTTCAAGAAGCTTTATCAGTATTACTGAATGCTGAGCGGCGTCGCAGTAGTGCCGCAGGCAAATAGGAGCTAAGAGCGGAATTA
>CAWFUK010000083.1:0-118505 GCA_963818935.1 uncultured Acidobacteriaceae bacterium
TCGTTCTCGACGCTTCGTCGGATTCCGTAATGACGCCGGACTTCCGTCTCTTCCTCGTCGGCCCGGGCGAATTTCATTACGCCATCAGTGCCGACAATCAGGGCAATACCTGCGTGCGCGCTTTCCCGGCAACACGGCACCCGCAATTATTTTCGGAGTTGCTCGGCAATAGCACCTATCAAGTCAAGGCCACCGACCAGTTCGTATTTCACTCGGTCAGCTCGATCACGTGGATAGGGCGGTGCCGCCAGAGTGCGGATGTGCAGCGCCGCACGACGCTCCGCTGCGAGCGATCAACGATCTGCCCGCCCACGATCTGCCCACGCAGAATCAAGCAGGGCTGAACCCGGACGCCAACCCAGCGCCGGTGACGAAGCCGTCTCACGCGGAAAGCGCGCCTCCGACTGGGATCCCGGCTGCGGCTGCCCGCTGACGGCTTCCGGATATATCAAGTGCAAATGTATTGAGAGTACATGATACAGTTTTTATTCAAGACGGATTCGAAGCATCCAGAAAATCCTCGAGAATGAATGCTGAGCCGGGATCTCAAATGCATCAAACTATCAATGGGTGAATTTATCAAAGCTGATGGTGCATTGACTTGTTGCAGTATATTATTTTAGATAATTTATATAAAATAATATCATTGAACTGATTCACGTAAACTCAATTTTTCATCAAATCCATTTCTTTTGCGTACTCATATGAATGATAAATATACTGGTGAATTCCATTAATGGAAATATTATGACCATCATAATTAAACATATTATATAAACTACGAATGCTAGGATAGATGGTATGATTATCCAAACCGCAATCCCAGGTACCAAGCATCCTATAAAAAAATTATAACTATAATCATTATAACATATAAGTGGACCATAAGCATAATTTTCAGTTGATGCCCCATCCCAGTTGTCATATTATATGATTGTCCAAATACAACATACATTTCTACCAATCCAAAACCTATTGATACGCAATATACTAGTATAATTACAAATATTACAATCATGAAATAATCCAATTCAAATTTAGATTTTATTTCAGTTTCAGTCTCAGTCTCAGTTTCAGTTTCTATCTGAAATCGGCGTTTTATATTTTTGATTGATATGTCAACAGCATCGATTAATACGACATATATTAATACGGAATAAAATGATAATATTAATAAAGTAAATATTCCATACAAAGTGCATCCACCAAAAAATATCCGGGTCCACCATTGAAGCATAATAAAATGGATTTATTTTCCGGAAATAATGATATTCCAGTTCGCATATTATATTGATCACCATAAAGAATATATGATAGACCAAGCCCGCTAACCGTCGACCATCCAAACAAATACACTTATTAGTATGAATCCCCCGCATACTAGAATCCATCGTAAATTATATGGGTTATCTTCACTAAACATTGATTTTAACATGACTTATGATATAAACCAAACTATATAATGCTCCCATCTAGATATTTATTTTTCAATTTTTTTTATTATAACTAATGTAGAACTTGCATATCATCTATTGACTTAACTTCATTCATGAGTTCCAGAATTTTCGTATCAGTTATTTTACTAATATCAATTTTCTTAATTAGTAATTTAACTATATCGGTGTGGCCAAATTCTGATGCTAATTTAATCTAACTGGAGAGCGCCGGCAGGCCCGGCAAATCACCCCGCAAATCAGACGGTTGTCATCGAGCCGCTTTTCGTGTAATGTAGCAAAGAAAAGGCGAAACTCGATGGACCTGACCCTGGCTTCTCCGAAATCACCCACACTCGAAGCGGCGTTGACCCGCTTTCATCATGCGGCCATCCGGCACGAGCCGGCCACCGGCGGCACCTATCGGGATGTGCCTGGCGCCGTGAACCCGGCGCTGCGGCGGGCGCTGGCGGATCGCGGCATCGGTCAGCTCTATTGCCACCAGGCCGAGGCCTTCGAGGCGATCGAACTGCGGCAGAACGTGGTGGTGGTCACGCCTACCGCCAGCGGCAAGACGCTGTGCTACAACCTGCCCGTCCTGAATCTGCTGCTGTCCGATCCCGGCGCCCGCGCGATGTATCTTTTCCCGACCAAGGCCCTGGCGGAAGATCAGCTCCACGAACTGCAGACCGCCATCGACGAGATGGGCTCGGAGATCCGCGCATTCACCTACGATGGCGACACGCCGCAGGACGCTCGCAAGGCCATCCGCCAGCGCGCTAACATCGTGCTCACCAATCCGGATATGCTGCACGCCGGCATCCTGCCGCACCATACGCGCTGGGCCAAGCTGTTCGAGAATCTGCGCTACGTGGTGATCGACGAGCTGCATTACTATCGCGGCGTGTACGGCAGCCACCTGGCCAACCTGCTGCGGCGGCTGAAGCGCGTCTGCGAATTCTACGGATCGAAGCCGATATTCATTTGTTGTTCGGCCACCATCGCCAATCCGCGCGAGCTGGCCGAGGCGCTGACCGAATTGCCCTTTCGCATCGTGGATTCGAACGGCGCGCCGCGCGGCGAGAAGTTCTTCGTCTTCTACAATCCGCCGGTGGTGAACCGGCAACTGGGCATCCGGCGCAGTTACATCGGCGAGGCGCGCCGCATCGCGCTCGAGTTCATCGAACACCACCTGCAGACGCTGGTCTTCGCCAACAACCGCCTGGCGACCGAACTCCTGGTCACCTATTTAAAGGATGCGGTGGAGCGCGGGCCGCTGCCCACCGACGCGGTGCGCGGTTACCGCGGTGGATACCTGCCGCGCGAGCGCCGCGAAATCGAGCGCAAGCTGCGCGCGGGCGAAATCCGCGCGGTGGTGGCCACTAATGCGCTGGAACTGGGCATCGACATCGGCTCGCTGGACGCGGTGGTGATGGCGGGCTATCCGGGCACCATCGCCTCCACGTGGCAGCGCGCCGGGCGCGCCGGACGCCGCCAGAGCGCATCCGCCGCCGTGCTGGTGGCCTCCAGCGCGCCGCTCGACCAATACATCGTGGAGCACCCCGATTACTTCTTCGGCCGCTCGCCGGAACACGCCTACATCAATGCGGACAATCTGGAGATCCTGCTGGCGCACCTGAAATGCGCCGCTTTCGAACTGCCCATACAGGATGGCGAGAAGTTCGGCGCGCATGATACAACCGAGATGTGTCGCTTTCTGGAAGAAGCCGGCTTCCTGCATCATTCTACAGCCGCCGCGGGCGCCTGGCACTGGACTTCGGATTCCTATCCCGCCGACGCCACCAGCCTGCGTTCCGTTTCGAGCGATAACTTCGTGGTGGTGGACATCACCGGCGAGCCCGCGGTGATCGCCGAGGTCGCGTTTACCGCCGCGCTCACTACGCTGCACGAGAAAGCTATCTATCTGCACGAGGCGCGGCAGTATCATGTGGAGCGCTTCGATTACAAGGAGCGCAAGGCCTACGTGCGCCGCGTGGATTGCGACTATTACACCGACGCCATCGATTACACGCAGGTGAAGACGCTGGAGCAGTTCGAGGACGATACGTTCGGCGGCGCGCGCCGGTGCCATGGCGATGTGCGTGTGACTCGCCAGATCGTGGGCTTCAAGAAGCTCAAGTTCTACACCAGGGAAAATGTGGGCGCGGGGAATCTTTCGATGCCGGAACAGGAGATGCATACTACAGCCTTTTGGCTGCATTTCCCCGCCGACTTCATGGCGCGCTTCCCGGATCTGACACCGACGGAAAAGCAGAGCGGCCTGGCGGGATTGGGTAACGCGCTGCGGACCGTGGCGGCGCTGCTGCTGATGTGCGATCCGCGGGATCTGGGCGTGGCGTTCAGCGAGGAGCCTAACCTGTATCTGTACGATTGCTATCCGGGCGGAGTGGGGCAAAGCGCGCCGCTCTACCGCATGGCAGACAGGCTGGTGAAGCTGACCGTGGATCTGCTGGCCGGGTGCGAGTGCGAGGCCGGATGTCCGTCCTGCGTGGGGCCGTTGGGCGAGATCGGGGAGCGGGGGAAGGAAGCGGCGCTGCGATTTGTGCGTGAGATGCTGGCGGGCGTCTGACGTGCTAACATGTTGAACGCGATGCCTAAGCCCAAACAATGGACCGATCAGGCTGAACTCATAAGGGCTTTGAAGCGGTGCCGCTGGGGACTCAGAAGTAGCGAATCTATCCCGACCGACTGGACTAGGCTCATCCGAATAACAGTCGGCGCGAACACATTCCGGGCCTTTCACAACATGCCCCGGAAACCGTCGGAGGTATTCAGAGAATGGGCCTCGAGAGCGCTCTTTGGGCGTCCTGGTTACTTTGACAAGCTACTGCTCATTGAGAATCGCGCTGATTACGACATCTGGCTGCACTCCCTCGCCGCGGACTTTCGGCGGTACTGGAACCGCCAAATGGGCTGCGAGATCCCATTCGGACCATCGCTCAAGCTGCCGAACTTGCTTATGAAAGGCGGTTGCGGCGTCACTGAGATACCGAAACCTGCCTACGACCAGCTTGTGTGGTTCCTGCACGTTCCTCTTGACAGCTACTCGATTCAGGCGATCAGAAACTGCATCGACATACGTCTCCGGGAGCGGACCGGACACATTCCGTCATCTGCGGGAATGGGGTTCGTTGAGACACTCGAGGTCTACGACGGTCTTCAAGAGGCGATCCGGCTGCTGGCAGAAAAAGCGAACGTTCCGCCAATTGCGCTTGATATCGTTGCGTGGGACGAGGCTCACAAAGGCTGACCGGAGGATTTGCTATCGCCGCGTAGCGCGCCGTTTTTGCTAGAAGCCTGCCGGAAGCGTGAAAGCGGGTCCTTTGCATCGTTAGCACGTCCGTGCTAACATCTCAACAGGAGGAATGCATGGCCAAATCGAAACGTGCCCAAATCGCCGAAACGCCCGTTTATCGGGGGCGGCAAGCCAAGACGGGCAACTCCCTTGGGTTGCGCTTCGACAAAGCCCTCTTCCAAAGTCATCCCGAGTTCTCGGGCTTAGTGCGCGCGCACGTCATCGCGCCTGGGAGGATGCTGGTGGTCGCCGATGCCGCGCAGAAACCTCTGCGGAGGGACAGCGATCCGGTAATCGAAGCGTTTCTGAGCTTCCTGGCCCAGGACATGGTCCGATTCCCGGAACAAATCAAGCCTCTGGATCCGGCCTTATTCGCGCGGATTGATGCGCTCGTCGGTCATTTGCCTTTCAACCCGCACGAAGACCTGGGCGATGAGCCGCTGGCCTAATGGGATCCCCGGACGCAATAGGTTGGCGTCTCTTTATTCACCCGGCCTGTCAAGCGCAATTGGAGAAGTTGACGGCCCGGGTCGAGAAGCTGGCGTCTCAAGATCCACAGGGATATTCGTCACATCCCGCCGCCAAGATCCTAGCCACCATCAATCACTACATGCGAAATGTGATTCCGCGGGACCCGAATAGCACCGAATTTCGCCAAGGGAACACCCTGGGCCCGCACAACCGACATTGGTTCCGCGCTAAGTTTCACGGCAGGTATCGGTTGTTCTACCGCTTCTCGACCCAACAGCGGTTTATCATCTACGCTTGGGTCAACGACGAGTTGAGTCTGCGCAAGAGCGGGTCGAGAACCGATCCATATGCTCTATTCACAGCGATGCTCGAAAACGGCGATCCCCCAAGCTCCTTTGCGGACCTCTTGCAGGCCTCCGAGGAGATGAAGTGAACCGCGGATCGTCTAGTGCGGTTACTTTGAACCGGCCACGCGCAGCGTCTTACTCAGTTTGACATCGGCCGAGGACTCGCCCACCGTCAGCTCGACCTCGTCCTGCTCAAGCGCCCAGCGTTTCCGTCCCACATCCCAGTAAGTCAATGAGTCGGCCGCCAGGGGGATCTCCACCGTCTTTGTCTCGTTCGGCGCCAGCGTAACCCTGCGGAAACCGCGCAACTCCTTGGCGGGCCTGTCCACGGCCGATTTCATATGTTTCACATAAAGCTCGACCACTTCATCGCCCTGGCGCTTTCCGGTATTCTTGACATCTACGCTGACCATGACCTTTCCGTCCGCGGTCAGTCGGCCGGGGCTGACCCTGAGATTCGAATACCGGAACGTGGTGTAACTGAGGCCATATCCGAACGGATACAACGGATCGCCCTTGAAGTACATGTAGGTGCGGCCGTGCCGGATGTCATAATCCATCATCGCCGGAACCTGGTCAAGAGACTTCGGCCATGTTTGGACCAACCGGCCGCCAGGGTTGTAGTCGCCAAACAGCACATCGGCGATAGCCGTCCCCATTCTCCTGGGCGTTGTGCGTCATGTGTAGAATGGCGGGCAGGTTTTGCTGACTCCAATTGATGGCGAACGGGAAACTCGACACCAAGACCATCACGGTCTTCGGATTAGCGGCGTAGACCTGCTTCACCAATTCTTCCATTTCCAGATTGATGGCGCACCGGTCGACGGCCTCCTTACCGTCGCTGGGAGTCGGACACTTCTCCCAGCCGGCATCGCACGTGGT
Organism: uncultured Acidobacteriaceae bacterium; assembly: GCA_963818935.1. Classification (GTDB taxonomy): domain Bacteria; phylum Acidobacteriota; class Terriglobia; order Terriglobales; family Acidobacteriaceae; genus Sulfotelmatobacter. The sequence continues at coordinate 6,450 of CAWFUK010000083.1, forward strand.
GTGGTTCCCGACGAATACCAGGGCCACGTCCGACTCCTTCGCCGCCTTCACCGCCGCATCGTTGTCGTTGTTCGCGGCATAATTCACGGTGATGCCATCGCCCACCTTTCGCTTGATGCCGTCGAGCGGGGTAATCGTGTATGGCGGCGTGCCGCTGTACCAATCCAGCAGCACCTGGTCCGCGCGCGGGCCGATCACCGCGATGGATTTCAATTTCGACTTGTCGAGCGGCAGGAAGCCGCCGGCATTTTTCAGCAGCACGATCGATTCGAGCGCCACTTGCTTCGCGACGTCCTGGTGGCCCGGCGTCTTCCATGCGTCCTCCTCGCCTACCAGTTTCGAGTACGCCACGCGCTCCGGCGGATCCAGCAGCCCCAGCCGGATCATCACCCGAAATTCACCCTTGATTACGGCGTCGATATCCGCTTCCGTCAACAGATTTTCCTTCAGCGCATCGTTGACTGGCGCCTGGAACCGGTCCAGAAACTGGTTGATCCCCGCCTTCACCGCGCCCGCCGCGCCTTCGCTCAATTTCGGGTAATACTTGTGCAGCCTGATCATATTGCCCAACGAGCCGGCATCGGTGCAGACGATCCCATCGACACCCCATTCCTTCATGGTGATTTCCTTCAAGATGGGGTTCACGGTCATGGGAATGCGATTCCATGCATTGTACGCGGCCATGTACGAGCGCGAGCCGCCATCGATCACGCCCATGCGGAACGGGACCGAGTAATACTCGCGCAGCAGCCGCTCGTCGAAGTCCGACGACGAACCACCGCGGCCATTCTCGTTGCTGTTGGCCAGGAAGTGCTTCATGAGCGAGGCCGTCAGCCAGTACTTCGGATCGTCGCCTTGCAGGCCGCGCACCATGGCGGTCACCATGGTGCCGTTGAAGAATGGGTCTTCGCCGAAGCATTCCTCGGTCCGGCCCCAGCGCGGATCGCGGCCCAGGTCGGCATTGGGCGCGCGCACCACCAGGCCGCCGCGCTTCTTGCTCTGGTAGATGTAGCGCGTCTCGTTGCCTTCCACGCCGCCCGCCTTGCGGATCAGGTCCGGATCCCACGTCTCGCCCATGCCGATGGATTGTGAGAATTGCGTCGTGGGAATCGGCGTCGGCCGTCCCCATCCGCCGGGACCGCCCAGCGCCAGGCCATGCAGGCCCTCCACATGACCGGTGCCCTGGATGCCCAGCCGTGGCACGTTCGGGCGCGTGCCCAGGCAGGCGACCTTTTCGTCCAGGGTCATTAGGGAGACGATGTTGTCCACACGCTGCTCGATGGGAAGGTCGGGATTCTGGAAAGGATATTGGTAAGGGCCGTCGGCGGCGGCCGGGCCGCTGATCGGGAAGAGCCAGAGGATGGCAGCCAGAGTGGCGGGTTTCATGTCAGCGTTTCTTACGTTCGCAGGCCGCTCCGTCGTAGCCTAGCTGTTTGACTTTTTGGATTGTAATGGTTCGCGCGGCCTCGTCGACAATCGCCTGCACTTCGACATGAAATCCCAGTTGCTCGACGATCGCGGGGAAGTTCTTCACCGTAAACACCGCCTTGGCCTGCTCGCTAATGAATGCAGGCGCAGCGCCATCTTTGAGGCAGGTCTTCGCACATTCAGGATTTGTTGCGGTGAATGTGCCGTTGGCAGCACGCGAGGACGCGCATTTCAGGTCGGAGAACCAACCGGTCCAAGTAACGTCCTTGCTTCCCGTTTCAGCGGCGCCGGCCAGCGCAAAACCGGCCATGATGATCGCCGCCACATACGATGGCATTCGATTCATTCTCTTCACCCCCGTTGATTCGCGGCTAAGGCATCCTCCACCGTCAGGCAAAACTGGAATATAGTGTCCAGCCGCGTGACCCGGAAACAATCGCGCACGTAGCCCTGCGCGCCCGCCATCCACAGCTTGCCGCCGCTCTCCTGCACTTTGTTGAGGCAGTAGATGAAACGGCCGATACCGGTGCTGTCGATGCGCTTCACGCCGGTCATGTCGAAGACGATCCGCCGCAGCCCCTGGTCCAGCGCGCCGTTCAGCGCCGCCTCGATTCGTTCGCCCTCCGGCCCGCGCATGACGTTGCCTTCGAGCGCGATCACCACCGTCGCGGGCGCTACCTCTTTTTGATTGATTTCCAGTGCCATCGAGCGCTGTCCACCACCAGTATATGCCGGATGGGTCTTTTTGCGGGGGCCATCCGTATACGGGATAGTGGTATGATCCTCGCGGCGGCTATGAATCCGGAGGCGTTCAGCGGCATCGAAGATGCCATCGCCGGCATGCGGCGGGGGGACCCCGATGCGTTGACGGCCCTAATCTCGCGCTACCAGCACCGGCTCTACCGCTATCTGCTGCGGTTAGTGCGGGAGCCGGCGGCGGCCGACGACTTGTTCCAGCAGACCTGGCTGCGCGTCATGGAAAAGATTGGCCGGTACGATGCGCGCCGCAATTTTGAATCGTGGCTGTTTTCGGTGGCTCATAACCTGGCCATCGACGCCTGGCGCGGCCATCGCGCTGAAGCCCCGTTTGATGCCGACGATGCCGGCGAGCCGGTTACCGAGCGGCTGCGCACCGGCGATCCGGATGCGTTGGAGCGGCTGCTGGATTTCGAGCGTGGCGCCATGCTGGCGGCTTGCATGCACGAATTGCCCGCCATCCATCGTGAGGTGCTGACATTGCGTTTTGAGGAAGACATGAAATTGGAGGAGATCGCGGAGGTGGCCGGAGTCCCGCTTTCGACGGTGAAAAGCCGACTGCGTCGCGCGCTGGAAGGGCTGCGCACAGCCACGGACGCGCGGCTTCCGGGAGGACAGAGACCGTGAGCGAGCACGAATCCCATCATGATATTGCCGGAATGCTGCCGCTGGCGGCCGCCGGAGCGCTGGATGCGCAGGAGCAACGGCGCTTCGAGGAGCATGTCCGCGAATGCGCGGCATGCCGGCGCGAGTTGGAAATCTGGAGCGGATACTCGCAGGGACTGCGGCAACTCCCCCATCCTCCCATCCCCGCGCAGTTGATGGAGCGCACGCGCACGCGGCTGGTGCAGGAGCACGCCGCGGCGGCCGACCGGCGGTGGGATGAACTGATGTTAGGTGCGCTGGCGCTGTTTGCCTGGACCGTGGGATTGACGCTCTGGTTTATCGCGCGCATCGTGACCGGCGGCGAACTGGTCATTATGGGCGCCAATCTGGTCCGCTTCGGAACCTGGTCGGCGGGCTCGACGGGGCTGGTGTGGCTGACCGCGGCGGTGGCGGCTGTTGCTTTGGGAAGACGCCGCCGCGAATTGAGGAGGGCTTTATGAGCCGCTTTCGAGACGAAATGGATTTGGTGCCGCGCCCGGCGTTCGGCATCGCCGTATGCGTGTGGTTGGCGTTTTTCCTGATGATGATGTTGCTGCCGTTCCGGCTGGATCCGGAAGGAAGGAACTTCCCCCTGGCCGGCAAGCTGGCGATCTCCGTGCTGCCCGGGATACCGCTGTTCGTTATGGTGTTGCTGGTCGGCTACGTTTATGCCGACGCTAAGCGGCGCGGCATGCGCTATGTGCTGTGGACCTGGCTGGCGGCCCTGATCCCCAACGCCATCGGGATCATCTTGTACTTTGTTTTGCGCGAGCCGCTGCTGGTGAATTGCACGCAATGCGGCGCGCAGGTGCGAACGGGCTTTGCGTTTTGTCCGAAGTGCGGCGGATCTCTGGCGCATGCCTGCCCGCAGTGCCGGCGCGCCGTGGAATCCGGCTGGACGCACTGCGCGCATTGCGGCGCAACGCTGACAGCGGCGTGAATGCCAGTTGTGGGGCAGGTTGTTTAACCTGCTGTCCGATTGACAATCGGCCGCTTGATTCGAATGTCTGGCACGCGCCCCTTCACTCCTCCCGCGGGCGAAGCCACACATGATACACCGCCGCCCCCGCGCCGATGGTGGCCAGCGCGGTCACAGACGCCACCGGCTGCCATACGATGCCATAGGCGATCATGGCGGCGCCCACCAGGATGTAGGCCAACGGAATTGCGGGAAAGCAGAAACTCACCGGGCGCAGCTTCTGCCAGCCCGGCCGGCGGCGGAAGATGAAGAGCGACGCCACCGACAGCACCGAAAAAAACGTCAGGCTGAAGCCGATGTAGTAGACCAGTTGCGTAAAGGGCGTCAGAGTCATCAGCATGGCGCAAGCGCACTGGCTCACGATTGCGATCACCGGGGTGTGCCATTCCGGATGCACGGTGGCCGCGGCCTTGAAGAAGGCCTTGTTCTTCGCCATGGCATAGTAGACCCGCGGCCCGATGGTCACTTCGGCATTCACCGTGGCCATCAGCGAGAGCGCCATCAGCGCGGAAAAGGTTCCGGCTACTTGCGGTCCGAACAGGTTGGATGCCGCCAGCGAGCCCACGGCCATTACGCCCTTCATGTTCTCGAGCGGCGTGGAGTAGATGAAAGATCAAGTTCAGGCCGATGAATAGCGCCGTCACCACCGCCGTGCCGACCGCCAGCGCGGCGGGCAGCGTCCGCTCGGGACGCTTCAGCTCCTCCGCCACGTAGGTGGCTGCGTTCCAGCCGCTGTAGGCCACCATCACCCACAGCAGGCTGATGACGAATTGCGTCCGGCAAGCGTGGTATGGGCGGTGCGCACCGCCGGCTCGGAGAAGTGGCGCCAGCTTCCCGATCCGGCCAGGAATCCCAGCCCGATGAAACCGACGATTACCGCGATCTTCACTGGCCGTCAGCACGTTCTGCACCCGGGCGGTGCGCCGCACGCCCAAGCAGTTCAGAACGCTGAAGGCCGCGATCAGCAGGCAGGCCACCAATTGCTCTCCGCCCAGATGAATGGAAAAGGGTCCCGGAGCCGAGGACGAAGCGCGCGTGCCCTTGCTGAGCGCTGGAAAGAAGTATCCCAGATAGTCCGAGAACGCCAGCGCCGCCGCCGCGATGGGCGCGGAGAAGCCGGCGAAGAAGGAGACCCATCCGGTCATGAAGCCCCAGGCCGGGCCGAAGGCGCGCGTGAGGTACACGTATTCGCCGCCGGAGCTGGGAAAGTTGATGCCCAGCTCGGAATAGCTGAGCGCGCCGGCCAGGGCGAACAGCGCGCCCACCACCCAGACCGCCAGGACCAGTTTGGCGCTGCCCAGGTCCCCCGCCATGAATGCCGGTGGTGGTGAAGATGCCCATCCCCACCATGTTCGAGACCACCAGCGCGGTGGCGCTGACGAACCCGAGTTGGCGGAGAAGTCCCACTTTGCCCTGAAGCTGCGTGAGCATTGTTTGCTACTGGTCATTGTATGTCAGGTGGGGCAGTGGCTTTCAGAGCGTGAACGGGTTTCTGAGAAGATCTGGCAGGAACATCGATCGGGCGGCTAGGGGATGGGGTACAGGCAGCAGTTAGGGCACGCCGTTCACGCTCTAAGTTGTATAGTGATCGGTGTTCGCGAAACGTTTCATCGGCAGGATGGGTACTAGTACGGAGGAGGGCGGTCTGAGGCCTGCCCCACGTGCTAATATGTGGTAGTGCAATATATGGAAGACCGATCTATCGATCGCGAATGGAAAAAAGGCAGCGCCGAGCTGCTGCTGCTGTCGCTGCTCGATGCCGTGCCGCGCCACGGCTACGAAATCGGCAAGCTGATCGAACAGCGCTCCCAAGGCGCGCTCCGTTTTCACGCGGCGTCGCTCTACCCGCTGCTGTATCGGCTGGAGAAGCGCGGCTGGATCCAGGGCCGATGGGTGGAAAAGAGCGGCCAGCGCCGCCGGCGCTATTACCAAGCTGACGCCGCAGGGGCGGAAAGTCCTGGCTTCCCAGCGGCAGGGCTGGCAGACCTTCGTCGAGGCCATCAGCCGCATCACCGGAGTCGAAAATGCCTGACTGGAAAGAACCAGATTCGCAAGCAACTGGCGGACGCTGAACCTCGCTCCCGCGCGCGAGGCCGAGATCGTCGAGGAATTGGCGCAGCACGCCGAGGATCGTTACCGGGAGCTCAGAACGACGGGGCTGCGGACAGAGGCCGAAGCCCGCCGCATCGCGCTCGAGGAGATCGGCGGCCACGAACTGCTGGCCAGCGAACTGCGCGCCGTCGAGCGTGCCGATGCGCGCCGGAGCCCGTCGTCTTGGGCGCGGCGAGCAAAGGCGAGCTTCCTGGCCGGCCTCGGGCAGGACCTGCGCTACGGATTCCGGACGCTTGCGCAAAAACCCCGGCTTCACGGCCGTCGCGATGCTGGCGCTGGCGCTCGGCATCGGGGCCAATACCGCCATTTTCAGCGTGGTGAACGGCGTGCTGCTGCAGCCGCTGGCGTATCCGGACTCCGGCCGGCTGCTGATGATCTTCGAAACGCACCCCGGAGTTCAGCCAGGTCGTCGGTCGCCTACCCGAATTACCTCGACTGGCGCCGCGAGAACCGCTCTTTCACCGATATGGCGGCCGCGCGCATCGACGATTTCAACTTCACCGGACGGGGCGAACCCGAGCACCTGTCGGGCGAATACGTCTCGGCGAGCTGCTTCCCGACGCTCGGCGTCACGCCCGTTGCTGGGGCGCAGTTTTCTGCCCCAGGAGGACCGCCAGGGCGCCGCCTGCGCCGTCATGCTGGGCTACGGGTTCTGGAAACAGCGGCTCGGCAGCCGATCCGAACATTCTCGGCAAGGCCCTGACGCTGAACGCCATGAGTTGCGCCGTGGTGGGCGTCTTGCCCCCCGATTTTCAGTTCCGCGAGATGCCCAGGTCTACGTTCCGATCGAGCTATACAACGCCGGCGAGTTGCGCACTCGGGAGTCGCACCCGGGAATCCGGGTCATTGGCCGCCTCAAGCCGGGCGTGACCGTAAAGGCGGCGCAGGCGGAGATGGCGTCGATCTCCAGCGGGCTGGCCCGCCAGTACCCGAAGACCAATGCGGGGCACGGGGCGAAGGTGGTCCGCATGAAAGACGACGTGGTGGGATCCATCCGGCCCACGCTGCTGCTGCTGGTGGGCGCGGTCGGGTTCGTGCTGATCATCGCCTGCGCCAACGTCGCCAATCTGCTGCTGGCGCGCTCCACGGCCCGCAAGCGCGAGTTCGCCATTCGCACCGCGCTGGGCGCCGAACGTGGACGCATCGTGCGCCAGTTGTTGACGGAGAGTGTGCTGCTGTCGCTGGGCGGCGCCGTCGATCGGCTTGTTGCTGGCCCGCTGGGGAACCAGCCTGGTGCTGGCCGCCGCGCCGGACAGCCTGCCGCGCTCCGACGGAGATCGGCATCGACCCGTACGTCCTGCTCTTCACGCTGGCGGTCTCGATCGTCACCGGCATCCTGTTCGGCCTGGCCCCGGCTTTCCATGGCGCCAATGCCAACCCGCAGGAATCCCTGAAGGAAGGCACGCGCGGCGCAGGCGGCGGACGTCATCGCGCGGAGGGCGTCTTCGTGGCCGTGGAAGTCGGCCTGGCGGTGATCCTGCTCGCGGGCGCGGGGCTCATGATGCAGAGCATCTGGCGGCTATTGCGCGTCGATCCCGGATTCAACACGCGCAATGTCCTGACCACGCAGGTGGCGTTGTCGCCCAAAGTGATGGCCAGCCCGCCGGCCATCCGGCTGGCGTATCCAGCAAATGCTCGCGCGTGTGGCGGCGATTCCGGGCGTTCAGTCGGCGGCCATCACGTCGCTGGTTCCCTCTCGGGAAAGCGACAGCGAGACTTCCTTCTGGCCGGGCGCCGGACCGCAGCCTGCTCAGGACCGGACGAACTCGGCGATGTTCTCGATCGTCACACCCGATTACCCGCGCGCGATGCAGATCCCTTTGCGGCGCGGACGGTTTTTCACGGAACGGGATAACCTGGCTTCGCCCCCGATGGTGGTGATCGACGACGTCTTGGCAAGGCACGTCTTTCCCGGCCAGGACCCGGTCGGCCGGCAGATCAGCCTGATGGTTATGGGACCGGTCGAGATCGTCGGCGTGGTAGGGCACGTGAAGCACTGGGGCCTCGATTCCGACGATACGGCCAAGATCCGGGACCAGGTCTACTTCCCCTTCTCGCAAGTGCCCGACAAGTTCATGTCGCAGGCGCGTAGCGGGACTGACGCTCATGCTGCGCACCGCGGCCCGAGCCGCTGAGCCTGGTGCCCGCCGTGCGCGCGCAGGTCGCCGGCCCCACGCGCGATCAGCCCATCTACGCGGTGCGCACGATGGAGCAGATCATCTCGGGATCGCTGGCCGAGCGGCGCTTCACCATGCTGGTGCTGATCATCTTCGCGGCGACCGCGCTGCTGCTGGCGGCGGTCGGAATCTACGGCGTGATGTCCTATGCGGTGACCCGGCGCACCCATGAACTGGGAATCCGCGCGGCCTTGGGAGCGTCGCGGGGAGAGATTGTTGGGCTGGTTCTGCGGCCAAGGCATGCGGCTGGCGGTGATCGGAATGGCCGGGGGCCTGGTTGCGGCGGCTGGCACTCACGCGATTGATGGCGGGCTTGCTGTACGGCGTCCGCCCGGCCGATCCGGCGACGCTGGCGGCGGTCACGCTGCTGCTGGGAGGGATTGCGCTGCTGGCGTGTTACATCCCCGCGCGGCGGGCCACGGCGGTCGATCCGACGATCGCGCTGCGGTGCGAGTGACATGGTTGGGCGGACCTCGGTTGGAGGACGGGCAATTCTGCCCGCAGCCCTCCAATCTCAATAACCGACGTGGACGCCGGCCGCAGGACTGGAGTCCTGCCCCACCACTCAATCCGCCACCATGGGACCGTCGCCGCGCGACAACTCGGCGAGGATCGTTTCGCGGCGGGATAGCGCGCGGACGAGACAGCCGATTCCATGGCCATCCAATAGATCGCAACGCCCAAGGCGCCGGCCAAAGCCAGGATGGCATAAAAGACCGTCTGGTTATCGAAGGCATAGCGCGCGAGATAGGCCAGAAAGACCGGCAGCAGGGCGATCGGATAGAGCAGAAACAGCAAGCCTTGCGTTCGTCCAGCGCCGCCACCGGCAGAGACCCGGTGCACACTCATGGGCACGCGGGTAATTCACGGAACTCAAATTGCCGACGCCCAACAGATAGCACGCGGCGATGGCGGTGACCAGAAACGCCTCGCCGATCTGGCCCGGACGAGATCCCCAGACGCAGTAAAGAACAGGCGGCGGCCACGGCCGCGACCTCCAGGAAAATGAAGATAGCGGCGGCGATGTTTTTGCCGGCGAGCGCGCGAGAGATGGACACGGGCGCAAAGAAATAGAGCTGCGCCGCGGAACGGTCGAATCCGAAGGCGTTGCCGTAGGTGACCTGGGCCAACAAAAACAAAGCGTAAAGGCTGACTACCACCAGGAAATTGCCGGAGATGGCGGAATGCTCGACACGGCCGCGCAGCATCATCGGCAGCCAGACGACCAGGCCGAACGAGAAGCCCATCACGAAGACCAATGCGGAAGCGCGGCGTGCGGACCAGCGAGCGGAGTTCCTTTTCGACGATGGCGGCGAGCGGATCGGGCAAGAGCAGCGAGGGCAGTGCGGTATAGCCGTTCGGCGAAGGGGCGCTCTTTGGCGGCGGCGACGGTGGCTTGGGCTTCCTGGAAGTCGTAGCGCAAGTTGCGCGTGAACTGCCAACGTCCGAACAGATAGGCGGCCACCGTCCAGCCGGCGAGCGTAGCCGCAGCGGCGATGAGGCCAGGCTCCGCTGGACAGGCCCAACATGCAATGGGATGCGGCGCCCCAGGGCCAGAACGGATTCGCGGAAGCCGGAAAGAGGTGCGCGATCCGCCGGGACGAAAGGCAACGCGAACTGGTGACGATCAGCAGTCGCGGCAGCACACCGACCAGCATGAGCAGGAGGCGCGATCACCTCGCGGATGCCTTTGCGGGTCAGCAGACCGCTCAATCAGGTTGCGCAGTCCGGCGGCCAGCATCAGGTTGAACGCGGCGAAAAGAACCATGGCGAGAGACACGCGCGGCAGCGAAGCCCATCCGCCGAACGCCGGATTGCGGATGCAGGCCGATGGCGGCTCCCGTCAGCAGCAGGAGCAACTCCGCGCAGGTGGCAATGCGCAGCAGGATCTCGACGAAAAACAAAGAGCGCCGCGGCACGGGGTAGACCAACAGCTTGCGTAAATCGAGCGAGGCGCCCAGATTCGCGGACGCCAGCGGCGCCAATTGCCAGTAGGCGAATACCGCCAGGAGGGCGACCGGCAGGAAGCTCACGATGTGGGAGCGCAGCGCCGGCGCGGCGGCGAGCTCCTCGGCAACCACGGCCAGAACGGTCCAGAAGCCGTACCAAAGCACGGCGACAACGACGGTAAACACGCCACTGCGCCGGCTGGACGCCAGGCGGAAGAGGCGCATGCTGAGCCATTGCGCGCGGAGGATGGCCGGGATCACTTGAGCCACTCCAGCTCATGGAATTCGCGGCCGGCGCCGACCAGCGGACGAAGACATCTTCGAGGGATTCGGTGCCGCCGCGCAGTTCGTCCATGGAGCCTTCGCGCACGATTTTGCCTTTGTCGATGATGGCCACGCGGTCGCACAGGCGCTCCACGACTTCGAGCACGTGCGAGGTGAGGAAGATGGTGGCGCCGCGGCGCACCTGGTCGAGCAGGATATCCTTCATGAGGCGCGCGCCCACGGCGTCCACGCCTTCGAAGGGCTCGTCCATCAGGAACAGCTCGGGGTGATGGATCAGGGAGGCGGCCATGGCGACGCGCTTGCGCATGCCCTTGGAATACTCGGCGATGAGCTTGCGCTCTTCGCGCAGCTCGAAGAGATCGAGCAGCGACTGCGCGCGCTCGATGGCCACGGGACGCGCGAGGCCGTACATGCGGCCGACGAATTCCAGGAATTCGACGCCGGTGAGGCGGTCGAAGAGCAGCGATTCGTCGGGCACCAGGCCGATGCGCCGCTTGATCTCGAGCTCCTGATCGGGCAGGCGCATGCCCAGCAGTTCGATGGAGCCGGAGGAGGGCGGGATCAGGCCCGTCAGCATGCGGATGGTGGTGGATTTGCCCGCGCCGTTGGGACCCAGGAAGCCGAAGAAGCAGCCGCGCGGGACGACCAGGTTGAGCGCCAGTCCACCGCGGCCTTGTCGCCGTACAGTTTGCGGAGGTCGCGGACGGCGATGGCCGGCGTGTCTGGAGTCATTTCGGCAGGCCGTTTTCATCGTACAGGAAGTCGGCATGGTCCAGGTATGGGCGGTTGACATGGGCGGCGGCGCGCCCGGCAATCGCGAGGAGTTCCTCGACGCTGGCCTTGCCATGGGGGCTCGGCAGGTGATCAAAACGCTCGCGCAGAGCTTCCGTTACGACGCGGGTCAGGGCGCGTACCGAGGTGGCAATCGCCATCAGCGCGGGAGCCCTTGTTCGTCGTAGCCGAGGATTTCATCGGCGCTGCGAGGGTCCAGGACCGGATGCCCGGCGCACCTTTCCCGGATGGCGCGGAGCTCGCGCTCAAGGCCGCCGGATTCGGGGTGTTCGATGTTCTCGGGCAACGCGTCCACCTGTCTATTATGACGCGGGCTTGGCCGATTCACAATTATTCACAATCGGCCTGCAGGCTGATAACCTGCCACTAAGGCAGAATTTAAGTTCCTTATTCTGTTTGCGGTTGAGGCTGGGCTTTTCGAAGGAATGACCTTGTAATTGTTAGCTGGAGCCTCCCGTTCTGTTGCTACGCCAGGCCGCTTTCGATTGCGAACGGCGCATGGCATTGCCCACGCTCAGGGCTTAATCGCGAATATTGTGCCTGCTCCAGAGGTGCCGCCCGCCCGCGTCGGGCCGTAAAGCACGCCGCTAGAACTTAGTGCCAGAGGCCCTGGCCACGCTCCATCGCCATTCTGGCCTGAGAAGCTGTGGAGGATTACCTCGGTCCAGGGCTCGCCCGGCGTCGAAGGCGGCTTCAGTTCGAATACTGTTCCACAGCCGGCAGCTCCATAGAAAGTGCAAGGTGAACCGGCGGTCGCGCTACCGCCATATGAAGTGGTGCCGTAGAGGACACCGTTTTTGCCGTCTACTACGCCCGCCATTGGATAAGCTCCATCGCCATTGGTTCCAGTGAAGCTGTAAATCACCGTCTCAGTCCAAGCTTCCCCGACGGCCGCTGGCGGACTTAATTTGAAGACAGTGCCGCATCCCGAGATCAGAAAAGGATCAACTGTGCATTGAGCAGCGGAGCCGCCGTCAAACGTTGTGCCATAGAGCACGCCACCAGCACCAACCGTCAGGGATGTAATCGATTCGCACCCGTCGTTCGGCGGCCCACCGAAGTTGTAAATGTCACTTCCCGACCAGGCTCCTTTGGTGGTGGGCGGCGCTAACTCATAGACCGAGCCGCAGCCACCGACGCCATCGGTTTCCGAAACTGTGCCGTACAGCGATCCGTCCAAGGCTACTACGCCCGCTGCCGGAAGCATCCCGAGACCTGCTGTCTCGAAATTAATCAGATTATCATCAGTCCAGCTCCCACTCGACTCCGCAGGAGGTATTAACTCAAAGACCGTTCCGCCTTGCTGGAATCCGCCTGGAGGGAAATAATTCGTAGACGTCGTCCCGAACATGGCTCCGGTGGTCGCAAGCAGCAGTCCGCCATACGGCTGGTGCGGAGCCTGTGGGTTATTCTGGAAACTGTATAGCACGGTCTGCGTCCACGGCTCGCCGGTCGTGGGTGGTGGCGCAAGTTCGAAGACAGTCCCGCCAAGCCCTCCACCGTCAATATCATAGATCCCCCCGTTCTGGGTAGTACCGTAGAGCGATCCATTGCTGCCAAGGATCAGTGCTGGGCCGGGTGCTCCAAATTGGGTTTCGCTAGGCAAGGCGCCATCGGCGCCATTGAAGCTGAAAAGCACGGTCTTGTTCCAAGCACTTCCGTCGCGGGTCAGCTGAAAGACCAGGCCACAATAGTAGGGCCGGTTTGGATTGCACATGTAGGTGCCCCCAGTCCAGCTGGTGCCGTAAAGAGCCCCATTCCCGTCGAGCGTCACGCCGTTCGGATACCCACCGTCCGATCCACCTTTGAAGCTGTACAGCGTACTATATGCAGAGGTCTGGGCGGTGCCGATGCTAGGCGCGATTAATGCCATGGAGCCTAGCAGCGCCGTCTGCGCGCTCAGCCTGCGTCGAAGTGTGGGCATGTTTTCTCCAGTCTCAACTCAATGGGTTTTCGCCTATCGTCCAATATACAGCATTTACTAAAGGCCCTCCTACGTCTCCTGCTGGAAATTCTATCATCGTATCTGACCAAACAGCCGACAACCTGCCCCACACACACCTACTCAATAATCGCCTGCATCACGGCGTTCTCGAAATCTCGTTGCACCGGCGCAACCTGCGTCTGGATCATGACAATCGGTGACCATCTTCTCCCGCGGATCGATCCACGCCTGCGTGCCGTAAGCTCCGTCCCAGCCGAAGCTTCCGTTGGAGACGCGCAGGCCGGCGGCCACGTTGTCCTCCACAATGCCCACCAGCAGCCCATAGCCCATGCCGTGCGCCGGCCGGCCCAGCTTGCCGTTGAACATATCGCCCACGTGATTGGAGGCCATCAGTTCCACCGTCCGCGGACTCAGCAGGCGCTTGCCGTTCAGCTCGCCGCCGTTCAGCAGCATCTGCGCGAACTGCAAGTAATCCTCGGCGGTGGACATCAGTCCGCCGCCGCCGGAAAAGTACGTCTTCGCGAAAAGCCGTCCTGATTCGTCCGCCTTCACCAGGCCGTTGGGACGTCTTGCGGTACAGGGTCGTCAGGCGCGGCCGGCGGTCGTCGGGCGGATAGAAGAACGTGTCCTTCATGCCGAGCGGCTCGAAAGATGCGCGTTCGCAGAAACTCGTCGTAGGTCTGGCCGGAGACAATTTCCACGATGCGCGAGAGCGTGTCGGGCGCCGCGTCTCCGCTGTACGCCCACTGCGTGCCGGGCTGAAAATCGAGCGGGACAGCGGCCAGCTTGCGGAATGTAGGTCGCCAGCGTGTCGCCCTCGCGCCATGCCGCGCCGGGCCGGACTTCGCACCCGACGCCGCCGGTCATCAGGCCGGAGGTGTGGGTGAGCAGGTCGCGAATGGTGATTTCGCGATCGGCGGGAATCAGGTAAGTCTCTCCTGGCGGTCGCCTCGGGCGATCGCGCGACTTTGGACGTTCTTGAACTCGGGCAGGAACTTGCGAAACCGGGTCGTTCAGGCGGATCTTGCCCTCTTCCACCATCATCATCACGGCCACGCCGGTGATCGGCTTCGACATCGACGCGATGCGGAAGATGGCGTCCTTTTCCATGGGGCGCTTCGATTCGATATCCATCAGGCCGTGCGCTTCGAAATGCACGATGCGGCCGCGCCGGGCGACCAGCGTGACGGCGCCGGAGATTTCTCCGGCATCGATGTGCCGCTGGACGGCTTCGTGGATGCGGTGCAGGCGCTCGGTAGACATACCCGCGTCCTCGGGCCTTGGCGGGGGGTATGTCTGCCGCAAGCAGCGGGGCGGCCAGAAGGGAGAGCAGCAGAAAGGAGATCGGGTGAATCGGTTTCATGGTTATCAGGTAATAAGGTAGCAGCGTGCAGCTGCCAGCCAGCCCCACACTGGAATACCATATTTCCATGGTTAAACGCGGTTGGATTCTGTCCTTATGCATTCCGGCCTTGATGCTGGCGGCTTTGCTGCGCATCGAGGTTTCCGAGCGGAGCGATGTGCTGGACGGCAAGGCGTTCGCCTCCGCCGGCCCTTACGAACGGATCGTGGGGAAGGCGTATTTCGCAGTGGATCCCAATCTGCCGGCTAACAAGATCATCACCGACATTGCCAAAGCGCCGCGCAACCAGGACGGCCTGGTGGACGTTCTCGGCCGATTTCGATTGTCTGAAACCGCGCGATCCGAAGCATGGAAACCATGCCGTGCTGTTCGAGGTTTCGAACCGCGGCGGCAAGGCCATGCTGGGGAGGAACATGAGCCTCCGACCCGCGCACGGATCCGATTCGGCGACGACTTCCTGCTGGATCAAGGCTACACGCTGGTATGGCTGGGCTGGGAATTCGACGTGCCGCCGGGGCCCGGCTTGTTGCGGCTCTATGCGCCGGTGGCGCAAGGGATCACGGGGCTGGTCCGGTCCGAGATCATGGTGGATCACAAGGCGACGCGGCAATCGCTGGGCGACCGCAGCCAGCTTGCTTATCCGGCGATGAACCCCGACGATCCGGGCTGACGCTGACGGTACGCGATCATGCCGACGAGCCCGCGGCGCGCCGTGGCGCGGGAGGCGTGGCACATCGAGAGCGGCACGCACGTGGTGATGCCGGCGGGCTTCGAACCCGGCAAGATCTACGAGTTGGTCTACCAGGCGAAAGATCCGCCGATCGTGGGGCTGGGTCCGGCGGCGGTGCGCGACCTGATTTCGTTCCTGAAATACGGCATCGCGGGCGACACGATTCTCGCCGATCATCACGACATCATTAAGCGGGCCTACGGATTCGGTGTTTCGCAGAGCGGGCGATTTCTGCGCACGTTCTTGTACTACGGGTTCAACCGGGACGAAAAGGGGCGGCGGGTATTCGACGGACTGATGGCGCACGTCGCGGGGGCGGGGCGGGGCAGCTTCAATCACCGCTTCGCGCAGCCCTCGCGCGATGGACATCCTTTTCTGAATACGTTTTACCCGACGGATATTTTCCCGTTCACGGATCTTGCGGAAACGGATTCCGAAACAGGAATTACCGACGGCCTGCTGACGCATGCTACGCCGCCCCTGGCCGTGCCGAAGATTTTCTATACGAACACTTCGTATGAGTATTATGGGCGCGCGGCGTCGCTCATTCACACGTCCATCGACGGCACAAAGGACGCGCGGATTGCGCCGGACACGCGCGTTTACTTCCTGGCAGGATGCCAGCACGGGCCGGCTGTGTTTCCGCCCGCGCGCGAGATGGCGCAGAACCTGCCAAATCCGAACAACTACCGGTGGACGCTGCGCGGCGCTGTTGATAGCGTTGGACCGATGGGTGCAAACCGGCGCAAGATCCGCCGCCCTCGCGTTATCCGAAGATTGCGGATGGCAGCCTGACGCCCCTCGGGACGGTGGCGTTCCCGAAAGCGCCGGGCGTGCAGTTTCCGACGCGCATCCAGCGAGGCATGGCACGTCGATTACGGCGAGGAATTCCGTAGTGCGGGCATCGTGACAATTGAGCCTCCGAAAGTGGGGAGCGCGTTTCCGATCCGGGTGCCACAGGTGGATGCGGACGGCAACGATACGGCAGGTATCCGGATGCCCGCGACAGCCGTGCCGCTGGCGACGTACACGGGATGGAATCTGCGCGGGACGGAGATTGGCGCCCCGGAGGAGTTATATACCTTCACGGGATCCTATATTCCGTTTGCGCGCACGAAGGCGGACCGGATCAAGGCGGGCGATCCGCGGTTGTCGGTGGAAGAGCGGTATGGCAGTAAACAGGCGTATCTGGACAAAGTGCGGGCCGCGGCAGACGATCTGGTGAAGAGCGGCTATTTATTGGAGCGGGATGAGACACCGGTACTTTCGCGGGCGTCGGCGGAATGGGACTTTGTGACGCGGTGAACGATCGCCATGCCACTGTTAGGGCGCAGGCGGCGTCATCGTACCCACGGCAGGTGAAGAGGTCTGATAAGTCGAGGTGACGCCCGTCTTTGTGACGTAAACCTCCGCCGAGCCCACACAGGCGGGCGCCACTCCTTGACCTCCGGTTGGATTGTTCGGCCTGATCCTTGGAACATATTCCTGGCGGCCCGACTCGGTGTACTTCTGAGGATTGAAGGTCAGCGAGGCCATTTCGCCGGGCTGAGATTCACCTGCTGGGACGGTCCGATCGGATTGCCAGTGTCATCCGTAAAACTCAACAGCGCCACGCACGGGCTGTCCGACGGCGCCTGCGCATTGATCTGGATGCTCTGACCGAGAGCTACCCCTTGCGGAAGTAACGAAGGCGGACCTGCCACCGGCCTTCCGAAACGGGCACGCCCGGGTAGAAGGCCGAGCCGAATCCGGAGGTCGCGTTATAGACCTCCGCGCTGCCATTGATGCTCCCCATCGGCGAGGGCGCCGGCGGGAGCCGTCACCACCGGCTGTACCTCGATCCACCCGGAAGTGATGAGCGTACTCGCCACCGAATCGAGCGAGGCGGTCTGGCCTGGATTCAGAGTAACCACCTGGCTCGGACCAATGGCCTCACCCTGGCTATTCTGGAAGCCGAGTTGTACCTGCACCGGAACGCCCGGCCCCACCCACACAGGCCCTTCGATGACGGTCAACCGCAAGTTCTGAGTGGGAACCAAATGGATAGGGGGATACACTACCACATTACAAATACAGGGGCCGCCGATGGTCATGAGCCCTCCTCCGGTACCAGCCGAAAAAACGTACCACAAACCGGTGTATCCGAATGTGCCTATCCAAGCAGCCGTGGAAGGATTGAACTTGTAAAACTCATAGGCGCTCGGCACGATAAGTCCGCCATCCGGACCGAATCCAAAGTCGAACGAGCCAACATCATAGGCGATCGCAAAGGACGAGACCTGCGCGCCAGGCGACCCGCTCTTCGGCCCGTAATATTCGTAGATGGTGTTGTAATAACAAAAGAGGCAGTCTAATTCCGGTACAAAGAATTGGACGTACAGGTTCTCATTCGAACCGAAATGGAGGCCGCCGGGAGTCAATACACCGGACGGAACAAACACACCGATAACCGCCAGGCTGCTGCCGTTAAGTTGCACCACTTGGTTCGATCCAATGTCGGAAACGTAGAGGTTGCCATCGGGGCCAAAGGTCAGATCGAAGGGATCGCAGGTGTTGAACGCATCGGGCGGCGTACAACTGAACGTGCCTGTGGGTGTGAACGAAGGAGGCCCATCGAAGCGCAAAATGTCCTGGTTATTGCTATCGGCGACATAGAGGCTGCCCCCCGGACCGAAGGTAATGCCCTCGGGGCCCGACGTCGCGGGAAGCGGAATGGACACTCCTGTCGGTAGCCCACTCGACGGGTCGAAACCAAGCACCTCATGGTTGTTGAAATCGGCTACATATAGATTGCCATCTGGCCCTATGGCCACACCAGTCGTCGATCCGTTGCAGCATTGGTTGACGTCGAGGGTCAGCTTGGGCGCTCCGGTAATCTCGCTATAAGAGAGCACTTGGCCGCCGAGATTGAAGGGGTAAATGAACTGCGGTTTGCCGGTGCTGACAAAGATGTCTGCCCGTGCCGCCAAACCCGACATCATCACAGCCAGAACGGACAGGGTCCGGCAGGCCCTAGAGATTCGCAGAATTTCTTTAAGCATGGTTGCCTCCTGTAAGGCCCGGAAGGACAATGCCGGCACAATTCCGCCCGGCTCTTTGGACCTTCCCTCCTCGACAGCCTCCTCTGGGGGCCATGTTACGGGCCTCCTTCCAGTTCTGTCAAAGGACCGCTGCATGACCTGGATCTGACACGAGAAACCTTTTCCGCTCAGTGCAATACGGGAAGTTGTGACTCGCCCCGGGTGTCATGCTAAACTCGTACCCACAAGGAGGGTGACCTGCCGATGAGCTCGCCTGCGGCGTCGGGGCGCGTCTACCGGTTCGGTGTTTTTGAAGTCGACCTCGGTAAGAGGGAACTTTCGCGCAGGGGCGCCCAGGTGCGCATTCAAGACCAGCCCTTCCACGTCCTATGCATGCTGCTGGAACAGCCCGGCGGGATCGTGACCCGCGAACAACTGCGGCAGGCTCTCTGGCCCTCCGACACGTACGTCGAGTTCGACGGCAGCCTGAACGCCGCACTAAAGCGGTTGCGTTTCGCGCTGGGTGATTCGGCAAGAAATCCGACCTTCATCGAGACGCTTCCGAAGCTCGGGTATCGCTTTATCGCGCCGGTCTCCGCCGGGGATCTGCCCGTGGTGACAACTCAGCCCGCGACGCGGCCGGCCGGCGGGAACGGCTACGTCCACGCCTTGGTGAAACCAAAGGTCGCGGTCCAGCCGCGCGGGCGCTGGATGTATTGGGCGGCTCCCTGCGCCGCGGCCGTTCTCCTGCATCAAATCGTCTACTGGCTGTTTCCACTCCCGCCGCCGCGCATGATCAACCGCACGCGGCTGACGCACATCGGCAACGTTAACCCCGGGCCAATCGTCAGTGACGGGACCCACATCTTTTTCTGCGCCCGGCGCGGCGCCAAGTACTTCCCTATGCAGACCTCTGTGGGCGGCGGAGATGCGGTGGAGTTGAAAACGCCATTTAAGAACTCCGTCATTTTCGACATCTCGCGGGATCGTTCCAGCTTTCTGCTCGGATCCTCCGAGCGGGGTGGCGACCCCAGTAGGCTTTGGATTTGGCCAGCGGACGGCGGCGCGCCCCGCTCCTTCGGCGATTTCCTGTGTGTCGACGCCGTCTGGTCACCTGATGGGCGCCGTGTGGCCTATACGACCCATACCGCGCTCTACGTCGCGAATCCCGACGGATCGGCGCCGCGCATGCTAGCCGGCAAGGAAGGCTATGCGATTGCGTGGTCAGCCGATAACAGTAAACTCCGATTCAGCACCTGGGATCCCGCCTCAAACACGCATTCGTTATGGGAAGTGGGAGCCGACGGGACCGGTCTGAGGCAGGTGTTTCCAGATGAGAAAAGCGCTGACGTATCGTCGGGATTCTGGCTGGCGGGAGGAAAATACTTTGCGTTTCTGCGTTGGTCCGCCTCTGGTCCCAAGCTGTGGATGAGGCGGGAACGCCCCAGTTTCTGGCGGCGCTCTTCGTCGGTTCCGGTACTGGTTCCGACCGGATCGGAGGACACCGAGACAATCGCCGGCCTGGGGGGCAACGGTTCCACGATGATCTCCGTCGGATACTGGCCGGAGACCAGGCTACAGCGCCTCTCCTGGGATGCCCACTCCCTGACTCCAGTTGCGGCTTTCCCCCTGGCCGGCAACCTTCACTTCTCGCGCGACGGGAAGTGGGTTGCCTATACCTCCAGGGTCAATGGTTCGCTGTGGCGCTGCCGTGCGGGCGGTGGGGATTGCCTGCAGCTGACTCCCGCGCCGGCGATGGCATTGGAACCGCGATGGTCTCCGGACGGCACGCAAATCCTCTTTACCGAAGTCCACTCGAACGCCATTCGGCGCTTGTACGTGGTGGCTGCGAACGGCTCGTCGGCTCCGCGGACATTGGGCCCCGCGGATCTTGTTGCGGACGTGGCGGAGTGGAGTCCCGATGGAAAACAAATCGTGCTGGATATGAGCGCCGCTGCACCGGGCGCACCAGATTACCTCTACCTGGTGGACGCCGCTACCGGCAAGGCGGACCTGCTTCCGGGCCCAGAAGGGTTGCACTCACCCGCCTGGTCGCGTGACGGCCGGCTGATTTCCGCCGTTAGTTCCTCCGCTAGCGAGATACACCTCTATGACGTAGCACTGAAGAAATGGTTGCCTGGGCCCACCGGTACCCGACTGACTTACCAATACTGGTCCAACAATTCAAGCAGCCTGTTCTACCAGGATTCGGGCGAAGCCGGTCAGCCGGTTTACAGATTGAACCCGCAATCCGGAAAACGCGAACTGGTTTTCAGTTTCGACGAAGTTCTCCAGAAGGATGCCATGACCTGCCGGCTCGCAGGCATCGGGGTTGATGACACCCTATACGCGTACACCATTGGCGCGACCGCCGATCTCTTCGAGGTGGACCTGGACTTGCCTTAAGCGAAATACCAAGGACAGACGAACGGATTTTCACGCAGAGGCGCCAAGGTCCACTGCCAAGCTCGCCAAGAGAGACGGGACGGGATATGGGTTCATTCGTAGCGTAGAGACGTCATGGGGTCTCAACGCCAGGCAGCAGATGGCGGTCAGGGCGAAGCCTGGATTACGGCGGAAAGCGCGGGCCGCGTAGCGCAGATCGGAGGCCAAGTCGGCCAGCCACGCGATGCGCCAAGCTCCAGAGGTGTCTTCGGCCGCCTTCAGCGGCGAGCCGAATTCGCGGCGCGCCCGCAGGAGCGCTTGGGCGCGCGGCACCCCGGCGCTTTCCAGTTCATCGGCGCGGCTCTCGATATGGAACTGAATTTCATCGGCGAGCTCGGCTTGAAAACGCGATTGGCCGGCCAGCCAGCGCACGCGCAAGTAAAGTTCACGCAGGAGTGCCATGACGTTAGTCCCTCAGGCTGTCTTCATCACCAGTTGGATGGCGTTCACCAGCTTGTTGAATTCGCTGGCCTCCGCCGCAAGCTGCTTCTGGCCTTCCCGGGTGAGGCGGTAAAAGCGCGCCTTGCGGTTGGTTTCCGAGGTTCCCCATTCCGCGCGCAGCCAGCCTTTCAGCAGCATGCGATTCAAGGCTGGATAGAGGGAACCCTCCTCGACATCCAGGACGTCGGCGGAACGCTCTTTGATGCGGCGGGCGATGGCGTATCCATGGAGCGGACCGGCCGCCAGCGTTCGCAGGATCAGCAGGTAGAGGGTGCCTGGGAGGAGTTGCGGGGAATCTTCGGGCATGTTTTCCTATTCCAGACTATATATAGCCTGGACTAGGGAGGAAGTCAAGCGGATTCAGCTTCGCCTCTGAATTGACTCGAACCCGGAAGTGGCGGAGGAAGAATTGGTACAAGGATTCCGGTACGTTCAGGATCTGGGGCTATGGCTCCGAGCCGAAGACATTCCTGCGTCGAGGCCAAACCGCCCAAGGCAGGGCCTTGTAACCGCGGCCTATTTAATTGACCGAGGCTGTAACCGGGAAGGACGATTGACACTCGGCGGGTTTTGCAACCTGCCCGCGAAACGGATTCGGGGGTCTTAAAACCCGCTACAATATACGTACATGGAGACCTCCGCCAAGGAGCGCATGCGCGAACTGGGCCGGGTCAAGCAACGGCTGCAGCTCGGCGGGGGCAGCGAGCGGGTCGAAAAGCAGCACAGCTCCGGCAAGCTTTCGGCGCGCGAACGGCTGGCTCTGCTGCTCGACCGGAAGACCTTCCGCGAGGCGGGCCTGTTCGCCAAGCACAACGGACGGCTGTTCGGCATGGACGGCAAAGAGCTGCCGGCGGACGGCGTGGTTACCGGCAGGGGCCGGGTCGAAGGGCGGCTGGTGCACGTGGCCAGCCAGGACTTCACCGTGGCGGGCGGTTCGGCGGGCGAGGTGCACGCCAACAAGATCGCCGATACGATGAAGTCCGCCTTGAAGACCGGGTCGCCATTCATCTTCATCAACGATTCCGGAGGCGCGCGCGTGCAGGAAGGGGTGGGCAGCCTGGCGGGGTATGCGCGCATCTTCTATCAGAACGTGGTGCTTTCGGGCGTGGTCCCTCAGATTTCGCTGATCTGCGGGCCGTGCGCGGGCGGCGCCGCCTACAGCCCGGCGTTGACGGACTTCATCATCCAGACGCACGATGCGCAGATGTTCATCACCGGCCCGGCGGTGATCAAGCAGGTGACCGGCGAGATCGTGGCGCCCGAGGAATTGGGCGGGCCGCGGGCGCAGATGAACAAATCGGGCGTGGTGCACTTCGTGGCGGAGAACGATGTGGAGGCCGTCAAGATTTGCCAGCGGCTGCTCTCGTTCCTGCCTAACAATAACCTGGAAGAGCCTCCGCGCCTGGACGCGGGCGGCGCCCCGCGCGACGACGACGAGCTGAACGATATCGTGCCCGCCGATCCCAAGAGCGGCTACGACGTGAAAAAGATCGTGGCGCGGGTGGTGGACCGCGGCGATTTCCTGGAGGTGCAGACGGAGTTCGCCAAGAACCTAGTGGTGGGCTTCGGGCGCATCCGCGGACATTCGGTGGGTATAGTGGCCAACCAGCCGTCGGTGCTGGCGGGAGCCCTGGATATCGACGGCTCGGATAAAGGCGCGCGCTTCGTGCGATTCTGCAACGCATTCAATATTCCGCTGCTCACGTTCGTGGATATTCCGGGATTTCTGCCGGGCTTGGATCAGGAGTACGGCGGTATTATCCGGCACGGGGCCAAGCTGTTGTTTGCGTATTCAGCAGCCACAGTGCCGAAGATCACGGTAATTCTGCGGAAGGCTTACGGCGGCGGGTACATCGCGATGTGCTCAAAGGAATTGGGCGCGGACTGCACGCTGGCGTGGCCTTCGGCAGAAATCGCCGTGATGGGGTCGGAGGCGGCGGTGGAGGTGCTGTTCCGCCGCGAGTTGGCGGCATCCGATGACAACGGCGCGAAGCGGCGGGAACTGGTCGAGCAGTTCTCGGACACGTTCGCGACGCCGTACGTGGCGGCGGGGATGCGCCTGGTGGACGATATCATCGAGCCGGCCGCGACGCGGGCGCACGTGGCCGAGGCCTTGGAGGCGTTGGCCGCCAAGCGCGATTGGCGCCCGCAAAAGAAGCACGGGCTGATCCCGCTGTAACTGGATCGAGGACGGCGATGGCCAAGGATGACGAGGAGATCGCAATAGCGGCCGGAGCGGCGGCGGGCGGTCACGGCGCGAATCTCTGGGCCCGCCACGGACGCGAAGAGCTGCAGGGATCGCACAGCTTGACCACGCCCCTGGCGCGGTGGGGGCCGGAACTGGTGGAATCGCCGCCGCCTGACGCGCCGAACGGCGAGAGCGAACCCGCCATCGCCATTCCCGAGTCCGTGCTGCACGCGCGCCCGCCGCAACGGCTGCCGGAGGATTCGGTGTGCCGGAGCCCGATCGCGGGCGTGGTAGTGGCGGTCCTGGCGGCGGCGGGCGATAAGATCACCCGGCGGCAGCCGGTGATGATCGTCGAGGCGATGAAGATGCTGAATAACGTCAGCCCGGAGGTAGATGGGGTGCTGAAGGCGGTACACGTCTCGCCGGGAGACGCCGTGAAAGCGGGGCAAGTGCTCTTCGAACTGGACTAGCCAGGCACCCGTCGTCTTGTCCACTCATCGCCATAAACAGTTCATCCACGGCGCGCAGCAGTCCGCCAGTCCGATTTTCATAGGATTCGGCGGCCTGGAGCCTCGACAATTTAATTATGAAGAGGTTCGCCACGGATATCCTTGCCTGCCTGGCGGTCTGCCTCGCGCTATCGGCCGGTTGCTTCGCTCAATCCAACAGCGGAACGATTCGCGGGTCGGTCCTCGATCCTTCCGATGCGGTGATCGCGGGCGCAATCGTGACGATTCAGAACCCGGTCTCGCACTACAGTCGCACTATCACGAGCGACGCCCAAGGAAAGTTCGAATTCGCGAACCTTCCTTATAACAACTACCATCTGTCGGTCACGGCGGCGGGGTTTCAGGCAGCCACGCAGGACGTCAACATCAGGACGGCGGTGCCGATGGAGCTGAAGATCAGCTTGGCTCTGGGCCAGGAGACGCAGTCGGTGACCGTGGAAGCCGGCGCGGATTTGATCGAGACCACGCCCACTACACACACCGATGTGGATCGCGACCTGTTCGATAAACTGCCGCTCGAAAGCTCGTCCTCTTCGATCAGTTCGCTGGTGACTCTGGCCAGTCCGGGAATTTCCGCCGATTCCAACGGATTGTTTCACGGTTTCGGCGACCACGCCTCGAACTCGTTTTCGCTCGACGGCCAGCCGATCACGGACCAACAGAGCAAGGTGTTTTCGAATCAGATCCCGCTCGATTCCGTGCAATCGATGGAGGTGATCGCGGGCGCGCCGCCGGCGGAATATGGCGATAAAACCAGCGTGGTGATTGTAGTGACGACGCGCTCGGGGTTGGGGCAGACCCAGCCGCACGGCGATGTGACGGCCTCCTACGGCAGCTTTGGCAGCAGCAACGCGGGCTTCGACCTGGGCTGGGGCGGGCAGAATTGGGGCAACTTTATTTCGGCCAACGGCATGAACACGGGCCGGTTCCTGGACGGGCCGGAATTCAGCGTAATGCACGATCACGGCAACGAGGAGAACCTGTTCGACCGGGTGGACTTCAAGCCTTCCGTAGCGGATACACTGAGCGTGAATCTGGGCTTCTCGCGATCCTGGTTCCAGACCCCCAATTCGTTCGACGCCCAGGACGCCACGGCGTGGTCTGGGCTGGTGGTAAACAATAACGGGCTGGGCCCCAACGGCGTGCCCGTGGGCAGCACGGATCAGCGCTCGCAGATCAAGACGTTCAACGCCGCGCCCACCTGGACGCGCCTCGCGAATACGCACACGGTGCTGACGTTCGGAGCGTTCCTGCGGCAGGATCACTACGACTACTATCCCAGCGACAATCCGTTCGCCGACCTGCAACCCGATCTGCAACTGCAGTCGATCGGGCAGGACCGCACGCTGACCAGCGCCGGCCTGCGCACCAGCGTATCGTATGCCAAGGGCATCCACAACCTGAAGGCGGGTGTGATTTATGAAGACACGATCCTGACGGAGAAGGACGCTTTCGGAATCGTGGACCCGACGGCGAATGCGGTGTGCCTGAACGCGGACGGCAGCCCCTACGCGGGCGCCGGATTGACGGATCCCTCGCAGTGCGGCGCGGGGATGACGGTGAATCCAAGCTTCAATCCGCTGCTGGCATGCTACGATTTGACCCGCCCGGCGGCTCTGCCGGGGTCGGACGGCTGCCCGAACTCCACCAGCGGCCTTTACCATTTTTTTGGCCACGCCAACATCCGGGAACTCTCCGCGTACATTCAAGACGCCATCACGAAGAACAACTGGACCTTCAATTTGGGGCTGCGCTTCGACTACTACGATGGACTGGTGACGGCCTCGCAGCCCGAGCCGCGCCTGGGCGTCGCGTATAACATCAAGCCGACCAACACGGTGCTGCGGATTTCATACGCCCGGTCGCTGGAGACTCCGTTCAACGAGAACCTGGTGCTCTCGAGCGAAGGATGCAATAACCCGGTGATCGCCGCGCTGGAGGCGTCGACGGTCTCGCCGTGCGTGGGCAATGTGCCGTTGAGCCCGGGCTGGCGCAATGAGTTCCATGCCGGCCTCGAGCAGGCGTTCGGCAAGCACCTGGTGATTGACGGCGAATACATCTGGAAGTACACGCACAAGGCGTACGACTTCAGCGTGCTGGGTGACTCGCCGATCACGTTTCCGATCGAGTGGGACCGTTCGAAGATTCCGGGATACGCCATTCGCGCAAGCGTCCCGAACTGGCGCGGATTGACGGCGTTTGTGGTGATGTCGCACGTGTCGGCGCGATTCTTCGAGCCGCAGGTGAGCGGCATCGGCGCCACACCGGCCAACGACAATTTGAAACACGCCGTTGCCCAAGGCCGCTTTCGCGAAGATCTTTATTACCGCATCAATGTGGTGCAGCTTTACATCCCCCCCTTGCGCGAGCGCAAGGAAGATATCGTGCCGCTGGCGCTCGAGATTCTGCAACAGCTGAATCGCGAACTGAACAAGAGCTTTACCGGATTCACCCCCGCTGCGGCCGAGCTGCTCGAGCAGTATCCCTGGCCGGGAAACATCCGCGAATTAAGAAACGTGATCGAACGCACCATGATTCTTACGCCTCAGGGAGAGATCGATTCCAATCATCTTCCCGAAGAAATCCGCGACCAGAGTGTCGATCGAATCGCGGTGGATGCCTTTTCCGAGGATGATATTTCGCCCACCGGAGATCAGTTCCTGACTCTGCATGCCCTGGAAGACCACTACATTGACCAGGTGCTGGCTGCCACAGGAAACAATAAGACGCAGGCCGCCCGGATTCTGGGCATCCATCCTACTTCGTTGCTGCGGCGGCTGAAGAGAAAGTTGGCGGAGTAGGCCGTGGGAGAGCGTCTCAGTAGATAATCGCATTTCTGCTCGTGCTTGGATTTCGCACGCAGAAGTGCCCCGCGCCACACAAGCCAGAAACCACACAAGCGAAGGCCCCGAGCTTTCGCCCGGGGCCGCGAGGCACTGCGCATTTACGCTCTGCCAGGAGCAGAGAAAGCTATCATCGGTCTCTGGGGTGGGTTCTTCGGCAGAATGTCCAGGTAGATTACGGCGTAACGGAAGGCCACAACCGCCGCTGCAATCGTTGCCAGCGTAGCCGCAAACTCCGTCCACTTCGGTATGTAGTAAATCCCCGAACTAGCCTGCAATCCCGTAATCGAGACGTTCAACCGGTTCGTCATGAAACCCATCACGATCAGCGAGCAGGTCCAATATAAGTATTGCGGAGTGTTCCGAACTTTATCCAGGTTCAGCAGAATCAAAGGCGCGATCACCAGCAGCACGATTTCCAGCCAGAATAATTGCGTTTCTTCGCGCCACATCCATAAATATCCAGTCGCGTCGCGATTGATCAGGTCGACCAGCCGGAAGACGCCGTAAATCGCCAGCAGCGGCGCGATCACCCGGCTCACGTCGCTGAGGATATTCAAGTCCACTTTCACATTCAGCGAACGCACGCACAGGTAAATGGCCATGATCGTCAATGCCAGCCCAGCCGGAATTGCCGAAAGATAAAACTGGGTGGTCAGGTACGGTGTGTACCACAGGGGATCGAGCTTGCCCTTGGTGATCAGGTAAAGTCCGCCCAGAAACGACTGGTGCATCGACGAGAGCAGCGTGCCCGCCAGTACCAGTGCGATCAAAATGCTATGGTGCCAGCGCAGGTACACAGCGCGCGCCCGCGCCCATGGAATCTTCTCCACCAGCGCCGGCGAAAATTCCAGCGCCAGAACCGTCGTGTACAGCATCACGCACCACGACACCTCAAACAAGACCGAGTGCCGGTTCCACATCACGATGGGATGCCAGATCCTCCACGGCAGCCCGAGCTCGTACATCATGCCCACAATCACCGTGGAGTATCCCAGAAAAGAGATCAACACGGCCGTGCGCAGTATCGGACGGTAGCGCTCGAATCCCAACAGATAGACCGCAGCCGCAATCGCGAATCCGCCAGCCGACAAGCCTACTCCACACAGCGTCCCTAGCCCGACCCATAATCCCCAGGGTTGCGGATCCGTGAGATGCGTCGAGGCCTGGAAGCCGAGCCCGAATCGCGCATACATCGAATAAATACCAGCGGCGAAAATTGCCGCGACCACCGTGCGCCAAAAACTAATCTTAGGAAATCCTTTGCTAGTCATGGCTAGTTCCTTTCCTTGGCAGATTTCTCGCGTGCTTCTGCGAGAGCCACTGCGGTTCTGCGTTGCGTGATCCAATACAGGCCGGAGAGTAACGCGCCGCCGACCAGGATCACCGTAGGTCCATCGCCCAATGCACTCGCCGTCAACAATGGCAGCGGTTGTTTGGGTGCGGCCACAAAGCCCAGCTTTTCGAAGGGCACATCGGAAATGAAGAACACCGAGGTTCCCCCGGCTTCTTCGCTGCCGTAGATATGCTTCACATAGTTGGCATCGTTCAGGATGCGGCGCTGCGCTTCTTCCAGCATCTCTTCCCGACTTCCGCTAATCGAAGCCTGCACCGGACAAGCCTCCACGCATGCCGGCTGCTTGCCTTTGGCCTGGCGCTCGGCGCACATGTCGCATTTCTTCACGAAAGGTACCAGCTTCGACCACTCGTAACGCGGCACGCTGAACGGACACGCCACGATGCAGTAGCGGCACCCGATGCACTTCGAAGCTTCATAAGTGACCGGACCGAAGGCGGTCTTCTTGAGCGCGCCGACGAGACAGGCTGAGGCGCAGGCCGGATCCTGACAGTGCATGCACATACGCCGCACGTAACGATCGCCGTGATCTTTGTCGCTGTGATTTTCTACGATCGTCAGCGCCGTGGGTGAAAGCTTGGCTTCGGAATCCATGGGGAAGCCGTGAATCTGTTTGCAAGCCTGTTCGCAACTCCGGCATCCGATGCACTTGGTGATGTCGATCAGGATTGCTTTGCTGGTGGCCATGATGTTTCTCCTTCCTGGGATAGCTGGTACGGCGGTTGAGTCGAAATCGTGGAGTTCCAATTACGACAAGAAGAACTCCTTGACCACTTTCCGCTGCAACTCCGGCGTCAACTGCGGCAGCAATCCTTTAATCGGACTTCCGCCATCCTGCGCCAGCGCCGGCGATGGAGCTAATACCGCATTCAACCGACTGAGGTTGTTTTGCATCCACGGCGCAACCATCGAACCCTGGATCAGATTCCTCTGGTTCATCTTCAGGTCAGGACATTTCACCATCGCGATCCAGCCGTTGGAGTAAGGATCGTTGGCCACCAGGCTCGGATCTTTCAACGCGTCGTTGTTGATGGCCGTAACCACCCCTTCCACCGGCGAGATGAGATCGATCGTCGTGCCATTGCTGGTGAGCGTGATCAGCTTCTGTCCCTGCCGCACCCAGCGGTCCGCTCCGCAGACATCGATGTGATCGATCTTCCCCATCAGGTTGGTGACGAAGGTATCGATTCCTACGCGAGCATCGTCGGCGCCTTCCTTCATCACCCAGGTGTGGCCGAGATGAAAGCAGTAGTCTTGCGGAATCTCAAAGCCATACTCGCGCTTCACCACCGGCGGTTGCGGTTTCGCAAAGATTTCCGGCTCCGCCATCGGCTGCTGCGTCTTCGGCTCGATGTAATAGCGGACACTCATGATTAGAAGGAACGTCAGCAGAACAAATAGGATTGTCATAGTGCCTCCTCGCGGGTTTTGATCCCATCGCTGCCCGCCCTCTTCCACTTTGTCGGGCCGGCTTGCGTCTTACTTAGTGCACGCCAGGGGCAAATTGCAGGACTCCGGGGATTTGTTGCAGGGATTGGATTTATACCGTTCGGAAGATTAGAAAAAGCCGTTACCTCACTGCACTTTGCAGGTTACCCTAGCATTTTGCAGGAGCGCAGAAAGCGCGTTTGCAGCCAACACCTTCAACCCCGCGCCTCCAATTCAGCCCGTCAGCGCCCTGGCTCTGAACGCAGTCGAACAGGGCTCACACTCCCACGAGCTCTCAACGCGTTCCATTTTTTCCACAGTCCCCTCATCAAATAATTTGATTGGACAGCTGATCTACCCTCCCATTAGGTTGATAATGGGAATATTGGATGTCCCGGCAGTTCACTACCCAAAGGTACCGACTGAGCCAGCCCGCATTCCGATTACAATAAAACATGGAACCTGAGAGCCTGCAGTTAGAGGAGAATCACAGCGACGCGCCGGTTATGGAGTCCACTGGTCATTCCCCTGAGGTTTCGCCCACCCTTACCCTCGAAGACATCGCCAATCTCGGGGGCGATGGTAGCCAGCCTGCTGAAACCCTCAACAACGTCGTCGCTCTAATCGCCAAGCGCTTTGACACCGAGGTTTGTTCCGCCTATCTGCTTGAACCGGACCGCGCCAACCTCGTCCTCGCCGCCACCGTCGGCCTTCGCCGCGAGTGCGTCGGCGTCCTCCGCATGACCGTCCACGAAGGCCTCACCGGTCTCGTCGCCGAGCAACTGCGCCCCGTCGCCGTCGAGCAGCCCCAGAACCATCCCCGCTTCAAGTACTTCGGCGAAGCCGGAGAAGATGCCTACCAGTCTTTCCTTGGCGTCCCTCTTATCGACCGCGGCGTCCTCCAGGGAGTTCTCGTCGTTCAAACCATCGCCCCTCGCGCCTTCGGCGAAAATGACATTCGCCTGCTCTCCGAAGCCGCCGCCCAAGTCGCTTCCGTAGTCAGCGAAGCCCGCACCCTTGACCGCTTCATCGCTCCCGCCCAGGAACGCCTCTGGGCTCTGGCTCGCAGTCTATGGTGGAGCTGGGATCACGACGCCGCCAGCCTCTTCCGCGATCTCGATCCCCTGCGCTGGCGCCAGCTCAACCAGAATCCCGTTTCCCTACTCAGCGAATTTCCTCTCGCCAAGCTTGAAAGCCGCGCCGCCGAGCTCGTCCTCCACAGTCGTATCAACTACGCCTATCACCGCTTTCAGGAATATCTCCGCGCCGACCGCACCTGGGGAACTCGTCACGCCGGCGTCCTGCGCCCTCGCCCGGTCGCTTATTTCTCCGCCGAATTCGGCATCCACGAGTCCCTTCCCGTTTATTCCGGCGGCCTCGGCGTTCTCGCCGGCGACCACATCAAAAGCGCCTCCGATCTCGCCATCCCACTCGTCGGCATCGGCCTCTTTTACGGCCAGGGATATTTCCGGCAGCGCCTCGATCGCGAGGGCTGGCAGCAGGAAGAATATCTCGAGACCGATATCACCCAACTTCCCATGGAAGTTGCCATCGGAAAAACCGGCCGTCCGGTTGCCATCCACATCGATACTCGCGGTGGCGCCATCCACGCCAAAGTCTGGCGCGTCAAAGTCGGCCGTTGCGACCTCTTCCTCCTCGATTCCGATGTCGACGACAATTCTCCCGACGATCGCCTGCTCACCTCCCGCCTCTACGGCGGCGACGCCCGCACTCGCATTCGTCAGGAATTACTGCTTGGAGTCGGTGGCTTCCGCGCTCTTCAGGCCATCGGCATCAACCCCGGCGTCCTTCACCTTAACGAGGGTCACAGCGGATTCGCCGTCCTCGAAGCCATTCGCTCCCGCATGCACGAAGAAGGCATTAACTTCGACGAAGCCGTTCCGCGCGTCTCCCGCGAAGTCGTCTTCACCACCCACACGCCCGTCCCCGCTGGACACGATCGCTTCGACGCCGACCTCATCGAAGAGCATCTCGGTCCCCTGCGCGATTCGTTGGGACTTTCCCAGGAAGCCCTGATGGCTCTCGGTCGCGAAAAGCCCGGCGATCCTCATGAGCGCTTCTGCATGACCGTCCTTGGCCTGCGCCTCTCCCGCCGCGCCAATGCCGTCTCCGCCCTGCACGGCGAAGTCTCCCGCGCTATGTGGACCGGCCTTTGCCCCGGCAAGCCCGAGGACGAAGTCCCCATTGGCCACATCACCAACGGCGTTCACGTTCCCTCCTGGCTCGCGCCTCAAATGTTCCGTCTCTACGATCGCCATCTCGGCACTAACTGGCACCAGCACTCGAGCGACGCCCGCATCTGGGAAGGCATCGAAAACGTTGACGACGGCGAACTCTGGGAAACTCACCTCAGCCTGAAATCCCGACTTCTGGAATTCGTCCGCCGCCGCGCCGTCGAACAAGCTGAGCGCCGTTTCGAATCCCGCGAAGTTTTGCAGCGGCTCAGCCGAGTCCTCAGCCCCGATGCCCTCACCATCGGCTTCGCCCGCCGCTTCGCCACCTATAAAAGAGCCAACCTCATCCTCGCCGACATCGAAGCCCTGGCCTCCATGGTCAACGATCCCAAGCGCCCCGTCCAATTCGTTTTCGCCGGCAAAGCCCATCCCCACGACGAGCCCGGCAAAAAGTTATTGCAGCAGATTGCTAAACTCATGCGCAACGGCCGTTTCGCCGACAAATTCGTCTTCGTCGAAGACTACGACATCAACGTCGGACGCTATTTCGTACAAGGTGTCGACGTCTGGCTGAACAATCCGCGCCGCCCACTCGAGGCCTCCGGCACCAGCGGCCAAAAAGTCGTCCTCAATGGCGGGCTCAATCTCTCCGTCCTCGACGGCTGGTGGGCCGAAGCCTACGACGGCATGAACGGATTCGCCATCGGCACCGGCCGCACCCACTCCAACGCCGAAATTCACGACAAGCGCGACGCCGAAGATTTGCTCAAGACTCTTCACGAAGAAGTGATTCCGCTCTATTACCAGCGCGATCGCGAAGGCCTGCCCCGCGGCTGGATTAAACGCATGAAGCGCACCATTCGCACCCTGGGCTGGCGCTTCAACGCCGATCGCATGGTCATGGATTACACCACAAAATGCTACGTCCCCGCCGCCGGCGGCGATTCCAGCGAAGCCCGCTCCTCCTGGTAGTCGAAGAAGTTGGCAACCGCAAAGGACGCTGCAGTAGTGGTGCAGCTTGACTCCACTGTCTCGGCGTCATCTCGAAGCCCCGCGTTTTCACTAGCGGGGCGAGGAATCTTCCGCTTATCCGGCTCGGCGCGTAAGCCAAACTTACCCCCTACCGCCCGCTGCGACCACCCTCGGCGCAGCCAGCTTTGCGCCCGCGATGACCGAGCGTGTGCGCCCCCGCCCTGCGCAACCATCCAAACTTCTCCCTTGACACCAGACCCCTTATACCTCAATATTCATACGTTTTAATAAACATTTAAGCAGGTGCCCCATGCGACGCATCCTCTGCCTCTTGGCTTTCTCCCTCCTGCCCGCATACTCCATCGCCGCCGAAAAAGTTCCTCTCCATCAAAACTGGCAACTCCAATCCTCCTGCGACGCCAAAGCCACCGGCCAGGAAATCTCTCAACCCGGCTTCCACACCGATGGCTGGCACAAAGCTACCGTCCCCACCACGGTAGTCGCCGCGCTGGTCGCCGATCACACCTACCCCGACCCTTATTACGGAATGAATCTCAAATCCTTCCCAGGCATGGATTACCCCACCAAAACTTTTTTCGCCAACGAACCCATGCCCGCCGATAGCCCCTTCCGCTGCTCCTGGTGGTTTCGCACCGAATTCGAATCGCCCGCGCAATCCGCCAATGGCGCCACCTGGCTTCATTTCGATGGCATCAACTACCGCGCCAACGTCTGGCTCAACGGAGAAAAAATCGCCGACGCCCAAGAGCTCATCGGCATGATGCGCCTCTTCGAACTCGAAATCAGCAAGCACCTCGCCACCGGAAAACCCAACGCTCTCGCCATCGAAGTCTTCGCCCCCGAAAAAGACGCGCTGGCCATGACTTGGGTCGACTGGAATCCCACTCCCCCCGACAAAGACATGGGCCTCTGGAAGCCCGTCTTCCTCACCACCTCCGGCGAAGTTTCCCTGCGCCATCCCTTCATAAATTCAAAACTCGACTCCAGCTACAAAACCGCGGCCCTCACCATCTCCGCCGATCTCCACAACGCCGCCGCCCATCCCGCCACTACCACCGTCTCCGCCAACATCGAAGGCATTCGCGTAAGCCGGCAGCTAGGATTAGCCCCCGGCGAATCCAAAACCGTAGCCTTCACGCCCGAAGATTATCCCCAACTTAAACTCGCCAATCCCCGCCTCTGGTGGCCCTATCAGATGGGCAAGCCCGAAATGTACACCGCGGAACTGAAAGTCGAAGTCGACGGCCACGAATCCGACTCCGCAAAAGTAAATTTCGGCATTCGTGAAGTCACCTCCGCGCTCACCCCGCAAGGCGGACGCCTCTTCAAAATCAACGGCCGCAACCTGCTCGTCCGCGGCGCAGCCTGGGCCCCCGATATGCTTCTCCGCTGGTCGCCTGAGCGTTCCGACACCGCCATCAATTACGTTCGCGGCATGAATCTCAACGCGATCCGCCTCGAAGGCCGCATGGAGCGCGACGAATTCTTCGACACCGCCGACCGCCTCGGCGTCCTCGTCATGCCCGGTTGGACTTGCTGCGATTTCTGGGAAAAATGGAAACACTGGACCGACGAAACCGCCAAAATCGCCGACGCCTCGCTCACCGATCAACTCACCCGCCTGCGCAATCACCCCAGCGTCTTCGTCTGGCTTTACGGCAGCGACAATCCTCCAGTCCCAAAGATTGAAACCCAATATCTGCAAGTCATCCAAGACACCCACTGGCCCAATCCCACCGTCTCTTCCGCCGCCGGCACGTCCACCAAAGTCACCGGCCCCTCCGGCGTGAAGATGACCGGCCCCTACGACTACGTTCCCCCCGACTATTGGCTCGAAGACACGCACGCCGGTGGCGCCTACGGCTACAACACCGAAACCAGCCCCGGCCCTGTGATTCCGACGTTACCCAGCTTGAAGAAATTTATTCCTCCCGATCATCTCTGGCCCATCGACGAATACTGGAACTACCACGCCGGTCTCGAACGCTTCACCACCATCGACAAATTTATCAACGGCATGGACCACCGCTACGGCAAAGCCACCGGCCTCGAAGATTTCCTGCGCAAGTCGCAAGCTATGAACTACGAGGCCCAGCGCGCCATGTTCGAAGCCTATGGCCGCAACAAGTACGTCTCCACCGGCGTCATTCAGTGGATGCTCAACAATGCTTGGCCCTCCTTCATCTGGAATTTGTACGATTATTATTTAGTCCCCGCCGGCGCCTACTTCGGATCAAAAAAAGCCTGCGAACAACTCCACGTCCAATATTCTTACGATGACAATTCAGTTGCCGTCGTCAACGGCTACGACCACGCGGTTTCCGGTCTCAGCGTCAAAGCCGCCATCTACGACATCAACGCCAAAGAAAAATCTTTGCAGGGAGAAAAGCTGGACGTGCCCGCCGACGCCAGCGTGCGTGCCCTGCAGCTGAAAACGCCCGACGGAATTGGATCGACCTATTTTCTGAAGCTCGAACTCCACGACGCTGCCGGCAAATTACTCAGCGAAAACTTCTACTGGCTCTCGACTAAGCCCGACGTTCTCGATTGGAGAAAAAAGTTAGACACCGTCTACACCCCGCAAAAAGCCTACGCGGATCTAACCGGGTTGAATAGTTTGCCGCCGGTAAAAATCTCAGCTCACGGCTCGATCGATTTTCAAGCGCACGATCGCGTCGTCCATGTAGTTGTAGAAAATCCCGGCTCCAGCCTGGCCTTCATGGTGCACGTGCGAGTCACCAACGCCAATGGAGACGACATCGTCCCCATCTTCTGGGACGACAATTACGTCTCCCTGCTGCCCGGCGAAAAACGCGAACTCACAGCTCACTTCGATTCCGCTCAAGCCGCGGACAACAATTTCCTGCTGACCATCGACGGTTGGAACGTCGGGTCCATTACTGCGTCCCCGGCTCTCGCGATGGTCGAGTGACGCCTGCCCTCGTGAGTACCGCACGAGGCTTTGAAATAACGGAAGTCGCGAAAGCGTTTCGAAGCTTGAAGCGAGAATGTTTTGCAGGGCGCGGCTTTAGCCGGTGAGGTCCACAGTCGTCTGAACGATAGGAGTTCAGGTATGGTCACAATCCGGGATGTAGCCAAAAAAGCGGGCTTCTCCTCCACCACAGTTTCCATTGTCCTGAGCAACGCCCCGCTCGCCCGTTACATCCCCATCACCACCAAAAAGCGAATCGAGGTCGCCGCCAAGACTCTCGGCTATCGCCCCAACCTCTTCGCCCGCTCCCTCCGCAGTCGCCGCACCCATACCGTCGGAGTCATGGTCTTCGACATGACCGATCCCTTCTGCACTCTCGTCCTGCGCGGTATTGAAAACGCCCTCTACGACGCATCCTATCTTCCCATCCTCACCGACGTTCACAACGAGCGCTCCCGCTTCGAGCGTTATCTCGAAATGCTTCTCGACCGCCGCGTCGAAGGCCTCATCGTCGTCGCCAACTGGCTGTTCGTAAACATCGACGTCCTCGGCGATCTGGAAAAAAGCAATCTTCCCACCGTCATGATTGGCCGCGAATCAAACAAAAATTCCCTCAGCTCCGTCATGGTCGATAACGAACTCGGCGCCTACGCCGCCCTCGAGCATCTGCACTCGCTCGGCCATCGCCAGATCGCTTTCATTCGCGGACCAAAAACTTTGGGCGACAGCGCCCCTCGCTGGAAAGGCGTCCGCACCTTCGCTAAGGAGCACGGCCTCGACATCGATTCCCGCCTGACTGTCGATCTCCCCGGCTCCCGCGATCCCATCTCCAGCTTCGATGCCGGCTACAAACTCACCGAAGACATGCTCCAGGCCAAGCGCCCCTTCACCGCCCTGATGGCCTTCGACGATATGACCGCCTTTGGCGCAGTCCGCGCCCTGATCAGCGCCGGACGCCGCGTCCCGGAAGATTGTTCGGTCGTCGGCTTCGACGATGTCGCCGCCTCCAACCTCTGCACTCCCTCGCTGACCACAATTCGTCAGCCCATGGAAGCCATGGGCGCAATGGGCGCCAGCATCGTTTTGGCAGGCATGAACGCCATGCAGGAAAAGCGCGAAGTCGCCGCCGTCCACAGAAAATTGGCTCCCGTACTGGCAGTACGCGATTCCACTCGCGCCCCGGGATAAGCGGGGAATGCTCACGCTCGATGTCGTGGAAGGGGCTGTGAAATGTTGCTGTCAACAAAACTCAGATCGCTGATTGTTTTGAAGGGGCGAGGCTCCAGCCGCGCCGGGATCAGATTCGTATCAGGGCACGGCTTTAGCCGTGCCGGCAAAGACCAAAAACCGTGCGGCTTTAGCCGCTGCGGACCACTTTTTACTTGACTCGAATATGCCAAAAGCCTCAATATTCATACGTTTTAATAAAACGATTCTGCTGGAATCGTCCGGCGCGTCCGCCGCTTCCGCTCGAAGGAGTCTTCTTCTATGAAACTCAGGCGCCTCGAGCATTCTCGCCGTGATCCAGTTTTCTGCCGGACTCTCGGCCACCATCGGCGGCATATCGATCGATCCGAATTCACCAATTTCCGGTTGGGGAGGCTCTCCATGAATAGCAAAAACACAGCCCGCCATCTTCTTTCCATCTGCATCCTTCTCCTCTGCGCCTCTCTCGCGCTTGCCCAGGCTGGCCGCGGCACCATCAGCGGACTCGTCACCGACCCCGCCGGCGCCGTCATTCAAGGCGCTCAGGTCGTGCTGCTGAACCATGACACTGGTTTGACCCAGAAAACTGTCACCAGCGGCGCCGGACTCTACACCTTCATCTCCCTCAATCCCGGCGTCTATCAAGTCACCGCCAGCCAGACAGGTTTTGCGCCCGTCGCCCAGGACAAGATCAAGGTCGACGTCGATCAGGTCACTGAGGTCAACCTCACCCTGAAGGTCGGCGCCATCTCCGAGAAGGTCACCGTCACCGAAGGCATGGAAATGGTCGAAGCCAGCAACTCCACCGTCGGCACCCTCATCGGCGCCGAAACCATCGACCGCGTCCCCCTGCTCTATCGCAACGTCTATGATCTCGCTCAGTTGAGCGCGGGCGTCACGCCGCCCAACGGTTCGCCCAACTCCAGCGATTCCATGGAATCCATTCAGAACATTTCCGTCGGTCGCCCCGGTGTCGACATCTCTTCCGCCACCATCAACGGCGCCATCGTCGGCTCCGTCTACTACATGCTCGATGGCAGCCCCGTCGGCATCGCCGAAAACAACTCCGCCGCCATCATTCCGGCCATGAATATTCCCGAGGATGGCATCGAAGAAGTTCGCGTAGAAACCCAGAATACTCCCGCCTCTTACCAGAGCGGCGCCGCCGGCGTTATCAGCCTGGTCAGCAAAACCGGCACCAATAAGTTCCACGGCGACGTCTTCGGCGTTTTCCGACCCAATGCTTTATCCGCCAACGAATATTTCAACAAGAACACCGAGCTAAGCAGCGGAATGCCAAACACTCCCCCGGACTTCCACCGCTATCAGGAAGGCGCAGCCATCGGCGGACCGATTAAGAAAGATAAGCTCTTCTTCTTCGCCGACTACGAAGACACGCAACAGCAGCAGTTCGAGGGCATCGATTATTTCAGCGTCCCTACCACCGCGGAAAAAACCGGCGACTTCTCCGCCATGGGCTTCACCATCTACGATCCCACCCAGCCCGACAATCCCGATGGCACGCGTCAGCCGTTTGCCAGCAACGTAATTTCCAACCCCAATCCCATCGGCTTGCTGTACCTGTCCAAGATGCCGCACTGCAATCTTCCCAGCCCCACTACCTGCGATTCCGCGACTTCCGACGTCATCAACAATTACGGTCTTCCCGGCCTCGATCCGTTTAAGGCACACCGCTTCGACATCCGGGTCGATTGGAATAAGAGCGATAAGCAGCGTATCTTCACCCGCTTTTCCTACGACAAGCTAATCTTCTCCACCGCCAACGTCTTTCCCAGTGGGTGGGACCTCAACTATGCCCAGAACACCACCAACGGTCGCAATATTCTCCTCGCCGACGACCTGACCCTCAATGCCTCCACCGTCTTGAATTTGCGTTACTCCTTTACCCGCCATTATGAAAACCAGGGGAACCCCGCTTACAGCAACACCGACATTACGCAGCTCGGTTTTCCCGCCTCGCTGGCGGCACAGGAGGTCTTCAGACAGCTCCCCTTCGTGATCTTTGCCGATGTAGGCCAGGGTGTCGGGGGCACCGCCGACTACAACAACTTTGTGTATGCCAGCGAGAACAGCGATGCCAACGCCGCTATCACCAAAGTTCACGGCAAGCACGAGATCTCGACCGGCTTCGAATGGATGAAGCGTTACCTCAACGTCGGCCAGCCGCCCGCTCCCGCCGGCGCGTACTCCTTCGATATCACCTCTACCGATCAGTCGATTGCCAGCTCCGTAGGTGGCAGCGATTATGCCTCCCTCCTCGTCGGCTTGGCCAGTGATCCCAATGGCGCCAACCCCGAGAACAATGATTACCCCAATTTCACCAAGGACGTCTTCGCCGCCGAGTCCAATCCCTACTATGCTGCTTTTGTCGAGGATACCTATCACGCCTCCAAGACGCTGACCATTACCGCGGGCTTGCGCTGGGACATTTTCGGCGGCCGCAACGAGCGCTACAACCGTCAGGAGTACTTCGATCCCAATGCCGGCAACACCCT
The DNA here is from genome assembly GCA_963818935.1 of uncultured Acidobacteriaceae bacterium. GTDB lineage: Bacteria > Acidobacteriota > Terriglobia > Terriglobales > Acidobacteriaceae > Sulfotelmatobacter. Next base: position 45,684 of record CAWFUK010000083.1, read on the forward strand.
CGATGGCGTCTCCTATACCGGAGCCGAAATTTACGCCAACGGCAGCAATCGCTCCCCCTTCACCGCCAATTTCCACGACTTCGGCCCCCGCCTCGGTTTCGCCTGGCAAGCTGTGCCCCACCTCGTCCTGCGCGGTGGCGCGGGCTTCTATTACGGACCCAGCACCCACAACGTCAGTAGCGCCCTGTTAAACACCGATGGCTTTTCTTCCAGCACCACCTGGAACGGCACCTGTTACACGGCAAACGGCAACACCACTTTTAACGGTTCCTCCTTGTGCGCAGGCGCCTCGCCCGGTAGCCCCGCTCCCAGCTTTACCGGACTTTATTCCTTAAGCAATCCCTTTCCCAATGGAGTCGTCCCCACCCTCACCAGCCCGCCCTCAGGTCTGGCCAATAATCTCGGGACCACCCTGAACACCGTCCTGCGCTCTCAGCGCAGCCCCACTACCTATAACTTTAATTTCGCCCTGGAGTATGAGTTGCCCCATCAGGTGATCGTCACCGCCGGTTACGTGGGTAGCCGCGGTCTCTTCCTGCCCTTCGACAATGTTGATCTGAACCAGCTCGATCTGGGCACCATCGGAAAATACCAGTCCGCATTGACGAACAACACCGTCCCCAACCAATGGCAGGCAATCCTGCCTCCCACCAACGCGAATTACGGCTCCTCCACCGTGCCCCTCTTTGTAGCGCTCCAACAATATCCGCAATTCGGCAACGGCAACTACGGTAACGGCAACGGCGTCATCGTCCATGGCTACCCCGCGGGCGATTCCGAGTACAACTCCCTGCAAACCAAAGTACAGAAAAGGCTCACCAGCCACTTCACCACGCTCGCCACTTTTACTTGGGGGAAAATATTAACCGACGACGCGCAGCCTCCCCTCTATTTCGTAGGTGCGCACACCGGCGCCTTTCAGGACTGGAGAAATCTGGGCTACGAACACTCGGTCAGTCCCCAGGATGTGAAGTATCAGTTTTCCGGAGAGGCATCGTATGACTTGCCGGTTGGCAAGGGCAGGGCTGTCAACCTGAATGGTTTCTCCAATGCTGCGCTCGGTGGCTGGACGGTAAATGCCATCGGCTATCTCAGCACCGGCATCCCCATCGCCTCGCCCACGGTTGGAGCATCCCCGTCATACTTTAATCAACGCACCGACCTGAGCTGCGCCGTGAGCACTCCCCACACCGTAAACCAATGGTTCTCACAAAACTGCTTCGTAGCCCCAGGCACAGAAAATGGAGGCAATGCCAACGCCTTCATCCCCGGAAATGCCCCGGCCTATCTCGACCACGTTCGCACCCGCGGCGCGCGCGATCTCGACCTCTCCATCTACAAGACGTTCCCTATCGGAGAAACCAAAGCGCTGCGCTTCGACATCTCCTCCTACAACATCACTAACACCCCGCAATACGGATATCCCAACGTCTATACCTCGACGCAATATAGCTTGGGGCAAGCCGGCGCGCTGCCGTGCTACGACTACAGCATCATCAATCCCACTACCGGCCTGCCCGGGGTCCCCAACAGTTATTGTCAGAGCTTCGGAGCCATCACGGGCACGGTCAACACCCCGCGCCAGTTCCAGTTCGGCGCCCGCTTCACCTTCTAACGGACGAACAGGCCGCGTAACGCGTAGGGCAGGAAAATGCAACAAGTCCTGCCCTGCGCCAAGCCGAAGACGACGACCTTCCCTGACCACCCGCGCCACGCGAAAACTCACCCCGCATCTCCGCCCGTAATTGTTTATCATCCTGAGTTGCGCATTAAACTTGCTCACTCAGGCATTCTATGAATACTCAGCGGCAATTATTTGGCACCGACGGAATCCGCGGCGTCGCCGGCGAATTTCCCCTCACCGAAGACAGCACCTACCTGATCGGCCGCGCCCTCGGTCACGACCTGCTCCGTGGATCCTGGAAGGCGCAAGCCGTCATCGGACAAGACACCCGCGAATCCAGCGAGTGGATTGCCGATCGCGTCGCCTCTGGCCTCGCCGCCGTCGGCGTAGAAGTCCACAGCGCCGGCGTCATCACCACTCCCGGTGTCGCTTACCTGGCCCGCACCCGCGGCTTCGCCGCCGGCGTCGTGATTTCCGCTTCCCACAATCCCTGGACCGACAACGGCATCAAAGTTTTTTCCGGCGACGGATTCAAGCTCACCGACGAACGCGAACTCACCATCGAAAAAGAAATCTTCGCCCTCCTGGCCAAGCCCGGCGCCATGGATGATACCGCCATGAAAGTCGCCAAGCCTTGTCTCCCCGGCGAGCCCGCGCTGCGCAAGGCCTATATCGAATCCCTGGCCAGCGCGGTCTCCTCGGACTTAAGCCCACTGCGCGTGCTCATCGATTGCGCCAATGGCGCAGCCACCGCCGAGGCGCCCGAATTATTTCGCGAGCTTCGCGTGCAGGCCACCTTCACCCACATCACCCCCGACGGGAAAAATATTAATGAAGGCTGCGGCGCCCTGCATCCCGAAACTCTGGGAAAGACCGTGGCCGAATCAGCCGGCAAGTTCGATCTCGGCGTAACCTTCGACGGCGATGCCGACCGCGCCCTCTTCTGCGACGCCAAGGGACGCGTGGTCAACGGCGATGGCGTGCTGCTCCTCACCGCCCGTGACTTAAAGGCGCAGGGCAAGCTCGCCGCCGGCACCGTAGTCGCGACCACCATGTCGAACATGGGCGTCGAGATCGCCCTTCAAAAATCCGGCATTCGCATGTTGCGTGCCAGCGTTGGCGATAAATACGTGCTCGAAGAAATGCTCAAGACCGGCGCAACCCTGGGCGGCGAGCAATCCGGACACATCATCTTTCGCGATGGCGACGCCACTACCGGAGACGGCCTGCTCACCGCCCTGCGCGTGATGGATGTAATTGCGCGCAGCGGGAAATCGCTGGCCGATCTGGTCAGCGATCTGAAAGTCTTTCCTCAGAAAATCCAGAACGTGCGCGTCCGCGAAAAGATTCCCTTCGCCCAGGTCCCCGAAATCCAGCGCGCCATTCAATCCGCCGAGCGCGAACTTGATGGCAACGGGCGCGTAGTCGTCCGTTACTCCGGCACCGAGTCGCTCGCCCGCGTCATGGTCGAAGCCGAGTCCGATGAAAAAATGCAAGCCATCACGGCCACGATCGCCGGTGAGATCCAGAAAGCATTAGGAGCCTAATCATGAGCCTGGAACTTGAAACTCTCATGCAGCGCGCGCTCCAGGCCCGCCGCGACAATCGCTCACCAGACGCAAAACGCGATTGGACCGAAGCGCTGGAACTGTGCCGCCGCCAGGCTTCGCCCGCAGACTTGGCCAAGATTCTGACTGGACTCGGTCAGATTGAACGCGATTTGCATAATAACGATGCCGCGCTCGCACACTACGAACAAGCCATTGCGATTTACCGCAGCGCAAACCGTCCCTTGAACCTCGCCCACGCCATCCGCCACGTAGCCGACATCCACCGCCACCAGCGCCGTTACGATCTGGCCGCCGCCGAGTATGGCGAGGCCCTCACCATATACCGCGGCGATCCCAAAACCTTGCAATTAGACTTGGCCAACACCCTGCGCGGATTTGCAATTCTGAAAGAAGCAACTGGAGAGAACGCTCAAGCCCGCGCCTTCTGGCAGGAAGCGAAGGAACTCTATGCGGCCGTTAACGTCGACGCCGGAGTGCTCGAAAGCACAAGACGGCTTCTAACACTGGGTGCCTGACCGCGCGCAGAGCCTCACCCTCCCGCCACCGCCCCAAGAATAATCAGCGGCTCCGCTCCCGCTGCCACAGCCTCCGGCAGCTCCGCGTCTGGCGACTGAAAGGACAAATCCTCCTGACACGCAAAGAATCGCAGAAACGGGCGCCGCTGCCGCGTCCCATAATCTCGAATCGTCCCGCTCAGCATCGGATAGCAAGCCTCCAGCGCGTCCAGCACCGACCGTTGTGTAACCGCGCCATCCACCTTTACCGTGACTTCGGCTCCCACAGCAGCCAAAGTCCGCAGATGCTGCGGCAACACCACGCGGATCATGCGCCCGTTCATTGGAAACCAAACTCTCGCTACGCCAGCGTCTGCACCTCAACCGAAAGCACGGCCGGCAAGTCGCGCACAATCGCCCGCCAGCTATCGCCCGCATCCGCGGAAGCATAAACTTGCCCGCCGCTGGTGCCAAAATAAATGCCGCACTCATCCATTGCATCCACCGCCATCGCGTCGCGCAGCACGTTCACATAGCAATTTTCCTGCGGCAGTCCCTTCGTCAACGCTTCCCATTCGTTCCCCCCGCTCCGGCTGCGGAAGACGCGCAGCTTGCCATCGGGCACAAAATGTTCCGCATCGCTCTTGATCGGAACCACATAAATCGTCTCCGGTTCGTGCGCATGCACATCGATCACGAATCCAAAATCGGTGGGCAAATTCCCGCTGACTTCCTGCCACGAATCGCCTGCATTGTCGCTGCGCATCACGTCCCAATGTTTTTGCATAAAAAGCACGCCCGGACGCGAGGGGTGCATCGCAATATGGTGCACGCAATGCCCCACTTCCGCCGCCGGATCAGGAATGTGCTGCGACCGCAGCCCGCGATTAATTGGCCGCCAGCTCTTTCCGCCGTCATCGGTACGAAAAGCCCCCGCCGCCGAAATCGCGATAAACATTCTTCCCGCATCCGCAGGATCAAGAATAATGGTGTGCAAGCACATCCCGCCCGCTCCCGGCTGCCAGTGCGGCCCCGACCCATGCCCGCGCAGCCCCGACAACTCCTGCCAATTCTTCCCGCCATCCGTCGATTGAAACAGCGCGGCATCCTCAATCCCGGCATACACCGTATCCGCATCCGTGAGCGAAGGCTCCAGATGCCACACCCGCTTGAACTCCCACGGATGCGGCGTCCCGTCATACCACTGGTGCGTCCCCGGAACGCCGTCGTACGCAAATTTGTTCCCCACAGCTTCCCAGCTCTTCCCGCCATCGTCCGACCGCTGTATCAATTGTCCAAACCACGAATTGCTCTGCGACGCATAAATACGATTAGGGTCAACCGGCGAACCCTTCAGGTGATACATCTCCCAGCCCGCAAAATGCGGCCCGGCAACCTCCCAATTCTCGCGCTTGCCATCCGAAGTAAGTATGAACGCTCCCTTGCGCGTGCCCACCAGCACCCGAACCTGGCTCATTGCACCCTCCCTTCCCCGTGCAATTTACCAAGATTAAAAACGCAATGGAAGGATAAACCTCGCCCATACGTTAGGATTATTCATGAACGAGCTCGAGGTTTTGTCCAACGACCAACCACGAACGACCAGCGACTAACAACCTTTTCTATGCTCTCCGACGCCATCATCCTCAAACACATCGCCCGCCAGCCCAAGCGTGCCGCCGGCCTCAAGCAACTGATTCGCGAATTAGGACTGCACGGCGATGCCCGCGCCGAACTCGAATCCCAACTGGAAAAGCTGGTCGCCGCCGGCGAACTGCTTCAACTCAACTCCGACCGCTACGCTCTACCGCAACCCGCCGCCAACAAGCATGACAAAAATCTCGTCGTTGGTCGCCTCACCATGCATCGCGACGGCTTCGGCTTCGTCATCCCCGATGCCACTTCGCTGAGTCCCTCCCTCAAGGCGCGAATTTCCGGCGACATTTTTATTCCTCCGCATGCCATCGGCAATGCCATGCACGGCGATCGCGTGCTCGTCGATATTGTCGCCACTCGTCCCGACGGCCGCACCGAGGGCCGCATCGTCCGCCCCGTAGTGCGCGCTCATCCCACGGTCGTTGGAATTTTTCATTACGGCAGCCGCCACAACACTGTGAAGCCCTTCGACAGCAAAATCACGATGGACGTGGTCATTCCGGCCGGAATGGAGCGTCCGAGCGCAACCGTAGCGCCGCCGTCCCCGGCGGCTGTCGAGAGGGCGTCTCGCCCTCTCACCCAAACGCAAGAAGTAACACGCCGCCAAACCGTCGACCGCGTTCTCGGCGACGAGGCCGCCCGCCCCACCGATTGGGACAATCTCGAGCGCGTCGTGGTTGACGTCGAGATCACCGACTGGCCGACGCCTACGCAAAATCCCCGCGGCCGCGTCCTCGAAATTCTCGGCCGCGAAGACGACTTCGGCGTCGATGTCGAAATCACCATCCGCAAATTCCATCTCCCCCATCGTTTCCCCGCGGCCACGCTGCAAGAAGCGCAAAACATTCCCGCCCTCATTCCGGAGCGCGAACTCCGCCACCGGCGCGACTTCCGCAATCTGCCCATCGTTACCATCGACGGCGAAACCGCGCGCGACTTCGACGATGCCGTCACCGTCAGCCATCTCCCCAACGGCAATTTTGCATTGCAGGTCCATATTGCCGACGTGGCCCAATACGTCACCCCCAACTCTGCGCTCGACCAGGAAGCGCGCCTGCGCGGCACCAGCGTTTATTTTCCTGACCGCGCCGTGCCCATGCTGCCGCTCGAATTGTCCACCGACATTTGCAGCTTGCGTCCGCATCTCGATCGCCTCGTGCTCTCCTGCGTGATGGAGATCGATCCCCACGGCGAAATCGTCGGCTACGAGTTGAGCGAGGGCGTGATTCGCTCCGCCGAGCGCATGACCTACACTGCCGTCAACGCCGTGCTGGAAGGCGACGTCGCCCTGCGTCAGCGTTACGCGCCGCTGCTCCCCACTTTCGAATTGATGCGCGATCTCGCTTTGATTCTGAACCGCAAACGCCAGCGCCGCGGATCCATCGACTTTGACCTGCCCGAGCCAGTCATCGAGTTCGACGAATTCGGCTTGATGAAAAGCATCTCCCGCTCCGAGCGCAACATTGCGCATCGCCTGATCGAAGAGTTCATGCTCTCGGCCAACGAATGCGTGGCGCACTATCTGGAATCGAAACACATCGCCTCGCTCTATCGCGTCCACGAAAAGCCCGACGCCAAGCGCGTCTACGACTTCGAAGTGATCGCGGCAACCTTTGGATATTCCCTGGGTGCAGGCCCGCTGCCCATTCATCGCGTGCAATTCAAAAGCGACCGCCGCGCCGCCCGCGGTACGGGCAAGCAGGCGCATACCATCGAAGTTCCGCAAGACGTTCACATCACGCCGCGCATGTATCAAAAACTGGCGGCGAAAATTGCCGGCAAGCCCGAGGAGCGCATCCTCAGCTACCTCATGCTGCGCTCCCTCAAGCAGGCGCGCTATTCCGAGGAAAATCTCGGCCACTTCGCGCTGGCCGCGCCCTGCTACACCCACTTCACGTCGCCCATCCGCCGCTATCCCGATTTAATTGTCCATCGCATTCTGAAAGACGTGCTGCGGGAAGGTAGCGCCGGCGTCCCGCCGGCCTCGCCGCAAACCCGGCGCGAAGTCAGCGCGACTCCGATCGGAAAATTTCCCTCCCCTCCCGTCGCCGGGGCAGAGCGCCACTTCAGCCCCGTCGTAGAGCGGCGCTTCGGCGCCGCGTCAGCCGCTGCCGATGAAGGGGCTTTAGCCCCTGAGGGCAGAACTCTCCCTTCGTCCTCGCTCCCGGCCAACCCGCGCCACCCAGCCATGGACGCTCCCTCTCCTTGGTCCAAGCGTCGCGATCCCGGCGCACACAAAGATCATCTTCAGCCGCTGGCCGGCCCCATCTCGACCGAGGAATTGCACGAAATCGCCGAAGAATCCAGCCAGTCCGAGCGCCGCGCCGACGACGCCGAGCGCGAACTGATGGAATGGAAGAAGGTCACGTTCATGCAGGACCGCGTCGGCGAAGACTTCGACGGCCTGATCACCAGCGTCACGAAATTCGGATTCTTCGTCGAACTCACCGATTTATTTGTCGAGGGATTAGTTCCGCTGAATTCGCTAGCCGACGATTTCTACACCTATCACGAGAACACCCGCCAGATCATCGGCCAGCGTTCGCGCAAAACCTACAGCATGGGACAAAGAATTCGCGTCCTGATCGACCGCATCGATCCCGTAGAAAAGAAAATCCAGTTTGCTGTCTTGGAAGAAGCCCCGCCGCGAAGACCATCGCCGCACAAGTCGAAGCGGAAGAAGAAGTAAAAGCAAATATGTGGGGACAGCCGCCCTCGGCTCTCTAGTCGAGCGAAGCTCGACAGTTTGCGGCCTCCCGCGTGGTAAAATCCTTGAGTCAACCCCATCTGCCGCAGATCGATGCAGCAGGTTCCTTCCTCGTCGGGACGTGGCTCAGCCTGGTAGAGCACTCGCTTGGGGTGCGAGGGGTCGGCAGTTCAAATCTGCCCGTCCCGACCAATTCTCACAGTGTCAATCGGTTACGAGCAATTTCCTCTAATTCAGGGGTTCTGTTGACCCCTCGCCTTGGAGGGCATCGTGTTGCCGAAATTCGAGCAGTTCATCCGCGAACGTCAGTACCTTCACAACGTCTCACCAGCAACGGTGTCGTGGCACACTCACAATCTCAAATGGCTGTTGTCAGAGTCTCCGACTGAAGACGATTTGAAGCAAGCAGTCCTCAGGATGCGGGAGAAGGGCCTGCGTGCGACGGGCTGCAACAGCGCAATCCGGTCAATCAATGCGTACCTGAAATGGTCTGGCTCATCGTTAAAGATTCAGCAGATGAAAGAGCCGCATCTCGTCCTGCCGACGTTCACCGCGCAACAGATTCAACTCCTCCTCGGTTGGAAGCCGAAGAAACTGACAGGGCATCGTCTCGTTACTCTCATCTCCCTTCTCGCGGACACGGGCTGTCGGGTGAGTGAAGCATTGACCATCCACTGGAAGGACATCGACTTCGACAATCTCCTCGTCCTGTTACACGGGAAGGGCAGCAAGGACAGAATCGTTCCGATGTCGCTCGAACTCAGAAAGCGGTTGTTCCTCTATCAGCGGAAGGTTGAGGCAAGGGATGGTCTGGTCTTTGGCACTCAAGGCCGAACAAAGCAGGGACGCAGGAATGTTCTCCGCGATGTCAAACTGTTGTGCCGGAAACTCGGATTTGAACCGCCTGCTCGAACCGTTCATGCGATGCGTCATACCTTCGCGGTCAACTATCTTCGCAAGGGCGGGAGCGTCTTCCACCTTCAGAAGATGCTCGGCCATTCGACGTTGGAGATGACACGGCGATACGCGAACCTGATGACTGAGGACTTGCAGGCAATTCATCAGAAAGTGTCGTTGCTCGGATGAACCGGAGGGGTCGAGGACAGTCCCGTTCTCGGCCCTTACATTTACGCTTAGAAAGCCGTTGGCAGCCCCTTAGCCGCCCCGTTCCGAAGTGCCGACATCCCGGCCCACAATCAAAACCCTGAGACGCGAGAACCGAATCAGCCCTCTATTTTGTATACGGGAAGGTTTCTCTATCACTTTGATTCAACGACCTGCAACGACAGTCGGAGACCAGACGCGCGTCACTTGTCCCGGCGTGCCGTCGCCGCCCGTCGTCAGCCCGTAGCCATCCCACAGCCACGCCGTGGGCTTCTCATCGAGTTTCGGGCCTACACGAACCCGTCGAGAAAAATTTCCGGTGTGCTGCGTGGTTACCGAAGACTTGTTGCATAAAGGAACCTTTTTGTTACACTGAAATCGGGGGAAAGTGGCCCTGATTTCAAATGACTTGCAGGCCGACCTCAGGAGACGTTTATGAAACACGGTGCCAGAGTCGCGATTTACGCACGGGTCTCGACCGACAAGCAGGACGCGGACAACCAACTTGCCCAACTCCGAGCCTTCGCCGACGCACAGGGCTGGTCTGTCGTCGAGGAGTTCATCGACACGGTGTCCGGCTCTGGAAAGAAAGCCCGTCCACGATTCGACGCCTGTCTTCTGGCGGCGAGTCAACGGAGATTTGATGTCCTGCTCTTTTGGGCATTGGACAGGCTGTCCCGCGAGGGCATCGTCAAGACGGTCGGATACCTCGAACAGTTGACAGCATGGGGCGTCGGCTGGCGCAGTTACACGCAACCCTTCCTCGATACCGGGAACGAGATGGTCAACTCCATCGTCCTCGCAGTCCTGTCTGCCGTTGCAAAGCAGGAACGGGTGACTATCAGTGAACGCACGAAGGCGGGACTTGCCCGTGTCCGGCGTCGTGGTGTCAAACTCGGTCGGCCAGTGGCGACGGGAGAAGTCAGCCGAACCACGCTCTGGCGGCGACGGCAAAAGCAGTAACTCTCTCAGCAGTGACCCTTCCAACTCGCTTGCCGTGGGAAACGGTTCCGCTCTGACTTGCCCTCAAAATCACTGCTCTGCGACCTCGGTTCGGAATCAGGGGTACGTGCGGAACCTCGCAGCGAGGGTAGGGGTGTCCTAAGGATGTTACCCACCTCTACCCGATGACGGCAGTGCCCAAGCGCCCCGGCGGTCGTCGCGGTGAAAAGTAGTTCGGCCAAGCCAACGACGACAGGCAGGAGTCCCTTAAAGGGGTGTCAGGAGTCCCGGCGTCCTAGGTGCGCGTCGTCTGGGACTCCCGCGCGGACGCCCCGCAGCACCGTCTATTTCGTATACGGATTTTTTTCTATGCCGTAGAGTCGAACCCTCGGAGACGCGCAAACCCGCATGAACATTGGTCGAAACGCACTTTTTTCTTGACGCGATGTTGTCGCCTTTGGTATCCTTGAAGTGTGGGAGTAGAGCCGAACTTCTCCCCGGTCGCGACCAACCGCCGACCGCTCACCTAAGTCCACACCGACTAACCGCGTGTGGCAATCGACAACAACTGAGAATGACGCGACGCCTTCGTGTGTTCGCATCCCTTGCGACTTCGTGTCGCCGGGGAGAAGCCCGTCACGGGCGAGTAGCAATAGGAGAGAAAAGATGAGCAGTATTCAAGACATGGAGTCGCTTTGGGCGACCTATTTCACAACGCCGTTCCCGAAGTCTTCGTCGAAGTTTTGGACGAAGTATCCGGCACAAACCATCAACGCCGGATTCGAGGCGATGAGCCGCAAACTGCAAGCAGGCCACACGTTCTCAACGCTGGCGGATGCGTGCCGCTTTGCGACCGCTGTTATGCGGTCTCACTACGATGAGAAACTCGACGCGGAGCAACCTGCTCCCGCCGTCCGCACTGAGTTGTCACAGGCAGGTGTCTAGTGGCAACGAGACCATTCAAGAAATTCTATTGCGACAGGCCGAACATCTTCCTGATTCCCGCACCTGCCTTCAAGGTGTGGATGTACCACTACGCTCGTGAGGGCCGCGACCGTGCATCGTGGCCGAGTCTCCCGAAGATTTGCGCTGCACTCAACATGGGCGAAGACTCTGTCCTCAAGTGGCGGAAGTGGCTCATCGACAACGGCTGGCTCGTGAAGACTGGTGAGCGGGATAGCCGGGGAATTTTCAAAGTCCCTGTGATGCAGGTCAAGAATGGCCGCATTCCGACCGATAAGAACTCCGGCTCAGATGGCCGACGTAAGCGCACCACACCCGGAAGTTTCGGGAACGGCGGTGAAAGTATCCGCACCGGAAAGTCCCCGGAGCGGCCACACCGGAAAGTATCGGGAACGGACGTACCGAAAGTATCGGGAGCGGTGAGTCCCGGAAGTATCGGGACAGAAGTAGAACCCTGTGAAGTAAATTCCGTTGAAGTAAAACCACAACCCCAAGTAGATGTGGGGACTGGTCTGGGAGTTTCTTCTGGGAGCGTCCAGACCGCTGACCCCTTCGCCGCGATGCGTGAGCAGATTCATGGACGGCCACAATGAGCCGCCAGCCAGTTCGACCATCCCGCGATGCTCTTGTCGAGGCGATTGACGGCGTGACCCAGATAATCAGACAGCGCGGGTATCCCGACGTTGACATCGCGGTCGTCAGGCCGAAAGTTATCCGCCTGTTGGAAGAAGGTCTGACGTTCAAGCAAATTGCGGATGCCCTCGTGCTCATCGCCAACACGAAGGAAGACGACAAGGTTCTCGGCCTGCGTGCGTCGAGCAAAACGACCGTCGCTGACCTCGACAACGTCGCCGTGCGACTTGGATTGAATGACGACACGCCGGGGAACCGCGTGTGGTGGGAATCGAAGTTCAAAGCCAAAGTCGCAGCGTACTGGTGCCCGAAGTGCGGATACGCTGGCAATCAAGAGTTCACCACGGGCATGTGCGGCGACATCTCGTGCTTCCGTTGCACCTTCAGCGGCGACTCACGGTACTTCACCCGGAAGTGGACAACTGATGAGCAAGCCGAGTACGAGGAGCAAGTCCGGCGTGAACGCGACGAACAGAATCGTCTCTATCTCGAACGGACTGAGAAGGCCCGTCGCCAACGCGAGTTCATGGAGAAACTCAGAGCCGACGCGGTCACCGTCGTGAAACGGCTTTACGAGGACGACGATGACCTTGCGTTCGATGAAGAGTTGGCGGATACGCACATCAAGTGGGTGATGCAGATAGCGTCTCGACCCCGACAGTTTGGTTTCGATTCGATTCCGCCGGATGAATTGATTGCAGCCTTTCGAGCAGAGCGGGACACCACGAAAGATATTTACGACCAGTTCGAGGAAGTTGCGAAGCGGATTGACAAGATTGCACAGGGGGAGACCAATGACTGACCGAAGACCAGTTCTATATAGCGTACTGAACACGATGTTGGCACGTCGCCAGCAATGCGACACTGCGTTGAAGCAGGCCGCGAGTCGTCCGGCGACAACGGTTGATGACATCGACGCCAACCTAAACGCGGTCGAAGATGCACACGCAAACCTCGCGGGGTTGCTGATGACCGTTCGTGACATCGCCAACGAACTTCGGACGCTCGACCCGGAGCGAGACTTTGAACTCACGGTTCTGCGTGACAAGTACAACGCGGAGTTGGCCGACATGATGCGGACTGAGCCGACGCCGGAGGAGCGCCAGCAGTATCGACAAATGCTCCGGCTGAGTGCAGCCGTCGGGAGCGCGTGATGACGAACGGAATTGAGTTCGACGACAAGAATCCCAACACGCCGTTCATCAGAACGTTTCTCCTCGCGAGGATTTACTCGACGTTGACCGAGTTCGAGTGCGGCGACTTTGAAGCCAGCCGATTCATTCAATGGTTCTGCGAGGCGTCCCGCTTCTGGCCAGAGAAGAAGTCTCAGGCAGAGTTCGATGCATACGCACGCGAACGGCTGAGTGACAAGGTCGGTTGGAGTCGTCGGCAACAGGATGCCTTCAACGTCATCGACCGATATTTCGACAAGGGCGACACGCTCACCCTCGACGACATCATTGCAGCGGTTCACTTCTGCACGAAGCCGGAACCGATGCCGCACAAGATTGTCCACAATGCAGACGCGGTCATCGTTGACCTTCCGCGCCAGTCGCGCCAGAAAAAAGACCGACTGTTGAAAGTCGATGCTCCGTTCTGGCCGACGCTCGAACTCCTATATCCGTGGGAACGGGTCGAGGACACTGTCGTCAAGTTCGTCCCGGTCGGGAGTGTTGTCCGCGAATTTGACCTCGTGAAGTTGGCGTTCTGGTTCAAGTACCGCAACGCGAACCGTGACGAGCGGGAGACGGCGCTGGCCTTTCACAACGCAGACCCGCTCGACTGGACGGGCCAGAATCTTTATTCACGATGGCGGGAAGGCCGTTTCGCGGAGCGGTACGCATCGCGGGTAGACCCGTTGCCGAAAGACACTGGCTTCGTCGCGACTATGGATGTGAGGAAGAACGGCGTCAATCCGTTGATGGCGACGAGTCGTGCTCTGACGTACACCGAACCGCAGACGAACGTCTGGGTCAAGAAAGCACCGAAGTCCGCGCGTGTCATTGATGTCGAGGCGAAGGAACTGGAGAAGGTTGTCGGCGGCGACTTCTGACTGAACTGACGCGCAAAAGTTGAAACGCACCCCATTAGAGAGGCGACCGTACCGGGAGGCTCCCGATGGTCATCTCGGTGCCAAACCTCGCTCCTGCCTCAAATCTGCCGCGTCCCGGCATGGTCTGAGGCTGGCTCCCGTCGGCGTTCGCGGTCGGGACACGTCTCGAAAATATTTCCGTGCGCGTGCACTCGCCGGGATTCGGCGCAACCCGTTGACTCTCAGGGCGATGTCCTACAAATACGGTTCCGGCGATTGCTCTCCAAAAATGCCAAGGGTAGGAAAGTTTTCCGGTCGGAGTGCCGGACGCGCCATTCCGTATACCAAATAGAAAAATTCGCGGGAGAGCCGACGGGACAGCGTAATGCACTGTTCGCAGATGGCGACGACCTCGCGACACGGCGGGTGTCGTCTGTCACCCAGCGGCACCCGCCATTCAGGAGTGAGTGATGGAAGAACAAGTTATCGAAGTCAAGAACAAACCCGACAGGTGGGCGTCCCGCGTTTGCCTCATCAACGCTCGGACGCGATTGCTCTGTAAGACCCACGGGCGGTTGGAAGTCGTGACCGACTTCCGGCCACTGGCAAAGCAAGCGGTTCTTAGTTGTGGATGCACCAGAAAGGTCGCCGCATGACGACGCATCAAATTCTGCCAGCCGTCCCGAAGAGAAGTACCAGTTCTCGGTGTACGACGGGCGACGGCGGATTCGTCCCGTGGAGAACGCAAGACGCGAAAGAGTACCGGGAGCGCATGGCGCAAATCACTGCGCCGACGCCGACCGAAGTGGCTGCGAACCGTTGGCTCGAATACGAGCGCAGTTGGGAGCGGCGAATAAAAGAGTCAGACGAACGTCAACGTGCTGACATGCGAAAAAGAATCCAGCGAGATGAGCAGGCCGCGAAGGAATTGAAGGAGCGTCAAGAGAAGCAGGCGGATTACAAGCGTCGCGAGTTGATGTTGACGCGGCTGATGGACTCTTACAACCTCTCGACCGCACAAAGAGCCGTCGTGAACCGGAAACTCGTTGCCAGTAAAGACGCGACTGACCTCGTCCTCGCGGAGATGACGATTCAGGAGATTCTGGCAAGTCCCCAACCAGTCGAGGCATCGGGTGATGCTGGATTGGACTGGCGAAGCGCATTGAAAGTAACGGAGAAAAAGTGATGAGACGTAACAAGAACAAAATCGTGAACCGCTTCGATTTGGGGCGTGTCCCCGTGACGAGTGTCGAAGTCGCGAAGCCGGAGACGCTTCGCGAACTTGCGATTCGGTTGGAGCGTGAGGAACGCGAGAGACGGGAAGCGCCGATTCGTGCGGCTGAGAATCAACTGACCGTAACGCTTCGCCAGATGACTGATGAATATCGGAAGGTCTGGTCGATGCCCGTCGAGAAGTTGCGTCGTGCCGAACGCGATTACCTCGACGCATCTACACCCGACCTCGGGCTTCCTCAGGCGGATTACGACGCGATGAATGCTGAGGCAGCATCGACGGCTGGTCAGGAAGCAAAGAAAACTCTTGATGCGTTCATTGCTGAGTTACCTCAACGCGGTGTCACGCTCACAGCCGACGGCGTCACCCGTTTCAGTTTGTTTGTGTCGGCCCTTGCTATCTTTCGCAACGCTGCCGTGACGTTGGACAGTTGCAACATCGCACTGACGTGGCTTGACGATTGTCTCGGCGATGAAATTCACTTCGCCCCGACGACCATTGCCGAACCGGAGCAAGTAGAACGGAAACCCTTGACGCTCAATGATGTCTTAGAGCAAGGGATTGACGGTAGTCGCGACTCGGACAGACGGCTTAGAGCGGCTGTGGAGAATGACTTTGTCGCGGAGACGGGGACATTAGCCAGCCAGTTCATCGAACATCTCCGGTCGGTCTGGAGTTTTCGTCCCGACGATGCCTCGTGGAGATACGCATTCAGCGGCCCGAATTCTTTGGTAGTCCGAATGAACTGGCCGCTACACGACCCTCGCACCTACGACAAGGTCAGAGTCGCGCTGACAAAATCATGGCGTTGGCCTTCGACCATGTTGACGGCTGGTGAAGTCGTCGAAGCGGAGTACGCACGCGACAATGACTGGTCGAAGTTCAACTATCAAGTTCAGAACCTCACCCGACGTGGGCTATACAACCGTCCACGGGTCGAGGCTGGAATCTGACTCGATTCCGGTACGCGAAGTTTGTCCAGCCATCCTTCTCCCCGTGTCACCGTCTGAGGCTGGACTGAAACCCACCAGACGGTGACGTTTTATTTCTGGAGGACAAAGTGAAAATTGAAGTTGACGCCGAACCGAAACCTGCCTGTGACCGATTCCGAACAATCGGCGGTCAAGGACTTACTAACACTCAACCCGGAACTGTTGGCAGGTGCAGAAGCCTATGCCGCACGAGTCATGCCGCCAGCGGAAGCGCCCTCAAAGATGACTCCAGAAGAAGTCCAGTCAGAAATAGACCGACTCTGCGGTCGTGGCCGGACTCCCGCACCAGCCCCGACTCAGGGGGACAAGGCGCAGCAATTGCGGTCACAGTATGAGGCGGAATTGGCGAAACGCCAGAGTACGTCGCACTAGAAGTTCAAAGAAGGAAAATCAGATGCCAGATGCATTCGACCAATTAAACGATACACCGCAACAACCGACGACACCAGCGAACGCAACTACGCCAGTGACCCCGTCGGCACAACCGCAAACAGCGTCACAGCAACCGCCGTCCGGTTATCGTGACGCCTTCGACCAGTTGCCCGATGACACCCCGAAGGCACCGACGACGAATGACCCGCGCAAGACGGGCGAGATTGTGAACGATGTCGGTAACAAGGTCATCGTTCCGAAGGACGGCGAGTCCTTCGCGGACACAATGAAGCGTGCCGTCGCTTATCACAAGTCACTCACTCCGGCGCAACAGCAGGCAGCAATTGACAAAGAAGTTGCGACGATGCCGCGCAAGACTGCTCAAACTCTCGGTGCCGCTGCGACCATCGGCGTTGTCGGCCCTGCGATGTTAGCCGCTCCCGGCGAGATTGCTGAGGCTGTGCCTTCAGTCCTGACTCATACGGTCGAGGGCGTGAAAGCAATCGGCGCATGGGCCGCAAAGAATCCCGTACAAGCGTACCTGCTTTACAACGTCATCAAAGACCTTCTCCCCGGAGCGAAGAAGGCGATAGGTATCGTCAAGGGAATGCCAGAGGTTGAGTAGATGGAGGACGAAATGAGTGCGGACACGTTTGTGACGAAGGAACTTTGCTTTGCCGGATTCTTGAGTTATCTGTTCGGAGATGAATCGCTCGTGCGGATTGACTTCGATGACACCCGGAAAGCCTCGTTTACGTTTCATGTTCCATCGTTTGATGCGGAGGAGTATCTCCGCGAATACCACGCCGGGACATTGGCGATTGCGGACTTGAAAGACTTCTGGGGTCGCAACGTTCAACTCGGTCGGCTGGTGCGCGACATGAACCGTAGCGACCAGACCGTGTGGCAGAGGGAGGAGTTCACCGTGACGCCAGACCCCGGCCCATCACGACCGGATGCATTCTGGGAAAATGCCCGTTCAGCGGTCACCCAACGTCGTGCGGAGCGAGATGCGAGGGACGCGGCACAACGTCACAAGCACGACAAGCAGCGGAGAACAGCATGAGCGGCATTGAGAAACCAAAACGTATCCGACGCCGTAGCCTCAGGCTTCAGTTGGAACAGTGCTTGCGGGATGCTGAAGTGGCTGCGACGGCGGATATATCGACACAGAAACTCATCCAAACCCGTTTGACTACATTGACACGTTTGCTCAACCGCGAACGGAACGACCGACTCAAAGAGGCTCTCGAAGAACTGGCGATGTTGCGTGCTGAGAACGAACGGCTGGCACGTCAGCATGAGCAGCACTCCGCAGAGGTCGCACGGCTCCGTGCGGTCTGTCGAACGGAGACGGGTCTGTCCTTCGATGAGATAGCAAAGATGAGAGGACGCGATGGCAGAAGTTAAGACTGGCAAAAGCCTAGAGACCGTGATGCAGGAATTACTCGACGCGGAGACGGTTGCGGACATCGTCGCACAGTTCGAGTTCAGTTCGACCGGAAAGCATTTGTCCGAAGAACACAACGCGACGGCAGACGCACTTTTACAGGAATTGCAGAAGCGATTAGCCGTTATCACTGACCCCGACGAACGGTTGACGATTGCTCGCGAGGCTCGTGCGGCGTGGCACAAGGTCATCCGTGGAGCGTTGAATGTGGCGTCCGACGGCCCTCCCGTCAGTCACTCGCTGGTGCTCGAACAGGATGCGAGGTAGCGATGGAAACACCACACATACTCTTTCTCAGATTCAGTTGTGGGCACCAGTACTATCTTCCCCGCGTATCGGGAGGCGTGTCGGATTGGAGCAACTGTCTCTGTGATGCTTGCCAGCCTTACGACGCTGTTCTCAACATCAATCACTCGTGTCGCAGGTGTGGTGGTTCGATGACCTACGCGAAAAATGCGCCCCAAACACGATTGACGACGGAAGCGGCAGAAGAGTTACGAACGAAGGCCAATCCACTATTCGCGACCATCAGTCATTGAAAATGGTGAACAGTCCTTGCTCGTTTTCTTTGTCATAAGGCAGGTATTTCAATTGCACAACGGAATGGCCCCGCGCACTGATTTTCGAGCCGACAAACGGAAGATGATTATCACCACAAACGAGAATGACGGTTTTGGGCGTGTGAACAACTACTCCGGGTGAGATGACGGTCTCTTCCGAGATACCTTTCTCTTTGCACCAGTTTTCGATTTTGTCGAGCCAGTGATTCTCTCGCTTTCCTTCTGACACCTGATGGTAGTCGTTCTGACGAACGTCCTCTCCCGTCCTCGGGTCGCTCACCGGAGCGCCGCTGTGCAGCAGAGCATTGCAGATTCCGGCGACTTTGCGCTCGTCATCATTCATATCTATCGAGAGCCATCTGTCTTCGCCGACTAACTCTCGCCCGAACGTTTGGACGGGGTTGCTCGTTTCGACTTCTTCAGCGATGAGCACGACATCGTTGTTCTGGAGTATTGACTGCAAGATGTTTCTGAGACCTTTGTTCGCTGAGTCAGACTTCTGCAATTTGTGGTCGGTGCCCACCGTGACGTAGTTCATGGAGTCCCCTGCAATCGGTCGAGGTCTCGACGTAATTTACCATGCTCCGTCACGCTTATCGCGTGTTCAAATTCCAAGGCCGAGGTCAATGAGCGATGGACGAAGTCACGCACGACGAAGTTCTGACAATGGAAGAAGCCGCCGCGATACTCAAGATGAAACCTCGTCAGGTCTACGAATTGACACGGCGTCGTTCGCAGGAGCGACATGACATTCCGTTCCCCGCTTTCTCGATTCACTGCAAAGCGAAGCGCATTCGGAGGTCTGACCTGATGAACTGGATTGAGCAACTGGCTTCCCGCCGTCCGTTTAGTCGAAAGTTTCGGGAATCGTAACAATCAATCGGTCGCTACGATGTGAAGATGTCCGACAACTACAATGCGAGCGCAGAGGAGCGTTGAGAATGAAGAAAGAGGACTTCACATCCGATTCCATCTACGACGAGTTGCTGAACTACACGCTGAATCACAGTTATCCAGAAGATGAAATGGATGAGATTGGCGGCAAACATGTTTCGATTGAAGGCGTCAGCGGCATTGAGATTGATTCAGTGACCGAATCGAACGACGGGTTCATCGTCACCGGGAGTGCCTCACTCGACGTGGATACCGATTTGGGTGAGGGGGATGGGTTTTCGGATTCGTATCCCATGACGTTCAGTTACGAGTTCGATGAGGATGGCAAGATTGTTAGAGAACTCAAACGTCACATTGACACTTCGTCCTTCTTTGCCGGGTCGGAAGACATATATGGAGACCTCGTCGGAACAACAGGGTCGAGCCAGTTGCAAGTCTTCCAAGACAGTATGTTGGACATTCAGAATCTCCTACACCGGACAGACACACCGGGGGTGTTTCTGCGCCGTCTGCTCTATGTTCACGTCGTCACCGCACTGGAAAGTTATCTATTCGACTTCCTTGCCGCCAAGGTATTGAAAGATGACGCGAGTGTGCGACACTTTGTTGAGACGGCTCCCACGTTTGAAAACCAAACGCTGAAAGTGAAGGAACTCTACAAGACTGTGGAATCCATCAAAAAAAGAATTCAGCGTTCCTTGGAGAAGGTCAACTGGCATCACCCCGAGGATGCCGGAAAACTGTATGCCAAAGTGCTCGGAATCACCTTCCCCAGCGATTTGAACCGAGTCAAGGAATCAATTCGACTTCGGAACATCCTCGTGCATCGGAACGGTAAACTGGATGACGACACGGTGCGAGAGGTCAGCGAGCAAGATGTCCTCGACGCGATGCACGCAGCGGAGGCGCTGGTGAATCACATCGAGGAGCAATGGCGCAAAACCGAGAGCGCCGATGGGCCGTCACCATTCTGAGCATAACTTATGAATAGAGTCGAACAGCGGACTGACGACGACTGCGTGATTGCTTCCCTTGCGATGATGCTCGACAAGGAATACGACGAAGTGAAAGGCTGGTTTACGTCGAGCAAACGAATGTGGAATGACTTTCGCGGGCTGACGTTCACCCTGCTCGAACGGAAATATGATGTTTCTTTCGGGAACGAGAGCGGCATCGGTCGGTGGGGAGGGTTACGGCGGCTGGTAGCGATTGTTCCCGCCGCTGAACCCAATAGCGAAGGGCACGTCTTTGTCATTGACGAGACCGAAACGGTGCATGACCCTAGCCCGAGAACGCCGACACCATTCGACATGCAAACTCTGTCGCGCAGACTGATAGGCCAAAAAGTGGAATGCGTTGTCCGAATCGAGAGAGTTGACGTGAGGTAATTCAGATGCCTAAGAAGAAAGAACCGCTGAATGCCCAAGGAAGGCGGCCCGTGTCGCTGGTGTGAAGGCAAGTATCGAGAACAGAAAAGACCCGTTGGTTCTTCGATAACCACATCCGTTTTTCGATTCGGCGTAGACAATGTCTCCACACAATTCCGAGCGCGTGTATTCATCTGCGATGTGTGTGGGCACATTGAGTTCTTCAATGTGAAAATGGAACGCGAAGACCCTAATGCCTGATGTCGGCTCACGGGAGTGGAGAACACATGCAGCCGCAGCCATTCTCAAGGCTGACCAAGGATTACGAGGAATACCTGCTGCGCCTAATCTTCGGGAGGGACATCAGCCTGTCAGCGTGCGTAAGCCTAGCCTATGGTGATTTTAATCGCACCTTGAGAGGAATCAGCAAACTGCCCGATGCTGACGACCTGCACACCAAAGCGGAGAAGGTGCTGACGGACGCATTGACAACCCTACAGGCGAGACTAGCAACACCAATGACGCAAAGCGAGTTTGATGATTGGCACAAGAAGACATGCGACTCTCTAGGAGCAATCTACGGGGACACATTCGCATTTCACGCAGGGCAAGCGCAGAAGTGGGTCAACATGACGCTGAAGTACATCTACACCGTGGGTGAGGAGCACATTCAGGGGTTTGCCCCCGCGTATACGTTGTGTCATGCACCTTTAGATAACACCGTGCTCGAAGAACTCACTCGGTACGGTTTTGATTTGCCGGATAAAGCATGGAGTCAATTCGATTACGCTGAGTATTTCAAGTGCCAAGAATGGATGAGGAACAAATTCAAGCCTACTCCCCTCTTGAGCGTTGAGTTTTTTCTTTGGATGGGTCTCGGCTGAGGTCGTTTAGGCTGCTAAAGCCAGTTCGTAAGAGCGAATGGAGGTTCCGTTCCCTGCGTTCTCGATTAACTGCATAGCGAAGCGCATTCGGAGGTGCCCTGATGACTACCGGAGCGGTAATGCCCTGCTGCATTCCTGTGGCAACGTGACCTGTAGCCGTGGAATTTCGCCACTGTCCGGCATCGAGGTCGGTTGAAGTAGCGGACGTGTCGCAGGGTCAATCAAAACCAATTCAGCCGTGTTGTCGGACGGGTCGAGCGGATTAAACGCACTGCTTCGCCCGAACCAACCCTGTTTTCTCTGTGCGATAACAGCGGAGTAGGCGTTGGAACTGATGCCGTCATAGAACACGACATTGTCTCCGTACTGCTCGTGAAGTCTCTGGGCGAGTGAGCCGAGTTCAGACTGATTGCGGAACGGGTACTGTCGCACGATTCGATAAATCCGCAGTTCGCCGCCGACAAGCCTCAGCCCGACGACTGTCAAATAGTGGCTCGGAGTACTGAAATACGCAGCCATGAAGTGACGTTCCTTGTCGGCACACTCGTACTTGTATTGCCGCAAGACGGCGAGATTGTCCTTGGTGACGACGCTGTACGACCAAATGCTGCCATAGACCCACATCAGCGCATCAGAGAGTTGATGTTGCGCTTTGCCGCTGTACCCTCGAAACGCAACATCCGCCTGACACGCGATGTGTTGACACGTTTGCTTCGTCAGTTCCTTGTTCGGGACAATCCAGTTCACTTTCTCAAAGACGGAATCGGAGATGCTCTGCCCGATGCACAGGTCGTCTACGCACATCCTGTGTCGATTGTCAGACCGACTCTGAGCGGATGCTGTCGCGACGAGAAGAAGTAAGACGCTGACCGTTCGTTTCATTGGTAATACGTCAATGCAGCATCGACTCGAACGGATTTCCGGGCGAGGAGTCCATATCTGTTGTTGAAGACGAGATAGTACGTTCCCGCCTCGGCGGGAAGGTTGACGTTGATTGTGCCGACAGTGACCTTCCCGCTGTTGTAGAACGTCTTCGCATTGTGTCCGTTCTGCCAGTTGACGAAGTCGCTCTCTGGCAGAAGAAAGACTTCGATGTCGTTGCCGAGACCGCCACTCGCCGTAAAGTCGCCGTGAAGCAGGACACTGCTGGCACCCGCCGGAACGTCGAGTTTGAAGTACGCAAAATTGAGCGGGTTGACGACGAGTTGGGGATTCGACAGGGTCGTCGTGTGTTGCTGTTTGACGATGCGGTCAATGGGACTTGCGTTCGGATTAGGATTCGTCCGCTGACTCGCGTTGTAGCCGTAGACAATGAACAGCAGGAGCAGGACACCCGCGATTGCGTAAGGCGTGCGAACGACCTTGCGTTTCGGTGTTGTTGGTTGCGGTTTGGCTTCTGGAATACGAGCGGGAGCAACGGCTGCTCCGGCTCCCGTCGCTGATGCAACAACGGCTAATCCCTGACCGCATTTACGGCAGAACTGCGAATCATCAGGGGTTTCAACCCCACACTTAGGGCAGTACATACACTCCTCCTACCCCCTCGCAATCACGCTAAGGCTCAGGGTATCGAGTGTCAATTAGGACTTGAGGTTCGGGTTGACCAAGGTAACTATTCGGAAAGAACTGACGCTGACTGAATTTGTCGGATGCAACGGCGGATTCCTTGTTCAACGTCGCATTCCCAAATGGTTATGTAGTGCCAGCCTTGCAGGTGTAGTTCACGTCGATGCTCTTTATCTCGTAGACGGTTCCGCTCAATCTTCCGTCGCCAGTATCTCCGATTTGAAGACGGCATCCGACACCGGACGCAGCCGTGCCAATGCCAGAAGCATCCATTGACGAAGACGACCAGCCGGAGTCGCGGGAAGACGAAATCAGGACAGCCGGGGAGGTCTTGACGATGTTGCTGGAATCGGATTCGTCTCCGTGCCAGTTCAGCCGCGACCAGTCTTTCGGGCCGTGTCCCGCGTCCTTTGACCCTCGACATAATCCAACTACGCGTCGTCTTGTCGAAGGTGTCCGTCATCAGATGTTGGTGGGAATCTCGATGAGAAGTGAACGGTCAGTTTCAACCTCAAGAACACGGTCGTTGTACTTCTCCAGCAATGCCCGGATGTTCTTGGCTAGTGCGGCTTTGCCGAACTCCCCAATCTCCTCGACATTCTGGCCGACAAACTGTTCAAGCGAACTGATGCCAACCCGCTCCTGAAGACCTGCAATTTCTGCCAACTGACGTGCGGCCTGAATCTTCGACTCGGTCACAAGCAACATTGCTCGATAGCCGTTCTTGATGTTGGCTCCGCACTTCCCGATGACATCTTGTGCGGGAGCAACAGTGACATGGAAGACAGTGTCGCCGACAAGGAAGTCTCCGGGGCGACCCAACTGTTTGTCAGCCGTCGTGTAGCCGTAGTTCTCTACCACCCTCTGTGGATAGCGGAGGGCAAGTTTCGCTCCGACGAGGTGCTGTGCAACTGCTCCGGCCACATTGCGTTCAGCAGCAGTGTCAAGGATGTCGGCGATAATCTGCGACCCCGGCTTGTCCAGACTGATGTCGGCTTCAATCTTCTGTCTGTTGAAGTATGGTTTGACCGCGTTCTCGAAGAGCCACGCATGAATTGCCTGCGTCACCCCTGCACGCTCTTCCTTCGTCGCTTTCGTCAATTCCGGTATCGCGTTCAACACTGCAACCAGCCGTTCAGCCGCTGGTCGCGTGCCTCTCGTCGTCCTGCCGCCTTCGGAGACGTACTTCCGCTCTTCACCGAAAGTCTTCAGCACCTTGCGGATTAGACTACCGCTTGTCTTGACTTGATTTCCGTCAGTAATGTAATCCTTTTCAGCAATCGGAGACTTGCCCTTCAAGACCTGAGCAACCGCGATTCCCGCACAAACGACGTACTTATCAGACCCGCCTTCGAGATGTTTCTGCTCATCTTCAAACCACGCTTTGACTACCGCTGTCGTTTTTGCCTCAAGTTCCTTCATCGCTTTACGTTTCACCTCAAGTGTCCATGTCGCGGCCCGATTCTCTGTCCGCTCTAATCGCTCTGAGAACAGATTGGCGTACAGGTGGTGGGTTGGGTCTTCGGGAGAAGCGAGGGCTTTCTCACCCAACGGAGTCAGAAGGTGTTGAGCCAGCCATCGGACAACCGGGACAGCAACAGCATCCCCCATTGCTCTGTATCCATCGTTATAACTCTTCGGAAGTTTGAAACTGTCAGGCACTCCCATCAATCGAGCCGCCTCTCGCGGTGAAAGCAGACGACTCCTGACACGGCCCTTCTCAATCAGAATGACGGTTTGACGGCTTGACCCGCCCTTCGGAGTTCTGAGGCACCCCGCAACCCCGTCGAATCTGACTTCGGCTCTCTGGTGGCCTTCCCTCATCCGCTTGTAGACGAATCCGATGTGACGTTTCCCGCTCTTCTGGGCTTCCTTGACCTTGCCCCGGTTCTTATCGTTCATCAGTGACAGGAGGTACGCTGTTTCTTTCGCGGTCGCCCATTCGACTCCGGTCGGATTCCGCTCGATGACCGTTGTCAGGTCTGGCACTCGTCCAGTCGGCACTGGGAGGTTCCACCATCTCCAGTGTCTTTTGAGGTCATCAGGCAATGACTCAAACGCGTTCCACAGAAACTCTGGTGTCCATTCTTGTCGAGGCGAATTGGCGACGAGGTCACCGCACTCCATTCGAGAGTCAACCGCGACGACAAAGACACGCGGACGTGACTGCGGAACAAAGTACCGAGCGTCGATGACGACTGCTCCGAACACCATTCCGAGAGCCGCAAGAGCCTCACACAGTCCAGCGAAACTCTCTCGCTCGTGGAGCAGCCCGACAACATTCTCGATGACGGCGACAGGTGGGCGTGAGCCGACTCGAAACTGGTCACGCATGATTCGCCAGAACGCCCAGAATGCCCCGCTGCGGTCTGCGGATAAACCCCGCCGCCATCCGGCCAGCGACAAGTCTTGACACGGAAACGAAGCCCATGACAGTTGAGTGCTGTTCGGCAGGTCACCGCCACGGAATCTGGCGACATCTCCAAGAAAGAAGTGGTCAGCATTGAAGTTCTCGCGGTAGACATCGCCCTTACGCGGGTCTATATCATTTGCCCAGACGCAGAGCCAGTCTGGTGACAACCCAAGGGTTGCGAGACCTGCACCAGCGAAGAAATCATAAAATCGCAAGCCAGCAGACATTGGTTTTGGTGGACAACCGGATTATAACCACCGCGCGAGACTCGCACGGTGGAAAAGCAGCGATTGCTTTGGAGGGGACGCTACTGCTTCGTGAACTCGGTCGGCTTCTTGTGCTCACGAATCTGCGAATAGGCGATAGCCAGTTCTGACCCCAACTCTAGTTTCCCGTCGTAGTCGTTGACTGGCTCATTGTCGAGTGTGCCGAACACGATTTTCTTGTCGTCATCGCTGCGATGGACTCTGACCCACATCCATTCGCTGGGCATTCCAGCCTCGCCGGGGAACTCAACCTTGACATA
This sequence comes from uncultured Acidobacteriaceae bacterium, assembly GCA_963818935.1. GTDB lineage: Bacteria > Acidobacteriota > Terriglobia > Terriglobales > Acidobacteriaceae > Sulfotelmatobacter. The sequence continues at coordinate 71,668 of CAWFUK010000083.1, forward strand.
ATCGCCACGCTCGAACATCGTCGTCATTCTCGCATTCTATCTAGCGTTCGCAGCGGCTTCAAGCGAAGTGGTCACGGCTGGGATTGAGTCAGAGTTGCAGTCTGGCTCTTACTACATGCGTCTAGATATCGGGCAAACGCGTGGGTCAGGGATTCGACCCATTCGTCGAAGTCTTTTCCGAGCACGAATGGATTCATCAAACGCTTGTCGAAGTAGTCCGGCTGGAAATGGTAGACACCGTTCCGAAATCGTTTGAGAAGTTCCAGATTCGACGATGCTAGTAGGCCGTCGATTTCCGGGTCAGATAACTTCAACTCCTGCCAACCTTCGCAAACCACAAACAGTCCTGCGTACCAATAACTCAGGTACATGAACGCCCTGCCTGCGACCTCATTGTCGAAGAAAGACGGCGTTGGTGAGAACTGCTTGCCCACTTGCAGATAGTGCTCCCGCATCTCAATACTCCAGATGAAGTAGCGGTGCAGGCTGAAAATCTTGAATACCTCTGGTACTGGTGTGCTCATTCAGGCCGTGCCTTGTCGCAGATGACAGATGAAACCGTCTAGGAAATTATACTGAGCCGTCAGCGAGAGCCGAGTGGGATGTCTTGCGTTCGTTGAGGTCTCGCCGTAGACTTCGGTCAGAGGATTCTGCTTTCTAACCCGTTGATTCTGCGATTCTGGTCAAGCGGAGCGCCCATTTCGCTTGGGGTGCGAGGGGTCGGCAGTTCAAATCTGCCCGTCCCGACCATTCGCCTCACCTTGTGTCTGGACCAATCGTCTTAGCCCGCGTGGAGCGGGGCCTGTGTGAAGCGGGCACTCTGCCCGCTTGCCTGCCGCAACCACCCTCCCCCGAAACTTTTCGAGCCGCGCACCCGTTACGGATTATTTCGCCTTTCCGCCGGCGCAATCTGCACCTGCACCGCCGCACTGCTCTTCGCATCCGTTGTATCCACTGACACGATTCCCATCTTTCCATCGGCATCCCGCGCCTCAATGGTCCTCGTCCCCCGCTTCCCGGAAACACCCGCGCTCGCCGTATCGATAGTAATGGTCGCGGTTTGCAGTCCCGCGCCCGGATCGCCCGGCTCCGGCTTCTCCACTCTTTGTTCGGTCACCTGCTTGCCAGTTGATGTCGTGTGCTGCACCGTCGTCTTCCGCTCCACCGGATGCAGCCCACCATCGCGCGGCGCTCCCGGAACATCCACCGAATCGGTTTCCACCGTCTTCTGGCTTTCCCCGCCAGCACCCTTCGTTTCCGTGGTAACAGTTCGCGAAACCTGATCGAGATTGCCGTCAAAGTCCGATCGCGACGTGGTCTGCTCCGTAGTGCTCGTATTCCCTTGCTTCTGCGTGGTGCTGTGCTGCACCTCGCCCACCTGCCAGTTGCCGTTCCCATCAGGCAGCAGCGTGGTCTTCTGCGACTGCACCGTCCCATTCGCATCAGTCTGGCGTCGCTCTTGCGTCTGCATCGCGGGCGAAAGTTCTCCGCTTCCGCCCTGCACCATTGTCGTCGTCTTCGTCTCTTCTACATCTTTCCCAATCTTCTTTGTCTCTTCAATCTGCCGCTGTACCACTTGAAGATTCCCGTTCGCGTCAGGATTCGATATCGACCGCACCGCGCTCGAACTCCCATCCCCAGACCTGCGCGTCTCTTCTTCCGTCACCTGCACCAACGTTTTTGCGCCATCCGCATCGCGTCCAAAAGTCCGCGAGATGGTTCTGGTCGTCGTCGGATTCACTTTGACGGTTTCTGTTTCAACTTCCTGGTAAGGCTCGAAATCCCCGTCAGCGTTGCGCCGCTGAATCGATTGCGTATCGAAGCTGTGCCCCCCGCTCTGGGTATGGGTTGTAACGGTGCGCGTCGGATTAATATTGCTGCTCTGCGGAGAGCTCGTTTCACTGCTCGAAGTGTTTGTATCCTCCGGCGGCGGGTTTTGCCCGCACAGCGGCAGAACGCAGAGCAGAACCGCCGTCGCCAGCACTATGGCCCTCGTTCGCATCTTCCTATTTTCTGCTGGTCGAGAGTTGCTGTCCAGCAAGTATGCCGTCTGCATGGCGGGCGCGGATTTTGATCCTGCCCTTACTGGAGAACCAAGAGATGCACTTTAATCCCACCCTTCCTTCCGCGAGAATTATCGAAAGTCCGACCTGCTTCACTTCGACGCGCCGCTCTCGTTGCTCTTTCAGATCCGGTTCTTCTGGATTTTTGTTCTTTTCATCGCGCTTGAGAATTTTCCACTGGGGGTCCTTATGTCCGGGCAAGTCATTCTATATTTCGACGATCAGGCTGATGCCTTGCGCTTCGCGCTGGCTGCAGGTTCGGTCATGGCAGGCGAGCGTGCCGAAGTCATCCAAAATCTGGTGCAGGAGACGGCCAACGTCAGCCGCATCCGCCTGGACGCTGCCAATGCGGGAAAAACTTCGAAGCCCGCTCCCGAACGCGTGGCGTGAAAAAGCAGCTCTGGGTCTCACTCAGCTCTCGCACAGCTGCAGTGTGAAAAACAGACCGGGAGCTAAATCCTATGACCTAGGTCCGGAGTTCCACTATCCCGTGCGTCGCGCCGAAAGCAGGTTGAGAATCTCGCGTAGCCCCCGCCGTATGTTCTGGATCTCGACGGGAGACTGCGTGGGGAACGGGATCGCCGCCTGACCCTTGTCGGGCTTGGCTTCCGCGCGCAGTTGCTGCCGCGCTCCTACGATGGTAAATCCCTGCTCGTAAAGAAGTTGCTTGATGCGCAGAACGCTTTCCACGTCGCGCCGCCGGTACATGCGCTGGCCCGTGCTGCTTTTCACCGGCTTGAGTTGCGGAAACTCGCTCTCCCAGAAGCGCAGCACGTAGGCCGGCAGCCGGCACAGCGTGGCCACTTCGCCGATGCGGAAGTACAGTTTGTCCGGGATGAAAATTTCATCCGCCTTGCCCTTGGCCGCGGATTTTTTCTTCGTGGTCATTTTGCCAGCGCCGATTTGCTAATTGTGACACACCCGGGCACCCCTCGGGAGAATTTTGCGAACTCACCCTTCGCCGCGAGAACCGCTTCGCTATTGCTTCAGGGCCGAATTGAAATCACGCTTCCCAAAAACGGAAACGCCTCTCAGAAGGTGCTTCTCCTGAGAGGCTGGTTTAAATTCTCGGCCCTAGTGCGAAGCCTCGGCTTCGCATCATCGTTAGTGCTTTTTCTTTTTTGCCTTCTTCTTCGTTGCCATTGAAGGATCCTCCGTGAACGATTTTCCCTTGAACTACGGGGCCCGAATGCAAACGCTACCCAAGTCATAGTGCGAGCAACGTTCTTATCACAAGATATTGCGGCAGTGTGAACAAAGTGTCAACACAATTTTGCACAACAACCAACAATTCTTTAGGGGTGGGCATCAAGTTGCTCATTTTTCCCAGACGGAGTAAATGTTGAGCGAGGGGAAACCGGCTCGCACCACCCCCGAAGTTCCTCGATCCTCTGTGGCAAAAGTTCTATGAGCCTGGTAGCTCGCTCACGGCATTCAAAAACGGGAGCACTCAACTTGCAAAATATGACTGGCGATCTCGCCTCTCACTATCTCGACGAAGCCCGCCGGCAGTTTCGCGGCAGCAAGCGTCTCGCCGAAAACGCCATGGCCCAGCTTAAAGATGACGAACTCTTCCTTACCATCGATCCCGAAGCCAATTGCGTTGCCGCGATCGTCAAGCACCTGGCGGGAAATATGCGCTCCCGCTTCACCGACTTCCTCACCACCGATGGCGAGAAGCCCGATCGTTATCGCGACCGCGAGTTTGAAATCGGATCGCAAACCGCGCGCGACGAAGTGATGAAATGGTGGGAAGAAGGTTGGTCCCGCGTCTTTGCCACCATCGCAGAGTTGAAGCCCGACGATCTGATGCGCACCGTCACTATCCGCGGCGAGCCGCACACCGTCTTGCAGGCCATCAATCGCCAGATCGCCCACTACGCCCTCCACACCGGTCAGATTGTGTTCCTTGCCAAACACATCCGCTCCGGCGAGTGGAAGACTTTAAGCATCCCCCGCGGCAAGTCCGAGGATTACAAGACTGCCCCGCCCAAAACCTACAAGCCGATGAGCTAGCGATGGCAGAAGGCAGAGGGCTAGGATCAGAATGTATAAGTAAAGCCTTGGGTTTAACTTCTGCATTCTGACTTCTGACCACTGACTTGGTTCCCCGGTGCTAGAATCAAGCGTTTTGGGTTTGAGTCGGAATTCATTCGGAATTCATAAGGTAGGAAGTCATGACATCGACAATGCTTGCTGTGGTAAAACCCGAGGCCGCTGCTGGATCAGAAATTCGCGAGGTAAAGATTCCATCGTTTGGACTACGCGACGTTCTGGTCAAAGTAAAAGTCGCTTCGATTTGCGGCACCGATCTGCACATCTATAACTGGGACCGCTGGGCCCAGAACCGGATTCATCCTCCGCTAATCCCAGGCCATGAATTCTGCGGCGAAGTAGCCGCCTTCGGCGATGAAGTGACCAGCGTGAAGGAAGGCGATTTTGTTTCCGCCGAAATGCACGTCGCCTGCGGCAAGTGCCTGCAATGCCGCACCGGCGAGGCTCACATCTGCCAGAACGTGAAAATCATCGGCGTCGATGCCGACGGAGCCTTCGCCGAGTATGTCGTGATCCCCGAGTCGAATATCTGGAAGCTCGATCCCGCCATTCCGCTGGAGTATGCCTCAATCCTCGATCCCCTGGGCAACGCTGTGCATACCGTACTGGCCGGAGAGATCGCCGCGAAATCCGTAGCCATCAACGGTTGCGGGCCGATTGGATTATTCGCCATCGCCGTCGCGCGAGCCGTCGGCGCCACCAGCGTCTTTGCCATCGAAGTCAATGAGCACCGCCGCAAGATCGCGCGCGAAATGAAGGCCGATTACGTCCTCGATCCCTCCAAAGAAAATGTAAACGCCATCGTGATGGAAAAGACCGGGGGCCAGGGCGTCGACGTAGTGCTCGAAATGGCAGGTGTTCCCGCTTCCATTCGCACCGCCTTCGACATTGTCCGTCGCGGCGGCAGAATTTCCTTGCTGGGCCTGACCTCGAAGCCAATCTCACTGAATTTTTCCGAGGACATCATTTTCAAAGGCATCACCGTACAAGGCATCAATGGTCGCCGCATGTACCAGACCTGGTATCAGATGACCGCCCTGCTGAAGGCCGGCAAGCTCGATCTGCATCCTGTGATCACAGATCGTCTGCCCATGAAAGATTTCAGCAAAGCCATGGAGCGCCTGAAAACCGGTGAAGCCAGCAAAATTTTGGTCTATCCCAACGGAACGAAGTAGGCCACGGATCTACTCGGATCAAAACCTCTTTCGTAAGTCTGAGCGACCTATCCGTTTTGATCCGTGAATATCCGTGGCAGTAAGGCCTTCGAGGTATTTATGACTACTGCAACTCGCACCAATCCGCTTTCCTATCTCACCGACCAGCTCAACGAACTCAAAGCCAAAGGCACGCACTTCAAGCTGCGCGTGCTCGATGACGAACAGGCCTCCGTCTGCACCTTTGACGGCAAGAAGGTCATCAACTTGGCCTCGAACAATTACCTGGGACTGACCACGCATCCCAAGCTGCGCGAGGCCGCGCTCGACGCCACCCGCAAGCTCGGCGTCGGATCAGGCGCCGTCCGCACCATCGCCGGCACCATGAAGATCCACATGGACCTCGAAGAAAAAATCGCCCGCTTCAAGAATGTCGAAGCCTGCGTGGTCTTTCAATCCGGCTTCGCCGCGAATGCAGGCACAGTTTCAGCCGTGCTGGGCAAGGACGATTTCATCATCTCCGACGCGCTCAATCACGCCTCCATCATCGACGGCGCCCGCCTCTCCAAAGCCAAGATTCTGGTCTTCCGCCATAAAGATGTCGCCCACGCCGAAGAGCAACTCGCCAGCGTCAAAAACGAGCCCGGCAAAAAGCTGCTGATCAGCGACGGTGTCTTTTCCATGGATGGCGATATCGGCCCGCTCCCCGGCCTTTGCGATGTCGCGGAAAAATATGGCGCCATCATGATGGTCGACGATGCCCATGCGTCCGGCGTGCTGGGGCGCAACGGCCGCGGCACCATCGATCACTTCAACGTCCACGGCCGCGTCGATATTCAGGTCGGCACATTATCCAAGGCCATCGGCGCGCTCGGCGGCTACGTTTGCGGCACCCGCGATCTCATCGATTTTCTCTATCACCGCGCTCGTCCATTTTTGTTTTCAACCTCTCATCCGCCCTCGGTCGCGGCGACTTGTATCGCCGCATTCGACGTTCTCGAAAACGAGCCCGAACGCATGGAAAAGCTTTGGCAGAACACTCGCTTCTGGAAAAAAGAACTCGGCTTGCTCGGCTTCGATATCGGCGGCAGGTCAACGCCGGCCAGCGAAACTCCCATCACGCCCATCATCATCGGCGACGGTAAATTGACCATGGATTTTTCCCGCGAATTATTCTCGGAAGGCGTCCTCGGCACCGGCATCGCTTTTCCCACCGTCCCCGAAGGCAAAGCCCGCATCCGCACCATCATGACCGCGACCCATACCCAAGAAGAATTGGAGCAGGCGTTGCAGGTGCTTGGGAGGGTCGGCAAGAGGATGGGAATATTGGGATGATTGCCCCGTCAGGTGATCGCATTCGTTAGCGATTTGTACGACGCGGTTTCGATGTTGCGGTCGTGGCGCTGGCCAGTCGCCAAGGGCACGATCACGGCGGTGGCAACCACGAACCACCCGTGGCGCTCCTCTACCACGTATCTCCCCCGCCGCGCGGCGGCCAAGCCCCCAGCATTTGCCGCATCATCGCAACCTGCCCGGCGTGATAGCTGTTGTGCGCAACCATCTGCCAGATTACCGCCTCCAGCGTCCCCGCCACTTTCTTATCGCCCTCGTGCACGCTTTCAATTTCCCGCTGCATTTCTTCCGCAGAAGAATTCGCCAACGCGGAGAACTGGGCCAACAAACTGGCAAATCGATCCCGCAGCCGATCCCACTCCTCTCTGTCGCCAGGCGACGGCGCAACTGGGAAGCTCTCCGCATTGTGTTCTGGATAAACCGGCCGCTCGCCCCGAATGCGGCGCAATTCGTACTCCATCCAGTAATTCATGTGGCAGACCAGCTGCCCGATCGAATGTGGAAATCCCCCGACACACTGCACTGCGGATTCAAAAGAAAGATCCTCGACACACGCCATCGGATCGACGTGAGCCCCTTTACCGCGGAGCAGTTCTTTCAGGCCGCGTTCGCACATTCTTTTTTAAGGTCTCTCACCCCGCAAGCCAATCGGGCTGACTGCTACTCCGCAAACGAAATATTTCTTGCTTTTCCTTTGGCTCTTTGATGCAATCGCCTTACTTCGCCCCCACAACTAATTTCGATCTTCCGGGTTGTTAGTTGTAACGACTTTCTATGAGGTGTTCCCCGGTGACTCCAGATGAACGAGAACGTATGGCGATTCTGTGCGAGCGCATCGCAACCGAGCAAGATCGACAGAAGTTCAGCCAACTGGTCGATCAGTTAAACGAACAGTTGGATCGCAAAGACGAGCGCTTGCGCCTCAAGAGGGATTCTCTTTCTTCTTCGAGAACAAACTGATCCCAAACCGCGCTCTCCGTCGAAGTTCTACGCCGCGCCCCGGCTCTTCGCAAAATATCTCTCTTCCAGAATTCGCCGGTGATGCAACTCATGCCCCGCAATCGTGTAAGCCAGCGCCCGCACCGTCACCTCATTTTTATTCGCGATCCCGCGCCGCAACCACGCCGCCTCATCCAGATTGCGCAGCAAACACAGGGTCGCCCGCCGCACCGAAATAAAATCCTCCACCAAATCCTCCATCCGCCGCCCCGCGAACGGCCCGTTGCGCACGTAGTCATCCTGCTCAAAACCTTCCATCGGCGTCATATCCCCGCGCGCAATGCGCAACCCGCGGTACGCGAAGATACGCTCCGTATCGCAGACGTGTCCCAGCACTTCCTTCGCGCTCCACTTCTCTGGCGCGTAACGAAAGTCGCCATCCTGCTCGTCGCGTCCCGAAAGCAGTAACATCATCTGCCGCCGTTGCTGGTCAAGCGTCTCCAGAATATCGTTGCCCTTCACCAAAGAAATATAGCGATCGTAATAAGGCGCGTACTCTCCACTTTGCGGTCGTCCGATTTTCAAAGCTGTAATCTCGGCTGGTTCAATCATATTCACTCCTTCGGCGCTGCATGTGTCGGGTCATTCATCTGACGTTTCAAACCGCTTTCTGTTTCAAAGCTGGCTAAAATCTCGAATGCAGAAGCGTACTCCGCTTCCCTGTGGAAGGCTTGCCCGCTCCCAACTTTTCCGGGAATCGTTACACGCTCTATACCCAAAAACGCTCGATCCAGCCCATTCGTTCCGCACCTCGTTCAAAGATTCACAGATGTACCAAGACAGGAAACTTTGTTGAAAAGAAAGGGTTTTCCACAGTGCTCATTGTGAGACAGCGGAGTACAATCGGATTTGGTCACGCAAGTGCGGCACGTGATCCCTAATCCCAACCAGGAAAGGAACTTTTTCATCCATGTGGAAGCCGACGAATCAGCCTCAGACCCCCGGGCGGCCAGCAGAGCCGGAGCGTCCAACTACCTCTACCCCGAGCGCGCCAGCAATGATGGCCAGTGAGCCTCCCGTTGCCCCGCGCCCGGTCACTGCCACCACCAGTGCGGACCAGGCCACCATCGGCAAGTCGCTCGTCATCAAGGGCGAGGTGACCGGATCGGAATCCCTCTACATCGATGGCCGCGTCGAAGGCTCCATCAGCCTCGCCGGCAATCGCGTCACCATCGGCCGCAACGGCGTAGTCGCCGCCAACATCAACGCCCGCGAAATCGTTGTCCTGGGCAAAGTGCGCGGCAATCTCACCGCCAGCGATCGCGTGGATATCCGCAGCGATGGCTCCCTCACCGGTGACGTAGTCGCAGCCCGCATCTCCATCGAAGACGGCGCTTACTTCAAGGGCGGCATCGACATTCGCAAGGGTGGCCAGCCGCAACAGCAGCCGAAGCCTAATGGCAAGGATGAAAGCGCTTCCACTCCCGAACCAGCGGCAGTAGCGGCTCGAGCCTAGCTCACGCGCCCCGCGCGCCTTCGTTCGGCAGTTCTTAAGGGAAGGCTGATGAGATCAGCGGCGGAGTTCGCACCCCATGCGAGCCTCCGCCGTTTTGTCTTGCAAGCGATCGGATTCGCATCAGCGTAATGGTTGGTTCATGAACCTATGACACTACTCCACCAACACCACTCGTTTGCCTCCCACCGTTTCCGGCAATTACCATAGAACTTCCTGGGCGCCATACAACCACCCGCCTTCCATTGCAGTCTTTATTATGGGGAACACCATTTTGCTCAACCGCCGCCTTCGTCTTTTATTGACCGCTTTTCTTTTTCTTTCCTCTGCCTTTTCCCGCGCCGACACCGCCGCCTTTGATCTCATCGGACCCAAAGTCGATGTCCGCGTCCAACGCGATGGCCATACCCTCCCCATCGCCGAAGTCCCCGATCTTCACGCTGGAGACCGCCTCTGGGTCCATCCTGATCTCCCCGAGAGCCAATCCGTCCGTTACATGATGGTCGTCGCCTTCCTGCGCGGCGCGACCAACCCTCCGCCCGATACCTGGTTCACCCGCGTCGATGCCCTCAGCAAGCCTATCCGCGACGAAGGCATCTTCATCAACGTCCCCGACGGCGCCGAAGAAGCTCTCGTCTTCCTCGCCCCCGAAACCGGAGGCGCCTTCAACACCCTCCGCAGCGCCGTTCGCGGCAAGCCCGGAGCCTTCGTGCGCGCCGCCCAGGATCTCGATCAGGCCAGCCTCGATCGTCAGCGCCTGGAAAAATATCTCGACTCCGTCCGCGACATCTCTGCCTCCAATCCCGAACAGTTCAAGGCCCGCACCACCCTGCTCGCCCGCAGTCTCAACATTCGCCTCGAAAATCAGTGCTTTGACAAGCCCACCGCCCAGCAGGCCCCATGCCTCACTCAGAATACCGACCAACTCGTTCTCGATGACGCTCACAGTCAGGGCATGGTCGCTGCTCTCACCAACGGCAATCCCAGCGATCTGCTGGCCCAAGTCAGCAACACGCCCAGCGCCCATAGTGGCTATTACAGCGCCTATGTCGGAGCCATCGTTGATGTAGCCCGCATTCTGAGCACTGCGCACACCGCTCAATATCAATACATCCCCGCTCTCTCCTTGCCCAGGCAGGACACGCTCAATCTTCGCCTCAATTACCCTCCGTCATTCCGCAATCCAAAATCCGTAATCGTCATAGGACTTCCCTTGGTCAACCCCGCGCCCGCTCCGCCCTTGCGCCCGGTCGATGCCACGCAAGTTCTCTGCATCGATGCACCCTCTCTGGTTCTGCCCGCCGACGGTGCGCCCCTCGTTTTTGCCACCGCGCTCGCTCACAATTTCGTGCTTCATGTCGAAACCAAATCCGGCCCCGGCATCGATCTCCCCGCCCAACCCGACGCGGTCAAGGGTGGTTTTGTCGTCGACACCAAAGCCATGCAGTCGATCGAACTCGAAGGCGAGGTCAGCGGCGTTCTGCGCGGGACTTGGGGATTTCATTCCTTTGAAGGTCCGCGCTTCCGCCTGCGCAGCTCCAGCTCCGCTCAGTGGATCGTCGCCTCTAAAGATGCCAGCGCCCTCATCGTCGGCCGCGAAGACACGCTTCATCTCCAGTCCGCAGACGCCTGCTGTGTCAGCGCGGTAACCCTCCGCGATGAAAAAGGCGCCATCACCAAGGCCGCGTGGAAACTGGCCAAGCCCGAAGAAATGGAAGTCCAGGTTCCGCTGCAAACTGCGGCCGCCGGAACCCTCACTCTTCTGATCCATCAGCTAGGCAAGCACGACCCCCAGGAGATTCCCCTCCACACCTACGCCGAGGCCGGGCGCCTCGACGCCTTCGACATTCACGCCGGAGATTCCGATGGCGTTCTCAAAGGCACGCGCCTCGATCAAGTCACCGCGCTTGAAGTCGACGGCCTGCACTTCACTCCTGACGGTCTCGCCCGCGCCCATCAGGTGGATGAACTCAAGCTGGTCAGCCACGATGCAACCATCGCCACCAAATTGCAGAGTGGAGAAAACATCACCCTTCACGTCGCTCTCAACGATGGCCGCGCCCTCGATCTCAAAACCGTAGTCGCAGCCCCGCGTCCACGCGTGACCATGCTCAACAAAAGCGTGCAGCCTGATGCCGAAGAATCGCCCGCCACGCTTCAACTCGACAATCAGAACGAACTCCCGCAAGACGCGCGGCTTAATTTCTTTTTGAAGACGCAAGTCCCCGACAATTTTCCGCCCAACGAAAAAATCGAAGTCGCTACCGCCGACGAATCTTTCAAAGTTTTGCTGAGCGAAAAAGACGGCAACCTCACGCCGCAGGATTCCAAAACCATCTTCGGCGTACTCGATCCCATGAAGCTGCTAGGTCCCTCCGCATTCGGCCCGCTGAAATTTCGTCCCATCAGCCCCGATGGAACAGACGGCGACTGGCAACCCCTGATCACCCTCGTCCGAATGCCCGTTCTGGAAGGTGTGCGTTGCGCCCGCGGCTCAGAAAAGAAATGCACGCTCAGCGGAGATAAACTTTTCCTGATCGATTCCGTCAGCACCGACCCCGACTTCGCCAACTCCGTTACCGTCCCCGACGGCTTCGTAGAAGCCCAACTCAGAATCCCCTCGCCCAAAGGTCCGACTCTCTACCTCAAACTCCGCGACGACCCCTCGAGCATCGTGACCGCCACAGTCCCTATGCTGACAGCCCAATAAGTGTAGAAGGGAGTTCCGTCCCGACAGCCCCAATCCCTCATCGAAAATTCTCCGCCACCATCAAATAATTCCGTGCCTCATCCAGTTGTACGTAGAGAACATAACGTCCGTCCGGCGACACTGCAAATCCCGGCGCTCCTTCATACGGCCCCTTTTCCAGGTCGCCCATCACCGTGATCTTTCGTGTAGCGAAGTCATAGAACTTTAAACCTGGCTTGTGCTTCCCGTTGCTCCCGGTGTCTCCGACGAAATACAAACCATCCAGCCCCACTCCAAAATATCCCCAATAATCTCCCGGAGGTTCATCCAGTATTTTGATTTCCTCTCCGCCATCGATCCCAACCTGCCAGATCCCCGCCTCGTTAAATTTGGCGTAGTAGATCGACTTGCCATCCTTCGCTTCGAGCGCGGCGAAGCCTCCTTTCTTCGTGATCTGAACCGGCTCGTCGCCCTCGACCTTCCGCTTCCAAACCTGCCAGTTTCCGCCGCGGTTGGAAGCGAAATACAGCCACCGCCCATCCTGTGACCAGCTCGCCACGCCTTCGTCTGCTGAGTCGTTCACAAACCGCCGCGCCGGACCGCCATCCGCACTGATCACGAAAACGTTCGGATGCGCCCCCGGCCGGGTATCGAACGAAATCTGCCGTCCATCCGGCGACCAGCGCGGCGTGCCCGTGAGTGGACCATCAAACGATGTCAACTGCACCAGGTTGTTGCCATCGGCGTCGGCGCGCCAGATCTCAAAATTTCCCGACCGCGTCGACTGGAACACAATCCGCTTTCCGTCCGCCGAATATTGTGGACCCTCCTCCTGCATGCTGGAAAAAATGAACCGCTCCGCTTTCCCCGCGTGATGGTCGGGTCCCACTGGGACGCGCCAGATGTTCTCATTCCAGAATCCACTGGCGTAAGCCAGCCGGTTGCCCTTGAGGCTGATGGAAGGCATGTAGGCGCCCTCCGATCCTATGCCGACGCGCTCCGGCGTACCTCCCGTCGCGGGTACGCGCCATAACCCCCAACTCATTCCGCCGCGGTTCGAGGAAAAAATGATTTCCTTGCTATCCACCGTCCACGCCAGTCCCGTCAGCAGGCGGTTGTCGAAGGTCACTCGCCGCAAGTCCCCGCCTGCAGCCGGCATGGTGTAGATGTCCTCGACGTCCTTAGTATTGCGGATAAAAGCGATGCTCGTGCCGTCCGGCGAAAACTGCGCATCCCAATCGCCCGTCGAAGGCACCGGTGGCGTTGTCATCTCCCGAACCCTCAGATCCTCCACATTGAGTTCTGCCACTCGGCACGGCTGGTTGGGCACGCCTCGGGAAAAAATGAGGCTCTTGCCATCCGGGGACCAGCTTAATTCCGTTTTGCAGTCATCGTTCGTCTCGAATTCATGCAGCTTGCGCGGCGTACCCCCTAGCGCAGGGATAAGAAAAATTCCTGGGCCCTCGCCATGACTAATGTGCGCAAACGCAATGTAGCGCCCATCTGGCGACCACGCCGGTGCGAAGTTGTAGCCAAATCCGCTGGTGATCTGCAGCGGTTTCTCGGTGCCGATCTGCTTCACGTAGATATCGACCGAGTTGTTAGGGTGTTCACCCTCCCACGCATACGCCACCTGGTTCCCGTCTGGAGAGAACGATCCCTTGGACCAGTTCCCGGAATATGTCGTCAGCGGCACCAGGCGCACTGGCTGCGAGTTCGCCGAGATCGCGCTCCGCCACGGCCGAAACCATGCCACCAGTCCCAGCGCCAGCAAGAAACCAAACGCCCCCGCCGCCCACAGCTTCCAGTGGTGAGCCTGGGCAACTGCCCCGGGAGTCGACGCGGCCGGCAATTCCGTTGCGGGCGCGCTGCCATTCTTCGCCGGCTCCGACTCGGCGGCCGGCGCCGTGCCCGTCGATCCATTCCCCAGCTGCGCGATAAAGCGATACCCACGCCGCGGCAAAGTCTCAATAAAGCGCGGCACATCCGGATCGTCACTCAACGCCTGCCGTAACTTCTTCACCGCGCTGTTCAGGCTGTGGTCGAAGTCCACAAACGTATCCGCCGGCCACAGCCGGCCGCGCAGCTCTTCCCGCGTCACCACCTCGCCCGGCTTTTCCAACAGAAGCGCCAGAATCTGAAACGGCTGGTCCTGGAGTTTGATCCGTATGCCATGCTTGCGCAATTCTCCGGCCCGCAGATCGACCTCGAAGCTGGAAAAACGCAGCACCCTGCTGTTCGCTTTGCTCTCGTCTATGGCCACAAGAAATCGACTACCCCCAGACTGTGGCAGATTGGAGAAAGTCTACCACTTGCCTTGCCTAACGCCTTCTACGCGCTTTTCATACCCGCTGTTCCCATCTGGTCACCTTTCTGATTAGACGAGTGGATCTTAAAAGTGAGGGCTACCCCATCCTTGGGGGTTTTGACTTTGAGTCTGTCGACGCTGCCGCGCATCGAGTCACCTGCCAACATAATCCTCGGCCTTTCAACAGCTTGCATGGTCACCTGCAAATCTCTTGCCTCTCACCCGCAAAGCATTTTGCTTTTGTCTGACCTGCCGTTGAATGTCACTTGTCAACGCGATCCAGCCGAAACCGGCGTCGCGAAATCAGAGGAGGATTTATGAAAAAGCATCTGGCAGGAACAGCAGTAGCGGTGATCTTCGCAGCCATCACCCTGGCTTCGGCAACTCCGTCTTTGGCTCAGGAATCAGGCCCTATGAAGGTCAAAGTTCCCTTTAGCTTTATGGTCGAGAATGATCGCATGCCCGCCGGCGACTACACTATCCAGCGCATCGTCAACGGTCACCTCCGGCTCCAGAGCAAGGACGGTCGCGTCTCCCTCACCGTCATCGGGCTTCCGGCCCAGGGCAAATCTGCTCCCGACAAAGCTCATTTCATCTTCCATTGCTATGCCGGAAACTGCTTCCTCGCCAATATCTGGACCCCTGGCCTGGATGTAGGCTGGCAGCTACTCGCAGGAAAGTATGAACAAGAGCTCGCCAGGAACAAAACGGCCCCGCTGGAAACCGCCACCGTGGTAGGCCAGTAAGAGCAACGGAAGACGCCCCGGGTAGTGGCTCAATTTGAAATGGGTCAACCCGAGTAAGGCGTCACCCTGAGCGAAGCCGGTTTTCAGGCGGAGCGAAGGATCTCCCGCTCGTCGGAATTATGCACGTGAGATCCCTCCGCCCACGGGTGAAAACGCGGGCGTTCGGGATGACGGCGTCAAAAGCCCCGCTCAAGGTTGACTTGGGCGGGGCTTTTGATATTAGCCCGACGAATTGCGGACGGCGAAACCCCTACCCCTTCTCATACCCAAACCGCGCCGTAATCCCCGCCACTTCAAACTGATCCCCGCTCTTCAATTCCCGCTGCCCGCTATTGAACTCAGCCCCATTCACCTTAATCTTGATATTCTTTGCCGCCGCCACCAGAAAATATCCATCTTCGCGCTGATGAATCGACGCCGCAATCCGCGGCGCGAACCACCGCTTCAGCCGGATGCTCGCCATCTCCGACTTCCCAATCACGCTCAGCTTGCTCGTCAGAACGTAATGGGCCTGATCCGTCTTCCCCGAGACAATTGTGATCGTCCCAATTTCCCGCCGCCGAATCTCCGGCGCCGGCGCGACCCCATACGCCGTCGCTCCCACCGGCCCGCCCCCCATCTGCGCAAATCTCTCGCGCGCTTTCTTGGTATCCACCACCATTGTCGCCTGCAGTTGCGGAGGCCTCGCCTTCTCCATCTCCGCCTGCCACCCCGGACTCCGGTCCGTCGAAGAAGAAACGCCCGCGAACCCTGCCTCCACCGCCGCTACCGCCCCCTGAAATTCCACCACATGCTTCCCAACCAGAATCACATCCTTATCATTCAGCGCGGCCTTCTTGATGCGGTGATTGTTCAGATAAGTCCCATTAAAACTTTCCAGGTCTTCCAGAAAGTATCCGTTGTTCTCCCAATAAATCTTGGCGTGATATCCCGACACAATCGGATTATCAATGCACAGCAAATTATCCGGCTGCCGCCCAATCGTCACCACACCCCGGGTCAACACCACTTCCCGTAGCACCTTCTCCTCAAACTTAAGAAGCAACTTTGCCATGACGCGCCATCTCCCTTGAAAACCTGCATCCCGCAAAAACCCGCACTTCATCAAGAGCTTAGGAGCAAGCCCTACCCCAGAAAAGGTTACCGAGGTAAGTGGCGTTTTCAGGGATAATAACGAAGCGAAGCGCACCACTCACGCAGTCGAAGAGCCTGCCCTGAGCGAAGTCGATCGGATTCTCTGGAGTGGTGTCTAATACGTGCTGTGACGCGAATCGTCAAGTTCACCCTTTTCGGCATGCTGCTCGTGTGCCCTGTACTCTTGGCGCAATCGGCGAAGCTGGCAACTCAGGTTCCGACTTTCCATGTCAGGGGAACAATTAAGGATTCAGCCGGAGGGGCCGTCCGCGAAGCCACCGTCAGAGTCACGTTCCAAGGCGAGAAACTCAGCTTGACCGTACCGACCAATGAGGCGGGCATCTACAACGTGGATCTCCCTCTTGGCGTCTACACAATGACCGCAAATGGCTCGGGGGGCTGCTTAGGTCCTACCGCCGACGTGAGTTTCGCGTAATGTCACCTATCAATATCACCTTCAACGCTACCCTGCCTCATAAACCGCCGATGATCAGTCGCGAGAATCCGACGCAGGAGGAGCGGGCAGCGGCCAAGAGTGCCGACGTCCGATACTACGATGGAGACTTTTTTGCGGTGCCGTCGGAAGACGGCGTGCCGTTTCGGCTTTACATTAGCTACGTAAAGCGTATCCGGTCCGAATATTCCTACGACTACGCTGGTGACAACGACCCTCCTTATGACGACCCGGTGCTCGTGGCCTACAACCTTTTCTCGCTGCAGGCAAATACAGTCCACTTCGATATGAAGAGCCGAAAACTTGAGGCGCGAGGCAATGTCGTGGCAGAGGATGAATCTGGACAACACCGCGCCTACTCCATGACTTTCAGATTCGAAAACGGGCAAGCGATCCCTGTCCCCTGAGAGACTCATAGTTGTCGCAATCAGGCCGTAGCACTCAAAATCCCTCGCTGCTCGGCATGATGAGTGTAACCGCGATTTTTCGTCAACCATCCGTTTAGAACATCTGACAACGCCCGATTCGGTATGTCTCTCCCGACTTGGGATTAGCCCGTCGGAATAGGCTATTTCTTCGCCGCCCCGATCGAAGAGGAGTACAATTGAGACCGTCAATTCTCTCGCCTCCCCGAAGAGCACTTCCCACCGCGGGATGCAACACCCCTCAGGCGAGCGGTCCCGTTTATTCAAGAAACAGCGTCTCTATAGAGGGAACTGTCGGAGAAAGGAGAAATTTCCCATGATTGGCTCGTATTTCGTGAAGCGTGCGGGTCTCGGAGTGATGTTATTTGCCGCCGTTCTTGTCACGATCGTGTTAACTCCAACGAGCGCATTTGGAGGCTCTCGTACCGTCCACGTGCCTCCGCCGAATGGCTCTAACGACACGGCAAACCTGCAATCAGCTCTGGATACGTGTGTGGCTTACGGACCGCACTGCACGGTACAGTTGGCTACAGGAACCTACTTAACCAGCCAACTTGTGGAATACAACTTCCAGGGAACGTTTAAAGGAAGGGGCCGGGAAAAAACGACCATTCAGGCTTTACCAGATTTGCCGGTAACCGCTGACTTCACTCAAGGTGAGTGCAAGCCGAACACTTCAGATTGTGTATGGCCAAGTCTGATCATCTTCGTGGACGGCAACATCATCGTGTCGGACCTGACGGTCAATGAACCGAATGTGCCCGCCACTCAACCTTGGCCGGGATTGGGACTCACGGTCATTAACGATGGCATCCGCTTCATGGGCAAAAGCCGCACGAACGTGACTGTGCAGCGCGTTACCGTTCAAGGAATGCCCGATTCCACCACAACGAATTGCAACGCGCCCTACCCAGATTACAATCTTTGCCAGGGAACGATCTTTGCCGGAGAATTTCCGAAGAGTCAGACGCCGTTTGATTACTACTTCCTCAGCGGCAGTTTCTTTGTCTCCCACAGCTCCTTCTCAAACGTTCAAGCCGGAGTAGTGGCGGACGGCTTTCGCAAGAACAGCAGCGTGGTCGTTGGGGGTTCGCCCCTCGCCGCGAATACCTTCACGAATGTTGACTTCGGTTCGTTCGTGGCAATCGCCCAAAACTCTGCTGGAGAAGTTTCGTTCAATAAGTCATCGGGGAACTTCGCGGCGATAATGATTGCTCCGTGGATCCCGGGTGTTTTTAATCCCAGCGGGCCGTCATTGAACTTCATCCACGATAACAATCTGACGCCGACGGGATCGTGTGCCAACGGCGTCTTCATGCAGGATGATCCTAACGACCCAAGGCTCTATGCAACGGTTTACAACAACACCATCCAGGGGCAGGATCTGTGCCCCATCGATGTCGGTTACACGTCGGGTACCACAATCATGAACAACAAGATTGTTGGCACCGGCCAATTTGCGATTGGAATGGAAGACGATACTTACGCTGCCGTGCTGGGAAACGACGTTACAGGTTTCGTTGCTGATTCCGGCTTCGCCCAGATCATGCTGGACGGCACCTTGTTATGGGGAACCCCGGCGGATACAAGCTACAGCACGGTGGTCTGCAAAACGCCTAGCGATACCGTGATGAACCTTGGCACGAACAACAACGTCATCGGCTGCACGCAGGTTGCAAACAACAATGCTCAGCCCTCCAAGATGAGCACCAGACCAAAGGTTCTGAAAAAGAAGCCATTGGTTCACTAGCCATGTCGTGAAGCGAGGTGCAACAAATGCTTGCCGCCCGCTGTTTGGGCGGCATTTCTTTGCATCGCCCCAAGGGGGTTGCGCCGTAACTTCCTCATACGGTAATGACTGTGAGCGCCAGAAGTCGGGCAGAATACATCAGTCGGTACTTCATGCTGGACGAGGCCACGTTCATTAGCGTAGTGCCGTTAGCGCCCAAGTGTTGTAAACAGCGATTTCACTCAAATTTCGACTTCTTTCGATTAGCTCTACAATCTTTCCGTATGCAGTCCCGTTTCAATTCCCTCAATTCCCTCAATTCCCCTCGCTCGCTCGCACGAACGCATACACAGCGAGCGCACCCTTGCCCTGCACGCGGGCGGGCGGGCCGGTCTGTTCTGTTGTGGGTTTTGGTTTTGGGGTGGGGGGTGCAGCAAAATCCCCTCAATGCGTATAACCCCCACAGTTCATTGACTCCCACCCTCGCACTCCGTAAGATAAACCGACCGCAAGCCGGGCCCGCGAATCATCATCGCCCAACTACGATCGCCCAACTATGATCGGCCAAACCATCTCCCACTACCGTATCCTCGAAAAACTCGGCGGCGGCGGCATGGGCGTGGTCTACAAGGCAGAGGACACTCGCCTTCATCGCTTCGTCGCCCTCAAGTTCCTGCCCGACGAAGTCGCCAGAGATCCCCAGGCCCTCGAGCGCTTCCGCCGCGAAGCCCAAGCCGCATCGGCCCTGAACCATCCCAACATTTGCACGATTTACGACATCGGCGAAGACGATCAGCGTCACTACATCGTCATGGAATTCCTCGACGGCGCGACCCTGAAACATCGCATCGAAGGCAAGCCGATTTCGGTCGACCAGTTGGTCGATTTCGGCGTGCAAATCGCCGACGCGCTCGACGTTGCCCACACCGCCGGAATCGTTCATCGCGATCTGAAGCCCGCCAATCTTTTCATCACCAAACGCGGCCAGGCGAAGGTTCTCGATTTCGGCCTCGCCAAGCTCGCCCACACCCATTCGCCCGAACCTCAAGGCGCAACCCAGGCCACCGCCGCCGCCGACATCGCCAATCTCACCAGCCCCGGCAGCACTGTCGGCACTGTCGCCTACATGTCTCCCGAGCAGGCCCGCGGCGAAGACCTCGACGTTCGCACCGACCTCTTCTCCTTCGGCGCCGTCCTCTACGAAATCGCCACCGGACGCCAGCCCTTCACCGGCAATACCTCCGCCGTCATCTTCGACGCCATCCTCAACCGCTCCCCAGCCGCGCCCGTCCGCCTCAATCCAAGTCTGCCCGCCGAGCTCGAACGCATCATTAACAAAGCTCTCGAGAAAGATCGCGACCTCCGTTATCAAGTCGCCGCAGAAATGCGCGGAGACCTCAAGCGCCTCAAGCGCGAACTCGATTCCGGACGAAGTTCCGCCATCACGTCGCCCTCAACTCCAGAAACCGCAACGCCGCCCCCGTCAGGCTCAACGCGCTTCGCGGCAGCGTCATCGTCCTCAACCGCGCAACCCATATCTTCCGCCAGCCCGCCATCATCCGCCACTCAGCCACAATTCGACTCCGGAAAATCCAGCGGCGCTCAACTGGCCGCAACTCAACCGAGCCCGCGAAAATATTGGATCGCAGCCGTAGCCGTCATCCTGATCGCAGCCCTCGCCGCCGGAATCTGGTACGCCCGCAGCAAATCCAGCGCCAATCAAATCGGATCCATCGCCGTCATCCCCTTCGCCACGTCCGGCAGCGGCGCCGACACCGATCTCCTCAGCGACGGCCTCACCGAATCCCTTATCGCCAGCCTCGCCCACGTTCCCCAGTTGAAAGTAAAATCCCGCAACTCCGTCTTCCGCTACAAAGGCAGTGACATTGACCCGCAGCAAGTCGGCAAAGATTTAACCGTCGACGCTTTACTCACTGGCCGCGTCGTGCAACATGGCGACACCATTCAGGTCACCGCCGACCTCACCAATGTGCAAGACAACACCGAAATCTGGGGCGAACACTACGAGCGCAAAACCGCCGACGTCATCTCGCTCCAGCAGCAAATCGCCAGCGACATCGCCGAAAAACTACGCTCCACCTTAACCGGCGCGGAAAAACAGCAAGTTGTAAAACAGGGCACGCAAAATCCTGAGGCCTACCAGCTCTATGTCAAAGGCCGCTACTACTGGAACAAGCGCACCGCGACCGATCTGCATACCGCAATCACTTATTTCCATCAGGCGATCGACAAGGACCCGAATTTCGCGCGGGCGTACGCTGGCTTGGCCGATGTTTACGGGATCATCATGGACTACGGGGAAGGCGACGCCAAAGAATTTTTCGCCAAGGCGGGAGCGGCCGCAAACAAGGCGCTGGAACTCGACCCTACCCTGGCCCGGCCTCATGCCGACTTGGCCATGGTGAAATCGAAGGGGGATTGGGATTTTGCCGGCGGCGATGCCGAGTTCCAGAAAGCCATCGAACTCGATCCCAGCGATGCCACCGCCCATCAGTGGTATTCGCAGACACTGTCATTTACCGGCCGGCGCCAGCAGGAAGCGATTACCCAGGCCAATCTGGCTCATGAGCTCGATCCGCTTTCCCCCATCATTGGATGCGCCCAGGGCGACGCTTACACCTACTTTGGCCAGTTCGATAAGGCAATCGAGCTGTATCAGAAGGTCGCCGCCGAGAATCCCTCGTTTAGTGCCGTCCATCAGGACCTGGTGCTGCCTTATTGGGGCCTGCATAAATACGCGCAAGTGATCCAGGAGTATTCGAGCTATGCGCAACTCTCGGGAGACAAGACTTATTCCGAGCTGGCTCCCGCCATGGACGCCGCCTTCCGCATCGGGGGCTGGCCTGCCGCAGCGCACAAGGCGATCGATATCCTGCTTGCCGAGCGCAAGGCTGGTACAAACTTCCTGGCGCCTTATTTCATCGCTTCTTTCTATGCCGACCTCGGCGACAAAGAGCATGCCTTCGAGTGGCTCAACATCGCTTATCAAGATCACAACGGCTACCTGATCTTCCTGCGCACCGATCCCGCCTTCGAATCGCTCCACTCCGATCCGCGATACGTCGATCTTGTCCGCAAAATAGGTTTTCCGCAATAATCGGAGGTCCTCATGTTCCCCCAACTCGCCCGCTTCACCGATCTCGCCATCCTGCTTCTCCGCCTCATGGTCGGCTTGGTCTTCGTCACAAGCGGCTACAGCCATCTCAAAGACCCCGCCGCCCGCGCCAAAAGCATCGGAATGCCCAAGTCATTCACCATCTTCCTCGGCATCGCCGAAGTCGCCGGAGCCCTCGGCGTCGCCTTCGGAGTCCTCACCCAACTCGCCGCCTTCGGCCTCATCCTCATTATGCTCGGCGCCATCCAGAAAAAAATCTTCGCCTGGCACACCGGCTTCTGGGGAGAAAAATCCTCCGGCTGGCACTACGACCTCATGTTCATCCTCATGAACCTGGTAATCGCCACTACCAACGGCGGCGCCTACGTACTCATGAAATAGCTTGATAACTAAACCACCAGACCTGCGCAGTCGAGGAGCCTACCCATCTTTCCGAAGAGATCCCCTGCAAGCAGACCCTGCGGACTTAACCCAACTCCCACCCCCGATTCCGCCGCAGAGTTGTCCCCCATCGCAAACCACTTCGCCCTCCGCCGGTTTTCTGAGACAATGCCCGCATGCGCGCAGCTCTCCTACTTCTGCTAGCGACCACGCTCCAATCCCAAGCTCCCCACACTCAGCCCTCCATCACCACGGCCGATCTCCGCGGAGTCAGCGCCGTCTCGCCCGACATCGCATGGGCCTCGGGCAGCAAAGGCACCTACCTCCGCACCATCGACGGCGGAAAAAATTGGATCCCCGATCAAGTCCCCGGCGCCGAATCCCTCGACTTCCGCGCCGTCGTCGCCTTCTCTGCCGACGAAGCTTTCTTAATGTCCGCCGGCTCCGGCGACAAGTCCCGCATCTATCACACCACCGACGTCGGCCGTCACTGGCAGCTCGAATTCACCAACACCAATCCCAAAGGATTTTTTGACTCCATGGTCTTCTGGGATCGCACTCACGGCATCGTCCTCGGCGATCCCATCCCCGACGAAACCGGCAAACCAAAATTCGAACTCCTGATCACCAACGACGGTCAGATCTGGACCCCCATCCCTTCCTCGCAACTCCCTCCAGCTATAGAAGGCGAAGGTGCCTTCGCCGCCAGCAATACTTGCCTCGCCATTCTGCGCAACGAGAGGGACCGTGTGGGCACGGGCGCCTTCGCCCGTGCAGGCCAGGGCGAAGCCCAGCCGAATCCGCAGCCATTCCTGCCGGATGCGCGGAAGAGTGGCGCTTCAGCACCGCGTCAGCCCTCACCAAGTGACGGGGCTGCAGCCCCCGCCGTCCTCGACCCCAACATCTGGTTTGCCACTGGCGGAAAAGTAGCTCGCGTCTTCCACTCCTCCGATCGCGGCGTAACCTGGCAAGTCTTCCCCACTCCCATCATGCACGGCATGGAATCCGCCGGAATTTTCTCCATCGCCTTCCGCGACCCACGCCACGGCGTCATCGCCGGCGGCGACTACAAGCATCCCGAAAAAGATGGCCCCAACCTCGCCTTCACCGACGACGGCGGCAAAACTTGGATCGTCTCCGAAATTTATCCCCAGGCCTATTCCTCCGCCGTAGCCTATGATCGCCGCTACCAATCGCCCAACGCCCCCAACCTTCCCGAGAATCAGGCCCAGGTGCGCCTCTTCTTAGTCGCGCCTGACTACATCTACGATTTCCGCCCTCCACGCAACCCCACGCGCATCGGCCCGCCCAAAAAATCCAACCTCCACTTCAACGCCGTGAGCCCACTCCCACAAGGCGGAGCCCTCATCGTAGGCCCCAACGGCTCCATCGCCACCATCCCGTAATAAGGTCATGTAGGGACGGGCGCCTTCGCCCGTCCGGCGAGCGAAGCGAGCCCCTAAGCGACGATCCATGTGGTGACGGGCTTCGCCGTCCCGTCCTGAGCTTGTCAAAGGGGCGCAGTTCGGCCGCAATCGTCATAACTCTTATTCCAAAAGTCCCCTCCCGAAAGTTCCTCCCACCCCCAAACAACCCTTGCCCCGCCACCCGAAACCCATTACCCTAGGTCACAGGTATTAGTGATGTTCATCTCGCACCCTAACTTGGCCGATGACGTCAACCGCGCCATCATCCAATCAGAAATCGAAGGCGGCGTCTTTCTGCACGATCTCCCGCCTTCCACCGTTCTCCACATTCAAACCATGCATCACTGCTACACCGCCGTTCTGCTCGGCGGTAGCGACGCTCTCATCTCCGGTCATCCCGAATTTTGTCCTGATCCCGTGCAGGTTGCCATCGCCGGTTCCACCTGGGGAGGCTCCATGCTCAAGCTGCAGTACGTCGGCCGCGGCATGCACCTCGAGTTTCACCACCCCGAATACTCCACTCCTATCATCACTTCGCCCATCCAGGAAATCCGCGACTCCCACCCACTCCCCGCCGAAGTGGCCAACTCTCTAACTTATTAACCAAGTTCGTCCGAACGCAGCGGCTCTGGAAGTGTCAGTCGTCTCGCGCCTAGACTTGGAGGTATGGATAGAGCTATTTCCCCCAACGAAGCGAAAGTCGTTGAGTGGCTCCTCGACCACGCGCTGTTTGACATAGCGGCGTATCGCGCGCAGCCAGTGGAACAGTTGCGGGTCGTAGGAGCATGCGGTTGCGGATGTACCACTCTTCATTTCAAGTCTGTGGAGCAACTTAGAGGCAAGAAGATGCTTGCCGACGAATTAGCTGTCTATCCTAAAGGCGAACAGGCAGGACTGATTCTCTGGGGACTGGACAGCGAGATTGTGATGCTAGAGATATATGATTTTCAGCCGCGCTCCTCGCACCGCTTTCCCCACGTGTCCGACTTGTGCACTTGGCGTGAGTTGGGAAGTAGAGACCTGCAATCGCCTAAATCGTAGTGAAGGACAGACTGAATAACCGTATCGCCTAGACAACTGAGTAGGCTTCGCCGGTGGGCCACTCGGGGCCGCTCTTGGCTCAAGTGGAACTTTTGCAAGCTCCCTCTACAAAATGTTCACCGCCCGGGCCGCCAGCAACACCAGGATCGCCAGTGAAATCAGCGACTGCAGCATCGTCGCCAGCTTCGCCCATCGCGAAAGCACGGCGGTGTCAGTCGGCGAAAACGCTGTGCTCGTGTTGAACGCAACAAACAGATAGTCCATAAAATTCGGCGACCACCCGTCGGAGCGGTCGCTCGAAAGCTGCGGAAACAGAAACGCGCTCGCGATCTTGCACCGCGAATGATCGCGCCCCAGCGGCCCGCCGGCGTCCAGCTTCCAGTACCACAAGGCAAACACCAGCACGTTCGTGATCCACAATAAGAGCGCCGAGCGCAGCAGCGCCCTCGGCATCTCGCGATGCGATGGAATTCCCTGAATCAAAAAGATGATCGCGGCGATCATCGCCACCGTGATCATGCCGAGCGCCGCGAAGGTCAACACCCGCGTGACCCTGAAATAGCCGCGGCTGTTCGTAATCACGATCGGAATCATCAGCACGACGATCAACGCCAGCAGCAGCCACCCCGGCCCTAGCGACAGGGGCTCGGGCAGCGCCCAGAACACCCCGGCGGCTGACAGCATTGCGAGAAAGGCGGGCCATCGTGGTTCGCGCGTCGAAGGGCTCATAGCAACGAAGTGTTCAGTGAAGTCTATATCCGGCTTCACCGTGCCGCCAAGCCGCACGCCCCATTCCAGCCCGCTTTTCGCTTCATTGGGTTAACTCGACAGAGAAGGCAGGGTCGGAAAGCGCCCACCCATTGACTTGCGCCGCCCCGCACTCTACCATTCGCGAAGCCGACTGTTTGCCGGAAGCCGGAGCCCGACTCATGACCATCACCACCCGCGAAATCAGCCACGTCACCATCGTCGACATCCACGGACGCATCACCCTCGGCGACGAAACCGGTCAACTCCGCGACACCATTCGCAACCTCCTCGTCGCCGACAAGAAAAAAATCGTTCTCAACCTCACTCACGTCGATTACATCGATTCCTCCGGCGTCGGCGAATTAGTCTCCAGCTTCACTACCGTCCGCAACGCCGGCGGCGAACTCAAGCTCCTCGGCCTCTCCGCCAAAGTCCGCGACATCCTCCAGGTCACCAAGCTCTACACCGTCTTCGACATTAAAGAAGACGAATTCACCGCCGTAAAATCCTTCGACTACTTCTTCGCCAAATAATCGACGTAGGGACGGACGCCTTCGTCCGTCTCGCGAGCGAAGCGAGCGCAGCCACTCATGCCAACTCAACTATCATCGCGGTACCTCAGGTAAGTCGCTGCCAATCGAACATCCCTACCCGCAATAACTACCCGAAGCCTTGGAGCAGTTCCCCCGAAACCATGAGTGAACAGTGAAAGGCGATGTCCTTAATATCGTGACGAACGTTCTCTCCATGTACTTACCACTACTGTTCATATCTCCCCATACTCCCGTACCACCCCATCCACCACCGCGGCCACATATTTATGCGCCTCGAGATCGCGAAACTGCACCACCGCATGTCCCTCCCGCGCCAACTTCCCCCACGCGCTCGGCTTCTCCGGATTCTGCTCAATCGCCTCATATCCACGCCCGTCGATCTTGAACGGCGCCATGCGCAACCGCCCGCGCCCCACGCGCCGCACCCGAATCTTCTGTTCCCCAACCACCACCTCATCCCCACTCATCATCTGCACCGCTACTGCCGCAAAAATCTCTTTCCTCTCGCTCACCACGACCTCCGAAATCCAAACACGCCGGCCCTGATGTCCCAATCTTAGTCGTGCTCTCACCCACACCGCCGGCTCCGATGTATATCGATATCCGTCGATATATTAGCTCTGTCGGCCCCACCCTCGCGCTACAATCGAGAGTCCATGCACGCCGCCCGCATCGCCGAACTGCTCCAACCCTTCCTCGGTTCCACCGCTGACGAACAACTCGCGCAGAACGACCTGCAGCATATATCGACGTACATCGATATACTCCTCCGCTGGAACGCCCGCATCAATCTCACAGCCATCCGCGATCCAGAAGAAATCGTAACTCGTCACTTCGGCGAAAGCCTGTTCGCCGCCCGCCACCTATTCCCAACCCGAGCCCAAGCGACCCCATCCCGCCTCGCCGATCTCGGCTCCGGCGCCGGCTTTCCCGGACTTCCCATCAAACTCTGGGCTTCCGATATCACCCTGACGCTGATCGAGTCGAACCACAAGAAAGCCGCCTTCCTCGGCGAAGTGACTCGCACCCTTACATTGACGAACGTCAATATACAAAATGTCCGCGCCGAAACCATAGCCCCAGCCAGCTTCGACATCGTAACCCTCCGCGCCGTCGAACGCTTCGCCAACATTCTCCCGGTAGCCACTTCCCTCGTAGCCCCCGGTGGACGCTTAGCCTTACTGCTCTCGTCTTCACAACTCGCGATGGCCCACTCCACTCTAGGGACCGTACGCTGGCACCCACCTATATCCATCCCCAACTCTCAATCACGCCAGCTCCTCATTGGGCAAGAAGGAGCATGTTAGTTAGAAAGTGGGAATAAGAACGGAAAACCATCGCCGAAGAGCATGAAAATTCGGCAATATATAGGCCTAAGTGGGACAAACCGCAAAATTGTTCCAACTGGAACAATTTTCTCAAATGTTCCGGTCGGAACACTAGTGTGATGGGGCTGTCTTCGGTCAAGAACGTCCTTGTGGCGTGCGGATGGAATCGAAGAACTGTTCCAGAGCGGACAATGAGCCAAATGTTCCAGCTGGAACATTGGTGAATTAGTCTCCATCCCGCGAAGTGAGCGCCCAGGCAAAAGGGAACGCTCCGGTCGAAACATTTACACGCTCAATCAGATGACGTAGCGTCAAGACGAACCTTAAAAGCTGCACAGATTCCTTTTTGAAAAAGCGAGAAATGTTCCAGCTGGAACATTTCGACGTGTTTTGCACACGAATTCAACATCAGCTCGGCAATTCGACCTTGCGTTGAGTTTCGCCGCGCACTATTCTTTTTCTAGCTCTGGCTCCTCGACAATTTATGGGACGCGTCATCGCTGTTGCCAATCAGAAGGGCGGCGTGGGGAAGACCACGACTGCCATCAACTTAGCCGCGTCCTTTGCGGCTGCGGAAGTGAACACACTGCTCATCGATTGCGATCCGCAATCCAATACCACGAGCGGCCTGGGCCTGGCCAAAGATCCCGAACGCATCTCGACTTACCATTGCCTTCTGGGCGCGGCGTCGGGTGAAGAAGCCCTGGCGGTTACTGAGTTGGAACAGCTTTGGCTGATCCCGTCACACAAAAATCTCATCGGCGCCAACATCGAGTTGGTCGAGGCGGATCGCCGCGAGTTCCGGCTCAAGGACGTCCTCGCTCCGCTGCGCGATCGCTTCCACTATATCGTCCTCGATTGTCCTCCGGCGCTGGATTTGCTCACGCTGAACGCGCTGGTGGCCGCGGATTCCGTGCTGATTCCGATGCAGGCGGAATATTTTGCGCTGGAAGGAATCAGCGAGTTGCTCGATACCATTGAGCGCATCCGCGCGGCCTTGAATCCGACGCTTGCCATTGAAGGTGTCGTGCTCACCATGCTGGATGAGCGCACCAACCTGGCGCAGCAGGTGATGAGTGAACTGCGAAACTTTTTTGGCGACAAAGTTTGTGCGGCTACCATCCCGCGAAACATACGATTGGCGGAGGCTCCGAGCCACGGCAAGCCGGCGCTGATGTACGATCCGCGCTCGAAAGGGGCGGAGAGTTATATCCGGCTGGCGAAAGAACTTCTGGATCGGCATCTTGCCGCCGGCAGCTCTCAGCCTACGGCCGAGACCGCTGCCGAGATGGATAAGACTGCCTGAAACACATTTATGGCCATCAATCTATTAGATCGATGATAATAAATATAGACGATGATCGATATGATAGATCGATGTTTATCGATGTATAGATTTACGCAATATATGAACCAGAGAAAAGAGAGAGCACAGAGGAACCAAGCATGACGACTGCGGCGGCGGGGCATCCGTTGGAGAAGAAAGACGAGAAGGTGGAGAAGCGGCGGGCATTGGGGCGCGGGTTGGAGTCGTTGCTGCCCGGGCCGCGCGTGGTGGCAAGTCCCGCCGTGGCCGCCCCTCAGGGGCTAAAGCCCGAGGTCTATTCGGGCTCAATCGGCACGGCTGAAGCCGTGCCCTTCCCGGTTTCGATGGCGGCAGCAACGCCGATAGCTCCCGCTGAGATTGAAGCAGAGCGGGCAGGAGTTCCCGCTCCGCACGAGCAAACTCACGCGCAGACGACCCCTGCGAATTTGGTGGTGAATCTCGAGCTTTCTTTGATCGATAAAAATCCTTATCAGACGCGCTACGCCTTTGACGAGGAGACGCTGATCGAGCTGCGCAACTCGATTCAAGAGCATGGCGTGGTGCAGCCTGTCGTGGTGCGGCCCGCGGAGGAAGGTGGGCGCTTCATCCTGGTGCTGGGCGAGCGGCGTTTGCGCGCATCGAAGATGGCGGGCAAAGAAACGATTCCGGCGCTGGTGCGCAGGCTTTCGCCGCAGCAGGCGGCGGAGATGACGGTGCTGGAAAACGTGATCCGCGAAGATCTCAATCCAGTGGAGCAGGCGGAAGCGTTCCGGGTTCTCAGCCGGGAGTTCAAGCTAACCCAGGAGGAGATTGCCGAGCGCATCGGCGTGTCACGCGAAACCGTGGCGAATTATATGCGCTTGCTGAAGCTGCCGGAGAAGGTGATGCAGTACATGCTGGAAGACCGCATCAGCTTCAGCGACGCGCGCGAGTTGCTGCGGCTGGAGAGCATGACTCACATGTTGGAGCTGGCGGAAGAAATTGTCACCCACAGACTGAAGTGGGATGAGATTGAAGAGCGCGTCAACAAGTTGAACGAACCGTTCCACACCATGCCGGGCGCGAAGAAAAAGAGCGGCGGCGCGCGCTGGGTGGATCCGAATGTTCGCGCGGCGCAAACCGATATGGAGCGGACGTTGGGAATGCGCGTTCGAATCCGCGATCGCAACGGGAAGGGAAAGATTGTGATCGAGTACGCCAGCGTGGACGACTACGAGCGCGTGGTCGAGATGCTGCGCGGGAAGTAGTGGCGAGTTTTTAGTGGGGAGTATCGAGTCTGGTTCGGGCTGGCTGCAGGAATCAAGTTAGTAAAAGTGGGAAAAACGTCCGGGTCGCTCGTCGGTTTCGAACGCTGTGCCGGGCTCCGGGAGCGAAACGAGCTGCGCTCGATGGACAGCCGAGGGCGGCTGTCCCCGCAGGAGCGGATCTGGCCTGAGCGTTCCGGTCCATCGTCAAATTACAAGCTGCCCGAGTTTCTTAGCATGCCGCCGTCGATGAAGTGGGTGCTGCCGGTGACGTAGGCGGCCGCATCGGAGGCGAGATAGATCGCTAGCTCCGCGACTTCTTCGGGCTTGCCCCAGCGGCCGAGCGGAATTTCGGCCATGAGCTCGCTATCCAATTTTGTGTCGGCCTCGACGTCCTGGTCGATGGGGGTGAAGATGGCACCGGGGCCAATGTTGTTGACGGTGATTTGATGAGGGGCGAGTTCGACGGCCATGGTGCGCATCAGCATTCTGAGTCCGCCTTTCGCGGCGCAGTACGGGGCATTGGTGGGCATGGGCAGATCTTCGTGAACGGAGGAGATGTTGATGATGCGCCCGCCGGCGCCCTGCCTGACCATTTGCCGCGCGGCGGCCTGGGCGCAGAGAAACGGTCCGGTGAGATCGATGGCAATTATTTTTTGCCAGAGATCGAGGGGGAATTCGAGGAAGGGATGTTTGAATTCGACTCCGGCGTTGTTGACGAGGATGTCGAGGCGGCCAAAGGTGGAGACGGTTTGATCGATCAAGTTCTGCACTTGCGCGGGATCGGAGACGTCGGCCTCGACCGCGATGCCGCGTCCGCCTGCCGCCCGTACTTTCATCAAGGTGTCGTCGGCAACGCCCGGCTTGCCGACATAATCAACCACTACGTTGGCTCCTTCGCGGACGAAGCCGGCGGCGATGGCCTGGCCAATCCCGCTGGCGGCTCCGGTGATGATGGCCACTTTTTCCTGCAGTCGCATGATTGCCTCAGCGATTAGGATGCCTCAATAGTCGATTTTGTTGGGATTGTTTTCCCAGGCGCGAAAGGCGACCAGAGCTTCTTCGCGCATCATCTGGATCATGGGGATTTTGCGTTGCGCGATGGGCTGCGCCAGTTCACGGTAGATGAAGGAATCGTCGAAGCCGGCGCGGGAGGCGTCGGAATCGGAATTGGCGAAATACACGCGCGCGAGGCGCGCCCAATAAATCGCTCCCAGGCACATCGGGCACGGTTCACAGGAGCTGTAGATCTCGCAGCCGGTGAGATCGAACCTTCCCAGCTTTTTGCAGGCGTTGCGAATCGCGAGCATTTCCGCATGCGCCGTGGGGTCGTTGGTGAGCGTAACCTGATTCGCAGCGTCGGCGACGATAGCTCCATCTATTACGATCACCGCGCCGAAAGGGCCGCCGCGCCCTGAGGTAACGTTGTCGAGCGAGAGCTGAATCGCCCGGGCCATGAAGGGATTGTGCATAGATTCGCCTTGCAGGATTCGCCTCTGTAAAACCTTAAATCACAAAGGACTCTACGGTACACGAGGAATTTGTGGATTGCGATGGTTTCGTGAGGGCTACTCCTCGCCGATGTCTTCGTTCCAAACTTCAGGATTGGCGCGGATGTAACCGGCGAGCATGTTGGCGCATGCGGAGGAATCCAGGTCGATGATGTTTACGCCGAGCTCGCGCAGCCATTGGAGGCCACCCTGGAAGTTGCGGCTCTCGCCGATGACGACTGTACGAAAACCAAATTGGCGCACGAGGCCGCTGCAATACCAGCAGGGCGCGAGGGTGGTGACCAGGATGAGATGGCGATAACTGCGCTGGCGTCCGGCGTTGCGGAAGGCGTCAGTCTCGCCGTGGATGGAGGGATCGCCATTTTGTACACGTCGATTGTGGCCGGAGCCGATGAGTTTTCCGGTTTCATCGAAGATTGCCGCGCCGATCGGAATGCCGCCTTCGGCGAGGCCCGTGCGGGCTTCGGCGATCGCGATGTCGAGCATGGCAGAGTAATTTGGGTCGGACATGATTCCGAGTATATGGGAGGTGGGCGGAAATGGTGATCAGGTCGCAGTCTCGCTGCGTTTGTGCTCACGCGAGAAGCTGGGTAAAAGCGAGGGCATCCATTCCGCCTGAAACTGGCTGCGCCCAGGATAACTTGGCGATGCGCTTGCGGTCTTCCGATGTAGTTGCCTTACTGATTGCAGGCGATGGTCGGATTTTGTGTTGACGGGATTTTGAACGGATTCGTAGCTCGCATTAATTCAGGTTGAGCACTTCTTTCGCGGCGGCCTTGAGCTTGGACAGGGCTGCGGGATCGTCGGGCGTGTTGGCGTTGATGAAGGCGAGAAGTTTACCGGACTTCAGCCCGATTTTACCCTTGATTGCGGCTGCGTCGAGACCGTCGGCTTTGATCTTTGCTTCGATTCGTAGTTTGAGATCGTTCAGTTCACTCACAACGCAGATCCTCCGCAACGGCCACAAATCGGATTTTTCGAATGGCTTGCCGAAACGATTCGTTCTTTTGATCCATCGGTGGTTTCTGGCAAAGCTTTAGTCGTTGCCGAAAGCGGTCCCATCCTTATAAAGGAGGAGGAAATTCGGTTGATGCGTAAACTCTTCGGGAACGCCGAGGCCGCATTCAGCGCAGCAAGCTTTGGACGACCGACTCGATGCGATTGATGAGAGCGGGCAGGGCGGCGGCGACTGGCGGCGAGAGGGATTCGGCGTGATTGAAATCCTGGCCGGTCATGGTCACAGAAAATGCGCGCGGGTTGGCGTTGTAGAGTTGACGGGCCAGAGCAACGACGGCGTGGGGTGAGAACTGGTGAGAAAAGGTACCTTCGCTGGAAATCTCGGTGATTGGTTCGCAGCGGATGTCGCCGGGCTGGCGGTTGGGCTGGGCAGCAGCGGCGTCGACGAAGATTACGGCAGCGACGTGGCTGATGGTTTCTGCCAGTTCGGGAGCCAGCTGATGCAGGCGTTGGATTTCGATTTCTGAGCTGGAGAGCTTGGCTTCGAGTTCGTCGGCAGCGCGCCAGGCCAGGCCGTCATCCCCACGCATTGGGTTTCCGTAGGCGATGATCAGGATGCGAGACATTATGGGCGCGCGATTTCGTCGAGCAACTCGCTCTCCGGGCCGAGAAGCTGGATGCGAAGGCGCATCTGGCCGAGGGCGTGGGTGGCGCAACTCAGGCAGGGATCGTAGCAGCGGATGACGGCCTCGACGCGGTTGAGCATGCCGGGATTCAGGCGCTTGCCGTGAACGAAATGTTTCGCCACCTGGAGCACGCTGCGGTTCATGGCAAGATTGTTCTGCCCGGTGGCGATGATCAGGTTGGCCCAGCGGATCAGGCCTTGCTCGTCGATTTTGTAATGGTGGAAGAGAGTTCCGCGCGGGGCTTCGGCTGCGCCGACTCCTTCGAGCGCGTTGGGCTGGGCGACGGCGCGCACGTGCTTGGAGAGAATTTCGGGATGAGTGAGAAGCTGTTCCATGCGCTCGATGCAATAGAGAATTTCAATGAGGCGGGCGTGGTGATAGTGGAACGAACTGAGAACGGCCGTGCGCTGGAGTTCGTGAAATTCGGCGAGCTCCTGATCGGCGGCGGGCGTGCCGCAGCGGTCGGCCACGTTCAGCCGGGCCAGCGGGCCCACGCGGTAAATGCCATCCGGGAAACCCTTGGGTTTGTAGTAGGCGGATTTCATGTAGCTCCAAGGCTCGACCTTTTCGCCGATGTACTCGGCATAGCGGGTGGGGTCGAGATCCTCGGCGACGACGTGGCCGGAGGCGTCGACGATGCGTAAGTTGCCGTCGTAAAAGGTGAGACCTTTATCCTTCTTCACCGTACCCATGAACATGGTGGGGAAGTTGCCGAAGACGGCGATCTCTTCGCGGAAATTCTCCATGGTGCCCTTGAACTGTTCGAGAGTGCGCCCTGCGATGGCAAGAGCTTCGGGAATACTGCGCAGAATGGCGTCACGATTGGTTTGGGTGAGGGGTTCGCTGACGCCGCCGGGTACGACCCAGGCGGGATGGATGCGCTTGCCGCCGAGGCGCTCGATAATCTGCTGCCCGAATTGACGCAGGCGAATGCCGTCGCGAGCGAGTTCGGGATATTTTTCGGCCACGCCGAAGATATTGCTCTTGGCGGGATCAGCATCCATGCCGAGAAGCAGGTCGGGCGAGGAAAGATGGAACAGGCTGAGGGCGTGCGACTGGATGACTTGCGCGAGACCGAAGATGCGGCGCAGTTTATCGGCGGTGGGCGGAATTTTTACGGCCAGCAGGGAGTCGCAGGCCTTGGCGGAGGCGATCAGGTGGCTGACGGGGCAAATGCCGCAGATGCGCGCCATCAGCGATGGCATTTCGTAAAAGGGCCGGCCCTCGCAGAGTTTTTCGAAGCCGCGGAATTGAGTGACATGGAAGTGCGCTTCTTCGACCCGGCCGTCCTCGTTCAAGTGCAGCGTGATTTTGGAGTGGCCTTCAATGCGGGTGACGGGATCGATGACGATGCGATTGCTCTGCTGCACTTCGTGTTCCCTCAGGGGCTAAAGCCCGGACAAAATTTAAAGTTCTTATCACAGCGCTAAAACGCTGCGCCACCCAAAACCTGAGATCGAACGGTTACGATCCGAAACGAGTTCTTAAACTGACATCGGGCACGCGTCCTTCCAGTAGTTCGGTGACTACGTAATAAATAGTGTCGGCGGATGGTGGACAACCGGGGACGAAGACGTCGACGCTGACGAATTCGTGGACCGGACGGGCATTGGGGAGAAGCGGGGGCACGACCTGGTTGGGCATGCCGGGATCGAAGGTGACATTCTCGCGATAGGCGCGATCGTATACGGCTTTGACACCGAAGGGATTGCGCATTCCCGGAACGTTGGCGGTTACGGCGCAGTCGCCCAGGGAGACCAGGGTTTTGGTGCGCTCGCGGATGAGCTTAATTTTGTGCAGATCTTCTTCACTGCTCACGGCGCCTTCGACCAGAGTGACATCGACGTTCTCGGGAAATTCTTTGGCGTCGACCAGAGGGCTGTAAACCAGGTCGGCAAGGGTGGCGAGGGTGAGCAGGCGTTCGTCCATGTCGAGGAAGGACATGTGGCAGCCGGAGCAGCCATCGAGCCAGACCGTAGCTAAGCGTTGTTTAGGCATGGGCGCGGTATTTTCATCGTGCTATCCCTCAGCGGCTAAAGCCGCATTCGTGGCGGATGCTTTATGGCACGAGTAGAACTCGTGCCCTTCCCGTTTTCTCTTGGGCTCGACTCATTCCTCATTCGTTCTCTTCTCGCATCATCATCAGATACGGGAGGAACTGGCGGCGTTTTAGCATTTCGGCGACCGAGTGTCCTTTTTCGAAGAGCGCTCCGGTGGGGCAGACATGGACGCATTTGCCGCAACTGGTGCAGGTTTCCGAGGTCCCCCAGGGTTCGTTCAAATCGGTGATGACCTTGGCATTGATGCCGCGGCCCATGATGTCCCAGGTATGGGCGCCTTCGATTTCGTCGCAGACGCGCACGCAGCGGGTACAGAGGATGCAGCGGTTGTGGTCGATGACGAAGCGGTCGTGCGAGGCATCGACCTCTTCTTTGGGATAGCGGTAGGGAAATTCAACATGGGTAATGCCAAGGCGCTGCGCCAGCATCTGCATTTCGCAGTGACCGTTGGAGACGCAGACCGAGCACACGTGATTGCGCTCGGTGAAGAGCAATTCCAGGATCATGCGGCGATAGCCTTGCAGCCGCTCGGAGTTGGTGGTGACTTCCATGCCTTCTTCGACAGCGGTGACGCAGGCGGGGAGCAGGCGGTTCTGGCCTTTGATTTCGACCAGACACAGGCGGCAGGCGCCGACATCGCTGAGGCCATCCATTTCGCAGAGGCGCGGAATGAAGATGCCATTCTGGCGGGCGACGTCGAGGATGGTTTCTTCCTGGCGTCCGCTAAGGTCGCGGCCGTCGATCTTCAGGGTTTTGACCGGAGCGGGCGACCTCATGCGGGTTGCCTTTCTTCCTGGGGAATGGCGTTGCAGACGCCCGCGGGGCATTTATGGTCTTCAATGTGGGCGCGATATTCTTCGCCGAAAGAGCGCAGCGTGCTGACGACTGGATTGGGCGCGGATTGGCCGAGGCCGCACAGGCTGGTGTGCTTGAGCAGATCGCAAAGCTGTTCGAGCATTTTCAAATCCTGGGGCGTGGCCGTCAGGTTGCCCATGGCGGTGAGGATGCGGTGCATCTGGTAGGTGCCAACGCGGCAAGGGATGCACTTGCCGCAGGACTCGCTCATGCAGAAATCCATGAAATATTTGGCGACGTCGACCATGCAGGAGCTTTCGTCCATGACGATCATGCCGCCGGAACCCATGATGGAACCGGCGCGGGCCAGCGATTCGTAATCGACCGGCATGTCGAGACAATCGGCGGGCAGGCAGCCGCCGGAGGGTCCGCCGGTTTGCACTGCTTTGAACTTGCGGCCGTCGGGGATGCCGCCGCCGATTTCGTAAACCATTTCGCGCAATGAAATTCCCATGGGAACTTCGACCAAGCCGGTGTTCTGCACGCGGCCGGCGAGGGCGAACACTTTGGTTCCTTTACTTTTTTCGGTTCCGATGGAGGCGTACCAGTCGCCGCCATTGCGAATGATGGGGGCGACGTTGGCGTAAGTCTCGACGTTGTTGATCAGCGTCGGCTGGCCGAAAAGGCCTTCCATGGCGGGATAGGGCGGGCGCGGGCGGGGCATGCCGCGCTTGCCTTCAACCGAGGCGATGAGGGCGGTCTCTTCCCCGCAAACAAAGGCGCCGGCGCCGAGACGAACGTCGAGGCGAAAACTGAAGCGCGTGCCACAGATGTTAGCGCCGAGCAGGCCGACGCGTTCGGCCTGGCGAATGGCGTTGCGCAGGCGCTTGATGGCGAGCGGATATTCGGCGCGCACATAAATGTAGCCTTCGGAGGCGCCGACAGCGTAAGCGGCGATCAACATGCCTTCGATGACGCGGTGGGGATCGCTCTCGAGCACGCTGCGATCCATGAAGGCGCCGGGATCGCCTTCGTCGGCGTTGCAGATGACATATTTTTGCGTGCCGACGGATTTCAGAACGGTGCTCCACTTCAAGCCGGTGGGATAGCCCGCGCCACCGCGGCCGCGCAGGCCGCTCTTGGTGACCTGCTCGATGACTTCCCGCGGAGTCATTTCGGTGAGGGCCTGGATGAGCGCGGTGTATCCGCTGGCGGCGATGTAATCTTCGAGGCGGTCGGGATCGATGACGCCGCTATTTTCCAGCACGATTTTTTTCTGGCGCTGGAAGAAGGGGACGTCGGTGGGACAGATCAAGCGTGACAGGGCCGGATTTTCGGGAGCGCCGCCATTGAAGCTATCGAGAATGGCGGCGCCGTGGGTTGCTTCCACATTTTTATAAAGGACACCGTTGCTGGTGGAGACCAGCGGACCTTCGGAGCAGAGGCCCATGCAGCCGACGCCTTTCACCTGGCATATATCTTTGGCGCCGCGGCTCGCGACTTCGCGGTCGAGCGAGTCTTTGACCGATTGGCTCTGGCAGGAGAGGCAACCGGCGGCAACGCAAACATTCACGCGCTGGGTGAACTGGGCTTGCGCGGTGCGCTCGGATTCGGCAATCTCTTCGAGTTCGTCAAGCGTCATAGCGGGTCCATTTCTTCAGATGCTCGCGGATGGAAGCAGTGCTGACTTTGCCGGCGACCTCCTGATCGTAAACCACGGCGGGAGCGAGGCCGCAGGAGCCAAGACAACGCGCGGTGAGCAGCGACACCTTTTTATCGGCCGTGGTTTCGCCGGCGACCACGCCAAGATCATGCTCGACGGTGTCGAGCAATTGCTTCGCGCCTTTGATGTAACAGGCGGTGCCCATGCAGATCACGCAGGTGTGCTCACCGGCGGGCTTGAGGGTGAAGAAATGATAAAAGGTGGCGACGCCGAAGGCGCGGCTGAGCGGCACGCGCAATGACATGGCGACATAGCGCAGGGCTTGCTCGTCGAGATATCCAAAAGCCTCTTGCACGGTGTGGAGGGTCTCGATGAGGCCGCGGGCCTGTTGGCCCTGGCGGCGCATGGTGGCGTCGACGAGTTTCCAGCGTTTGTCCTGCGTGGGAGGAGTGGGCTTCGCAATGTAGGAGGGCATTCAGTTTGGCCTAAGCAAGAATTGTAGACCTTAGCGAGAGCAGATTATGTAATGAGAATCACAGTCGGAGGTACAGGGGCAGCCGAATTGGGAAAGGGGTGATGGATTGGGTCATCCCACGGAACGAAGAACATGCGGCAGACTCTTACGCCTTATTGTTTTTCTTTTACTCTTCCTGACGGATGGCGTCCCATTCGCCACTCGAACCGGCGCGGCGTGAGAACTCCCTGTCGCGGCTGCCTCGCACCTAGGGATCCTTCGACTGCGCGTCTCCTTCGCTTCGCTCGCAGACGCTCCGCCCAGGATGACAAAGCCGAAGAGCGTAGGGGCGAATTGCGCCATCGCTCAGTCTACTAATCGGCGGAGGCGGGGGAGGATTCTTGCGGGACATTAGTCGTTTCGGTGTTGGTTACGGGTGGAATCATGCCTCCGGCCATCAGGGAGACGATCTGGGTGAGGGAAGTTCCGATGACGTTGGCGCTGGGAATGCCGCCGCGCTCCTGGATTTTGGCGCCGCCGCCGGGGAAGTCCCAGAGTCCGAGAAATATTTTCAGGTTGGGATAGCGTTGGCGCAGACGCTTGCACAGCGACCGCGCCTGAGCTTGTGCGAACGGAGGCAGAGCGGAGACGCAAACTAGGTCGGCCGGTAGTTCTTGCACTTGATCGAGCATGGCTTGCACCGGACCGATCGCGACTGCCTGGGCGTCGTGACCGGCGCGGCGAAGGAGTTGGGCGACCATGATGCCGATGAGTTCGTCGGCCTCGTCGCGAGCCGGGAGGCAGAGCATCTTTGTAGTCGAGCCGGCACTGGAGGCAGGGGGGTTCGGGTGAAGCGCTGATAAATTTCCTGCTACGGCGATGGGAGGAGAAGCGTCATGCAAATCTTCGAGCAGCTCGCGGACGCTCTGGTGGATGAATTTGATTCGGCCTTCCTCGAGAGCGTTCTTGTGACGGTCTTGTTCTTCGAGGGCGAGGGCGGGAATTAAAACGGATTCGTAGAGATTTTCGAGAGGATGGTCGTTCAAATACTGCTCCGCGATTTGCCTTGCGTCGTCATCATCGAAGGCGAGGAGGCGCTGATAAAAATGCGCGGGCGGAGAGAGCACGGGTTGATCGCCGAGAAGGATCTTGAGAAATCGCAATTGCGGGATGTAGGAACCCATGATGATTAAGCAAAGCGTGAGCGGAGTAGAAAGGATGAGACCGACCGGGCCCCATAACATGCTCCAGAAAATCGCGGCCACGAGGATGGCGAGAGAGGAGACGCCGGTGTGCGAGCCGTATAACCAGGGTTCGACGAAGTTCGCGATGGTTAATTCGAGAACAACATAGAGGGCGAAGGTGATGCCGAACTGGCTCCAGCCGGGAAAGATGGCGATGGCCATCGCCATGGGGAAGGCGGCAGCGATGGGAGTTCCGATGTAGGGAACAAAGCGGAGAAGAAAACCGAGGACACCCCAGAGCAAAGGATGGGGGATTCCGATGAGGGAGGTTCCTAAACCTAAGAGGGCGCCGAAGCTGGCGTTCACGGCAAACTGTAATAAGAGGTAGCGGCCCAGGCGTTCGGAGGCGTCGTCGAGACTCTGAGTGGCGAGGTGCAACTGGTCGCGGCCGGCGAGGCGGAGAAAGCGATTGCGCAGGTCCTCGCGCTTGACCAGCATAAATAAGGTGAGGATGACGACGATGGCGGTGGTTTCGAGAAGGCCGGTGAGCGGACCGACGATGTCGCGCAGATACTGCGTCGCATTGTGCGGAGGCTCGGCGACTTGAACTGCGATGGGCTGCCTGGGGCCGTTTCTAGCGACATTATTCTTCTGCGTGGTTTCGGAGGCGGCGGACAAATCTTTGGTGAGGTCGTTGACCGTCGCGGTGGCCTTGCCCAGGCGTCCGTTGGCCGGGCTGCGCAGCAACTCGATTTTCTCGTGAACGTTTTCTTTGTAGTCGGGGAGCCTCACGACGATTTCGAGCAATTGGTTGGTGACGGCGTAGCCGATGGCGGCGAGGAGCGCGAAGGACAGGATGAGTACTGCCAGAACGCTGGGGACGCGGCCGAGGTGACACTTTTCCAGCAATTCACCAAGGGGCGTGAGCAGGAAAGAAAAGATGACGGCGAGAGCGAGCGGGATGAGCATCTGGCGGCCGAGGTAGAGGCCGGCGATGACCACGACGATGGTGGCCAGGGTGAACAGTCGGGAGGCGGCATTGTCTTCGTTCTGGGGAAAATCGTTGCGGTTCGCCATGGCGGAGATTTTGTCGGGTAATGAGACGCAGATTTTGTGCGAAGGAGAAATTAATTATTTGAGGGGAGGCGTTCGTTGGCTACCCACGCGGTGAAGTGCTGGCCGGGTCGCCGCTTCGCGGCTGGGCATCGGTCTTATACCAGATTGCGTGACTGCACTTCAGAGTGCGTCCCCGCAAGTCTTACAGGCATCCCTGTATGTACAGTCGCGTAAAGGCCTGAATATCGTAAGAGTTGGACACCTACGGGTGATCTCAAGCCAGGTCAGAGAGGCACCGTGGAACATCAAAAGAAAGTCTCAAGGTAGATGTCCAATCGACCACAACCGATCGTGTGGCCCGGCCGGCCGTATCCTTTGGGATCGACGTGGGATGGGGAAGGGGTGAACTTCGCGCTCTATTCCGAGCATGCGGAGAAGGTGGAGCTGTGTTTGTTCGAGGAGTCGGGAAAGCGCGAACTGCGCGTCACGCTGCCGGAGCAGACCGACATGGTGTGGCACGGCTATTTGCCGGAAGTTCGTCCCGGGCAATTGTATGGATATCGCGTTTATGGCCCTTACGCGCCAGAAAAAGGGCAGAGATTTAATCATCACAAACTTTTGCTCGATCCTTACGGCAAACAGATTCTGGGAAAAATTCATTGGTCGGATTCGCATTTCGGTTATCGCGTTGGCCATAGGCTGGAGGATTTATCGTTCGACCGGCGCGACGATGCGGCGGGGATGCCGAAGAATCGGGTGATCGATTCGGCATTCACCTGGGGCACGGATCGGCCGCCACGCATTCCGTGGCATGAGACGGTGATTTATGAGCTGCATGTGAAAGGGTTCACGAAGTGCCATCCCGATGTGCCGGAGCATTTGCGCGGAACGTATGCGGGATTGGCGACGGCTCCGGTGATGGAATATCTCAACCGGTTGGGCGTGACCTCGATTGAATTGATGCCGGTGCATGCTTTCGTGGATGACCGGCAACTGGTGGAGCGCGGGCTGCGCAATTATTGGGGATACAACTCGATTGGATTCTTTGCGCCGGAGCCGCGGTACCTGGCGACGAATTCGGTGCGCGAATTCAAGACCATGGTGAAGACGCTGCACTCGGCTGGGTTGGAAGTGATTCTGGACGTGGTTTACAACCACACGGCGGAAGGCAATCATCTCGGTCCGACGCTGTCGCTGAAGGGAATCGACAACAGCAATTACTACCGGCTGGTGGGCGACACGCCGCGCTATTACATGGATTACACGGGGACGGGAAACACGCTGAACATGCGGCATCCGCGGGTGCTGCAGTTGATCATGGACAGCCTGCGGTATTGGGTGCTGGAGATGCACGTGGATGGATTCCGCTTCGATCTGGCGGCAACGCTGGCGCGCGAACTGCACGCAGTGAACCGGCTGGCGGCATTTCTGGACATCATCCATCAAGACCCGGTGCTGTCGCAGGTGAAGTTGATTGCGGAGCCTTGGGATGTGGGCGAGGGCGGATACCAGGTGGGAAATTTTCCCATTGGCTGGGCGGAGTGGAACGATCGTTACCGCGACACGGTGCGCTCGTATTGGAAAGGCGATACCGGGACGGTGGGCGATTTGGCGTATCGGATTACGGGCTCGAGCGATTTGTATGCGCACAGCGGTAGGCGTCCTTATGCCAGCATCAATTTTGTTACCGCGCATGACGGCTTTACGTTGCAGGATCTGGTGAGCTACAACGAAAAACATAACGAGGCGAATGGCGAGGAGAATCGCGACGGCAATAACAATAACCGCAGTTGGAATTGTGGAGTCGAGGGTCCGACGGACGATGCGGATATTCAGGCGCTGCGCGCAAAACAGAAACGCAATTTGGTGGCGACGCTGTTTTTGTCGCAGGGCGTGCCCATGATGTATCAAGGCGATGCGATCGGGCACACGCAGAATGGAAATAACAACGCGTATTGCCAGGACAACGAAACCAGCTGGCTGAATTGGGATTTGAAGCCGGAGGACCGAGAGCTGCTGGCCTTTGTGCAGCGCATGATCAATTTGCGGAGAAGGCATCCGGTATTCCGGCGAAGGCATTTTTTCCAGGGGCGTCCGATTAAGGGCGCGAATGTGAAAGATGTGTTGTGGGTGAACCCTGGGGGCCAGGAGATGAGCGACGAGGAGTGGCGCGATGCGTCGGTGTGTTGCCTGGGAATGTTTCTTTCGGGGCAGGGATTGGATGAAACGGAGGAACGTGGCCGCAAATTGAGTGATGAAAACTTTTTGCTGCTGATGAACGCCTACCACGAAGATGTGTCATTCAAATTGCCGTCGGTGGGAGGGGGTGGGCGCTGGGCTGCGTGGATGGACACATCGCGGGAAGGCGGATTGCGGGCGGCCGGTAGTTACGATGCGGGCGAGGTCTATCCGCTGCAGGCGCGGTCTTTGGTGGTGCTGATGGAGCGGCGAAGTGGCAACGGCAAGAAGGAAGAGTCGAATGAGCCGGCACCATGAAATGCCCTTTGGCGCGGAATGTCGGAAGGATGGAAGCGTGCGCTTTCGCCTGTGGGCTCCGGCGGCACGCGAAGTTGAGGTGGAGTTGTATGCGGCGTATGGTTGCGATCCGGCGTTGAAGCTGGCGCTGGAGCGGAGGGAGGGCGGGTGGTTTGAGCTGGAGACTGATGCGGCGCGGGCGGGGACGAAGTATCGCTACCGAATAAATGGAGAACAGTGGGTTCCCGACCCAGCTTCGCGTTTTCAGCCACAGGATGTGAATGGGCCGAGCGAGGTCATCGATCCGCATGCTTTTGCGTGGAAGGATTCCGCGTGGCGGGGGCGGCCGTGGGCCGAGGCAATCATTTACGAGTTGCATGTGGGGACGTTCACCGCGCAGGGAACATTTGCGGCGGCGCGGGAGCGGCTGGATTATTTGCGCGAGCTGGGTGTGACGGCGATTGAGTTGATGCCGGTGGCGGATTTTCCGGGAGGGCGCAATTGGGGGTACGACGGAGTCTTCACGTTTGCGCCGGATTCGAGTTATGGGCGTCTGGAAGAGTTGAAAGAGTTGGTGCAGGCGGCGCATGAGCGCGGAATGATGGTGTTTCTCGATGTGGTTTACAACCACTTCGGGCCGGAAGGAAATTATTTGAATGGGTATGCGCCGCAATTTTTTACCGAGCGGCACTGCACTCCGTGGGGGAACGGAATTAATTTTGACGACGCGGAGAGCCGGACAGTCCGGGACTTCTTTATTCAGAATGCGTTGTATTGGCTGGAGGAATATCACTTCGACGGATTGCGGCTGGATGCGGTGCATGCCATCACGGACGATTCGAAGCCGCACATTCTCACGGAGCTGGCCGATGCGGTGCATCAATCGATTCCGCCGGAGCGGCAGGTTCATCTGATTTTAGAAAACGATCGCAACCAGGCGCAGTATCTGCGCCGGGGCGAGCATTGCCGGCCGAAGACTTATACCGCGCAGTGGAATGATGACATTCATCACGCGTTGCACGTGCTGGTGACGGGTGAGCATGACGGTTATTACGTCGACTACGCCGAGCGGACGGTCGAGCATCTGGGCCGTTGTCTGACACGAGGATTCGCGTATCAGGGCGAGACGTCGAAGTTGAGGGAGGGGGAAGCGCGAGGCGAATCGACGGCAGGCGTGCCGCTCACTGCGTTTGTTTCGTTTCTGCAAAATCACGATCAGATCGGCAATCGCGCATTTG
Source organism: uncultured Acidobacteriaceae bacterium (assembly GCA_963818935.1). Classification (GTDB taxonomy): domain Bacteria; phylum Acidobacteriota; class Terriglobia; order Terriglobales; family Acidobacteriaceae; genus Sulfotelmatobacter. Next base: position 115,476 of record CAWFUK010000083.1, read on the forward strand.
GCGAGCGAATCGCGAGCCTGGCCGATGCGCGTGCGTTGCGCGCGGCGACCGCGATTACGATGCTGGCGCCCTCGCCGCCCATGCTTTTTATGGGCGAGGAGTTTGGCTCGGCTACCCCGTTCTTTTTCTTTTGCGACTTCAAAGGCGACTTGGCCGCGGCGGTTACGAGCGGGCGCAGGAATGAATTTGCGCGCTTTGCCGCGTTTCGCGATCCGGCCGTGAGGGAACGGATCCCGGATCCGAATGCCGACGCGACGTTCGAAGCCTCGAAGTTGAACTGGAACGTCCTCGATCAGCCGGCGCATCGGGAGTGGCTGGAATTGTATCGAGAGCTGATCCGGTTGCGGCGCGAATTTATTGTGCCCCGACTCGCAGCTGCGTGCCGGCTGACGTCTGATTACGCCATTCACGGCGAGCGCGCGCTGACTGCGTGCTGGCAGTTTACCGACCAGGCGGAACTTCGCCTGGCGGCCAATCTTGGTCCACAAACGGCGCACGTTCCAGCGATGCATGTTCCGGCGGAGGTGATCTATTCCAGTCCGGAAATTAATCTCGACGATCTGAAACAAGGGACGCTGCCGGCGTGGTCGGTCGTGTGGTGGCTGCAATCATGAGGGCGCCGGGGCAAATTCCGCGCGCGACGTACCGGTTGCAGCTCAATCGCGACTTCACGTTTGCACGGGCGACGGAGATCGTTCCGTATCTGGCTGCGCTGGGGATCAGCCATTGTTACGTGTCGCCGTGTTTGAAGGCGCGTCCGGGCAGTATGCATGGATATGACATTGTCGATCACAATTCGTTTAATCCGGAGATCGGGACGGCGGAGGAGTTCGATCGCTTGGTCGGGGTGCTGCACGAGCACAGCATGGGATTGATCATGGATATCGTGCCCAATCACATGGCGGTGATGGGCAGCGACAATGCGTGGTGGCTGGATGTGCTGGAGAACGGCGAGGCATCGATTTACGCGAGTTTTTTCGACATCGACTGGCAGCCGGTGAAAGATGAATTGCGGGGAAAAGTTCTGGTTCCGGTGTTGCACGACCATTACGGGGCGGTGCTGGAAAGCGGCGAGCTGAAGCTGGCGTTCGATTGTCCGGGCGGGGATTTCAATATTTATTATCGCGATCATCGGTTCCCGGTAAATCCGCGGGAGTATCCGCGGATTTTGCAGAGCTGCACGGAGGCTCTGAAAAATCAACTCGGCGAGAACAATGCCGACGTTCTGGAGTTTGAAAGTTTGATCACGGCGTTTGGCCATTTACCGCGGCGGCAGGAGACGGGCAACGAGCATGTTGCCGAGCGGAATCGGGATAAGGAAATCCACAAGCGGCGGCTGGCGGAATTGTGCGGGCGCTCGCCGGAGATTACGGCGAGCATTGAGCGCGCGGTGGGAACGATCAATGGCAATCCCAGCGACCCGGCAAGTTTTGAGGCGCTGCACGAGTTGATCAAGGCGCAGGCTTACCGGCTGGCGAACTGGCGAGTGGCAGCGGATGACATTAATTACCGGCGCTTTTTTGACACCAACGATCTGGCCGGCATCTGCATGGAGAGTGAAACGGTTTTTGAAAACACGCACCGGCTGGTGCTGCGGCTGATTGCGGAAGGGAAAGTGGATGGCTTGCGGCTGGATCATCCGGATGGGCTGTACGATCCGGCGCAGTATTTCGGGCGCTTGCGGCAACATATTGCGGAGGCGGTGGCGAAATCGGAAAATCGATCTTCTGAAAATCCAGCGCGATACGTCATCGTCGAAAAAATTCTCATGGGAACGGAGCGGCTTCCGGCGGAGTGGGCGGTGTGCGGGACCACGGGTTACGAGTTCGCGAATCTGTTGAACGGGCTTTTTGTCGATCGGGCGGCGGCGATGCGCCTGGAGAGGGTTTACCGGAACTTTACCGGCGAACAGGTGAGCGTTGACGATCTGGCGTATGGCTGCCGCAAGCTGATCATTCGGGTGGCGCTGACCAGCGAGTTGAGCGTGCTGGCGAATCATCTGACGCGCATTGCGCTGGCGAAGCGGCGAACCTGCGACTTCACGCTGAACAGCTTGCGCGATGCGCTGATTGAAGTGGTGGCGAGTTTTCCCGTCTATCGCACTTATGTAAATCGATCGGGAGTGTCGGAGACGGATGCGAACTATATCGACATTGCGGTGGAAGCGGCGAAGGAGCGAAGCCAGGCGGGCGACACCAGCATTTTCGATTTTATCCGCGACGTGCTACTGACGCGCATCGCCGAAGGACAGGATGCGCGCTATCGCAACGCGGTCACCCGCTTCGCGATGAAGTTTCAACAGTTCACCAGCCCAGTCATGGCCAAAGGACTGGAGGACACGGCGTTTTACCGTTACAACCGGCTGGTCTCGCTGAACGAGGTGGGAGGGGACTTAAACCGGTTCGGAATTATGACCAGCGAATTTCACGCGGCAAACGAGGAACGCATGCGAAGCTGGCCGCACACCATGCTGGCATCGAGCACGCATGATTCGAAACGCTCGGAAGATGTGCGGGCGCGGATCGATGTGCTCTCGGAGATCGCGGGATTGTGGAGGCTGCGCGCGCGAGACTGGCGGCGCTTCAATCGCAGCCACAGGCGCGTGGTGAATGAACGTCCGGCGCCCACGCCGAATGATGAATATCTGCTGTATCAGACTTTAGTGGGAGCGTGGCCGCTGGAACTGGCCAATGGCGACCGGAACGAGTGGAATATTTTCTCGGAGCGGATTCAGCAGTACATGTTGAAGGCGATTCGCGAGGCCAAGCAGAATACGAGCTGGATCAACCGGAATGCGGAGTACGAGGATGCGGTCGTGACTTTCGTGAAGAAGGTGCTGCATCCGGATCCGCGGAATCGATTTCTGAACGATTTTCTGCCGTTTCAGCAGCGCGTGGCGCGCATCGGTTGCTGGAATAGCTTGTCACAAACTGTGCTGAAACTGACCTCTCCCGGAGTGCCGGATATTTATCAGGGGAATGAGTTGCTTGATTTCAGCCTGGTCGATCCGGATAACCGGCGTCCAGTGGA
>CAWFUK010000084.1:0-81368 GCA_963818935.1 uncultured Acidobacteriaceae bacterium
TAGGGATAAATACCGATAAGTTCTTCACGTGTGCATCCATACATTCTCAGAGCGGCGTCATTGCAATCGATAAATTTGTTGTCTCGGATAAAAATATGGCGTCGGTGGCGCTTTCAAAGAGCGTTCTGTACTTGACCTCGCTCGCAGCAGCGGTCGATTGGTCGATCGGGACTGCAAATGTGAAAGTCCCCCAAAGCCACGCCAGAAGCATCGCAGAAAGAGCGGCTATCCCCGGGATCGACAGGTTACCTTAGCATTTGAATATTTGCCAGTCCGGGTGCGATAATGACTCCAGCGGCAGTACATAAAGATAAATAGTAACAACAACAATAACTTCTTGCGAATGGACCGGGAGGTCAGGATTCGTAAGCTAAGCATAGTCCTTCCTCACAATTGCAGAACCTCAAGTGTGTTCGTCGGGCGGCAGTGAATTCGGGAGCGCGAATAGCCGGCAGGATATTTCGCTTTCTCCGCAAGCATCAGATCGCAAAGATTGCACGCAGTCAGCTTGCGTTGTTCAGAAAAGACGATCCCCAAGAATAAGACCTGAACCGGGCCGTTGAGGACGGAAGATTCTAAATGGATGCAAGCCGGCCGCAACAGTGGAGCCGCACTGTCTTTGCCACCGATCGTGAAAATTTTAACACCTAAGTCCGGGATCAAACAAGCCAATTCCATCTCCCGGGCACTTTGGATACCCTCAAGTTATTGATACCTTTTACATATCCAGTCTAAAATTCTGTAATCTCCACCCTCCGGCCTTTTGAGATTCAACGGCATGCATTATGTCACTTGAGGTCGGAACTAGTGGGTGCCCTGCAAGATCGAATCGCAGCTACAAAGGTGAAGGAGGGGGCAAACCTCCTTCACCGGGACGCATTTCATTAGAAATCCTTTGATTCTTCTTCAAAAGGAATAGCCTCAGCAGGGCGTGTCCCTCTCTGTCGAAAAAGGCCGAACCTTTTTCATCGCCTTTATACCCGGTGTGTCCAGCGATCTTTGTGGTACCGGGCGACTTGAATATGCTTTCCATATTCTTACGGGCCCTTCTCCCTTTGGCCTTTACTATAACTCCGCCGCCGGACTCCTTATTTCCACATCCGCCTACGACGGCAACCAGATCTGTGACATACTTCTTCATTTGTTCCGCCTGCGCATTCAACTCTTCGGATGTCGCTGCCGACTCTTCGGCATTGGCGGCGTTCTGCTGAACAACCGTGTCCATCTCGGCACTGCTTTATTCACTTGATCAATTCCTTGTGCCTGTTCACTTGATGCAGCGGCAACCTCACCCACCAATTCTCCCATTTTACCTGTGCTTGCCGCGACCAATTGAAAAGCCTCTCCAGCTTTATTGACCTGTTCCGTGCCTTCTTTGATTTTCTTGATTGTCCCCTCAATAAGAGTGGTCGATATTTTGGCAGCTTCGGCGGCTCTTATGGCAAGGTTTCGCACTTCATCGGCCACTACGGCAAACACCGGCGCCCGCCTCACCTGCCCTGGCAGCCTCCACTGCCGCGTTTAATGCCAGGAGATTTGTCTGAAATGCTGATCTCGTCGATGGTTTTGATGATCTTCGAGGTCTCCTCGCTCGCACCTGAAATATCTTTCATCGAAGTGGTGAGTTTGCCCATTGCCACGTTTGACTCCCCAACCACCTGGGCGATTTCCTTCATGAGCGTATTAGCCTGATTGGCATGGTCTGCATTCTGCCTGGTCATGGAAGCCATTTCTTCAAGTGACGAGGAGGTCTCTTCCAAGGCGGCGGCCTGCTCCGAAGCCCCTTCCGCAAGGGATTGGCTACTTTCGGAGACCTGGCCGGATGCAATGGATACCTGCGCGGCGCCTTCGTTTAAACCCGCAACGACCCGCGTAATCGGTTTCGAAATGCTGCGGGCAAAGAAGAATATGAATATGACCGTTAAGCCGAGAAAAATGCTTCCTACCAGGAGAACGCCGTTGCGAATGGTGTAAACCGGCGCCGAATTCATCCGTTGGTTGACTGACCGCGACGCTCCAGCCACTGAGATCTACCGGTGCAAAAGCCGCGATTTTGGGAATACCTTCAAAAACATAGGATTCTACCCCCGTTTTGTGGGCCAGCATGTTACTCGCGACAGTCTCCATCCCTTTGAGGTTTTTCACATCCAGTTCCAGGATGAGTTCTTTTCTGGGATGGGCGATCATTCGGCCATTACTATCCACCATAAAGGCATAGCCCGTCTTGCCCAGCTTGGTCCCGGCAATCTTTTCCACAAGAAAGTCGATCTTCAGGATAGTGGCGACACTCCCGACAAACTCCCCGCCTTCTCCCGGAATAGGAACACAGACCGGCACTACCGGATTGCCGGTCAGTTTGGATTTGACCACGGTCCCAATGTTCGCCTTGCCTTCTTTGGCAGCCTTGAAATAGTCGCGGTCCGCAACATTGATCCCTTTGTTTTTTCCATTGCTCCCATCTGCGAAGACCACTCCCTCTGTGTTAACTACAACTATTGCCTCATACTCACTGCCAATTTGCTTCATCACATCGGACAGGTGTCGACTTAGTTTGTCGATTTCCGTTGCGACTCTCCTGCTTGCCCCCTGGCAACCTTGGCTGCAGTCTCAGTGGTAAGCTTCTCCAGGGAAAGTTCTTTTGCCAGTTTCATCTCTTCTGAGAGGGCCACCCCGGTCATGTCCGCAAGCTTGACCGCCACGTGAGCGGCCTGCTGCCGGGAAAGATCGGTCAGCGCATCGGATGCCTTCATGACTGAAAGCAGGCCGATAATCACCAGTGGCACAACAACAATGATGGTTCCTCCAAGAGTGAGTCGCATACCCAATGTCAGTTTCCGCATTTTAGTTTTCCTCCCCTTTTTGTTTTGCTGCTCCGTCGAAAACGATGCATTCCGAGTTGCTTTCTATATTCTTTGACAATTCTCCACAGTGCCCCAGCATCTTGCGTAAGACTGCGACAACTTCGCAGGAATCCCAGGCAGGCCACGTGAGAAACCGCGGCTTCAAATCGTGGCCCTTTGAAACGGTCTCCCGCTCACAGTCCGGAAGAACGATGATGACGCGAATTGAGGTCAGAAACTCTCTGATAGAGACATAGATCAGAGCAAGTCATGCCGGCTGGAAGACACAAGGACTGCAGCAAAAAGATCGTTTTCAGGTTTGAGAAGGCACCTCTGAAGCCGCTCAAAATTCCGGCACACCAGGAGCCTTTCCGCAGGGACCAGAGAACCGATCTGGTCGAGCAGTCCAGAGCTGAAATCGTTTGGATCGGCACAGTAAAAAATGAGTTTCATAAACGCTCCTTTACGGAGCGAAATGGCAACAAGCATGCCAGGCGATCCGGACTCACTCTTTTATTGTTATTTCAGTATGTTAGGGTGGAACAGGATGAGTTTGAAGATGCCTGATTCTGTCCTGTTTTCAGGATTCGTTCCGAAATGTGGGACGCTGTCCTAAAAACAGGACGCCCGACGGAAGAAAAACGCTGTAAGCTGTCATGAATTTGTCGCGGTGAAATTCGTCAGGTTATGGTTTTTCAGAAGACCATAAAGGCGTGAGCGGGAAAGGCCCGATACCCGGCAGGCTTCTCTGATATTGCCACTGGCAAGTGAGGTCAGTTCCATAAGATACATTCTGTCCATATTTTCACGGTAATTTCTCAAAGAAGGCATAGCTTCCCGGGAGATAAGATCACCAACCGCCTTTGTACGAGGTGGAACGGCACTTTTGATCGTATGCCTGGCAAGGTCAATGCGGATATGTTCGGGCAGGTGTTGAGGAAACAGGGTCGGCTCATGAAAAGCTGCAGCCAGAGCCCTTTCAAGAGCATGCAATAATTCGCGCACATTGCCGGGCCACCTGTAAGCGCTCAGAGCTCCCATGAAATCGGGAGAAAAACCCTTCAATCCTATGCCGTGGCGCTCACAAAGCTTCGCAATATAGTACCTTGTGATGTCGGCGATGTCCTCTTCACGCTCGCGCAAAGGCGGCAGCTCGATAATGAATGATCTCAACCGGAACAGAAAGTCATCCCGGAATATACCATCATGTACCAACTTCTGGAGGTCCCGGTTGGTCGCAACAATCAGCCGGAAATCACTTGAAATCTCTGCACCGGTTCCGATCGGGCGGAAACGGCGTTCCTGAAGGACACGCAGGAACTTCTTCTGAATCGGGGAAGGCAGCTCTCCAACTTCGTCCAGGAAAAGAGTGCCGCCGTCAGCCTGCTTTATTAATTCTTCTCGAGATTTTTCCGCTCCCGTAAACGCTCCTTTCTCGTGGCCGAAAAGGATACTTTCGACAAGCGTTTCGGGCAAAGCAGAGCAATCGACGACGACAAAGGGTTTTTTGGCGCGCATGCTGTTGTTATGGATAGCACATGCGAATAGTTCCTTGCCGGTGCCGGTCTCTCCTGTGAGCAGTACGTTTGTGTCGCTACTGGCCGCCTGGGCGACAAGTTCGAAGCGCCCCTTCATCTTGAGGCAATTTCCGACGATTCCGTCGAGTTCAAGGAGTCTGGACGCCCCCCCGCCCCGCGACTTATCCTTTCGCTCCTCACGGTACTGGAGGGCGCGAATGATAGGCAGCGCCATATCGTGGGCCGAGGCGGGTTTTTGCATGTAGTCCCACGCGCCGTTTCGAATTGCCAGTTCTGCTCCTTTCTCGTCACCGGACCCTGTGATGATGATGATTTGCGGCTCAGGTTCCACCTGCTGAATCCGTGCTATTGCATCCAGACCGTTTCCGTCCGGCAATCCGACATCGAGCAGGATCAAATCATATTTTCCGGTTACAGCCTCGCGCAGGCCCCCGCACAACGTGTAGGAACACGTCACGCTGTGTCCGATTTCATTGATGATGTTGGACAGAATATCGCATATCAACCGGTCGTCATCGATAATCAGAACGCTGGCCATAAGACATTGAGCCTCTTGAAGTGCGGAGCAACGACTTTTCGATCTTACCCTAACGTGGAGAGGTAGATTTCGTCAGGATTGTGGTGCAAAATGCATTCCATAAAGACACTTACCGCAAGAGACGACTAGACCGGAGAATCCGAATAGTAACAAAGTGAGGTAACGGAGCGGGAACAGCCATACGAGCAGAGTGAAACACCTGCATTCACCGTCTTAGGGGGTCTCGTTTCTCCAGGGAGCAGGAAGCAAGTTTGCACGGGAAGGCGGCCATTGCTGATATCCTTGCCTGTATCTGCACAGATTCGTAACAAGAATGTCAACATGTCGTAACGAGAATGTCAAAATTTCGACTTTTAAGAGTTTTCCGTCTGCGTTGCCGGACGCGCCCGGTTCCACATCTGCACCCGGTCCCTGCTCTTGAGCGGGAATGTCAGTGTAGGTCTGGAGGACGATCTGTACCTTAAAAAGGGCAGGATGGCGAAAAGCAACGCCGAACAGGCGGCAAAGATAGTCCGCATCGCCCGAGAGCTGGGCATCGATCATGACAGCTTTCCACGTCCCTTCGGGACACCTTGAAACCATAAGAAGTTGTTGATGGGTGGAGCGGAGAGACTGTGTCGCAATTGCTGCCGTAAAGTGGGCGATTTTGGCATTTAATTGAAGCATATCGAAGCGTTATGTGATATATTAGGCCCCCAATACAGGAGGGGCTATGGCTTATCGACATGGAAAAGATCGTGGACAGATGATGGTGCTGCCGCCGACTCTGGATCAGTACGTCTCCCGGGAGAATCCAGTTCGCGCCTATGATGCATTTGTCGAAGCACTTGACTTCAAAGACTTGGGAATCGACATCGATGATCGCAAGGTGGGCAACAGTGAGTATGATCCCAGAACGATGCTGAAGCTGCTCTTGTATGGTTACTCATACGGCGTGAAGAGCTCCAGAAAACTTGAGCGAGAGGTCCACAACAATCTCTCCTTCATCTGGCTGATGAAACAATTGAAGCCCGATCATAAAACTATTGCTGAATTTCGGCGCAAAAACAAACGGGCCTTGAAAAAGGCACTGACTCTTTGTGCCAGGCTCTGTCTGAATCTCGGCCTGATCGAGGGCAATGTGCTCTTCGTGGACGGTACCAAGCTCAGGGCCAATGCTGGAAAAGGCAACCTTCACAGGGAAAAATGGTATCGAGACCATCTGGAGCAAATTGATAAAAGAATCCAACACATTTTGGACGAATGCGAGAGGGTCGATCAAAACGAGTCCCAATGCGGGTCCTTTGTGAAAATGCCAAAAGAGTTGGCGCAAGCCGTAAAGCTAAAAGAATCCATTGAGAATGCTCTGGCCGAGTTCACACAGCGTGGCGACCAGACTGGAAAGGAACGCAAAATCAACCGGGTGGATACACAAAGCGTATTGGTCAAAAGCCCTCAGGGCACCCATTGCGGGTATTGCATGCAAAACGTTGTGGATGACAAAAACGGCCTGATTGTTCACACCGATGTAGTGAGCGAGTCAAATGACCTGAAGCAATTAGCCGCTCAGGTTTATGGCGCCGAAGCCGAACTTGGTCGTGAGTGCAAGGTGGCCTGCGGCGATGCGGGCTACTGGGACATAAGCGAAATCACAAAGGTTGAATCCGGTTTAAGGAAGGTGGTAGTTCCATCCAAGACTCAAGCATCGGGGAAAGAAATTGGTCCTTTCGAAAAGAGTAGATTTGCCTATGATGCAGACTCGGATTGTTACCTGTGCCCGGAAGGTCACCGGCTGATTTTTAGACGTTTTAAGGAAAAAAAGCAGCAGAGAGAATATCGCATTGATAAACGAGGTAATTGTCGGCGTTGCCCGCATTTTGGCATATGTACCAATTCAAAGCAGGGCCGAACGATAACACGCCATGTATTTGAAGAGGTAGCCGAAGCAGTGTCCAGAAGATTTGAGGAGCCTGAAATCGCGCAAGTGTATGCGAGGAGGAAAGCTCGTGTTGAGCATCCATTTGGATTTATTAAGAAAAACTTGGGCTTTGGTCAATTTCATCTACGAGGACGAGAAGGGGCCGGGGCTGAGGCATCGATACTGGCTACATGCTTCAACCTGAGGCGAATGCTAAGTCTGCTTGGCGGGGTCAGCGGTTTCATCGCCTCGATACAGGCGGTGTAGTCAAAAACATTGGTAGACAGTTGCCAACGCATGGCCTAAGTCGTTCAGCCTTCCCCGGGTGCGGATAGCTGATTAGTGGAGCACAATACTTTGTGGGTCAGGTTCTGAGAGATCTGTGACCGCGTGCTTTTAAAAAATAGCATGCCTTGAACAGGTACGAGGTTCGTAATTCTAATACGACACAGTCTCGCAGCGAAGCCCATCAGGTCTTTTCGTAAGAGCTTTTTGAATGGATTTGTGCTCCGCAGTTTGCGGCCTTATTTTATGATCGAGGAAGTTTCCCAAAAATGAGGCTTGAATAAAAAGGAAAAATGACATGGAGAAACCAGGCATTTTACTAGCCATTCTTCTTTTTGCCGCTACTTTTGCGCTCTCCGTTACCTACGTGCAAACGGCAGGCGCCGGAGGAACAGGTGGGAGCGCCTGGTGTTCCGGTTGCTCATGGCCCGGCTTAAGAGGTGCAGGCTCGCCAGGAACACAGTCCCCTGGTTCATTTGGCACGAGAGATCCTGATTCATACGGAGCGGGGCCTTGCGGCGTACAGCCCTATTATCCGCCGGGTACGAACACAGGTAGGGACAATGACAAGCCGGGCCTGGACACTGGTCCGGGATGCACTAAAGAACGTCCACCAGAAACGCGATCGAGCTACTGAAGCAGGTTCCGTTCCTGAACGGATTTGCTTACGCGGCAGGGGCAAGAAATATCGTCCGGCAGGCAGCCTCCGGGATAAAGGTCTTCGCACATTATTTCGTGCCGAATGAATGATGGGAATACTTCTGAGGTGATTCGCAGAAATCGATCCGAAGCCGATATTAAAAGCACAGACCCCCCCTGCGGCCACTTACATATGAGGACCGCAGAGGGTATTACACGATAGGGTGAACTACAAAGTTCGAAAAGGCATCAATGTGCCGGGCTTCATTGTCTGTTATGGTTCAAGGACGCTTGAAGCCACGACACTGTTGGTTCTATTTGAGTCAGACACCCGGCTGTCAGGATCGACCACTGCTATCACATATTGCCCCATAGCAGATTTGGCGTAGGTCTTGCTGATCCTGAGATTTGCGATGCCTCCGGCTGGAATGTGTTTCGTAATCTTAGAGGACCCCAATAGTCTCGTCCTTTTAACCCCGTCCGGGGAAAGATAAAGAAAAGTCCGAAACCAGGTAGTCGTCGTCTCGTTCCCCAGGTTCTGCACCTGGAAAATCCCCGTAACAGTTTTACCGTTACGGTTGGTATGAAGAACCGGGAAATAACCGGTCAGGTTTGGAGCGTAAACAACCGTAGAGGGAGCCGGGGTTCCACCGGCATATTCGATGAAATTTGCTGCGTATCCTACCTGGCTCACCCCATACCCGATGTACATGTATCCTGCCATACCCCATGAGGTACCCCAGGAGTTGCGAAGGATCCAGTAGCCATTCCCGTTGTTGTCATTCCAGCCGACCAGTACGACAGCGTGGTTAATAACGTCCGAACCGCAGGATTCACTGGTGTTGAAAATACCGCCCGAGTAGTTCTGGAACAGCGATTGGGCACAAACTGCAACAGAAACCGGTCCATAGGTGTAAATGGCCTGTTTGATTGCGTCGGTGCTGGGAACGGCGGACTCGGAACCGATATAGGCCCAGTTAGTGATCTTATAGGGATGGTCGTAGGTCGCCCTGCAGGCGGAATCGGTCCCGGTATAGGGATCTTCGGCAGCCAGGACGGCCCCGGGGCCGTTGTTATCCTGCCCGGACTTGTCCAGGTGGTAGTCGTGTGCAAACCAACCTCCGTTGGGGCAGTTCCAACCATCGACATTGCAGGAAAGAAGGTATTGTTCGGAAAGATCAACGGGTCCACCGCCATGTATAAGGATCTGAGACTCCAGGGGTCCAACGGTGCTAAATGCCCAGCAGCCGCCGCAGTTTCCCTGGTCCTTGATAGGGGTGACACCATTGCTCATCCAATCAAAAGAGGACGGAAGGGCCTGAACGCTCGAGTCGAGCATCTGGACCGATGGAGCATCGCTTTTGTTCCACCCGGTCGGCATCTTGAGGCCGGCAAGCTGACTTAAATCCCTGTCCGTTGCAGTGGAGTATGCAATCTCGTATGTACCGCCCCTTGCCTTGACCTCATCTTTTAATGCCTGAATCTTCGCCTCTCTGTCCGGCGGCAGGGGATAGAAATCCATGGCACCGCAAAGGGAGGGAATAATGAAAAGAATCGCTGCGATAGCAATGGAGGTAACCTTCTTCATCTAAGTTCCTTTCTGCAATTTCTAAAGACTGGAAAATACTTATATCTCGCGAAGCGCGAACCATTGTTTAGGCTTGGTTTGCGCAGGCTTTTCCCTTCAAAGGTGTTGTAAAAAGCCTTCATCCGTAGCTTAAAACTCAAAGGGCCCATTACCCCAATAGACGACCTATTAACAATTTGCGTCTACGTCTTTATTCCAATGGATAACCACAGGTTCTTAGATGATGCAAGTTTCCTACCATCTCACAGAGACCAGCCTGGAATACATCCGTTGCAGATAACATTCGGGGCCGGGTATTTCAACACACTGTTTTCTCAGCCCATGGGAGATACGAACCCTACGCGAAAAGCGGGAGTTCGCAGGATAAGGCAATGGATAGATATCCGGAGGAAACTACATAGCGGTCAGTGATGGAATGAAAGAAAATGAGATGCACGCATCACACAAGCGCCTTCAATTTACTTTCTTCTTTTCGGGCCGGGAGGAGTCGGGGTGTGACGTGCAAATTGTCAGGATATTCCCCGGAGCAAGCTTCTGGTTCGTACTCACCTTGTTTTGAGCGCAAAGCGTCTTGATCGGGACGTGAAACTTGCCGGCAATGGAGGAAAGGGTGTCCCCCTGACGCACGAGATATCGAACAGATTTCTGCTGCGCGTTGGAAGGGCTTTTCCTGGAGGAGCTGGCGGTGGCGGTATTGTCTTTTCCACGTTTTGCCTGGACCTTCGAGGGAGGTGGGGATGGCGCCCCGGAACGAACAGATTTCTGCTGCGCGTTGGAAGTGCTTTTCCCGGAGGAGCTGGCGGTGGTGGTATTGTCTTTTCCACGTTTTGCCTGGACCTTCGAGGGAGATGGGGATGGCGCTCCGGAACGAACAGATTTCTGCTGCGCGTTGGAAGGGCTTTTCCCGGAGGAGCTGGCGGTGGCGGTATTGTCTTTTCCACGTTTTGCCTGGACCTTCGAGGGAGGTGGGGATGGCGCTCCGGCAGGAAGCTTCAGGGCCTGACCGGCCTTGAGAGTCTGGGATGGCTTCATACCGTTTAGAGCAGCCAGAGCGGTAGCAGAACATTTGTGCCCTCGGGCAAGGCTTGACCAGGTGTCCCCGGATTTTACCCTGTACGAAGTGAGAGGAGAGGATCGCTGCGCTGCAGCGGCCTTGCCCACAGGTTTTTCCTCTTGCCGGGGGTGCCTGGCAAGGGCTGTCAGGAGATCATCCCCTGTTCCTATGGGCAGGCAGAGCTCATAGTTGGAGCATCCGGGCGGCGTGGTAGACTGGCACAGCTCGGGATTGCAGTTTTGCAGCAGTTCTTCGGGAACCCCGATCTGTTTGCCTACCCAGGAGAGTTTCAGGCCTCCGGGGACGCGGACGGTCTCCTGCCGCGCAATGAAGTGTTCCGAGTGCAGGCGGAAACCGTAGAGGTCCGGGTTTCTTATGATCTTTACGGCGGCAAATACTTTGGGGACGTAATCGCGTGTTTCGGCCGGCAGATAGCCGTTGTCCAACAGATCCCAAAAAGTCTTGAGGCCGCTTTTGTCGAGTGTCCCTTGAACGGCGTTTTCACCCGCATTATAGGCGGCAAGCGCCAGAGGCCACGACCCAAACTGATCGTAGAGCAATGAGAGATAATTAGCGGCAGCCTGGGCAGCTTTCATGGGATGGCGTCTCTCGTCCACCCACTTGTTTTGCTCGAGTCCAAACCGGTTACCCGTTTTCGAAACGATCTGCCACATCCCAACTGCGTTGGCATGCGAACGTGCAGTGGGGGAAAAACCGCTTTCGACCAGGGCGACATAGATCAAGTCTTTTGGCAGCCCCTTGCGCACGAAGATTTCTTGTGCAGGCGCCGCATAGAAATGGGCGCGATCAAGCTGCGTTTGAAAACTGCTATGATGTTTTTCGGAAAACCTGCTCACCCAGGTATCGATAGCCGGATGATCCGGGATTGTCAGCTCCCATTTTGGAGAGGGCTTTTCGATAACTGTCTCTTCGGGTTGCCGAAAGCGCAAGGCAGGATCGACAGAGACTTTTTGCTGAGAATAAAAAGTGCCGCACCCCGCAAAAAGCGCAAGTGTTCCCATTACAATCGCTAACTTCAATCTCCTGAGGCGTTTTTTCTTATTGCGCGGAATCAAAAGAGACAGGGGCCGGTCCAATAATATCATCAGAAACCAGATTATAAACATGGCAACTGTTTCCCCCTCCGTAAGCGCTTTGCTTATACTTCAGCTCCAGCGTTTCGGGCGTTTCCCTTTTGAGCCCATGAACCGCGAGAAGAGTTGCACTCGTATAGCAGGAAAATCAATAAACGTCCAGAGGATGCATGCCTGCGAACTTTTCGGTCGGACGTGACTATGGAATCCATCCTGAAAGGTCACAAGCTTACTCTTGAATCAAAGCTTGGCAATTGTGCGAACAGGGGGCAATCGTCCCCCCCCCCCCAACGGAGATAAATACTCAGGCGAGTTATTCGAGCGTACCGGGAATATTATCGGCATGTCGCAATATCGTTTCTCGTGAGCGGAGTGCTGCCGGCCGGTTTAGTTTTTGGCAAGCTTTCCAGGTTTTCTCATCCTCAATGGGAACTTCTCAAGCTGCGCCCACTCAGCACGTAAACCCATGACATCAATACTGGAGGGGTCCTCCTCTGGACATAAATAAGCCCGAAGCAGCCTGCAAATCCCGCTCAACGCTTTTCATTCTGGCTTCCGACCCTTGCCCGATTCCTTCCCTCACCTTAAATTCGACTCATTGAAGATCGATTGCCGTGGGAACTTGATCCTGAGTTGAGGCGACGAGGTATAAACTGCGAAGATATCAGACAGAGACCCATAAGAACTTCATCCCCCCAGGAGGACGTCATGAGCACAGAAGCGAAGAATGCCAAGTTAATGGAGATAATGTGCGCCGCGCTTGAAATAAAAGAGAAGATGAAAAAATTGTACGATGAGGCTGCCGGAAAGTGTTCCGATGAAGTGGGAAATGAAACGTTCCGGATGCTGCACAAAATGGAACAGGAACACCTCGACCGTATTAACGGGATCTATACCGAACTGACGAAGGGCAAAATCGATGTCGATTCATGCCGCTTCTACGACTTCGATACGGCCGACAAAAAAGAGGTCCTGAAAAGGATTGTCAAGGAAAGAAGATTCGTCGGGAAAGCCTGCCTTGATGATGTCGCCGCTATCGAAAGTGGCATGGACCTGGAAAACAAGAGCATCACTTTTTTCACGGATCACCTGAAACAGGCTACCACCACAATTGAGCGTGAATTCCTGAATCACATGATCGCCGAGGAAAGGTCTCACTACATCGTATTATCCGATCTCAGGTTCTATTATGTCGATCCGGGACACTGGTTAATGGAAAAGGGCAGGACGGACCTTGACGGAGCGGGCGGAATAAGCTGAGCATTCTGCAACAGTAGTTCATAAATACTTCGGCTTTTCGGCTTTATCTGAGGCGCTCCTAAAATAAAAGGATAGCGCGCATGCATAAAGATGATCAGATGACGCCAAAAGAAAGACGAGCAGCACTGAGCATCGGGAAAGACATAGACCGTACTCCTATTAGTATGTCTTACCATGCTCCAGGTCCTCGCCTTATGGGATGGACCATACGTCAGGGATACGCCAGTGCACGAACTTGTGCTGATATTCAGAAGAAAATCTATGATGTATTTGGAATCGATGGAGTTAACGCCAGCTATGGGTCACATGCTATGGGCATTGCCTTTGGTGCCATTATGAGTGATCCGGAGAATGATATCCCGGCAATTCTGGAACATCCTATTAAAGATATAACGGATTTGAGCATCCTTGATTTAGACGTAATAACTATAAAAAATGATTCAAATGCCAAGAAATGCTTTGAAATGGCGCAGATGCTTTTAGAAGAAGTCGGGGATGAAGTTGACTGTGCATTTGACGCAACTGGCCCTTTCACGTCAGCTTATGCTCTACTTGGGCTAGAGAAACTTTTGAGGGCAATTATAACAAATCCGGATCAGGTGCACAAGCTTATGGAATTTACCACTATGGCTTCATTACAACTGGCTAAGCCATTCTTGGAATTGGGACTATCTATAAGTATTTCAGATCCTGTTGCCACTGGAAGCCTTCTACGAAAGAGCCATTTTGATGAATTCGTTGTGCCGTATTCTCACCGATTTATTACAGGATGTAAGGCAATTAGTCCGTGCAGTATTACTGGCCATATATGTGGCAATACTACGGCTATTTTAGAAAGCATGGTTGAATGCGGATATGATGTAATCAGCCTGGATAATATGGTAGATCTCAAATTAGCAAAAGAACGTATTGGGGATAAGGTTCACCTCTTGGGAAATGTCGATCCTGTCAATATTATTCTTTTTGGAACTCAGGATGATGTCAAGGCAAGCGTGCGAGAATGCTTTGCAAAAGCATGGGATAACCCCAAGGGGTATACCGTAGGAACTGGGTGCGATACTCCGCTTACCGCTCCACTGGAAAATTCTCTCGCTTTTGTAGAGATGGCCAGAAAATGTGCAAAGTATCCTCTTAATCCGGATAACTTTAGTTAAAGTGGTTTTGCCTCCTCGTCGGCTCCATGAGCGAACATTGCTTTTAGGCCATTCCGGATATTCCCTTTACGAAACTTTACCTGCATTTACTTATATTTACTCGACCTTGATGTAGGTTTTCTTTATTTATTCACCGAAACATAAACGTTACATTCGGCGAGGTATGCGATGAGAAGAATTCTGATTTTTTCTGTTATCTTTTCCGTGCCATTAGCTGTCCTGGCGTTTTCCGGGATCACTCACGCTGCGGTGGAGTTTGCAGCCGACATTGTCATAGCGCCAAAAGGCGATGAACCAATGAAGGGTAAGATTTTTGTAAAGGGCGACAAAGTCAGGCAGGAAGCTTCCGATGAGGACGGACCACAGGTCATGATCGTCCGGCCCGACAAAAAGGTGACATGGGTCATCACGCCCGAGGAAAAAACATATATGGAAGTACCTTATCAGTCTACCGGCAAGACGTTTGAAGAATGGACCGCCGACAAGGAAAAGAATGCGAAATTTCTCGGCGAAGAAACCGTCTCCGGCATGCCTTGTAAGAAATACGAAACCATAGAAGACGGAGAAAAGACTGTCTTTTGGATTCCCGGGCAATTTCCGTTCCCGATTAAGATCGAAGACGCAGAAATTGCAATGGAGTACCGGAATATCAAGTTGGGTCCGCTTGACGATTCTCTATTCGAACTCCCGGCGGGATACGAAAAGATGGCTGCGCCGGTAGTTCCGCAGAAGGAGTGAGATAATAAACAAGATTCCTGCCTCAAAGGTCGTCAGAATTAAAGCGGGCAAGACTCTCAACCAAAAAGTCAAATAGCGCAATTTGATCCCTCTCTCATTCAATAAGATGATCTGAGGCTTATGCGCGCTTTAGGGTTTTCCAGAAGTTTCTTCGGGCAGAATCCGACCCCGAATGTGATTCGGCTGTCCGTTGGCGACCGCTTTCAGGAATATTCAGGATAATTTTGATTGTAACATGTGCATTATGAAACTCATCTTTTTATAATATTAGGTATCGCTTTTACCCTATTCATACCCAAGTAAATCACCCTTGTAAGTTTCAAGAGTCCACCTATCTTCCACCCCAGGAGAAAGACCCATGTCTTCCTCGACGTGGATACACCGGCTTGTTCCATAGTTACCGAAAGGACATCAAAATGATTTATGAACGCGATCCAGTATCGCCATTTTCGAAAATCCTGGTTAAGAACGGTTCCTCCGTTATCGGCACTATCCGAAGGGATTTGGTAACCGGCCACTATCATTTCTACGATAATCAGCGTGGCGCATTGAATTGCCTGCTCCAGGAAAAAAGAATCGACAGTATGAAAATGAGAATAGAAGAGCTGCTCAATCCCTCAGAAGCAAGCTAAGGCTCATTAACCTCCCATCACACCCTGCTTTGCTCCGCCGCGATATTTTGGAGGAGGAGTTTATGGCTTGTGATCAGATTGACCGGTTGATTCGCCTTCACGAAAAGGCTGAATGGCATTCAAATGAATACAAGAGGCTCTTGCGGGACTGCAGGGCTCAATCGAAAGCTCTCCGGCATCTGCAGAAAGCTGAGCGGCTTTATTCCCAGGTTTCAGGTCTGATCAGGGATTTTACTTCGACTCCGGCGGACATGGCGGGGAATCTCCCGGATTCCGGCTTTCCCGCACGTCAGAACTGACGAACGGACAGTTAGAGCAAAGGAATGATCCATATCTCGAATCGTGCACCCGGGTCGCCGCAACACTGAGGATGCTGAACCTCTCATCGATCTGGCACATTTTCCTCTCCTGCCCCAAAATAAACAGCATACAGGTAGCGTTCCACAAGCTTTTTCGAGCACCATCCCCAACCTCAAATCCGATTCGGCTGTCTGCTGGCGGCCGCTTTGAGGAATTATTCAGGATAATATTGATTGCAACATATGCAGTGTGAGACTCATCTTTTTGCTAATATTAGGTATGCTATTTACCCGGTTTCTACCGAGTGATTTCCCCCTTGTCAATTTCCAAAGTCCATCTATATTGCAAGCTCCCAAGGATGATCCCTATCATACAGGATCTGGCTGCTACGGCTAGTTCTCTTATAGTTGCCGAAAGGACAGGAAAATGATTTATGAGCGCGATCCGGAATCGCCATTTTCGAAAATTCTGGTTAAAAACGATTCCTCAGTTGTCGGCACAATCCGAAGGAATTTGATAACCGGCCATTATCATTTCTACGATAACCAGCGCGGCGCACTGGATTGCCTGCTCGAGGAAAAAAGAATCGACAGCATGAAAATGAGAATAGAAGAGCTGCTCAATCTTCAAAAGGCGAGCTAAGGATTACTAACCTTCCTCATAACCCGGCTTTATTTCACCTCAATATTTTTGGTGGAGGAGTTTAATTCCAAACCCCCACTCAGTAGGTTGCTCGGTTTGCACTCAAACTGAGAGAAATCTGGCAAGCTCGCGCCCTTATGAGCCTCTTGGCAGCAGGAAATTCCATTTCTCGTAATAACAGGATCTCAAATCCGAGTGTCTATGCAGGAAAAAATCGTTCAAACTTTTGCCGATTAGTGAAACAAAGCTTCCAATTCCGGTGGACTTTGATGCGGGAGAGCTTAGCTTAAGATGGCCAGAATCCATACTCAGGGATGGGGGACGTTGATCCGATCGTCCATTTTCCCAAATTCCTCAAATAGTTCCTTGAAGTGCCCCATTTTGAGTAGGCCGTGCTCATGAATATAAAAGAATGTTGTAGAATACTCGGCATTACTCCAGACACATCAATCAATGAAATGCACCAAGCCTACAGGGATTTGGTCCTTGTATGGCATCCGGACAAGTATGTGAACAACCCGCGCCTTCGGGACAAAGCAGAGAAGCAACTAAAGCAAATCAACATGGCTTATGACATGTTGATCCAATTTCTCTCCGACAGAGAGCAGACGAGCCAGGAGCCAGGACACAAGAAACCGGAAGAAAGGCAACGGCAGGACCAGGGTCGAGCGAAGCAAGAAGGCGAAGAAAGTGGGCAAAAAAAAAGGATAACGCAAAGAGGTTCACTGACTGTGCTCAAATATCCGTCGCGCCTTCTTTGGAGGCGCTGATGAAGTGTAATTATCTTTCCTGCTGGAGCTGGATATGCCTTTTGTTTGCTGCACAGACAATCGGTTCACTGGGGATCGCCAGGTTATTCCAGATGGATTTACGCGAAATAGTCATTCCCGTAATGATTCCTTCTGCCGGGACAATCGTGAGCGCCGTTTTCCGTGCGGTATCTAAGTCAAGTCGATTGGGTAAGTGGCAATGGTGGGTTCCAGCCCTGATCGACGCCCTTTTCATCTTTTCGCTCTCAAACCGCGCCTACCCGGATTCACAACCTATTTTCAGCGCTAAAGTTTTCCACCCCATCGAATACCTGGTACTGGGTGTTTTCATCTCTCTGGCACTACTCCCGGCCCTTCGCGAGAAGGGACTTCCGTCAATGTTCAAGTCATCCCGGAAGACCGTCAGCAGGGGACTGCCGGCTATTTCATTGGAAACGATCCGGCGAAATGGCGCACCAGCAATGACAAAACGATCTGATCCTTACACTGTGCAATTTGCCAAACGCTTAACATATCCAAGGCAGCTCTCAATCTGATCCGGCCGCAATTCCAACGTCATGGTTCCCTCGTAGCGAACAGCATGCAATCTTCGAAAGATTTTATGAAAATCGATCTTCCCTTCTCCCACCGGAAGATGGAGATCATCATCTGGCGAAGTACCTCCATGGTTATCGTGCAAATGGATGTGTTTAATCCTGTCAGGGCACTTTTCCAGAAAACCAAAGCTGGTATTTTCCTTTGAGAGAAGTTCAGCATGTCCCAAGTCCAGGGTGAGATTGAGCGCGGGGACAGCGGCAAAAACCTCACTCAGATGATCAGCATTTTCGCTCAGATTCTCCAGGCAGACAGTAATTCCACCTGAACCGGCCCTCTCTGTCAGTCTTTTGAGAAAGCCAATTTTATAGACAATCGTCTCCTTCAGCACGAATCGGGGATCCAGCCAGAGGTGTAACGTTAATAACCGCATCTCTAACTCGGGCATCATGGAAAGGACCCGGAGCAACTTTGGCAAATAGATCGTCTCCAGGGCATGCATATCATTGGGGTCGCCTTCCTTTGGGCCATGACAAAGGTAGTAGAGTCCAGTTTCTCCTGACCGGGCTCGATACTCATTTTGAATAAGGCGGAAGTTCGCCGGCTCGGCAATGGTAATCTCCGCGAACTGCAGACCCAGCTTATACAGAGCAATCACATCATCCGGGCTCCTTGCCGTGCCGCCCAGGTGGATTCTTCGACTTAAGTCAGAAAGCAAAGCCGTCATCATTTAGATAACTCGACTTCCCATGATTCCGGTAGAGTCAGGTCAGGTCTTCGAGGTTGGCGGACGAAGGTTTATCCGTCTTGGTTGTTTTGGCCACAGCGAGGTAAAATGCGGGCTCGTCTCTAAACTTTATGACCTCAAAGCCATGCCGCTCCAGCAATCCCCTCGCATCCTCTTCATCTGGCAGCATATCCAGATAAAAAGGAGTGTGTTTCTTTAGTTCTACGATGAAGCTCCTGCCCAGAGGGTGACTGATAACCAGTCTCCCTTGTTGCCGCAGTAACCGGTAGAGGTTATCCAGGCTTTTTGATTTATCCATTATATTGGAAAAACAAGCGTTGATGAAAACTACATCCAGACTGTCGTCCGGAAGTGGCAGGTCCCTGATATCACAGCGGTGGACCGCGACCTGGGGGAATTTTTCCTTTACCCGCTGAAGCATGTTTTCCGAGAGATCACAAGCATGGATCTCGGCAGGCCCATACTTCAGAATAAAAGTGATGAGAATTCCAGTCCCGGTTCCCACATCCAGAACACTTTCGCCGGATCGAAGGCCGCTTGCTTTTACGGTGGCTTTCAGTCGCTCCGGCACCCCTTCGGGGAGGGGAGCTTCAAAGAGATCCACCTTGTCGTTGAAGTACTTCTTCTGCAGTTTGTTTATCTCTTCGATTTGCTCCGGTGTAAGGCGATCAGTCATGGTGAGTTCCAACGGTTTCGTTCAGTACCTTCTGGATTTTCGGATCTCTCCGATAGTCATTGCCTGCAAAAGATAACAAGATTAGAATACCACATCTGTGAGAAATCCGGGCAAAAACATCCCACTTTGGCTCACAGAAGCCGTTTAGCGCAGAAAGGGCAACTTCGCCGGAAGGTTTTGCGGTAGACTTGAGAAGCCCGCATGCGCATGTGGCATCAGTTTTTCTCTCTTGCCCACCTTACAGAGCGTGGACTTCTCCGGAGCATCCTCCGATGCGAAGAGATGGGAATTGAGACCATCAACAGCGAAACCGGTCGTGTGTCCTGAAACTGCCCAAACCGGTCCTGTTGGTGTTCCATTTGTGTTTTTTATTCTCATATGCGAGGTCTAAAGTTTCGGGAAGTGTCTATTTTGTGGATGACTTGCCCAAAACGAACACGGGCAAGATTATGCGCAGAAAATTAGCAGATCTTTCGAGGACCTGTCTGACATGCAAGATTTTCTTGGACCAACATCGATGATAGACAGTGACAACCCTGTTGTTCGCAACTATGCGAATCAGGTGGCTGGAAGCGGTCGCAATCCCGTGGAAAAAGCCGTTCAGCTTTATCTCGCGGTTCGTGATGGAATTCGCTATGATCCTTATGCTCCGTTTTATCGTCCGGAACACTACCTGGCCAGCTATGTCATGGCTCGCGGGAAAAGCTTCTGCATCCCCAAGGCATCTATGCTTTGCGCCCTCGGACGAGCGTGCGGAATCCCTTCCAGAGTTGGCTTTGCCACAGTACGAAATCATCTGGCCACTAAACAGCTCCTCGAGTTCCTCGGGTCCGACCTCTTCGTTTACCATGGATTTGTTGAATTCTACCTCGAAGGGAAATGGGTCAGGGCAACACCGGCCTTTAATAAGGAGCTCTGTCACAGGCACAAGGTTACGCCGCTCGAATTCAATGGCCTGGAAGATTCAATTTTTCACGCCTACAATCTGGACAATCAGAAGTACATGGAATACTTGGAATATCTGGGAAGCTACCCCGACATCCCCCTGGACCTGATCCTTCAGGCGTGGAAGAAAACTTACGGTGAGGATCGCGTCTGTGGCTGGATTGCTGATCTTGAGGCTAAGGCCGGGGAGCGCGGACAAGATTTCTACGCCGAAGACCCGATTAGCCAATAATTATTGCTCTAATGCTGATTTTCGATCTCCTGTGTGTGCTAATCCAGTCCCGTTAACTTACTGTTTTCCATCCGCGGCTATTTCGCGAGCATCATGGCTTTCAACTCTTTCTGAACAGGTTTGTCTCCGAGCCATATTCCGTAGAGGGCTTTTTTGAAATCCAGGCCTTCGATCACCGATAAAATTACACCATTACCGGATACCTCTACGCCCTTACCAGGGACATAGGCGAAGTTATAGACATCGTGGTTGCCAAGCCCCTTGAATGTGTCTACAAAGGTATCGATTCGTGCTTTGAGTGAAGCTGTGTCGCCATTTGTAGATTTTTCAAAAGCTTTCATAATGCTACTTTTCATGTTGGCCGGAGTGACCATGTCTGAAGTGATCTCGAGCTTGACGTTCATGGGCTCGTCTGCAGTAATAATCCTTGCCGCATCAGAACTTTTCTGCTTAAGATAAAGGGCTGCAACGTACACTTGAAAACCGTACTCAGTTCGCTCGCCCCCGCCGTTAAAGGTAAGGTCCTGCCCAGCAGCCTCCACCTTATCAGGGAATTTCACCCCTTTAACCTCGACGGCAAATGCCGGCGCAGCCAGAACAAACACTGCATATAGTACGACAAAAGCCTTCCTCAAAATCATAAAACTCTTCCTTTCTATTTTTATGAGATCAGCGTGCATTGTATAAGCACCTCAACAACAATAAGAAATGTTCACTATTCTTTAAGCTGCCGGTATCTTCTGTCTGATCCAGCCAGCCAGGTGAGTTGTTTCATAGTCATTTTATCGAAGATGCGGTCGGGAAGCAGCCAGCGGAAAAAGAGAAAGAGCTTTGCATGACCGGGCGCCGCGTAACGTGTTTTCGGCTTGTTCGTTTGCAGGGCGTGCTCGATGACTTGTGCAATGGCATCCGGAGAAGCGTTGGTTATTGGCCACTTGCCCCGGCCGCCGATGGCTTCCAGGACGTTGGCTGCGGTCCTGGCCTTTTCGCTGTATGGACCGTTACCGGAAACGGCGAGGACATTCTCTTTGGCGATACCACCGAATTCGGTCCGGACGAAGCCGGGCTGAATCACCACCACATCTATCCCGAACGACTTGACCTCTGTTCTTAACGCATCGGAAAGGGCTTCCAGGGCAAATTTGGTGGCATAGTACCAGCCGCCCATCGGGGTTGTCATACGACCGCCGATAGAACTGACATTGACGATCCGCCCGTGCCTCTGCCTCCTCATATGTGGCAGCACCAGGCGGGTAAGGCCCATGAGGCCGAAAACGTTCACATCGAACTGATGCCGTGCCTCTTCATCCGGCACTTCCTCTAATGCACCGTAGGAACCGTAACCTGCATTGTTAACAAGGGCATCTATGTGCCCTTCGTTGCGCACGATTTCTTCGACGGTACTACGGCACTGACCCTCATCGGTAAGATCGAGCTGTAGGGGGACCACGCCGATATAGGTCAAGTCTTGCATTGCCTCGAGGCGTCGCGCAGACGCATACACTTTCCAGCCTTTCCTGGCCAGAATCGCAGCCGTGGCTTTGCCGATACCCGAGGAACCACCTGTAATCAGCACCGTCCTTTGAACTTCACTCATGCCGATCTTCCCTTTGCTTTGAATATTTGATTCCGATTGGTAAAGCTACAAAAAGCAGGAATTGAATTCGGTCATTTGTGCCTCCTCGATCCGGTGGGCATAAATGGAGGGGGCAAAACAGTCATTGAACCCTTTTACCTCCGCAATTGCATCTCTATTGCATCACAGGCAGCCGTCACCCCTTTTTCCTCCAGAACAATCCCCCCCACCTGCTCTGCTCTCGTCAAATAGGTAGTGTTTGAGAGCAGGATTTCCAATTCACTTGCTGCACGACGAGCTGAGTACCTATACCGATAAATGGTTCTGGCTACACCCAGCCGGGTAACCCGGCAAGCATTGTCCGGCTGGTCGAAAGCAAACGGGACCACCAGCATCGGCTTTCCGGCTCGCAAGGCTTGCGCTGTCGTTCCTATTCCCCCATGGTGAACAATTGCGGCTGCTCTGGGGAAGATTTGAGAATAGGGAAGATACTCGAATAACGCGATGTCATCAGACAATGGCTCAGCGGGTATATTTCGTATATCTCTTCCCACCAGCAAAACGGCCCTGATCCCTAACGCCCTTGCGGCCTCCACGCTTTGCCTGTAGAAGTCGCCGGCAGCCAGCACGGCTGAAGAACCCAGCGTAAAGACAACCGGTGGCGGGCCCGATTCCAGGAAACGTTCCAATCTGTCAGGCATATCGGAATCTGTTGCGCTCTTATCGACTGACCGGTCGCCCTCTTTATCGTAAAACAAAAATCCGGTTATTCGGGTATTTTGAGGCCAGTCCAGGTTGCGTTTCGTAAGCAAAGGCGAGAAAAGTCCCAGCACCAATTCAGGCGAAAACTGCCCTTCAAAGATAGGATTCCCACCGGGAGGCAGACCTATTTCAGCCCTCAGCCGGCGTATTGGCTCACTCCAGTTCCTTGTGACGAATTTGGCGAACCTGATGAGCAGCCCACCCACCCACGGTCTACACCGATCAAGATTCTTCAGAAACGGGAAAAGGGGAAGTTCGGGCAGATCGTATGCCGAAAAGAGCGAAAGGGGTGCGAGGATTGTGGAAACCCATGGAATATTAGTCTTCTCGGCCACTATCGGCCCAGCAAAGGTAATCGGGTGCGTAATAAGAATGTCTGCTCCGTTAGCAGCTTCCAGCAAATCATGATAGGATTCCCGCAGTTGAGGAAGCAGGACTTCTCTTATGAGAATCTCCGGACCATTTTTTGGATGCATGACCTTCTCTAATAAACCGTAATCCCCGGGATCCACATCCGGCCGGATAGGGCGAAAATCAATTCCTGCTTTTTCCACCATATCCCGGTAGAAACCGGAAGTTCCGATTATCGGCGCATACCCGCGCTCCTTTAGCTCCGAGGCAATAGCAACATATGGGTTGATGTCGCCCAATGATCCGAATGTGGTTATCAGAACTGTTCTTCGCACTATTTTCCTTTCCACCGTCTCATAAGATCTCTTGTGGAATTTAACGCCGGTCTGCACAGATAGGCAGCGGCAGCCAAAAACCGGCCATCCATCCGGCGCAGATGCCGAATGACGAGCGGAATCCATCATGGACCGCCTCAAATCGCACGCATCCGGTCCGTTATGCCGTCTTCCGGCAATGATCTCACATCGGTCAGCGCCAACGTAAATTCAAAGCTGATCCCATTGCCGCAGACTCGTCGGACCGCACCTTCCCTCCGCTAAAATGATGCTTTCAAGTGAATATATCAATGATACACCGGTAATAATTTGATCCACCATGTACTTTCATGCCGGCTGATCGCTATATTCCCTCCCGCAATCAGAGAAGAGTGGAAAGCTGCGGAAGGTATCAAAAGCATTCCAGGCCAGTGACTCGTAGGTCCCTGTTAGAATCTTCTAATTGATCTTTAATCTTCCCTTAACTTTGCCTGTTCATATTTATTGCCGAGTCGGGAAGAGAAGGCATTCCCCTGCCAGAGCGAGCCATACAAGGGTCAAGGATTTGAACTTCTCAAAGCCGCCACGCGTAGCATTCAGCAGGCGCAAACGGATGTGGGCAATCTGAAGAGCCGTATGGGCCGTCACCCTCAGGGATTAACGCATTATTTGGGATTTGCGGGAGCGTTGTGAGAACCGTTGCCCCAGTCTCTCACGTGTTACCGCTTCAGCGCAGATGGGCGTTTGCGCTCTCTAATGGAGATCTTCGGAATGAGCAATCGGAGATCCAGCCCGCTTTCCTCCAATGGGGCCGGCCCGGGGTTCTTTTGGAGAGCGGCCATCATCCTACGGACCGGAGACCCTAATTAAAGAAGAAGGGGGTTGAGTTATGCAGAAGATCCTTGTTGTCGACGATCAGGAACACATCAGGTTTTTCTATTCGGAGGAACTGAAAGAAGCCGGATACAAAGTTATCACGGCAGAGGGTGGTTACAAGCTTCTTGAGACAATTGAAGATGAAAAACCGGATTTGGTTGTTCTGGACATAAAGATGATTGACTACGACGGTCTGGTCATCCTCCTGGACATCCGAAACCATTTTTATGACCTGCCCGTTATACTCTCGACTGCATACGATTCCTTCAAAGAAGACATGAAAACGATTGCGGCCGACTTCTATGTTGTAAAGAGCTTTGATTTGACCGAACTAAGGGAAAAAATCGCCATGGCTCTCGAATCCGGCCTCCCCTACTCGGCTTGACAACGCTGCCTGCGGGCCTGTCCGGCTTGTCGAAATGACGATAATCGGATGCTTTGGATTCCGTATTCAGAAAAGGTGTTTCTTTATTGAAATCTGAACTGAAATCACCCGGATTGGTCTCTTTGACTTATCACTTGCATGTTCGTTTGGGAAATCGTATGGTTTTGTAGAGTTTGAGGCTGTTCAAGAAGTTTTTCCGAGCAGAACCCGTCCCTAAAACGCGGTCGGTATGCATCGCATACAACTTGATGCACTATTCCGGATTATAATACCGACTGTAACGGAAACAGAATCCTGATTTGCGGACCCGAATTGTGACCCGGAAAGGAGATCATTATGGCTGCCAAGAAGATTTTGATGCTCGTCGGTGACTTTGTGGAAGACTATGAGGTTATGGTGCCGTTCCAGGCGCTGCAGATGGTTGGACACACCGTGGACGCGGTGTGTCCCGGCAAGAAATCCGGCGACCAGGTTCGCACGGCTGTGCATGATTTCGAAGGGGACCAAACATATAGCGAAAAGCCGGGCCACAACTTCACACTTAATGCAACTTTCGATGACGTAACGGTAGATGCATACGATGCTCTCGTCATCCCCGGGGGGAGGGCCCCTGAGTACATTCGGCTCAATGAAAAGGTTTTGGGCATCGTACGGGATTTTGCCAAAGCGGACAAACCCATTGCCGCTATCTGCCATGCGGCGCAACTGCTTGCAGCAGCCGGAGTGCTCCAAGGCAGGTCTTGCAGTGCTTACCCCGCGGTGGGGCCCGAAGTCAATCGAGCCGGTGGCAAGTATGTCGATATCGCAGTCCATCAGGCACATGTGGACGGGAAGCTTGTAACCGCTCCCGCATGGCCTGCGCATCCCGATTGGCTGGCGAAGTTCCTCGCGGTCCTCGGGACCAAGATAGTGCCTTGATCCGTACAGGACTGAATCGCGATCAGGTCGATTTAGGACACTCAGCATCGCCCCGGCGGTGTCATTGCGAACAGCCACCACGATCGCTGCGGGCATCATGAGTCTGAGTAAGCCAATGTCGTCAGATGATGATTTCCGTCCGAATCGAAAGACAGCATCCTACTGTGAAAATGCTTCAAATCCGCGCGGTGGGCGATGCTTACGATGGATGTGTTCGGGAGAAGCTTCCCGATCATGGAGTAGAGGTAGTCCTGCGTTGCATCGTCCAGGGCTGAAGTCGCTTCATCGAGATAAAGCCATGCCGGTTTGTAGAGCAAGGCTCGGGCAAAGGCAAGACGCTGCTGCTCTCCCGGAGACATGACCTGTTCCCAATGGGCGGATTCATCCATGCGCCTGACGAAGTCTCCCAGGCGGCAGAGATCCAAAGTTTTTTCAATCTCGGAGTCACAAAAAGTTCCCGGTTTTTCCGGATAAGAGACCGCATCGCGCAGTGTCCCGATGGGCAGATAAGGCTTCTGGGGAAGAGAAAGCTTACTGGCGCTCTGATCGACGCCGATCGTACCGGAACCAAACGGCCAAATGCCTGCAATTGCGCGAAAGAGCGTGCTTTTCCCCACTCCCGACGGTCCCCTGACTAATAACCTCTCGCCGGGAGAAACAGTCATGGTAAGATTATTGACCAAAACACGTCCGTCCGGGAGCCCGAGATTCAAGTTATCGATCGAAAGTTCCGGGCTGTCCATTGCATTGAGCTGTAAGCCGGCCAGTTCGTCCTGTTTCGGCTCGGTCACACAGATAGCTTCATGAAAGCTGGTCAGACGATCGACACTCGATTTCCATTCTGCGAACGGCCGGTAATTATCGATAAACCAGCTCAGGGCAGTTTGGACATTGGAAAAAGCCGAAGCAATCTGCATCAGCCCTCCCAGTTGAATTGCGCCGGAAAAAAAGCGGGGGGAGGCTACCAGGATGGGGAAAATGATTGCGACCTGGGAATAGCTTGCAGTAAACCAGGTCAACCGTTTCTGACACTTCATGATCCCCCACCAGTTCTTTAGGATTTGCACGAAGCGCAAGTTGAGGTTTCCCTGCTCCGATGCCTCGCCCCTGTAGAGGGCGATCCCTTCGGCGTTTTCCCGAACCCGCACGAGACCGAAACGGAAGTCGGCCTCATAGCGCTGCTGCTTGACATTGAGAGTTATGAGCGCTTTCCCGATCCAGTGAGTCAGATAGCTGCCAAAAAAGGCGTAGGTGATGGCAACCCAGAACATGTATGCCGGGATGATTATGTCGTGCCCCCGGAGCGTAAAGCTGAGATCTCCCGAAAGCACCCACAGTATGCCGGCAAAGGATGCAAGGGTTACCACGGAACTGAGCAATCCCAGGGAGAGAGACAGCGCTCCGTTGGTGAAGAGGCGGATATCTTCTGCAATACGCTGGTCGGGGTTATCGGTCCCGTTGCGCTGGACCTCCATGCGGTAATAAACCTGGTGAGTCATCCATCGCTCCAGGTATCGCGAGGTAAGCCATCGCCGCCACTTCATCTCCAGCATCTGGTTGAGATAGAGCCGGTAGACCGATACGGCAATGTAGATGAATGCCAGCACGCTAAAGCGCAGCAACTGCGTTTTGAAGGCCCCGTAATCCTTGTTTTGGATCGAATCGTAGAACAGGCGGTTCCACTGGTTGAAGAGAACTGTAACGTAAACCAGTCCGAGATTGAGTGTGACAATAAAGGCCAGGAGACCCCGGCCGACCCACTTTTCTTCGCTCCACCAGTAAGGGGCCAGGATATTCCAGAGTGAACGGTAGGAAAGTCTGTTGCAGGTGTTGGAATTTTGTTCGTTCATCGTCCCTTCGCTTTCTTTGGAAAAGCAGACTTCAGTCCCATGTGTGCGACCGGCTTGCTCGGAAGCCATAAAACCAGGAAGCCCGGGGCTGCGTACTATACATTATTCGATATGGAAACAGCATGGAAACAGTATGGTTTTTTCTGTTACCGGGGCGGGCGTAGTGCCAGCCCGAATGCAGTCCTCATCCTGATTAGTAAGAATTCCTGATTGGCTGATATTGTATCGTTGTTAAATATGATTTACAAGTTAGAGCGGCTGCCGGTTGCGAGAGGAAACGCAGGTTCGTTGTTCGGCTGATTCCGTCGTGCATGAGAGTCGTAGAGGTGGCCCAAAAGCATAAAGCTTGACGGCAGCGCCATCCCAAGGCGGCGCTGCCATGGGGAGATGATTTATTTTTGGGACTTCGCCAGGACGGATTCACCTCGGAGATTTCCTGTGGGGTCTTGATCATCGCCGCTTCGGGGATGTATGATGTCGACTTGAATGTCCATAGACACGACCCTGTACAAGAACCCTTTCAACGGCGCAATGGTGTCGAGAATCGTAGAGGGTGAGAATGGAACGCAAGCTGTCACTCGGAAAAGTCAAACCAATCTTTGTCGCCATATTTTTCTGGGCGGGATTTCTCTGCCAGGGCGGTTTTTGCCTTGCAGCCGGTTCGGAGCCGGCCGGATATGCCGGCCAGATTGAGGCTAAGGTGATCCATGTCGATGAATACGCCGTCTATGTGCCCAATCTGATTTTCTATTTCGATACACAAATGGATAAAGCAAGAATAGAGACATTGAAAAGGGTGGCCAACCAGTTGCGAAACAAGAAAGCCCTGATCACTTACTCCTCGACCGGAGACCTCCGCAAGGACAAACACCTGGTGCTCTCGGATATTGTTGCTCCGGGACAGAAGCCCAATCCGGAGAAACCTGCACGCGAAGCGGCCAAGCCGCCCGCTGACGCGCAAGGGAAACCGGCCCAGAATCTTTCAGCGGAGAAAGCGTCCCCATCTGAGATTGTCCCTGCCGAACCGGCTCGGAAGCAAGCCGCTCCCAAGGAGGTAAAGCAGAGTTTGCAAGCCGGACAGCCTGATCCGATTACAAGAGAGGAAATCAGCGCTTTCGTACGCAGACTCCTTTACCTGAACGGGAGGAAAGACCTGGCTGGCGTAGCACCGTTTTACGCCGACAAAGTGGACTACTATGACCGTGGTATTGTCAGCAGGGATAAGGTCATCCAGGACTTGAAATATTATTTCCGAAACTGGACGGAGATAGATACGCGTTTGGAGGGCGACGTTCTGATGACCGGCTTCGAACCGGAGATAAGAATCGTGAAATTCATAACGTCATTTTCAGTTAAGAACGAAAAGAAATCAATAGCCGGAAAGACCGAGAACATCTGGATGATTCAGCGAATAAACGGTGAGTTGAGGCTGATTGACGTAAAACAGAAGATACTTGGAAAGGAGCATTCCGGTCTATAGATGCCTTTGCCGCGAACATACCCGTGTCAGGCGCCCGGTCTTTCGGCACACGTGAAAGATTCAAGAGACGATTCTTTGAATAGATCTGTAAGCTTCAATTATTTGCCCGGTTTTCCTGGTTGCCATTTCCCGCATTTCATCTGACAGGTTCGAACAGTGGTCAGGGTGGTATTTTTTGATTGCAGCAAGGAAAACCCTTCTGACGTGCTCCAGCGTCGGATCGGCTTCATCGCAAGGGCCGCAGCGAAGGCCCGGATCAATTTGTTTCCTCGTCTTCAGTTGTTTCGCTTTGTCCAAAGCTTCCTTCGATATCCGCACCGTATCAACAACCCTGCTCTGGTGAACCAGCGGTTTTGACGATCTTCGCGCAAAATCCAACACGGTCGAATAGATCTCAACCGCTCTACTGCTTGATACTGATCTGGCCGGGTCTGACATCCTGCCCCCCATTCTCGAGGTGAACAGAAAAACCGTGTGGTTACGATATACTGGCAACCCGGCTATCTTTTCAGACCCGCAGCTTTCCGTCCCCGCTTCTCAGAGGGTTTGGCATTTCAGTATAGGATATTCTTAGTATAAACATGCCTGATGTAAAGGGGGATTTTAGCAGGCATAAGTTAGGTAAAACAGTTACCCATAGTGATAATATTGAGTAATTATTTCACGTTGATATGAATTGATGAATACATATATTTCTTCTGTTCGCAATGAGACCCCCGGTGGCCAAGTTGAGAAATTATTCAGGATTAAAGATTCCAGCAATCCCTGCCGAATATGTACATGGATAGCCGGATGAATCGCCTTGCTTGAAGACTCATTCCCGCTCTTCTCAATCCATTCCGGGTAATAACCGGTGTATTCCGGCGGAATTTACGAGTGACGGAGAGATTTTCCATGGCATTTAGGCGGCTATGCCGGGATGGTCTGTGTACGGGATTTCGAAATCCCTTTGAGGAAATGAAACTATCACGATGGCATAGCGCAGGGAGGGAGGCTGGAGCCGATGGAAAAGCCGGCAGAGAAAACAGCCAAAGTGCGGAACGCCGCTTTTAAAGGCTACAAAGATGGTTCCATTGAATTCATGGGAGACCAGATCGAGGGCCTGGTAGGCTACGGTAGGCTGGCCTTTAATTCAAAAACCTTTAGATGGACGGATTTGGTTCTAGAAGAGGACAAGGCACATATAAAGCAAATCTTCGCCCAGGCTATCAAGGGCGATAAGACCTATATGAGAGAGTACAGGGTTCGGGCCAGAAATGGTGATGTTCTCTGGATCAGGGAGTGGAGCCAGATAGTCTGCGATGAAAATGGCCAGATTGAATTCGTTACCGGCATTATCATGGACATCACGGAAGAGAAGCAGCAGGAGATGCTGCGGTTGAATTGCGAGCGTAAGACCGGTAAATATCTGACATTTTCGGTGGCGGAAGAAGAGTACGGGATTTCAATAATGAAGGTAAAGGAAATCATAGTGGCAATGGCTATTACGCCCATTCCCGAGGCCCTTGCATACGTAAAAGGCGTCATAAATCTTCGAGGCAAGATTATTCCCGTAGTGGACCTTCGGACTAAACTGGGGATTCAGGAGTCCGAATACACGGATCGCACCTGCATTATAGTACTTGAAACCAGAAGGAACGGAAGAGCTGTTTGGATGGGAATGATCGTGGATTCGGTTTCAGAGGTTCTTCATATGCAAGGCGCCGATATCGATGATGTGAACGACTTCATCCTTAAGTTCAACAGCGACTGTATGCTCGGGATGGCCAAAACGGCCAGTGGTATTAAAATAATCCTGGATGTGGACAAATTGCTGGGTGAAGTTGATCTTAAAACCGCTGAAAACTTCTAAACGATCCCGCTTTTTGATGAAATGAAGTTAAGTTCCCGTTCAATCTGAAATGTTGAAACGGTCGGACATTTACGCTGCTGTTCCTTTGCCGGATTCACCTCTTCATTCTAATACCTGTCAATCGAAGAACTTGAAGAGTCACCCTCGTAAGTCGATCACGCATGAGCGGAGGAGATATAGCCTTCGAAGCCGGTGGTGAGTCCTGAAACTGTTCAAACCGTCCTCTGACCCATCACTTGCATGTTCTACAGGGAAATTGTATGGTTTCGTTTCCTGCCTGTCCTACCGGCGGCTGATGACGACGCGTTGCATTTTGCAATCATGACAAGGAGGTTATCAGTCATGCTGCCATAATGGATGTTGATACGATATGAGCCATGATCTCTGAGCAGGGAGTGAAGCGAATGGAATTCATCGACTTGAGCGTCTCCATTGAACACAATACCCCGTCTGATCCCCCTTCCATGCCGACGGAGATTGACTACTGGGATCATGTCAAAGGTGCGCAACACATGAAAGGGTTCTTTCCAGGAAGCA
Source organism: uncultured Acidobacteriaceae bacterium (assembly GCA_963818935.1). Classification (GTDB taxonomy): domain Bacteria; phylum Acidobacteriota; class Terriglobia; order Terriglobales; family Acidobacteriaceae; genus Sulfotelmatobacter. Next base: position 31,006 of record CAWFUK010000084.1, read on the forward strand.
GCGATGCCGATCTTCCCAAAGGCCTTGGCTGGTCTTTAGAGTATATTAAGCTCACGACCCACAGTGGAACTCATTTAGACGCCCCGTGGCATTTCCATCCGACGATGAACAACGGGGAACCGGCCCGCACTATCGATCAGGCGCCCCTGGAATGGTGCCTGTCGGATGGAGTCAGCATTCGTTTCGACGATAAGCCACATGGTTATAAAGTAACCGCCAGGGACATGGAGCAGGCTTTTGAAAAAATAGGATATCGGCTGAAGCCTTTGGATATTGTGCTGGTCTGCTCGGGCGCCGCCGGCTATTGGGGAACTGCCGAATACCTTGTTCGCGGTTGCGGCATGGGCAGGGAGGCTACTCTTTGGCTGCTGGACAGGGGCGTAAAAATCGTGGGAACCGATGCCTGGAGCTGGGACCGGCCCCTTCCTCTGATTGCTGAAGAATACTCCAAGACCAGGGATGCATCCATTATCTGGGAGGGTCATTTCGCCGGTATTGAGAAAGAATATTATCACATGGAAAAAATGGCCAACATTGACAAGCTCCCGCCCTATGGATTCAAAGTGGCATGCTTTCCAATTAAGATTAAAGCAGCAAGTGCGGGCTGGGTAAGGCCCGTTGCCATGATTCCCTGAAACGTTGTTACAGTTTGAAAGTCATTGGAAATAGACAGGGCCAGACACAGTGTAAGGCCGCCGGATCCATTTCAGCCAAAGATGCCCGGGAAGTCACATGAGTTTCGGGAAGGCCCCCTGGATGCCGGTGATGATGAACTGGATGCCGAGCGCCAGGGTTATGAGGCCGAAGATCTTGGCGAGGACGTCCATGCCCGTGTGCCCCAGGATCTTTATTATATCTGTCGAGTAGCGGAACGAAAAATAGATGATGAGCGTCATGCAGACGATGGCGCCGAGGAGCTTGATCATCAGCCTATCGGAGTGGTGAATCTGCTGGGTGAAGAGAATGACCGTCGACATGGTTCCGGCCCCGGTGGTGAGCGGGATCGAGATCGGGATCACCGCAAGGGAAATCATCTTCGAGAAGGAGTTTTCCTCGCCTTGCACGACCACTTGCCGGACCGAATTCATCATGCTCAAGCCGGTGTTGAGAAGGAGGAGTCCACCGGCGATCCGGAACGCGCTGATGCTGATGTCGAAAAAGCCCAGGATGGACATGCCGGCGATCATGGCGGTGATCATGGTAATAAAAGAGGTTATTGTGGCGATGGCGGTGAGCTTATGTTGTTCTTTCGGGCTCAGCCCCTCGCACAGTTGAAGAAAAAAAGGGATCGCCGGGATGTTGTTGGCGACGGCGATGAGACCGAGGAGATAGTGCTGAAACGAGAGTTCGTTCACAGTTGGCATCCTCCTTCACGAAGGCCTTTTCCGAATCATATGCTCACCGAAGCGCTGCAAACTTGACTCGTTCGAAAATCGGCAATATCTCGCAAACTTTTATCTCGCAAACTTTTATCTCAACATCTTCTATCTCAACATCTTCTATCTCAAAATATCTTATCTGGAAATCTTTTATCTCAAAATCTTTTATCTCGAAATCTTTTACCTCAAAATCTTTTATCTCAAAATCTTAATTTCTTGCACGCCCCGCTTACGCTATGAATATTTCTTCCCAAGTTCCTCCAGGCCAGCCTTCTGGAGATCCTCCGGCGTCATAGCGACCTTGAATTTTACCTTGGCATTGAAAGTGAGAAACCAGGGCTCGGCAAATGCCGGAATTAGGGATGGGTCAGTCAGATTGATGACCAGTATAGCTCCCCGCTTCCCATTTTGCTCGGTGAAATAAACGGCCTCCGGTTTGGCATCATCCAGGATGCGGCGCATCTTTTGGCCCACGGTGCCGTCCCTGACCGCCTTGTTGAACTCATCGTTAGGCAGCTTAACTTCCAAAAGCATTCGCATAATCATTCCTCCGGAATTCAAGCGTTGTTATCAAATCGCATATTGAAAGTAACCATAGAACCGGCCGGATGCTCAGCAGAGTTTTTAGCTGCCGGTTTTTAGCCGGCAGCTTTTGGTTTTTAGTTAACTCGAAGCTCAAAACTGAGCTTTTATGCAAATATCCGCTGGCCATTCCGGAGTTCCACACGGTGGTAACAGAATCGAACATCGCGCAACTGGTGTCATGCTGCGAGATCGATCGCAGTGTGCGATCCTCGCCTTTGTTCCGGGGTGGCGCGCAAGAGGCCGGCAAGCGCCTCACGAAGTTTTTACGCAGCAAGCTACGGCGCTATTCAAACGAACGCAACGAGCCTTCCTCGCGCGCGACGTCCGAGCAGCCCCTATTTGCACTTCGGGCAGATCTCATCGCTCAAGATCGCTCTGGCGGCACGCGACTACGCGGCCAAGCACAAGTTGATGGCGGACGATTTTCTGGAAGAATTGATCGTGCGGCGCGAGCTAGCATTCAACTTCGCGCGCTTCGCCGACGTAGAGTCGCTCGAAAGCCTTCCCGAATGGGCGCGTAAAACCCTCGAAGGGCACGCCCGCGACCGGCGCGACCCCATGTACACTCGAGACGAGTTCGAACGCGCCCGTACGCACGACCCGCTGTGGAACGCCGCGCAAACCGAGCTGCTGCTCTTCGGCAAGATTCACGGCTACTATCGCATGTATTGGGGAAGAAAATCATCGAGTGGTCCCACTCGCCGAGCGAAGCGTTGGCAACGATGATTTACCTGAACGACCGTTACGCGCTGGACGGCCGCGATCCCAGCGGGTACGCGAACATCTTGTGGTGCTTCGGCCTGCACGACCGGCCTTGGCCTGAGCGCCCCATTTTCGGCACGGTTCGCTATATGTCGTATGAGGGCATGCGGCGCAAGACGGATGTGGACGCCTACATTCGCCGCATCGAAGAGGCGCGATGACGATAACGTTGACTGGAGCTACGGGGTTTCTGGGCAGCCACCTAATTAGGAAGCTGCTCGATCGCGGCCACGAAGTGCACGCGCTGGGACGAAAGCGCCCGGCGGAGCTTCCTGCGCAGGCCGCGTTCTCAGAGTGGGACGCGCGAACCGAACCGCCGGCCGAGAGCCTGGTTGGCGCAGGCGCTGTGATCCATCTGGCGGGCGAACCCGTCGCGCAGCGTTGGACCGCGCAGGCCAAAGCTCGCATCCGCGACAGCCGCGTGGAGGGGACTAAGCTTCTTGTAAACGCGCTTGGCAATCTTCCCGAACGTCCCCCTGTCTTGATCTGCGCCTCCGGAATCAGTTACTACGGCTCGCGGGGAGACGAGGTCCTCACCGAAACTTCGAGCCGCGGACCGGGTTTTCTGTCAGATGTGGTCCGCGACTGGGAAGCCGCCGCACGATCGGCTGAGGCGGCCGGCGTTCGCGTCGTCTGCTTGCGCTTTGGTGCTGTTCTCGGAAACGGTGGGGCGCTGGTCAAGATGCTTCCGCCGTTCCGAATGGGCTTTGGAGGACGAATGGGCTCCGGCAACCAGTGGATGTCGTGGATTCACATTGAGGACGCCGTGGGAATGATCTTTTTTGCCCTGGAGCACGAAGCACTGCGCGGTCCAATCAACGCTATATCGTCGAACCCCGTCACGAATCGCGATTTCGCGCGCGGCTCGGCCGCGCGGTTCACAGGCCGGCTTTTCTTCCGGTTCCCGAGCTCGCTCTCAAGCTGCTCTTTGGCGAAATGTCCAGCGTCATTCTCGATAGTCAGCGCGCACTTCCGAAGGCCATGAAAACAGCCGGCTTTCAATTCCAATATCCTGATTTGCGGTCCGCGCTAGCCGAAATCCTGAAGTCCTGAGAGTTCTGATGCACAATAAAAGTATGCGGTACTTGTTGGTTCTGGTTTCAGCTGCCTGGCTTTGCTGCGCCGCTGAGTTCACTCTCACCATCGCCAAGCTCAGGGAGTTTCTCGAGTCGTCGGTGAAGATGAAGGAATCGGACATTCAGGTGGCTGCGTTTCTGAAGCAGGTGAAGCTTTCCGAAAAGCTAGACGACGCCACCGTTGAAGATCTCCAGAAGAAAGGCTTGGGCCCAAAAACAGTGGCGGCACTGCGCACCATGGTGGACGCAACCGCAACGCTCCCGGCACCCGCGCCGCCACCACCCAAAGTTCAATATGTCCCGCCGCCGGACCCCACGTTGGATGAACAGCACAGCGTGCTCGACGAGGTGCGCGAATACGTTGCCAACTACAGCAAGAGCCTGCCGAATTTCATTTGTGTGCAGGTGACGCGCCGCGCGGTTGACATGTCGGGCAAAGGAACGTCCTGGCATCCCACCGACACGATTACTTCCAAACTCACGTACGATGGCGTGCGCGAAGACTACCAAGTGATTCTCAAAAACAGCCAGCCAGTGACTAACGTGAAGATGGAACAACTTGGCGGAACGGTTTCCGAGGGCGAGTTCGGCACGATGATGAAGGAAATCTTCGAACCCGAAAGTCAGGCGACTTTTGGCTGGGACCATTGGGCTACGCTCCGCGGCCGCCGGACTTACGTTTTTTCCTACGATATCGCACAGGCCAACTCCAGATACCATGTCGAGCAAGTGGACACAAAGCAATCCATCGATCCGGCCTATCGCGGCCAGATTTTCGTGGATAAAGACTCGAAGATGGTGACCAAGATCACGCTGAATCCTTACGGGATTCCGCCGGATTTTCCAATTCAGGATTTGCACGTCACGCTGGATTACAATTTCGCCAAGATCGCCGACGGCACGTACATGCTGCCGCTGAAAGCCCTGCTGACCTCGCGCGCGGGCCGCGAGGCCACCAAGAACGAAATCGAGTTTCGCCTGTATAACAAGTTCGAAACCGGAAGTACCATCAAGTTCGATACGCCGGACGCTCTGCCCGAAGATCAGACCAACGAGAAACCGGCGGAAGACGGCAAGGTCAAGAAGCAGTAAATCCTAGTCTCGACACGAGTGTCAACACGGCGCGCACGAGTGCCTGTGCGACGGGTTCATCGTCTGCACGAACAATATGCGCACCCGGCGGACACCAGCGCTGGAACATGCGTTCGGACGCGAAGCCTCGGCAGACGCTGATCTGGGGAACGTCGCACGCCGAGGCGACATGACCGCCCGCCGAGTCATAGCCGACGAATAACCGGCTGCGCGCGATGTGCTCCGCAAATCCGGCGAACGAACCATCCCACACCGAAACACCGAGACCGGCGCGGGCCACGGCTCGTTCCACGCGTTCGGCTTCCTCGCCCCCGGCGCCCTTATCGATCAAAACTGGCCGCGGGAGATGTTTCAGAACTTCTTCCTCGAACGGATCGGGAACGCGCTTGGCAGGATTTTCACCCACGCCGAAACTCACCGTGGTCGCGAAGGGCGCTGCCTCCACCCCGGTGGAGATGTAATGCCGGGAATCGGCGACGCCGAACGTTTCAGTCGCCCATCGAGCGGCGAGGATCGGGAGCGGGTCGGCGCTCGCTCCACCGTATGACCGGCTCTCGAAGAAATAGTAATCGCCTTCCGCGCAAATCGGCAGCAGACCAAGCTGCGTGAGCCGCGAGTCGGGATCGATGACGATGCTGGCCGGTTGCGTGACGGCATCGCGCAGCTCTTGCCAGATCGACAAGCGATCGTCCAGACTTCCGCCGCGGCGGTAGGCAATCGGAAGATGGCTGAGCCGAGGATCGGCCTGGAACAGCTCCCAGTTTTTCGACGGTCCCGCGAACCAGATGCGTGCGCCGGGCAAGCATCGCTTGGCCGCATCGAGCAGCACGCTTGTGATCGCGACGTCAGCGCCCAGCGTGACACGGGAAAGAACGAACACGTCCCTGATCGATGCCGGATCGCGATCGAGCCTGCGCGGCCGGCGAACTCGCTGGTAGCGAGCCGCTACGTGCTCGGCGTGAAGCTGGTGTATCCGCCGCGCGATGACTTGGGAGAACAGCTCGGCGTACACGCTGCACAGCCTCGGCTCGAACAGATCTCCCAGCCGCTCCACCACCACGCGAAACAACGCGCGGCTGCCGTCGGCGTCGAGCAGTCCTTCCAGCAACTGGTCGCGCCAGGCGCGGCCTTCCAAACAGCAATCGAGCAATTCCAGCGCGAGCTGATCAGCCGAGATACTTTCCAACCAGCAGCTCCAGCTTCTTGCGCGTGGTGACCGGCACCGTGGCAGGATCTGTAATCAATGCGTGCGCCAGCGCCGACCCGCATTTGCACTCCCGCTCGGCCGGCATGCTCGCGACGCTGGCCGCGACCACGTTGCACGCATTTTGCGCGTTACGATTCAGGTTTGCAAGGATATCGGTCACCGTAACGGCATCGTGTTCTTCGTGCCAGCAGTCGTAGTCGGTGACCATAGCCACCGTGACGTAGCAAATCTCGGCCTCGCGCGCGAGCTTCGCTTCCTGCAAGTTGGTCATGCCGATCACATCCATGCCCCAACTGCGGTAGACATTCGACTCGGCGAGCGTCGAAAACGCGGGCCCTTCCATGCAGAGATACGTGCCGCCTCGCGCGGCGTCCACTCCGCTGGTCGCGCAAGCGTTGGCGACCACTTGCGACAACTGCGGGCAAATCGGATGCGCGAAGCTGATGTGCGCCACCAGGCCTTCCCCGAAAAACGTGGATACCCGGCCGCGTGTACGATCGAAAAATTGATCCGGGATCACGAACTTGAGCGGCGCGTGTTCTTCCTTGAGCGATCCCACGGCGCTCAGCGAAATGATCCGTTCCACTCCGAGCGATTTGAATCCGTAAATGTTCGCGCGGAAATTCAGCTCCGACGGCGAAATGCGATGCCCACGGCCGTGACGGCTCAGAAACGCGACCTCTTTCCCCGCCAGACGCCCGACGATGTACTCGTCCGACGGACGGCCCCACGGGCTGTCGAGCAACACCTCCTCCTGCGCCTCAAATCCCGGCATGGAATACAATCCACTGCCGCCGATGATGCCGATGGTTGGTTTCATGAAAAAAGGAACTCAGGCTTGGATCAACTCCAGCAAGACACCGCCAGTGGACGACGGATGCACGAAGACGTAGAGATGGCCGCCTGCTCCCGGCCGTGGATCGTTCAGCAACCGCGCGCCGCTCGATTTCAGGCGCTCTACCGTAGCCGCAAGATCGGGAACCTTGACCGCGACGTGATGCAGACCCTCGCCGCGCTTCTCGATGAACTTCGCGATCACCGAATCGTGGCTCCGTCGCCTCGAGCAGTTCGATGCGCGGCCCGCCGGCGGGCAGCATCGCGACGTTGACGTTTTCCTGTTCCACCGTTTCGCGCAGGCCGACCGAAAAGCCAAGTTGCTTTTCGTAGAATTCGAGCGCGGCGTCGAGCGAGCGTACCGCGATACCCAGATGATCAATCGAGAATTCGTTTGAGCCAGCCATCGATGATCGTATAGGGATCCGAGCGGCGCGCGGCGATGTCTCGGCAGCCTGTTCGAAATCCAATCCGTAAAGCGTTCGAGCAACCGGTCGCGCAGCATTTCGCGCAGCCGCAGATTCCAGTTCGCGACCGCAGCGATGCTTAGCCGCGCGCAGAAGTCCAGAAACGATCGTACCGCGGCCAGCGCCTCGAGCGATTCCCTGTCCCTCGGTTGCGACGGTGTCGCACGACGGGAGGCACCCAGCCGTCACCGCGAGTGGAAAGACTCTGCATCGCTTTGATCTCGCGCTGCAAGCGGTCGGCGCCGGATTGATCGGATTTGTTGATCACGAAGACATCGGCGATCTCCATGATGCCGGCCTTGATCGCTTGCACGTCGTCGCCCATGCCGGGGACCAGCACAACCACGGTGACATCGGCGAGCCGCGCGATGTCCACTTCGTCCTGCCCGACGCCCACTGTTTCGACCAGCACGACGTCTTTTCCCGCCGCGTCAAGTAGCAGCGTCAAGTCCGTTGTGGCGGCGGCGAGTCCGCCCAGCCAGCCGCGCGTTGCCATGGAACGAATGAAGACGCCAGGATCGGCGTGATGGCTCAGCATGCGAATACGATCGCCCGAGGATCGCGCCGCCGGTGTAAGGGCTAGTGGGATCCACGGCAATGACGCCGACTTGCTTCTGCTTCGCGCCGCAGCTCTCGAATCAACTGATCGACCAGCGTGCTCTTGCCCGCGCCGGGCGCGCCGGTGATGCCGATCACGATCGCACGGCCGGTATGCGGAAAAAGTTCCTTGAGTAATCCGCGCGCTTCGGGCTTGCGATTCTCGATGGCGGTAGCCGCGCGCGCAAGAGCACGCGCATCGCCGGCCAGGATCTGCTCGACCGTGGATGTCACCGCGCCGGTGAAGACCGGATCATGGAGCTCTTCAGGAGTTGCCGCGCGATGACCAGACGCTGGATCTCGCTGGTGCCTTCGCCGATGGTGCAGAGCTTCACGTCGCGATAAAACTTTTCGACCGGATAATCCTTGATGAAGCCGTAGCCGCCGTGGATCTGGCACGGCTTCGTTCGCGACGCGCACCGCGATCTCGGACGCGAACAGTTTCGCCATGGCGGATTCCTTGGTGACGCGCTCGCCGCGATCCTTCATCCATCCGGCCCGATAGGTGAGCAGGCGCGCGGCGTCGATCTCGGTGGCCATGTCGGCCAGCTTGTTCTGAATCGCCTGAAATTCGGAAATCGGCCGGCCGAACTGTTTGCGCTGTTTTGAATATCTGAGCGCGGCTTCGTAAGCACCCTGCGCGGTGCCGACGGACAGCGCCGCGATGGAGATGCGCCCGCCGTCGAGAATCCGGAGGCTATCGACGAATCCTTCGCCCAGCTTGCCGAGCAGCTGCGACTCCGGCAGCCGGCAATCGGTGAACAGCACTTCGCCGGTGGCGCTGGCGCGCATTCCGAGCTTGTTTTCCTTCTTGCCTACTTTGTATCCCGGAACGCCCTTTTCGAGGATGAAGGCCGAGATGCCGTGATGCGACGCGGCGCGATCCGTTACTGCCATGGCGACGCATACGTCGGCATACTGCGCGTTGGTGGTGAACGTTTTGCCGCCGTTCAGCACCCAGCAGGCGCCATCTTTTACGGCTTTGGTGCGCGTTCCGCCCGCGTCGGAGCCGGCTTCCGGTTCGGTCAGGGACCAGCAGCCGATCCATTCGGCCGATGCCGAGCTTCGGGATGTACCGGCGGCGCTGCTCATCGTTGGCGGCCAGAAAGATATGATTGGTGCAGAGCGAAGTGTGGGCGGCGACGATGAGGCCGACGGAGGGATCGACGCGCGCGAGTTCCTCGATGATGATGGAGTAATCGATGTAGCCGAGGCCCGCGCCGCCGAGGTCTTCCGGAAAAAGCGCGCCCATGAAGCCCAGCTTGCCGGCATGTTTGATGGTTTCGAGCGGAAAGATCTGATCTTCATCCCACTCGAGGACGTGCGGGGCGATTTCCGCTTCCGCGAATTCGCGTACCGTCTTGCGAAGCTGAATCTGTTCGGTGGTGAATTCAAATTCCATGGGGCAAGACTTACTTCTATGTTGACATATTGACCACGGGCAACAGTTACTCTAGCGATTGATGACCGGCGGCGAATCGACAGATTTTCATACGGGCGAATGGGGTGCATATCGATGGCTCACATGTGCCAATGACACCTATATGGGAACGGTTGTCAATCGCTGTCCGGAAATCCTACTTGGACGATACGTCGCCATAACTTCGATCGACAGCGGTGTGCCTCGGTTGACGGAGCAGCAACAGCAAGTCGGTTGGGAATGCCGGGGCGGAGTCGCCTATAGCCAAGCAATACAGACCATCGACGAACTGTTTTATCAACGCGACGGCCCCGACAGCCCCGGCTACGACGAATGGTGGATTTTTGAAACTCCCATCGACCTCGGGGAAGTTTCCCTGAACCATCCGTTCTTGGGAACTAGCACGCGGAAGCCTGACCAGCCAATCGTTTTCGTCAATTACCCGTTCCGAATCGATGACGGGCATCCACTGTATGAGCCCTTGCGGGAACTCTTCTGGGCGCAAATCGAAAAACTGCGGCCGGAATCGTACATCGCCGACGGCCGCGACTGCCTGACGTTCGTTACCCGAAATCGTGACTGGTTCGAACTAGCGAGCCGTCGGCTACAAGGGGAGCACTGAAACTAGCGGCTCAGATCGATGCCGAACTTCTTCAGCTCCTCGGCGTAATACCGCCGATGCAGAAGATCCCACTCCTCGGTGCCCTCCGGGATCTCTTTCTTCTGCGATCGGATCTTGGTGCGCGCCGCGCGATCCACCTTCTCCTCCACCGCCAGCAGCTCCGTCATCGATTTCACGATCTCCAGCCGCACGTCGTTGGGATCTTTCTTCACGCGAAACTCGCGGCCCTTGCGGAACGCGGCCACCAGCTTGTGCGAAATGTCGTTGATTTTGTCGCGCGACAGCTTCATGTTGTCGCCCGTATCGCGTCCCGAAGCGCGGATCACCTTGCGCTGCGAGATCAGCGTGTTCTTGATGCGGCGGAACATCTCCTGATAGCTGACGCCTTCGCGCCGCATGTACTCGCTGTACTGGCTGAGCAGTTCCCGCACCTCGTCATTCAGACGATCTTCCACCTGCAAGCTCATCCTCGAATGACGTTGCCCGATCATCTCCGCGGCGGCGTTCGGATCGCTGGTTTCAATGATCTGCGGCGTCAGCCGCGCTAACGAGCTGCCTGGACAAGTACGTAATGAATTCTCGGCTCAGCAGCATGCTTGTGATTTCGAGAGATCGACCCGCTCGAAGACCGGTACTGTTCTCAATTCTCGCATATTCAGTTCGGCAGGTCGCCTTGATGATGATCGAGAAACTCCTGATCGATCGCTTTGCGCCCGCCGAAATCCTTCTTGCACGCCGTGCCAAAACTGGATGGCCGGCTCGCCGAGCTTCCAGCACAGATAGACTTCCTCGCCGTTGAACAGCGTCGGGAAATCGATTAAGCCGATATCCAGATCTTTTACCAGGCAGCCGTACTCGTGAATTTTTTCGACCGCCTGTTTGAGCTGCTGAGCGCTCATTTCGCGGCGATGTTTCCGTTCGAGCAGCTTGCCGTGGTCTACCCGCATGCCGCCTTCGAGCATAACGCGGCGTTGAAATTGCTGATTGGCGGACTCCGCCGCCTGATATTCCGACTTGGCGGCCAGCGCCTGGCGGATGGCACTCTCCACTTCGGGAAGCAACTGTTCGGCCTGCCGCAACGTGAAGAAGCGCGTCACGATCTCTAGACGCCGGAGACCTGCACCGCAAGCGACCGGCTGCGCGGCCCGTCGAATTCCGCAAAAATGATGCTCTGCCAGGTCCCCAGCAACACTGTCGCGTTGCGGACCTGCAAGCATAGCGTCTGACCCATCAGCATGCCGCGCAGATGCGAATCGGCGTTGCTGCGCTCGCAATCGGAGTGCAGCGGATCGTTGTGCCGGTAATACTGATTACGATCGACCATTTGCTCCAGGAAGTCTTCACGTCGTGCAGCAGCGCGTCCTGCCATTCGTTCAGAAATACCGCCGACGTCGTGTGCAGGGATTGCAAGTGCACGATTCCGTCGCGAATTCCGCTCTTGCGGACGATTTCGTTGATGCGCTCGGTGATGTTCATCAACTGCAGACGATCGTTCGTGATCCAATCGATGATGCGATTGAATACTTTGTAGTGACCCTCTGCGCCCACCGGCGCGGCAACCGTCTCGATCGGTTGAACTGTAGCTGTGCTCATGTAAGTTACCTAATAATCAGATACGCGCCGTGGCAGAAGTTGGATTCAATTATTTCGTTCCCGTTACTCAATTATATACCGCCGTCGCGGATCACGCCGCGAAAACGCGCCAGTTAGGGCCGGTACTCGAGCACCAGCGTGGTAATGTCGTCGCTCGGCTCGGCGTCTTCCGTAAAGTCGTTCACCGCTTCCACCAACCGGTCGTGTAACTCGATGGAACTTGCCGCGGTGTGGCGTAGCAACACCTCGCGGAAGGCCGCGCGGTCGAAGAAATCCCCGTCGCTGTTTTCCGCCTCCGACAAACCATCGCTGTACAATACGACCTTGTCACCGGGCTCGAGCTGCATCGTCTTAGTCTCATACGCCGCAACATCCAGCATGCCGAGCGGAAGGCCAGTGCTGTCGAGCGCGATCAATTCTCCACCGGCTCGCACCAGCATGGGCTTGGGATGGCCGGCGTTGGCCCAACGAAGCTGGCCGTCCCGATGGATGGTGCAGTAAAAAACGGTCGCGTACTTTTCACCTTGCGCGCGCTCGTTCAGAAAACGATTCACGCGTGCCATCAATGCATCCACCTGCGCCGGATCTTCGGACGTGATCGAGAACGCACCCTGTAACAACGCCGCCAGGAGAGCCGCGCTCATTCCTTTGCCGGACACATCGGCGATCGTGCAGGCGTAGGCGTCCGGACCCACCGGGCGCACATCGAAATAATCTCCGCCCACTTGACGCGACGCGATGCTCGAACCTGCGGCGCGAAACCATCCGTCGCAGGGAAGCAAGTTCGGTAATAAGTCGCGCTGGATGGCTCGCGCGATGTTCAGCTCTTCCTCCAGGCGCTGCTTTTCACGCTCCTCCGCGAGCAACCGGGCATTTTCGAGAATGGTGGAAGCTTCGAGCGCCAACGTTTGCAGGATCTCGCGATTTCCCAGCGATAAGTCGGCGGCCGAAACCCGCGAATCCATGTACAGCAGGCCCACCGAATCGTGCACCGAAGCAGCGATCGTGTCCTCGGTGGAAGCCAGACGCACGCGAACCAGCGGGACGCAAACCACGCTGCGCAGATCCAGATCGGCTACGGAAGTTTCGGGCCGCACGCCGGCCTGTCCGGAAGGATCGAAGGTCATCGAAAGCAGCTCGCGGCGCGAATACAACGCGCGCAGGATGATGGAGCGTGGAACTTGAAGATCGGAGCTGGAAAGCGCGGCTCCGTGCCGGTCGCGCGCGATTTTGACATCCAGCTCATCATCGCGCTTGATCAGCAGAAAACCGCGTTCCGCGCCCGTGACCGCCAGTGCCGCGTCCACCACCGCCGCCAATACGTCGTTATGCGAGAGCGAGCTTTGCAGCGCGCGCGCTACTTCAACCAGGGATCGGAGCTTCGAAAGATTGCTGCCGTGTGCCGCTTGCGGCGAAATGTGGTGCAGGAAGCGCTGGATATCGCCGGCATCGGCGCTGAACACCAGCCGGTAGGAATCCGGCAGACCAAAGTCAATCCGGTCGGACTCGTTCAGCTTCTGACGACGGACCCGCTGCCCGTTGACGTAAATCCCCTGGCGGCTCTCAAGATCTTCCAGGAAATAGTCGCCATTCTCCGCGACGATGCGCGCATGGGTTCGTGAAATGCGGTTGTCGCGCAAAACCAGATGATTGCCGCCGTGCCGCCCGATTTGAAATGGTAGGGGCGACACTGCAATACGGGTGCGGTTGCCGGAGGGATTCGTAACCTCGATGGCCGGTACGCGTGAGGGTTTTGCCTCGCCGCCCGATTCGCCACCCGCGTCCGGGGAACCGGCCGAGGACATCAGCGGCTCCGGCGGTGCCGCGCGTTCCGCTCCCTCGGTACTCGCGACTCGTTCGCGGCCGCCGTCATTTCCTTGGCTCGCAGCACCTGGCAGTGCGCGCAATATCCCCCGACTTCGGTTCTCGCCAAAATAATCTCGAAACCAAAGTGGCTCTCGATCTGCTCGCGCATGCGCTTCAGCGGATCGCCGAAAAACTCTTCCACCTTGCCGCAACGCAGACAAATCACGTGGGCATGCTCCTGCTTGAGCCGCGTTTCGTAATAATGTTGCTCACCGGACTGATGCATCAGATCCAGCTCGTCCACGAGGCCTCCGGCCTTGAGGAGCTTCAGCGTCCGGTAGACGGTGACGCGGTTCAACTTCGGATCTTTTTCGCGTCCGAGCTGGTAGAGTCGCTCGGCGTCCAGATGCTGGCCGGAGGAATCGATGAGATCCAGCAGAATCTGACGTTGCCGCGTGAGCCGCACGCCTTGCTGTTTCAGCGAGTCCTTGATGCCCGAGACCGCCATCGCATCCATGAGGGTATCAGATCGGGCCAGCCGCTCATAGGTAGTCGAAGCTCAGGTCCGCGATGAACTGAATTCCAGGGATGTTCTTGCGAGCCAATCGGCGGTCGTTCGTCAGGAACAGGTCGACACCGGCTTGTGCCGCGCATGCGAGTTGAATTGCGTCCGGCGCGTCGATCGTCCGGTCAACGCGAATTTTCGCGAAGTGCTCGGCGGTTTCTTCGGTGAAAGAAATCAGCTGCACCAGCGGCCGGGACAACAGTTCACGGTACTGGCGCGCGAGTTCGGCATCGCCGCGCGCATGCGGACCAGCCAACAACTCTCCGATCGTCAACGTGCTGGTAGCCAGTTGGTCCTGCCGCGACCACATGCGCTCGCGGATTTCGTCCACGCGCTTGCCCAATCGCGGGTGCTGCTCAATCCAGTACACGAAAATCATCGTGTCCCAAAAAACCAGGCTCATCCGGCCCGTTTCTTTCCGGGTGGTTGTGCCTTGGCCAGATCTTGCCTGCCGCCGGGCCCGTACCAGTTCGCCCGCAGTTCCCGGATGAACTTCTCGCCTCCGCCAAGCTCACGCCATAGCTCTTTTCCAAGACCTCTCAACGCCAGAAGCGGGTCTACTTTCGGCACAGCAGCCGGTTGAGCCTGTCTGTACCAGACGACGAGCGGCCGGTATTTTTCGGGAATAGAACTCGGATCGGGCTCAACCTTCCCACTTCGCCTCCCAGGATCGCAGGAGTCACCCTCCCGAAACAGACGATAGGTCCCATCCGCCAGTGCGTACAATTTGCGATGCCGGCCTGGGTCGGGCTTCTTATTGGCGACGCAGTGCCGACCAATGTGCGTTGGTATCGTGCTGGGCGCGAATACCATGCTGGGCTCCAACTCACTGACCCGCCGGCGAATCTCATCGGGCGAGAAACCCGTTCGATCGGGGAATTCGCGACTCAGTGAAGCGGTTGCAATCCAAACCAAATCAGCCGCGCTTATCGTTTTCATGACTATCAATGATATCAATGATAGTAGCAGCCGTCAATACCCTTGCTACAATCGGCCTGCATGTTCCGGAAAGTACTCATCGCCAATCGCGGCGAGATCGCCGTGCGCCTAGTTCGCGCGCTGCGTGAAATGGAAATCGCCAGCGTCGCCGTGTTTTCTGACGCCGACCGCGGAGCCCTGCATGTCCGTCTAGCCGACGAAGCGGAGCACATCGGACCCGCGCCATCCGCCGAGAGTTACCTCAACATCGACCATGTTCTCGCGGCCGCACGCAAACACGGCGCCGATGCGATTCATCCCGGCTATGGATTCCTAAGCGAAAATGCGACGTTCGCCGCCGCCTGCGAAGCTGCCGGACTCGTTTTCATCGGCCCTTCCGCGGAAACCATCCGCCGGCTGGGATCGAAGACCGCCGCTCGTGCGCTGGCTAAAAAGGTTTTCGTTCCCGTGGTCCCCGGCAGCGAAGACCCGGCGACCAATCCGGATCAGGCCCGCAAGCTGGCGCGTGAGATCGGCTATCCGGTACTGCTCAAGGCGTCGGCCGGCGGCGGAGGCAAAGGCATGCGGCGGGTGGACGCGGAGAGCGAGCTGGAATCCGCCATTCGCGACGCTTCCAGCGAGGCGGAACGCGCATTCCATAACGGCGAAGTTTACATCGAGAAGCTGATCGATCATCCGCGTCACATCGAAATCCAGATCGCGGGTGACCGCTTGGGCAACCTCATCCACTTAGGCGAGCGGGAGTGCTCGATCCAGCGCAGGCATCAAAAAATCATCGAGGAGTGCCCTTCTCCGCTGGTCGCGCGAAAGCCCGAGATGCGCGCCGAAATGGGAGAAGCCGCGCTCAGAATCGCGCGCGCCGCCGGATACTACAATCTCGGCACGGTGGAATTTCTCGCGGACCAACACGGCAGCTTCTATTTCCTGGAAGTGAACACACGCTTGCAAGTGGAACATCCTGTCACCGAACTCGTCACTGGCCTCGATTTAGTACATCTCCAGTTAAGAATCGCTGCCGGCGAGTCGCTGCCCTTCGAACAGGATGATGTTCAATGGAACGGATGGGCGATGGAGTGCCGAGTCTGCGCCGAGGATCCAGAGAATCAGTTTTTTCCCTCGCCAGGCAAAATTACGCAGCTCCGCGAGCCTTCCGGTCCAGGTGTCCGCCTTGATTCCGGCGTTTATCCCGGCTGGACCGTGCCGCTCGAATACGACCCCCTGCTTGCGAAACTTGCAGCCTGGGCGTCCGGCCGCGACTACGTGATTCGCCGGCTCGATCGCGCACTGTCGGAATACGCCATCCTCGGCGTAGAAACGAACGTACCGTTTTTTCGCGAGATCCTGCGCGATCCGGAGTTTCAGCGGGCGGCGCTTCACACCGGGTTCGTCGCCGAGTTTCTGACCCGCAGGCCCCCGCCCGGAGGTCCCACATCAGAAGCGGAACTCGCGGTCGCTCTGGCCGCAGCCGCGGTCGCATCGCGTAATGGCAACCAACAAACCCATAGCAGCGAAGCGGAAGTGAGCAACTGGCGGGCCGACGGGAGAAGCCACTTACTCCGATGAAGTGGCAAATCGTGGTCGATGGCCGCTCGATCGAGATCGATAAAGAGCAACTGGCGAACGCCCGGGAAGTAGAGCCCGGCGTCTATTCCGTCCTCATCGACGGCCGCAGCTTCGAAGTTCGTCTGGGCGAGTTGGCTCAACTGGAAGGCCGCCGCTTTCGCGTCCAAGTTCGCGATCCGCGCGACGCCGCCAAAAGCGCAAAATCGGCGCGAGGAAGCGGACGCCAGGACATCCTTGCGCCTATGCCGGGCAAAGTGATCCGCGTGCTGGTGAAGCAAGGCGATGCCGTGGAAACCGGCTCGGGGCTCGTGGTGGTCGAAGCAATGAAGATGCAGAACGAAATGAAAGCGCCGCGTCCGGCGCAGGTGCTCGAAGTCCGCGTCCGGGATGGCGATACGGTCATCGCCGGGCAGACTCTGGTGGTTCTGGAATAGACTTTGGTTTGGAAATAGACTTTGGTCCCGCGCGAGTTTTTGGGAGAATGGGAATTGCCATTCGATTCCAAGGCGTACGGGAGCCGCGTGGCGCAGATTCTGGCTCTCGACCAGGACGGAAACCGTCTGATTCCATTGGTATCCGGCCGGTGTTCGCCGGAGGGGGCGACGGCACTTTTGGCACAACAGAAAGCATCCGAGTTGTTTTCGCGCGCAAATGCTCCCGATGCTGCCATGGCCGGGCTGTGGGTCTACTTCTCGTGCTTTGATCAGGGCCACGAAGCCGCGCAGGAGCTCGCGACACCGGAAGGCAGCTTCTGGCACGCGATCCTGCATCGCCAGGAACCTGATGCCGGCAACGCCATCTACTGGTTCCGCCAGCTCGGCACACATGCGATCTTCCCCGCTCTCGCTGAAGCCATGTCCGCTATCGCCGCGCGGCACACGCAGGCTGGATTTCGAGCATCCACTCGGTGGGATCCGTTCTACTTCGTCGACTATTGTGACGGCGCCCGCCAGTCGCCCGGGGGCCCCGCCGAGCAAGTCGCGCTCGAGATCCAACGCGCGGAATGGCAGCTTCTGTTCGACTATTGCGCGAGGCCGCGCTCGTGACGCGCGGCCGAGCCTTTCTGGCTCTGAGTCTCGTCGCGGCGGCCGTGCTGGTCGCCTGGATCATTTCGCGTAAATCGAAACCGCCGGAAGTGGAATTCACCCGCGTAACGCGAGAAACCATCGTCAGCATGCTCTCGACCAATGGAAAAGTCGAGCCCGTGGAGTGGATGCCAGCGCGGGCCGAACGGTCCGGCGTGATCACGCGCGTCCTGGTTAGCCGCGGCCAGCAGGTGCGGAAAGGTCAGCCACTGGTGGAATTGGACACGCGCGTCGCCCAAGCCGAGCTAAGCAAGGCGCAAGCCGCCATCCAGCAAGCGCGCAGCGAGGAAAAGGTGCTCGATCAAGGCGGCCGGATCTCTGAGCGCCAGCAAGTGGACGCCGACCTGGCGCGTGCGCGTCTCGATTTCGATGCCGCTCAAAAGCAGGTCCAGGGATTGGAGCGTCTGGTCGCTAAGCAGGCCGCCACCCGCGTGGAGTTGGACGCGGCCAAGCAGCAGGCCGATCAGCTACGCTTGCGAATTCAGGCGCTCGAAGAGCGCAAGTCCGCGCTCGTCACTGGCGCCGACAAGGAAATCGCGCAGTCGAAATTGCAGGAAGCGCAAGCCTCCGCCCAAATCGCGCGGACCAATCTCGATCTGAGCGTCATCCCATCGCCGATGGACGGCGTGCTATACGATTTCGATTTGAAGCAGGGCGCATTCGTCAATCCTGGCGATCTAATCGGCCGTGTCGGAAAGCTGGATCGCGTCCGCGTCACCGTCTATGTCGACGAGCCCGACCTCGGCCGTGTTCGCATCGGCGAGTCCGTCGTCATCACCTGGGATGCCATGCCCGGTCACCAATGGAAAGGCGAGGTGGACAAGCTGCCGACCCAGGTGATCAAGCTGGACACGCGCCAGGTGGGCGAGGTGGGATGTATCATCCAAAATCCCGATCGCGATCTGTTGCCCAACGCGAACATCACCGCCGAGATCCAAGCCATCCAGGCTCCCGACGCGCTAGTGCTTCCAAAAGAAGTGATTCGCCGCGAGGGCGGCGACAGTGGAGTCTACTTGCTGGCGGGCGATCGCGTGACGTGGCGCAAGGTCTCACTCGGAATCGCGAGTTATACGAAAACGCAAATCCTGTCGGGGTTGAACCAAGGCGACGCGGTCGCGCTGCCAAGCGAACGAACGCTCAAGAACGGCTTGCGCGTGGAGCCGGTGTTTCAGTAACGCTAGACGTCGGGTCGAGGTTGAGCGGAGCCAGCGGGAATCCGAGTTCGCGCCACGTTTCGATGCCACCCTTCAGCGGACGTACGCGCAATACGCCTCTCCGCAACAGTTGGAGCGCCGCACGGGCGCTCGAGGCTTCGCTTGGTCAAGAACAATAGAGCACCACTTCCTTTTCGCGCGGGATTTCTTCGTGACGTTCATCGAGATCCTCGGCCGCGATCCACAGAGCGCCCGGAAGCTTCACGCGATCGTTCTGCACTTCCATGGCGCGCCGCAGATCCACGATGACGACGTCGCAGCCCTCATCGATCATCTTGCGCAGCTCTTCCGGCCGGACGCGCGCAATCCGAAGCTCGCGAATGAAGCGCTGCCGTTGATAATATTTCCAGGCAATATAAAGCCCGAGCAGCCCGAGGAGAACGACCAGCAGCCCCGAGCCCATGCGACGAACCGCTTCGGCGGCGTCTTCGAGCTGATTGCGGAATATGTAGCCGGCCGTGAGGTACGCTCCGCTCCAGATGGCAGCGCCCGCGGCATCCGCGCTCAGGAATTTCCACGCTGGCATGCGGGTTAACCCGGCCAACGGCGCCGCTGCCGCGCCCAGCCCCGGCACGAATTTCGAAAATAGCAACGCCGGCGCCCCGAATCGCGAGAACAATCCCTTGGTGTTGCTGACGCAGGTGTCGGGCTCGAGCGAAAGCCGGCAGAGCGTGTTCAAAATCGCGCGGCCGCGCGAGCGTCCCAGACGGAACCAGATCACGTCGCTCAGCATCGCGGCGGACATCGCCAGGAACAGCGACGTTTCAAAGGACCGGCTCCCCATCCCTGACAGCGCGCCCATCGCGAGCAACACCGGGAACGCAGGGACCGGCAGCCCCACTTGCTCGGCAAAGACGTTCGCCACCAACACCCAGTACCCGTGCTTCAGCAGAAATGGGATGACCGAATGCATCGCTTCATTGTAGATGTAGGTCCGAGCTGGACGATTCGCGAATTGAAAACTCAAGGAAGCGCTATAATTTGCACTTGAAGAATTTAGCGGTATTCCTTGTTTTTTGCGCTACCGCGGCGGCTCAGCCGTACGACTTGATCATCCGGAACGGCCACGTCATCGACGGCACCGGGTCGCCGTGGTACTCAGGCGACATCGCAATTCAGCAGGGACGCATCGCCGCCATCGGCCAGCTTAGCGCCGCATCCGCCAAGCACAGTATCGACGCGCACGGAATGGTGGTCGCGCCGGGATTCATCGACATGCTCGGCCAGTCCGAGCTGACGATCCTGGTGAATCCGCACTTGCCGTCGAAAATCTACCAGGGCATCACCACCGAGATCACCGGCGAGGGCAGATTCCGTGGCGCCGCTGAGCGAAGCGATGAAGCGCGCGCGGACGGACCAGCTACGATCATTTGGGACTGCAAGCCGGACTGGAGCACGTTCCGCCAGTATTTCGCGCGCCTCGAAAAGCAGGGCATCGGAATCAATCTGGCGAGTTACGTCGGCGCGACCACGGTGCGCCGGGTGGTGATCTGGGCGATGACGATCGCGCGCCCACCGCCGGCGAACTGCGATCGCATGAAGCAGCTGGTGCGCGAAGCGATGCGCGACGGCGCGATGGGGCTGTCCACCTCGCTGCAGTATGCGCCGGCGCCCTACGCGAGCACCGAAGAACTGATCGCTCTGGCCGTCGGAGAGCGCCAAGCTGGGCGGCATCTATGCGACGCACATGCGCAGCGAAGGCGACGCGATCAGTGCCGGCGATCGATGAAGTGATCCGCATCGCGCGCGAAGCCAAGACGCCGGCCGAGATCTGGCATCTGAAGGCCGCGGGCAAGAACAATTGGGGCCGCATGCCGGAGATCGTCGCGCATATCGAGAAGGCGCGCGCAGGAGGGCCTCGACATCAGCGCCAATACTTACGCCTATCACGGCCTGGTTCAACTAGTTTCTCGGCTTTCATTCCGCCCTGGGCGCACGACGGCGGCGATGCCAAACTGATCGAGCGGCTTGAAGATCCCGCCATGCGCGCCCGCATCCGCAAGGATATGGAGACG
This sequence comes from uncultured Acidobacteriaceae bacterium, assembly GCA_963818935.1. Classification (GTDB taxonomy): domain Bacteria; phylum Acidobacteriota; class Terriglobia; order Terriglobales; family Acidobacteriaceae; genus Sulfotelmatobacter. The sequence continues at coordinate 51,827 of CAWFUK010000084.1, forward strand.
CCCAGCAATCCGATTGGGACAACGAGTGGCAGGAGATTCCCGGGCCCGGAAGGCGATTCTGATCAGCGTGGTGCAGAATCCGAAGTTGGTACCGCTCCAGGGCAAAACCATCGCGGAGATCGCGAAGCTGTGGAACAAAGATGCGATCGACACAATCTTCGATCTGCTCATCGAAGACCAGGCGTTCACCTCGGTGGCGGTGTTCGGGATGTCCGAGCCCGACGTGACGCTGGCGCTGGAACAACCCTGGGTCTCGATCTGCAACGACTCGCAAGGCACCGCGCCCGATGGCTTGCTCGGCCGCGAACATCCCGCATCCGCGCGCCTATGGCACCTTCCCGCGCATTCTGCGCATGTACGTGCGCGAAGAAAACAAACTGCGGCTTGAAGACGCGATCCGGAAGTTCAGCGCGTTGCCGGCGCAGACGCTGAAGCTCACCGATCGCGGAGTGCTGAAGAAGGGGATGTGGGCCGACATCGTCATTTTCGATCCGGCGACCATACACGATGTGGCGACGTTCGAAAAACCGAATCAGCTATCGGAAGGAATGCGATTCGTTTTGGTCAACGGCGTGCCGGTGATCGAGGATGGCAAACAAACCAACGCCTTGCCTGGTAAAGTGCTGCGCGGCCCGGGTTACACGCCATAGTCCGATCGGGTAACCGGTTAGCTCTTGTGCGATGACGGGCCTTTGTTCGCGGCGGCGCGCTTGCTTGACGCAGTCCGGGGCTTCGCAGGCTCAATGCGCTGTGGCGAGCTGAATCCAGCCAGATCCAAGCCGCGTACGATGGCGTCGTTCCTCATGAACCAGCGCCAGACATTGCCCGTGAGCAGATTCTCGGCGCTCAGCAATGTCACTCCCAGGTCGATGCCGACCACGTCGCCGTCGAACCAGTTCAAGGTGGGATTGTAGCCATCGATAAATCCATAGCGGCCATAGACGCGGTCGCCGTATTTCTCGCGAATGGCCTGAAGCGCGGGGATCGAGATGTCAGGAGTGAACATCAACGATCCACCGGCGGCGGCCGGCGCCACTGTTCCATCCACGGGCTCGAAAGCTTTGATCTCACCGTAGATCCGGTATCCTTTGGGGCCGTCGGAAGCGGTGATGCCCCAGATCTTGGGCCCGAACGTATCGGGAAGCTGGTTGTTCAGGTTCTCGCAGTAAGCGCGATTCGCTCGAGTGGCGCTGACCGAGTTCCGGTAAAAGTCAATGAAGCCTCGGTCGCGCCGGTTGCGGAAGTCCACCCAGGCGTGCGAATACTGATGCGTGAAGAGCGGGCCGCTACTGATGAAGTCGAATGAGTTGTAGGAATAGTATGGTCGCTGCCATCCGTACCACGAATCCGGGCTGATCGGATGCGTCTGGGAACCGATGGCGAGCAGATACAACAGCGACTCCTCATCGTACATGTCCCACCTGGACTTGAGGAAGCCTTTGCCGCGCTTCCAGCCGTGAGAGAGCAGCACAGGGTCGCCATTGAGCATCCATTGGAAGTCGACGCGATCGAAGATTTCCTTCGCCAGCCCGGTGATTTCGGCGTCCTGAGAGAAATACTCGGCGCAAGTGATTGCGCCGGCCAGCAAGAACGATGTGTCGACGGATGAGGTTTCGCTGTCCCACTTGCGATCGCCGTTAGTAACATCCATCCAGTGATAGAACCAGCCGTGTTCCTGATTGGCGCGATTGGCGAAGAAATCGAGCGTGGTGCGAACGCGCTGGATGGCCTGATCGCGTGGAATCCAATCGTGCTCGGCGCCGATGCAGACAGCCGTCAGGCCGAAACCAGTGGCCGCGATGCTGCCGATGTTGCGGCTGGGGCCGTTGGCAGCACCCCCATTGGCGCTGGCGCGATCCAGGACCAGGCCGGTGCCGTGATCGGCTCGCTCCCAGAAATAGAGTACGGCGCGGCGCTCAACGTCCTCGAGAAACGCGCGATCCTTCGCCGAGATTTGAGTTGGGGTGATGGCCTCATCGGCCGACCAGCCGGCGGTCACACACATCGCCACGATCGCCAGGATGGCGGCAGAACGCTTTACGAGATCTGTCATTACGGCCGTATATCCGCTAGAGCGAGAGAATGGGCGGGAAGCAGAAAAGACGGCCCGTCGAGCTTGCGGGTTACACCGGCCGCTTGCCGCAAGCGCTCATATTCTTCACGCGTGGGGAATGCAGGGCGCCCCATGGCCTGCCAGACCGCCAAAGCGGAGCCGTGATCGGGGTCGACGATCTCAACGTGAATTTGCGCCGCGCTAGATCCGTCTTTCAGGCGCAGATGAATGACGCGCGCCGAGCCGTTTTCTGACGGAGGCGCGTAGTTCCAGATAGCGACGGCGAGGCTTCCATCCGGGCGCCTGGTCACCAAGGCATCGGCCAAATCCGGCTGCTGGCGTTGCTCACCTAGGTGATGCAGCATCCGAAACGCATTGAACGCGGCCTTGGGAACACCCCCTTCGGCGATAAGCCCGTAGCCGCCATAAAAAGGCGTCTTCACCACGCCCTGCTCCTCAAATACATCGGAGAAAGTCCAGTATGACATCGCCGTCGTCAGTCCGTCGCACATGCGGATGTTATTTCCAAGCCACGGACCCATGAAGGCGGAATCGGTGACGTCGATTTCGTTCTTGTAACTCGCGTTGTACTCGCTCCAAATGATTGGCAGATCAGGGCGGGCTGAGGCTTTGACCTGATCGTAGACTTTTCGGACGGCGCGCGCGACCATGTCGCGCCGTGGGATGGTCTCGTGAGTGCCGAAGACATCTTCGCTGCTGTCGTTCGCGTAGACGTGCGTGGAGACGAAGTCGATCGGGACGTTACTTTGAACCGCATGGGCGATCATCGCATCCACCCAGGCGGCTTGCGCGGTGGCTGGACCGCCAACTCGCAGCCCGAGGTCGGCGCGCTTGATGGCTCGCGCGGCATGATCGTACAGTTCGAAGTAGGTTGCTTGCTTCGGCTGGCCGGACCAGAAATCGATGTTCGGCTCATTCCAGACTTCGAAGTACCACTGGCGAGTTTCCTGGCCCCCGTAGCGCTCCGTCAGATGATGAGCGAATTGGTAAACCAGCTCCTGCCATTTCGCGTAGCTGGCTGGCGGCGAAGGGAGCGGCTTGTACCAGAAGGGATGGGGCGTCAGTGAGGCGGCCAGCTTACGCGGCATGAAACTCAGCTCGACGAAAGGCCGGACGCCGTTTTCGAGGAGCCCGTCGTAGATCTGATCCACGTAGGACCAGTTGTAGATCGGCCGGCCTTGCGCGTCCTCGTCGTAGACGCCCACCTCGTCGTCCAAAATCGCGTGGAATCGAACGTACCGAATCCCTGTGGACTCGCGCATTGTCCGCAGATCGCGGCGGTAGCTTTCGCGGAGCGACAAAATCGCGCGGCCCGACCCGAACATTTGCTCCCAGAAGTGAGGGAAGGGCCGGACTGGCGCATGAGTATCTAGCGCGATCTCTTCGACGGTATCGGAGGGCGCCTGCCCGCCGAGCGAGAACGCAAGCGCCCCAACGAAGATTAGAACTCTGATGCAGGCACGATCGGGCACATTGGATGTTCCAATCTAACGAATTTCGTGCCGATCGTAGGCTTCGCGCATATTGCGCAAGCGATTCACGTCGTCGCTGATCGCATCGCGGTCGTGGCCTTCCAGCCGGTTGTTGTCGAGCACGTGTTGGATGGAGCCAATGGAATCGTCCAATTCGCCCTTATCGAAACGGTGATTGTCCCACTTCGACGCGAACTCGCGGAGTTTCTTCTCGGCGTCGTTCAGACGATCCCGATCGCCATTTTTCAAGTGCCACACACTGTAGGCGCGATCCAGATCGTTATGAACCTGATCCACCAGGGCGTCGACGGCGTGCGGGCTGTACTCAGGACGGTTCTCGAACTGGCCGAACGCCAGGGAACTCGTCAGTACAACTGAAGCCGAAACCAAAATGGTAGTGCAGAGACTGTGAAGCATCATCTTCCTCCAAGGGGCCTTTGACGCCCGCCCGGGAACAAGCATCCGACTTGCCACGCATCGTTGTACTCGCGCTGTTGACAACAAAAAGCGATTGCCGGACTACGGCCGCACTTCTTACGCACTCGCCGCTGAGCCGGAAGAAATTCTTGCGCGTGCCAGTAACTAGCTGTCACAAAAAGTAGCGGTAACAAGCGTGAGAGACAATTCGCGGCGCCGGTGCGTCTAGCCAGCAGAGGAAGGCAATGAAGAGACTGATAGCAGTTTTGACAGCAGCCGGGCTCGCGGTGACAGTATCGGCGCTCGCCGCGCCGCAGCGGGGGCATGACGAACACGGGGCCGCTCCGCACGTCGGAGGCGGGTATATTCCGCCGCGTGGTCCTGCACCGGCCGCTCATGGGGCTCCCGCGCACGCCGAACAAGCCCGGCCGCAGGAGCACGCATCGCCGGCCCGTTCCAAAGCTCCTGCAACGCCCGCGCGAGACTTCCGCGACATGGAAGGCCATCCCAACGCGCCGCACGTGCACTCGAACGGGGAGTGGACCGGCCATGTGACGCAGCATGAAGACGCGCGCCTGCATCTCGATCATCCCTGGGAGCATGGGCGGTTCACTGGAGGATTCGGGCCAGGACACGTGTTCCATTTGCAGGGCGGCGGTCCATCGCGGTTCTGGTTCAACGGATTTTATTTCGGCGTCGCTCCCTTTGAGTACCCCTATGTGAGCGACTGGCTCTGGAATTCGGACCCGATCGTGATCTACGAAGACCCGGACGATCCAGGTTGGTACCTGGCATACAACTCACGGCTCGGCACCTACGTCCATGTCCAGTTTTTGGGTTGACAACTGCTCGTGAACAAGTGCTGGATAGTGTTGCTGGCGGGCGCTCTCGCCGGCGCGCAGACGAACTCCGCGCCGCCATCGATATTGGAAGCGCCCGCAAGGCCTGATCCGCTGAATCGAAGCTCGCCGCAAAGCTCGGTCGCGGCGTTTCTGCAGGCCTGCCGCTCGCACGATTACGCGCGCGCATGCAGCTATCTGGATTTGCGGAGGCTACCGCATACGGCTCGCTTAAAGGATGGCAGCCGTCTAGCGCAGCAGCTCGCGCAGGTTCTCGAAGGGGACACTCATTTCGACGTGGCGGACTTGAGCAGCGGCCCGAACGGGAGCACGGCGAGCGGGCTGGGCGAAAATCGGGATCGCGTGGATTCGTTCAACGTGAACGGACAAACCGTAGATATCGAGCTCGAGCGGGTACGGTTCCGTTCCGGCCTTTTGGTCTGGCTGTTCTCTCAGGACACCATCGCGCGCATTCCGGAATTGATGCGTCTCAGCAGCGATTCGCCGATCGAAAAATACTTGCCCGATGTGCTGGTGAGCTGGACCATGGCCGGCACGCCGCTATGGCGCGGGATCGCGCTGTTGATTCTTGCAATAGGAGCCTTGGGTGTCGCGTGGATCCTCGGCCCACTGGCGCTGCGCGCTATGAATCCACTACTCAAGCGCCTGGGGCCACGATTGAACTGGGATTCTCTGCGCCCCTTCATCAATCCGTTGAGATTGCTGGTGGGGTTGGCGATTTTTCGGTCCGGGATGGAATGGATCGACCCGTCCGCCGAGGTGCGGCTCTATTTAGGGCGGATGCTGGCGCTGCTGTTTTTCCTGGGATTGTTCCTGCTGTTGTTGGGCGTGGTGGACGTGGCGGCCGTTCGCATTCGCGCGACGCTGGTGGCGCGGCATCGCACCCTTTCCTATTCGGCGTTACCGCTGGCCGCGCGAGTTACCAAGATTCTGATGCTGATGTTGTTAATAGCCGCGCTGTTGAGCGAGTGGGGATACAACACCACCACCATCCTGGCGAGCCTCGGCGTCGGAGGCATCGCGATCGCGCTGGCGGCGCAGAAGACTATTGAGAATTTCTTTGGCGGCGTGTCTGTGGTCGCCGACCGGCCGGTGGCAGTGGGCGATTTCTGCAAGTTCGGCGATCGCATGGGAACCGTGGAGGACATCGGGCTGCGCTCCACGCGCATTCGTACGCCGGATCGGACCTTGGTGAGCGTGCCGAACGGCCAGTTCTCCACGATGACCATCGAAAACTTCTCGAAGCGTGACAAAATGCTGTTCCACTTCATGTTGAACTTGAGACGCGACACCAAACCGGACCAAGTGCGCGACCTGTTGGATGCCATCCGAAAAATCTTCGAGAAGCACGAGAAGGTGGATGCCGGCGTCGCCCCGGTACACTTCGTCGGAGTTGGAACTTACTCGCTCGACCTGGAGATCGCGGTCTACATCCTCACCGCCGACGACAACGAATTCGGGAGAACCCGCCAGGAGCTGTTACTGGCAATCTTGGACGCGGTGGAGAATGCCGGTACGGCCTTGGCGCTGCCCACGCAAGCCAGCATCGAATATGTTCGCACCGAATCGCCGCAGCCGCATGCCGACGAGTCACGGCGGGCAGTTCGGGCTGTCGAACGCGACGAAGCGCGGGTAAATTCTTGACCGGAAGGTAACCGTTACAAACGGCGGTGGTCTCTTAAGCGGTGTGATATCAGCAGTGAACCGACTGGACGATAGCGTGCATTGACCCGCTTGAGGAACTATGGCTAAACCGGCCGGGTCCACTCGGTCACTCACCATCCGGGACCTGCTGCAACCGCATACCCGCCTAATTCTGATCGGGCTGGTGGCCGTGATCGGCGAAGGCATCGCCAACCTGCTGGAGCCCTGGCCGCTCAAAGTGGTTTTGGACAACGTCCTGAAATCGCGTTCGGGCAATGGCTGGTTGAACGGACTGATCCTGACGCATTTCGGCAGCGACAAACTGAAGATCCTGGAGTTCGCGGCGCTGGCCGTGCTGGTGATCGCGCTGATCGGCGGACTCTGCTCCTACATCGAAAAATACGTCACCACGAGCGTCGGACAGTGGGTGACCCACGACTTGCGACGGGCCCTATATTCGCACATCCAACTGCTGTCGCTGGCCTATCATGACCACAAGCAGACTGGCGACCTGATCAGCCGCGTCACCAGCGATATCGACGCGATCCAGAGCTTCATCAATTCCGGGCTGCTCGGAGTGCTCATCAATTTTCTAACGTTGTTCGGAATGCTGGGTGTGATGCTGTATCTCAACTGGCAGTTCACGCTGATCGCGCTGTCGGTGGCGCCAGTCTTGTTCATCGTGGTTTACAGTTACACGCGCCGGATCAAAAAAGCGTCGCGCGAGGTTCGCAAGAAGGAAGGCGAGATCGTTTCGGTGATCCAGGAAGTGCTCTCGTCAATCCGTGTGGTGAAAGCCTTCGCGCGGGAGGATTACGAGCAGAAGCGGCTGGAGGAAGAGAGCCTGGAAGCCGTGGAGATCGCGCTGCGTGCACGGAGCCTGAAAGCCAAGCTTGCGCCGCTGGTGGAGATTATTGTCGCCGTCGGGACTACGCTGGTGCTGTGGTTCGGCGCGCGCTTGGCACTCAGTGGAGCGCTCTCGGCCGGGACACTGGTTCTGTTTATCTTTTACCTCGGCAAGATGTACAAGCCGATGCAGGAACTGTCCAAGATGACCGACGCGTATTCGAAGGCCGCCATTGGATACGAGCGCATCCATGAAGTGCTGGATGTCGATGGCGAAGTGAAGGATTTCCCGGGCGCACGGCGTGCGCCCGTGTTCCAAGGCGAGATTGAATTGGATCACGTCAGCTTCAGCTACGATCACGCGACGCCCATTCTGAAGAACGTCAGTTTCAAAATTCAACCCGGACAGTTGGCCGCGCTGGTGGGACCCACCGGAGCCGGCAAGACCACCATCATCAGCCTGATTCCGCGCTTCTACGATCCAACCTCGGGCGTGGTGAAGATCGACGGGATGGATGTGCGAAGGTTCAAGCAGAAGTCTTTGCGTCACCAGATCAGCTTCGTGCTGCAGGAAACACTGCTGTTTCACGGGACCGTCTGGTACAACATCGCGTACGGGCGCCCGGACGCCAGCCGCTCGGAAATCCTGAAAGCAGCCGAGCTGGCGAACGCGTGCGAGTTCATCGAGGCCATGCCGGACAAGTACGATACGATCCTCGGTGAGCGCGGCGCAACGTTGTCGGGCGGGCAGCGCCAGCGCATCGCGATCGCGCGCGCGGTGATCCGCAACACACCGATCCTCATCATGGACGAACCGAGCTCGGGCCTGGATGCGGCGTCCGAGAAGCTGGTGTTTGAGGCGCTGGATCGGTTGATGGAGGGAAAGACCTCCATCGTCATCGCTCATCGGTTGTCCACAGTGCGGGATGCGGATGTGATCTTCGCCGTTAAGGACGGCTCGATCGTGGAATCGGGAACGCACTCGGAGCTTCTGGCGTCGGGCGGCTTATACGCCGATCTCTACAACATCCAATTCCACGGAAGTGAAGAGAGCCAGACGCTGGAGACCGCCGGCTAGCCGGCGCGTCAGAGCTGATTCAACTGGGCAATACGGCTCTCGACAACCGCGGTAAATCCGTCAATCTCGTCGGGCGAATATCCCCCCGCGCGGAACGCGTCGCGAATCTGGCCATCCGAAAGTTTCGAGAGCAGCCCGCCCATCCACTTGGCGTCATCTCGCGGAACACCGCGGCCAATCCAACGGATGCCGAGGCGAGTGAAGAACTCAGGGGGATCGAAGAGGACGATCAATGCCGGACGGCGGGGGTCCTCGAAATCTACGGAGCCTCCGCGCATCCGGCGGATGAACTTGGAGTGCTCGTACGATTTGAGATTTCCCTTGGATTTCTCATGAGTGCGGTCGAGCCAGGCAGTGCCAAAGCTCGCGCCCAAGTCGCTCACCATGTAAATGTGTTCCGGCTGGCCGCTATGCTTCTGCTCGTAGATCGAGTTGTTCTTGTTCTCGAGATCCCAATTGTTAATCAAAGCCATCATCACGCGCAGCCCGTTCCACTCACGGCTGGAATAAAACGGATCGTCGCGCCAGCGCCAGATCCCGATTTTCTTTTCGTCGTCCGGCTCGCGTTTCAGGCGGACGTTTCGCATCGATCCGTCCGGCTCTATGAAGTGGTTGGCACCTCGCCGGCGCAAGCGCGGCATGTCATCCACGCGAAACTGGGGAAGAAAATAGTCCTCGTTCGCGAAGTAGCCCACGGCCCAGACCAGGCGCGTCGCTACCGTCTCGGGCTTAGCCTCCGTTCCTAGCTTGACCTTCCATTTGATTCCATCGCGGTCGCGCACGCTGAACTTTGGATTCGTGCCATCCATGTCTTCCTTGATAAAGGTGAAGGGCCCGCGCGGCTGACGCGCTTCGCCCCCTGGCCCGAAGTACAGGTCGCGATAAACGATGTCGGTAGGCTCGCGCCATAACAAGGTTACAGCGTTACTCGTAATTTCTTCTCCGGACTTTTCCGCTTTGTCCTTTTTCTTCACAGCTCCGGGTCCGGCGAGCAGGCAAGTGGAGAGTAGAAGGGCTAGAAGAATGTTACGCATAGGCGGCCTCCGTATCCTGGCACGTGAAATGAAAAGCAATGACTGGGCCACAAGATGGCTTAGTTACACGACGCGAGGGCGTCGAGGATGGAACTGCCTTGAAACTCCTTATACAACCCGAAGACGGCGTTCGTCCGCTGGTAGAAGCGATCAACAAAGCCAAGAGCCGCGTGGAAATCGCGATCTTCCGCTTCGATCGCAGCGAAATCGAGAGAGCCCTGGAGAGTGCAATCAACCGCGGTGTGTTTGTACACGCGCTGATTGCATACACCAACCGGGGCGGTGAAAAAGAATTGCGCCAGTTGGAAATGCGTCTGCTCCAGGCCGGTGTAACGGTGGCACGCACTTCCGACGACCTGGTGCGTTACCACGCCAAGTACGTTATCATCGACCGGCGCGAATTGCATGTCCTGGCGTTCAACTTCACGCGCCTGGACATGGATCACAGCCGCAGTTTTGGACTGATTACGCGGAACGCGAAGCTGGTGCAGGAGGCTGCGAGATTGTTCGAAGCGGACGTGACGCGGCAGCCCTATACCTCCAGCTCGAGCGCGCTGGTCGTGAGTCCAGTCAACGCCCGGAAACAGCTCGCGGCGTTGATCCAGTCGGCAAAGAAGGAGCTATTGATATACGATCCCGAGGTCAGCGATCCGTCCATGGTCCGGCTGCTCGAGGAGCGGGCGAACGCCGGTGTCACGGTGAAGATTATCGGCCGGCTCAGTAAGAGAAGCGCGAAGCTCCAGCAGCATAAGCTCGGCAAACCTCGGCTGCATGCACGGTGCATCATTCGCGACGGACGCACTGCCTTCATGGGGAGCCAAAGCTTGCGCGAGGTAGAACTGGGCTCGCGGCGCGAAGTAGGACTGATTTTTCGGGATTCAAAACTGATTGCGCGGCTGGCGAAGACATTTCAAAGTGATTGGGAAGCGGCGGAACAGACGGCCCAACGAACCGCCGCGCACGAGTCGGCGCCCGCGACACGGGTGGCGAAGAAGGTTGCCAAAGCGGTCACTAAGGACCTGCCGCCCATCGCGCCAGTTCTACAAGTGGTGGTCAGGGAAATTGTCGGTCCACTTGCGGGTGTAGATTTGGATGCGGCTGTGATCGAAGACAGTGTGAAGGACGCCGTAAAGGAAGCTGTAAGGGATGCCGTTCTGGACGCCGTTGAAGACGCGGTAAACCAGGATGAGGTGGCGCACGCGAAGTGACGGCCTCCGTGTGGCTCCGGTAGTTGAAATACTTGCCGCGCAGGAGAGTCAAACGGAGGCACCGCGCTATGAGGCGCAGAAAAAGCAAGCCCGCCCACATTCCGGCGGCGACGTATCGGCTCCAACTGAATCATTGGTTCCCCTTCGACCAGGCGAAGGAGATCGTCGCCTATCTCGATGAACTGGGAATCAGCGACGTGTATGCCTCGCCTTTCTTGATGGCGCGGCCCGGTAGTCTGCACGGCTACGACGTCACCGATCATTCACGCTTCAACCCGGAGATTGGCGATCGGGAAGCATTTCTCGAGTTCTCGGGCGAATTGCAGCGGCACGCAATGAGTCTGTTGGTGGATGTGGTTCCGAACCACATGTGCATTACGCATCCGTCCAACGTGTGGTGGTGGGACGTGTTGGAGAACGGCCCCAGCGGCCCGTTCGCTCGCTACTTCGATATCGACTGGCATCCTCCGAAAGAAGAACTGACGAACAAAGTCCTGTTGCCCGTGCTGGGCGATCAATACGGGCGCGTGCTGGAAAATCAAGAAATCCAGGCCGTGTTCGATCGCGGACAGTTCCAGATCTCGCTGTACGATCGGCTGCTCCCTTTGGGCCCGCGCACCTGGAGCATGCTTCTGGAGCCTGCGCTGGCAAAATTGCGCGATAGGCTGGATCCCGCGCACGAGTACGTGGCCGAGCTAGAAAGCATTCTCACCGCGGTGAACCATCTGCCGGGACAGACCGAAACCGACGAGGCCAAAATCAGGGAACGGCTTCGGGAGAAAGAGATCATCAAGCGCCGTCTCTGGGGTTTGGTGGAAGCGAGCCCGGACGTGGCGGGCGCGATTCAAGCGGCGCTGGTGGAAATCAACGGCCAGCGCGGCGATCCCCATAGTTTCGACCGGCTGGAACGCTTGCTGGAGGGGCAGTCTTATCGGCTCAGTTATTGGCGCGTGGCGATGGACGAGATCAACTACCGCAGATTTTTCGATATCAACGATCTGGCGGCGATCCGGCCGGAAGATCCGGAAGTGTTTTCCGCGATCCACGCGTTGATCTTCGATCTGGTGAAAGAGGGCCGTGTCTCGGGCCTGCGCGTCGACCACCCCGACGGACTTTTCGATCCGGAGAAGTATTTTCGATTCCTTCAGGATGCCTGCAGGGCGCAAGCGGCACCTTCTGCTAATGGAAACGGCAGCGCCGGGACCAACGGCGGGGGGCGAAGCTTTTACGTAGTGGCAGAAAAAATCCTGATGCGAAACGAATCGCTGCGCACCAGTTGGCCCATCGAAGGCACCACCGGCTACGACTTTCTCAATCTGCTGAACGGGCTTTTCGTGGATCGCACCAGGAGAAGGCGTTTCATCAGCTTGTACCGGCGCTTCACCGGTTGGTCCGAAGACTTCCAGGATCTGGCCAGCGATTCCAAGCGCCTGATTCTGCAAGTGGCCATGTCGAGCGAGCTAAACGTTCTGGCGCGCAAGCTGGATCATATTTCCGAACAGCACCGCTGGTCGCGCGATTTCACGCTCGAAAGCCTGCGGGACGCCCTGCGTGAGGTGCTGGCCACGTTCCCGTGTATCGAACTTATGTGCGCAGCGATGCCAAGGAGCTGGATCGCGAAGACCGGCGCCAGGTCGTGTCCGCGATTCGCGAGGCCAAGAAGCGCAATCCGGCCATCAGCGAATCGGTGTTCGACTTCATCCAAGGCGTGCTGCTGCTGGAGCATCCCGACGGATTGCGATGCTCTGCAGCGCGCCGAGCGGCAGGCCTTCGTCACGCGCTTCCAGCAACTCTCGGCGCCAGTGATGGCCAAGGGCCTGGAGGACACCGTCGTTCTATCGCTACTATCCGCTGGCCTCGCTGAACGAAGTTGGGCGGCATCCGGACCGGTTCGGCATTTCCGTGAACTGCGTTCCATCGGCGCAACGCAATCCGCGCAGAACTGTGGCCCCACAGTATGAATGCGACTTCTACGCATGACACTAAACGAGGCGAAGACGTGCGGGCTCGGATCAACGTGCTTTCTGAGATCCCCAAGGATTGGTATGCCGCGATCCGCCGCTGGAGCAAAATGAATCGTGCGCGGAAGACGCGATTGGATGGCGTGCCCGCGCCAGATACGAATGAAGAATACTTGTTGTATCAAACGTTGGTGGGAACCTGGCCGCTGCTGGAGATGGACTCGGAGCAACATGCGAACTACGTGAGGAGAATCCAAGCCTATATGCAAAAGGCGCTGCACGAGGCCAAGACGCATTCAAGCTGGATCAGCCCGAACGCGGAATACGACAAGGCCATGGACGATTTCATCGAGCGCGTCCTGGAACGATCCAGCGAGAATGCATTTCTCCAGGACTTCCAGCAATTCCAGGGACCAGTGGCGCGAGCAGGCATGTGGAATTCCCTTTCGCAGTTGCTCCTGAAGACCGCTTCGCCGGGCGTTCCTGACTTCTACCAGGGCACGGAGCTGTGGGGATTTCATCTAGTGGATCCGGACAACCGGCAGCCGGTGGACTACGAAACGCGCAAGCAGCTCGTGCGGAAATTGAAGATCGAATCTGAAAAAGATCCCGGTGCTTTGCTGTGCCGGCTGGCGAACAATCCCTGCGATGGCGCGATCAAGCTTTTTATCACCAGCCGCGCGCTGCGGTTCCGGCGGGAACATCTTGACCTGTTCTCCGAAGGCAGCTACGCGGCGCTCGCGGCGAAAGGCAGCCGCGCAAATCACGTGGTCGCGTTCGCGCGCGGATCGGAAAATCAAATTGTACTGGCGCTGGCCGGCCGATTTTTCCTTCGGATGTGCAATTCCCACGGCGTTCCGTGGGGCGAGCAAACCTGGGGAAGCACTTCAGTGATCCTGCCGAAGAAGATCGCGTCCGCCCATTTTCGCGATGTTCTGAGCGGCCAGAGCATTGAAGCCGAGCAGCGCGGCGACGAACAGGCCCTCCCGCTCGCGAAGGTGTTCGCCCACTGTCCGGTTGCCTTACTCTACAGCGAGGGTGGTGCTTGAGGTACGGGGCGACCCCGATTGCCTCGGGCGGCGTTCAATTCCGTGTATGGGCGCCTTTGGTTTCGACGATGGCCGTGCGAGTGAACGGCGGGCCTGCATGTGCCATGGATCGGATGGGCGAGGACTTTGAGGCTTTCGCCCGTGACGCCCGGCCGGGTGATCGCTATTCACTGGTGCTGGACAAAGCGCGGGAGCGGCCCGATCCGTGGTCGCGATCGCAGCCGGACGGTGTCCACGGGCGTTCCGAAATCGTCGATCAAGGCTCATTCGCCTGGACCGATTCCAACTGGACAGGACTCGCGCTTCGCGACTACATTTTTTACGAGTTGCACGTTGGTGCGTTCACGCCAGAGGGCACCTTCGAAGGCGTGGAATCGAAGCTCGCCTATCTAAAGGACCTGGGTGTCAGCGCGATTGAGTTGATGCCAGTGGCGGAATTTCCCGGCGCGCGCAACTGGGGCTACGACGGCGTGGATCTTTTTGCGCCTCACTCGGCATACGGCGGCCCGCTCGGGTTGAAGAACTTGGTGGACGCGGCGCATGCTGCCGGACTCGCGGTTGTGCTGGACGTCGTGTACAACCACCTGGGCCCAGAAGGAAATTATCTCGCCGAGTTCGCGCCGTTCTTTACCGATCGTTATCGCACGCCCTGGGGTTCGGCCATCAATTTCGACGGACCTGGAAGCGACGGCGTGCGCAATTTCTTCGTCGACAACGCTCTCTATTGGCTCACCGAGTATCACATCGACGCGCTGCGGATGGATGCAATCCACGGCATCTTCGATTTCAGCGCGCGCCACTTTTTGGCCGAGCTACGCGATCGCTTTCACCACGAAGCGCAGCGCCTGGGCCGTCAGGCTTTTCTAATCGCCGAGAGCGATCTGAACGACGTTCGCGTGATCCAGCCGCGCGAGAAGGGCGGCCATGCGCTGGATGCGCAATGGCACGATGAATTCCACCACACGGTGGTTTCGACGCTGACCGGCGTCAGACACGGATTTCTCAGCGACTTCGGCCGGTTGGACCAGATCCAGAAAGCGATCGTGGAGGGCTTTGTCTATGACGGAAACTACTCCGTCTATCGTCAGCGCCACTTCGGCAGCAGCTCGCGCGATGAGCCGGGCGAGCGGTTCGTCGCCTTCATCCAGAATCACGACCAGATCGCCAATACGGCACAGGGCAGCCGGCTTTCGCAGCTAGTCTCGCGAGATCAATACCAGATGGCCGTTCTGCTGATGATGTGTTCGCCGTGCCTTCCACTGTTATTTATGGGGGAAGAATTCGCCGACACCGCGGCTTTCTTGTATTTCACCAGCCACGGCGACGCTTCGCTTGCGGCGGCGGTCAGCGAGGGTCGTCGCAGGGAATTCGCGGATTTTTCTGGAGCCGGCGAGTTCCACGATCCACAGTCGCCCGAAACGTTCGAGAGATCGAAGATTACCTGGGCGCTGACGGATCAGTCGGGGCATCGGGAGATCCACCGCTTTTATCGCGATCTCATCGCGCTGCGCAAAATGTCGCCGTGCTTGAGGAATTGCCGCAAGGACCTGACTCATGTATGTGTGGACGAGGATGCGAAATGGCTGCGCTTGGAGCGAGCCGACCCGTCGAGAAGTTCTGCGGTTCTCCTATGCAACTTTTCGCATCAGCCGGCCGAGCTGGCAATGCCGAAGGGTAAGCGCGCAATCTGGACCGGAATGGCGCCAGAAGAGAGAAGGGGTGCCGTAACGATCCCTCGCCATGGCGCCGCGCTGTATCTTTCTACGCCCGACGCTCGATAACTCGCGTGCGAGGCCGATCGCTCGAGGCAAAATCCGCCTTGGCCTCGCTCGTCGCCGAAATGTCCTCAGCGCCGGTCTGCTGGAGAATCGTGCGCGCCGTTTTCACCCAGTCCGAGTCGTCGCAGTGGACCGACAAAAGAATGCCGCCTTTGCGAATGCGGCCTTCGTAGCGCTTTGCCTCATACTCGGGTGTTCCGAGACCAACCAGCGCACCGGTGATTCCGCCGAAAACTCCGCCCACGCCGATGCCGCTTAGCAAAGCGATTAACGGCCCGGCGGCGACAAACATCCCGAGTCCCGGAATCGCCAACAGCCCAGCGCCAGCCAGCCATCCGAGGATGCCCCCGACAACCGCTCCGGAGCTAGCGCCTGCCGCTGTACCTTCGGGAGCTTTGGTGCTGCGCGTCATCACCAGGTCCTTCGTGCCCTCGTTCTCTTGGAATAGAATCGACACATCCGTGTTACGAAATCCGGCGAGCTTCAGACCATTGACCGCGTTCTCCGCATCCAATTGGTTCGAGTAAACGCCAAATACGGCTTTGTTTTTTCTGCCCATGCCCAAACTCCTCCTGTAACCGTGAGATCCAGCGCGCGACGCTGGCTCCTAGGGGCAATGTGCAAGTCAGTGACCGAAGCGTTGGCCGCGCTGGCGCGAATGGCACCTGTAACTTCCAGGCAAAGCATGGAAAGCGGAAGAGTAGATTTTTCCTCGTTCGCTTCCTCCGGTGAGGCGGAGTTGCGGCGGGGCCCGCGCCGCGGGCATCCTCGAAACAGCCAAAGAACCAGCCGGTCTAATTCCAGGGGAGCTTCCTTCAACGCAACAAAGGAGTGATAAAACGAATGACCAAAGACGTTGTTTGCGGAACGCAAGTGGACGAGAAAAAGGCGCCGGCAACCAGCACCTACCAAGGCGAACGGTACGTGTTTTGCGGGCAGCAATGCAAGGACAAGTTCGACGGGAGCCCGCAGCAATACGCTAAATCGGGTCAGCCGGGACAGCAGAAGCAGACGGAATCATCCATGAGGTAAGCCGTCGCAACGAAAGACGTCAGGCGGCGGCCAGCGCACCGAGCGCTGAGCCGCTTGCGCCTGGGGGAGCAAATTATGAAATACGGCAGCTTGATCGCATTGTTGTTTATTGGAGTCGCTTACCTGTCGCCGCAACCTCCTGACGCGGCCGGCGAAAAACATGCGACAGTTGCCGAGGCTGCGAGCCGAAGCGAGAGCCCTTCAGAGACTGCGGCGTGGACGGCCCTGCGACAAGGCCTCGCCGATAGCGACGTGCAGCATCGCAAGACCGCCATAGCGGCCACCGGAACCATCGGCAATGAGCCGGACGCCGTGAAGCTGGTCGCCGATGGATTGCAAGACAAAGATACCGAAGTACGCCAGACCGCGGCGCTCACGCTCGGCGAAATGAAATCACCCGCGGCAATTCCCTATCTGAAAGCCGCGCTCGACGACAGCCCTGAGGTCAGTTTTACCGCGGCCAAGGCGCTCTGGACTCTGGGAGATTCTTCGGGCCGCGAGATTTTCGAACAAGTTCTGGAGGGCGAGCGAAAAGACGCGCCGAGCGCTTTGCGCACCGCCATCAAAAAGAAGCTCACTGCGGGTCAAATGGCATTGATGGGCGCTGAAGGAGCCACCGGCGCGCCTTTCGGCCCTGCGTCCATTGGGATTACCGCCATCAAAGAAGCGGCGCAGGACACCAAGGGCGACGCCAGCGCTCCAGGCCGCGCCGAGTCCGCCGCCGTGCTGGCCCAGGATCAAGATCCCTACGCGCTGACGCTGCTCGAGTGGGCGTTGCAAGATCGCAACTGGGCCGTGCGATTGGCAGTGGCGAAAGGTTTGGGGCAGTGCGGCAATTTCGGTTCGATTGCGAAACTCATGCCGTTGCTGACTGACGAACGGCACGCGGTTCGATACATGGCGGCGGCATCCATGATCCGCCTCAGTGAAAAAGGCACGGGCACGTTGGAGGCGGCACAGTGATCGCTGGCGATCCGGCGTGGCTCTATTGAGCGATTGATGCCGATGTGGCAGTTTCGGACGGCGGAGGAGGCGCGCTAACTTCTACGGCGGCCCGTTGGAAGTACCGAATGTAATTCTGGCGCGGATGTTGTAAGGGGCTCATCCCGCGCGCCATGGCTTCCTTGAGCGCCTGATCGTTATTCCAGCCGTCGTGATCGACGCGGTAGACAGCGATCACCGCGCCGGTGCGGTCTGCGCCCCGCTTGCAATGCACGAAGACGGCACCGCCGGTTTGATCTTCGAGCAGCCCCAAAATCTTCTTGATGTCCGGATCCGTTGGCGGAGTGAGCCCGGTCATTGGAATGTGGATGTACTTCATACCGGCCTCCGTTACTAACCTCTCTTCGCGACGCGACTCCGGACCGTCCTGTCGAAGGTTAACCACGGTCTTGACGCCTAGCTTGGCGAGAAACTCGAAGCCTTCCTTATCCGGCTGCGCGCCCCGATAGACGTGCTGATCCACTTCGTAGAAGTTCTTGATCCCCTGGGCGGGCTGCTGGGCCAGAAGGGGAGAGGCGACGGCTAGAACGATGAGCCGGGCACGGGAGCAAAACATCGTGCGCATTCATAAGTAGAGATGCCACGAGCCGTGGGTCCGTTGCGCGGGGAGCCATTAACTCTTGCTAAGGATCGCGGCCAGAGACCGCACAGACGGGAAACGGCCTCAACCGGAGTACCCGGGGCCGGGCTCTGCCTCCCCTTGAACTCCGGTTGAGGCAGTCGGACCTCACCTGTGAGGAGTCTTCAGGAGCTACTAGCGGTCCCAATCGTCGTGGTGATCGCGATATTCACGCATGCGGTTTACATCATCGGCCAACATATCGCGGTCGCGTGCCGAGAGTTTGTTGCTGTCGATTACCCGTTGGACGCCGCCGATTACATCGTCAAGCTGCGCGGCATCGTAGTGATGATCGGCTAGTTTTTCCTGCAGCTCGCCCAGCTCCTCTTTTGTTCTCAAGATCCGGAATTCATCGCGGCTGGCCGGAAACGTTGTGGATTGGACTTCGTTGAGATCGTCACGAACGCGCTGAAACAAACGCGCTTGCCAATGTTGTTCGTGGAAGAAAGCATCGCGGCGGGAATAGTAGCTATCATCGCGGTCGCGGTCTTGTGCCGAGACGGCCGTAAGGCCGCTAAATAGTAGAGCCGCCCCGATGGCGGATCGTAGAAATATTTGTCTCATAGCGAACTTCTACCTCCGCCCATAGGACGCCGGGTGCGGACAAGCCGCTTCGCGTTTGCCAGGTGACTCACGGCTCACCGAGGTCACGGTTAGCGACTCACAACGTTAGCGTTGAACACTCACGCTGTGAATGGCGGGCTCAACGATCGCACCACGCCCGCGCCTTCGCGAATTACGACCAGTCGATTGGCGGCGATGTTGGAGAACACTTCTTTCCTGCCGTTCGGCCAGCGCACTTCGAGGCTCGCGCTGGTGTCCGCACCCAGCCCGAAATGCAGTCTCTTATCGTTCACGGACAAGAAACTGGACTGGCTGAGAAGTTCTTGGACCTGAATCCTGCCACCGTAATGCGCAGTCACGCGCGCGCCGATCGCGCTGCGATTCGACACCGTCGCTTCGAGCTGAACTTTCAACCAATGATTGCGTCCCGAAGAATCGTTGCGTAGTAGCGACGGCGGCTCGTTCATGTTCATGATGACGATATCGAGGTCACCGTCGTTATCGAAGTCGCCGAACGCACAGCCACGGCTGGAGTGCGGTGCGGCGATGGCCGGTCCTGCTTCGTCGAAGAGCTCTTCAAACTTGCCACCGCCAAGATTGCGAAAGACGATGCGAGGATTTTTGTATGGAAACGGCGCTTGCTTTTCGAGCTCGGGGAAAACCTGTCCGGCCGCAATGAACAGATCGGGCCGTCCATCGTTGTCAAGATCCACAATTCCGGCACCCCAACAAACGAAGCGCGTTTCGACGCCCAGGCCGGACTTCAGCGTCACGTCCGAGAACTCGCCCTCTCCGTCGTTTTCATACAGCACGCTGGTGTCGTCGGCGAAATGCGTCTTTACGATTCCGAGCGTGCCGTCCAGCTTGTAGTCACCGATTCCAACTCCCATGCCCGCCTGTTCGGCTCCGTCTTCGCTGAGTGCGACACCGCGCTCCAAACCTTCTTCGACGAAAGTCCCGTCATGCCGATTGCGGAAATAGAGACTGGGCGTGGAATCGCACGCGACATAGATGTCGGGCCAACCGTCGTTGTCGAAGTCGGCGGCGACGGCCGTGAATCCGTACGCGCGCGCTCCATCGATGCCGGCCTGATTACTTACGTCGGCGAATCGGCCATGCCCATCGTTGTGAAACAAGTAGCACCGTCCCATGGGGAGGCCGCGCGGACCGCAGTGCACCGTGATTCCTTTCCAGTCGCAGGCGGCCGGAATCTTGGCGCCAGTGTCGAGATCGACGTAGGTACTGAAGAACAGATCCAGATTGCCGTCGCGATCGTAATCCACGAATGTGCAGCCGGTGCTCCACTGCGGCCGGTCGAGGATTAGTCCCGCCTCACGAGTGACATCGGTGAAGGTGCCGTCGCCGTTGTTGCGAAACAGAACGTTGCGGTCGTAGTAGGTCAAGAATAGATCGTCGAACCCGTCATTGTTGTAGTCGCCGATGGCGACGCCGGAGACCCAGCCGGGCCGCGCGAGGCCGGACCTCGCGGTGACGTCGGAGAATGTGCCGTCGCGATTGTTCTTGTAGAGGCGATTCCCCGCCCCGGCGGGAGTCGAGCCGAAGCGTGTTCCGCCCAGGACGAGAATGTCGAGCCATCCGTCCTGATCGAAATCGAAGAACGCGATTCCACAGCCCACCGCTTCGAGAATGTGCTTCTTCGTATCGACGCTCCCATAGATCGTGGGCGCCGTCAGGCCGGCCTGGCGCGCGATGTCGGTGAACTTCGCGTCGAACAGCAATCCCGAGCGCTTTCCGCGCTGTTGCGGACGAACGTTGCGCGTGGCCATGCCTTGACCAAGCAGCGGGGCGGCCGATGCGGCTTTGAGAATCGCTCTACGACTAAATCGCAAGGCCACGTTCAAATCATAATCAAGTCACTTCGCTCCGGTAATGACGTCATACTGAAGGAGCAATCATGGCGACAAAAAAAGTCCCGCTGGCCGGCAGTGAGCGGCAGCCCATCGGCACGCGCATGGCCGACCAACCGAATGACGAGATGATCGAGGTCACTGTGGTCTTGCGACCCAAAGCGCGCGCGCGAGTGCCGGCGGCCGGCGCCCTGTCACGAGAGGAATTCGCGCAGAAACACGGTGCGGACGAAAAGGCGCTGCAGCAACTACAGGAGTTCGCGAAAGAATACAATCTCACGGTCAGCGAAGTTTCCCTGCCGCGCCGCACCGTGAAACTGAAAGGACGCGCCGCCGACTTGATGCGGGCATTCGAGGTGAAACTGGACCGCTACGAGCACAACGGCCACCAATACCGCGCGCGGACTGGTAGCATCCAACTGCCGGCCGATCTCGCGCCGCATGTCGAAGCAGTGCTCGGATTGGACAATCGCCCGCAGGCTAAACCGCACTTCCGAGTGCACCCTCAGGCGACGTCCGCAGGTGTCTCGTACACACCTCTGCAAGTTGCCCAACTGTATCAATTTCCGCTGGATGCGAACGGAACCGGCGAGACTGTGGGAATTTTAGAGCTCGGTGGCGGCTACAAACCGGCCGATTTGAAGAATTACTTTGTGTCGCTCGGCTTGCAGGAGCCGTCCGTAATTTCCGTGGCAGTGGATGGCGGCAAAAATTCGCCGACCAACGCGAACAGCGCCGATGGTGAAGTTCTGCTGGATATAGAAGTGGTGGGCGCGGTGGCACCTGCGTCGACCATCGTGGTTTACTTCGCGCCGAATACCGATCAAGGCTTCCAGGATGCGCTCACCACGGCGATTCACGACACAACGCACAAGCCGTCGGTGATCTCAATCAGTTGGGGGAGCGCCGAGTCCACATGGACCGCGCAAGCTATGACCGCATTCGATTCGGCCGCACAGGATGCCGCCGCGCTCGGCGTCACGATCTGCGCCGCCTCGGGCGACAACGGATCGAGCGACGGCGTGAGTGATGGCAAGAATCACGTGGACTTCCCAGCGTCGAGCCCGCATATTCTGGCTTGCGGGGGAACGAGTCTTCAGAGCGCCAGCGGCAAGATCACTAGCGAAACGGTGTGGAACGATGGCTCGCAAGGCGGCGCGGGTGGAGGTGGATTCAGCAATCAGTTCGCGTTGCCATCGTATCAATCGAGCGCGGGAATCAAAGCTCCGTCAGGCGAAGGGCGCGGCGTTCCCGATGTCGCGGCGGACGCCGATCCAGACACAGGCTATCAGGTCCTGGTGGACGGAAAATCGTTGGTGATCGGGGGAACCAGCGCGGTCGCGCCTCTGTGGAGCGCGCTCATCGCTCTGATCAATCAGAAGCGCGGCTCGCCGCTCGGGTTTTTGCAGCCGGCCATCTATGGATTGCCTCCGGCGGCGGACGCGTTCCACGACATCACCAGCGGATCGAACGGAGCATTCTCGGCCGGACCGGGCTGGGATCCTGCCACGGGTTTAGGATCGCCGTCCGGTGAAAACTTGACCGCTGCGCTGTCCACGACCAGCGCGGGTGCTGCCACCTGATGCTCGTCTAGTGAAGACTCGCAGAACCCGCCGGCTTCGCGGCCGCAGCCGTCAGCTTCTTCATCAGCGCTTGAGTATGCTCGGGAAAATGAAGAACGATGACCGGCGGAGTCCCGATGGAATCGCCGCGAAAGATGCCGTCCACCGCGACATCGAGCGGCGTTTTTCCTTCCACGTCCTTTACGTCGAGCTTCGCGCCTTTGTCAACCAGATACTGCACCACCGAATCGGCGCCTCGGCACACCGCGCCGTGCAATGCGGTTTCATGACGAATGTTGACGGCGTTCACATCTGCGTGCAGCTCGTCCACTAGGATTTTGACGGCTTCCAGGATCTCGCGCTCGGGCTCGATCCATTGGCCGGGCACGCACCCGACCCCGGCCGCGACCATCAGCGGCGTGGTGCCTTCGTCGATCGGCGACGTCGTATCGGCCTTGGCCGCTAGCAGCAGACGCATCATGGGTACATCGCCGGCCTTGGCCGCCAGAAAGAATGGCGTAGCGCCCTTAAATTCCGTGTAATTCATGTCTCCGGGATTGCGTTTTGCGGTCTTGGTGGCAGCGCGAGCACTCGGATTTGCGCCGTGGGCGAGTAGATGCTTGGCAAGATCGAGACTATCCAGGTCGCCTTCGGCGGTCTTGGGAGCCGGATATTGCGACTCCTCATAGTTGCGGATGCGAATGAGCGCGTGCAATGGCGCCCAGCGTGTACCCGCCGCGTTTGGATCGGCTCCCTTGTTCAGCAGGAAATCCGCCAGGCCGAAATGTCCGTTGGCGATCGCGGTGACCAGCATCGTGTCGCCGATCTTATTTACTTTTCGCTGATCCGGCGGAGTGCGGCCGTTCACGTCCGCTCCCGCGGCCAGCAACGCATCTACGAGTGCACTGTCTCCCGTGCGAACAGCGAAGAACAATGCGGTCTCATTCTTCTTCGATTCCTTGTTGACGTCGGCGCCGGCGGCGAGCAGCGTTTTCACGGCAGCTACATGGTCGTCGGCGGCCGCCCACATCAGGGCAGTCTGCCCGCTGGTTTCTTCCGCTTCGTTCGCATTCACGCCAGCCGCGAGCAAGGCTTCGATCACGCCGGGATTACCGCTGCGCGACGCGGTCAACAGCGGCGTGCCAGTGATCGGCACTGCGGTACGCGGGTCAGCCCCGGCCTTGAGCAATGCCTGAGTGATCGCAGGGTTGCCATTCGTTACGGCAAGCGCGAGGGGTGTCACTCCCCATCGGTTCGCGGTCTTTGGCTTCGCGCCCGCGGCGAGCAGAGCAGTCACCAGATCCAACCGATCGTTTTGCACCGCCCAGTGCAAAGCGGTGGTTCCATCCGGGTCGGCGGAATTGGGGTCATCACGCGATTGGAGTTGCTTTTGAACCGTAGCAAAACTCCCGGCTTTCACGGCGTCGACCACGGATTCCGGTTCGGCGCCGAGGCTCGCGACCGAGATAACGAGCAAGCCTAGCAGGACTAAAGAGAATCTCCGCATGGCTCAGAGTTCCGCCAGCGTACCCGTGGCATCCCCGAGATTTTCGATATGCACGCCAGCTTTGTCCAGCAAGCTTCGCAACAGGTTCGACATCGGCACGTCCTGCTTATACTCGATGTGACGGCCACCCTTTAGAGTTCCCGCTCCGCCGCCCGCCAGCACGATGGGCAAATGCTCGTGATTGTGCATGTTGCCGTTGCTGATCCCGCCGCCGTAGAGGATCATCGACTTGTCCAGCAGGTTGCCGTCGCCGTCGGGAGTTTGCTTGAGTTTTCCAAGGAACTTCGCCAATTGCTGCACGTGATAGGCGTCGATTTTTGCAAGCTTAGCCAGCTTTTCCGGATTATTGTCGTGATGGGAGATGGAATGGTGTCCGTCCGGCACTCCCGCCTGCGGATAGCTGCGCCCGCCTTCTTCGCGCCCAATCATCAGCGTGGTTACACGCGTTATGTCAGACTGAAACGCTAATACCTGAAGATCGAACATCAGATTGATGTGACCTTCGAAATCCTCTGGGATTCCAAGTGGACGCGTACCGCCTTGACCTTGCCCAGGCGCCTTGGCGTTCTGGGCCTCCATTCGTTCCAGTCTGAGTTCCACTTCGCGAATGGAATCGAAATACTGGTCCATTCTGCGGCGGTCGGCCGGCCCTAGAGTGCTCTGCAGGCGTTTCATCGAACCCGACACGGCGTCCAGAATGCTACGGTCTTCGCGAGTTTGTGCGACACGCTCCGCCGCGCTTTGCCCTTCGCCGAAGAGCCGTTGGAAAACCAAGCGCGGATTATTTTCCATCGGCAGCGGCGTGGTGGGCGAACTCCACGAAATCGTGTTCATGTACGCGCAGGTGTAGCCCTCGTCGCATAGCGGCGCGATGTCGCTGTCGTCGAGCTTAAGTTCGAGCGACGCGAGCAGATTGTCCTTGCCGAGCGTTCTGGCCGCGATCTGGTCGGCTGTAATGCCGAGATACAGATCGGCCCCCTCGGTTCGTTTGGCGTGGCATCCGCTCAAAAAGGCCCCGGCGGCCCTCGAATGATCGCCTGCACCATCGTTCAACCGATCCGCGGCGTGATGCGCCAGTCCCGACAGAACGTTTACGCGATCGCGGAAAGGCTCTAATGCGCGCAACGTCGGCGAAAAGGCGAAGTCCGTGCCGGAACCGACGGGGGTCCATTGCGCGAGGTTCACGCCGTTGGGGATGTACATAAAGCCGAGCCGCGGAATCGCTTTAGCCGTGGCGGCGAATGCGGGCGTCATCGCGTCTAGCAACGGAAGGGCGAACGTGGCGCCCAGCCCTCGCAGGAAGGAACGGCGCGGCAGCGAAGTCTTGGTTACGAACATCGTCGGGGTCCTTTCATGAATCAGTTTCCTCCGCTCGATTTCCCGGACCGCGCGGTTTGCACCGGCGCATCGGCCGTTTGCGGCAGCCTCATCTGGAAGGGAGGGCTTTCGACAATCCCCATAAGCAGGGATGAAAAGCGGTAGTCGTCTTTTTTCGCTTGTGCGACGACGGCGCGAATGGATGGTGCGTCGTACCAGGCGCTTCCGCGCCCGAGAGCATACGTGAGAAGCCGCTCTGTGACTCGATACACAAACTCGCCGGAGTGCTCGTTTAGGACTTGTCGCAGGCCCTTGACGCCATCGAATTGCGTGCCGTCGGCCAGTTGCCCACGGGCATCGATCGGGTTGCGAGTCTTGTCAGCTGGACCGGTGGACTCGAGTGTTCGCCACTTTCCCGTGGCGTCGAAATTTTCCAGTGCAAACCCAAGCGGATCCATGCGCGCGTGGCAGCTCGCGCACGCCGGGTTCGCCCGATGCTCGGACAGGCGTTCGCGCATCGACAGAACTTTTCCCTCACCCTCGGCTTCCGGAAGCGCCGGCACGTTGGGCGGAGGAGGAGGCGGTGGACTGCCCAGCAGAGTTTCGAGAATCCATTTTCCCCGCACCACCGGCGAAGTACGGTTCGGATACGAGGTAGCCGTCAGAATGCTGCCCTGACCGAGCAATCCTCCACGAATCCCGCCGGTTACGGTGACGCGGCGGAACTGATCGCCGTAGATGTCCGGTATCCCGTAATGCCGCGCCAGGCGTTCGTTTACGAAGGTGTAGTTGGCGTTCAGGAGTTCCATCACGCTGCGATCGCCCAGCAGAACACTATCGAGCAAGAAGCTCTGTCTCGCGCTCGAATGCGCGCCGCAGCCCTTCGTCAAACTCAGGAAAGATAATTGGGTCCGGCTTCACGCCTTCCACCATCCGGAGCGACAGCCACTCGGTGGCGAAATTCGTAACCAGACTTTTCGCGCGCGGGTCCGCCAGCATGCGGCGCACCTGATTTTCCAGGACTCCGGTGTTCCTCAGCTCGTTTCGCTCGGCAAGCGCCAGCAGCTCGTCATCGGGGATGCTGCTCCATAAAAAGAACGACAGACGGGAAGCCAGTTCGAGATCGGTGATGCGATACGGCGTGTCGGCGGCAATGCTGGCCGGGTCTCGCTCGGCGCGGAACAGGAACGCCGGATCCATTAGCACTCGCCGAAGCCCCCTGCCGATTCCGGATTCAAAGTCGCCGTCTTTGCGTCCCTCTTTGTACGCGCGCATCAGGTCTTGAAATTCGGCGCCGGAGACAGGGCGACGATACGCGCGATGCGCCAGTGCGCCGAGGATCTTTTGCGCGCAAGGCAGTTCGTCTTTTTCCACTGCCGGCCAGCAAGCGTAAACGCTCTCCGAATCTCCCGGACCGTGGATGGTTTTGGCCGTAAATGGGCCACTGACAATTACGCTGTCGATGCCCATGGGCTGCGGTGGACCCGCCGAGCCTGAAATGAATTGCTCCCTCACGCCCGAAGGCACCGGCACGAATCGAGCCAGGAACGCCGCGCTGATTCGCCGTTCTCCCGCTTTCACCGGCAACCGGACCTCGAGCGCCGCGTCTGCGTTGCCGCCTCTTTGAACCTGCTCTTCGCGGGTGAGTTTTTTCATCGGCTCCTCGCCGGGGATGCCGTTCATCGGAAGAAATCGATCAGTCCGGTCATCCAGCGGCTCACGGATAGTCTGATCCATACCGATCGCAAACAAGCCGACCGGCCTACCATCCAACTCAATCTCGACCCGCTCGCGCAGCGGCTTCTCGTCCACGTCCGAACCGCCCACATATCGATCGATCCCGATGATCCGGTCGTAGCGGCGCTGCAACTTGATATGGATCGAGTATTCGCCATCGGCGGGAAAGCGGTAGGAAAACGCAACGCCGCCGCGAGTGCCGAACGGCAGACCGTCGAGCCACTTGGTTTGAGGGAGTTCGTAGGGGACGCGGCGCG
Source organism: uncultured Acidobacteriaceae bacterium (assembly GCA_963818935.1). Lineage (GTDB taxonomy): Bacteria > Acidobacteriota > Terriglobia > Terriglobales > Acidobacteriaceae > Sulfotelmatobacter. The sequence continues at coordinate 78,713 of CAWFUK010000084.1, forward strand.
TGTACACATCGGGCCCGAGCGAGGAAGACCCGAGCGCGGCCACGGTCACTCGCCGCGCGATGGAAAGATAACGTTCCAGCAGCAGAGGAGAGAACCCCAGCACGTCGCCATTGTTATCGAAGCCGGAGCTTTTATCGTCCGCGGGCAGCAACGCGGCGTCGTCTGGGTTCAACTCAACGGCGAACAGATCGCGAACGGAATTCAGATATTCCGTGCGATTCAGGCGGTGCAGCATCAATGACCGGCCCGGATTCGGATGCGCGGCAGCCGCACCATCGAGGGATGTTTCGAGCGATGCCAGAAACGCGCTCGCGCTTGGTTTGTCAGGCCGGCGAGCCTCGGCTGGCGGCATCGCGCCGCTCCGCAGCTTCAGGACGACCTTTTCGAGGAGCTCGGCGTTGCGGCTGACGTCCCGAAGATCGATCGCGTCGAGCGAGAGCCCGCCCGTTTTCAATTTGGAGTTATGGCAAGTGACGCAATACTGTTTCAAGAACGCATCGCCCAAAGCCGCGGCTTGCCCGTGCGCGATCTGCATCGCTGGCTTCTGAGCCTGAGCAGCGAGGCCGCTCGCGAGGGCCACAAACACCGCCGCCGTTCTGGGAATGCGAAAACCCGCGCTCAACACAAACTCACGCCTCCAATCAGGTCAGCGACCCGCAGGATCCTGCGATTGTGCGCGGCTTGGAGCACGGCAGCTCCCCGGCTGACGGTGGCGGTTAGCGGGTAAAACAGCTCAAAGGTAGCACGCGTTCGAATCGGGGTGCAAGATGGCCGCGGCGCGAGCGATTGTTCATTCCGATGTTAGTATCGGTTGAAACGTGGCCGCCAGAGCGACTCCTGAACCCCCTGTCATCTCGATGCGCAACGTGAACCACTTCTATGGCGCCGGTTCGCTGCGCCGCCAGGTTCTGTTCGACGTGACGTGCGATATCTGGCCGGGCGAAATCGTGATTATCACCGGACCATCGGGTTCCGGGAAGACCACCATGCTCACTCTCGCGGGTGCGCTGCGGTCAGTGCAAGAAGGCAGCATGAGGATTCTCGGTGAGGAGCTGCGCGGGGCGAGCGCGGGGACTCGCGTGCGAATCCGGGAAAATATCGGCTTCATCTTTCAATTGCACAATCTGCTGGAGTGTCTTACGGCCCGTCAGAATGTCCAATTGGCCTTGGGAAAACAATCGCTTCCCAGGGCGGAGGTCCGTGCGCGAACGGAGGCAATGTTGCAGGCCGTCGGATTGGGGGATCGTTTGGACTACGTCCCGCGCGAATTGTCGGGCGGGCAGCGCCAGCGTGTCGCGGTGGCACGCGCATTGGTTCGGCAACCGAGAATCGTTCTCGCGGATGAACCGACTGCGGCGCTCGACCGGCAGACGGGTCGCGATGTGGTGGAGCTGCTGCGACAGTTGGCGCGCCGCGAAGGCTGCGCCGTGCTGCTGGTGACGCACGACAATCGCATCCTGGATATCGCCGATCGCATTATGCTGCTCGAAGACGGACAGCTGGGATGGTTTGGCTCGGCGGTGTCCCCGCACGCCATTCACCTGTTAACCGCGCTCTCCCACATGCCGGAGCGGGATCACCTGCACACGCTTCTGGCACGAGTGAACGAAAGCGAGTTTTTGGAAATGCTGAAGACCATGGCGGCCGAATCCGAGCAGCTCCTGAACGCTTTGGATTTGGGAGATCACTTTTCCATACAACTCTTGCTCGAGAATCTTCTGGAGGCCATCGCGGTGAAGATCGCGGGTTTCGTGGCGGCTGAAGGCGCCATGCTTTTGCTGCTGCGCGATGGACAGCTTCAGCCACTGAATGAGAAGGATCGTCCGAGTGGAGCCGGTGCGGAGCTTGCCGCTCGTGTTGCAGAGAGCGGCGAGACGATTAACGTTTCGAGGAGCGACCTGGGGACTGGAATCGACAGCATTTTGTGCATTCCCATCCGCAGCAGGTATGAGAAGGTTCGAGCCGTTGCCCAGCTGTTCAACAAGCGCGGCGGCGCGGCATTCACGTCGGCAGACGAGCGGGCGTTTCGGGATTTAGCAGGACCGCTGGGATTAATTGTCGAAGCGTACCAGCGAGTGGCTCAATTGGACTGAGACGTCACGGCGCAATCGGTAGAGTCACCAGATTGCTGGAGAACGCGCCGACGGTCGCCTGCAGTGCGGCGGAACTCGATCCCGTTTGAGGCAGAACGAAGTCCAACCGGACCACTCCTGGCGTCTCGACCATCGGCGAGATGCCAATGACGTCCACTGATACGCCGTTCAAGTTCAGCGACGGAGTTTCTGCGGGAACTCCCAAACCCGTCAGAAAGATCGATACCGTCTCGCCCGGCTGAGCGGGATTCGACGAAGACACCAGCGAAGAATCGCTGGCATGCAACGCGAGCGCCGGGCCGGTGCCGCTCGAGTCGGCGCTGAATATCGCGGGCACCGCCGGGGCGAGGAAAATGTTGAGGCTGTCTTCGCCAATCGCGTTCGCGACCGAGAGTTGCACCAGTCCCGCGGATTGCGCGGGAACGGTGGTGTTGATTTGGGTACTCGAATTGAACAAGACGGGTGATGCAATTCCGTCGATGGTTACTGTGGCGTTTTGAAGATTTGAGCCGTAGATCGCGATCAGCATCCCTGGCGCGCGTTCCAGTTCCGGCACATTTCCG
>CAWFUK010000085.1:0-19759 GCA_963818935.1 uncultured Acidobacteriaceae bacterium
GCGCATTGGTGCGATCGGCGTGGCCGCCAGAAAAGGCATATTGCGATTGGTCTGCTCCGCCGCGCCCAGCCCATAACCCACCAAGAAACTATCATCGACCAGAAAGCCGAAATAGTCCGGCTGCAAGGCCACGCGCCGTGCGGTTTGCCGGTCCAGCAGCGTTACCAGCTTCACCGACGCCGCCCCGCGGGCGCGCAGGTCGTTCATAAGAAACTCGCTGGTCACGCCGGAGTGCACCACGCCCTCCACCAGCAGGATATGTTGCCCGCGGATCTCTGGCTCATGGCTGAAAAAGATCTCGACGACTTCTCCCGCCTCGGTGCCTTGCTTGCTATACTTCGGCTTCACAAACTGGCACACCACCGGGACGTCTAGGGCGCGCACCAGATCGGCCATGAATATGAACGCATTTTCCAGGACCGCCAGCGCCTGCACGGTTCGTCCCCGATAGTCATCGGAGATTTGCCGCGCCAGTTCCTTCACTCGCTTCTGGATCTGCTCGGCCGGTATGACTTGGTGTAGCGAAGGGGCGTCCGGCCGGGTCATAAAATGGTGCACCTCGCGCCTTGGTGCTTCGTATTTGAAAGGATTTTCAGCTTACCCCTCCTCACGCCACGGAATTTCACGAATCAGTATCGCGTCCTGTCCACCTTTGGCACGCAGCGTAGCGGGAACCGGAAAGCCCCGCATCCAGATGATTTCGCTTTTGTCTTTACTCACGACGGGCCAGAGCCTGCGCCCCGGCTGCTCCACATGTCGTTCGTGTAATAGTTCCTTCACCTTTTTCCGTGACTTCGTATGCGCTGGCCAATAGCGGTCTCCCGCGCGCCAGTTGCGCACCGTCAATTCACGCGGCAACAGATCTCCACTCAGAAGTTGCTCGGGATTATACTCCGCGTCCTGCGATTCCCAAGTGACCCGTACTGCCTCGAATACTACCTCAAGCTCAGGGACAAAGACCCTCCCGGGCACGGCGAGCGAATATTCGTAGTCCGGAATCCGCTCCTGCCGCCGCAAGTCAGGGGTAACGAAGACCATGGCTTCCGGCTCGCGGACAATTTTCCAGCCCAGCGGAAGCGACAATTCTTTTCCGGTTGGGCCATCCTCGGCCGCGAAACGTAAGATTTCTTCGACGTGCTTGAATTCGAGTGGAATCCCGGCTTCTTCGCCGATCGCCTTCAGCACTCTTCGCTGCACAGCTTTCGGCTCGGTCAGCAGCCAGGGGCGGCTCACAGAAGCATTCATCACCGCTGGGCCGGCCTGATTGAGGCGTTCGAGCAATTCGGGATCGGGTGACTCAACTTGCGACGGTAGAATCTGCACCAGCGATTGCGAACCGCCGAAGCCCGGAATCCCCCGCGTCCACTCTGGCTCGGACCACTGCACCACCGTTCCCAACCAGCCCGAGACTTCGTTCTGCCAGTAATCCTCCTCGTCGCGCGCCAGCTCGGCTAGTTCGGCTAAATTCTCGGCCACGGAGGGATTGAACTCCCGCTCTAACAACGGAAGCACCAGCTTGCGCACGCGGTTGCGCGTGAACTTCGATTCCGCATTTGACGAATCTTCCCGCCACGACTGCTTCAGCTCGGTAAGATATTTTTCCAGCTCGCGGCGCCGGATTCCCAGCAGCGGACGCACGATTTCGCCTTGAAACTCTCCATCTTCATGCTCGACGACGATGCGTGGATAAATCCCCGCCAGCCCTCGCAGTCCCGTACCGCGAATCAGCCGCATGAGCACAGTCTCAGCCTGATCATCGAGCGTGTGTCCGGTGGCGATCTTGTTCAGAACAATTGCAGAAGTTGGGATTGAGAAGGATGATGCTTCATCCGATGCCTGGGCCGGGTTCGGGAAGGGCACGGCTTCAGCCGTGCCGACAGGCTCGACCATAGAATCGGGCTTTAGCCCCTGAGGGACATCCGCTTCGATCTCTGCGCCCAGAAGCCGACGAAAGAATCCATACCGCAGGTCCCGCGCGGCCGCCTCCACACCGGAGTCGCCATCGGCCGCCTGCTGCGCCACATCGCCGCTCTCGGTGAGGAACTCCAACCCGTGCTCACGAGCCAGCTTCGCAACAAACTCCTGATCGGCATCGGCTTCCGTCCCCCGCAGTTTGTGATTGAAGTGAACGACGGAGAGAACGATGCCCAGTTCTTGCCGCAATTCGATCAGCACGCGAAGCAGCGCAACCGAATCGATCCCACCGGAAATCGCAACGCCAACCCGGTCCCCGGCATGGAGCAGTTCTTGCCTCTGGATTTGCGACCACACACGATGCGCTAGCTCATGCACGGAAACATGGTACAACGCGCGTCGTCAAACCAGGACAGAACGCGTCCGGGATGACGGTGGGATTGGGTCTACGCGAGAATTGCCTAGACAATCGACTTCACTGGTTGGCTTGGGGTGCACTTCGTCGGAACAAGTTGGTTAGATGGTACGCGAAATTGGGCCAGCACAGGAAGGCCAGCCCCAGGAAGCCACCGGCAACACAAACAAACCAAAACTCCGGCCTCGGCACATAGTAGCCAATCGCAAATCCAACGGTGACAGTTGTCCAGCGGACTATTCGAGCGGACCGATCAAGGGGATAGTCGGCTTCCGCCTTCTTACGAATGGCCCACACCGATAGCCATATGCACGTTATCTTCGCGGCGTAACTCCCGTAAAACGACAAGAACCCTGCGCCTGACATTAGCCTCCGCGAAAGTCCTGGTACAGCACTCGCGAGTCCCGAATCAGAGTCCCGGACTCTTCTCCTTGATCAGCTTGCGAATCTTCTCCACAAACTCCGCTGCCGCCATGTCCTCAGTCTTCTCTTTCCCGCGCGTGCGTACGTTAACCTTTCCCGCCTCGGCCTCTTTATCTCCGACCACCAACAGGAACGGCACCTTCTGCATGGCATGCTCGCGAATCTTGGCATTCATCTTTTCGTTGCGCGCATCCACTTCTACGCGCACGCCAATGGCCTTGAGCTGGTCCGCAACCTTGTTCGCGTACTCCGCATGGCGCTCGCTGATTGGAATCATCGCCACCTGCACCGGCGACAGCCACACCGGAAACGCGCCCGCGTAGTGCTCAATCAGCACGCCGAAGAAGCGCTCAATTGAACCGTAGAGCGCACGATGCACCATCACCGGCTGCTTGCGCGAACCATCCTCGGCGACATACTCGAGACCGAAGCGTTGCGGCAAATTAAAGTCGACCTGCACCGTCGAGAGCTGCCATAACCTTCCCAGTGCGTCCACCAGCTTGACGTCGATCTTCGGCCCGTAAAATGCCGCTTCGCCCGGGATCGTCTTGTATTCGATATTCCGCCGCTTTAACACGTTCTCCAGCGACCGCGTCGCGTTCACCCATTGCTCTTCGCTGCCCACGAAATTCTTGCGGTCCTCCGGATTCCACGTGGAGAGCTCGGTCTGAAACTTTTCAAAACCATAATCCCTCAGCACATCAAGAGCAAAGTCGAGACAGCCGCCAACCTCGTCTTCAGTCTGCTCCGGCGCGCAGAAGATATGCGAATCGTCCTGCGTGAAGCCGCGCACGCGCAGCAGCCCGTGCATTACTCCGGAACGCTCGTAACGGTAAACCGTGCCCAACTCGCCCAACCGCACCGGCAGATCGCGATACGACTTTAGCGAGTCTTTGTAAATCAGAATGTGCCCCGGACAATTCATCGGCTTCAGCCGATATTCGGCGTCGTCCAGTTCCATCGCGTCGAACATGTTCTGCGAGTAATAGCCCTCGTGTCCCGAGGTAAAAAACAACTGCCGGCGCGCCACATGTGGCGTGTAGACCAGCGAGTAGCCGCGCTTCAAATACTGCTCGCGCATCCAGTCTTCCATCTCTTTGCGGATGATTCCGCCCTTGGGATGCCAGAAAATCAGCCCCGGCCCCGCCAGCTCCTGAATCGAAAACAAATCAAGCTGCTGCCCCAGCACGCGATGATCGCGCTTTTTCGCCTCTTCCAGCTGATGCAGGTGCTCGTCGAGATCTTTCTTTGAGAAGAATGAAGTCCCATAGATCCGCTGTAGCTGAGGATTCTTCTCATCGCCCAGCCAATACGCGCCGGCGATGTTGAACAGCTTGAATGCCTTGATCTTCCCAGTCGACGGAATGTGGGGCCCACGGCAGAAATCGGTGAATTTGCCGGTGCGGTAAATCGAAATTTTTTCATCGGGATTGGTGAACTGCTCGATGAAATGGCACTTCATGAAGTCGCCTTCTTTTTTGAACTCCGCCAGCCCCTGGTCGCGGGGCAGAAACTCGCGCGCATACGGCAAATTCTGCTGCACCAGCTCCTGCATCTTCTCCTCGATCTTTTCCAGGTCTTCGGGAGTGAACGGCGTCGGCCGGTAGAAATCGTAAAAAAATCCACTTTCGGTCGCCGGTCCATGACCCAGCTTGGTCTCCGGAAAAAGCTCTAGCACCGCCGCCGCCAGCAGGTGCGCCGACGAATGCCGGTACACCTCGAGCGACTCGGGATCTTTATCGGTCAAAAGACGCAAATCGGTGTCTTTCTCCAGCGGACGGGTAAGGTCGATCAGATCACCGTTAGTTTTCGCCGCCAGCGCCGCATCGGCCAATCGCGGACTGATCGATTTCGCAATCTCGAGCGCGGTCGTGCCCTTCGGAACATCTTTCACGCTTCCATCCGGAAGTTTCACATGAATGCTGTCTGCCATAGAGTTGGGACCTGCAGGTGTAGTGAAACTCCAGTTTATGGGAGCGATGGGGGAGGGTCAAACGTGACGCGCAGATTCGAAACCCTGATTTCAGACTCTTAAGATCATGAGTGGTCAACCAAGCCGGAACGTTTCCTTACTCATCCGCCACCGAATTTCTCAGCGTACCTACTTCTTCCACGGTGACTTCCATTACATCGCCGGCTACGACCGGGCCGACGCCTTCCGGGGTTCCCGTAGCAATCAAATCGCCCGGAAATAGCGTCATGGCCTGCGCGATATAGCGGATTACGACGTCCAGCGGAAAGATGAAATCGCGAGTATTTCCTGACTGTTTTACAGCGCCATTCACGCGCGTCTCGACTGCCACGCCAGCCCATGGATCGAGGCCGTCCGCTACCACCGGCCCCACGGGACACGACGTGTCGAAGCCCTTGGCGCGCGCCCACTGGCCGTCTTTCTTCTGCAAATCGCGCGCCGTCACATCGTTCAGGCAGGTGTAGCCGAGGATGTAAGGGCGCACATCTTCATCGGCAGGCGGCTGGTAGCAAGTTTTTCCGATCACCACGCACAGCTCGCCTTCGTAATCGACGCGCTCGGCAATTCTGGGGCGCCGCACTACTCCGCCTGGCCCTAGCAGCGCGGAGCTCGGCTTGAAAAATAGCAGCGGCTCGGTGGGAATCTCGTTTCCCAACTCCGCGGCATGCGCTCGATAATTCCGTCCCACGCAGACGATCTTCGAGGGGCGCACAGGCGGCAACAGATGGGCATCTTCGAGCGCCAGCGGATCGATGCGCCGCGTCCGCAATCCTTCCACGTCACCATCGGACTCTTCCGGTGCCGTGAGCAAAATTCGCAAGATTGAGTCGCGGCCGGCGACCGACTCGACCAGCCCGTAGTGCGCCTGCCCGCTCAACAAAAATCGGCAATATTTCATAGACTTCTATCTAATCACGAACGCAAGAGCATTAGGTAATTTTGTAATTGGACAATTGGGTAATTTGGACGGGTGGCGTTCTGGATTTTTAAGTTACTAAATTACAAGATTACAAATTTCGTCTAAGGGATTCGCTCGCTTGTCTCCTCGGAGCGCACGCTCTCGTTCCCCTGTCGATCCACGGACGAGACTGAATAGAAATAAGTCTTGCCCGCCGCTACCGCCGAATCACGATACGCCGGCGTCTTCACCACTTCCGCATTCAACTTCGCCGGCGCCCCGCCACCCTCGTCGTGGCGATAGACGTTATACCCGGCAAGGTCCGCATCGGTCACCGGAGCCCAGATGAGATCGATGAACGTTGGCTGACCCGGCCCGGAATATACCGCCTGCAACCCCGTCGGCACCGCCGGAGGAAAAATATCGTGCGCGAACACTCTTATTTCCGGAGTGTCGTCGCCTTCCACTTCCACCGGCTTTCCACCAGCTTCGATTACGCTCACCACCGCGCCGCGATAAAAATACGTGTTCTCCCACTCGATGGACGAATCCAGGAAAGCGTTGCTCTGGCCGGCCGCATCCGCAATACAATCCGTAGCCTCAACATCAGCAATCTTGGTGGCAACCGCGCTGTTCGCTGCTCGTCGGTGGATGCGAAAGAGGTATTTCACTCCCGCTGTTTTTCCCCGCTCTTTCGGACACTGCCACGAGATCATTACTCCCCGCGCCTCAGTCTTAGCCGCAAAGTCCGCGAAAGGAGTTACAGTCGGCACCAGCGGCACTCGCGCCAGGTTGGAGAGGCCTGCGCTGCGCCCGGCCTCGTTCATCACCGAGACGCCATACGTGGCAAAGCCCGCCGGATCGGCGGCCTCAATCGCGGTAGGTAGAGTGTCAACAAAAGCAGCGCTGAGTTTTTTCCCAGTTTTCCTGACATCGAGGAAATCCGCCGGCGCGGCTACGGAGCCGACCACCGTTCCACATTCTTTGACCGGGTGAATGCTTGCGGCAAGATGGTCGCCTGCGGGTTGAGTCTCGGGAGCAGCCGGTTCTGGCGCTGCATGCCCTGAGCCTACGTTGCGGCAAACCTGAGTTTTTCCTAAATAGCGGACACTCTGACGGTCCATCGTGCGCTTTGGAATCGTCCAGGTTAGGGTGACCTTGTTGCCTTTGCGCGCGGCTTTTAAATCTGTGGGTGGTTTGGGTAATTCCAGCGAAGGAGCGGTGGGCGGCCCGATCGAGGCGCAGCCAGTCATTACTACAAGGGCGGTCGCCAGCAATATTTGTCGTAACGAATATTTCATTGCCGAGAGACAGAGTACATCATGGGGCAAATTTGTTTCGGATGGATAGCGAGGGGCGCACATCCGCACGCGCAAAGGCGATTTCGTGGAGGCACACATGTGTGAAACTGGTGCCATCCCTTCGGGATTATGTTGGTCGCGGTGAACGCATCCCCGGCACTTCCCTGCCCGGCCTTCATGCCGCGGCTACGCGGCTGGAACTATCCTAATGTTTGCTGCTTTTTCGTGCTTCCCTGCAACCGTGGAACTACAGAATATATCTCGACAGATCCTGATCTTTCACGATGTCCGTCAACATCTTGCGCACGTAATCCGCATCCATTACCACGTGCTCGCCTTTTTTCTCGGGAGCTTCGAAGCTCAACTCATCCAGCACCCGCTCCATGATCGTATGCAGCCGGCGCGCGCCAATGTTTTCCGTGTTCTCGTTCACGCGGAAGGCAAAGTGGGCGATCTCCGACAAAGCTTCGGTCGTAAACTCCAGCTTCACGCCTTCCGTTTCAAGCAAAGCCGTGTACTGCTTCACCAGCGAGGATTTCGGCTCAGTCAGGATGCGCACAAAATCTTCCATGGTCAGCGATTGCAACTCCACGCGTATCGGAAAGCGCCCCTGCAACTCCGGTATCAAATCGCTTGGTTTCGAAACGTGAAATGCTCCGGCGGCGATAAATAAAATGTGGTCGGTCCGCACCATGCCGTAGCGCGTGTTCACTGTGGTGCCTTCCACAATCGGCAGGATGTCGCGCTGCACGCCTTCGCGCGAAACGTCCGGCCCGTGGCCGCCTTCGCGTCCGGCGATCTTGTCGATCTCGTCCAGAAAAACGATGCCGGAATTTTCCACGCGATCAATCGCCATCCGCGTCACCTGATCCATATCGATCAGCCGCTGCTCTTCTTCCTGGATCAGATATTCGAAGGCTTCGTTCACCTTCATTTTGCGCTTCTTCGTCCGCGCTCCGAAGATGTTGGGCAGCATGTCTTTGATATTGATGTCCATCTCTTCGACGCCTTGGTTAGTCATGATTTCGAAGGATGGAAAATTGCGTTCGCGCACATCGATTTCAACCTGGCGTTCGTCGAGCTTGCCTTCGCGCAGTTGCTGGCGCAATTTTTCGCGCGTGCGCGATGAAGATTCGGCCAATGCCGTGCTGTTGTCGATGACTACTCCGCCAGCCGTGGTGGTGGATTCTCCCGGCCGGCTGGGCTGAGATGGCGGCAGTAGAAGATCGAGCAGGCGTTCTTCTGCGTTCAGTTCGGCACGATCGGCAACGTCTTCGAGCTTTTCTTCGCGCACGTTGTCGATTGCAATCTCCACCAGATCGCGCACCATCGACTCCACGTCCCGCCCCACGTATCCGACCTCGGTAAACTTCGAGGCCTCCACTTTTAAGAAGGGAGAATTGGCCAGTTTCGCCAGACGGCGCGCAATCTCGGTTTTTCCCACGCCGGTAGGCCCGATCATGATGATGTTTTTGGGAATGATTTCTTCGGCGAGATCGGGCGTGAGTTTTTGCCGCCGGGTGCGATTGCGCAGAGCGATGGCGACGGCGCGCTTCGCGTCCTTCTGTCCGATGACGTATTTGTCGAGTTCGACGACGATCTCACGCGGGGTGAGTTCGTCGAGCGCAAGTTGTTCGGCTTCGGCGGTGCTGGGGAGATAGATAGCCATAAAGTCAATGGGTAGTGGATCGTGGTTAGTAGTGACGTTCTTACTAGCCACTAACCACTGTTTTCACAATTCTTCGATCGTTACCGCATCATTGGTATAGATGCACATTCTGCCCGCGATCTTCATGGCTTCTTCGGCGATCTGGCGGGCGGATAGTTGCGTGTGCTGTGCTAAGGCCTGGGCGGCGGCTTGGGCATAGGGCCCTCCGCTGCCGATGGCGGCTATGCCGCCGTCCGGCTCAATCACATCGCCTTGTCCGCTGAGCAGGTACGTTTGTTCTTTGTCGCAGACCAGCAGCAGGGCTTCGAGATGGCGCAAGTATTTATCAGTGCGCCAGTCTTTGGCCAGTTCGACGGCGCCTCTGCCCAGGTTGCCGTGGTACTGCTCGAGCTTCGATTCGAAGCGGCTGAAGAGCGTGAACGCGTCAGCGGTTGAACCAGCGAATCCGGCAAGAATCTTGTCGTTATAGAGACGGCGAATCTTCTTCGCCGTATGCTTGATGACCGACTCGCCGAGCGTAACTTGCCCGTCGCCGGCCAGCACCACACTACCATTGCGGCGGATGGATAAAACTGTGGTCGAACGTATCAGACGTTTCGTAGACATGAGCGCAATTCTTAATTATAGCAGCGCAGAGACAAGGCCTCAGCCGTCAGCAAACGGTACTGATGGAATAGATCAGTACTCAAGAAACAACGCGCGTGGGCGATTTGGGTGAATCTCCGATTTCGCGGAAGCCGCCTCACTCCGCACGAAAACGCCCCACTTCTCGCAAAACAGGCGAGAAATGGGGCACCCGATCCGCCTTCTCCGAAAATTTCTCGTTGGCTACTTGCCTACTTCTTTAATGCTTGCTTCGAGGACATCCATCGCTACGTCAGCTTCTTCTTTTGTTACTACCAACGGCGGACACAGGCGGATGGAGCTGGGGCCGCACCCCAAGAAGAGGATTCCATTTTCGAAGCTGCGTTCGATGATCTGATCGCGCTCGGCAGCACCATACTCTTTGCTGGATTTGTCTTTGACGATGTCGACGCCGATCATGAGGCCGCGGCCGCGGACATCGCCGACCAGCTTGTGTTTCGTCGTCCAAGTGGACATGCGTTTGAGCATGTGGGCGCCGACTTCGGCGGAGTTCTCGATGAGGTGTTCTTTCTCGATCACATCCAGCGTGGCCAGAGCGGCGGCGATGCAAACGGGATTGCCGCCGAAAGTAGAGGCGTGCGAGCCGGGAACCCAATCCATAATTTCAGAGCGGGTCAAGGTAACGCCAAGCGGCATGCCGGAGGCCAGGCCTTTCGCCATGCAAACCATGTCGGGCGCAACCCCGGTGTGCTCAACCGCCCACCATTTGCCAGTTCGTGCCACGCCACTCTGCACTTCGTCGACCACAAGAAGAATGCCGTGGCGGTCACAGATGCGGCGGAGTTCCTGCATGAAAATGGTGGGCGCGACCACATATCCGCCTTCGCCTTGGACCGGCTCAACGAAAATCGCGGCGACTTCTTCAGGGGCGAGCGTGGTTTTGAAAAGCTTGTCTTCGATGAAGCGAGCGCAGCCGAGGGCGAAGCGCTCGGCGTCTTGCGCGCCGCCCGAACACCCGCGGTAAACATCGGGATAGCGCACATGCGTCACTCCCGGCATCAACGGGCTGAAGCGCCGGCGTTGCTGCGGCTTCGAGGCGGTGAGTGAGAGCGCGCCCATGGTGCGTCCGTGAAACGCGCCGTAGAAGGCGATGATGTTCGGACGCTTCGTGTGATAGCGGGCGAGTTTGAGGGCGCACTCGATGGCCTCGGCTCCGGAGTTGCCGTAATACACCTTGTGGGGTCCGGGCATGGGAGCGATTTTCGAGAGCCGCTGGGCGAGCTGGACCATGTGATCGTAATAAAAATCGGTGCCCGACATGTGGATGAGTTCAGCAGCCTGGCGCTGGATGGCGGCGACTACGTCGGGATGGCAGTGTCCCGTTGAGGTCACCGCGATGCCAGCGGAGAAATCGAAAAATTCGTTGCCGTCGACGTCGGTGACGACGATGCCGCGTCCGGATTTGGCGACCAGCGGGTAGGAGCGCGTGTAGGACGGAGAAATGTATTCCGTGTCGCCGGCAAGTACACGGCGAGCGTTGGGACCTGGGAGAGCGGTGATGATTTTTGGGCCGAAAGCTTTCTTCCCGGCTGGGGGTGCGGTCATGGTTGGCGTGGTCATTGGAATCCTCCGAAAACAGTGGTTAGTGACTAGTGGCTCGTGGTTAGCGAATTCGGCTGCGGCGTACGCGGCTTGGTTCACGAACACTTAGTTGGGGAAAAAGCCGGAGGATTGACTAATCGCTACCGAAGAGGCTGGGACGCAGACGCGAGGGCAGGCTGGCGCGATAGCGGCGTGGGCACACCAAGCAGTGCAGCCAGCACTCGGGCAGGTGCGAGTTGGGGCGATTCGAATTGGATTTGTTGCGCAGCATCGGTCAACGTCAACATCGCTGCCTGATTATAGCTTGAGACGATGCGCAGCGTAACCCCCAAAAGTAACGGGGTACCGCTGGAACATTTGCCATACCGTTTAGAAATTCGTGAGGTCCCCAGCGGGACTTCACTTCATCCTAAGTTCGGATTTCCCGGCACTTCCGGTGCCGGGCTTTCATACGCCGCCCCTTCGGGGCTGTAGTCTGGTCATTTGGCCTCGCTTCGCTCGGCAGACGCTTCGGCTTCGCTCAGGGCGGGCTCGCGAAGGGGTTCGTCCTCGCATGAGTTGGGATACTGCAGATTAAAACCGAGCTTTGCTCGGCTGGACGCCCGACGGCGGCTGTCCCCCCGTGAGCAATGCTAACTCCTTCATGATTTCTTAGCGGCTGGCTAGGCCGCCGGCGGTTTCGCCGCCGTCAACTGTGTAGACGTGGCCGGTAGCGTAGGCGGCGTCATCGGAGGCTAAGAATCCGAACATGGCGGCGATCTCTTCTGGCCGGGCGTGACGGCGCAGCGGGATCTTCCGATTGACTTCGTCGAGCATGGCGTCCGAGTATTCGGCGCGCTGCATCGGAGTGAGGACGTATCCCGGGGCGACGGCGCAGACGCGAATTTTCGGGGCGAGTTCGAGGGCCATGCTGCGCGTCAACTCGATTACGGCGGCTTTGGTGGCGTTGTAATCGGCGTAGAAGGGGTATCCCATCACGCCGTTGGTGGAGGCGGTTTGCAGAATCACCGCGGCGCCGGATTCCGGCGTATACCGCTCCACCATGTGGCGGGCAGCGGTCTGCGCGACGTAGAAGAGGCCAGTGAGATTGACCGAAATCACTTCGTCCCACTCTTCGGGAGTGATGTCGAGGAAGTTGTGGCGAATGCTGATGCCGGCGTTGTTGATGAGCACGTCGACGCGGTCCATGACGCGGACGGCGTCGGCGATGGCGGCTTCCACCTGCATGAGGTCGGTGACGTCGGCGATGATGGCCTCGGAAACGGCGGGGAGTTGCTGGCGGATCAAGGCGCAGGCTTTCGCGTCGCGGTCGAGGATGCAAACGCGCGAGCCCTCCTCGAGAAAACGCGCGGCAGTGGCTGCGCCGATCCCGCTTGCGCCTCCGGTGATCAGGACTCGTTTGTCTTTCAGGCCGCGCATCATGAAGTCATCATGGTAGCTGGAAATTCGATAGCGGGCTAGTAACACCCGCAATCAGGATCAGTTCGGTCAATTCTATAAAAACAATCTCGATGTCAGATCAGCCGTGCGCTCCGGCCCGGCGCAATGCAAAGTAGATCGCACCTCCGACAGCACCCATGACATAGACCAACACAAACATTAGCGCCATGGTCATCAGGGCAGTGTGAGGGGCGGGCTGGATGGGGCCGACCGGCGGGTTGGCGTACGGGAGCGAAGCGCTGATGTCTTCCGCCTTCTCGATGGCGAGCACGACCCCGGCGAGAATCACGGTCATGAGAAAAACGGTGGTCTTGGGGAAGCGAAAATTGGAGCGCATGGTGAACCTCCCAAATGGCATTTGGAATAACAAATGGCGACCGGGGATCTGGCGGGCATGTTCGTTGATCGCCCCGCGAAGCAGGCCGGTAACTTCGCGAAGGTAAAACCCGGCTCTAGCGAGGCTTCCCTTCTTGTGGGCATCGGCGTCGACCTCACGGAATACGGCAATCATTTCGCTTTCGAAGCGCTGCCGGTAGGCGGGGGGATACAGCCGAAGCAGCCTTTCGTAAACGCCGGGCATCTCTCATGCCTCCTTTCCCGCCGCCCGCAGGCTGGCCATGCGGGTGAGCCGTCTCATGCGGCTGACTTCCGCCTGAAGTGTACGGCGGCCAAGCGCGGAGAGACGATACGCTTGTCGCCCGCGAGGAGTCTCGTCTTCTTCGAAACGCTCGATCCAGCCATCATCCAGCAAGCGGCGCAGAGCACCATAGAGGGTGCCAGTGCTGAGCACAACGCGGCCGGCGCTGACCTCCTCGACATCCTTAAGGATCGAATAACCGTGGCGCGGATGCTCCGAGAGGCTGAGCAGAATCAAGAGAACGGCTTCGGAGAGAGGAGCTTTCATATGGCGTTATACGATATGTCGCTTGACGACATATTAACCCCCGGCAAAGACTGTGGTCAAGGAAAATTTGCGGATTTGGCTATAGCCGCTACTGGGGCTGCGGGATGACGGGCGTTCTTATATCCCTTTCCCGCGGAAGAAATACACAAGCTCAATAATCAAAATAATGACCACCATCAGCTCCAGCACAAACGCCCGGCTTTGGTTGAATTCGTCGACCATGAAGCGGTAGAGCTCTTCCGAAGTTTGCAGCTTTTGCTGCACCAGGTCTTTGTAGTCGGGCACGCCGACTTTCTGGGCGGCTAGTTTGTACAGGCGCGCGGAGAACATGTCGCTGAGAAACTTGATGGCGTTGTCGGCGCGCTCGGTGAGTTCGTTCACATCGAGCAAGACCGTATGCAGCTTGGAAGCCGCGCGGGCGGTTCGCCAGCGCGACCACATGCCATGGCCCCCGCGATCGAGAAAGGCGTAGACACCCTCCAGTTGCCTGGTAAGGAGTTCGTCATAATGACGAAACTCGAGCAGCTGCGAATTGGCGTATTGCAGAAGCTGAATCGCGGTCTCGGCGCCCACCGGGTTGTCGTAGATAAAAGCCGCATTCCATCCGATCACGGCGAGATCGTTGGGGTAATAAGAGATGCGCGATTGCAGAATCTCCTGGCGCTCGCCGTCGGAAAGCGGCTGCGCTTCGCCCCGCACCACTTGCGAGATATTGGCGCCTTGCGAAGCCAGAAGATCGTTGGCCGAGGGCGAGCCCGCGATCTCCCGCAAGTGGAAGATGAAATAGTCCTCCTTTAGCCACTCTGCGGTGTAGGGCTTGACCAGCGCAGGGGCCGCGCGCTCGAGTTTCTGCTTGACGATCCGGGCGGCGAGGCTTTCGAAGTTCGTGTCCCAGACCCAGCGGCTGGAGAGTTGCACCAGGTCCTCCCAGCCACCCGAAAATGGCAATTCGAAGACCACGCTGACCACGCCGTAATCGAAATACTTAATATCACCCTGGAGGCGCTCGCCGCTCTCGAGAACTAAGGGTTCGAGCGCTTCTTCCACTGGCGGGCGCTGGTACCGAACATATCCCGGAGCAAGATGTTTGAAGCTGGCGTCGACCGTGCGCGCGCCCAGAATCTGGCGCAACTCGTCCAGCCGGATCTCCTCGCACACGTCAAACTGAATTAGCACCAATACCGAGCCGCAGAGTTGCGCCGCCGCCGGCTTGGTAGCCACCAGCGTGGGTAAGGCTTCGGTGGGAACCTTGCCTACGGTGATGGTGCGTTCGTGATCCATTTTTCGCTGCGAGTTGCGAGTCTTGAGCTTCGAGTCTGCCGAGGAACTAACGGCAAGTTCCTCTCCGCGGTCGGAATGGCGCAGGTCGCGACGGGGCGTCCGACAACCTTATTGTCCCAGAAGTTAGGCCTTATGGCGAGGGGCAGGAAGCTAAGAGCCAGCAGATATTCTCATAACCCTTGTCGAATCAGCGCCTTCTGGATAGTTTCCATAAGAGTGCGCCGGCTGCGATCGCAGCCACGCCAAGCCCTGCGCGCTGCATCGACTTCGACAATTCCGCTTCGTGCCGGCGGACGCGGGTGGACTCAGGATAGGGATTTGAGTCGCACTCGGCCTCGCCCCGCAACGCCATCTGTAAGACTTCGGCCACGTGCAGGGCATGTCGCCTCGAACCCTGCGCGATCTGCTCCCGGCAACTGAATCCGTTGGCGATGATAAGCCAGTCCGCCGGAGCCTGCCGCACCGCCGGCATGAGTTCCAGTTCGCCGACCGCGATCGAAACATCGTACTTGTCCGGCTCGAATCCGAAGGAGCCAGCCATACCGCAGCACCCCGGCGCAGGAGTCCTAAAATCCACGCCCAGCCGGTGCAGGACGGACTCTTCGGCCGTCATTTTCATGATTGATTTTTGATGGCAGTGGCCATGGAGGATCGCTTTGCGCTCGAAGCGGGGCAGCGGGAAATCTTTGGCGTAGGTTTCGAGGAACTCGCTGAGCAGGAATGTCTGGCGCGATAGCACTTGGGCGCGTTCGTCATGGGGGAAAAGGTTGATGAGTTCGTCGCGGAAGACGGCGACGCAACTGGGTTCGAGGCCGACCACCGGAATTCCAGCTTCGATTTCGGGCGTAAGTTCATCGAGAATCTGGAGCAGCAGCGCCTGCGCCCGGTCGAGCATGCCATGGTCGTAGAGCGGGCGTCCGCAGCACAGGTGCGCCTTGGGGACGATCACGCGGAACCCCGCGGCTTCGAGGACTTCGACTGCGGCTCTCGCGGTGGAGGGGAGGAAATAGTTGTTGAAGGTATCCGGCCAGAGGAGGACTGGAGGGCGATCAGCCCCCATAGGGGCGCTCGATCCCGAAGCGTTTTCGTCATCGCTAAGGCGATGCCCTGTTACGAACCTGTTCGCTGGACGACGTTGCCACCAGCTCTTGAAGGTTTCGGCGGCGAAGGGTGGAATCGAGCGCTGCGCCGGCATTCCCGCGAGGAGTTTGGCGATGTCGCGCAGCAGCGGCAGTTGCGTGGTCAGATTCACCAACCCCGGCACATGCGAAGCCACCCGCGCCCAGAGATCAATGTTGCCAAAAGCGTAGGCGCTGCGGGGACGCGTCCGTCCCTCATAGTAGTGCGACAGAAACTCGGACTTGTAGGTCGCGACATCCACCCCGACCGGACAATCGCTTTTGCATCCCTTGCAGGCGAGGCAGAGATCGAGTGAGTCTTTTACTTCTTCGCTGCGCCATCCATCGCGAATCACCCCGCCCTGCGTCATTTCCCAGAGCAAATGGGCGCGTCCGCGAGTCGAATTTTCCTCTTCGTGCGTGGCGCGATAGCTGGGGCACATCACGCCACCTTCTTCGCGGCGGCATTTGCCCACGCCCACGCAGCGCAGCGTGGCGTCGGCCAGGCTGCCATGGTCAGCCACGAATTTGAAATGCGTTTCCGGCTCCCACGGCGCATAATCCGCACCCAGGCGTAGATTTTCGTCCAGTTTGTTGGCCTCAATCAGCTTTCCCGGATTCATCTTCCATGCCGGATCCCACACCTCTTTAAATTCGCGGAAGGCCTGCATTAGCTCCGGCCCAAACATCTTCGGCAGCAACTCCCCGCGCGATTGACCATCGCCGTGTTCGCCAGAGATTGACCCGCCGTAGCTCACCACGAGATCGGCGGCCTCTTCCATAAACTTGCGGAACTTGGCGATGCCATCTTTCGACCGCAGATCGAAGTTGACGCGGTTGTGCACGCACCCGTGGCCGAAGTGTCCGTAAAGCGCGCCTTTATAGCCGAAGGCGGCAAAGAGTTTGCGCAAGTCACGAAGATATCCGCCGAGTTTCTCGGGGGCGACGGCGGCGTCTTCCCAACCTTCCCAGTTGAGGGGTTCGCCGGGGACGTGAGAAGTGGCGCCCAGAGCCGATTCTCGAACCTGCCAAACATATTTCATTTGCGGTTCGGTGGTGTAGAGGCGCGTCGCGGGAGGCTTCGCGCCGCCACCGAGAGCTTGCATCAGAGTGCGAGCCTGCGCTTCGGCTTCCGGTGCAGTTTGCGCGCCGAACTCGACAATCAGCCATCCCCCGCCTTCAGGCAGGAGCGCGAGGCCTTCAGAGTTGATGCCTTTCATACGGGTGTAGCCGATGAGGAGTTCGTCCATGCCTTCCAGCCCGATCGGCTTGTGCGCCATGATCTCCGGCACGTGGTCGGCGCACTGGTAAATGTCGGGATAGGCGATCACCACCAGCACCCGTTGCGGAGGGCTCTCGACCAGCCGGCAAGTCGCTTCGAGAACAGTGGCGCAGGTCCCTTCCGACCCCACCAGCGCGCGCCCCACGTGGAAGCCCTTCTCCGGCAGAAGGTGATTCAGGTTGTAGCCCGATACCCGCCGGGGAATATTCGGAAAGCGCTGCCGCACCAGATCCCCATAGCGCCCCGCGATGCTTTGCAACTTGCCGTAAATCTCGGCGCGGCGTCCGCCCTGCTGCGCGATCCGCTCCAACTCCGCGCTCGACGTTTTCCCCACCTTCATGCGTGCGCCGTCGTACAGCAGGATTTCGAGCTCCTCAATATTGTCATCGGTCTTGCCCGCCATCACCGAGTGCGCGCCGCAGGAGTTGTTGCCGATCATGCCTCCGAGCGTGCAGCGGTCGTGGGTGGCCGGGTCGGGCCCGAAGGTGAGGTGATGTTTTTCGGCGGCAGCGCGGAGGTTATCGAGCACGACTCCCGGCTGCACCCGGGCGATGCGGCGCTCCGGATCGATCTCAATAATCTTCGCCATGTACTTGGAGAAATCGAGAACGACCGCGACATTGCAGCATTGTCCGGCGAGCGAAGTGCCCCCGCCGCGGCACAGCAGCGGCGCGTTGAACTCTCGGCAGAGCGCAACCGTCGCGATCACATCGTTATTGTCGCGTGGAATGACAACCCCGATCGGGACCTGTCGATAGTTCGAGCCGTCCGTTGCGTAGAGGGCCCGAGCACTGCGATCGAAGCGGACTTCCCCACGAATCTGCAGGCGCAGCGCCTCGGCCAGGCCCACGGCGTCCACTTGCGAAGAGTTTAATTTTGCGGATTGTGCAGGTTCAGCGAATTGATCTGGCATGGACCCTGACTGACTTCCACCAGACGATCAATCGGATTGGTTCGAATTGTGCGTCACGTGCGTGATCATAATTTTGCTTTTGTCGCCTTCGGGTTTGACGCTGATGGTGACCGTATTCTTCTGATCGTTGGAGACAATGGTGCATTGATTGTCGGCGTTCGACATGATCATTGCATTCGGAAATTTGGGCTTGTAAAAGCTGCAGATTTTGTCGACCGGGTCCGGGCTCTCCGCGTTGAGCGTTGCCGTGTGAACCGATCCGAACGTTGTAGAACTCGACCCATCTTTCAAAACCACGGCTCCGGGATAGAGATCGATGCCCAGATTGCGCGCCGCTTGGTCGGGATCTTTTGTAGTCTCGACCGTACCAAACGGGGTTTCGACCTTCACGTTGTCGCCTTCCTGGCGCACGTGAGTGCGATGGGCGACGCGCCAGAAAAAGAATCCGCCCGCCGCGACGGCGAGAATTCCGGCGACCACGATCACGCCGACCACGATCAAAACCGCTTTCAGTGCTCCTCCGCCGGAGTTAGGCGCAGTGCTGGCCACGGGAACTGTGCCTGGCGCCGCGGGCGTAGGGTTTGTGCCCGATGGGGCAGAAGCCGAAGGCAGTGTCGAAGCTAGGATGGCGGCACCACACTTATTGCAAAAGCGGGTTCCGGGAACGATCGTCGCCCCGCAAGCATTGCAGAATGCCATAAATCACCTCCAAAAAAGTCGTGCAGAGGGTTCGGCGGGAGTATACCGCAGTTTGGATGGAAAACAGAGCGGGAGTGCCGGTTAGATCACCAGAAAATCTAGCGTGGTGGAAATGCCTCGCGGAGCCTGTGGTTGCGCCAGTGGGTATGGGATCCTTCGACCACGCGCAAGATGACAATTCTACATCCGTTAGCTCCACGGTCGGGTTGCGTAATCCGACATAGTCAGCCCCAAAAGCAGCATCAGAAAGAAGATCGCCGCAATCACCACCAACTTCGTAAGTTTTTCGCTAGCGTGCCACACATGCATAAAGAAAAGCGCGACAAGAGTGGCTTTAATGGTAGCAATTACCAGGGCCACTACTGAATTGAACGGCCCCAACTCCACATATGCGACCTTGTACGTCGCGAACGTCAAGATGAGCAGCGTGGCCCAGATGCCGAAGTAGAGTTTCAGCGGAGACGATTTTTCGGATGTGGAATGTCCACTCATAAATGCCTCACGGGTGCCGGTCAATCAAATAGAGCAAGGGAAACAGGTAGATCCAAACGATATCGACGAAGTGCCAGTAGAGCCCGCCGATTTCGACGGGGGTGTGCCACTCCGGCGTGAAGTGGCCTTTCCAAGCCATGGTCAACAGCCAAGTGAAGATGCCCAGGCCGACGATCATGTGCAGGGCGTGCAGTCCGGTCATGATGAAATAAAGGGCAAAGAAAATCTGCGCGTGTTGCGGGTTGGCGTATTCGCCGGGATGGCCAGGGATAGGCACATGAGTAAAACTGAATGATGCCCCGGGCACGTGATGCTCTTCGAACTTGTCTTTGTATTCTTTGGCTTTGATGCCAAGAAACGCGAGACCCAGAAGCATGGTAACTGCAAGCATCAGGACTAACAGGGTCTTTCGGGCGGTTTGCGCCGCCCAAACGGCGACGACTACGGTCAAGCTGCTGCAAATCAGGACCGCAGTATTGGTAGCGCCGAGAGTGGCATCGATCGACTTACTGGCCGCGCCGAAATCCCAGAAATACCAGTGGCGATAAACCAGGTAGGCGCAGAACAAGCCGCCGAAGAACATCACTTCGGTGGCGAGAAAGACCCACATGCCGAGGCTGGAGGCATCGCGCTGCTGCTCGGCGTCCGAAAAATGGTGCAGCAGTTCGGGATGGTGCTCCTCTTCGTGATGAAGTCCGACTAGAGTGCTATCGGCCAACGGGGACCTCCTGCGGATGCGGTGGTGCGTCTAACTCGTCGTAGTTGTAAGCTTCCCAGGTTACGACCGGCTCTTCGTCAAAATTGAAAGTTGGCGGCGGCGAAGCAGTCTTCCATTCCAGCCCCGCCGCATT
>CAWFUK010000086.1:0-49860 GCA_963818935.1 uncultured Acidobacteriaceae bacterium
CCCACCAAAGAGGAGTTTGGGACCGTCCTCGGGCCACTGGGCTTGGAAGTGATCGCATATCGGGATGAACCCAAGCTGTACCTGATGGTGGCGCGAAAGAGATGACGGGTACGCTGTTTCACAGCGTACTCGGGCGCATCGTGGGGTATGCAGGTGTATTTGCCAAGACTCTGGTTCCACATTGAACTTACTGTGAGGAGATGAGTTCATGCGATTCGAAGGATTCTCCTTTGGCTCCATTCAGATTGATGGGGTCAGCTACGCCCACGATGTCGTGATCGACCGCGGCCAGGTACGCAAGCGGAAGAAAAAAGCTTCAAAGAAATTCCGTGATGCTTTCGGGCACACACCGCTGTCGTTGGAGGAAGGGATACCGTGGAAGTGCCGTCGCCTGGTAGTCGGCACCGGCACTGGTGCTCTGCCAGTGATGAAGGAAGTGCAGGCCGAGGCCGAGCGTCGTAAAGTCGAATTGCTCATCATGCCCACGGAAAAAGCCATCGAATTGCTGAAGCAGAACCCTTCCGAGACCAATGCCATCTTGCACGTGACCTGCTAAGTATTCTGTACTGCGAGGGAATGGTATTCACAACGTCACAGGACACCCATCCCTCTGACTAAAAACATCCGTGCGCTCAATCGCGAAATCAATTACAGAAGTCACTTTCGAGGTGCTCGCATGCAACTCAAACCCTTCTTGCTCGATGCCTGGCTCGACCAGTACGAACACGACATAGAATTCAACCTCGCTGCGAGCACGGGGCCTACTTGGACCGTAAACGAAGTCCTCGCCCTGGCCGACGACGAGACGCGACACCGCTTCCTGAACCACAACCTGGTCTACAGCCGCCCCGCCGGCGCCGACAGTCTGCGTGAGGCTATTGCGGAGATGCAGGGTGTCCCGGTAGTAGAAGCCGTCCAAATCGTAACCGGCGCCTCCGAGGCACTCGTGGCCCTGATGTGGCTGGCCGCCGAGCCCGGCGCGAACGTAATCATTCCGCTGCCTGGATTCACTACCTTCTCGGCCCTGCCGGAATCTCTTGGGCTGGAACCCCGCTTCTATCGCGTGCGCCGCGAGAACGGCTTCCGCATGGACCCCGACGAGATCAAGCGACTGGCAGACTCGAAGACCAAGCTCATCCTGGTCAACAGCCCGCACAACCCCACGGGCGCGACCATCGGTGACGAAGAAATGGAAGCCCTGCACGACTTTACCGCCGAGCGCGGAATCCAGCTGGTGAGTGACGAGGTCTATCATCCCATCTATCACGGAAGGCCAACGCAATCGGCGGCACGCCTGCCGCACGCCACCGTGATCTCCGACCTGTCGAAGGCATTTTCGATTGCAGGCGTGCGCACGGGATGGATGATCGAACACGACGCTCGGCGCCGCCAGCAATACTGGACCGCGCGCGCCTACTTCTCGATCTCGAACACCACCACCGGAGAGATTCTTTCCGAAATCGCTATCCGCAAACGTGATGCCGTACTCGGCAAGGCCCAAGAAACAGCCACCAGAAACCTCAAGCTCCTCGAGCGCTTCATGGCGGAGCATCGCGACGTACTCGGTTGGATTCCGCCGCAAGGAGGGATGACCGCGTTCCCCTGGCTGGCAAGCGGAGAGAACGCCCGCCCGTTCTGTCAGGCCGCCGCCGAGCGTGGAATCCTACTGGCTCCCGGCGATTGCTTCGATACGCCCTCGCATTTCCGTCTGGGCTTTGCCGCCGCCGGAGACAATTTCTCCAAGGCGCTGGACCGCTTCGGAGCATTCGTAAAAAGCTGGTCGGCAAAGATGGTCACAGCATGACGGGAACTTGCTGCGACGCGATCAACGGTACCTTAATGTCATTCGATGGCGAACCAAGCGGAGGCAAAGGAATGCTTGTCCGGCTTGTGCCTGAAAAACGGCGAACCTGCTAGGAGTGGGGCTCGAAGACGGGTGTTGCCAAGGCGTTTTCAAAAGTGATGGTAAGCGAAATCCCTTTCCGAACATTCATAACGAGCGCTGGCCGAAAGCAAGTAAGGCAGTCGCCGTGCTTGTTCTCGCGCACACTCGGATAGACAATCCCTGCTGATCCCTGCTCTAAAAGAACCCGCGCAAGTCTTTGCGAGGCTACATAGCTGTCCGGCGCCAGACAATCGCGAAATTCAGACGCTTTCCGAATGTCGTGGAACTCTGCCCGAAAATCGGCTAGGTATTCAACATATTCGAAGACCTCAGCACGCCGCCAATTGATTTCCTGAAGCTCTCGGCCGCGATGAAACGCCACTTCTTCTTGCGAGGTCTCGATACTAAAGGCGGCATACCAGGCTCCTCGCTCTGGGCCATTGAACCGGCTGCCGCCTGGACGCGCATAGGTAAACGCCGTATTCACAATGTGTGCGTAGGAAACTCCAAACACCAGTTCATGGATGCCAATGCCGGGCAGCAGACCCGATTCTCCGAGAACGCGATTTTCCGTCGAGCGCTCTAGGTCCATGAGAGCGCGCAATTCGCTGTCCCCGTCAGCCAGTCTCGATAGTGGACCTTGTTCTTCGAGTGCGTACTTGCTTGGAACCAGTCTGTGTGTTTCGTCCTGCCGAAGTTGAGTCAGCGGCGGCAGCCTCATTCGGCGACCGTGCACGCGTCCAGAAGCTGCCTCACCCGCATCATCGCGGGCTGGCCGCCTTTGACCATATAGGCGAGAGGGGTTTCGCCGGCAAACATGGGATTGGTGTTGGGCAGGGAGATCCAGGAATCGGCCAGCTTCTGGCTGTAGAGAATATTCAACGCCTTGAAGATTCCCACCAAGAGCGACACTCTGGTCAGCCGGTCCTGGTCAAGAGTCGTCTTCATCTCTCCGGCTTTCATTTGGTAAAAGGCTCCATTGGAGATTCCGCCCAGCAGTTGTTTGGCTTCGTCGTCACGAATCTTCCAGGTCGCAGCGATCTTGAAGAATGCCTTACGTGCGGCAGGACTCAACCGTTTTTGTACCTGCTTGTCGGACAAATCCGCCGGCAAGTCCTTCGTAAAGCCGGCAACCGGTTGGGACAGTACTGCCATGGCGATCTCCTGTTATGGAGTATTATAACTCCGAGTGCGGAGAAACGACAATCGCGTCAGCTTTTGTTGGGTGCCCTTGACTATTCGCCTTTTATTCGCCTACATTGTTCCTTATGCCAGAAGAAAAGGAACGCGGTGCTTTGCTGATTGCCGCATGTCTAGTCGCAGCCATTCGGCTTCGGGGAGAGCCGATTCAACCCAGCCCCAAGCTAAGGGCGACCATTTACGATTCGGTTCAGTTGGCGGTGCTGGTGTGGCGCGAGATACAGGGTCACCGCGGCGCGCCGCTAAGCTAGCAGAGCGGCTTGGGAGAATTGAATGGGAGCTTCGATTTACTTCCGCCCGGAAACATTCACGCTTCTGCGGCAGCTAAAACGGCACAACGACCGCGAGTGGTTCGCGAAGAACAAAGCGCGATACCAAGCTTCTATTGTCGAGCCGGCGCTTTCATTTATCGGCGACTTCGCACCTCACCTGTACGAAATCAGTTCTTTCTTTGTCGCTGACGCGCGACCCAGCCGCGGCTCACTATTTCGTATCTACCGTGACACCCGCTTCTCGCCTGACAAACGTCCGTTCAAGACACACGTCGGCATTCATTTCTCTCATTCCAGCGGCAAGGATGCCCATGCGCCAGTGTTCTATCTGCACTTGGAGCCGGACAATTGCTTTGCCGCAGCAGGTATTTGGCACCCAGACAATCGGTCCCTGACCAAGGTGCGCAGCGCCATTGTGCGCGACGCCGAGCAGTGGGCCCGGATTCGTGGAAAGCTGACACTTGAGGGCGAGAGGTTGTCGAGGCCACCGCGTGGGTTTGATGCAAACCATGCCTTTATCGACGACCTCAAGATGAAGGATTTTGTCTCGTCTGTGGTGCTTACCGAGGAACGGATCTGCAGCCCCAAGCTGATGCGCGATTTCGTTTCGGCATGCCGAACAATGTCGCCGCTGGTTGAGTTCACCACCAAGGCTTTGGGCCTGAAATTCTGGGTGCCCTGATGCTCGATGCAGAGCTGCTAAAGTCGATCGCCGCCCAGTTGATGACGAGCACGTTTGTAATCATAGGCGGCAAGTCCGTACCTGTCCGGAGGACAAGTAGTCAGCGGTTCAAAACTGTAGCATTCAGCGTCGGAGGCCACAGATACCAGGCAATTGAGCAGAACCGGGAGAAGCCGAGCCCATGGGGACAACTGGCAAGGAGTGGTCATCAGGTCGTGCAGTTCAATGACGCAGAGCGGAACAAGTCCGTGGCCGTTGTGGTTGATGACGAGGTTACGTTTTACGGCGCTAGCAAGGAACGGCGCTGATGCCATTCGGTTTGAGTTCGCCCCGTGTTGCGGCAAACTGAAACTGACTTGAGAGACAACGGCGATGCTTACGGACGCTGCACCGCGAGGAGCAAAACGGACAAGTTTTCTGGAAAGTGATCAGCTCAGGAATCTTGACCTGCCACCAGGCGGCAAACTCACAACCATTGCAAGCTCCATCGAATCCGCAATGAACGATGGGACAATTGCCTCTGTGCGGCGGGCCTGCGCGCACTTCCTGGGGGAGTTAGCGGCGTTCTACGAAGTTCCCACGTGTGGCGTGCGCGTGTTAGCAGCACGGCCATTGAGAGTTCGTGAAAGCGGCACCATCGAACTTTTTGGGGACTACAGAGCCGACACGCGACTGATCCGGGTGTGGATGCGGACGGCAGTGCGCAAGGAAGTCACCTCTTTCGGAACGCTTCTGAGTACACTCTGTCATGAGTTTTGTCATCATCTGGACTTCTATAGGTACGGATTTCCCAATTCGTGGCACACTCGCGGGTTCTATGAGCGAGCTGGCGCGCTTTACCACTGTGCGCGCGGGACGGCTCCGAAGCGTTTGTTCTGGACACCGATAGCGGCCGGGCGCTGGCGGATCAACTGGCCGCGGACAAATCGTGGCCGATGAGCCTGCTCAGCGTGAACACTACTTGTGCTGAATGTGCCGGAATGTTAGGTTAATCCGCGGTAGCGCGATTCCCGGTTCTTTTGGAACCTCATGCTGGAAGTTCTTCTGCGTATCACCCGCCATGATGAACAAGCTTCCGTGAGGGAACCGTTCTGCAAAGGCGATTGCACCGCTTTTTCCTTTGAGATGAAATAGACGTTCAGTGCCCAGACTGACTGATGCGATGACGGGCCCCATTTCAGGCTCCGCATCCGCATGCAGGCCGACGCTGTCGTTTTTGTTCTTATATAAGGTTGCAGGGTACGGCGTTATAGCCCAGCCTTGGCAATACCAAGTTGGAATATGCAACCGCGGGAGTGGCCTCTTCGACACGGGTCCTTAGCGACAGCAACTCCGGAATCCAGGCGAGCGGTTTGTACTCGCGCCGCGAATAGGTGTAGTTGGTGCCGGGATCGCCATAATACGCTTCGTCGCGGGGCACGAGATAATTGAAGGAAGCTCTGTGTCGTGCCCAAGCACACTTCGTCAGTAGCATGTCGAACAGGACTGTCGCCTCCTCAGGCGGGAGAAAGTTTTTGTCGTAATAGATTTCGGCTCCTGCGATGGGGATGGTTTCCATAGTCGTGCTACTCGAAAAGAACCGGCTGCGCAACAGTGTCTTCGGGTTCCTGAAAGTTGCTCAAACCAACGCCAACGAGCCGATAGCGCTGCTGCGGACCGAGATCAACCCGCTCTCGCAGCTTCAGGGCGATGTCGGTTAATTCTTCGCAGGAGGAGGGTGGGGAGCCTGGCGTATGGCTGCGAGTGAGAATCTTGAACTCGCTCGTCTTCAGCTTGAGGACAACCGTGCGTGCCATCCGAGATTCTTTGCGCGAAGCAGACCAAAGCTTTTCTGCAAGGCGCCGGATCATTGGTTCAGTTTCTGGCAACAGCACGTCGTGCTCAAAAGTATCCTCGACGGATATCGATTGTGTCGGCCTGTCCGGGACAACTGGGTTATCGTCGATACCGCGAGCAAGCTGGTGCAGGCGCTGACCATAACGGCCGAAGTGCTGTTCGAGTACGGCCACGTCGAGTGCTCGTAGATCCCTGACCGTTTGTGCTCCAAGTTTCGCCAGCTTCTCTCCTGTAATCTTGCCCACGCCAGGTAAGCGTCCAACCGGCAAGGGCAGCAGAAACGCGTCAATGTCCTCAGGCTGGACGACAAAGAGTCCATCGGGCTTTCGCCAGTCCGAGGCAAGCTTTGCTAAGAACTTGTTGGGCGCCACGCCCGCAGAGGCGGTCAGATTCAGTTCCTGGCGGATTTGCTGACGGATGGTGCGGGCTACCAGAGTGGCTGTCGCTAAGCCGGTCTTATTCTCGGTTACGTCCAGATACGCTTCGTCGAGAGACAGCGGCTCGATCAGGTCTGTGTGGCGCTTGAAGATCTCCCGCACGCTGCGCGAGACCGCGCGATAGCGTGCGAAATCGGGCGGTACAAAGATCGCATCGGGACATAAGCGTTCTGCTCGTTTTGCTGGCATGGCCGAATGTACACCGAAAGTTCTGGCCTCGTACGAAGCGGCGCAGACGACCGAGCGATTGCCCCGCCACGCGACGATCACCGGCTTGCCGCGCAACTGGGGATCATCGCGTTGCTCGACCGACGCGTAAAAGGCATCCATGTCGCAATGGATTATTTTTCGCACAGCCTTCTCGCAACCATATTATCCGCATTCAAAACGGCGAATCGGCCTCGGGCGTATCGTAAAGATGATTGCGATAAATTCTTCGAGAGATGCACGCAGTCGTTATAGCTTCGAATATCTATTCCGCACTCGCGATCTCAGTTCTCTTTCTGCATGCGCTGTTCATTCTGTGGGTCGTGTTCGGTGCGTTGCTGACACGATCTCGCCCGGTTCTTCGATGGCTGCACATCGCTTCCCTGATCTGGGGAATCCTTACCGAAGTGCTGCCTTGGCCGTGTCCATTGACTTTGCTGGAGAACTGGCTCGAGGGCAAGGCCGGAGTCGAGCCTGCCCAGGGCGGGTTCCTGCTTCATTATCTGGACCGGTTGGTCTATCCGGATATTTCCTCGGCAGTGCTAACGATTGCGGCTGTGATCGTCTGCGGTGTGAATCTCGCGTTCTATGGCTGGCAGGCCTGGATCGCAGGGAGGGCCGGACCATCAGATTAGAATTGGATCGCAGGAGTGAGTGATGTGTGGCCGCTATCGTCTGTCCAGACGCAAACAATTGATCGCGGAATACTTCGAGACCGACAACGAGGTCGATTGGGAGCCTCGCTACAACATCGCCCCGTCTCAGCCTGTCGGAATTATTCGCCAGGATCCATCCAGACCGGAGCGGCACTTCTCGCTGGCTCGCTGGGGCCTGATTCCGTCCTGGGCCAGCGACGCCAGTATCGGCTTCAAGACGATCAATGCGCGCGCGGAGACGGTCGCGAGTAAGCCCGCCTTCCGCGATGCCTTCATGAGCCGTCGGTGCTTGCTTCCTGCGGACGGGTTCTTTGAGTGGCGGCGCAGCGGGAAAGAGAAGCAGCCGTTCCACTTCGGGATGCAGGACGATTCACTGTTTGCATTTGCCGGGTTGTGGGATCGATGGAGAGACCCGGCCGGCGCTGTGATTGAGTCTTGCTCGATTCTAACTACCACTCCGAACTCGCTGCTGGCGGACATACACGATCGAATGCCGGTAATTCTGCGCCAAGAGAACTACGATTTGTGGCTCGATCCCGGTTTCAAGGATGTGAAGGCGCTTGCGGAGGCTCCGCGGCCTCCCCCGCTGGGTCTTTCGTGGAACAAACAGGACTGCATCCACATCCGCTTGGGTCACCTGTTGGAAGTTCTTGAATTGCCGAGGGCAGACGGCTGTGAAGAGGCCGAAGCCTGTTCGCCGTCAGTCAGGATGAACGCATCGACGCGCAGGCCCATCGGCAAGGATGCACCCGGATCGAGTTCCACCAGGGTCTCCAGAAACTTTCGGTCCACGCGCTCGGTCGGTTCGATGGGTGAGTTCGTGGCCGATGGTGCCGCCCGTGTTGCCATAGTTGGGAGCGGCATCCGTTTTCGGATCGTAGAGCGGCGGTTGCAAAACGCCGGCGGGGAAGTTGATGTCGTTCATTTGCGGATTGTAGTAAGCATCCACGGTGGGAGCGGAGATGTCCCACTCGCCATGGTCGACTGGCTTGCCGATTTTGTTGATGTCGCGGCGAGTCTCGAACTGATGGGTGCGCGCGACGTTGCCGGCGAAGTCATCGCGCGTGATGGTGACGGAGCTATAGTCGCGCCACTTATCGGGATAGCCGATTTTGTTGCGGATACCGGCCAGCTTGGTTAAGGCCTGCTGCTTGGTTTCGGGGCTCATCCAGTCGAGCGCGCGGATGCGCTGGCCCATCGCGTCTTCAATGCCGCGCACCATGTCGAGCGTGCTCTGCTTCAGTTCGGGAGAGAAAACTTTGGCCACATAAACCTGGCCTAAAGCCTCGCCCAAGTCGTAATCGATCCACTGCACGCAGCGCTTCCAGCGCGGTTGCATCTCGGTGGCTCCGCGCAAATACTTCCGATAGAACTCGAAGTTTTCCTGAACAAATTGGGAGGAGAGGTATGACGAAGCTGTATCTGCAACGTGGAAGCGCAGGTAGGTTTTCCAAGTGTCGATGGGCTCGGAAGCCAGCAGCCGGTTCAGTTCTTTGACGAATTCGGGTGAGTCGACATTCAGGATGGTGATCGCGGGATATTGCATGTCGTGGTAATAGGCGACCCAGTCGAAGTTCGGCGCAAGCTGAGTGAGATCGGCGAGCTTCATTTTATGAACGAGGTTGTGCGGATCGCGGCGCTCCACGCGAGTTTGCGAGGCTTTGGCCATGGCCGTCTCCAGGCGCAGGATAGTTTCGGCGTCCTGTTTGGCCTGAGTGGGAGACTCGCCGGTCAGTTCGAAAACTTTCTGCACATGCGCGAGGTAATGTTCGCGGGTTTCTTTCGATTTGGCGTCGTCTTTGACGTAGTAGTCGCGATCGGGCATGCCAAGGCCACCCTGATCCACTTCGGCGATCACCTTCTCGGAGTCGTCAGGGTCCTGCGTGGAGCCGGCGGAAAACAGCATGGAACCGTTATAGGTGTAGCGGAAGTAGGTGTAGTGCAGCCGCGCTGCCTCGTTCGTGAGATCTTTCAGCGACTTGATCTGCGCTATCGCATCAAGTTCGCCCTGGATCGGCGAGATGCCGCGCTTTTCCACCGCGCTTTCGTCCATGCAGGCGGCATAGAAATCACCAATCTTTTGAGTGACGGCATTGCGATCGGGCGTGGGCTGGGCGGCTTGTTCCAGCATTCCGCGGAGGAAGGTCAAGTTGTCCTGATAGAGCTTGCCATACACCGACCATGAAGTCTGATCGGGCGGGATGGGATTTTTCTTCTGCCAACCGCCGCAGGAATAGGTGTAGAGATCGACGCAGGGGTCGACCGATTTGTCCATCGACGAAACATCTAGGCTGGGGCTGTAGGGCAGAGCAGGGGCGGATTGTTGGGCGAAGGAAAAGGACGAAGTCAGAAGCAAGCAGCACAGAAGATGTTTGCGCATAGGCACCTTGGACGCGAGCGTTGGGAAAAGTTTAGGCAGGGTTATGTTACTGGAGGGACGGATTGGCGGCAAGGTGCGGACTTTGACTTGAGCAGTTTTCTCCGGTAGCCTGAGTCTCCGCTATGAACGCTAACGCGCCAGCCATTTCCGTGCAAGGTCTCAAGAAGTCCTATGGCGAGGTTCAGGCCGTGAAGGGGATTGATTTTGAGATCCAGCCGGGAGAAGTGTTTGGCCTGCTAGGGCCGAATGGCGCAGGAAAGACGACGACGGTAGAGATTCTGGAAGGGCTGCGGCCGCGGAGTGGCGGACAGGTCACGGTTCTGGGGTTCGATCCTGACCGGCAGCGGCAGCAATTGAAGGATCGGATCGGGGTCTGTCTACAGGCCACAAATTTGCCGGAGAAGATCCGCGTCGGTGAAGCCATGCAGTTGTTCGCAGCTTTTTACTCCCGCCACTTGGACCTGAACGAATTGCTGCATCGCTTGCAGCTCGAAGAGAAGAGGGATGCGTTTTATACGACGCTCTCCGGCGGGCAGAAGCAGCGGCTCGCTTTGGCGCTAGCACTCATCAATGATCCGCAACTTATTTTTCTCGACGAGCCTACAACGGGACTGGATCCGCAGGTTCGCGCGGAGATCCACAATTTGTTGGAAGAGCTCAAGCAGGAACACCGCACGATTTTGATGACGACGCACTATATCGAGGAGGCGGAGCGATTGTGCGATCGGGTCGCTATTGTGGATGAAGGCCGCATCATCGCGCTGGATACGCCGAGCCAGCTGCAACAGCAGAGCAAGAATGCGTCGAGCATCGTCGTCACTTGCAGTGCTGCGCTTCCCGAGAACCGGCCAGCGTGGGCGGAGGCGACGCAGAGCACTCTCGATGCGAGTGGGCGGAGATTGACGGTGAACTCGCGACATCCGGCAAAGACGCTGGTGGATTTAGTGAAGTGGATCGATCAACAGGGATTGGAGTTGACTGACGTCAGCTTGAAGCAGCCGAGCCTGGAAGACGTATTTATTGAATTGACGGGGAAGAAGCTGCGGGATTAGTTGATTGCAATGAAAGCTTACAAAGCACTGATCGCGATCGATCTCAAACTGGCCCTGCGCAACCGGTCGGTCATTTTCTTTAATTACCTTTTTCCGCTCACCTTCTTCTTTATCTTCGGGCAGGCGATGCACGGCGAGCGCGGCGCCGCGATGACGATGGTGATCTCGATGGTGCTGATCATCGGCATCCTCGGAAATGGCCTGATGGGCGCGGGCATTCGTGCAGTACAGGAGCGCGAGGCCAACATTCTGCGGCGCTACAAAGTTACGCCGATCACCCCGGCGCCGCTGCTGATTGCATCGGCGGTGACGGGTTGGATTTTGTACATGCCCAACGTGATACTTATTTTCGTGCTGGCACATTTTTTGTATGGCATGCCGTGGCCGCAGGCGATTGCGCCGCTTCTAATTTTTATTACGGTTTCGATTGTTGCCTTTCGCGCGATCGGGTCGATCCTGGCGTCGGTGGTGAACTCGATGCAGGAGAGCCAGCTTCTGGTGCAGCTGGTTTACCTGCCTATGTTGTTTCTGAGCGGGACCACATTTCCGCTGTCGATGTTTCCCCCGTGGCTGCTGGTGATCACTCAGTTTTTGCCCGCGACCTACATGGTGACTGGCATTCAGGGAATGCTGCTGCGGAATGAGGGCATTGGGGCGAATTTGTATCCGGTGCTGGCGCTGATCCTGACCGCCTTTGTGGGATTGTTTATTTCTTACAAGCTATTCCGGTGGGAAAAGGGCGAGAAGATTCGCAACTCAGCCAAGCTGTGGCTGGCCGCGGTGATGACACCGTTTCTGGTGATGGGCTTTTGGCAGATGCATGCCAAGACGGGCATTGAGAAGACCAAGATCCTGACTCGGCAACTGGCGCGCGGGGATACGTTCTTAATTCGCGGAGCGCGGATTTTTGTCGGCGACGGCAAGGTGATCGAGAACGGAGCGATTCTGGTGCGGGGAGGGAAGATCGCTGAAGTGTATGAGGGCGAAGGGCCGGATCCTAAAACCTTGAAGGCAGAGGCGGTGGAAGCGGCGGGAAAAACTATTCTGCCTGGGCTGATCGACGTTCATGTTCATCTTGGCGGGCCGGGCGGGATGTATCCGGACATGAGTAAGTACGACGCCGGGAAAAGTATGCAACGCGCTCTGGCGGCGTATCTTTACAGCGGCGTGATTACGGTGCGAAGCGTCGGGGATATGCTGGACGGAATTTTGAAGCTGCGCTCTGAGGTGAGCAGCGGAGAATTGCTGGGTTCAGATCTGCAGACGTGCGGCCCGCTGTTTACGGCGCCGGGTGGGCATGGGACGGAATATTTCAAAGCGCTTCCGCAGAACATGCGAGCGCAATTCGAGGCACAATTCGTGCGCATTCCGGGCTCTGAAGATCAAGCCAGGCAGCAAGTGGACGAGTTGAAGAAGCAAGGAGTGGATTGCATCAAGGCCATTCTTGAATCGGGCGGCGGGAGCCGGCTATACAACCGGCTCGATACAAAATTGTTTGATGCCGTGGCGCAGGAGGCTCATGCGGATTCTTTGCCGCTGGCGGTGCATACGGGAGATGCACGGGATGTAGAAGATGCGGTGAAGGCGCAGGCGAATTCGATTGAGCATGGATCGTTTCGTCAGAAGATTCCCGATGAGATCTTTGAGCAGATGGCGAAGCAGGGAACGTTTTATGATCCGACATTGAGTGTGGGAGAGGCGTTCCAGGATTTTGCAGCGGGGAAAACGGATTTGCTGAAACGGTCACTGGTGCAGCAAGTGGGTCCTCCGGAACTGCTGAAGGGAACCGAAGCAGCGATGGCGTCGAAGGATAAGGATATCGAAGCGATGCGCAAATCGCTGGGGGAGTATCCGATCGATATGGCGATTGCGATCGATAATTTGAAGCGGGCGTACGAACACGGAGTGCCGCTGGTGACGGGGAGCGATGCGGGAAATCTTCTGGTGATCCACGGGCCCACTGTGCAGCATGAGATGGCGCTGTGGGTAGCGGCTGGGATACCGGCTGCGGTGGCGTTGCAGGGGGCTACTTCGAATGGGGCGCGGCTGCTGCGAGCTGACAACCGGATCGGTACGATTCATGTGGGTAACGATGCCGATCTGCTGGTGGTGGATGGAAATCCACTGGAAGATATTTCTGCAACAGAACGAATCTCGATGGTGGTGTTCAAGGGAGAGCGGATTGACCGAACTGGTTTGTTTGATCAGCAGTGATTCGTTTAGGAGCGAGTTTGCTGGGGGCAACCGCGAAGAGCGATAAAAAACCTTGCCACAGCGGCTAAAGCCGCGTCCATTATTGGACACTTAACGGCACGAGTGAAACTCGTTCCCTTCCCGGTTTCTGCTAATCCTCGAGAAAAAGAAGACAGTGCCAATGAAGAAGGCCGGCCTGTGCAGGTGGCCTCGTCTTGGGAGCGCTTTCTTACAGCGTTCGTCCGGAAGGGGAATGTCGACGGGACGTCACCAGTTTGCACAATTCTTATCGTTAATTGGTAGCTGAGGTTTGTAAGTCGATTTGCGCGTCGAAATTACACGAGCGACTTCGTCATTTTGATGAGATGGAGCGGGACTTTGGGAGCGTGTTGCTCGACGGGAAAAGGCAAGGTTCCGTTTTCTGCATAGCCGTGTTTTCGATAGTAAGAGATGAGTGGGGTGCGCAAGTTCACCATGGTGAGATCCATGAAGCGGCAGCCGGCGTGGCGGCAATACTCTTCGGCCCGTTGCATGAGATGCGATCCCAGGCCGCCGCTCTGGCGCGCTCGGTCGACTGCGAGCAGCCCGAAGTATCCGCGTTCGCCGCGAAGCTCGACGTAGACACAAGCCAGGAGTACTCCCTGTTCTTCGGTGAGGAAGAATTTTCCTTTTTGAAAGAGGAGGCGCACTTTGTCGGGGTTGGTGCGGTCTCCGTCGATATAGAAACGCTCAGGATTGAAGGCAGCGTTGATCAGGCGCGCGATATTTTCGGCATCGGCCGGAGTCGCGGTGCGGGTTATTGGCGTTTTGACGTTTCCCATCCGGGTTGTCATCTTCTTTAATTGTCCTTCAAAAAGGCAAATGAGCTAGCGTCCGGAACCGCATTACATCCGAATTCGTTGGCGCTTCGTACTTGAGGTGGGCGTTAAGAAATCAACTCAAGGAGAAACGACTATGAACAAGAGATTCGCAGTAGTGTTGGCGATGGTTGCTATCAGTGTAACCGCAGCCGTGGCTGGAATGAAGAATCCCGTGGTGGGTGGGCAGGAAATGTATCCCAGCAAGAACATTATTCAGAATGCGGTGAATTCCGCAGACCACACGACGTTGGTGGCGGTGGTGAAAGCGGCCGGGTTGGTGGACACACTGGAAGGGCCGGGACCATTCACCGTGTTTGCGCCGACCAACGAAGCATTCGCGAAGTTGCCGGTGGGAACCGTGGACACGCTGTTGAAGCCGGAAAATAAAACGACGTTAATCAAGGTGCTGACCTATCACGTGGTATCGGGACGGTTGAGTGCCGCTGATTTGAAGAAGCAGATGAAAGCAGGAAACGGGACGGCGGAGCTGACCACGGTCGAAGGCGGCAAGCTATGGGCAACGATGCACGATGGCGGCATTATGTTGAAAGACGAAAAGGGTGACACCGCCATGGTGACCATTCCGAATGTGTTTCAATCGAACGGCGTGATCCAGGTGATTGATACGGTGCTGATGCCGAACTAGCGGTCCGTCACAGAAATACAAAGGCCGCCGAGTGAGGCGGCCTTTATTGCGATTCGCTTTGTTACTTAACGACGTTGATCACTCCGAAGTAGCCATCGGTGTCGTTGGGTCCGGAGGTGTAGAAGAGTTGGTCCTTTTGTCCGTTTGCGGAAGAACCGCCGCCGAACTCGATTGCCCAAATGCCGTTAATAACGAGATTCTTGCCGGCTGCAGTCTGCATGGTGCCCATGAGTTTGCCTGTAGTGATGTTGTAGCCAACGATGGTGCCGTTGGTGGCGTTGTTGGAAATCAGAAGGGCGCCGCTGAGCGTTCCGAAATTGGCTGGGGCGACCGCGAAACCCCAAGGCTGGTTGAGAGGGGATCCATGGGCGAAGCGCTTGACGAAGACTCCCTCTTCGGTGAAGGTGTCAATGTAACCGCCCGCCGCGCCGGTATTGCTGACGAATGAAACGTAGAGCGTGCCGCCAATGTCCTGAATTCCGAAGACCGAAAAGCCAGCGGGAATGGTGGAATCGGTGAAAGAACCGGTGAGTTCGAAGGTGCCATTGTAGATATCGACTTTGTTGTTAGCGTTATCCGCAGCGAAGAGGGAATTGCCCGTGGTTTTGTTGGTGATGGCAAGACCGGTGTAAACTGCTCCCTCGTTTTTTGCGCCGATCAAAGCGTTGTTGGGTTCAAAGTCTGACCAGCCGCTGATGGTTCCGTCGAGCGTGCAAAACAGGAAGGCCGAGACCCAGGTATCGATTTTAAATTCCTGCGAACCGTTGTAGACCATTCCGGTGGGCGTACCGATCCCGCTGCCAGTGTAGGTGGGAATGGTGACGACCAGGCTCTGGACACCGCCTTTGCTGTCATAAAGGGTGGAAAGGCCGGTGTATTCATCGCTGACCCAGAAGTCGCCGCCGGGAGCGTAGGCGAGCCCCCAAGCGTTCTTTAGATTCTTGTCCTGATGTTTTGCTTTTCCGGCGAGGTCGGAATCGAGGTTGGTGGCTGCATATTGCGCCAGAGCTGAACTGGAAGCTAATACCAGCACGAGCAGGGCAGTAGACGTGCGTCCGAGCAAACGGTGCATGTGATTTCTCCTTGAGTAGGTTTGAGTAGAGTTGGAACCGGAAACCGTGTCCGAGAGTGCCGGGCCTGAGTGCCCGTCCCAAGGATCGAGGCAATCGTAGGACTCGGGTTCGTGGAGGTTGTCAAGGAATTGTCAGGAGTTTGTACAATTCCTGTCGCGTTGAGCGGCGACTTTATTCGGGGGTGAGGAAATCAAAATCTTTGACACAGGGGGGCACGAGGGTTCACAGGGACCAAGAGTGCAAGATGGAGCCGCGGACAGAGATCTCGACGGACGAATGCGTCCGTCCCTGCGTGTTTCACACTGCAAAAAGAAGTGGCGTCCCGGGTCACCGGAACGCCACTGATCGCTATTGAAGGATCCAACTTCTTATTCGTTACATGCCCACGCCGGTTGCTCTGGCTAGCGGTGGGGTACGGAGAGCTTCTACCACTCGGCTGAAGTACAAACGGTAAGAGCGATAGATTCCGTACATCACCGGGAAAACCACCAACGCTGTTTGCCAGCCGAAGTGATGGCTTGCCAGGTTAACCATTGACGTCATTCCCGCGCTCACAACGTAGTAAGGAAATGAGAGTTGGGCGATGCTCGCCCAGACGCGGCGCATTGCCGTGCCCTGAGCGAGGTTGATGATGCCGGCGACCGGCACGGTTTGTCCGAGGAAGAACGAAGCGGTGGTCGAGGCCAACAGCAGCGGCTCCGACGCCCACGCCGTTCTGCCCAGCCATCCGGCGTGCCAGATCAGACTGGCGAGGCTGGTGGCGAAGGCCATCATGCAGACATTGAAGAGCATCTGTTCCGGCTTGAACTTGCTCTCCGGTTTGGGCCAGCACTGTATCACGGTGGATACGCATGCGATGGAGACTGCCTCCACCGCGCTTAGGTTCACGACTGCCATCAGCAGGAACGGAAGGTTGACTGACATGTTGCCGTCAATGCCCGGAAGTTTAATTTTCATCCGGGAGGTGACTGCGGCCAGTGTCAGAATGGCCAGAGCCAGGAACGGGTGCAGGGTGTGGCTCGCCTGTCCTGCGTATGCAGTGGCTGCGACGCCTGCAACAACCATTCCGCCGATGAACGTGTTGGTTAGCCGTGTATTGGGTGTCATGATCTTCTCCTCTCTTTAGTTAACTGCACACGGCTTACTGTTCATCGTCTCCGGCATCACTGAATGCTCCATCGGCGCTACCCACGGATGCGCCCCAGACCACGCTTGCGGCCGAGGTTGCGGTACCCGTGCTGGATCCCCAAACTACGCTGAAGGCGCTCAACGCGTTGGTGTTCCAGGGCAAGGAAGCGCCCCAAACCACTGACGTACCAGTTACTTCAGACGCGCCCCACACGACCGAACTTCCCCAGACCACAGAGCTACCCCAAACCACCGAAGTGCTAGCTACGGAAGAGTTTCCATAAACCAGCGAAACGGTGCCATTGGAGTTGTTGTAAACCGCGGTCGGCGAGAGCGCAGCGCCGACCGTAGACGGAGCCAGGGCGGAGCTGCTGATTGCGGTCTGCACATCCAACAATCCCGAGCCCACGGAGAACAGATCGTAGGTCGAGAGGAAGGTTTGCAACAGGTGCGGCACGTAGGCTGAGGTTGAAGTCAGGCCCATCTTGAAAGCGGTTGCCATCAAACGCGCCTTCACCTGATCCGGAGTGAGGGTGCTTTGTTCTTGCAGCATCAGAGCCACGGTGCCCGCGACAGCCGGGGTCGCCATGCTGGTGCCGCTCAAGTTGAAGTAGTCGCTGTTGCCATCGCTACCGGTCACCAGTTCAGCCGGGTAAGCAGCTTCCAAGGTTGCGCCCGGAGCGGACAAAGAAACAACATCGTTGCCCGGTGCGACCAGGTCGGGCTTCACCACGTGGTCGTAAGTGGTGGGGCCTTTGGAGCTGTAGCTGGCCAGGGTCTCAGCCGAAGCGGCTGACGATCCGTTGGACTTGGTGGCTCCAACGGTCAACACGTAGGGATCGTTGCCGGGAGCGGTGATGGTGCCGAAACCGTTGCTGCCGTCCACGCTCAAGCGGCCGTAGTTGCCGGCTGCGACAACCACGACGATGCCCGCTTTCCAGGCCGATTCTACAGCCTGGCAGAGGGGATCTGACGCGTAGCTCACGCTGATTCCGCGGCCGAGCGACAAGTTGATGACGCGGATGTTGTAAGTGCTCTTCAGAGTGATTGCTTCCTGAATGGCCGCGATCACGGTGCTGTCGGTGCCAGCGCCGTTGAGGTCGAGGGCGCGAAGGTCGATCAGGTTGACTCCGGGAGCAACGCCTTCATACTGTCCACCCGAGAGGTAGCCGTTGCCGCCGATGATTCCGGCGACGTGCGTGCCGTGACCGTAAAGGTCGTACATCGCGCCGGCGGAGTTCGTATTCGCGGTGCCAGTGAAATCCCCGTGATAAACGACGCGCGAAGCGGTTTGGGCAGAGTTCTGGAGATCGGGATGGCTGTCGTTGATGCCGCTATCGATGACGGCCACGCCGACGCCAGCGCCAGTGTAGCCGGCGTTCCAGGCTGTGGCTACGCCCGTGGCGCCGTTGGTCAGATCGTCCGTTACCTGCAGGGGATGATCGAGACTAATGGAAACCACATCGCCCTCAGCCTCCAGAGCAGGCAACGCGCTGACGGGAATGGTCAAGGCGACGCCCTTCAGGAGACCGAGATTCAACCTCACGTGACCGCCCAAACTATGTAGGCGGTTGGTTTGCGCCGACTTTGGAGCTTCCTTGTACTGCACGATAACTTTAACCGTCGGGTTCGTCGAAGCGTCCTGCCCGACAATTCGGGCGAGGTCTGGGGCGAACTTGGTGACTGGCTTCCTGGCGCTGCTCTCGGGTTCAGCCCCGAAGGCGGCTTGGGAAACCAGAAGAAGGAACAGCATGCTTAAGCGCTTTCCCCAAGCCGCGCTATGGCGCTGTCCTCGGTCCTGATGGTTGCTTTTCTTGGTTTGCAACATCGTTGTGATCCTTCCTCAAGCGAATGTGAAACGAGACTAGACTGCGACTCGGCTGATATTTTGCACGGCGAAGGCCAATCTGGCGCTTGTAAGTCATTGTGATGATTGGAGATATTTATTTGTTTTCAGGGGAGCTGGGACACTCTGTCCCGCCGGGAGGGGCACGGGACAGAGTGTCCCGTCCGCAGAAAGTGACTGGATTACTTCGGTTTCACCGGGAGTAGTTACTCGGAGTGGTGAGATTTGAGGGGTGCGTGCCCGACGCGGGCAGCCCTATCTTGCCGTGGCGGCTTCGGCTTTTGTGGGCGATGCAGTGGCGGAGAGCAGCCGCGGAATCGCGGCCATCAATCTCTTTGTATATTCGTGCTGCGGACTGGAGAAGATTTGTTGCGTGGAGCCGCATTCCACGATCTGGCCTTGATGAAGAATGGCGATGCGGTCGCAGATCCCGGCGACTGACGTGAGATCGTGCGAGACATAAAGAAGGGCCATGCCGGTGGAGCGATTGAGTTGGCGAAACAGTGTGAGAATTTCGGATTGCGTAATCACATCGAGGGCGCTGGTGGCTTCATCGGCGATCAGGAGAGCGGGACGATGCATGACCGCCATGGCGATCAGCACACGCTGCGCTTGTCCGACACTCATCTGCGAAGGATATTTGCGAAGAAATTCGTTGTCGGAGGGCAGGGAAACGCTTTGTAGAGAGGTAGTGATGGCGGCAGCACAGTCTGAGTTGGAACCGGAGGCGTGGGCGCGCCATGCTTCCTTGAGTTGGGTTCTGATCTTCAGCGCGGGATTCAGAGACGATAAGGGGCTCTGCAGGACGAGCGCAATGGATTTTCCGCGGAGGGAGCGCAACTCCCGCTCGGAAAGTTGCAAGAGGTCGAAATTCTGAAACATGATTGTGCCGTCGGCACGCGAGCGCTTCTTTTCGAGCAGGCCGAGGATGGCCATTGCCATGGTGCTCTTGCCTGAGCCGCTCTGGCCTACCAGCCCGAGTACTTCGCCACGCTGGATTTGCAACTGAACGCCGCGCAGAACGGGAGGTTTGCCGGCATAGCTCACGGAGAAGTGGGCCGACAGTAGAGCTTCGGGTTGGGGAGCGGACGACATGGTTTTACGCGACGTAGCTTTGTTCTTCGATCGGGCTGAATCCCTGGCGAAAGAATTGGGCTACTTTGCCGCGACGGTGAGACGCTCCGCATTCCAAAAAGTTTGTGGCCAGAGAACTACCGGAGCGGCGCCTTTCACAGTGGTCGAAACGGCGGAGAGCGCGTTCTTGTTGATCAAGAAGATAAATGGCTCCTGTTCGACGACGATTTCCTGCACGCGATCGAAGGCTTGTTTGCGCTTGCCGGAATCGTTGGTGGATGCTTGTGTTTGCATCAGGCGGTCGATTTCGGCCTCCCACGGTGTTTCGGGTGTTTTCTCCTGCGGATTCCACTGATGATTTTCTGACGAACTCAGCCAAACGTTCATCTCGCCGTTGGGATCAAGATCGACTCCGGTGAGGCCTAGCAGGATCGCCTCATAGTCGAAGCTTTG
Source organism: uncultured Acidobacteriaceae bacterium (assembly GCA_963818935.1). Lineage (GTDB taxonomy): Bacteria > Acidobacteriota > Terriglobia > Terriglobales > Acidobacteriaceae > Sulfotelmatobacter. Next base: position 19,881 of record CAWFUK010000086.1, read on the forward strand.
GGTCATGCGCTCGATGAGAGAAGGGAAGTCGAGGGTGACCACATTGACGTGGACGCCGATCTTTTGCAGATCATCCTGGATCAGAACGGCCATGCGTTCGCGCGCTTTGTTGCCCGAATTGGTGATGATGGAAAATACGACCGCATTGCCATCTTTATCTTTGAGGGTTCCGTTTTCCATGCGGAATCCGTCGTCTTGCAGCGACTTAAGGGTGGCTTCGGGGCTATACGCTTGCGGTTTCAGTTTGCTGTTAAACCAGAACTTGTTGGCAGGGGAGAATGGTCCGATGGCGGGCTGAGCGTGGCCGTGATAGACGACGCGGGCCAGATCCTCGCGATTGATGGCTTGGGAAATCGCGCGTCGAAAGCTGGCGGAGCGGAACCAATTTTTCTTATACGCAGGAATGGGAGACTTCGCGACCTGGTTGAACCAAAGCTGCTCGCTATCGAGAGACGCGCCTGCGTCGTGCACCATTTGGGGCGAAGTCGAAGAAAGCTTGTCGAAATATTCGCTATCCAGAGAATTGATGAGATCCAGCTCTCCACGCTTGAAGCGCAGGATTTCGACGTCGCGGCTGGGCTGGATATCGAGGCGAATCGAATCGAGATAAGGAAGTTTGCGGCCTTGTTCGTCGGTCTTCCAATAGTTGGGATTGCGTTGCAGCAGGACGGTTGATCCCGGCTTGTAGTCGGCGACCATAAAAGGTCCGAGCACGGCCATTTCTTTTTTCGGTGAGTGCTGGGAGAGAATCGCTACGCCATCGAAGAGGCGATCCAATCCTGCGACTTGGGCGGGAAAGCGGATGGAAATAAAAGTTGGAGAAATCACCTTGGTTTCTACTGTGCCGGTGCCGGAGCGAAAGGAATCGCCGGTTGGCGAATGCAGCGCGGGATCCATCAATTGCTGGATGGTGAAGGCGACGTCTTCGGCGGAGAAAGGAGTGCCATCGGAAAACAGAATTCCACTGCGCAGGTGGAACCAGATCTGGCGGCCATCTTTCGAGACTTTCCACGAAAGGGCGAGCTCGGGCTCGAGGGCCTGAGTCTGGCGGTTCTCACGTACCAGCACGCCTCCCGTCAAATAGCGAATCGTGGCCGAGGCATCATCCTCGACCTTGAGAGGATCGAAGGTTTTCGGTTCAGAGCGCAGGCAGAATCTCAGTTGTCCGCCACCCTGAGCCAGGGCTTGTGGCAGAAAAAAAGCCAGGCAGAGGACTGCCATCGCGATGGGTTTACGGTATTGAGTTGCTGTCACCTGTAGTTGTTTGTCGCGTGTCATGCGGTCATCTCCTCCTGCCTGGAAAGCAAAAGCTGAAACGAAGTCACTACGATTACCAGCAATATCAGTGGAACGAATTTCCAGGGCTCCTCGCCCACGGAAACCAGCCCTTCCAACTCTCGCAGCAAACTTCCCCACGAGGGCATCGGCTCGGCCACGCCGAGACCAAGGATTCCGAGATTGGCTTCGGCCAAAATGAAGACCGGAATCGAAATCCAAAACTGCGCATAGAGCACGGGTTTTAAGTTCGGGACCACGTGCATCCAGAACAGCCTTGTTCCAGGAATCCCCGCGGCTCGCGCCTGCCGCACAAAATCTGAGGTGCGCAGGGTGCCTGAACTTGTGCACAGCACTCGGGCTGCGGACGTCCAACCCAGAAGCCCGAGCAAAATAAAAGTCACCAGCACTGAAAACAGCGGCGAAACATTCAACGGCATCAAGGCTCGCGCTGTGATCAGCAAGAACAGCCAGGGCAGGGACAGAAACAAATCGGTCACTGCCATCGCCATGCGCTCCCAAGCGCCGCCGAGATAGCCCGCCAGCCCGCCAATGACGGCGGCCAGCAGGGTGGAAAGCAACGCCGCGGCCGGGGCTAACAGCAGCGAAATCCGCGTGCCGTACAGCACACGCGTGAAGCGATCGCGGCCCAGTTCGTCGGTGCCCAGCCAATGGGTGCGCGAGGGCGGCGCGTCGGTGGCTTCGCGGTACTGTTTGGCGTATCCCGCGGGAGCCAGCCAATTTGCTGAAGCTGAAGCACCGACTACCAGCAGCAGTGCCAACAGCGCTATTTTTCGCAGAAGGCTCATGCCTCCTGTCCCCGCACCATATGGCCGATTACATCCGCACTGGAGTTCGCCAACAAGGTTACGAGCGTAACCAGGATCGTGATGTTGACCAGCAGGGACAGATCGCGAGCCAGAGCGGCTTGCCACGCCAGTTGTCCAATGCCGGCGAGTCCACATAGAGCTTCGACTGGAATGGCTGCGCCCACCGCCATGCTGACGGAGACGCCCGCGACGGCCAGCAACTGGGGTGTGACTACGGGGACGACATGCCAAAAAAGAATGCGAGCTTCGCCCAAGCCCTTGGCTCTGGCGGTAATGATGTGAGGGCGTGAATAGGCTTTCACCAACAAGTTTCGCGTGTAACGGTAGGTGCGAGGAAAGACGATGAGGGCGATGGCCAGAGAGCCGGGGACATTCCACAGAACGGAGAGCAATGCGAGCACTGCAGCGGGAAGACAAAGGAGTGTACCGCTGATCACTGTGGTGAGAGTGTCGTAGACTGACACGCGAAGCCACGCGGCGCTCAAGGCCAGGGTTAGGGTTAAGATCCACGCGAGTCCGAGGCCGATCATCAGCAAACGCAGCGTCAGCGGGATGCGGTCGCGCAGGAGCGTGCGCACGGGTTGTCCGAGCGAGAGCGAGGTACCGAGGTCACCCGCGGCGGCGCGCTTCATGTAGGAAAAATAAAAATGGAAAATGTTTCGATCTTGCTGCCTGGATTCTCGAATGGCCTGCACGCTCTGTGCATTCAAATGCGGATCCAGTTCTCGCTCGTCGGCGTCGAAGCCGGGGGCGAGGCGAACCAGCGTGGCGGAGAGAAATCCGCCAAGAAAAACGGTGGCCAACAGAGTTAGGGCGTGGGTGGTAAGTTTCCAGCGGAGGCTTTTCATTTATGCTCCGGCTGCGCCGTTGGCCAGCGAGTTGAACTTGGCATCACGCTCGGCGTGATGAAGCTGTTTGATCGAGTACATGCGCCGGTCGGCCTCGGCCAGTAGGGCTTCCACGTCATAGCCGTCAGCTGGACAGAAGGCTGTGCCCACGCTCAAGGTGATGAGTTCGCGTCCGCAGGTTTTGCGGCCGGCTTCGATAGCCGCCTGATTCAGGCGAATCGCTTTTTCTTCGGCAGCCTGCGGAGTCAGCCCGGGAGCGGTGACGACAAATTCGTCACCCCCCATGCGGGCCACGTAGTCATAACCGCGACAGGCATCACGGAGGTGAGTGCTAAATTCGCGCAGCAGTTTGTCACCCTCCAGATGACCGAACGAATCGTTGATATATTTCAAACCGTCGATGTCGCAGACCATGACGGCGAGAGTGGTCTTCATGCGGCGGCAGCGGGCGACTTCCTGGGTGAGGTGAACAAACAAGGAACGGGCGTTGGGCAAGCCGGTGAGGAAATCTGTGGTGGCTGAACTTTCCGCCTGCTGATACTTCAGCGCGTTTTCGACCGAGAGCGCGACTTTGGAAGCCACAGCCAACAGAATTCGCAAATGATCGGGAGTGAAAGCGTCCGGGGTGGCGTGATACATGGCCAACACGCCCACGACACCGTTGAGTCCCTCCAACGGAACTGCGAGCGCGGAGGACAGGACGGCGTGCTTCTCCGGATCCGTAATGTAACCTGCTTCCACCTGCGGGTTGCCGTTGATGATGGGCTTGCAATTTTCGGCCACCCAGCCGCAAAGGCCTTCGCCCATGCGGATTTTCAAAGACGATAAGACGCGGAAGTTTTCGCCGCTCACGAGTTCCGGAAGCAACCAGCCGTTGCGGTGGACGAAAACGGCGATGGAATCGTAGGGAATGAGCTTGCGCAGGCGCATGGATAAAACCGAGAGAGTTTCGCTCAGGCTGAGGGAGTTGCCCAAATCCTGACTGAGTTCGAACATGGCTTGCGCTTCCTGGCGCGCCGATGCGATGGAGCTAAGGAAATCCGATTCATTCTGCGGATTCTCGGCCGTCTTTTCGAAGCCGGCCGCCGGCGCCAGGCCGCGCTCGACGCGCAGGTCTTTGGAAAAGCCGCAAGGGATGAAGCCATCTTCGTAGCTTTGCGCAAGCTGCTCGAGTTCGACGTAACGGCTCGCAAGTACCGACACGATTTTGGGATCAAACCAGCTACCCGCTCTTTCTTTGACCTGGTCCATGGCGCGATCGAGCGGGATGGCGGGACGATACTGGCGATCGGAGGCCATCGCGTCGAGGCAGTCGACGACGGCGAGAATTCGCGCGCCGATGGGAATCTCATCTCCGACGAGTCCGGCGGGATAACCGGAGCCGTCCCATCGCTCGTGATGGGAGCGCACGATGGGGGCGACTGGATAAGGGAAGGCCACGCGTTCGAGGATCTCCGCTCCGACGAGCGGATGGACTTTCATTTTTTCGAATTCTTCGGGAGTCAGGCGGCCGGGTTTATTGATAATGTGCTCGGGGACGGCGAGCTTGCCGATGTCATGCAGGAGCGCGGCTGCGCGCAATGCCTCGACGTCGTCCTGTGACAGGCCGATTTCCTTGGCGATCTCCACGGCGTAGGTGCGTACGCGTTGAAGGTGCGTGTGGGTGGTCTGATCCTTGGCTTCGATAGCGAGGGCCAGGGCCTCGATGGTGCGCATGTTCAACGAGGCGATCTGCTCGACGTGGCGCTTTTCAACCTCGACGCGCTCTTTCTCTGCTTCGAGTCGGCCCAGGTAAAGCCGGTAAGAACGGTAGACCCAATAAATTACTGGAAGAACGAGCAAAGAGGTCTGCCAGCCGGCGCGCTGGTTTACGACTCCCACCAGCCCTACGGCAGCCGCTCCCACAAGGTAATAGGGGAACGACCAGAAGTAACACTCTTTCCAAACTTTGCTGCTCGATTTTGCTTCGGTCAGCGCAATCACGACGGAAATGGGTAGCGTATTGGCGAGAAAGAAAACCAGGCCCGCTACCATCAGCAGGATCGGCCGCGTAGCATGCATTTGTGCGTCGAGCCAGTGATAGCTGAAATAACAAAGGGCGCTGGCATTGGACATCATGCCGAAAACATTGAACAGGACCTTGACGGGATCCAATCGATTGCGGGTGTGCCAGACGCTCTGCACGAGGGTCGCAGTGCAGCCGATGACCATGGTTTCGGCCAGGCTGAGTTCCATGACGCCGAGAAGAATGAAGAGGAAATTAACGGACATCGTGCCATCAATGCCGGGTAATTGCACTTTGAGGCTAGAGGCCAGGACGGCCACCGCGAGATAACAGAGGAATCGGGTGAGGTCGGCGGACTGCCAGTGCCAAAGGGCGGAGCATAACAACGCCATGCCCAGCGTGACCGTCGTTCCGACAAATAATTTCGTTACTGTCGACATCGTGTCGTGAGTAGTGTGTCCAATCGCGACAGACTGCGCCCGCGGCGGGGAATTCCCGCGCACACGTCGGACGTGACTGTTCAGTCGAATCCTATTGCTGTTACAGGGTTTTAAATAGCTTACTTACGTAACTGAGAGCGGAGTTCATTACACCTTTTGCACCCGTCGTAATAGGTAACTCCGACCCTAATGTAACCAGTTACCTTCGTGATGGACGGCGGCGGCTTCCTTCCTGCAAAGGCCGTTCTGTATGTCAAGATCACTCCAAACGTGCGGATGCCATCCAACACTCTCAATCCGGATCGGGGACTCGTCGCTAACAGCATCAACTGTGCGGAGAGTTCGCCGGTGGACGCGGGTAACTCGGCGGCCGTGGAAACAGGGATTGTGTCGGCCGATCTGGAAGGAAGAATTACGGGGTGCAACGAGGTCGCTTTGGCGATACTTCGCCGCCGCCAAGAAGAGGTTGTGGGACAAACTCTGGGAAGTTGCTTTCCGGAGGAAGCCGCGGGCCCGAACCAACTGAATGACATCATTTTGACCGCAGTACTGGAGGAGGGTCAATATCAAGCGTCGACGCAGATTCATACGAAATCGGAAAGCGAAATAGGTGTGGAGTTTGTTGTTACATTGCTGCGAGGCGCCAATTCTGCACCGTTTGGAATGATTGCGGTTCTGTCTGCAGCGGGACAGAAAGCAAGTGAGCCAACCGTTTCGATTCAGGGAGGGCCGAAGAAAAATCTCGAGGCTGAGTGCGCTGAGGACGAAGACGAGAGTGCGCACGTTGCGACGCGTGAGATCGAGGGCGCCAGCCTTATCCTGGCCAGCCCGACCATGCACCGCTTTTTGCGCATGGTCGATCGGGTTGCCGGCCACACCGAGAGCGTCCTGATTACGGGCGAAACGGGAACGGGGAAGGAACTCATCGCTCGCATCATTCATCAATCGTCGCACCGGCGGAGCCGGCCATGGGTGGATATCAACTGCGCGGCGCTTCCGGAAAATCTGGTGGAGAGCGAGCTGTTTGGTTACGAAAAAGGCGCATTCACCGGAGCCGATTCGTCGCGGGCCGGTCTTTTCGAGATGGCCGACAAGGGAACGCTGTTCCTCGATGAAATTGGGGAGCTACAGTTGCAGACGCAGGTCAAACTTCTGCGCGTGCTGGATGGCTATCCGTTCTATCGTCTGGGTGGCCACCGCAAGATTAAAGTGGATGTTCGAATCGTGGCTGCCACAAATCAGGACCTTGATGCGGCCGTGGCCGCGGGTCGTTTCCGCCAGGATCTTTTTCATCGGCTTGGGCAGTTTCAACTTCGTGTTCCGCCGCTGCGGGAACGGCCAGAAGACATTGTTGCGCTGGCGGAACATTTCCTGAAGCTTAAGAATCCGCGCAGTTCGTTCGCGCCCGATGCAGTTTCCGCATTGCTGTCACATTCGTGGCCGGGCAACGTCCGCGAGTTGCGCAATCTGATTGCAAGAGTGGCCGTGGAATCGCGTCAGCCGGAGATTCAAAAGAAACAGATTGCGGACGCGATGTCGGGAAATCCTGTGGCGCAGCGCCAATCCTCATCAATGCCGGTGGGCAATCTGGACAGCATGGAAGAGCAGATGATCATTCGGGCGCTGGAACGCAGCGGCGGCCATCGCATTCAGGCCGCGGAGCAACTCGGTATTTCCCGCCGCACGCTGAGCCGGAAGCTGAAGGAATACAAGATCAACGTCAATTCGGTGGACAGCGCGAAGACCCTAGGGTCGATCAGCCTGGAGCAGCAGAAATTTTTCCGGGCGCGCATTGAGCTGACCGTTCAATTGAAGAACCAGCACGGGGATGAAGTATCGGTACATGGAGTAAACCTCAGCACGGGCGGTATTGGGCTGGACGGACTGAAAGAGCCGATGAAGTTTACCGGGCTGCTCGATGTAAGCTTCGCGCTGCCCGAGAGTGAGGTTATTTTTCGAGCGAAGGCGCGAATCGTGTGGTTTGGCGGAGAAGGGCGGGTTGGACTTCGCTTCGCAGTGATCGACCCGGCTCTTTTCGAGCAATTGCAACAGTGGAGCAATCGGAAAATGAGAGACGAAGGCTGGGAGCTGCCCGCACCCTCATCCGCATCGTAAAAACATAGCTCGCCCATCTTCAGGCCACGTCTCCCTTGGCATTCGCAGCTCTTCGCGAGCGAGTAGAATGATTCCCGTCCCGGAGGATCCCTTCATGTTCCGCACCATCGTTTTTCTATTATTCGCGTCTGCCGTTTTTGCTCAACAGGCTGCCGCACCATCCGCGCTCGATCTAGTGAAGCAGGGTCAGAAACTGAACAGTGAAGGCAAGCAGGATGAAGCTCTCGCGCTCTACCACCAGGCGTTGGACATGTCTCCGAATCTCTACGAGGCGCATCTCGCCTCGGGCATCGCGCTGGATCTGAAGGGGAACTATGCGGAGGCTCGGCAACATTTGACGAAGGCGATCGAAGTAGCTCCGGCGGAGTCGAAGCAGCAAATGCTGCGTGCCATGGCGGTATCTTATGCGTTCGAAAGAAATCCGGTGGAGGCCGCAAAGTACGAGCAGCAGGTGTTTGACGCGCGCATGGGTGCTAAAGATTTCACCGGCGCGGCTGAGATCGCCAACGAACTGGCACGAATTTATCTGGAATCGGGAGATACGGACGGCGCGCTTAAGTGGTACCGGACGGGATATGAGACGGCACAACGCAAGCCGGATTTGAGCGAGGCCGATAAAAATCTGTGGCTATTCCGCTGGGAGAATGCGCAGGCCCGGATTGCGGCGCGTCGGGGGAAAGCGGAAGAAGCGCAGCAACGTATCTTGGCGGCGAAGACGGCTCTCGATAAAGCGAACAATCCTGATCAGGCTCGATTTTTTCCGTATCTGACCGGGTATGTTGCTTTCTATACGGGAGACTATAAAACGGCGATTGCCGAGTTGCAGAAGGCGGACCAGCGAGATCCGCTGATTCTGGTGCTGTTGGCAGAGAGCTACGAGAAGACCGGCGACCGTGCGCAGGCGATGGAGTACTACCGGAGGGTTCTGGTGTCGAATGCACACAATCCGACCAACGCTTTTGCGCGGCCGGTGGCGAAGAAGAAGTTGGCAGGCGGAAATTAGAAAGAATTGCACGAACCGGGATCACCCCAGCGGCTAAAGCCGGTATGTTTGTTGTGCGCCTAGGCGGCACGGCTAAGCCGCGCCCTACCCAAAAGCGTGCCTACCCAGAGCGGTCCCCTCCCCGAAGAGCATTGTGAAACGCGGTTTAGTGTGCGGGCGCTGGTTGTGGCGTCTGCTGCGGGACTGCAGGATTAGGTGTGAAGTTTACCTTCGGCACTTCGCGCGATGCGGCGGAAGCCTGGAAGTATGCTTCGTTGGGTTTGAATCCTGCGATGCCGGCGAAAAAGCTGTTGGGGAATTGCTGCACGTAGGTGTTGTAGTCCTGCAAGGTGTCGTTGTAACGTTTGCGCTCGACGGCGATGCGATTTTCTGTGCCGGCGAGTTCGTCCTGCAAGCGCAGGAAGTTTTCATTCGATTTCAGTTGAGGATAGTTCTCGACCACCAGCAGCAATCGACCAAGGGCTCCGTCGAGCTGTCCATTGGCAGCGATTTTTTCCTGGGGCGTACCTGCGGAAAGCAGGGCAGAGCGAGCTTTCGCGATATCGCCAAAAACGGTGACTTCCTGTTGGGCGTAGCCTTTTACGGTCTCGACCAGGTTAGGGATGAGGTCGGCGCGGCGTTGCAAAACAATATCGACCTGCGACCACGCGGATTTCACAGCTTCATTCTTGCTGACCAGCGTATTCTTCACGCTGACATACTGGCCAAAGGCGAAGAGCACGAAGAGTAGAAGAATCGCGATGATGACGATTACTACCAGCAGACCCTTGTTCATAAATTTCTCCTGAAGGGAAGCAGCCATTCTACGACAAACGTTGGGAATCGGAAGCGAGCATCTCGTCGACAGCGGTGGTTACATGCTCGAGCGCTGCGAGATAGCGGGAAAAAACGTCGGCCACAGCGAACCGCTTGCGCTCGGCCTTTTTTTCCCTCACGTCAAGCACTTGCAGAATGCCAGACGCGTCAAATCTGATTTGCCTGGCCAATGCATCTACCGCGTTGCGTTTCCCTACCGGCGCGTCGTGACCGAGGACGAGCAAGGCATGGCGGAAGAGTGTGGCGAATGAGGAAACTGAGCGCAGCAGCAGTTCCCACATGCGGGATTCGTCGCCTGAGACGAGCAACAAGTTTTGGCGCAGCAGGGTAAGTTTCTCGCGCAGTTCATATTCGACTTGAACGCGGTGCAAGTTGGCGGGAATCGCCAGACCTTGCAGAACATCTTCGCCGAAGAGGACGCTGTGATGTTGTTTTATGTCTAATAGCTCGATGGTGAAAACGTCGCCAGAGTTCTCGATCTCGCTCTTGGTCATGAATAATGGCGGCGGTTGCTTCTGTGCGTCCCACCATTTCACCGTGGGGGCAAGCGCTTGCAGGGCGGCGTAGGAGCTATCGCGAATCACGCATAACAGATTTATATTCGAGAACTCGGGATGAAAATCTCCGGCGACTGCCGAGCCGAACAGAATTATGCTCTGCAGGTTCGGTCCAGCCGCATCGCGCAGACGGCTGACAAATTCGTTGATCTTTTTCTCTGGAATCATTTTCGCTGCGGCCGACTTCTCTGCGACGGTTTTGTCTTCGATCTTGTTTTCTGGGATCATGTCATCCTCGCTGGCTACCAACTGCCGCTGGCTCCGCCGCCACCGGAACTGCCTCCGCCGAATCCGCCAAAACCACCGCCTCCACCGAAACCACCGCCTCCGCCGAATCCGCCTCTATAGCCACCACCACCGCCAAACATGTTGGAGAAAAGTAGCCAGAAAAGAATGCTCCGGAGCGGAGTGAAGAGAACGATCAGAACTACGATAATCAGCAGGATAATTCCGCCCGGGGATATGCTTTTTTCCGGGCGCTCCATCGGTTCCTCAGGAGCGGGGGAGCCTTGCGGCGTTGTGATTTGCACTCCCGCGTCCTGCGCAATGACCTGCGCCACCCGCGACGTGACCAGCAGCAGCGCCTGGCTGTAATTCCCGGTGCGCATGATGGGGATGGCTTCGCGCCCGATGTCTCCGGTTTTTCCGTCGGGCAGGATGGGTTCGAGGCCATAGCCGACCTCAATGCGATACTTGTGGTCGTCGATGGCATAAAGAATCAGCACACCCTTGTCAGTCGATTTGCTTCCGATTCCCCATTGATGGAAGAGATCGACGGCGTAGCTTTCGCTATCGGAGCCGTCGAGCGAATGGATGGTCACTACTGCGATCTGGGCGTGCGCTTTTTGGTCAACTTGGCGGCAGATGTCGTCCATCTGCGCAATGGCAGTGGGATTTAGAACCTGAGCGAAGTCGTTGACATAGTCGGTGGGCTTGAGCTGTTTTACGGACTCAGCGTGCGCGAACACGGCGAGAATGAAGATCGCGGCCGCAGTGGCCCAGCATTTTGTGAACGATTTCATCGAAGAAAAAATTGTACAGGAGGCGTGGGAGAGAAGACATAGCGGTGAAAGGAACGCTGCCGATGAGCGAAAAAGGGCCGTCGGTTCCGGCCCTTCCGCGGTGCAGTAAACAGACCGTTAATTCACACGGAGCAGCATCAGGGTACCACTCTCGATCTTGACGTTGTTCTTATCGGAGGTGATTAGGGATCCCTGATCGGATGGAGCCGCGGCAAGGGTAAGATCCGGGATGCCTACCACGCCCTTGGTATCGCCGGTAATGGGAGGGCGGGCAGATCCGGTCTGCGAGCTTGTTGAGGCGCTGTCGCCGGCCGGCATGTTTTGCGCGGGAGGCATGGCACTGCCACCGGTGGCGGGGGAGCGGCCAGATGAGGAACCTGCAGGCATTCCTCCGGGTGAAACGCCGCCGGTCACGCCGGACTGCTGATCGTTCCCGGGGTTGGTGCTGGGGGGCGCAATGATGGCCTGAATCGACATGGGCATCTGCATCTGGTTGCCACTCTTCAGCACCGCGTGATCAAAAGTGATGACAAGCTGCGACTCTTTTTGCTCTTTGCTGCGGGCTTGCGAGGCCGTGACATGGCCAACGATTTTCGTGTCTTTGGGCAGCAGCACTTCGCCGCTGCTGGTTTTCAGGTTCTCCGTGACCTTGGCCTGGACTTCGTCGCCGCTCTTCGCTTTTTTCGCGTCGACAGTCTTGGTGAGTGAAACGGGAATGACGCTGCCGGGTGCGATCGTAATCTTGGGCGTTGTATCCTGCGCGGCTGCGAGGCCGACGATGAGGACGGTTGAGCAGATGCTGATCGAAAGTGCTTTCATTTGATGAGTGTCCTTTCAAGAATGTCGGGCCTGTTTCCTTAAGAAGGATACGCGAGTTCTCTTGGTTTGATGCCGTCCGAAATGAAGGCGGCTGGGAGAATCTACTTTGCGAAGCTTGGACTTAGTTCGCGACCAACCACAGGTTGCCGAGAAGCATCTGAGCTGCATGGTTGCGATCACTCCCCGCTTAATGATAACGGTTTTTCTGCTCACCGTATTTATGGGTTGCACAGACCATCGAGACAATCCCGACGAAATCCGCCGACGAACGGCCGAAGCCACCGAAACGATGAGGCGCGATACCAAGGCCGTCGTGGATGGAGTGAAAGAGGGCATGGGTCACGAAGATAGGGCAATCGACATCAATCGAGCGTCGCGGCAGGATCTGCTCAGCCTTCCCGGTATCACGGAACGAGATGCGGACCGCATCGTCGCGGAGCGGCCTTTTACTAACGCGGATGATCTGGTGAAGCGACGGGTTATTTCGCAGGGGGAGTACGATCGGATTCGCGACCGCGTAATTGCCGGGCATTAGCGCACATTTCTGTGACTTCTGTTCTACTCCTGCGATATCATCGAAGGGATGCCTTCTCCGGAGCGGCTCCATCCTTTCCAAACTGACGACCCGTGGCTACGGTCGATTCATGACAAGGTTCAGGCGGGCGAGCGCCTTGACGGCGAGGACGCCCTCGCGCTTTACCGGACGGGCGACATTCTTGCTGCAGGCTGGATGGCCAACGCCGTTCGCGAGCGGATGCATGGCGATAAAACGTATTTCAACGTGAATCGCCATATCAATCCTACGAATGTTTGCGTCGCCGCCTGCCGGCTATGCGCTTTCGGCCGCAAGAAAGATACTCCCGGAGCCTATACGATGGCGCTGGAAGAGGCTTTTGAAACAGCGGCGTCGGGATACAGCGAGGCGGTTACCGAGTTTCACATTGTTGGCGGATTGCATCCGGATCTGCCATTTCAGTATTTTCTGGATTTGTGTTCTGGCCTGAAGCAGCGCTTTCCGCAAGTGCATCTCAAGGCCTTCACGATGGTCGAGGTGGCGTATCTGGCGAAGCGGGCGAAGCTCTCGATTCGCGAGACGTTGGAGCAACTGAAGGCTTCGGGCGTGGATTCGCTGCCGGGGGGCGGGGCTGAGATATTTGCAGACCGCATTCGGCACATCATCTGCGACCACAAAATCGATGGCGATCAATGGCTCGACACGGCACGGCTGGCCCACCAGATCGGGCTGAAGTCGAACGCGACCATGCTGTATGGCCACGTGGAAAATGACGAAGACCGGGTGGATCATTTACTCAAGTTGCGCGAACTGCAGGACGAGACCCACGGATTTCAAACTTTTATTCCGTTGGCCTTCCATCCGGATAACACGCCGTTGCAGCATCTGCCGAAAACCAGCGGAATGCTGGACATCAAGCAGATCGCGGTGAGCCGGTTGGTTCTGGACAATTTTCCGCACATCAAGTCGTACTGGCAGATGATGACGGCCAAGATCGCGCAGATTTCTCTACGCTTCGGTGCCGACGATATGGATGGAACCGTGATCGAAGAAAAGATCTATCACGACGCGGGAGCGACTACGCCGCAAGGCATGCGCCGCGAAGAGCTGGAACGCCTGATCCGGGCTGCCGGCCGCGTGCCGATTGAACGAGATACGCTTTACCGGCCGGTGACGCGGACGGAGACGTCAGTCACGGTGGCGGTGTAGTACCGCGGCGTTCGATTCACTGGAAAAATTCGCTCATGTCGGGAGCCGTGGCTGCCGCTCCCGGTAAGTCCGTCACACCCAGGCCTTTCATCATCACCCGTAGAGTGCTTTCGTGCTGGTAAAAGGTTGTCGACTGATACCCGGCCTTAACCGACGGACTGATCAATATTGCCGGAACGTGGCCACCTCCGTGTTCAGAATCGGAATCTTCCGATTCATCGAAGGTGATGATTAGCAATGAATTCTTAAAACCCGCGCTTGCCAGCAGGGGAGCGATATTCGTCGAAAGCCAATTATCCGCGGGAGCAAGCATTTGATCGTTTGTGCACGTGCTCATCCCCACGGGACAGTTGTGCGCGTCGTCATAAATGTTGGGAACGATGAAGCCGTAATCCGGCAAGGTGTTATTTCGGATATCCGTGGCAAGTTGGGTGAATGGAACAATGTTGTTGGCTTGGGCAGCATCGCCCTGAACATCGGATAGATAAACAAAGGGATTGTGGTGTTGCAAGTAAGGCGGAACATCGTTGCCAAGATATCCAATTGAGGGAATACTTTCCGCATAGCACTTCCAGGTCTTCCCCGCCGCAGTAAGCGCCCTAACCACGTTATCTTGCGTGACGACCCCGTCATACGAATCGCCTGCGCTCCCGGTGATGGGAGTGCCCGCACCCACCGTAAGCATGAAGTAGTTCGGCAAGGAAGGATGTGCATCGGCATAGTACTGCGTCGCCGAAGCATTGGCGGAAGCTAAACTATTTAAATAGGGCATGCTTGCATTTCCCATGACATCGCTATAGCTGTGGTTTTCTTCCACGATGACGAACACGTGTTGAAATTGAGGAATGGAAAGGGCGGTCGATGCCCCGGTTCCCGTGCCGCTCGGACTGGTAGACCCTCCTGAACCACCCCCGCAGCCCGCTTGCAAGACGGTAGCCGCGATCGCGCATACAAAAACGCCGAAAGATAATTTCATGATTTCCAGGCCCTCGGACTTCGTGCGCCGAAAGGCGAAGATGGGATGGTTGGCTTGCGCTTTAAGTTGCCGGGACTTTAAGGAAGGAGTTACGGAACGATGGTGCAAATCCCGGCGGGTAGGGCAAGAAAAATGGCTGAAGGGGGCGAGTCGAGCCGCCGAGTCCTTCAGCCATCGGAAACAAGCGTTATTTACAAAACGTTCCCTACAGCTTCTCGAAGAATTCACACGCCGAGCAGGAAATATAAATCCCGCCGGGAGTGCCGCGCTGACGGTCTTTCATGCGCTTGACGATGCGCGTGGTTTTGCCGCACTTAGGACAATCGGTGCTCTTGCTGGTGTCCATAATCTTTTTGCGATCCGCTGTCTTTGCGATCTTTGCTCCTACGGCCATAGTTCATTTCTCCTGATGTCGATTGCGCAGCACTCCGCTTTATTTTTGCCAGCGGATATTGTGGATGGGACGTTTCAGAAAGCTAGCCCGGAAACCTGGTTCGAAAACCGGATTCGGAAGCCCTAGGAATCCACTCTGGAAGACGTTGCCTGACTGCGTCTCGTTTCTTCCGTCGAGCTTCATTTTACAGGAAGGCTGCGTCGGCTGTCTTGGCCCAGGGGGAGTGGCTCAATCTGAAATGGATCCATCTGAGTACGGCGATATCCTGAGCGGAGGCACTCCCCTGGCGAGGCGAAGGATCTCCCGCTCCTCGGAATTGTGCGCGGGAGATCCCTCCACCCGCTGGTGAAAACGCGGGCGTTCGGGATGACTGCGTCAAACAGGGGGATTCAACTGAGCCGCTGCCCGGCCGGGGGCAAATTACAAAGAATTGACGAATCCGTGACATCAGGCGAGTATGGTTCGCCTAGCCTTAGGACCGTTGGCTCGCGCCAAGAAAATAGCCATGATTTTAAGGAGACAATGAAAATGCGCCACGGAACATCTCAGACTTCCGCCGTGCTTTCGCCGTTTTGCGAAACTCGGCATACGACCTCGCGATCTAAGACAGGTCCACTCAGCTTTATTTCTGCGGCACCGGTGTTGCTGGCGTTGGTAGCACTGCTAGTGGGTGGAACAGCAGCATTTGCGCAGTCCGATAACGACGCGGCAAAACCCAAGATCGGGCCCGGCACGGTCGTCGTGCACAGCAAATTTGGCGGGCAGATCTTTGGCTTCGACATCGACCAGAACAGCAGCGAAGGAATTTTGAGCGAAGCGATTCAAAACGGACCCACGTTAACCGCGGCGGTCGAAACCTTTTCCCAAACGACGGGCAAAATTCTCAAGGTTGTCGCAGAGACGCAAACCCAGGACGATTTCATTACCATGGGCGTCGTGGGGACGAGCGTGGGACTGTTCGAGCATCAGCACGTGCAGAATGGTTTTGTCGTGGACGATACCTTCAATACGGTGAATCCTCTGAGCGGGAACAAGGTGACGGGCAGCTGGACTCCGCCTCTCACTGGCGACCACATCATCATGCCCGGCGGAGTGAGCCGCAGCCAAGGTCAGCCGACTGTCGCCGTGTTTGCTTACGATAACAGCGGAAACTTTATCCCGTGGGTCTATTCCTCGAACGTCGCGGCGAATACCTTTGGGCCGACCATCGAGATTACAGACTCTCTCAACTTTGGCAGTGTGCCTCCTCCGATCGCGTACGATAGCGCGACGAATCAGGCGATTCTGGGCGGCGGAGACGGCTGCTTCGGTTGCCGTCCGGTGTTTGGCATCGTCGATCTCGCGGCGGGCACGTGGAGCGAGTTTACGGGCAACGCGGGATTTGGCTTCATCAATGGCATTGCCGTCGACCCTACGGATGGCATTTTCTGCACGACCAGCGAAGATGACGCCAGCGTGGAATTCTACAACCTGGCAAGCCAGGAGGGCTTTTTCGTCGCATTTCCAGGCTCCGGTGAGAACCAGATCTTCAGCGGCGCGGATGTCGAGTACGATCCGATCCACAAGTACTTCCTGGTCGCGCAGCCAGTTTCGAGTTCGTCTTCCAGCGGGAGCACGATCTACGTTTACAACATCGGCGGAGAGTTGCTGGAAACGATCAACGGATTCAACTTTCAGACCGGGAGCATTATTGGGATGCACATCGCGCTGCACCCCAGTACGCGTTCCGGTTACGTTGACAGTCAGAACGTGACCGAGATTCAATCGTTTACGTACTAGCGTTGTTCTGTTGGAGACGAAGGACACAACGAACACGGAGGAGTTTGCGGATGCGCAGCCTGCGTGCAACCTTGGGTCCTTCGTGGTTTATAAGTCACTGTTTCTGAGCGTCTCCGTTGACCGGGCTTCCCCTGCCCTGCTACCGTCTTATGTTTGCCCTGAGGAGACTGCTCATGCCTGCCATCAAATTTCGTGGTGTCGATTTCATCCAGTATGATGCGCTGCTTACTGAAGAAGAGCGCCTGGTGCGTGATACGACGCGCCAGTTCATTGAAGACAATCTGATTCCAATCATCGAGGAGTGCAACCGCGCGGGGCGATTTCCGCGCGAACTGGTGAAGCCGATGGCTGATCTGGGCTTTTTCGGCGCGTCGCTGAAGGGCTACGGATGCGCCGGCATGGGCAACGTGGAATACGGATTGATGACGCAGGAGCTCGAGCGCGGCGATTCCGGCGTGCGCAGCTTTGTCAGCGTGCAGTCGGGACTGTGCATGTATCCCATCTGGGAGTTCGGCAGCGAAGAGCAGAAGGAAACGTGGCTGCCGCCGATGCAGCGTGGTGAAAAGCTGGGCTGTTTCGGGCTGACGGAACCCGCTTTTGGGTCGAATCCGGGAGGTATGCTGACCCGCGCGCGCAAAGTGGGTAAGGAATATATTCTCAACGGCGAAAAAATGTGGATCACCTCGGGCACCATCGCCGATGTTGCGATCATCTGGGCCAAGGTGGAAAACGAAGACAATAAAATTCGTGGTTTTCTGGTGGAAACGGATCGACCTGGTTTCTCAGCGTCTGATGTTCACGGAAAGTGGTCGCTGCGGGCCTCGGTGACCTCGGGGCTGTCGATGCAGGATGTGCACATTCCTGAGGCGAATTTACTGCCGAAGAGCGGCGGCCTGAAATCTCCGTTGATGTGCTTGAATCAAGCCCGCTATGGCATCGCGTGGGGCGCGGTGGGGGCGGCTATGTCCTGCTACGACACTGCGCTGCAATATTCTCTGTTGCGGAAGCAGTGGCGCGACCAGCCCATCGCGTCGCACCAGCTCGTACAAGACAAACTGACCTGGATGATCAGCGAGATCACCAAAGCGCAGCTACTTGTGCTGCAAGTGGGGCGACTGAAAGATGCAGGGAAGGTCGAGCATCAACATATCTCGATGGCGAAGCGAAATAATGTATGGATGGCGCTGGAGTGCGCGCGCCTGGCGCGCGATATCCTGG
This sequence comes from uncultured Acidobacteriaceae bacterium, assembly GCA_963818935.1. Classification (GTDB taxonomy): domain Bacteria; phylum Acidobacteriota; class Terriglobia; order Terriglobales; family Acidobacteriaceae; genus Sulfotelmatobacter. Next base: position 37,701 of record CAWFUK010000086.1, read on the forward strand.
GGGCCAACGGCATCGCCGACGACTATCCCATCATGCGGCACATGATGAACCTGGAATCGGTGAAGACCTACGAAGGCACTCACGACGTGCACTCACTGATCATTGGGCAGAGCATTACGGGGGTAGACGCGTTCTAGCAGAGCGTTACGCCGTCGGTTTCTCCCTCTGCGGTTGTACGGCCGTGAATTCTTCGGCGAAGCGTCCGGCGTAGTTCTCGAGCAGGGATTGCACTCGCTCCTGACTGGTGGATCGCAGAATCAGTCCGGCGTGGTGATGCTTTTTGATTCGATAAACAACTTCGGGGTCGTTGTAGGCCGAAGTGTCCGGATCTTGCTGCCGCGCCAGGGAAATGATGACGCCGCCGTACTCTTCGCGTACGGGAGGGAGCTGATAAGTTCCACTGGCGCCGGCGATTTCGATGCGAGCCCATTCGTGCCACAGATTAATGCCCGTGGCGGCCCCGACCATCTCGTTGATGTAGGCACCGCCCACTCGGGCCGCGCATTCCAGAAAATAAAATTCGCCATCGTCATGCGCTTTGATGAATTCGGCGTGCGAGACGCCGCGCACCAGACCCAGCGCCGCAAGCAAATCGCGGTTGATGTCACGCAGGCTTGAATCGTCGGCGCTGCCGCGAGGGACAGTGAATGAAGTGAACACTCCGCCGCCTTGCGCCACATTCATCGGAGGCTTGCCATATTTGCTCACATTGGCGAAGGCCACTTCATTTTCCGAAACGACCGAGTCCACGTGGTAGACCTCGCCGGGCACGAATTTCTCGAGCAGGAACGACGACTGCTTATCACCGAGTTGGTCGAGGATTGGCCACAATTCTTCGGCAGCATGTATTTTTTTTATTCCGATCGCCGAAGCCTCTTGCCGCGGCTTCAGCACCCAGGGGCCCGGCACGTGGTCGAGATAGTAGCGGATATCGTCATGATTCACTACGGGAACGAAATCGGGGACGCGCACGTCGCGGTCGAGGGCTCGCATACGCATGGCCAGCTTGTCGCGAAAATAGCGCATGGTGGTGAGACCCATGCCGGGGATGCGCAGGTGCTCGCGCAGGGTCGCGGCCGTTTCCATATCGAACTCATCGAGGGCGACGATGCGGTCGATCTTGCGAGTCCGGGCAAGATGGGTGACGGCTTTCACAATGTCGGAGATGGGAATCTCTTCGGGAAGGTAAAACGTCTCATCCAGAACTTCGTGCGGCCAGTCGGCATCGCGCAGCTTTTCCGCCGTAAGCAGGACGACGCGGCAGCCCTGCCGATGGCACTCGCGCATGAACTCCTGTCCCTTCTCGTAAGTGGTGATGCAAAGGAAAGTAAGCGGCTGGGCGTCGGGCATGGGCTCCTCAGTATTGGGCTGAGAGGATATCATGGTAGGCGTTATAGCAACATCAGTAATTCTCATTGGTCCCGCGACACGCTTGAATCTCCCCCCGATCGCGATATATTCTCAGGCCGGCTGAAAAGTGAGTGATTCATATGCCGACCGGAGGTCTAATGTCAACGCAAGCTCGTATTGAAGGCAAAGCGCGCAGCTTTGGGGAGAACATTGAAAGCGACCTGGCGTCGCGATTCTTGCGCGTGGTGGAAGTGGCCGCCATCGCCTCTGCCCGCACCATGGGGCAGGGAGAAGGCAAGCTTTCTGACCGGGTTGCGGTCGAGGCCATGCGCCACACGATGGATACGATTCCCATGCGTGGCACCATCGTGATCGGCGAAGGCGAGCGCGATGAAGCGCCGATGCTTTATATCGGCGAAAAAGTTGGAGCGGAATTCACCGACGGACGCGAAGTGCCGGAGGTGGATATTGCGGTCGATCCGCTGGAAGGGACAAATCTTTGTGCGACGGGCGCGCCTGGATCGATTACGGTTCTCGCCGTTTCCGAGCGCGGAGGGTTACTCAATGCTCCCGACTGCTACATGGAGAAAATTGTGGTCGGCCCGTCCTGTAAGAATGCGGTTGAGCTTGATGCACCCGTAGAGGACAACCTGAAGAACATCGCCAAGAGATTAGATCGCGACGTGGAAGACCTGGTGGTGATCGTGCTCGACCGTCCGCGTCATGAAAAATTGATTGCCGATATTCGAGGCGCGGGAGCGCGGATTCGGCTGATCAGCGACGGCGATCTTTCCGCTGGCATCGCAGCCGCGGTAATTGGTACGGGCGTGCATGCGGTCATGGGTTCGGGCGGAGCGCCCGAAGGCGTAATTACCGCGGCGGCCATTCGCTGCCTGAATGGCTATATGGTCGGCCGGCTGGTGGTGAAACCCGATCAGGAAGAGCGTCTTGCCCAGATGGGCATCAAAGATAAGAACCGCATCTACGAAGCCGAGGATCTGGCTCCCGGCAAGCAACTTATCTTCGCCGCTACCGGAGTAACCGAAGGGGCTCTGCTCAAGGGAGTGCGCTTCTTCGGCGAGGGCACACGAACCTCGTCGGTAATTTTGACCAATCAAACCGGCAAAGTGCGCTTCATCGAGAGCATCCATCTAGAGAAGGGACCGGATGTGAAGGTGCGGTTCGCGTAGATATTAGATGGCGAATCGGAAGCTTGATACCAGGAGGTAGCTATGCGGATCACCTCGTTCCGAGTTACCCCAGTCGCGCGTGTGCTGGCCATTATTTACGGCATCTTCGGGCTCACCTACGTGCCTACGTTGTTCCTGCTTGGAGCAAAACAAATGATCCTACCTGTCGGAATCGTCGCTCCGCTGGTGTTTCTGAACCTCAATCTGCGCTTTGCTCTGCCGAGCCACTTCTTGACTGGAGTGTTGTCCGTTGTCGCTGCGTCCCTTTGCTACGCTGTGACAGGAGGGTTGACCGGGGCAGCCGCGGTGCTGGCATTCAACTTCGTGGCCGGGCAACTCGGCGGCATCGAGGCGTCCGTACTGGTGAAAAGCTCGAGCACGCCGGGGGCCTCAAGTCACTTATCTCCCGAGTAATGCGGTTTCTTGCATTTGGGCTGCTAAATCGGTTCAGGTCTGGCAAAGTCTGCGACAGGGATCGCGCGCCGTTGTTCCTCCGCTCTGGCTTCTCGAGATGGCAAACGGGTTTGCCACTGCGGAGCGCCGAGGCGCCCTCACGAGGTCTGACATTGGTCGGTGTCTTGCCGATGTCGATGTATTGCTGGCCTCTTCGGTTGATTACGGTACAACTGTAATTTCGCTACGGCAAGCGTTTGTCGGCGCCCGCGGATTCCATCTAACGGCTTACGATGCGGTACATCTCGAGCCAGCCCGTACTGAAGAATTTGCCAATCGCTACGTTGGATCGGGCGCTAGCCGCTGCTGCGCGAAAGGCCGGAGTTCCTCTCTTCGTTTGAGGTACTCGCTTCTGCTGTCGACTTCAAATACACCTACTTCACTCTCTCAGGTATTTTCGGATCTACCGGAAAATCCTGCGAATATCCCTTGAAGAGGCTTGTGGTCATCTCGGCACGGCGGGTGCCGTCGTGGACGGCGATCTTGTGCGGTTTAGCAGGCGAATAACCTTCCCACAGCGAAACGCCGGCATAGGCGCCATCTTTGCGCAAGACGTAATAGGTCATGTCGATGAAGCGCAGCCTGTTCATGTCGTTGTTGTAGATGTGCACGACGCGCTTCAACGCGTCCATGCCGGCTTCGTGGGGGGACATTCCGTGGCGCATGTTTTCAACGATGGTGTGCGCGCCCGCGACCTTAATGTTCTCTTCGCCGCTACCTGTGGCACCTGCCGAGCCGACATCCTGATCGGTGTAACAGCCGGCTCCGATGATCGGGGAATCACCCAGACGCCCTGGAAGCTTGTAGGCTAATCCACTGGTGGTGGTGCAGCCGGAGATTTCTCCCTTGTCGTTTAGGGCGGAGCAGTGAATGGTTCCGGTCGGCGGAAACAATACCTTGTGGATCGCTTCCGAGCGTAGTTCAGGCGCGATGCCTAGACTTGCCGCGCGTTCTTCGAGGCGCTGATACCGGCGCTGCCAGAGCTCTGAGTGTGGCTTGCCGGGTTGCGGCGTCTCGGAATCCGGAGCCTGCCAGTGCGGGTCGTCGATCCCCGGTCCCCACCAGTCGTCGTTCGAGTGATATTCCTTCCACAGCAGCCAGATTTTGCGCGAGTGTTCAGTGAGCAGATTCTCGCGCGGAAAGCCCATAGCGACGGCGAAGCGCTCGGCGCCTTCGCCGACCAGCATGACGTGGCCGGTGTGCTCGAAGACGGCTTTTGAGACCAGCGAGACATTTTTGATATTGCGAACGCCGCCGACGGAGCCGGCGCGGCGAGTCGGTCCGTGCATGCAGCAGGCATCGAGTTCGACCACACCTTCTTCGTTGGGAATTCCGCCCAGTCCGACGCTGGTGTCGTTGGGATCGTCTTCCGGCCCTTGGACAACTCTGAGGGCGGCATCCAATGTGTCTCCGCCGCTTTTCAGGAAGGCGAAGGCGTCGTCGAGGTAGTTGAAGCCGTTGTTGGCGCAGATGATGATGGGGCGCTTGTACGAACTGGATTGAGCTTCTTGCGTGGAGGCGTTATTCGTCGGATTGGCCTCGGCTGGCGTCCGTACTCCGGCTGCGACCGCGCCCAAGACTGAAGTTCTTACGAAATCACGGCGGGAGAAAGTCATAGATTCCTCATCGATAGGAAACGAGGAAGCATATCACGAAGAGCTTGGGTGTGCTTCGCTCGCGAGGACGACGAGCGCGGGCACTTCGCGGAGCATCTTAGTTCGCGCAGGGTACACCGGAGGACTAAGCTCGCGCGGGAATCGGCTTTACCGCTAATCCACGCAGCAGTTCGTCAGGGATTTCCTTCAGGCGAATGTCGAACTCGAACATGGGAGTTTCGTCGCCTCGTCCCCAGCGCGCCACTTCCCAGTGCGCGCGCACAAACTTCACATCGGGATTCGCGGTCAAATCGAGAAGCATCGGCGTCTCGCCGCAATAAAATTTCTGCGGGAAAATGACCATTGGCTTCGCGCCCCAGATCGTGCCGTCGGTTGAACCGCAAATGCTGACGTCGAGCGACTCCTGTTCGATGATGCGGGTAATTTCGAGGGTCACCAGAAGCACGCGGCCGGAGGCGCTGCTGACGTCGATGCAGGGGCCGTCTCCTTTGGCGCTGATCGCAACACTTTGTGCAAGCAAACTTGTATCAATCATTCTCGTATGAATCTCTCGTATGAATTTACTCCGATGGGTGCGGGGCGGTAAAGTCCGAGCAGCAAGGCTTTTCCACGGGCTTGAATTCCATGAGTTCGATGCGCGTGAGATCGGGATCGAAGAGGTTGAGTTGCCACTTGCCGTCTTTGCCCATCTGCGCTTTTTCGCGATCACTCGGCTTCCAGCCGTGGGCTTCGAGCTTGGCCTGCGCTTGTTTCATATCAGCGACGCCTAGGGAAATGTGATTCATCACGCCATTGGTGCGCAGGTCAGGGTGTTCGGGCTGACGCAGCATGTACTCCAGCCAGTCTGTGCCATCGGGGACCTGTTGTGAGACCCAATCGGTCTCGTCCGGTTTCATTCCACCATGCCAGTAGGGACGAAAGCCGAGGATCTCGCGATAAAAATGGTTTTCCGCGTCGGCGTTGTGAACCACGAATCCTGCGTGGATCATGTGGTGCGAAACGGCGGAGTCAGGCGGAGGCGCAGAGGTTGCGGATTTGTCGCGTTCGACGAACTCGATGCGATGGCCTTCTGGATCGGAGACCATGAAGCTCAAACTGTGATCAGCGTGTCCTTCGATGGCGGGCGCCTTCACGCCGTTCGCGATGAGATACTCGCGCAGCGCGGTGATGTTGTCGGTGGTGAAGGCGACGTGATCCATGCGGTCGGTGGAGTTGGGATCGGGCGCGTTGCTGTATCCCACCCACTGCTTGCCGACCGGGTATCGCACGAGCCCGCCGGATTCGATCGGGTCTGCGGAGGCGAGGCCGAGGATGTTGCTATAAAGCTTCTTTGCGCCGTCGGGCTGGGTGGTGTAGAAGGAAACGTGGTCGATGCCAGTGATGTGTGGCCGTTTGACCGGGGTCTGCGAATAAGCGCTGACCGAGAAGATGGCAAAGGTAACTAATGCGAATAGCTTCTTCATAACGTCCCGATTTTAGCGCAAACGGATTCGAGGCGTGCGAACTGCTGGCTCCGGCTTGCGCCAGGCTAAAGCTGGTCGAGAAAGCTTCGAAGCAGCTTTCCGAATTCCTCGGGCTGTTCCCAGGGCGAATAGTGGCCAGCCTTGGGCAGCACTCGCAACTGACTTCCGCTAATGTAGCGATGTATCAGTTCGGCTTCGTTGCGTCCGGTGAGAATGTCTTCCTCTCCGGTCACGATCAGAGTTGGGACATTGATTGATTTCAATGTGTCGATCGAGTCGGGACGTTCGGCCATCCCGTGCTGCACTTGCGCAACGTCGTTTGGGGACATTTTCCTCATCATGCGCAGGGCACTGTCCACCAGATCGGGGCGGGTCTCGCGCGTAGTCTGACCCAGCAGACGCGGAACCATACTTTGAAAGAAGGGTTCAGTACCGCGCTCGAGGACGTCGTTGGCGGCTTGCAAGCGTCCAGAGCGGGCCTCGGGCGAATCGGCGGGGGACTTGGTATTGCAGAGAACGAGCGCGGTCACGCGATTGCGATGCTTGCGCCAGAATTCGAAGAGGACATAGCCGCCGATCGAAACGCCAACCATGGGTGCGCGCGAAATCTCGGCATCGTCCATGACGCGGGCGAGATCGGCGGCGTGTTTCTCCATCGTGGCTGGACCTTCGCCGACGTCGGAGTCTCCATGGCCGCGGAGATCGGGAAGAACCAGGCGGTAGCGCGACAGGGCTCCAGTTACGGGCAGCCAGAATTCATGATTCGCGGGAAAGGGGTGCAGCAGAATTACCGGAGGGCCTTCCCCCAGGATGTGATAGCGGATTTCCGCGTCGTCGCTCTTGGTCTGGTGGGAGGCGTTGGATTGCATGAGAAGCTCAGTGATTGATTGAAAACCGAAAAAGAGGACCGGGGTTCGATCAGCCATCAGAAACTATCAGTTAACAATCAGTAGGTCTAGGGATTCGTGACCTGCTGCGCGCCAACCGGGGCTGTCAGAAGCAAAGGTTCCTCTAGCATCACGATCCAGGCGATGGGATAGGCGAGCAGGCCAATCCCTGTCATTAGCGACGTAAGAAGCCACATCAAGCGCACGAGGGTTACATCGATGTCGAAATATTCGGCGCAACCGAGGCAGACTCCGGCGATTTTGCGTCCCAGTCGAGGCCGCACCAGGCGCTTGCGAGCCACGGACGCGCCCACGCGGATGCCGCAATAGGCGCATACGGCCGCGTCGTCCTGAATCACTTTGCCGCAGTAGTTGCAGTACATGGATCCGCCTCCTACAAGACAGTACGTAATTGTAGCCCGAAAGTTCCGTCCGGAAGAAGGTGAGTGCGGTGGGGTTTCGCGCAGCGGCGGATTCGGGGGAGATCCCTCGCTACGCCTGAAAGGCGGCTCCGCTCGGGATGACGCAGGCGCGTGATCGCTACTCGCGGTAGGCTTCCCGGATGTGCTGGCGGGCCTTTTCTGCGGGCGGGGTGCTGGCGTTTTCGGCGAGGACGGTTTCGTATTTCTTCATCGCCAAGTCGCGCTTCTGGAGCAGATCGTACATTTCTCCGGCGGCGAGGTTGGCTTTCTGCAGAGTTTCGGGATCAGGGGTGGGAGCTTCACCGACCAATTCATAGGCCGCTACGGCGCCGGAATAATCTTTTTGGCTGCGCAGCAGTTCACCGAGGCTCCAGGCGGCAATCTCATAATGTAGGTTGCCGTACTTGCCGTCGCGGCCGTTCTGCCAGACTTTTCTATACGCGGCTGCGGCTTCCTGGGGATGTCCGCCTGAGCGCAATAGATTGGCTTCTTCCAGCGGGAACAAATAATTTCTGGGATAGCGGCCTGCGAGATCGTGCATGAAAACTCGGGCTTCATCGTAGCGGTGCTCGCGGCGCAGGAACAAGCTGAGCACAACTTTGGCGTCCACGCAGTTCTCACCATTGCTGTTGGCTACCTCGCGGAGATACTCGAGTCCCTTCTCCTTCGTCCCGCTTAAGCCTACTAGGGCGACGGCGACCTTGACGCTCCAAGGAAGGCTGCCCAGCACATAGTTGTGCGTGCCTACGACCAGCTTCGCATCCACATAGTTTTGGTCGAGTTCGAGCACGCGCTCGTGATCGCGGCGCGCGCCCACCGCATTGCGCAGGGAAGAGAACCAGGCCCGCTCCACCAGGGCGGTATAGAGTGAGAATTGCGCGCGGGTGACACCTCGGGCGTAGAGGGCGTCCACATCGTTCGGGTTGGATTTGAGTTGATTTTCCTCGAGATGCTCGGCGCGCTCGACTAGTTGCTGGATATGCTCCTTCACCTGGGCATCGGCGGTGCGGTGGGCTTCTCCAATGAAGCTGTCGTTGGCATATTCGCCGGTGTTCATTGCGCCCATGCGATAAAGTTCGCTCATCAAGACCGTACTGAGCAGGTGATTCACGGCCGATGGGTCATTGGGGTGGCGGTCGAGCACGCGACCAAACTCCTGAATGGCGCGGTCGTAATCCATGTTGTAGAAGTGGTCGAAGGCGGAACTGAGCAAGGGGTCACGCCCGGATGCATCTCCCGCGGCAGACGCAGACGGGCTTCGTGGCGAGGTCTGGGCCACGGCTCGAGAGGGAAGCAGGCCCGGGACGAAAGCAGAAAACATCAGCGCAAGTAACACTGGGCCCAGGAAAGCTACCACGCCTCTCTTCACTAACGGTTTCAGAGTGATTCGATTCGACTGCATCCCCAGTGTTTGCCTTAACCCGAAGTTGTCCTCTTAGTTTAACTGACTTTTGCGGAGCACGAAGGGAACCAAAGGCGTTATCAGGGAAGACGGACAAATCCTCAGGGGAGTAAGGATGGCGTCCTATAATCGCGGTGAAAAGGGTGTTGAGGCACGTCGGTAACTGAGGCATCTTTACGAGGCTGCGAGTAAATATTGCGTGGAGTGATATTCGGCTTGAGGCAAAAGCACAGCGCAAATATTTGAATTGAAAACAAGTTGTGGCCGGCATGATTTGGCTGTCCACGTGCGTTTGCAGGGATAAGCCCTCTCCCCACTTTTGAATTTATGGCTCAAGTAGCTCGAGAAGCAATTGGCAATGCGCAGCAGGATTTCTGGCAGGCTCCCGTCGTCTCCCCAAACGCGGTTGAGACAGCCCTCCCCGTACTTCCCCAAGCAATGGCAGAAGCGTGTGCGGACTGCGGTACGGAGTTCATGATTGGCGCGCGCTTTTGCCACACCTGCGGCCTGAGCCGTCCGTTGGCGGATGCTGCGGCCATAGACACGGTAAGCGCCTGGAATGGGAATATCGCCGCCGCAAAGGCACGGGCAGCGTCGGTTTGGTCGGGCTTGATCGTGCCGGCTTGGCGCACGGTTTCTTTCCCGCGCTGGATGCAGTACCTTCACTTCCACGAGATCAAGCGTTGGATCGGACTGCCAACCGCGTCTCTGATTGCCTTCATCGCCGGGCTGGGCTGCGTGGTCGGAATGATCGGGGTAAGCGTCTTCTACAGGGCTTCAAATTTGGCGGAATTCCAGGCGATTCAGATGTGGCGGATCGAATGGCTGTTGGGCGCGACGGCTGCGTTTGTGGCGGGCATCCTGCTGAAGCCGTCGGAGAAAGATCGCGACTGATCTTTTCTGACTAACGTTTCCTAAAGCAACCTAACCCTTATCGCCCGAGCCGGCCGCGCGGCGCTGCTGATTCATGCGATAGAGATGATGCACGGGACCGGTCCCGCGTCCCAGTGGATGGCCGGCGGCGATGGCCGCGCTCACGAAGGTTTTGGCCAATAATGCAGCTTCGGCTAAGCCGCGCCCGAGGGCCAGCTGGCAAGCCATGGCTGTAGAAAAGGCACAGCCGGTTCCGTGGGTTGAATTGGAACGCTGCCGCTCGGCCTTAAAAACTTCCTCCTGAACTCCATCCTTGGTGTTGAAACTTAGGAGATCAATGGCCTTGTCGAGATGTCCGCCAGTGACCACAACGGCCGAGGGACCCATCTCGTGAAGCTTAACCGCGGCGGCTCGCATTTGATCGAGATCCGCCACCTTTATACCTGTCAGGATTGCTGCCTCGTCCAAGTTCGGGGTAATGACATCGGCGAGCGGAATTAACCTTTCAATCAGGAGCTTGGTTCCGGATGGGTCGAGCAGGTCTGCGCCGGAGGAAGACCTTAGAATCGGGTCCAGCACAACGTTCGGAAACTTTCCCGCTGATTTAGCCTGGCCAGTGCCACTCGCCTTGCTGCCCGCAAGGAATTCTGCCACCGCTTTGACGACCTTCGAGGTGCCAAGCATTCCGATGTGGATGGCGTCAATCCCAATATCGCTTGCAAGTTCTTGCAAGGTTTCGCTGATCAGGACCGGATCGACTGATTCGACGCGGAGAACGCCAGCCGTCGATTGGACGGTAAGAGCGGTGATGCAGGCTATTCCATAGCAGCCGTGGGCGGCAATGGTCTTAATGTCGGCCGTGACTCCAGCGCCGGAGGAGGGATCGAAGCCGGCGATGGTTAGCACTATGCGGGGCTTTTCAGGCGTCATCTCAGGTGACATGAAATTCGACTCGAGTAAAAAAGATTTCTCCGCCTTACAACCTTCTACCTAAAACGCTCACATTAAACAAGTTAGAAGATATTCCTTGTAAGTCTATGAATCCATTGATGATGAAAATACTTTGCGGCTTAGGGTGGGTTGAGTATTTACCATACTGTAAACATGTAACCCTATTGTTTTGAGAAGCATATTGCGCATTACTCATGATTAACAACAAGTTACGTTCGATATCAATAACTATCACGTCACAATAGGGCACGTACTTTCGGATTGACAAGGCCCGGCTGCTTCCATACCATTTACAGAACGTTAACGGAAATGCGCCTAGCTAGGACGACTTTTGAGATGCGAGGAGAACTGAATGCAAGCACGTGTAGCTCATGGACTGATGATCGCCTTACTGGTCGTCGGTCTGGGAGCGGCTCAGGGCCCGAACAACTCGGAGGCCAGTTCAGCCCAACTTAGGGCCGTTCAAGCCAAGCCCGGAGACCGCAAGCAGACCGGCAAAAATCAAGCGTATCAAATTGGGACAGCCTCGTGGTATGGGGAAGACTTTGACGGTAAGCCCACTGCCAGCGGGGAAGATTACGACATGTATGACTTGACCGCGGCTCACCCCACGCTGCCTTTAGGAAGCTATGTGCGGGTCACCAATCTGCACAATGGACGAGCGGTGGTGGTCAAGGTAAATGACCGGGGTCCGATCGTGCCGGGTCGCATTATTGACCTGTCCTTCGCTGCGGCTCAAGCCTTGCACTTTGAGGAGAAGGGTCTGCAGCGGGTTCGACTGGACCTGGTTAAGCCGCACACGCAACGCCAACCCGTTTACGAGACCGTTGCCTACAATCATCCAGTAGCGGAATTTCGATAAACGATCTACACTGTCAGGGATGCAGGCCACTCTGCCCAACCGCATCCCTTCCGTTCCCCCCAGTAAAGACCATTCAGCAACGGCCGCGGCTCGTGAGGTCGATATTCGCAGGGAGGACCCCCGCGAGAAGCTGATCGTGGCGTTGGATGTGTCGACCGTTGCAGCGGCGCGGAAGATCGTGGCGGCGGTGGGCGATTTCGCGCTGACCTATAAAGTGGGCATGCAACTGTACACGGCCCAAGGCCCACAAGTGGTTCGTGATCTGGTGGCGTCGGGCCGGCGCGTGTTCCTTGATCTTAAGTATCACGATATTCCCAACACGGTCGCGTCGGCGGTACACGAAGCCGCGCAACTGGGCGTGAGTATGCTAACCGTCCATGCGGAGGGCAGCGTCAGGATGCTGCGAGCAGCGGTCGATGCGGCGCGCGCCACCAATCCCGCGCTACGCGTACTTGCCGTCACCGTACTGACCAGCTTGGACGACAACGATTTGGAAAAGATTGGTGTGCGAGGCACAGTGCTGGATGAAGTCCTGCGGCTATCCACTCTGGCTCTGGCCAACGGATGCCAGGGAATCGTTGCCTCTGCCCGCGAGGTGCCCACGCTGCGCGCCGAACTGGGGCACGAGTTTACGATCGTGACTCCCGGGGTTCGGCTGGCCGGCACTCCTCATGGAGATCAGGTCCGCGTG
>CAWFUK010000087.1:0-25820 GCA_963818935.1 uncultured Acidobacteriaceae bacterium
TGGGCCGGCGCATCCGGCCGCTGGATCATTCGGGGTTTACGGAGAACTCTACCTCAACCCGTACCTGGGATTTCTTTGCCGCGCCGGATATTGGGCCTCGATCTCCTTCTCCATCGGAGCCGAACTCACCGCCTCCGCGACCTATATGAGCTACTGGTTGCCTGCGGTTCCCGGCGTAGCGTGGGTCCTGATATTTTCTGTGGTGCTCGTCGTCGCTAACCTGCGCGACGTAGGATCTTTTGGGCGCTTCGAATTCTGGTTCGCCATGATCAAGTTCGCCACCATCGTGGCGTTCATTCTGGCTGGAGCCGGGCTACTTTTTTTGCATCGCGTCCCCGCTCAATACACCGCGCACGGCGGATTCTTTCCCCGAGGCCCGATCGCCCCTTTGCTCGCCGTCTTCTTCGCCATCTACGCTTTCGGCGGAATCGAGATGCTGGCCGTGACCACCGGCGAATCGCGTACTTCGAAAGAAATCCCACGCGCCGCACGCCTTACGTTCTTTATGCTCGCTGGTCTCTACGTCGGGGCAATCGTCGTTTTAGTCGGCGTGATGCCGTGGAATCATGCCGGAGTGACTGAAAGCCCATTCGTGAGCGTGCTTCGGCAAGCCCACATCCCGGCGGCAGCCTACTTCATGAATTTTGTGGTGCTCACCGCCGCGCTTTCGGGAGCGAACGCCAAACTATACGTAGCCTCGCGCCTGCTTTTCTCGATGGGCCGCACGGGATGGGCGCCCGCATGGGTAGGGAAACTCAACGCGGCCGGATCGCCACGTCTGGCTTTGCTGGTCTCCTCCTATGGAATTATTACGGCACTCATTATCGAGAATTGGGCTCCGACGCAAGCCTTCCTGTACATCATGGGAGCCGCATTCGCCGGCCTCATCCTCTCATGGGCCGTCTCGCTGGCCGCCCACATCAGCTTCCGCCGCAGCCTGACGCCCCAACAAATTTCCGCGCTGCCGATGCGCTCCCCTCTAGGCATATGGGGATCGATGGCAGGGTTCGTGCTGGTCTCGGTCACAATCCTCCACACAGTCTTCTCTACGCGCATCAATGAAGTCAGCGCGCTAGTGTTCTACGCAGCCCTGACTACAGCCTACTTCTGGCTGAAAGGCCGTCAGAAGGAATAGCGTTGAGGGTGCGGCTTCGGTCTCCGAAAGGGGCCATTGGTCATTACCAACGTAAGCCAGAGGGCACGTATTCTGCTGCCCGCCGCGGGCTCGCTCCGCTAGCCTAAACGCAGGGCGCATCTGCAAAATCCCGCCCAACGGACCGATCCTTGTACTCACTCGCTCTAATTCTTCGACACTCCGACGGTCGCCCCATCGCCTGGTGCATTGTCGGAATATTCGTCGGCATCTATCTATTCATCAAGGGATTCTTGCTGCTCCAGCGTCGCAAACTGATCCTCAACACCCCGGTCTCAAAGGTTCGCAGCGCCCCGCTTGGCCTGGTCGAGATCAGCGGACTCGCCGTCGGCCCATACACCATCACAGCGCCTATCACCGAGCGCTCCTGTTATTTCCATCGCACCGTCGCCTGGGAATGGAAACAGCAGGGCCGCAGCAAAACCTGGGTGAAGGTTGCGACGGAGTGCAATCATGTCCCGTTTTTTATCGACGACAATACTGGCAAAGTGATGGTCGATCCGCGCCGCGCCGAACTGGACTTGCACCGCGACTTCCAGCAGGAATTCTGCGATGGCTTTTTCACTACTAAAGAAGAAGCCCCGCCGAACGTAAACATTTTTCTATCCCGCCACGGCATTAATACCACCAACAAAATCAAAGTAGAAGAATTCTGCATCAAGCCTAAGAACGCGCTTTTCTTGCTCGGAACCATCGACGAAAATCCCGGCCTCGAACTCAGCGCACAGCCCGTTCGCGACGAAGACGAAGCCTACGAAACCTTCGCCAAAGTGCAATTCACCCCATCAAACGTATTCTCATTCCTGAACCGAAGCCGCGCAGACGAAGAACCCAGCTCGACCGGCGAGCTCTTGACCAACAACAAGACGTACCGTGCCGTAATTGTTCCCGATTCAGATCAAAGATCGACGCAAGTAGTCCGGCTCACGCCGGAGGCTGCCACAAACGCAACCGCGGCGATGACTCAGCAACAAAAAATTGCCGCCGCCCTGGTCAAAGCCGGCATCAGCACTCCTGCCGCGTGGTCCGCCGCGGGAGTGGCTCCCGACGGCAAGTCGATCGCTTCAAGCACAAACACGATGCCCCATGTCTCGCCTCCGTTGCGAACAGAGGGCACCACAGCTCCAGCCGCTGAAGGTTTCGACGCGCGTCCTGCCGTGGTGATAAAGAAAGGGAAGAACAACCCAACTTTCATGATCTCCTGGCGCAGCCAGCGCGAAGTGGCGCGCTCCCTTGGTTGGAAGTGCTCGCTGATGATCTGGGGCGGCCCCGCGCTTACTCTTCTCTGCCTTTACTTTCTACAAACTCTAACCCATTGGTTCTAGCGCGCAAGCAAATCTTGCGGTTACGCGGGTGCTATTGAATGCGTGCGGGTTGGAGCTGAGGGGCAAGAGCGTGAATGATTGCCAGCGACACCAGATAGGCTACGCTCGCGATCAGGAACGGAATCATGTAACTTCCGGACCATTGCAGCACGTAGCCAACGATCTTGGCCATGAGCATGCCTCCGACGGCACCTGCCATGAGGCCGAGACCAGTGACCGAGCCGACCGCTTGGGCGGGAAAAAGATCAGAGGTCAGCGTGAACAGGTTGGCGGAGAATCCCTGGTGAGCGGCGGCCGCGAGCCCGATGAGCAACACTGCGCCCCATAGGCTCTCGATGCGGTAGGCGAAGACGATCGGAGTTACGCTGAGGGCACAGAGGAGCATGGTGAATTTTCGCGCGAAATTGACGCTTCTGCCGCGGTGAATCATCCAGGATGAGAGCCAGCCCCCGGCGATGCTGCCAATATCGGCGAACACATAGATCGCCATGATGGGCAAACCGATCTGTATCAACTTCAGGCCGTGATTGCGCTGGAGAAAGTCCGGGGTCCAGAACAGCAGAAACCACCACACGGGATCGCTGGTGAATTTTCCTAGCACGATAGCCCAGGTTTGACGATGAGGAAGCAGCTTGCCCCATTTGATCTTGGCGGCAATTTGCTGGCGATCGCTGTCGAGGTGGTCACTGCTCTGGCTGGGCTGGTTGATGTATTGCAACTCCGCTTTGGACAAAAGCGGGTGCAATTCGGGCTTCCGGTAGAGCAATAACCAAAACAGCAGCCAGATCAAGCCGAGCGAACCGGTTACGATGAAAGCCATTCGCCATCCCCAATGGAGCGTGACCCAGGGCACGATCAGTGGGGTGAGAATGGCGCCGACATTTGAGCCGGAATTGAAGATTCCCGTGGCCAATGCCCGCTCTTTGCGGGGAAACCACTCGGCGACGGCTTTTATGCTGGCGGGGAAGACGCCGGATTCACCTAAACCGAGCGCGGAACGCGCGATGACAAAGCTAAGAAAAGAACCGCCCAGGGCGTGGGCCATCGATGCCAGGCTCCAGAAAACCATGGCCAGCGCATAACCCAGGCGGGTGCCCAAGCGGTCGATAAGACGGCCAACCAGCACCGTTCCTATGGCGTAAGCTGCCTGAAAAGCGAGTACCAAGTTGCTGTACTCGATTTCGTTCCAGCCGAGGTCATGTTGCAGCGTGGTCTTCAAAACTCCAAGAACCTGGCGGTCCATGTAATTCTTGGTCACGCCAAAAAAAAGCAAGGTGCAGATGATCCAGCGAAAATTGCCGGGGCTGCGGGCGGGAATGGCGCTGGCGGCAGCTGGAGGGTTGGTCGCGGAGAGCATTGCGGAATCTCATTGCTTCAACTGTTTTGGGTTGGTCCACGTTTCGAAGTTGGAACGGAAGAGACGCTGGACATCGCGTTGAATTTCTCGGCGCGTGACGCTGCGGCCATCGCGGGACAGCAATCGATAGGACTGCGCCAGGATTGGAGCGAGCGTGGCCCGCGTGTTTCGCCATTTGTAGATGAGCTGCTCGAGAACGCGTGCGTCCGAATGTTGAGGGATGAAACCGGTTCCCAGCAATTCAATGCGTTCGCGCGTGATTTCTTCGACGAGAGAAGGATTATTCAGAAACCACCAACAGCCAAAAGGCATAAGGTTGTTAAATTTTCGAGCGTAGACGCAGAGTTCGTGCTGATTCTCGCGGCTGAGCACGCTCACCAGAAATCGATTCTCTGGATACTGGCTGCATATACTTTCCAGGGCGCGCAAATCGGCCCGACCCACGCCGTCGCCCGCCAGTCGAAGCCTGGGATTCACCTGGCGGCGCACCCCAATCATGAGCGACAGGGGAATATCGAACTCGCGGCAGGCCGGCAATACGGCTTCGCACAGAATTCTTCCCCGCGGCGTCTCCGCTGGAAACTCAAACGTATCTGGTAGCGAAACCGCCATATACAGGGGGCGCATCCGCTGATACCAATCGTGGAGAAACCTGCGAAGTTCCGCAATCGATCGACCCGATGCGCGGCCGTCAATGGCATAGCCCAAGCCGGCTAGTTGCTCCCAGGGTTCAGACCACTCGCAGAGAATCCGGTCGAGGCGCAGCGCTGGATAGAACTGCGGATCGGGCGCAATGCCATTCATCCACAAGGGAAGTTCGTCGGAATCGAGCGGATCATTGGTCATCACAACCACGTTTACGCCGGCCATTTGACAGACTTTGCGAATGTGCGCTTCGGCGCTCTGAGTTCTGAAAAGTTCACGGGCCTCGACTAAATCAGAGCTTTCGGTCGGAAGATTGAAAGCCTGGAGAACCGCGATCACTCCACGAGTGGCTTCGGAAATGGGGGTGTTTTCGACGAAGAGAACGCGCCAGATTGCATCGGCGCGATCCTGCTTTCCCATGGACCAATAGTCCTCTTGCGTCACATCGGAAGAGCGGAAGAATTCGGCTTCCAGGTAGTGGTAAGTGAGGAGGTCGTCGATGCCCCACAATCCCAGCTTGCCGAATGCCGGGGCAAACAGATGAGTGTGCATGTCGATGACCGGGGTCGCGGCCAAGACCTCTTCTACCGCCGATAGAATTTCGTCTTCGCGGAGATTTTCTGATTGGAGAGATGCGTTTTCCATGGCGAACTAACCAGGACTAACTAACTAGGCGTTTACCCTCAGGCCTTAATCCTCAAGAGGCGGACGAAGGCGTCCGCCTCTACGTGTATCAGGAAGCCGCGCGGGCCTGCTTCACAAGTGCGACGTACTTGCGCGCATTCTCTGCAATCACTTCCTGCTTGCCCTGCGCCAGGGCTGAACTGTCGACGAGATCGCCTCCGACACCGAGAGCGAATGCGCCCGCGGCCAAGAACTCCGCGGCGTTCGAGAGGGAGACTCCACCGGTGGGAATCAAATCGATCTGCGGCATCGGCCCGCGTAAGGCGGCAAGATATTTCGCACCGCCGACCGCGCTACAGGGAAAAACTTTCACGACATCCGCTCCAGCTTCCCATGCGTTGATGATCTCGGTGGGCGTAAGCGCTCCCGGAATGACTGGCACGGAATAACGGCGGCAGAGTTCGATCGTCTTGAGGTTAAGGGATGGACTGACGATGAATTGGGCTCCGGCCAGAATGCAGGCGCGCGCACTTTCTGGATCAAGAACGGTACCCGCGCCTACCAGCACTCGCGCGCCCGAACTCTTCACCACGGCGTGGATCACATCGATGGCGCCGGGAACGGTCATGGTAATTTCCAGGACCGGCACGCCGCCAGCTTCGATGGCGGCGGCAGCGGCAATGGCGGACTCTGCCGAAGACGCGCGCAACACGGGTACGATTCCGACTTTATGTATCTGTTGAAGAATTTTTTCTCTGCTCATGATGGTCGCTTTCTTTTTTGTTCAGCGCTGCACGCGAGCCGTGCCTCGCTTCATTACACGCTCAACCTCGGCCAGAGTCGCCATCGTAGTATCTCCGGGAGTGGTCATGGCCAGCGCGCCGTGAGCGCATCCGCATTCCACCGCCCACTGCGGTTCGCGCCCAGCGAGAAAACCATAGATGAGACCTGAGGCGAACGAATCTCCGCCGCCAACGCGATCGAAAATCTCCAAGTCGGGCATGGGTTTGGCTTCATAAAAGTTTCCGCAACAATAACAGATTGCTCCCCAATCGTTGCGCGTGGCGGTGCGCGCGGTACGCAGCGTGGTGGCTACGACTTTAAGGTTGGGATATTTCTCGGAGACGCGCGTCATCATGCGGCGAAAATTGGAGCTTTCGAGTTGAGAGAGATGTTCGTCTGTGTTGTCGACTGAAAAACCAAGCGCCGCAGTAAAGTCCTCTTCATTTCCGAGCATGACGTCAATCATCGGCGCCAGCGCGTGGTTGACTTCGATAGCCTTGGCGTGGCCGCCCGCCGACTTCCACAGCGAAGACCGATAATTCAGGTCGTAGGAGATGACGGTGCCGTGACGGCGAGCTGATTCCATCGCCTCTTTTACGACCAGCGGGGTGGTAGGCGAGAGAGCGCTGAAGATGCCGCCAGTGTGGAACCAACGCGCACCTTCTGTTCCGAAAATCAACTCCCAATTGATCTGACCGGGCTGCAACTGAGAGGCGGCGGTGTGTCCGCGATCGGAGCATCCTAAGGCGGCCCGAACTCCGAATCCGCGCTCGGTAAAGTTGAGGCCGTTGCGAACGGCGCGGCCGACGTCGTCATAGGGCACCCAGCGCAGGTGTGACAAGTCGACGCCGCCTTGCAACATAAAATCTTCCAACAATCTTCCGACGGGGTTGTCGGCGAGAGCGGTCACGATGGCGGTACGCATGCCGAAGCAGCGGCGCAAGCCGCGGGCAACGTTGTACTCACCGCCGCCCTCCCAGGCGCGAAACTCACGCGCGGTGGATACGCGAACCTCTCCGGGATCGAGCCGCAGCATCACCTCACCCAGGCTCACCAAATCCCAGCGGCAGGCTTCTGCTTTTTTGAGCGTCAACGACGAATTGGTTTCCATGTTTCCTTCGGGCTTCGCCATCAATGTACTCTCTTATGGATTCCAGGCTATTGATTCACACCGCTGGCCAGGAATCCCCCGTCCACTACCAGAATCGATCCGGTCACAAACGAGGCCGCATCGGAGGCAAGATAAACAGCCGCTCCCACAAGTTCTCGGACTTCGCCAAACCTGTCCATGGGGGTGCGCATCAAAAGTTCGCGACCGCGCGGGGAATCGAGCAACTGCGTATTCAGCGGGGTGCGAAAGACTCCCGGCAAAATCGCGTTCACCAGAACGCCATGGCGGGACCACTCGACGGCAAGTGTTTTGGTGAGTGCACCCACGCCGGCTTTGCTGGCGGCGTAAGCCGCAACTTCAAACAATCCTAAATAGGTGGTGAGAGAAGCGATATTAATGATGCGACCGGATTTCCGGCTCAACATGTGCTCGCCAAATACCTGACAGCCGCGGAGCGTACCGGTGAGATTGATGTCGAGAATCTCCCGCCATCGATCTTCTGGAAAATCTAAAGTCGGAGCCTTGGTGGTGACGCCGGCGCAATTCACCAGCACGTCTACCTTGCCGAAGTGGGATAGAACGGCGTCGCGAAGCCTCTCGAGCGATGAGCGCCCGGTCACATCGGCGGTGACGCGCAACGTCTTT
Source organism: uncultured Acidobacteriaceae bacterium (assembly GCA_963818935.1). GTDB lineage: Bacteria > Acidobacteriota > Terriglobia > Terriglobales > Acidobacteriaceae > Sulfotelmatobacter. Next base: position 7,644 of record CAWFUK010000087.1, read on the forward strand.
CGCCCCCGGGCCTCGATCTGATTTGCGGTTGCCTCGACGGCCTCCGCGCGCCTGGACGCAGCGATCACATCGGCTCCGGCCTCGGCCAAGCCCAATGCGAGGGCTTGACCGATTCCGGAGGTGCCGCCCATAACAACGGCGGTCTTTTCAGCGAGAGAAAACATGCCTAGACCCAACCCGGAGTTGCTCATCGGAGAACGAGATTCACCTCCTTCACCAAGCCACGACGTTATACATTACAGGAAGTGGCGACGAGGAAGCCTTGAGAATTTGCAAAGAGATCATTTCTCGCTACCAGGAATACTAAGGCGAGCTTGTAGGGTCAAGACGATTTCATTTCGAAAAGGAAGGTTGGGCTCGGATGACTTCAGCAATCCACAACAATTTCCGGTTGGACGGAAAAGCGGCGGTGGTGACCGGAGGCGCGAGCGGGATTGGCCGCGCCATCGCGTATCGATTCGCCATGAGCGGCGCATCGTTGCACATCCTTGATGTCGACCAAGCGGAAGCAGAGGCGGCTGCATTGGAAATTACAAAGGCCGGTGGAACGGCGCGGGCTTTTGCATGCGATGTCTCCAGCCAGGAGAACGTCAAAAATATCTTTCAAGAGATTCTTGCCATCGAACCCATTCGCATTCTGGTGAACAACGCCGGCATTGCGCACATTGGAACTCTGGAAAGCACGAAGGAAGCGGACTTCGACAGAGTCTTTCGTGTGAATGTGAAAGGTTTCTACCATTGCATGTCGGCTGCGGTGGGGCAGATGAAAGAAAACGGCGGCGGCGTGATTCTAAATCTGGCATCGATTGCGGCGTCGGTTGGGTTGCCCGAGCGGTTCGCATACTCGATGAGCAAGGGCGCGGTGGTCGCCATGACATACTCGGTCGCAAAAGATTATCTTGCCCACAACATTCGTTGCAATTGTATTTCGCCGGCGCGCGTGCATACCCCATTTGTCGACGGCTATTTGCGGAAACATTATCCGGGGCACGAAGAGGAGATGTTCAACCGGTTATCGCATGTGCAACCCGTGGGACGCATGGCCGATCCGGACGAAGTTGCATCGCTGGCTCTTTTCTTGTGTTCGGAGGAAGCTGGGTTCATTACCGGCGTGGACTATCCGCTGGATGGGGGCTTTCTAAATTTGCGAGGTTAAGAATGCGATGACCATTCATGACACAGGCGGGTATGCAGTTGGTTGGTTCACCCTGGACTGGCGCAAACCAAGGGCAGGAGCGCAGTGAATTGGTGGCTCTTATCTCTATTGTTAGGACCGATCTGCACTTTACTTATCGTAATTTCTGAGCCGGTTAAACGCACCCAATGAAGTACATATTCTGACAGGCGCTAGGACTGGGTACTGATGGGGGGTGAGGGTGGGAAATGGATCGAGACTGCGTCCTGTCCCTGGAAGTCGATAGTGACGTTGGTTTCAGCCTCGACAGCCTGGCCGTTGCGCTCGGGCTGGCTATAGCGCCATTGTCGAACCGCTCGTATGGCGGCTTTCGCTAGCTCGCGGTTTCCACTCAGCACCCAAATCTCTTTCACCCGGCCTGCCATGCCGATCACGACTTTCAGGTTTACCTTGCCCGAGAGGTTGGCTTCAGGAGCGTCGGGATAAATGATGTGACCTCGCGGAGCATCCGCTACTTTCACGCGCGTGCTGAAATCCTTTGCGGCGTCTTCCGCGCCCTTCGCGAAGACTACCTTCACCGCATCTTTCAATTTTGTGGGGTTGGCTGGTGAGGCGATATGTGCGGGCCGAATTGTCGACTCTGGCCGTTGTAGAGAAGCTGTTTCTAGGGCCGGCGGGTTGAGTTCTTGAATAAGCACTGCCGCTGCGCTCACAACGATCATTCCAGCGAGGACCGAGGCCCATCGTGTGTGCAAGTACTTGGCTGCCGCCCGATGGAAGCGCTGGATCGAAGTCGACTCCTTCTCAGAAACGTGCGCAGCGCTAGCGGTGGAGACCGGAACTGTGGAGACGGAATCGGTTTCTTTATGCTCAAGCGAGCACACTGGGTCCTCGGCAACTGGCCCATGTTCGATTATTTCTTCGGGAAGGTTGATGTCCCACAGTTTTTTGCCGGGCTCGAGCGATTCTAAACCGGCACGGATTTCATTGACGTCGAGCTGTTTGGTCCAAACCACGCGAAACCGATTTCGGTTCTGACCACGTTGCAAGGTGATGACTTGGCCGGATTGAAGAGGTTCGCGCAGTCCGCCCAAGCTCGCGCCCGCTGGACTGATGTCGAGGGTATGGGCGAGCAGAGGCGCATCGTTCTGTCCGTTCTCCTCGTCGGTCCAGAGGCGAAGCGGCAGCACCATCTTCGTGCGCTTACAGCATTGTTGTCCGGGAGGCATCGCTGAAAGATTGTAGGTTTGCTCCAAATACGGTAACAAGTTACTGAAGTTATTTCGTCTGCAAGTAGCGCATCGCAGTCAAAATTCGGGCTTGGGCTCGGCTCTATCCCTAAAGCCGTACCGGCGACAGGCCGATATCCCAATAAGCGAAGGGAAGCAGCTAGCGGACGCTTACCCCAAGAATGAGGAGCGCATAATGGACGGTATCGCGGCGCTGATCGTGGACGACTCATCGGTGATGCGAAAGATCGTGGAACGCTCGTTACGCCAGGCGGGGCTTGAACTTAGCCAGGTGTTCGAGGCGGGAAACGGCGCCGAAGCTCTGTCGGTGCTGATGGAAAACCGGGTGGGCCTGATCCTGTGTGACATCAATATGCCCATCATGGATGGCCTGGAATTCGTCAAGGCGCTGGGCGGGGTTGAGAAGGCAAAAGGGGTGCCCGTGGTAATGATCACTACGGAGGGAAGCGAGGCGCACGTGGTGCAGGCTCTCAACGCTGGGGCGCGCGGGTATATTCGCAAACCGTTCACGCCCGACCAGGTCAAGGAATCGATCCTGCCTTTACTGGTGGTGAAAGCATGAACACCATGGGCGCGGCTGCCGCCAAGACCGATCAGGCGTGGGGTCCGATGCTGGAAGTAGCAGCGCGGGAGGTCTTCGAACTGATGCTGAGTTGTAAATTAACCGTGCCAGACATGGTGACGGCCGAGATGCCAGAAATTACCGCCATGGTGGGATTGGCGGGACAAATGTGCGGAGTGCTGAGCATCCGGTGCAGCAACCAGTCGGCTGCGCTCATGGCTTCGAAGATGCTTGGCGTCGAACCGGACAAAGTGGGATCCGAGGTGACCGACGCCTTTGGGGAAGTCTGCAACATGATTGCCGGAAACTTTAAGAATAAGATTTCGGGATTGGGTGATGGGTGCATGCTTTCGGTTCCTACGGTGGTGACGGGCAATGATTATTGCCTGCACTCGTTGTCGAACTCGCCGGCGGTTGAGGTGAGCCTCGTGTTTGAAAGCATGCTGCTGGTGGTGTCTCTCCAAGTCCACAGCTAGGCAGGAGATTCGCAATCGCGGCAGCCGATACGGGGGACTCCGCGATCCGGTTTGTCGCCAGATACGAAAGAGCAGTTCTGCCGGGATGCTTCCCTGCCAGGTTCGGCGCAATTGGCAAATGCCGTGGTGCTTTAGTTCCCCTGTTTCTGTAGTTCCGCGATGTTCCGCTTCCGTGGCATTTTAGTTCCGGCCGGAGTGGGCGGCGAATATGGTGGCGACCATGTCGTAGATGCTAGCCACGGCATCATCCATTTCGAAGGTAAAGCGAACCAGGTCGACTCCTTCTAATTCGCTGTGTTCCTGCAATAGAACGCCCCAGGCCGGGTTGTAAGCCAGATCAATCTTCTGCCGCTCGTAGTATCCGTAGCCCAAGCCGCGCATGCGGCATAGCAGGTCGCATAAATGGACGAGCGCCACCAGCGCACGATCGCTCTCGCTGCACTCAGGGGAGTGATGATGAGCGATGACCTGCGTCATCGCAGCGCCCAGGTTCCATTTTTCAGCTAGAGAGCGGCCAGTCTCGCAATGGGTGAAACCCATGGTAGGGCTCTCCGCCTCATGGAGCGGGATCTGCTGCTGGACGGCACGTGCGACCACGACGCCGAATTCCGCGGGAAAACTGAGGCAGTTCACCATGATTCCGATATCATGCAACAGTCCAGCCATGTAGGCCTTGTCGCCGTCGATGCTGGAGAGTTTCTCCGCAAACTTGCGGCAGACCATGGCGCAACCCAGCGAATGCCTCCAGTAAACCATCGCGTCAAGAGCCCAGCTCTTCGTGGGAAAGGCCTGACCCAGGCAACAAGTGAGCAGGATGGTCTCAACCCGGCGGATGCCCAGGGCGAGCACCGCTCCCTTGATCGACTCGGGAGACTTCGCCAGGCCAAACAGAGGAGAGCTCGCCACCCGCAGGCATTGCGCCGCGATGGCGTTGTCGTAGGAGATCAGCTTCACCACTTCGTCGAGCCGGACCTGCTCCTCGGGAGCGTTGAGCAGTTTCAGCAAGGGCACAAAGACCACCGGAATCGAGGGCATCGATTCGATGCGCCCGACCCGCTCGTGGATCTTGGCGTGGAGTATGTTGGTAATGCCAGGGGTACTCATAGCTTTCCACTCTTCAGGGACGGCTTCCAATAGGCGATAGCTCCGGGAAAGTGCACCACGTGAAACTTCTCGTTCAACTTAAACAATGATTCCGAGGTCCCGAGAAAAAAATAACCGCCGAAGTTGAGGTTGCTGTAAAAATGGTCGACCACCTTCGACTTCGAAGGTCCGTCGAAATAGATCAGCACATTGCAACAGAAAACCAGGTCCATGCCCTTCATGAAGAGCATCTTCGAATCATCCTGCAGATTCAAGCGGCTAAAGGCAATCAACTTCTTCACCTCGGGCCGGACTTGCAGTTTCTTTTCGTCGACGGTGGTGAAGTATTTGCGCTTGAAATAGTCGCTGGTCGAGCGCAAGGCATAATCGCCGTAAATGCCGGCCTTGGCAGTTTCCACCGACCGGTCATTCAGATCGGTGGCCAGAATCTCCACCGTCCACCCTTTCAGCAAGGCGCTGGTCTCCTCGAGCATATTCATCGCCAGGGTGTAGGATTCCTCACCGGTGGAGCAGCCCGCGCTCCAGATGCGCAGCCGTTTGGTGACCTGCTTGATTTTGTCCGCCGCCAGCTCGGGCAGAATCACTTTGCGCAATGCGTCCAGTTGAGGCGGGCTGCGGAACAGGCAAGTCTCGCCGATGGTGAGTTCGTTGAGCAGCTCGCGCATCTCCGCTTCGCGGTTGGTATGCGCGGTCAACAGGTCCCAATAGGCTGTAGGGCTCTTTACACTCAGGTGTTTCATACGGCGGCCGCAGCCATCCACCAGCAGGTAGAGCTTGTCTTCGAGCTGGTAGATTCCCGAGACTTTGTAGACCAGATCGCGGATCTGGCGGAAGATGGCATCGACGGGCACGCTCATTTTGGCAGCGCCGGGCTTGGGCATAGCGGGTTGGGCGCCGGTCATCATTGGGCTCTTGGTTCGATGGTGGGAAGCTGGCTCGGGGCTGCCGTAGGACGTGGGGCGCGGCTTTGCAGCACGCGACGGGTGATCTCGGGCGCCAGTTGATCCAGGGGATAGACGCCGTCAGCTTGTCCCGCGGCATAGACCAGGCCGGGCATCCCCCAAACTACGGCGGAGGCCTCGTCCTGAATGAGAACCTCTCCACCAGCCTCGCGGATGCGTTGCGCTCCCAGCACACCGTCCGATCCCATGCCGGTCATGACCACGCCCAGCACGCCGGAGCGGCCCGCGGCGGCAACCGAGCGGAACAGCGGGTCGACCGCCGGGCGGCAGGAATGTTCCGGCGGATTCTGATCCAGTTGCAGACGCCAGCCCGCCCGGGAAGGAACCACCGTCATGTGGAAATTCCCCGGTGCGATCCAGGCGTGTCCCGGCGAAAGAAGCGCTCCGTCGCTCCCTTCCTCGACGGAGATGGCGGAGCGCCCTGCCAGACGATCGGCCAGCAGGCGGGTAAAAATCGGCGGCATATGCTGCACCACCACGATGGGGACAGGAAAATCTTTCGGAATCCGGGGCAGGACTTCGGCCAGGGCGTTAGGCCCACCGGTGGAAGTGCCGATGGCCACCATTTCGATGCGCCGGGGGATGGGCGATGGGAGAATCCGCACCGGCGGACGTGGCGGGGGCAGCTTCTTCAGTTTTGTGAAATGGCCGGTGCACAGCGCCTTGATCTTGGGGATCAGGTCGGCGCGAATTGCTTCGAGGGCAAGCTCCGCGCCGCCCGTATTGCTGGGCTTGGTGGCGTAATCGGAAGCACCCAGGGAGAGAGCCTCGAGGGTCGCCACCCCGCCCCGCTCGGTCAGCGTGCTGAACATGATGACGGGAAGCTGGGGATAGAGTTTGCGCAATTCCCTTAGCGTTGCGAGGCCGTCCAGCACGGGCATCTCGATATCAAGCGTCACCAGATCAGGATGGAGGTGCGCAATCTTGGCCAGCCCAATCTGCCCGTCGCTGGCCGTGCCCACGACTTCGAGGGCCGAGTCCGCCGACAAGGTGGCGGAGAGCAGCTTGCGAATCACCACCGAATCATCTACCAGCAGAACGCGAATAGGAGACATAAGCGAATTGTGCGAGTCCACAACCATGCGCGCGCCGCGGGGAGGGAGCGCAGATCATAGCGCATTGTCCTTGCTGCGCGTCAGCCCCGGGCCCCCTGCGCCTGCGCTCTGGACATCTCGCCCGACTCGCTCGAACTGTTGCGAAATTTATCCACCAGGCCGTTGAGTTCGCGCGAGGTTTCGACCAGTTGCTGCGCCGCTTTCTGCGTGTCCGCCGCACCCCGGGTAGTGCTCTGCGCCGCCTCGGCCACGCCCGCGATGTTCTTGGTGATCTCCCCGCTGCCGCTGGCCGCCTCGCTGACGTTGCGCGCCATCTCGTTGGTGGTCGCATTCTGCTCTTCGACCGCCGTGGCAATGGTGTTCGAGATGTCATTCACCTGGTTAATGATTCCGCTGATGGTCCCGATGGCATCGACGGCGGCCTTGGTGTCAGTCTGAATGGCCTCAATTTTGCGGCTGATGTCTTCGGTGGCCTTGGCGGTTTCTTTGGCTAGTTCCTTGACTTCGTTGGCGACCACGGCGAAGCCCTTGCCCGCCTCGCCAGCGCGGGCCGCTTCGATGGTGGCGTTCAGCGCCAGCAGGTTGGTTTGCTGCGCGATGGACGTGATGACTTTGATGACCTGCCCGATCTCGGTCGAACTGTCCCCGAGTTTCGAAACGGTCACATTGGTAGTTTCCGCGACTTTCACCGCAGCGGTCGCGATCTTGGCCGACTCGGTGGCGTTTTTGGCGATTTCCTTAATGCTCGCCCCCATCTCCTCGGTACCGGTGGCCACGGTCTGCAGGTTCTTGTTCACCTGCTCGGAGTTCTTCGAGACCACGTTGGCCTGCGCCGAAGTTTCTTCCGCATTGGCACTCATCTGCTGGCTGGTTGCGGTTAGTTCTTCAGAAGCGCTGGCCAGGGATTGGGCATTTTCCGCAATCTGGTTAAAGAGGGCTTTGAGCTCCTCCATCTGCTCCTTCTCGCGCTCCGCCATACGGGCCATTTCCTGCCGGGCTTTGACTTGCGCGGTTACGTCGGTGGCGTATTTGACCACCTTGAAAGGCTTGCCGTTCAGGTCGAAGATGGGATTGTAGGAGGCCTGAATCCAAACTTCCCGGCCGCCTTTGCCGATGCGCTTGAACTCGTCGGCTACGTATTCGCCGCGGTTCAGCTTGGCCCAGAACTCCTTGTAGGCCGGACTAGCGCGATAGGATTCCTCGACGAACATGCTATGGTGCCGGCCTTTAATCTCGTCGAGGGTATAGCCGAGAGCCTTGAGAAAGTTGTCGTTGGCGTCGAGGACCGTTCCATCCATCTGGAACTGGATCACGGCTTGCGATTTTCCCACCGCGGCGATCTGGCCGGCCAGGTCGGCATTGATCAGCTTTTGCGCGGTCACGTCGGTGGAGTACTTGACCACCTTAAAAGGCTTGCCGTTCAGGTCGAGGATGGGGTTGTAGGAGGCCTGAATCCAAACTTCCCGGCCGCCTTTGCCGATGCGCTTGAATTCGTCAGCGACATATTCGCCGCGGTTCAGCTTAGCCCAGAACTCCTTGTAAGCGGGGCTCACTCGGTAGGCTTCGTCAACGAACATGCTGTGGTGCCGGCCTTTGATCTCCTCAAGGCTGTAGCCAAGAGTTTTGAGGAAATTTTCGTTGGCCTGAATAACGGTGCCATCCATTTGAAACTCGATGACCGCCTGCGACTTGTTGATAGCCGCCATCTGGCCCTGATAGTCCTGACTCTGCAGCCGGCGCCGGGTGACGTCAGTGAAGTAGTTCACGACCTTGAAGGGTTTCCCATTTAGATCCGGAATCGGGTTGTAGGAAGCCTCGATCCAGAGCTCCCGGCCATCCTTGGTGATTCGTTTCGTTTCCGCGACGTAGGGTTCCCCCCGTCTGAGACGCTCCCAAGTATCCCTGTACGCCGCACTTTGACGAGTGGCGTCGTCCACAAAGAGGCTGGCATTCCCGCCTACCAATTCCTGCCGGCTATAGCCAAAGAGCTGCTCGAAGTTTTCATTGACATCGAGAATGGTCCCGTCCAGGGTGTACTCGATGACTACATGCGATTTCCTGATGGCTGCAATCTGGCCAGCATAGTCGGCATTCAGCGCCTGGGCATCGGTACGTGTCATCGCGGGCGCTGCTGCCGCCGCGCTCCCACCACTATTCTTGCTTTTCATCGCGAAATTCTCCTTCTTGCTGATTTTGGGTTATGAGTTTCTGGCAAACTTTTCCTAGCGATCTTTTTCCGGCGCCGCGGCCCGGGCCTCGACGACTTCGACGGCGCGGCCGGTATCGAGCACCAGCAATAACCGCTCCTGTAACTTATGCACGCCGCGAATGACGTCCCCGGCCAGCGCCTTCATGGTCTCTGGAGGTTGCTCAAAGGTTTCCTGGTCAACTTCAATGACGTCGCCAATTTCATCCACCAGCAGGCTGAGCGGCCCGTCGTCGGTGCGCACTACCACATTCATAGGCAACAGGCCAGCACCCCGTTCGCTCATGCTGAGGCGGCGCCGCAGGTCGACGGCGGTAACGATCTGGCCGCGGAGATTAATCAATCCCCGCACCGCCGCCGGCACCAGGGGTACCCCGGTCATCTCCTGATAGCGAATGACTTCCTGCACTTCCTGCACTGGAACTCCAAAGAAGTGCCCATCCAGAAAAAAAGTGCAGAATTGCTGGCCATTATTCATGACTGAATTTCTCCTTCGGTTTCCGGCGATCAACTGCCCGCAGCGGCCGCGCTGCTCCTATCCCCGTTCTCAAAGAAGCTGGGCAGCGCGGAGCGCACTACGCTCTGCACGTCCAGCAGATCGGTCACGCGCTGCTGCACCAGCAGCGAGCCCAGAATTCCGGCATGTCGCGCGGGATGCTCGAGCACCATTTCCTGCTCCACAATGTCGAGAATGCGTTCGACCACCAGGCCCACGCTGCGTCCATGCTGGGCATAGACCACGACCTGAAGCGGCAACCGGGCGGTGCCGTTGAGTCCAGCCGTGGCGTCTGGAGCCGTCGCAGGGCTGGGGAGTACCACATTGGCGACCCGAATCAGGGGCAGAATCTGTCCCCGGTACTGCACCACCTCCTGTTGCCCGGCCTGTTCCACTTTGCTGCGCTCGAACTCTTCGAGGCGCGCCACCAGCGACAAGGGAATGGCCATCCTTCCGCTCGAGCCGGGCTGGAACAAGAGCAGCGTCTGGCGGTTGCCGGTCTTGGCCTGGGCATGGCCGGCTCCGCCTTTCTCCGTGGTGGTCCGCTCCCGGACTTCACCGATCACATTGGCCCGCTGCGCCAAACCAAGGGCATCGAGAATCAGCGCCACCTTGCCGTCGCCCATAATGGTGGCGCCCGCGAACGCGGTGACCCTTTTGAGCTGTTTGCCCAAGGGCTTGACCACAATCTCTTCGGTATCGTTGATCTGGTCGACTACCAGGCCGAACTGGCGATCATCGGCTTGCAAGACCACGATGTTGACGGCGTCGTTATGGTTGTCCTTGCTGCCGGTACCCGGCGCCGATTTATCTCCTTTCCCATCCAGCTCGCGGTCGAGGTAAACCAAGGGCAGCAGGCGTCCGCGCAAGCGGTGCACCGAAGCGCCGTGGACCATTTCAATTCCTTTCGTCCTCTGCTCGGCATCAAGCCGCACCAACTCCACCAGACTGACCTGCGGAATGGCGTAGCGGTCGCCGCCGCTGGTAACGATCAGCGCGGGAATGATAGCCAGGGTCAACGGAATCTTCATGCGCACCGTGGTGCCCGCTCCCGCCTTCGATTGCACATCGACGGTGCCGCCAATCTTTTCGATGTTGGTTTTGACCACGTCCATACCCACGCCGCGGCCCGACACATTGGACACCTTTTCGGCGGTTGAAAGGCCGGGGAGGAAGATGAGGTTGGTGATTTCGCGCTCCGACAGGCGCGCCGCCTGTTCGGCGGTGACAAGTGATTTCTCCACTGCTTTGCGGCGGATGCGCTCCGTGTCCAAACCCGCGCCATCATCGGAGATTTCGATATTCACCTGCCCGCCCTCATGAAATGCACGCAGAGAGAGCTTGCCAACCGGATTCTTGCCCGCCGCCTGCCGCACCTCGGATGTTTCGATCCCATGATCGACCGAGTTGCGCACCAGGTGAGTGAGCGGGTCTTTGATAGCCTCGATAATGGTTTTATCCAGCTCGGTTTCTCTGCCTTCCATCTCGATCGAAACCTGCTTGCCGCAGGTCAGCGCAACATCGCGCACAGTGCGGGGGAATTTGCTCCAAATGTTATCGATGGGCTGCATCCGGGTCTTCATCACCCCTTCCTGCAACTCGGTGGTGATCAAATTCAGGCGCTGCGAGGTGGCCTGAAATGAAGTATCTTTCACTTTGTTGGTGAACTGTAGGACCTGATTGCGCGCCAAGACCAATTCGCCCACCAGATTCATCAGCTTGTCGAGCAGGCTTACATCCACCCGGATAGTGCTGTCCGAAGCCGAGGCTGTGGCCGCCTGCCCGCGGGCAGCCTGCTGCAAATGCAGCGCATCGACCACCTCGGCGGAGCGCACCACCTGGTGCTCCACCAGAATTTCGCCGAGGTGCCGCGGGTCGCCCGCGCGCTGTTCCTGAAGCGCGCGTTCAATCTGCGGAGGCGACACACCGGCGCGCTGCATGAGAATGTCGCCCAGCGAAGCGTGGGGATCGAGAGCTTCGCGGGCGAGGGTTGGAGCCGGCGTTGCGGCCGGTGCGGGCTGGGGCGGGGCCGGCGACGCCTGTTGCAACCGGGTTAACTCCGCGATCAGTACGCTGTCATCGCGCTCGCCTTCCTGTCTTGTCTTTTCGATGTTGCCCAGCATCTGGCGGACCGCATCCACCATGCCGAGCAGGGCGGTGGTGATTTCCGGATTCAGGGTCAGTTGCTGATCGCGTAGCCGGGTCAGCAGGCTTTCGCCCACATGGGCGACGGCTTCGAGCTTGCTGAAACCCAAAAAGCCGCACGTGCCCTTGATGGTGTGGATGACGCGGAAAACGCTGGCCAGCGCATCCTTATCCTGCGGATTCTTTTCCAGACCGACCAGCTCCCGATCGAGCCGGTCCAGATTTTCGTAACTTTCGACGAGAAAATCCTGAACGATGTCGCTATCGCTCATCGATCTGTTCTCCTAAGTCTGGAAGATTCCGGGCGCACATGCTCTATTCTTCCTTCTCTCTTCTGTTGTCTATCGTCCGTTCGGGCGTCTTCATGAGGTCGATTGCTTGAGGTTGTGGCCGCGGTTTTTGTTAGGAGAAACTTAACGTTCGGTCGATGCATCCGTCGGCGCTGCTGCACGCGCTGTGCCATCAACACGCGCGGCGATGTCAGTCCACTGCACCTGTGGGCCGGGCCTGGGTCGAAAAAACGTTCGGTCGTACCTTCATGATTCACGGAGCACATTCGGGGGGTAGAAGCTGACTCTTCCGTATCTTGTCAGTGATCCTTTGTCTCCTAGGGAGTGAGCTGGAGCACCGTTTACGGTGTTTTGCGACGCAATTGGCGACTGGCAATGCGAGGTAAAATTGGTGTTGTAAAGGGAGCGAGAGTTGGTATGTCACTCGTTGCCGCGACCGGAGACATAGTTCTCAAGTCTGTCCTGATCGCCACCGATTTTTCGGAAGCATCGGAAAAAGCGCTGCGCCACGCGCTCGCCATCGCCCGCCACTATCGCGCGAAACTTTATCTATTTCATGTACTTTCCCCGCAGGCGTTTAGCCTGGTGGGTCCGGACGCCGTGAACGCGGCCACCGAAGCGGTCTGCCGGGATGCGCACCGGTTGGAGGAAGGTCTGGTGCAGACCGGAGCATTGGCTGGGGCTAACCATGAGGTCATCATCCGCCAAGGCGAGGTGTGGGAGGAATTGCAACAAGTAATCGAGCAGGAACCAGTGGACATGATTGTCCTCGGCACCCACGGGCGCCGGGGTTTGGGAAGGCTGTTGCTGGGATCGGTGGCGGAAACCATTTTTCGGCAAGCCGAGTGCCTGGTTTTGACGGTTGGTCCGTGTTCCTTACAGGATTCTCCCATCGACCGGGTCCGCGGGTTTGGCCCGTTCTTGTTCGCCACGGACTTCAGCGCTCCATCCACGCACGCCTTGCCCTACGCCATTTCGGCCGCCAACCACTTTGGAGCGAGACTGGTTTTGCTGCATGTGATTGCCACCGTGCAGATGCCCGCGGGCACACGGAAGCAGAACGCAGAGGAAGTCGAGCAAGTGCGGGAGAATTTGCGCCGGGCGAGCCTTGAGCGCCTAGTGGAACTGGTGTCGCATGCGCCGCAGTTGAAACTCAAAGCCGAATTTCGAGTCGAGTTCGGAGCGCTGACGGAAACGATCTTGCAGGTCGCCGAGAACCTCGAAGCGGACGTCATTGTTTTGGGATTGAAGCGCCCGCCCCACATCAGCACGAGCTCGCACATGCCATGGAGAACTGCGTACGAGATTGTATCCGGGGCTTGCTGCGCCGTTTTGACAGTGAGAAACTAACGCGGGAGCGGATTGGAATCTAACGCCTTAGATTTACCCCCTCCGTATTCCTGGAAATGCGATTGAAATCTACGGGGACATCCCGGTCAAGAATCTCTCTGCAAGCAATTGCTGACTTCCGGCTGTGCCGCCATCACTTGTTGCGAGAAGCTCCAGCGGATGCGGTGACCATTTGCGGCGATATTTGCGGAGTGCAGGCGCAGGTGATGTCGGCGGCTTATCTTCAGCTGTGGACGCGCAATCATGCCCTCACGCGCGGCGAGGTTGAAAACGCGCTGTGGCGGAGCCGTACGCTGATTAAAACATCGCTGATGCGGCAGACGCTGCACATTATTCCCGCCGATGAATTTCAGCTCTACATTTCAGCGCTAAAGCCGTGCCGCGTGGCGCAAGCCCTGCGCGTGATGGAGCGCTGCGGCATCCATCGGGAAGAGGGCGAATCACTGACGCCGCTGATCATGGATGCTCTGGCTGCGGGGCCATTGGGACGCGCCGGCATTGCTGCCGCCCTTCGACCGAGGGTCAGCAAACGCGTGATTCGCTTTATGGAAGTGAGCTGGAGCCACGTTCGCATCCCCATCGCGGAAGGATTAATTTGTTACGGCGGTGCCGAGGGCAACGATATTACTTTTACTCGCACCGACCAGTGGCTGGAGAAGCGGCAACATAAGCAACTGCGATCGCGGCCGATCTCTACAATCGATGCCCAGTGTGCCTTGCTGCGAAAGTACCTGCATGCCTACGGTCCAGCAACGCCAGGGGATTTTTCCCATTGGGCGGGTCTGCCCATGCCCCAGGTAAAGGCTTTGCCGGCGTTGATGGCGCCGGAGCTGGCCGAGGTTCCCGTCGGCGACAAGGCCGGTTTCATGTTGCGTGAGGATGTTGCGGAGTTGGAGAAGAGTTCGACAAAGGAATCCAGGATTCGATTGCTCCCGCTCTTCGATCCGTTTCTGCTGGCCCATCGCGAGAAAGATCATCTGCTCGGCGCCGAGCACTATAAGCGCGTCTACCGCAACCAGGGCTGGATCTCTCCGGTCGTGCTCATCGATGGCGAAATCGCGGGCGTGTGGTCGCACAAAATCCAGAAGAAAAATCTGTTGGTGACGATTGAACCCTTCGAGAACCTGTCGAAGAAGGCGCGGACAGGGATTGAACGGCAGGCAAACGCTCTGGCGATTTTCTTCGCGGGCGACCTCGATCTCAAGTTTGCCTGAGTGCACTCTCTCCATCGGCAAAACCCTCAGCAGACCACGCGAGATTCCTCGAAGGAGCCGATAAGTCCAGATGGCAGGCTCCGTCATTCTCCCCGATTTGCTTTTTCTTGCGCCCGCATATGAGGATATTCATGCATGATCGTGAACTTCGCGGAGCGCGCCCACAATCACAACTGGGAACTTGACCCGGTTACACGCTCCCTGCTCGATACCGACTTCTACAAATTGCTGATGCTCCAGTTCATCTGGAAGCATTATCCCAAGACGCGGGTGCAGTTCACGGTCTACAACCGTTCTTCTAACGGGCCGATCGACACCTTTGCTACGGAGGAACTGATCGAGCAGCTGGACAATGCCCGCAGTGTCCGCTTTCGCCGCTCGGAGTTGGTCTGGCTGGCGGGCAATACATTTTACGGACGCCGCGGAATCTTCGAACCGGCATTTCTGGAATGGCTGGAACGCGACTTTCGCTTGTCGGACTACGAGCTGTCGTCGAAGAACGGTCACTTCCATCTTTCTTTCGACGGCTTATGGACGGAAACCACGATGTGGGAGCTTTATTCGCTCTCTATCATCAATGAACTGCGCACTCGCGCCACCATGAAAAGGCTGAGCGAGTTCGGCTTGGATATTCTGTATGCCAAGGCGAAGACCAAACTTTGGAACAAGATTGAGCGCTTGCACAATGTTCCCAACTTGGCCGTAGCCGATTTCGGAACGCGGCGGCGACACAGCTTTCTGTGGCAGGAATATGTGGTTGAGGCGATGGCCGCGAATCTGGGCAGCGGGTTCACGGGAACCTCGAATGCGTTCCTGGCCCACAAACACGATCTTGAGGCCATTGGTACGAACGCCCATGAGATTCCGATGGTGCTGGCGGCACTGGTGCCGCCGGGGGATGATGAAGCCTTGCGGACTTCTCAATACCATGTGCTCGAAATGTGGCAGCAGACGTATGAAGGAGCCCTGCGTATCATGCTGCCCGACACCTTTGGGACTACGCAGTTTCTGCAAGGCGCGCCTGATTGGGCGGCCGATTGGACGGGACAGCGCATTGACAGCAAAGATCCGTATATAGCTGGCGATGAATATATCGAGTGGCTGAAGGCGCGGGGCCGAGATCCGCACGATAAGCTGATTATTGCCTCGGACGCACTCGATGTCGATGACATTCTCGGCCTGCATGCATATTTTGGAGGAAACATCGCGAGCGGAGTTACCACCAAGGAGTTCCAGAGCGCGGAGGATTTCTACGACCGGAGAAAATGGACCCCCGGACGCCGCATTCGGTTCAGCGCAGGCTGGGGAACACTTTTGACCAACGACTTTCGCGGCTGCGATCCGAGCGGGGATGGCGGCTTCGACCCGATCAGCCTGATTAGCAAGGTATCCAGCGTGGAAGGCCGCCCCGCGGTAAAGCTTTCCGACAACTATGCCAAGGCGCTGGGGCCGCCAGAAGAGGTCGACCGCTACCGCCGGGTCTTTGGCATGGCGGGTATGTCGCATGTTCCGGTCATCACGTAGAGATTTTGGACTTGGTATGAATGGGTAACCAACGCACAACCCGCTAGTTCATATTTGGTAATGGCACTCTAGAGCCATTTACGAATTCAGGGCTGTACCGTAATCTCCTTCTTGAGCAGCACTTGGGGGAGGGCTGATCAACATACGTCCCAAGACCTTTAATGGTCTGGGGCGTTTTGTTTTGCGCGCAAGAATCGGACATTCGACGGTAGCACCGACGTCCCGGCGGCTGTCAGGCGGGCGTCCCGCTCGCCGCCCGTTACTCACTCACCGTCAACGTAATTTTCTGCCGCCACAGGACGCGCTTCTCGGTGTCGTTGTTATCCAGCCGCACATAATAGAGGTAGGGGTGAGCTCCGATCATCGCAAAGCTCAGATCGGGCGCGTTTGGATCGATCAACGAAAAATAGGCGTAGAGCCAGCTTCCCGGTGGATCCAGCGCCAATATCTGGTTCAGCGTAACCACCAGGGTCGGCGTAGTCCAATGGACGAAATCGGTTGAGGTGGTGAGATACATCCCTGGACTTCCCAGGGCATTGTCCCAGTAATCCCACAGCGTGGCGACGGCAATGTTTGCCGGCAGATAGATATTCAGGCCGTTCACGTAGCCCATGTATTCGACGGGAAAGAAAACGTGATCTTGCGGATTCTCCACCGGGCCCAGGTAGGGATCGACAAAAGTCATGTCGAAGGCATTGCCGTCCCAGGCACGCCAGGACGAGGGATCGAAAACATTTTGCGTACGAAGCGGTGCGCCCCCGCTGGTGATGCAACGGTTCGGCCCGGTGGTCCCGGAACAATTCGGCGGCCACGTCCAAGAGGTTGCGATGGCGTAATACCAGCCCTTCCACGGCACGATGTTGCTGTCGACGCTGTAACCCATGGGACCGCGATCGACCTCGTACTGATACGGAATTTCTGCCACGAGATTCGCGGGCGCGTGGAACTCGCGGAAGTGGTAGCCCCCGTCGTCGGATTCGTGGTAGGTGTCGGAGTCGTATTCGCACTCGCCGATATTTTCGGTGTGGCATTCGTGCGGAAACGAGCAGCCGTGATACTCCGTGTGCGTAAGGCCGGCGATGGTCTTGCCATCGAGGGTATAGAAGGAGTCGATCCACTCCTGGTCGTTAAAGTCGGCCGGATTTCCGTCGTCTGGCGAACGATATGCCGGCTCGCAACTGTGCTGCACTGTCTCCAGTGTTGGGCCCAGGCTTTGGAACAAGTCGGAACTCGCTGTAATAAAGTGGATGGTCCCCGTGTAGTCGCGAAACGCGCGCGCCATCGCGTCCGGTATGTCGTTTCCTGTACAGGATTGGTCGGGCGTGATAAAAATCGCCTCACGCGGGCCGTCGAGCACGGCTTTGATCTTCGGAATATTCGCGGGAATGTTGGGGGCCTCGGTGGGCGTAGTTTGCACCGCGGAACTTCCAATCATGGCGAAACCGAATAGGAGGGAGAGCAGGCGCGGGATCATTCGGGGAAGGTTCATCGGCTTCGCGCTCCTTTGCGATACTCAAGTGAACCCTTGCGTCTTCGAATCCACTCGTGAATTTTCGGTTAATTTTGAAACCGCATCGTCGCCTGGCAGGCTTGTATAATCGCTCTCCTGATGCGAGTTTTGGCGGCGATTTGGATGCTCTCCCTTTTATTGTGGTTGCATCTGGGCCAGAGCGCTCTTGGACAGAGCGTCCCTGCTAAGGTCTCAGCCAAGACAACCTCGCAAAAAGCTCTCGAGGCTGAGACGTCGATCCCACGGTTCGAAGATGTCGCGCAAAAAGCTGGACTCACCGTCGCCCACATTTCCTCTCTAGACAAAAAGTACGTTGTGGAATCCATGAGCGGGGGCGTGGGATTCATCGACTGCGATAACGGCGGCAAGCTCGACATCATTACCGTCAACGGCTCCACCGTGCAGCGCTACCGCGAAGGCGGCGATCCGCTGATCACGCTCTATCACCAGGATCCCGATCGCATCCATGGCGAAATCCACTTTACCGACATCACCAAGGCCGCGGGCCTCACGCGCAAAGGCTGGGGCATGGGCGTGGCCGTCGCTGACTACGACAACGATGGGTTGCAGGATATTTACGTCACCGGCTACGGCGGCAATGTGCTCTACCACAATTTAGGCAACTGCAAGTTCGAAGATGTTACAGAAAAAGCTGGCGTGAGTGCCGGCGGATTCAGCACCGGCGCGGCATGGGCCGACTATGACCGCGACGGCCACGTCGATCTTTTCGTCTCGCGCTATGTTCAAGTTGATATCGACAATTTGCCGGTATTCGGCAATGATCCGCGTTTTTGCCGGTTCAAAAGCGTGCAGGTGCAGTGCGGGCCCTGGGGCATGCCGGGCGAATCTGATCTTTTGTTTCACAATAAGGGTGACGGCACCTTCGAAGAAGTTTCCA
>CAWFUK010000088.1:0-35755 GCA_963818935.1 uncultured Acidobacteriaceae bacterium
CCACGTATTGCTACTGCTCTCGATACCTGGAAAGATTGGCTTGCCTATCACTTCGTTGAAGCTTACGGAGGCGTGTTGCCCAAGGCAATGGCCGACGAGCGTTTTGCTTTCTTCGGCAAGGCGCTCTCGGGAACCACGCAGCAGCGTCCTCGCGAACAGCGAGGGGTGTACGTGGTAGACGGGTTGCTGGGCGATGCTGTCGGAAAAATTTACGCTCAGCGCTACTTCCCTGCGGAAGCGAAGGCCCAGGCGCAGTCGATGGTGGCGAATATTATCGCGGTCTATCGCAAGCGCATCGAAGCTCTGTCGTGGATGGCCCCGGCAACCAAGGCTGAAGCGGAAGACAAACTTTCAACGTTGTATGTCGGAATCGGCTATCCCGAAACCTGGCACGACTACTCTTCCTACGAAGTAAAGGCGGACGATCTTTTCGGAAACATCTGGCGAGGAAGCCTGGCGGACTATCGCCAGCATGTCGAGCGTCTCGGCAAGGCGGTCGACCGCAAGGAGTGGTCGATGACGCCGCAGACGGTGAATGCGGTGAATCTGCCGCTACAGAATGCGCTGAATTTTCCGGCCGCGATTCTGCAGCCGCCGTTCTTCGATCCGCTGGCTCCTGCGGCAGCCAATTATGGCGCCATCGGTTCTGTGATCGGCCACGAGATCAGCCATACCTTCGACACCGAAGGCAGCGCATTTGATTCGAAGGGCCGCGTGCGCAACTGGTGGACTCCATCGGATCTTGAGCACTTCGAAGCCGCGACCGCCCAGCTCGCGGCTCAGTACGATACTTATAAACCGTTCCCCGATCTGTCAGTGAACGGCAAGCAGACGCTGGCGGAAAACATTGCCGATGTTTCCGGCGTCGCCGCGGCTTACGATGGTTATCGCGCATCGTTAAATGGCAAGTCCGCGCTGGTGCAAGATGGCTTCTCCAGCGACCAGCAGTTCTTTATTGCCTTCGGTCAGAATTGGGGATCGAAGACACGCGAAGCTGCGCTACGCCAACAGGTGATGACTGATCCTCATGCGCCGGCGCAGTATCGCGCAGACACGGTCAGAAATATCGATGCCTGGTACGCCGCGTTTGACGTCAAGCCGGGAGAAACGCTTTACCTTGCGCCGCCGGATCGGGTGCGGATCTGGTAATCGCTGGTTGAGGCGAAGGCAAGGCGCTCAGCTTAACGGGAGTTCATGAGTGGGTTTTTCGTGCACGGACTCTGATTTTCCATCCAGCGGCAGGCGAATATAGAACGTGGTTCCCTGGCCGACTTCACTGGTGAAGATGAGGGTTCCACCGTGCCTGTCGACTACAATCTTAATTTGTTTTCCGCAACGTAAACCCTGAAAGCTGCAACTGATAACAGTCACGATCTCTGGCCATCGCTGCAAAAATGATATCGTGATACGAGATATGTCGTGGACTCTTCCTAAATTCATTCCCCGCTCGGCACCGGTAGTTATCCTGATTCTCACGTTCGGCGCGGCGGTGGGCTTCGCCGCAGTCAGCCATCTGGTGGTGCGCTTCAATGCGAATCAGCAGGCTCGCGGTCGCAGGCTCTATGACCAAGGACTGGCCGACGCGAATGCGGGCCATTTTGACGAAGCCATTGACGTGTTCCGTGCCGCGCTGACCTGCGACCCAACTAACTCCCAGTACCAGCTGAGCCTGGCGCGCGCACTGCGGGACAGCAATGATCCGCGCCGCCTCGACGAAGCGGAATCGTACCTGATCGCTCTGTGGCAACGATCGCCACAGGACGCTGCCGTCAATCTGGCTCTCGCCCGGGTTGCGGCCCATCGCGGCAACATCGAAGACGCGACCCGCTACTACCACAACGCCATGTACGGAGTGTGGAATTCCGATCCTGACGCCAACCGCAGCAAGGCGCGCATCGAGCTTATTCAATTTCTGCTCAAGAAAGGCGCACCCGACAAAGCCGAATCGGAACTTATGGCGCTGGCCACATCCTTGCCTCCCGACCCCGCGGATCATCTTCAGGCTGCGGAACTTTTCGGACAAGCGAAGGACTATGGCGGTCAACTCGCTCAGTGCCGCGACGTTCTACGCATGGAGCCGGCAAATCCCGCCGCTCTCGCCTGCGCCGGGCAGGCGGCCTACCGCTCGGGCAACTATACCCAGGGTCAACGTTATCTGCGCGAGGCGGTCAATGAAAATCCGCAGGATGAGAATTCGCGCCAGCTTCTCGAAACCACGGACCTGATCCTCAGGGCCAATCCATTCCACAGTCACATCTCAGACGCGGAGCGCAATCGACGCATCACCGCTGCGTTCGAGCAAGCAGAAAATCGTCTGACCCAATGCGCCAAGCAAAGTGGAGTGGATTTGAAACTTACAACCGGTCCTCCGCAGCTTGAGACTCTTCAGTCCCGCTGGATTGCCGCCAAGCCCGATCTGGCGCAACTGCGTGCGCCGGGAGAAACCGATCTTCCGGATGCGATCATGGACGTGGTTTTCCAGATTGAACAGCAAACCGCTGCCTTGTGCGGTCCGCCGCAAGGTCCCGACCTGGCCTTGCTGTTGATCTCTCAAAAGCGTGAGGCCGCAAGCCAGTGAGCACGCCAATATTAAGCGAGGCAACTGCTCCGGTAGCTTCTGCGACTGCCGCACGAGAGCCGGCTCGCTTCCGCATTCCGCGCCGTTTATTCTCTACGCTCGAGGGCGCTTTTCACGAGGAAGTATTTTTCCTCATTCTTTCCGTCTTTATCGGAATCTTTTCTGGGTTAGCCGTAGTTTGTTTCCGGCTCGCCATCGACTGGACCCATCTCGCTTTACTGGGCCCACTTCCGCAAACCCACACCTGGCGGCTCTTTGCCGTTCCAGCGGTCGCGGGACTCGTGGTTGCCGCGCTGGTTATAAATCTGTTTCCCGGCATCCGCGGCAGCGGCGTCAACCAGACGAAGGCAGCGCTCTACATCTTCAACGGGACTATTCCATTTCGTACTGCGGTAGGAAAATTCATCTGCGCCGCGCTCGCCATCGGCTCCGGCCAATCGCTGGGACCGGAAGATCCATCCCTGCAAATCGGAGCCAGCATCGCCTCGGCGCTGGGGCGCTGGCTGGAAATTTCCCGCGAAAAACTTCGCTTGATGGCTCCAGTTGGCGCGGCTGCTGGTCTGGCTGCCGCTTTTAACGCTCCGATCTCGGCTGTGCTCTTCGTGATCGAAGAGGTCATCGGACGCTGGAGCGCCGGCATTCTCGGCTCGGTGGTTCTATCGGCGGTTTCCAGCGTGGTGATCGTGCGCTGGTTTCTGGGCAGCGAACCGCTGTTCCGCATTCCGGTCACAACGTTCAAGCGTCCTACCGAGCTGATCGCTTATGCAGTGCTGGGCATCGTTGGCGGCTTCGCCTCGGTCGCTTTCGCGAAATCCATCGGCTACTTGCGGCCACGCCTTCGAAAGCTGCCGCATTGGACGCAATATCTGCAACCCGCATTCGCGGGACTTCTGGTCGGCCTGATCGCTTTCCTGGGAGCTCCCCAAGTGATGGGCGCCGGTTACGACTCGATGGACCAGGCCATGCACGGGCAGTTTGCCTGGAAATTTCTCGCCATCCTGGCGCTGTTGAAAATCATCGCCACAACTTTTTCTTTCGTGAGTGGCACGCCCGGTGGGATGTTTGCCCCCACGCTTTTTATTGGAGCCATGCTCGGCGGCGCCGTGGGCGATCTGGAGCGCATTTTCTTTCCGCAGCTGACCGGATCGACGGGAACTTATGTGCTGGTCGGGATGGGCGTTCTCTTCGCGGGATTTCTGCGCGTGCCTATGACTTCGGTCTTCATGGTTCTGGAAGTCAGCGGCAACTACGAAATCATCGTGCCTGTGATTGTCGCCAACACTTTTTCGTATCTCATTTCGCGCAGCTTGCAGAATGTGCCCATCTTCGATCTTCTGACCCGCCAGGATGGTCTCATCCTCCCCTCACTCGAGGAAGACCGCGAAGAAACCATTCTGCACGTCGAAGACGCCATGCTGCCGGTTCCTGAAGTCATTCTCGGCGCGGACGATTACGTCGATGCCAGCAATCGTCGCATTCAGGATTCTGCGGATTCCACTTTTCTGGTGCGTCTGCATCCGACGGGCTGGAGCACGATCACTCGCGAACAACTCCAGCGCCTTTTTAACGAGGGTAAAGGCGAACACACCCTGGGCTCGCTCTTGCCCAAGCAAATTCTGCCCAGCCTCTATCCCGATCTCGCCCTTGACACGGCGCTTCGCTATGTAAACGATTTCCCTCTTGTCCCGGTGGTGAATCGCGCCGACTCCCGCCGCCTGGAAGGTGTAATCTCCCGTGACGCCGTCTTCAAAAAGTACGGCACCGTCAGCAGCGCGATTGAAGTCGCCACGGGGAAGTGAGTGGTCATTGATCCCCGCAGTCTTGTTTTTGGGCCGGTCGCAGGCTCTTACGACCTGCGACCTGGCTTCCGTCCGGTTTCCCGGTCTTTCCATATATGTGCAATCCTTTGACACTTTGCTTTGCTGCCAACCTGTTAAGTCGAATGCCGTCTATCCCGCTTTGGTAAGCGGATTGCCCTTATCAGGGGCGGAAGCCGCAAAAGACGGCCATTCCGGAAGTTCTTTCAAATCAGAAGAAGGTTCCCCCGGACAGGATCATGGTTATGAAAATCAACGTTATGAAGGCCTCCGTCGTAGCTCTGTTTTTCCTGTGCGCTCTCTGCGCCACCACGGCCAGCGCGCAAACGGCTTCAGTTTTGACCAACAACCCGCAGCCCATGCAGATGACAGACCATATCCTGCATGCTTCTCAGCACGCGATGGCGCAGGAATCGAGCCTGCTCAGCAGCACTTCGTATGCATATGCCCAGGGTGAAGTGCCGCTATCGGAGCTAGCTTCCCCAATCTATGAGACGCCTCTCGGCGACATTGCCCGCGCCAATCGAAAAGAACACGCTGCGCTTCCCAAGGCCGCGAAGGTTTTAGAGAAGCAGTTCTAAGAGATAGATCCAGATCGTTCTTATGCCGGAACCGAGGGCGAGACGCCCTCGGGACAGCCGGCGAGATGCCGGCGCTACAGATGAGGAAGGAGGCCGGCCCTAAGAATGAAATGGTTGATCTGTGACAAACCACTCACCGCTGCCCACGAACCACGCTTTCACTACTCTCCGGCGCCCATCATCACGATGGCTGAAGTTGGCGCTGAGGATCCCGCCTCATTTTCCACGGTAATGGCGAACGCCTTGGCTTCAACGCCAGCCGGTAGGGGAGGATTCACCACACTCGCACTGCCATGAGCATCAGGCTTGAAGACTCCTGCTGGAATAGGAGCTCCGCTCGTTGGAATCAGCCACAACTCATAAGCTTTTTGCGGAGGTAACTGCGGCATGTTATTGGCCAGGAAGACAAGGCTGCTGCGATTCTTCAGATAGAATGCCTTGCCCTGGGGCTGCGGAGGAGTCTTTGCGGATACCAGGGTTACGCGCTGGGCTTGAGGTTCGAGGATGGGCGCCGCAATCTTGCGCAGCTCTTCCATCTCCCGGCGGCTTTCTTCCGAGTGCGACGTGGCCGATGCTAGGCTCTGCCGCAACGCAGAGTTCTCCCGCCACAAGGTAACGGCAAAAACAAGCACGGCCGCGGTAGCTGCCCAGCCCAACCACCCCCACCAGCTACCTGCGAGTGTCTCATCGTTGTTGCGTTCTTGGCGAGGGAGCGGGGAAGTTGCTGTAATGGGAGGGTCTGCCCCGGCTTTCGCTTCGCGCGCAACTGCATCCAGCAACCGCTGTCTCGCGCGCGCCGGAGGCCTCGGTCCGGTTGCCGAAAGCGCGAGCAAGGCAGTGTCGCCGCGCAGTTGCTCCAACTCGAGCCGGCACGTTGCGCATCCGGCAAGATGCTGCTCTAACCGCTCGCGATCCTCACCCTGGAGCGCGTCGAGCGCGTATAAGGCAAGATCTTCGGCGAATTGTTCGTGCATGCTCATCTTAAGTTCGTCTTAATCAAGACCAAAGGCAAGAGCCTTCAAGTCTGAAACGCCTTTCGCAGCGCGATCAATCCTGCGCGAATTCGCGTTTTCACGGTTCCCAACGGCTCTCCAGTTTTATCTGCAATCTCGGAGTGGCTCATGCCCTGCCAGTACGCCATTTCCAGTGCGCTGCGCTGCGGCGCGGCCATGCTCCTCATCACGCCTCTGACTTTTTCCGCAGTCTGCGCCCGGTCACTGTCTCCCGCGAGATCCGGAGTCACCGAAAGGACCACATCTTCAATTTCAGTCTCCGGCTTGCGCTTTCGCAAGAAATCAATCGCGCGATTCCGAGTGACGACCGCCAGCCAGCTTCCGAGGCTACCGCGCGCCGAATCGAACGCGCTGGGCTTCCGCCAAAGCTGCAGAAAAACTTCCTGCAACACATCCTCGGCTGCGCCGGTATCGCCGAGCACGCGCAATGCGACCGCATACACCACGGGCGAATAGCGGTCGTACAACTCCGCCATCGCGCCCTGCTCGCCGGACTTGAGCCCCGTTACCAGGGCCAGATCCGCCGGACCTCCTTGTGGTTGCGGACTCAGCAAACCCCGATCTCTTCCTTCAACAGAAGTACGCAAAAATGGATGTATCGGATTGTGCAGCGTAACTTTACCAGTTCAGATTTTGCCGGACAATTGGCACAGAAATAAAAGATTTCGAATCGAGGAGTGGCCTGGCTTACTGGCTCAACTTGATCGCCAGCTGCCGCTCGGGCTGCGTCATCTGTGCCCAAAGTTTCTGCAAGTCATCCTGCAGCGCCTGATTGTCCGGTTCCTTGTGCAGGGCCAGCGCAAACCAGCGGTAAGAAGTTGGCAAGTCGCGGGGCGCACAAGTTCCAGTCGAGTATCGCGCTCCCAAAGAGATCATCGCCTTCACATTCGATTCTTGCGCCGCCTGTTTCAGCATGTGCATGCCGCGATCGCAGTCCTGCCGCACGCCGCGCCCATAGATATAGCGCTCGGCTTCGACGACCGGATCTGCTGCCGGTTTGGCCGCCGGGGGCTTTCGCGCCTCGGTTTTGGGCCGAAGTGGCTTTTCTGCCGCTGCGGGTGGTTTTTCAGGAGTCGTGTCCGCAGGTTGTGGAGCGGCACTGGGGGACGGATTATTGTCGCTGGGCTGAGTCGCAGCAGGAACGTTTTGGGGAGTGCTGCCAGCACTGGGCTGAGAAGTGGCCTCTGGCGCAGGAGCATTTGTAGAAGGAACGTTCTGAGGCGCCGCGGCTTGGGGTTCCGCGGTCGGTGGGACAGGGCTTGGCGCGCTTCCCGGAGCAGGATTGGTTGGCGCGCTGCCAGTGTCGGGTGGTGGAGTATTCACGGGGTTGGTTGTGGCACCGGAATCTGGGGCGCTGGGTGTGGATTCCGGCGTTGTGGCCACTGGCTTTTTCGCTCCATTCACCCAGGCGAATCCGCCTTGCTTCCAGTGTATATATCCGAAACCTCCGGCGAGAGCCAAGGCGAGCACGATGAGCAGTAGTCTGCTCCATCCGCGCTTCGGTTCTTCTTCATCCTCCAACAGGTAATCGAGATTCCGCGAGGAGTGTTGCCCGTGCTCATCATGCCCATGATCGGCGGCGGGCTTATTGAGGCCGAGAAATGACGATCCCGTGATTACAGGCTCGGGGCTGGACCTCTGGGAGCTTGGCTCAATTGGCGGCTGAGGCTTCGGATCGATCTTTCGCAGATCACTATTCGGTTGATCCGTTTTTGGATGGGCCGGCGGGGGAATGTTCGACTCGACTTTCGCGGCAGCATTGGATGCGGCACCCATTTTCGCAGCCGTTACTGCAGAGGCCGGTGGCACGCGAGCGGGCGGCATGGCAGACGCCTGCGGCGGAATCAGGGGGGCTCCGCACATTCCGCAAAAGCGGTTGCCTTCGACATTCTCATTGCCGCATCGTCCGCAGCGCACGGGACCTCCTTAACTCTTCATTAGCTTAACTCAGTTTGGGAATTAATTTGTAGGGAAGGGTTGGATGCGTAGTGGCGTGGCGGACCCTTAATTAAGAGGGGCACTCGAAGGATCAGACAGGACAATCAATTTGCCCACAGGATATTCTACCTGGCTCAGCGGAGCGTCGGGCTGGGGATTGATCACCGTGAGCACATCCCCACTATTCACTCCGCGCAGCAACAAGCGGTCCGACTCGACTCGCACCACACGATACTTCTCATCGAAAATCCGTTGCTCGCCCATATCAACCTTTGATGCTTGTGCATTCACTGGCGATGCCATTGTTCAATGTTCTCAAAATGACCCTAGGGAAGATTCCTGAATCGGACCGATGGGTAAATTTCGAGATTAAATGAGCGTGAATACTCTGTGACTGTGCAGTCAGTTTCAGATCATCTCAACAGCAGATCTGGCCCAACGTCAAAGGCAAGGGCAGAGTGCCCGTTCCACACAAGCCCTTCCACACAAACACTTCCACACAAACACTTCCACACAAGCACTTCCACACAAACACTTCCACACAAACACTTCCACACAAACACATTACGCGTGGGAGAGTTCTTTTTCTGCACCGCGGAAGAGAGAGCGCAGGGCGCGGATTACAGCGCGCGCCAGCAGGATGATGATGAGAACCAGGAAGAGGGCAATTGCTCCGGCAGCATAGGGGTGGCGCGTAGCTAGCCAGGTTAGAAATATGGCGAAGGCATCTTCACCGAGACTTAGCGTAATGTTCGACAGCGGCTCGGGAGATGGAGTGACGATGGCGCGTACGGCGGTTTTGCCTCCGTGGGCGGCGAGGGCGATGGCGGCGCCAAGGCCGGCGGCTATGAGTTGCTGGGTCGGGGTCAGCTGTCGAGTAGCTCCGTAAGCCAGCAGTCCA
Source organism: uncultured Acidobacteriaceae bacterium (assembly GCA_963818935.1). Classification (GTDB taxonomy): domain Bacteria; phylum Acidobacteriota; class Terriglobia; order Terriglobales; family Acidobacteriaceae; genus Sulfotelmatobacter. The sequence continues at coordinate 8,829 of CAWFUK010000088.1, forward strand.
GCGATCGGGACGCGGATGAAAGTGTGAAGCGCGCTCCAGATCAGGTCGAAGGCGGGAATTTTGTCGGCGAAGAATTCGATGACGAAAAGAGTCAGGCTGGCGCCGATAATGGGCCAGGTTTCCAGCAGTTGCAAGGCTGGCGGGAGCGGAACGTGTCCGAAGCGCGCGAGCAGGCCGAGGGCCGCTACCGTGGCATACACGTTAAGGCCCGCCGCGAATGCGACCGCAGCCAGCACTGAAAAGAGCTCGGGGAGCGGAACTTGGAGCGGGTTTGGCATCGAGAATCTCTTTGCGGGATTCGATTGTAGCCTAGATGCCTAGAACAACTTGAGTGAAAAAGCAAAAGGGCCGCTTTCCAGCGACCCTGAAGTTGATCTGCTCCCCGTCTTACAGGGTGGATTCGATTTCGAAGCCCCAGGCTTCCAAGAGAGGCTCAGGGATGTACTTGGAGTTCTTGTTGCGGCGCGCCCACTCGCGGAGACGAGTTGACCGGAGATACTGATCGGGAGAGAGCTTGTATTCGCGCACAACCTGTTCGAATTCCGTGATGGTTGGGACAATGGGACCGATCGGCTCGGGCTTGCCCCAGTTTGGATTTCCGCGTCGCTTCGCCATGAAAAAATGCCTTTCCTACAAAAGGGGAATAAACTCAACAATGCTCTATCTATATGATTCTCCGGCCAGTACGCGGGATTCATGGAAACAGAAGCCAGCGAGCATAACAACACTCAATGGTCGTTCCCATGCAAGCCGGTACGTAATCGGAGACTGTGTATGTTAGGTCAATACTTGCCGAAAGTCAATCCAATTTTACTGTGTAACGGTTGAGTGAACCTAATGTAAGTGATTGAAGGGATTGCTCTTGGTTGATTCGCCTCTCCTCTTGTGGTCCTCCAGAGGGGCCGCGTGGGGATTCATGAAGTAGGTCGTTATTTCGCGGATGCATTGGATTTTCCGAGACTAGCCTGCACGATGAAGTGTTGAGATGGCTTGACGGATATTTGCCGGGAATTGCAAAAGTCAACGAGTGCTATGGCGATGTTTCAACAGCTACCGCCAAAGAGAAGGACAGTAGCGCAAGGAGCGAGGGATTGACGTGAGCCAATCGGGGACTATGGGTTTATCCGCTCCACGTTGATTATCTCCACTGATTCGTCGTCGCCTTCGAGCCGATACGCCACATCCAGCGTGTCTCCCACGGACAAGGAATCATATTGGTCTTGCGTCACGAGCGTCTCCCGGTCGCCAAATCGCTTGCTGCGTTCCTGTTCTGCAATGTCCAGCGTATGTGTCGCCTTCGAGTCGATGGCGCCCTGCTCCCAGTCACCGGCTCTACTCTTGTGAAAACCGTAAATAGGGAATCCAGAAACTCTGTAGTAGACCACCCACTGGTGACCGGGTTGTGCACTTACCCTATGTTCCTTCCGTATGGCAGTTCCAGTTGTGTGCCGTGCTGTTTTGTACCGGAACATCGCTTCCTCTTGGCGATCGAGTAATCGCCGCACGGCGAAGATTCCCACTACACAGGTGAGAACGGCGACGACCGACAGCACAAAAGCAAGCGTATGTTTGCGTCTTTCCATGCTCCACCGTACGCATCCTAAGCCACATCTGGGAAGAACCCAAATGAACTCTGCCGCTTTTGGCCCGCGTGACTGACGCAATCACGCGATTTCACGTTTTGACAACTTGTGATCCCCCGCGCATCCTGCCCTTCTCGCGCTGCCTTACCCTGCGAGTCCTGCCCTTCTGGCGCGCGGCGGGCCAGACCCGGCGGGAGCTGTGGCGGGAGGGGAGAGAGCATCTCGCCGTCGCCTTATGCCACTCCCTGGTGAACTTGGCCCCTGCCTCATCGCGGCTTTACACTGAATAGGTGCAGATTGCGCTGGGCCAGATCAATCCGACGGTCGGAGATTTCTCCGGCAACGCTGCCAAGCACATCGACTTTGCCAACCGGGCGCTGGCCAATGGTGCAGGACTGATTATGTTCCCCGAGTTGTCGGTGTGCGGATATCCTCCCCGGGATTTGGTTGAGCGTCCAGCTTTTGTGGGTCGCAACCGGGAGACCGCCGAACTCATTGCGCAGCAGACCAAAGGCATCGCCGTAATCTGCGGCCTAATTACCCCGGCCGAATCAGAAACCGGGAAGTCGGCGATGAACTCCGCCGCGCTCTTGCAGGATGGGAAAATCGCCTTCCTGCAATCGAAGATGCTCTTGCCCACCTACGATGTTTTCGACGAGATGCGGAATTTCGCGCCCGCGAGAAGCCAGGAGTTGTTCCCGTTCTGCGGCAACCGCATGGCGCTCACCATCTGCGAAGATGCCTGGAACGACAAGCTGTTCTGGCCCAAGCGGCTGTACACGGTGGATCCAATCGAGGCGCTCATTCGGGCGGGCGGAAACTTCGTACTCAACATTTCTTCATCGCCCTTCTGGATCGGCAAGCGCGAATTTCGGCGCGAGATGCTGGTGGCAATCGCTCGTCATCATAAGGTTCCAGTCGCACTGGTCAATCAAGTGGGCGGCAACGATAGCCTGGTCTTCGATGGATCAAGCCTGGTGCTGAATGCGGAAGGCCAAGTGATCGCGCAAGGCCGTTCCTTTGAAGAAGATCTCATCTTCTTCGATTCGAAAACGCTGACGGGAGAGTTGCACGAACAAATCGAAGGCGAAGAGGCCAGCGTATATGCCGCACTGGTTCTAGGCACGCGCGATTACATGCACAAGTGCGGATTTCAAAAAGCCATCATCGGTCTTAGCGGCGGCATCGATTCGGCGCTTACCGCCGTGATCGCCGCCGATGCGGTAGGGCCGGAGAACGTGATTGGAGTGGGCATGCCGGGGCCTTATTCTTCTCCAGGATCGATCGAGGATGCGCGCGCGCTGGCGACGAATCTCGGTATCCGCTTCGAATTGCTTTCCATTGACCGGGCGGTCGAAGCCTATCGCGGGATCCTGAAAGATGTGTTTGCCGGACGGCCTGAGGACGTGACGGAGGAAAATATACAGTCTCGTGCCCGCGGGATGCTGCTGATGGCGCTCTCCAATAAGTTCGGCGCGATCGTGCTTTCCACAGGCAACAAGAGCGAACTGGGCGTGGGCTACTGTACACTTTATGGGGACATGGTGGGGGGGCTGGCGGTTATTTCGGATGTGCCCAAGACTTTGATTTACCGACTGAGTCACTACGTGAATTCGCGCCGCGCGGTGATTCCGATAGCTACGCTGGAGAAGCCGCCATCCGCAGAGTTGCGGCCCAACCAGAAAGATAGTGACTCATTGCCGCCATATGAAATTCTGGATGCGGTGCTGGAAGATTACGTGGAGGCGGCGCACTCCGCCGAGCAGATTTCCGCCGAGCATGGATTCGATATCGAACTGACGAAGCGCGTGATGCGAATGGTCGATCGTGCCGAGTACAAGCGCCAGCAGGCCGCGCCAGGCATTAAAATCTCTCCCAAGGCATTCGGGTACGGGCGACGGTTTCCGATCGCTGCCAAGAGTGAAGTTTGAGTTGCCGGTCCTGAGATCCGGTTCTCACCAAAAATTTTGTTCAGGATTGAAAGGAAAACATGCGCACTTCTCTTCCTGTTATTTTTGCGTTTTTGCTGGCCTGCACCCTCGCCGCAGCCCAGGCTCCCTCGCTGGTAAATCCTTCGGGAAAGGCGCCGGCGAAATATGAGGATAAGCCTGCCGAGGTGAACCTTCCGACCGAAGCTACAGTGGATGCCTTTCTGCAACAGACCTTTGGATACGATTCGAAGTTGAATTGGAAAATCTCCTCGATCAAGCCGGTAGCCGGCGGAATGGCCGAGGTCAACGTGATCCTGGCGAACGGTCAGGGACAGCAACTCAGCCGCTTCTACGTGACGCCTGACGGCGAGCATGCTGTGGTTGGCGACCTGATGCCATTTGGCGCGCGTCCCTATGAGCCGGTTAAGAACATTTTGGATAAGCAAGTCACCGGACCGTCGCGCGGACCCAAAGATGCGTCGGTGATGATCGTGGAATTTGGAGATTTGCAGTGCCCGGCGTGCAAGGCGGCGCAACCGAAGATTGAAGAACTGATCGCGGCCGAACCCAAAGCTCGCTTCGTCTTTCAAAACTTTCCCCTGGAGATGCACAACTGGGCGGCCAAGGGCGCGGATTACGCCCACTGCGTGGGCGAGGCATCGAACGATGCGTTCTGGAAGTTCATTGCCAAAACCTATGAAACGCAGGGTGACATTACGGCCGATAATGCAGACGCTAAATTGACGGCGCTAGCCGACGGCGCGGGAGTGAAAGGTGCGGACATTGCGGCTTGCGCTTCGACTCCGGTGACGAAGGCCCATGTGGAAGCGTCCATCGCGTTAGGAAAATCCGTAGGCGTAACCGGGACGCCGACGCTGTTTATCAACGGTCGCGTCATCGGGAATGTAGCCAATGTGCCCAGCGACACGCTGAAGAACCTGGTGGACTTCGCGGCGAAACAAGGGAAGTAACGGATCGTGCCAGCCATCTAAAGAAGTCGTCCAATAGGATGGTCGATGAGTGCCTGATTTTGACAAGTGAGGAAACGCTCTTTTAAGGGGCGCATTAACCGCTGCGCCCGAGGGACTCTTTGGTGCTACCCCGACTGGCGCTCCGAAGAGACCGTCAAGCATCTGCCAAGCTAAGGGCTCGTTATTGTGGGTCGGTCGCCACCCAGAAGCCCCCGTAAGTGCCGTTGCTGGCCGGTTCCGTGGGATCGCCATTGACCACATCGAAGCCTCCAACGGTGTAGGCCATTGTGTTCCCCTCAAGAGCGCCACCATACTCGAAAAGAAAGCCGCCGCTCTGATCGAATTGGCCGGTGTCACCCACTTCTGCGTTGGCGAAGGGCGAACCGCTCACCGCTGAAAGCGTGCCGTCGGAATTGAGTGTAAAACCTTCAGTCGCGTTGAATCCCTTGCCTGAATCGATCAAGCTGAAGGAGTAGATCAGGTTTCCGCCTGCGTTCGATTGCACCGCGATGCTGTAGGGCGGGGTGGTCGTGAGGAACGGCGGTTCTTCGGTAATCGCTCCTGCGGTCGCACCCGACTGCGTGATGCTGAAGACATAAAGGTTGTAGTCATCCGATCCGTTGATCGAAAGGTTCTGGCCGGTGGTGCCGATTAGAAATTGTCCCGTGGGTTCGCCCTGCACCTGCCACATGGGGAAAGCAAACGGGCTGCCGCTCACCGCCGTAAGCACTCCAAGGCTGTTGCCGGCGCCGATGCTGTAGGCTCCGATCTCGGAGCCGGTATGACTCGAGGAAGTCGCGGTTATATAAAGATAATTTCCCGGCCCGTCGGTTGCCATGTTTCCGGGCGAGAACGACACAGAAAATGGAGATCCGGTTACCGGGGTCAGAGCTCCCCCGCTGCCGATCTCATAAACGAAGATTTGATCTTGTGCTGCGTCGGCGATGAATAGAAGAGTTCCCGCCGGTTTTGTAGCTAGCCGGTTGGTATCAAACGTCGATGACGCCCCACTTGCGAATGTGGCTGTCATTGGGCTGTTCGCGATCGGTGTCAATGTCCCAGTGGAACTGATGGACCAACCGAAGATCTGATTTGTCGAGCCGAAGGCCGCGTACAAAAACTGCTTCTGAGCCACCACCATTCCAATGCCTGCATCGAATCCCGGAGTTTCGGGAAATCCGTTGGACGAGGTGGGGGCCAGCTGCGTGTTTACCGTGTTCAGCGTGTAGCCCGATAGCTCGCCGGGTGAACCGCTGCCGTTCAACACAAAGACGAACGCAGCAGCGGTATTGCCGTTGCCGGATGCGGAGCAAGAGGAATTGCCAGAGGACTCGCCGAAGGTAGCGCTATTGCATGCAGAGTGGCCGCCGCCGCAGGCCGTCAGTCCTATCAACGACAGCGCCGCTAGCAATATCAAAACTGCTCGAACCTGCATCTTCATTAATCACCTCCGTGCGCGCCGTAAGAAAATACGACTGCTACCTTTCTGCGATGTTAGAAGCTACGTGATGTGGCGGGAAAGTTACGAATGTCACGGCGGTAGCCGAGGGAGGCTGCCCCACCGCATGCATAAATGCTAGCGCCCCAGCTACTGTTCACAAGGTTTTCCGAGTAGGAAACAAACGGGGCCTTTTGTTGAAACATCGCCTCTCTAACAATGTCGGCGGTGTCAATTACACTCATTGAACTCGGACCGACCGGCGCGGTGGCTACCCTTCTTTGTCCGCAAGAGCCCGCCTGCAACCTTCGTGTTTGACACACAGTTTCCCTGACTTTAATAATTGCCCGACTCGTCTTCAAAAATGTTTATTCAAACGCGGCACGAGCCCGCAGAGGCTCGGCTGATCGCCTGAAATTCTCAGCGCGAGTCGGATGGCTGCAACTCGCGAAAATCAAATTACTGAAAGGATTGTTAATGTTTAAATTCTCCCCCGAAGTATCGTTCATGAAGGCCCGGAACTGCGCATTCATTGTCGTCTGCTTAATAAGCGCACTTGCAGCCGCACAAACTCCATCTTCGACAACCTTTTCTACCTTTGTCAGCTTCGATGGATCCGATGGCTTTTATCCCGAACACATGTCTCTGCTGCAAGGCTTCGATGGCGACCTTTATGGCACATCGGTGGACGGCGGCACCAGCACGGCGTGTGGCCTCTATGGCTGCGGCACGGCCTTTAAAGTCACCACCGGAGGCAAACTCACCGTACTGCACAACTTTACCGGGAGCAACGCCTATCCCTATGGTTCCTTGGTGCAGGATTCCGACGGCACGCTGTACGGAACAACTTATGGCAGTGCGACCAGCACAAAGTGCACCGGCTCCGGTGGCTGTGGCACGGTTTACAAGATCACTACTTCCGGCACGCTGACCACTCTCCATACCTTTAAGGGTACCGACGGCTATGGTCCCAGCGGCTTGATTCAGGCCACGGACGGAAATTTTTATGGAACTACGAACTACGGTGGCACTTATGGCGGGGGCACGGTGTTCAAGGTTACGTCCTCGGGCACGCTGACCACTCTCTATGACTTCTGTGCTTCGTCGGGTTGCGAACAGAGCGCCTACCCGCTCGCAGGATTAGTGCAAGGCACGGATGGAGATTTGTACGGAACAACCGGTGGCGCGATTACGAAATCGTGCCCGCTGGGTTGCGGAACGTTTTTCAAGATCACCACCTCTGGCACGTTGACTACGCTGCACACCTTCGATGGAACTGACGGCTACATTCCTCACGGCGTCATTCAGGCGACAAACGGAGACTTCTACGGCACGACCACCGATGGCGGTTCCAGCAAAGGCTGCGTTAACGGATGTGGCACGGCTTTCAAAGTGACCTCGTCTGGTACGCTGACCACACTCTACAATTTCTGTTCCAAGAGCGGCTGCACAGACGGTTCGTACCCCGCCGACGCGCTGGCTCAAGGTATCGATGGAAATTTCTACGGCACGGCCAGCTATGGTGGAACGTATGACAAGGGCACCGCGTTCAAGCTCACTTCATCGGGCACGCTGACCACGCTGCACAGCTTCGAATCGGGCTCCGATGGCGGCACTTGGCCGGGATATACGCCGGGCGCGGGGCTAGTCGAAGACACCGATGGAGTTTTCTACGGAACCACCATCCAGGGCGGTCTCTACGGAGGCGGTACGATCTTCAGCCTGTCGACGGGCTTGGACCCGTTCGTCGAAACCAATCCCACATCGGGCAAGGTGAAGGCAGCGGTGACAATTCTTGGAACTGACCTGACCGGAGCGATCAGTGTGACATTTAACGGAAAATCGGCGACGTTTACCGTGGTGTCCAGTACGGAAATCACTACGACCGTGCCCACGGGCGCGACCACTGGCTCAGTCGAGGTGAAAACCTCCAGCGGAACTTCCACGAGTAATATTGTCTTCACCGTTACGGAGTAATTTTTTCATCGATTCAAGACGGTGTCTCTAACTGAAGAGCAATCAGCCGCCTTTCACTAGGCGGTTTTTTGCTGCGCGATTCTTCGGCAGGATGCGTTTCGAGGGTGTGCGCAGCCGGTAGTCATCAATGACTGATGGCTCTGAGGTGAATTCGGTTATTGCTGGGTTACCCAGATTTCTTTAGTGTCCCGAGGATAATTTGCGATCACGTGCGGAGTGATCACGATGAGCAGTTCGTCTTCCTCTTTCATGCGATTGTTATCGGTGACACCCTGATTGAGCAAGGGAATGTCGGCCAGCAGAGGGATACCGGCCATCGAGCGCTGATCGTTGGTGGTGATTTCGCCAGCCACCGCCGCGCTTTCGCCGTCGCGCAACTGGATGCTGCCTTTGTATTCCTGATTCGAAATCACGGGCACACCATTGGAGCTTTGCCCGGTGAGTGATCGCACCTGCATCTCAAGAGTCATGCTAACGTCGCCATTGCCGTGAATCGTCGGCTTGATCTTGATCTCCAGGCCGAGGTCCTCGTAACTCACCGAGGGAAACGGCGCCACGTAGCTCTGATTGCCAAGCACTTGCGAGATTTGCGGCGAATTATAAATTGGTGCATACGATCCGTTGAGGATCGGATAACGCTCGCCTAAATGGAAGGTGGCTTCGTTGCCTTGCTCGGCGCGCAGCGTGGTATTGCTCAGGCTGCGCGCCCAGGACTCGTTGAGCGAGAGCGCGGTCGTAAGGTGATCGAGGCTGACGCCCGAGAAGCCGAGACCGTTGCCAAAAGTTGCCAGAGGCTGACTGAAAATGGAATTTGCCTGTCCTTGAAGTTGCGCCAGAAGACCGGAGAGCGCCGTGCTTCCAGCTGCATTGACGCCGCCGGAAGAGATGAGTTGGTTGGCCAGAGAGGAGATGCTCTGTCCACCGAGCGCAGCAATTGCCGCCGCCACATCCGCGACGGGAATGTTATACACGTTGAAAGTGTCAGGAACGTGCATGCCGATTTCGCGCGTGAAATTGTGGCTGATCTGGTAGATCGACAACTCGAAGGCGACCTCGGGACGATCGTTGTCCAACTGGCGTAAGAGTTTCATGCACGCCGCCATGTTGGCTTGGGGAGCGCGCACCTCCACCGTGCCGGATTGTGCCGTGGTTACCTTCTGAAGTTCGCAGACATTTTTGAGGGCATTGACCAATTCTGTGGCTTGCTGCGGGGTGGTCGCGCTGGGCGCGGAGAACGTTGCCAGCGACATGCGGTCGTAGAGCGTGTGATTTTCTTTGGAGTCTTTGGCGATCAACAATTGGTGGGCGTCGATCGGCGTCCACATGGTCTTGCTGACTTTGCAAGCCAGATCGATCGCGGTGAAAAAGTCGACATCATCCACATAGAAACGAACCGGCAGTGGCGTCACTGCATCGTCAAACTCAACCGTTACGCCATAGGCCTGGGCCAATTCGTTAAACATGCCGCGCACGTCGCCGCGATAATGAAATGTGCTCCGGTCGGGTTTGGGCTGAACGGTAATCTCGGCGGAGTTTTCAAGGCGGGCCTCAAGTCCTCCCAGGGCGCGAGCGGCGGGATCGCGCATGGCGTCTTGCAAACGGCTTTGCACGTATTGGTTATCGGGATCGAGGTTCAGAGCGGCGCGGTACTCCGCTGCAGCCAGTGGCGTGTTGGCGGCGGCGAGGAACGCATCGCCGCGCTGCGTGTGCTGAAAGACTAATTGCGCCTTCGTAGTCTCGCGCGCGGAAAGGAAAGTGAGATCCCGTGGAACCAGATTGGAAGCCTCGCTAAATTTGGCGAAGGAGTCTTCCAAGCGATTCTGGTCTTCCAGCTTGAGTCCATCGTGATAGGCGTGGAACGCTTCTTTTATATTTTTTTTCGTGGGCAGGCAGTTGATGCCCCCCGGCACGCCGTTTCCGCAGGAAATGATGGGTGCGTCAAGAGTCGCATCGGTCGCGGCAAACAAGGGAAGGCCCAGCGATAACGCCAGAAAGCCAATCGGGAAAATGGACGACAAATACCGCATGTGCTTGATTTTAACCTGCCCTCGGCCCTGTGGCAGCCAGCTAACGGTTCGCGTACCATCGGACGTAACTAGGGTGAGAAATCCCACCGGGCTGTGATGAGAACGAGTTCATCCCGTATTCTTGCGAGGAGTTAGCTGAGCATCAGACGCTCGATGTCGCGCGCTTTGCCGGTCTTCTCGTCGGCGTCGATCACGACCGCGCACAGCCGGACGTCGCCCGTGGCGGGTTCGAAGCGAACTGGCATGCCATTGAGAAACTTATTAACCACCAGCTCTTTTTTCACGCCGATTACGCCATCGTAAGGGCCGGTCATGCCGACATCGGTGACGTAGGCCGTTCCCTGCGGCAGCACCCGTTCATCGGCGGTAGGGACGTGGGTGTGGGTGCCCACGACGGCAGTGACGCGGCCATCGAGATACCAGCCCAGCGAAATCTTTTCCGAAGTGGCCTCGGCGTGGAAGTCCACCAAAATAATTTTGGCCTCGACTTGCTTTAACAGTTGATCGGCGACCCGAAATGGGTCGTCGTTCGATGCCATGAATACGCGCCCTTGCAGGTTCATTACCGCGTACGGGATTTTGCCCTTGCGCCCCTCGTAAAAACCCCAGCCGGGGAGATCTGAGGCATAGTTCGCGGGACGAAGCAGGCGCCGATGCGGTGCGTTGCCGTTGCCCTCCGCCATCTGAAAGTAGTCGACGATCTCGCGTTTGTCCCAGATGTGGTTGCCGGTGGTGATGACATCGATGTTGAGTTCAAAGAGTTCTTCGGCGAGCGCGGGCGTGATGCCGAATCCCGCCGCCGAGTTTTCCCCATTGGCTATCACCAGGTCGATGCACTGTTCGCGGACGATCTCCGGCAGACGATCCTTTACGATGGTGCGTCCGGGCCGCCCGAAAATGTCGCCGATGAAAAGAATTCGCATGAGTCGCGCCGGTGTCGCGCCAGCTTATAAACGAACTTCGATGGTATCACGCAAAATCGCCGGTATTTTGGCGCAGACCTTTCTCTGCATCTCCGCGGCAAGTTTTCTGCGAACTCCGCGATAAGTTCGCGCCTCAGGGATTCGCCAACTCCGCCGTTCTAAGAAAGTCGTAGTTGCCCGCCGAGTTCAGCGTTAGGTTGCGCACGCGCTTGTTGTGAACGAGCACGTTATCCAGATACCACAGATCGATGTAAGGCAGCTCCTCGGCAACAATTTTCTGCACCTCGGAATAAATCGGTTTGCGCACGGCGGGATCGACTTCGCGGCGAGCCTGGTCAATGAGGGCATCCACTTTCGGATTCGAGTAACGTCCTCGGTTCGATCCATTGGGAGGGAAGCGCGAAGAGTGAAAGACATAAAAAATGTCGGGATCCTGATTACCGCCGACCCAGCGCAGGCCATACATCTGGAACGCACCTCGGGTTACGTCGGCAAGAAAAGTGGCGGCCTCGAAGCTGCGAATATCCAGCGCGATGCCGACTTCCCGCAACTGTTGCTGAATCACGGCCACCATCAGACGTGTGGCTTCGACCGTAGAGGTCTTCATGGTGATATGGAAGCGGACGCCATTGACCGCCGGATAACCGGCGGCATCGAGCAACTGGCGAGCTTTCTCGGGGTCGTGATGATAGGGCGGCACATTTCCCTCATAAGCCCAACTCTGCGGCGGAAGAACGCTGCGCGCTGGTTGGGCCCAACCATCGAGCAGGTAGCGGATCATCGGTCCGCGGTCGAGCGCGTAGGCAATGGCCTGGCGGACGCGGACATCTTTGAGGATGGGGTCGCGCAGGTTGAATCCGAGATACTGAATCTCGGTTCCGGGGGAATGCTTGACCGCGAGGTAGGGTTCGCGTCCAAGCGTGAGCACGGTATCGGGAGTGAGCGAATTGATCGAAATATCGCCGGCACCCTTGCGCAGTTCAAGTGCCTCCGTGGTGGTGTCGGGAATGATGGCGAAGCGAACCCGCGCCAGCTTTGCCTTTTCGCCCCAGTAGTTATCGTTGCGTTCGAGAATGACTTCTTTATCTGTTTCGGCGCTGACAAATTTGAAGGGGCCGGAGCCGACAGGATGGGTAGTGATTTCGTTTTCGCTGGCGAAGGGCACTATGCCGATCGCGCCATCAGAAAGATTCCACAGCAAGGCCGCGTCCGGTTCTTTCATGTGCACGGTGACGGTGAAGTCGTCCGGAGTGTCGATGTGATCGACAAAGCGGAAGGTTGCCGTTTTCGGGCTGCGAATCTTGCCAGTAAGCAAGGAATCGATGGTCCATTTCACATCGCGCGAAGTGAGCGGGCGGCCATCGTGAAAATTGACGGGATGATGCAGATGGAAAACATAGGTCAGGGGATCGGGAATGTCCCATTTCTCGGCCAGTCCGGGCGCGACATCGAGGTTATCACCACGCGACAGAAGATCGTCGAAAATGAGGCTGTCGATGCGCTCCGATTGCGCATCGATTCCGATGCGAGGATCGAGATTGGTGGGGCTCGACTCGATCAGCATGACGAGAGTGTTGGGATCGGTTTTGCGGGAGCAAGAGAGCAGCGGGAGCGCGATGGCCAGTGCGGTGAGAAGCGAGAACAGGTTGCGATGCATCATTTGCAGTCCTTGCACATCTGCGCGAGCTGATTGACCGTTCTCCAGTTGCGCATGGTGGGCACGACTTGCAACAGGCGTTCCACAGGTTGTTTCATCAGAATGCTTCCCGAAACTCCATTGGGAAGGTAGAAGAAAAGTTCTTTGCATATTCGATACAAGCGGTCGGGAAGGGTGATCAGTTCAGTGAATTGTTTCAGGGCCGCAGGGGGCGGGGAGTCGGATAAAAACATTACATGCAGCTTTTCGAGATCGATTCCTTTTTCCTTGAGGAATGGGTTGTTGTCGACTGCGTCGCTCATCTCTTTGGCGGTTCTGGTTACCACGGGAACGGAGAAATTGAAGTCGGCGAGGAGACGCTCCTCGATTTGTTTCGACAGTCGCGAAGTCGAAATCTCGCCAGTTCGGAAAACCACATTGCCACTTTGAATATAGGTCTGTACGTGCTCCAATCCCAACGCTTCGAACGAGGCGCGAAGGCGGTCCATCTTCATTCGCTTGTGCGGACCTACATTGATTCCGCGAAGCATGGAGGTGTAGACGGGCATGGCGTGCGTGTCTTAAGGATACGAGATTTTGCCGAGAACCGCGGGCCGTTTTGCACCCGTTGCCGTGGGCACGCTCGATGGCCGCCGGTGCCAGGTTTCATAAGCAAGAAGGGCAAAGGCGATGGCCTCTTTGGCTTGTGACGGCAGGCCGAATTGGTCGGAGAAGCGTAGTTGCAAGCCGAGCGGAGCAAGTTCGCTGGTCAACATGGTCACCAGCGTGGAGTTCTTTGCTCCCCCGCCGGAGAGGATCATTTCTTTAAATGGGGAATTAGGTGTGGCGGCGTTCGTTGCCGTCAGATCTCGTACTGCCATCGCAATTGATCGCGAAGTCATTGCCGTCGCCGTCGCTATCGCGTCCTCTTTTCGGCAGTGTCCGCAAGCGCGCAGAAATTCCTTCACAAATTCTCTTCCGAATTCTTCGCGGCCTGCGGTCTTAGGAGGTCTTTGCCGGAAGAAGTCTCGTGCCAGGAACTTGCGAACGACTTCATCCAGCACCTTGCCAGAAGCCGCAATTTTACCGCCGCGATCGAAGGGCTGATCGAAAAGCTTCTCGGTGACGGCGTCGATGATCATGTTGCCCGGTCCAGTGTCGAACGCAATTACCTCGGTGGCGGCGGCGCCCGGCGGGATTGCCGTGAGGTTCGCGATACCGCCGATATTTTGCACAATCCGGCCGATACGAGCATGGCGAAAGACCATGTAATCGAGGAATGGAACCAGCGGAGCACCTTTGCCTCCTGCGGCCATATCCGCGGGACGAAAATCAGAAACCACTGGCGCGCCGAGTCTGGCAGCGAGGATGGCGGATTCGCCCGTCTGCCACGTGGCCGCCATTTGCCGTCCGAGGAATCGCGCGGGCTCGCCCTGATGATAGAGCGTTTGACCATGGCACCCGATCAGGTCCGCTTTGACTCGGAGCTTTCGCTCGGTGGCCAGCACGGCATCGGCGTAAAGCTCGCCCAGCAGGAAATTCAATCGCGCCAGATCCGCCACGCTGGCGCGCGTCGCATTCATCGCGGCCAGCACGGCAGCGCGGACGTTTTTTGGATAAGAGTATTCAGCGTGCCCGAGCAATTCGAAGGCGCCAGAGGTTCGGTGTGAGCCACGGCGCTCGCCCATGCGCACCAAAGCCACATTGATGCCGTCGGCGGAAGTGCCGCTCATGACGCCCGCCACGATGATCATCGATTCTGTCATCCGCGCTGCCTGCGCTTTGTAGTCTTTTCCTCACGCGCCAGAGTTTCCAATCGCGCCTGCTCCCCGAACTCCCAGAGTTTGCGCGAAACCTTTTCAACCGTCGTCGCGGATGGAATCTTCGTTCGGCGCAGCTGTTGGCCTGCCTTCTTTTTGAAGGCAAGCACGCGCTGTGACGCCTCGGTAGCGCGGGCGGCGAACCTCGAATCGCGTTCTATGGTTTTCAATAACCCCTCATGTGCTTGCGAGATGTAGTCCTCGCCGTGGCAGACGAGGCATAAATCTCCACCGGCGCGGATGTGCGCGACGGCCGATTCGCCCGTCGTGGCAACTGATGCCACGGCGCCCATCTCGAGATCGTCGGACACGATGAGATTGCGATAGCCAATACGCTTGCGCAGAATATTTGTGATCCAGATCTTGGAGAGCGACGCTGGCGTGCGGTCGGTTGTGACCTGCGGGTAGGCGGCGTGCGAAATCATGATCATCGGAAGCTGTACGCGCAGGGTGCGGTAGGGCACGAGGTCTTCCGCCCAAAGGTTTTTCAGCGGCTTGTCGATGACCGGTAGTTCATGATGGCTGTCGAGTTTGCCTTCGCCGAGCCCTGGAAAATGCTTGCCACATCCGAGGACATTTTCATGGCGAAGGCCGGCCAGAAATTCGCGAGCGTAGGCAATCGTGTCGTGCGGATCGGCCGAAACCACACGCGACTTCATTACGTTGGCTGAGGCTCTAAATGCGAGGTCGAGGACTGGAGCGAAGTCAATGTTGAATCCGAGGGCGCGGCAGTTTTCTCCGACAATCTGACCGTGCCTGCGGAAAAGTTTACGATCGCCGCTAGCGAACACCTCGGCTGCGGATGGAGTCGGGCCGAGTACGTCGCGGAAGCGGTCGACGAGCCCACCTTCGAGATCGACGCAGGTAAACAGCGGCGTGGAAACGCATTTCTGACAATCGCGTAATAGCCGCCACGTCTGTTCGGGGCTCTGTATGTTGCGCGCGAACAGAATCACGCCGGCGGGTTGCAGGCGCGAGAACAGGGAATTGAGATGCGGCGTCATCTCGGTGCCGTCGAAGCCGGCGATCAGGAGCTGGCCGATTCGTGCGCGAAGGTCCGGGTTAGTTTTAGTTGGCACTTTCTCGATTGTCACTTTACTTTAGCGGCGAGCTTTTCGCACAGGTCGTGGACCTTGGGATCGCTCGTGAGATGGTCTGCGATCCGGCACTCCTCCAACGCACCATGCGGATTGGATCCCATCAACAGCGTGGCCAGCCAGATATGGGGAACGGGCCAGCCGGGCTCGATCTTGGCCGCCTCCCGCAGTTCCGAGAGGGCCCCTTGTTCATCGCGTTTCTTGCCAAGGCTAATTGCGAGATTGTAGTGTACCTGCGCGTCATTGGGACGGAGCCGGATGGACTCTCGGTACTCGGTGATCGCGGCATCAGTCTGACCGCTATCATCGAGCACACTAGCTAAGTTCATGTGTGATTCCGCATTCGAGGGGTCGGCCTTAATGGCCTCACGGTATTCCGAGATCGCAGAATTCAAATCCTTATCCTGAAAGAACAGATTGCCGAGGTTGTTGTGCGCATCAGCCTGCTTGGGATTTAACTTGAGGGACTCCCGGTATTCAATTGCAGCCGAGGTGGTGTCGCCTTTGTTCTTCAGCGCAATCCCCAAGTTGTTGTGTGCGTCTGGGTCGGCAGGATTGATACGCAAAGCCTCGCGATACTGAGCTATGGCTCCCTCGTAATCCCGCTTTCTCGCGAGAAGCCGGGCGAGATTGTAGTGCGATTCGGCGTAATCGGGGTTGTCTTTGATGGCCTGTTCATACTCGTCAATTGCCTTGTTCACGTCGCCTTGTTTCTCGAACCCCAGAGCCGATTGAAAGTGAGGGTTCACGTTGGCCGGGGGGGCAGCTTGCGCGTTCGCTAAAAGGGCGATCATGAAGATCAGCCTTGAGCAGGCACAGATGGTTCTCACAGGTCGCGCCTCCGTTTCTATTGGGTCAGGATCTTGCCTATCGGCGCTTTCTGATCCGAGCTTATTCAATCTGCCTCTTCAAGTCCGCCAGCAGGTTCAGCGCCTCCAGAGGTGTCAGCCGGTTCAAATCCACGTCACGCAGCTTCTCCAACACCGGCTGCGAAATCGCCGTGAAGATCGTTAGCTGCGTCGGTGGTGGCGTGGCTCCGGGCGAGAGATGCTCGGTCAACTCCCGCTCAGCTGACTCGTGCTCGGTTAGCACTTCGCGCGCCCGCGTGATCACTTCATTCGGCAGGCCTGCCAGTTTAGCGACCTCAATGCCATAGCTGCGGTCGGCTGCTCCGGGCTCGACTTTGCGCAGGAACGCGATTCCGCCTCCGGTTTCACGGACCGAGACATGATAATTCTTCACCCCAGCCAACTGCTCGGCCAATTCGGTCAGCTCAAAATAATGCGTGGCGAAAAGAGTCTTGGCGTGCACGCGGGCATGCAGATATTCGACGGCGGCCCACGCGATGGCGAGTCCGTCATAGGTGGACGTTCCACGGCCCACCTCATCGAGAAGAATGAGAGAACGCGCCGTGGCCGTGTGCAGGATCGCTGCCGTCTCCGTCATCTCGACCATAAATGTGGAGCGACCGCGCGCCAGATTGTCGCTGGCGCCGATGCGGGTGAAGACACGGTCGATTACGCTGAGCCGGGCCGAACGGGCGGGAACGAACGATCCCATCTGCGCCAGAATCACGATCAAAGCGGTCTGGCGCAGGTAAGTGGACTTGCCGCCCATGTTGGGTCCGGTCAGCAACAGAATCGTGTGTGTGGTTGAGTTCAGATAAAGATCGTTGGGGACGAAGCGCTCGCTGCCTCCGGCCATTTCCTGCCGCTCGATGACGGGATGGCGGCCTTCGATAATTTCCAGATCGCCGGCGGCGGTATCCGTAGGGGCCATGAATTGCGGACGGCAATAATTTCTCAACGCTGCAATGTGTGCCAGCGACGACAGCACATCGACCTCGGCCAAGGCCAGCGCGGTCTGGCGAATTCGTTTGGCTTCGGCGGCAATCGCGGTGCGTAGCTCGGTGAAGAGACGACGCTCAATCTCGACTATCTTTTCCTGCGCGTCGAGAATTTTGGCCTCGTACTCTTTCAGTTCGGGCGTAGTGAAGCGCTCTGCACCGACGAGGGTTTGCTTGCGCTCGTAATCCTGCGGGACCAGATGCAGGTTTGGTTTCGAGACCTCAATGTAGTAACCGAAGATGGAGTTGAACTTGACTTTCAGCGAGGTGATGCCGGTGCGGCCACGCTCGCGCTGCTCGATCTGCGCCAGAATCTGTTTGCTGTTGCGCGAGAGTTCGCGGAGTTCGTCGAGATCGTGGTCAAGGCCGGTGGCGACCACGCCGCCGTCCGCGAAGCTGAGCGGCGGCTCCGGGACGATGGTTTTCTCGATGCGCTCGCGCAAGTCTCGCAGTTCATCGAGCGCTCCATGCAAGATCTTCAGTCGATTGGTTGATAACTTTACGAGTGCGGCCTTTACGCCGGGAATCTTTGCCAGTGATGCTGCGAGGGCGAGCACGTCGCGAGGATTTGCCGTTTCCAGGGTGACGCGGCTCAGGAGGCGCTCGAGATCGAGAACACCATCGAGGGCGCGACGCAGTTCTTCGCGCGCGATTACATTTTTCATGCCGGCTTCGACCGCGTCCAGACGGGCGTTGATTTCAGCGAGATCGAGAGATGGTCTTAGCAACCAGGCGCGCAGCAAGCGTTTGCCCATGGGGGTGACCGCGGCGTCGATGGAGCGAAACAGAGTTACACCCGCGTCGGCACCGGCGAACAAGGGCTCGATCAATTCGAGGTTACGGACGGTGACGGCGTCGAGCACGAGGCAGTTCTGCCGTTCGTACCAGCCGATGCGGTCTACGTGGTCGAGCGATCCTCTCTGGGTCGAGCGCACGTAGTAAAGAATCGCCCCTGCTGCCGCGGCGGCGGCGGTTCGGCCTGAGAGGCCGAAGCCTTCGAGCGACAAAACTCCGAAATGATTTTCCAGAAGCGGGATAGCGTGGTCGGGGGAGAAGATCCAATCGTCGAGCGGAGTGTCGGTGCAGCGAGAGTTGGGATCCACCGAAACTCTCGGCACGCCCAGTGCCGGATGAAGGCCACGTGATTCTTGCCGACTAACGCCTTGTGCTTCAAACAGCGGCGCCGTTGATCCGTACAGCAATTCTTTCGGGCGGAGTTGTTCTAGTTCTTCCTGTACCCGGCGCAAGGCATTCTCGCCGGAAAATTCGGTGGCGCGAAACTCTCCAGTGGAGAGATCGAGGGCCGCGAATCCCACCTGATCGCCGACTTGTGCCAGCGCGGCAAGGAAGTTGTTTTCTTCTGAGCCCAGCAGTGAATCAGCCGCTGTGCCGGGTGTGACCACCCGCGTCACCTCGCGTCGCACCAGCTTCTTGGCGAGGCGCGCGTCCTCCATCTGCTCGCAGATAGCGACCTTGAAACCTTTGCGAATCAGCTTCCCGATGTACCCTTCGGCGGCGTGATGAGGCACGCCGCACATAGGCACGGCAATGCCTTTCTCCTTGTTGCGAGAAGTAAGCGTGATTTGCAGTTCTTTGGAGGCCACGAGCGCGTCGTCAAAAAAGAGTTCGTAGAAGTCTCCCAGGCGAAAAAACAGTAGCGCGGTGGGATGCTCTTTTTTGACGGCTGCATATTGCCGCATCAGCGGAGTGGACGACTCGGTCATTGTTCCGGAGAATTTCGTGGGCTTGGCGCGGATTATATCAGGGGGACAGGTTGCAGAGTTTCAAGATTAAAAGAATTGAGTAATTTGGTAATTGCGTAATTTGGTAATTGAAAAACCAATGCCGTAATCTGATCCGTTGCTCTTAAATTCCCCAATTACCAATTACAAAATTTCCAGATTCTCGGGGCCCTTCTTGACGCGGCTTCTTCTCCGGTGGTTAGCTTGCTTATGGAACTGCGCAAAGATCCTATTACTCGCTCCTGGGTCATGACGGGAGACGATCCGTCCGAGAGTACGCCGCGGCCAGGAAGCATATGCCGATTTTGCCCCGATTCGCCGGAAGCCACGCAGGTGATCGCCGCCACGCCGAGCGCGGTCGGATGGTCGGCGCGTTCGATGGTGCATCCCACGCCGCTGTACCACATTGAGGGCGAGGCCAGTCGCCGGGGGGATGGAATTTATGACCGCATGGCTTCCGTGGGCGCGCACGAAGTGCTGGTAGAGAATCCCGGCCACGACCGGCATTTATGGAACGCCACCGACGAGGAGATTGGGCAGTTTCTGCGCCTGGCCGCCGAGCGCATCATGGATTTGAAGCGTGATCCGCGCATCAAATATGTGAGCTTCTTCAAAGATTTTGGGGGCAAAGCCGGGCAAGAGTTCAGCCATCCTACTTCGCAGCTTACGGGGACGATGTTTGTCCCGCGGCGCGTGCTTTACGAGTTGCGCGCGGGACGAGAATACTTCCAGGCGAAAGAGCGCTGCGTATTCTGTGACATTCTGGCCCAGGAGGAGCGCCAGGCCTCGCGCGTGATTGAGGCTCGCGGCGACTACGTCGCGCTGGGACCGTACGCCCCGCGGGTGCCGTATGAAATCTGGATTCTTTCCCGCAATCATGAGGCGTCGTTCGAGCGCACCGGACTGTCCAGGCCGGGACTGCGCGTTAACCTCGCGGCCCTTTTGCGCCGCACGCTGCAGCGGGTTCGCTCGGTTACGGAGGATTTTCACCTGGTGCTACATACTTCGCCGAACAGTTTGCATCCTTCGAAGACGCTCGGTTATTGGAAAACCATTGATGATGACTACCACTGGCACATTGAGATCATGCCCGTGATCGCGACTAAGGCGCGCTCGTATACGTTCAAGGAAGTTTATTATTCGCCGGTCAGTTCCGAAGCGGCGGTCAGGCAACTGCGAGAGGCCAAAATCGAGGGGTGAACATCGACTCGTAAACCGTCTGATCGAGCGAAGGTCACAGGATTGATGTCCACGTTCTGCTCATCGGCCATAGGGGCTGTAGGTCCAAAGTTCCCCCGCCTATGGCGCTGCCTGCTTTGCGTGCAAAACAAAATTTCCCTGACGCAACAGCTGTTCTGCCGCCTTGGCATCGACGGCTTGCGAAAAAAGAAATCCTTGCCCTAAAACGCATCCCAGTTGGTGCAAGCGTTCGAACTGCCTGGGAGACTCAATTCCTTCGGCAGTCACTTGCAATTTGAGTTTTTGAGCCGCCAGGATAATCAGTTCCACCAGATCCCCGGCGCTACGGTCGAGCAGCATTGCGCTGATGAGGGAGCGATCGATTTTCAAGGCCTCGCCGGGAAAGTGGCGCAGAGCAAATAGAGAGGTAGCCCCGGCTCCAAAATTCTCCAAAGTCACACCCAAACCGAGCCGCCTGAGGCTCGCCAGAACACTGGCTGTCAGCTTGGAATCGGCTGCGGCAACGCTTTCCGAAATTTCCAGATGCAGGCGTGAGGCATCGATTCCACTGCGCATGAGAGTCGCTTCCAAGCCACTGATGAAGGCGGGATCGGCCAATTGACTGGAAGAAAGGTTCACGCTCATGCTCACGTGCCCGGTCCAGGGCAGCACGGTATTCCAGGAGCGTAACTGCTGGCAGGCTTGCAGTAACACCCATTGGCCAATAAAGACGAGCAGTCCACGGTCCTCCGCCGCTGCCATAAACTTGTCCGGCGAAATCAAGCCCTGCTGGGGATGCTGCCAGCGCAACAGTGCTTCAAAGCTGACAATCTGTTTCGTCTCCAGGTGGACGATGGGCTGGTAATAGACGCGAAACTCTCGTTGGTCGATGGCCTCCCGCAACTGCGATTCGAGCGTCAAGCGGTTCACCGCGCGCGTGTGCATGGCTCCGTCGAACACCTCGCAGCGGGATCCTCCCAAAGCTTTGGCGCGGCGCATGGCCGCGTCGGCGTCCTGCAGAACATCTTCCGCGCGCTTATGTGCGGGAGCGCTGAGAGCGATGCCCACGCTGGCCGAGGCGCGCACATCTTGTTTTGCCACCAGAAAAGGTTCTGCAATGGCCGAGAGAATCCTTTGGCCCACGCGCATCGCGTCGCTGGGATCGCTAATGCCTTCGAGCAGAATGGTGAACTCGTCGCCGCCCATGCGGGAGAGAACTGCGTTTCGCGCGATCCTATCCTCCTGCGATCGCGAAAGCGTATCTTCATCGCGCAGGCAAGCGTCAAGACGCCGGCCCATTTCCACGATCAGCCGATCCCCGGCCGCAGTTCCGGCCGAGATGTTGAACTCCTTGAAATTATCCAGATCGACAAACAGCACCGCGTATTGACGTTCCGGGTTGCGCTGGACGCGATCGAACAGATTCCGCAGACGGTCGAGGAATAACCGGCGATTGGGCAGACCGGTCAGGCCGTCATGAAAGGAATTGTGCTCAGCGAGTTCCTCGGCTCGCTTGCGGTCGGTGATATCGCGATTGACAATGACCAGCTTCGTGACCTCGCCTTTTTCATCGCGAATGATGCCGGCGACGGACTCCAGGGTGCGCCACGTGCCGTCTTTGTGGCGGATACGGTACTCAAGCTTTTTTCCTACACCGGTGGAGCGGGCCTCGCGTCCGGCTTCCAGTACTTTGAAACGATCGTCAGGATGAATCTGCTCAAAGGCGGAGGTTTCGCCCAGCTCCGCGGCGGAGTAACCCAGAATCCTTTTGTAGGCCGGACTGTTGTACAGCCGGTTGCCCTTCAGGTCCACCAGCGCAATCATGTCGGCGGCGTTTTCGGTGACGATTTGAAACAGCTCTTCGCGCTTTTTCGACTCGCGGCGAATCTGATACATGGCAAACTGCTGCGCGAGCAGAAGCATGGTCAACGTGCCGAGAGCGATCCAGTACAAGTATTCCATCATCGGAGGACGTTTCAGTCTAGATATCGGCAGGATCGTCCCAAAACTTAGCCGGGTTTCTGAGAGAAATGCGCACTTTCGTCCGGACAAAACTGCCACCAGCGTCCATAATGTCGACATGTCTATGGATAGCAACAAAGAAAGGGATAAGGACAAGACTGTCCGTCGCCTGAAGACCTATGCCGGCGTCCAGGGTTACGTCTATCAGTACTACTTCGTAGGAAAGCGCGGCGCGCTGGCCAGCGATCCGGAGGCGCCCGCGACAGAATTCGTCTTCGATGTCACGTCGGACCGCAAAAGCACCTACGCCATCAGCATCTTTCTGCCAGAAAAGTCTGTTTCTACATGGGCTTCGGTGCACGGGCGCGGGCTCACCGACGCGGAACAGTATGCCGCTGCCAAGTTTCGACTGTTCCGGGCCTTCGATGAAATCGAAGATGTGAAAAGCAACGGGCGGCGCCTTGTCATCGATTCCGCGGTGCTGGAGGAAGCGTTAAGCAGTCTGGGAGTAGATTAGCTTCGCCTGCGGAAATTCGAACCCACTCCGATCCAACGAACATCGGTGCTTATTGGGTCTTCGCCTGCTGCGGCTGTAGTTCACGAGCGCGGGCTACCAGTTTATTCAGCTTGCCTTCGACGGATGCGTCACCAATCTGCTCATCCTGCAGCACACCATCGGGGTCAATAGTGAACGTATGTGGGATGGAATGCACTCCAAACATGGTGGCGATCGGTCCGGTGAAGCGGCCATCGCGGTATTGGGGCCACGTCATCTCGTTTTTCGCGATGAAGTCCTTCCATTGCTTCTCATTCTCGTCGAGGCTTATGCTGAGCACAAGCAACGGCTCTCCCTGGAATTTCCTGGTAATTTCCTGAATGTGCGGCAAGGCGGCGCGACAGGGCGGACACCAGGTGGCCCAGAAGTCGATCAGAACAACTTTTCCCTGAAGCTCGTCCATTGAAATTCGTTGGCCATCCGCTGTGGTGACGGTGAAGGCGGGGGCCATTCTCGCGCGGGCCAGTTCCGGTTGTTTGATATAGCGGAGCGCTCGTAGCCGGTCGGGGTCGTTCTCCGGCCGCAACTTAACGAACTCTTGGAAGCGCGCGGTTGCGGCGTCGTCTTGCTTGAGATGTGCCAGTGCCAGTCCATCGGCGAACAGCGCGGCGGGAAAGGAAGGTTCGGTAGCCAGTGCTTTGGTTACCTCAGCATGCGCGTGGGTGAAGAATTCGTCTTTACGTTTAGTGCGACCTTCAGAGATAAGCAGCAGGCCGTATTCATAGTGGGCGATCGCCATCTCTCTCTGATTTTGCGCCTCCGCGAGCATCTCCTCTGCTGCAGTTTCAGCGGTTTTCCATTCCTGCAGGTCGACTCCTAGCTTGAGCATGCTTTTCTGGCATGGCCGGCAGCGTCCGCCGTCCTGCTTGTCGG
This sequence comes from uncultured Acidobacteriaceae bacterium, assembly GCA_963818935.1. Classification (GTDB taxonomy): domain Bacteria; phylum Acidobacteriota; class Terriglobia; order Terriglobales; family Acidobacteriaceae; genus Sulfotelmatobacter. The sequence continues at coordinate 32,390 of CAWFUK010000088.1, forward strand.
CCTTCTTGAAGCTATCCAAAGCGGCGGCGGCCATGTGCCGGTGCTGGTATTCGATCGCCTCTTTGTAGGCTTTCTGGGCTTTTTCGCTCGTCGGACCATCGTTTTTTGCCTCTTGCGCGGGCGAACTGGCAATCATGAGGAAAAGGATCAACACCCTGGATGTCGCCTTTTGCGGCATGCCATGCTCCTGCTGTGAAATTCGGCGTCTCGACGCTAACACGAGCGGGAGGACTTTGGGTCAGATTTTAGGCGGAGAAAGGCGCGAACCTCGGTGTGATGCAGATCACAAGCAGCCGTGACCTTTGCCGTTTCCTGTCCGCCCGCTCTCCGCGCAGAATATAATGCGTGGAAAGGAATGGGGTTCGTGGGGTTACCCAGGATGACGGCAGGCTGCTTCCAGCTTGCAAGAAACTCATCGGACTCTGATACTTACCTAACTTATCTATGTCATTGCTCTGGTTGCGCTTCGCGCTGGCATGCTACTTTATCGGGCTGATCTACGCTTTCTTCGCGCTCAGCCGAACCAGCGATCTTTTCAGCCGCATTGCGCTGCACGCGGCCAGCCTGGGCATGGTTTTCCACTTCGTGTCGCTGGTCGAACTCTTCCTCGCGGGGCATGTCGTGTGGGCGTCGGTGCATAACGGGGAATCGCTGCTGGCCTTCTTTTCGATGACGTTTTTCATGATCATCTACGCCATCTACCAGACCACTTCCCCGGGCGTCGTCGTTTTCCCCGTCGTCTTTTTTCTGACCTTTGTTGCTGCCGTGGACCAGCAACCGGTTCTGCTGACTTCTTTCGTTCAACATAAAGGATGGTTGATCGCGCATATCATCCTTATCTTCACCGGGTATGCGGCGCTGGTTCTCAGCTTCGGCGCCAGCCTGCTGTATCTGCTGCAAGAGCGGCGGCTGAAGGCCAAGAAACCCAGCAGCCTGATTTCTTTTCTTCCCGCTCTCGAAGTGATCGATCAAATCGGGTACCGCTCGCTGCTGCTTGGCTTTCCCTTCATGACCCTCGGTTTGATTACCGGCTCAGTCGTCGCGATGTCAGCCTACGGACACATCGATTTCGAAGATCCAAAGATTTTGTTATCGATTCTCATGTGGGTCGTCTACATGGTGATGGTTTTCACGCGCTGGAATTCGGGATGGCGTGGCCGCCGCGCGGCTGTGCTCGCCACATTCGCTTTTGTCGCCGCCATCGTGGCCTGGGCGGCCAATTACTTCTCGACCATCCACAGGTTCGCTTCATGAGATATCAACTCATTGGCGTGAATCACAAGAGCGCTCCACTGGAGGTGCGGGAGCGGCTGGCCATTCCGGAATCGCGGCTGCCGGATTGCTGCCGGGATCTCACGGCCCATCCGGGGATCGAAGAAGGAATGATCATTTCCACGTGCAACCGGGTGGAAATGGTCACGCACACGACCAATGGAACCGCCGATTTGCGCGGATTTTTGCATCAGCATTTTCAGCTAAAGGCAGAGGATCTCGATCCTCACCTTTACGAATTTCGTGACAAAGACGCCGTCCGGCATCTCTTCCGTGTCGCCTCCAGCTTGGATTCCATGGTGGTCGGCGAAGCCCAGATTCTTGGACAGGTGAAAGAGGCATACGCTACGGCCCGAGCGGTCGGATCGGTGCGCGGCCAGCTCGATCAGCTCTTTACCCGTGCATTCGCTGTGGCCAAGCGAGTGCGCACAGAGACTGCCGTCGGTTCGTCTTCGGTTTCCATTGCGTCGGTTGCCGTGGAATTGGCGAAAAAGATTTTCGGCACCCTGCAAGGCAAGAACGTTTTCATTGTTGGCGCAGGAAAGATGAGCGAGCTCGCCGCCCGCCACTTGATGGCTCACGGCTGCGCATCGATCTTCGTCGCTAACCGTACCTACGAACGGGCGATTGGCTTGGCGCAAAGATTTAACGGGCAGGCGATCAAGTTTGAAGATCTTTATAACTCTTGCGACAAGGCTGACATTGTCATCACCTCGACGGGCGCGCCGCACGCCATTTTCCGCAAAGAGCATGGTGAGCAGTTCCTTACGCGCCGCAAGAATAAGCCAATGTTCTTCATCGATATCGCCGTGCCCCGCGATGTTGCCCCCGAGATGGCGAAGCTCGACGGCATCTTCGCCTACGACATCGACGATTTGCAGCAGGCTGTGAGCAGCCACGTCGCCGATCGTCGCAAAGAGGCCGAATTGGCCGAAGCCATCATCACCAGCGAGGTCGAACGCTTCGAGGCGCGCCTGCAAACGCTGGATGTTGTGCCCACGATTGTGTCGTTGCAGGATCATCTGGAAACCATACGTCAGGCGGAAATCGATCGCGTGCGCGGACGCATGGGCGCGTTAACTCCCGAGCAGGAAATGGCGGTTGAAGCCCTGACCCGCGGCATCATCAACAAAGTCATGCATACTCCGATCACGACTCTGAAGACGGCTGCGCGCGAATCGGAAGCGACAACTGTCATTGACGTGGTGCGAAGGTTGTTTAATTTGCACGACAAGGAAGCAGTGGCGCCAAAGCAGAGGGAAAAAGAGGAAATGGAGACGCGCCACTAATGGCCCAACTTCGCATCGGCTCTCGCGGTTCCCAGCTTGCCCTTTGGCAGGCTAATCACATCTCCGCTCTACTTCGTTCGCGCGGACATGAAGTGGAAATTGAAATTATTCATACCACCGGCGACAAGATCACTGACGTTGCGCTCGCGATGGTCGGCACGAAGGGGATGTTCACGAAAGAAATTGAAGAAGCCCTCGCCGCAGGCCGCGTCGATCTCGCCGTGCATTCGCTGAAGGATCTGCCCACCGAACTTCCGCCGGGATTCGAAATCGCGGCGATCACCGAGAGGCAAGATCCTCGCGACGCATTCTGTTCGGTCAGGTTCTCGAGCTTTCAGGAGTTGCCACACGGCGCCCTCGTCGGCACCTCGAAGTCTTCGGCGGCAGGCGCAACTGAAAGCGGTTCGTCCCGATCTCGATATTCATCCGCTGCGCGGCAATGTCGACACGCGCCTGCGCAAGCTTGAACAGGGCGAATACGATGCCATCATTTTGGCTTCTGCAGGGTTGAAGAGGTTGGGTAAGACAGAGTTGATCAAGCAGATCATCGCTGCAGAAATCATGTGCCCGGCCGCCGGACAGGGTGCTCTCGGCATCGAAATTCGCAAAGGCGATGCTGCAACTCGTAAGCATCTTGAATTCCTGAACGATCCCGCCGCTCGCGCGGCTACCAGCTGCGAGCGGGCTCTACTCAACAGCCTTGGTGGAGGTTGCCAGGTTCCAATCGGCGCGTTTGCCGAGATGCGCGAGGGCAAACTGCATCTGGACGCTATCGTTGCCGATCCTGATGGTTCGAAACTGTTGC
>CAWFUK010000089.1:0-7379 GCA_963818935.1 uncultured Acidobacteriaceae bacterium
GGAAACGCTGCTGATCGTGGTGATCGTGATCTTTTTATTCCTGGGCTCGTTCCGCTCGGTGCTGATTCCGATTGTGGCCATCCCGGTGTCGTTGATTGGCGCGGTTTTCCTGATGCTGATTGCCGGCTTCACCATCAACTTGCTGACCTTGCTGGCGATTGTGCTTTCGGTGGGATTGGTGGTGGACGACGCGATCGTGATGGTGGAAAACGTGGAGCGGCACCTGCATATGGGGAAGAGCCCATATGTGGCGGCGCGGGACGCGGCGCGGGAGCTGGTGGGGCCGATCATCTCGATGACCATCACGCTGGCGGCGGTGTACGCGCCGATCGGAATTCAAGGCGGCTTGACGGGGGCGCTGTTCCGGGAATTCGCCTTCACCTTGGCGGGCGCGGTGGTGGTTTCGGGCATCGTGGCACTGACTTTGTCGCCGATGATGAGTTCGAAGTTGCTGCGCGCGGGGGACACTGAAAAAGGTTTTCCGGGGATGGTGAACCGGCACTTCGAAGCGGTGCGCAGATTTTATACGCGGCTGCTGACGGGAACTTTGCAGTACCGGCCGGTGGTGCTGACGTTGTGGGTGATTGTGGCGCTGCTGATGGTGCCGTTCTACATGTTCTCGCAGCACGAACTGGCGCCGACGGAGGATCAGGGAGTGGTTTTCGGGGTGATTCAGGCATCGCCGAACTCCACGCTGGATCAGACGAATCTTTTCGCGCAGCAGGTGTATGACGTTTACCACTCGTTCCCTGAGACCGCGAGTACGTTTCAGATCACGACTCCGAGCGGCGGTTTCGCCGGCATGGTGACGAAGCCCTGGAGCCAGCGAAAAAAGACCACGCAACAATTGCTGGTGGAGTCGTCGACGAAGCTGAACCAGATTGCCGGAGTGAGGGTGATTCCATTGACGCCTCCGCCGCTTCCCGGAGGCGGGAATTTTCCGGTGGACTTTGTGATCGTGTCGGCCGCCGAGCCGCAGCAGGTCAGCCAGCTAGCCGAGAAGATTACGCAAAAGGCGATGGCCAGCGGCAAATTTATTTTTCTCGATACGGATGTGAAGTTCGATCAGCCACAAACGGAAGTGGTTTTTGATCGCGATAAATTGCGCTCGCAAGGCGTGGACCTGAGCCAGGCGGGGCAGGATCTGGCCACCATGCTGGGCGGAAACTATGTCAATCGCTTCAGCATTCAAGGGCGGAGTTACAAGGTAATACCGCAGGTGGAGCGCGCGGAGCGGCTGACGCCGGACCAGCTTTCTCAGATTTACGTGAAGGGTTCGGCGGACAAGTTGGTGCCGCTTTCCACTTTTGCGACGCTAAAGACGACGACGGAACCGAGATCGTTGAATAAATTTCAGCAACTGAATGCGGTGCGGATTCAGGGCGTGATTCCGCCGAATATTCCCCTCGACCAGGCGCTGACGTTTCTGGAAGACACCGCGAAAGAGGTTTTGCCGCAGGGATTCACGGTCGACTACGCGGGTGAATCGCGGCAGCTGCGGGTAGAAGGCAGCAAGTTTTTGGGAACGTTTCTGCTGTCGGCGATTTTGATTTACCTGGTGCTGGCAGCGCAGTTTGAGAGCTTCCGCGATCCTTTTATTATTCTAGCGGGTTCTGTTCCCCTGGCCATGTCGGGCGCGCTGTTGTTCTCGTTTCTGGGCTTCACCACTTTGAACATTTACAGCGAGGTGGGCTTGATCACGCTGGTGGGCCTGATCGCGAAAAATGGAATTCTTATTGTGGAATTCGCCAACCAATTGCAGCAAACCGGCGTGAGCAAGCTTCACGCGATCATCGGCGCAGCCGGCACTCGATTGCGGCCCATCTTGATGACCACGGCGGCTACCGTTTTCGGACACTTCCCCCTGGTTTTCGCGAAGGGGCCGGGCGCCGGAGCGCGGAACAGCATCGGCATCATGCTGGTCAGCGGCATGATCATCGGCACCGCGTTTACTTTATTCGTGGTGCCGTCGATTTACATGCTGGTGGCAAAGACACACACCGCGACCAAAGAAGACGAGGACGATCGAATCAGCCTGCCCGGGCAGAAAGCGGATGAATTGGTGACGGCAAGGTAGAATGCGCTTTGCGGAAGGAAGCCGACCTCAGCGGCTGAAGGCGCATTCCTTCCGGAGGTTTTGCGGCACGAGCAAAACTCGTGCCTTTCCCGGCTTCTAGCGAGCGGATTTTTCCGGCCTCGTAACAGCCACTATCGCTTTGCGCTCGAGTTGGCACGGCGTGAAGCCGTGCCCTTCCCATTCCTCGTAGATTCCAGTTTCTTTTTTTTCCGGGCTTCGCGGCGGCGCAGCTTGGCCATCCACTCGCGTGAATACATCGTGCCGCGGCATTGGGACGAGCCGCAGTAGCAGGGCGCGGGATCCTCGTCGTCGTAAAGGTTGTAATCCCAGAGAAGTTCTTCGCCGGCGGCGATATCGCGAATGGCGAAGATCCAAACCCGGCCTTTAATTTCGTCAATCTCACAGTTCGGGTCGCAGGAATGGTTCAGGTAAGCGGCGATTCCTTCGCCATCGATGACGGTTTTGCCGTCTTCCAGACCATAGAGATAAGTGCGAGGCGCGCCGTCGTAAAGCTGGTTAGCTTTTTCCGGGCTAAGGCGCGGACCGCTATATTCCACGAGGCGCGTGCCTTTGCGGACGGGGGTATTGGTGAACACTCCGACGGAATGGATTTTTGAGGGACGAACGACCAGGGGCATGTACTAATTTCGCATGCCCGAGCACGGTGATGGAAGAGTCACGGGAAGAAAATTGCAATCCGGGAGCTAGCGTCCTGAGTCAGAAGTTCGTTGATTAAGTCGGGCGACGGCGATGAGGTGAGGGTTGCGTACCCCAGGGGCTCAAGCCCAGTATTGAAGGACGCTTTGCGGCGCGGCTGAAGCCGCGCCCTTTTAAGACCGTTCGCTTTTATTCAAAGAAGTTCCGACTCATGGCACTAGAGGGCGAGAGCTTCACTGGTCAGATTCGCGGGCTGGACATTTGCAGCAGCTAGAGCTTCTTGCGCCTCGACGTTTGCCAGCCTGCTACCGGTTACGGCGGGCACCAATTGAATCTGGATGAGGCGAGCAGGCGCCGGCATCGTTTTGGCCAAATCTTTTTTCGCCAGCAAATTTACTGACGGAATTCCCGTCCGCGCAAAAGATTTCTCGCAGTCCGCGGTCGACGGCCCGCGCATATTTCCTTCCAGAAAGGCCAACCCGGGACAGCGGGAGCAGGTCGAGCCGTGAGCGCACGAGGAACAACCGGAAAGATCGCGCAGACGGATGGAGCGGACTTCCTGCAAGCGCTCGGAGTTGCGCCAGATATCGACGAAGCGCTGCTGGCGCACGTTGCCGCACGACAGAGGAAACTGCACGCAGGGATAAAACTCGCCGTAAGGCGAAACGTAGCACGCGGTATGCCCCGCGCTGCACGGCAGGGATGCCATACTTTCTTCGTCTGGAGCAGGCGGAGTCGCGCAGAATTCATCGGCATCGCTGACAAAGCTTTCGTCGCGGAAAAGATTGTGCAGAGCTGCGTCGCCCGCATTCAATTTCAGAATTGAGCGGTCGCCATCCATCATTGGCGTCACCGTGGGATCGAGGGTGTAGTCCGCTCCCAATTCCTCGGCCAGAGCGCGCGTGGCGTGAATGTCCTGCAGGTTTTCGGTCATCAGCACATTGGCCATGATGACTTTCAGGCCTTGCGATTTCAGGAAGCGAATGGCGTTAATGGATCGCCGCAGCGAGCCGGGCAGCTTGGTGATGGCGTCGTGAACCTCGGGACGATGGGAATAAATACTGACTTGAATTGACTCGACGCCGAGATCGCGGAGGCGCGCGGCCTGCGCTTCGCGAATCATCACGGCATTGGTCTTGAGCTTGATGCAGAAGGTCAGGGCACGGGCGCACTCGAGGATCTCGAAGAAATCTTTGCGCAGGAAAATTTCGCCGCCGCTTAAGGTCAGAATAAATACACCCGCGTCGGCCATTTCCTTGAGCAGATGCTTAATCTCGGCGGTAGTCATTTCGCCGTGATCGTCGTGATCAAGATAGCAGTGAACGCACTGCTCGTTGCAGCGATAAGTAAGATCAAGCTGCGCGCTGAGAGGAACGCCCAAGCGCAACGCCCGTTCGCTCATCTCCTGCAACAGGGCGCTCATCGCGTCACCGGTGAGGATGAGTTGACTTGGGCAATTGGCTCTGGCGAGAGCAGCAAAATGCCGTGCTTGGCGAGGTCTGCGGCTAGCGCTTCAGCATCACGGATCGCTTCCTCAGGCTGTACTTCGAACTCAGAGCAAATTTTGCTTTCGACAATCTGGTCGAGCGGGGTGACGCCATCGGCCGCTTGCCATAGGATGGTTGCCGTCGGGTTCAAGGTAAACAGCGTGGACCCCTGGCCGGCCATGACCAGCATTTCTTCTCCCAGCATGCGGGCCGCGATGCGGGGGCTGCGGGCGAGGTAAAGTTTTTTGCTCATTTAGCCAATCATCTCCCAGACCCGCGCATCCGGCACAAAAGTCAGCCGGCAAATGGGCACGCGATCGACGAAGTCGCAGGCCGCCTGAAAGGCGAGGTGAACAAACTCCTCGTCTTCGGCAAAAAAAAGCATGTTGGCCAGAAGCTCGCGTCCGGCGTCGGACGCAGCGACCGGGTCGATGCGGTTCTCCGGACCTTGCGCCAGCAAGTAAAGCGCGGCGACCGGCGCCGAGGTGTTTTCACCCAGCTTCGCCAACTCGCCGGTGAAGGGCGTGCCGAATGCCGCGTAATTGTCATCCTGCTTGCGCACGTAAGAAATCTCATCGGTAAGAAGCGTGGCGTCAGGCGGGGCGAGGCGCGAGATTGTAGTCTTCCCTGCCCCCGAAACTCCGGCGAACAAGAACGCCTTGCGGTTACGAATTGCGCTGGCCGAGTGCAGAAGAAATCCGCCTTGCCGGGCTAGCATCAGGGTGTGCACGATGCGCAGAACGGCGTCGATGGAATACGGATTCGCGGTCTGCCAAATTCGGCCCTTTCCTTTGGAAGGTTCCCACTCGGCGCGGAAATCACCGCGCTGCAGCAGCCAACTGCCGGAGCGCTGCGTCACTTTTACATCCGTGTTGGGATTGGCGAAAGGAGTTGGTCCCAGATCGACCTCGAACTCGAATTCGGAGTGCGCCTGCGGGCTCAGGAAACCGGCGTAGCGATTTTCCAGCATTTCGAGAAAACTGGCATCGGTGGTGTTTACTCTGACGGGAACTCCGCCAATGGCGATCACCACGCTGTAATGCTCAACTTGTGTGGCTAGCCCTGGCACGGAGTAATAGACTCCTTGGAAGTGTGAACTGCGCTCGCGAGATATTTGTTGGGATCGATTTTGTGGAAATAAATTTTGCGCAGATAAACCAGGACTCTTGCCGCGAAAAAAGAGCGACGAATTAAGCTGGCGATCAAACTCTCGATCACACTCAATTTTGCTGGCAAGGCAATTCTCTTGCCTCTCCGTGTCACATACGCGACGCGGCCGAGCAATTCACTCGGTTGGACTGGGCGATCCGGAATGGCCATGGCGTCGCCCTGGGTAAGCCAGCAGGGGCTGCAATCCTCCGATTTGGCAACCACGCGATGGGCACAGAGCCGGCCGTCCCGAGGGGTAAGAATGACATCGCCGAGGTTGACTTGATGTTCGCCGATGCGTTCGACGGCCAGAATGTCACCCGGGAAAATCGTTGGCAGCATGCTCCAACCAGTCGCGGCGAAGCGAAGGGTGCCGAAGGAGCGCAAAACCTCATCCGCAAGCTCGCATTTCACGGCGTCGGAAATGTTTGCGGATGCGCTCGCGGGTTGGCTCATGACACCTTCGTGAGCGTAACGCATCCCTGCTGCGTGGGATTGACCTTGCCGCAGGAAAGCGCCGAGGTTACGAATACATTCTCGAAGCGAAAAGCTGGTTTTTCATAGGCTTTCTTCGCGCTGGCCGCCAGACGCGGATCTTCGCTGGATGACTGACTCACTTGCATGACATTCTCCCCTTCGCGCTGCCGATGTGATGCCTGCGCCGTGCCTGTGCCCGACGGCCGCACGGCGACAGTCACGGTGCGAAACATCCAAGACTCTTTTCAGGTTATTGGAAAATAATCATACACCCGCGAGTTTTGAGGAAGAGCGAAAAATCGGCACGGACGAATCAGATTTGCACAGAGATTTCCACTTGTAAGGCAGCGAACGGCGCGGGCGATACTTTAGCAGGCTGCTGAAAAACTCGCTGCTGATGACGAAAGGAGCCCGCAGGCGCTGAAGCGCGGTTGGGGTTGGAGGACTTAACGGCACGACTTAGAGACAGCAAGCCTCTCCTCGGCAGGCTCACAGCAGGTCCCTCCACTGCGCTTCCCTCCCTTCGGTCAGGAAGCTTCGGTCGGGATGACAAGGGCTTTTGGAGGGCTCAATGAGTAAGTCATTGCGACACGCATGAATGCGTGCCCTGATACGAACCACGGGCGATCACCGATACCACGACCGATGCGAATCAAGCCGGAATCGTCGAGGTAGGAATCTGCTGCGCCTTGGCCCGAAGTTCTTCGAAGAGCACTGTGCTCAAGTAGCGTTCTCCGAAAGACGGCAGGACCACGACGATCAGCTTGCCTACATTTTCTTTTCGCCGCGCCACCTGTACAGCGGCGCTGACGGCCGCGCCCGAGGATATTCCCACCAGCAGACCCTCTTCGAGAGGTAGACGGCGGGCCATGCGAATGGCATCCTCGTTGGAAACCGTGATGACCTCGTCGACGTAGTCGCGGCGCAAAATGCTGGGCACGAAACCTGCGCCAATCCCCTGGATTTTGTGGGGCGCGGGCTTGCCGCCAGAGAGCACGGGACTTTCCGCCGGCTCGACGGCAATCGCCTTGAACGATGGCTTTTTGGGCTTGATGTACTCACTGACGCCGGTGATGGTGCCGCCGGTGCCTACGCCTGAGATCAGGAAATCCACGCGGCCGTCGGTGTCATCCCAGATTTCCGGTCCCGTGGTTTCGAAGTGAATTTTGGGATTGGCGGGATTGTGTTCTTCGCGGAACTAAAGGCTATCTTCCTTCTGCTCGCAGAGATCTTTTGCTCTTTGATATGGGTGAAGCCTCAACCCAGTAGCTAAAGAGGAGAGGTAACAAGTGTTCATATGCCACAAAGAAGTGTTACCGGAGGGAGGCATACGAATCCTTGCACAAAGTGCAAGGAAGCGGGGGATATGGGTGAGCAAGACTAAATAACAGTCAAACTATGACTATTACCATTACTGGATGGTTAATGTAATGTGTGATTATACACATTCGTAAATTATGGGATTATTTAAATTCTGCAAAAATAAATTTTTTGTATTTCTCCAATATGATCGGTAATTACACAAATATGCA
>CAWFUK010000090.1:0-95933 GCA_963818935.1 uncultured Acidobacteriaceae bacterium
ATCGACCAGAATCTGGCCGGAAATCTGCTGGTGCAGGCCGGCGATGAGATGCAGCAGAGTCGACTTGCCGCAACCGGAGGGACCGACGATGCAGAGGAATTCGCCGGCTGCAATTTGCAAGTTAATGTGGTCGAGGGCCAGCAGGCGTTCGCCGGTGCGCGTGCGGTAACTCAAGCAGATGTCGCTCAGGGCTACCTTGGGGGCGCCGGGGGAAATGGCGTGATGCGGGCGCAGAATGGTGGATATCCCGGACTTCGCCCGGCTGCCTCCGACGCGAGTGGGGGGAGGACTGATCGGCACCGGCGGCGGGGGAAAATTGTGCGCTTTGGTACTCATTGGATAGCTTTCCTTCCCTTTTCTGTCATGACCTGATTCAGCAGCGACAAGTCGTAAAGATGGGAGAGGTCAGGCATCTGGCGCCCGAGAAATCCATCGTCAAAGGCTTGCTGCGCTGCGGATAAAAGCGCGCTATGCAGCGGATCGTAAGTGACCTGCATGCGGTCGAACGCCTCATCGAGAACGACAGGGGGGAGGGCCTTACCGGTCTCTTTCAGAATCTGCTGGTTCAAAAGTTTCTTGGCTTCTGCGGGATGGGCGCTGATCCAGTCGGTGAGGTCGACTTCGGCGCGGATCCAGTTTTTGATTAGATCGGTATGCCCTTGCAGAAATTTGGTGTTGACGACTAACAATCCGATGACGAATTGCCCGTTGGGCCAGAGCGTGCGTTCGTCGAGGAAGAGGCGGCCGTTGCCTTCGTGGATGAGGCGCGTGGCCCAGGGTTCGGGTGCCCAGGCGGCGTCCAGTTGCTTCTTAAGAAAGAGGGTGAGCTGATCGGGATTGGCCATGGGGATGATTTGCACATCGCCGCCCTTCTCGATGGGTCTCATGCCATGGTTCTTGAGCCAGTTGCGCAAGGCGACATCCTGGGTATTGCCGAATTGGGGCGAGGCCACACGTTTGCCGTGGAAATCCTCGGGCTTCTGAATGCCGCTGTCGTTGCGAACGACGAGGGATGCACCACCGCTGGCGGCACCGGCTACGACTCGTAGAGCCTCGCCATTGGAGCGTACGTATCCGTTGATTGCGGGATTGGGGCCTACGTAAGTCATATCGATGGCGCCGCCGAAAAGGGCTTCAATGGCGGCTGGGCCGGCGTTAAAGCTGGTCCACTGGACTTTGACCTGCGGTCCCATGGCTTTGTCGAACCAGCCGTTGGCCTTGCCCACCATGGCCTGCGCATGTGTGACATTAGGGAAGGCGCCCACGCGGATGGTGACCTGGGCGCACAGGAAAGAATTGGTCCACGCCAAAACAAGTGCCAGGATCAGGAAACGCCTAGTCACTGCCTTGCCCTCCGACAACCATGGGCAAAACACTCGCAGGCGATTTCTTCGTGGAGCGCCTGGCCTTGCCGCCACGCGGCGAGGTACCGGAAACCAAATCGGCCAGAGTTGTATTGTCCAGGATTTTGGCGGCGGCATCGCGCACGTCCAGAAAAACCTGGTACAGCGCACGGTGGGCCACATCGCGGCCGATGAGGACACGCAATTGTTCGGCGTCGGCGAATGGGGCCAAGGGGCCGTCGATCAGACGCATGATCTCGCTTAGGCGTATCTCTGAAGGATGGCGGCGCAACTGGTAGCCGCCCTTGGCGCCACGGACGCTTTCCACCATGCGCGCGTTCTTCAGTTCGAGGAGGATCAGTTCGAGAAATTTCTCCGGCAGATCTTCCTCGTAGGCGACCTCGCGGATCTTGATGGCGCCCTGGTTATATCGGCGGGCGAGCATCATCATAGCCTGCAGAGCGTAGAGACCTTTTTGAGAGATTTTCATAGCGAGCGATTATGCCATAAAGTCCATCGTAGTACTAGACTTTATTCACATAGCCGACATAGCAAGTGGAGTTCCCTTCCCGGCGAGGGTCTTAGGCCGTGCGTTTGCAGCATTTAGGGCGTCTATGGAGGGTTTGGTCGAGACTTGGGTATGCAGGTTGTTGCGCGTTTCAGGAAAGGAATTGTGCCGAGACGGAGGATGGAATTGGAGAAGGCGCAGCGTCGAAAGGGGGAGGGTCAGGCCACAGGCGACAGGCATAAAGGCGTGCCTGATACCGATCTCGCCGCGCAAGGGCACAAATCTGCTGGGGGCGGATGCTAGGGATGGGAGTCGGGGCTGAGGCGGAGGATCTGGAGGGTGATGTTGTCCGGGCCTCCGCGTTGACGGGCTAGCGAGACCAAGGCGGCACAACATTGGGCTGGAGAATTGGCGGTGACGGAGCGTTCGAGTTCTTCCTCGGTCACAACGCTCCACAGGCCGTCGGTGCAGAGCAGAAGGTCGTCGCCCGGCTGCAAGAGGGTACCCGGTTCGGCGCCGTCGACGGCCACGTCCCGGCCCGCGCCCAAGGCGGCGGTGAGAATATGGCGCTGGGGGTGCTTTTCGGCATCCTCGGCGCGGACGATGCCGCTTTCGACCAGCCGGCCCACGTAGGAGTGATCGCGGGTCAAGCGGCGGATGCTGGAATTGCGAACCAGATAGAGGCGGCTGTCTCCGACATGGGCAAAATAAAGCTCCCGCCCACGCACCACCAGCGCGGTACAGGTAGTGCCCATGCCATGAAGCGCGGGATGGCGCTCGGCATATTCCTGAATACGGGTGTGAGCGGCGGCAAACGATTCGAATAACGCAGCTTGCGGATCCTGGTGAACAATCTGGTCGTAGACTTCGCGCACGGTTTCGACCGCCATGCGGCTGGCTTCCTGGCCGCCTTCGTGGCCACCCATGCCGTCGGCAATAATGGCGAGGCGGCCTTTGCGGCGGAATTCCGCATCGTCGGCGGGTTCCCAGTAGAGGTAGGAGTCCTCATTGTTTTCGCGCTGGCAGCCGACATCGCTGAGGCCAGCTACATCGATTCCGGGTTTCAGGGTCATGCAGTCGACAGACACTTCTTCCACGCCTCAAGCACCGTGTGAATTAGCCACCGCGCGGAGCGATCGGAGCTGGGAAGAGCAGCGTTCCCGCCGGAGAGACCGAGGCCGCGATATGCCTCGCCATTATAGACAGGAGTGAGACGAAAAGCGCAAGCTGCGACCGGGAATCCGGAAAACCGTAAAGGCGGTCATGGCCCGATGAGATGAACAACGATCAGAGGCGCATGGTGCCGTAAGTTGGGAGCGAAGCTTCTCACAGGAACTCGCGGCCGTTGATGAGACCTTCCCGATAGCATGCCTTGTGCATGGCTCGGCCTCTGGAGTCGGTTACGCACTCTTCCAGAGGACAGGGTTTTTGGCAGATCGGACAAATTGCAAGTTGCGTGGGATCGGCGATGGGCTCGTTCATTTGGATCACTTTGCGATTGCCATCATGCGGAACACACGGATTGGATGGAAATACGGTAAAGCCAGTATCGAGGAGTGGGAGGGACTGTAAATAAGGCGGGAGGTTGACTTCGCGTCAGGATGCAACGACGGGTTTTCCGTAGCGGAATCGAATCGAAAAAATTATTGGAAAAAGAAAAAAGCCGCAACCACCGGCGGCTTCGTTCTCGACTTTTGTGCGACAGGCTGCCGGTGCTGGGTAGCTTTCCCTCTCTTGACTAACAGGCTGGTGATGCCGAAAGCGGCCCGCAGGCGCTGAAGCGCGATTGGTATTGAGGGACTTAACGGCACGACTGAAGTCGTGCCCTTCCCAAAACCTGACCCAATCGGAGTTCTTCAGCACCCTGCTAAGTCTGTACCTGGAAGCTAGAGACTCAAGTTACTTTCCGGAATGCTTGTCTTTGTAAATCTGCTTGCTGGTTTTGTTCTGTTCTTTGTTGAGCTGCTTCTGCTCGGCTTTGGTCAGGTGACCATTGTGAGCGGCCATGTCGGCTTTTTCCTGGTTGTCGATGTGCTGCTCGCGATTTTCCAGATGAGAAGCCTGCCCCGGGGTCAAAGTACCGTTCTTTTCGCCATTGGCGATGCGATCCTGCTGGTTCTGCTCGCGGCCATTGACTTGGTTAACGCGAGGATGACCGGGATCGACTTGTCCCGGGCCTGCGCCGGCTGTGTTGCTGTCTTGGGCATGAGCAGAGGCGACGCCAACAAACATAAGGCCAGCCACTGCAAGGACTAAGAGCGAGTTCTTGATTTGGTTGATCATGTGGAATCAAACCCCCGCATCGGAGTTTAGTTGTGTGTGGTTGCAGTCGCGAATTACAAAGGTGCGTGAACCAGTTGAAGATCTGCGAGGTTGGAACGAGCAGGAGTTCGATTGTGATTACCAAGGTCACCTGCAGTCGAGAGCGGGTAGTGAGGATCGATGTTGGCAGTGGAAGCTCTCTGGGATTGCGTGCGCGCAGGAAGTGCCGCATCGGGGAACTCATCTATTGGCCGGGAAACCGTGAGGCGTATAATTCTCGCCGGTTCAAGAGGAGCCCCTCATGAAACTTACGGATACGATCGACCTGGTGCTGAAGACCAAGGAGAACGGCCGGGTTCTCTCCGTTACGCCCGAGGAGTCGGTTTATCACGCGATCGAGAGGATGGCGGTGGAAAGCGTCGGCGCGTTGCTGGTGATTTCGGAAGGCAAGCTGGTGGGAATATTGTCGGAGCGAGATTACGCACGCAAGGTGATTCTCAAAGGGCACTCGTCGAAAGAAACTCCGGTGCGAGACATTATGACTTCGCCGGTCGTGTTTGTGACTCCGCGCCAGACGGTCGATGAATGCATGACCATCATGACCAGGCACCGCTTTCGGCATCTTCCGGTGATCGGAGAAGGGGACAAGATCGTTGGCGTAGTTTCGCTGGGCGATCTGGTGAAGTGGATTGTGTCTGACCAGGCGCGCACCATTCAGGAGTTGGAAGGCTACATCACGGGACGATATCCGGGATAAGACATTCGGGGATATTAAGTGCGCTGGTATTGTCTGAAATTCACCTTGACTATGTACTAAATTCACCTTCGGCTTTTCTCCGAAAGTTACCCCTGTAACCTGTTGCGCAATCGCAGTCGCGTGGAGAATGAAAAACACGGCCTCGTCCTGATTCGGGACGGCACACCGCTCTGTGCAATGAGGCCTACGCGCGGGACCACGTAACAGGGGAAAAGGGATGGATGAGCTAAAGCGCGGTTGTTTTGGCCGTTATGAAATCCTCGGTGAGTTGGGCCGAGGAGCGATGGGCGTGGTTTACAAAGCGCGCGACCCCAAAATCAACCGCGAGGTCGCGGTAAAAACAATTTCGCTGGCCGGCCAGCCACCCGAAGATGAGCGGGAATTTCGCGAACGATTCTATCGCGAGGCGGAAGCGGCGGGACGGCTGTCGCATCCGGGAATCGTAACCATCTTTGATGTCGGCGAAGAGCCGGAAACGCGTGCTCCGTATATCGTCATGGAGTTGGTAGACGGCCCCACGCTGGCCAAGCTGCTCGCGGAGGGAGACCACGCCCTGCATCTCGACCAGGCCCTGCAATTGACTCTGGAACTGGCGGAGGCGCTGGATTGTGCGCACAGTTTGGGAGTGGTGCATCGCGACCTGAAGCCGGCGAACATTCTGATTACGCAGGGTGGTCATGCGAAGATCGCCGACTTCGGCGTAGCCAAGCTCAACCTCGCCAACCTCACTCTGGCAGGCTGCACGGTGGGTACACCCGCTTACATGTCGCCCGAACAACTGAGTGAAGGCAAGGTGGATGGGCGGTCGGATTTATTTTCTCTGGGCGTCATCTTATACACGATGTTGACTGGTTACAGACCGTTTCAAGGCAATAGCGCGCTGACCGTCTCGTTCAAAGTCGTGAATCGGGAGCCGATACCAGTGACGGTTCTGGATGCCGATTTGCCGCCGGGGTTGGATATCATCCTCGCGCGAGCTATGGCGAAAGACCCGGCGATGCGCTACCAGCGCGGGTCGGAGATGGCGTACGACGTTCGCCAACTGTTGCAGGGCCGGACGGTTTCTGAGGTGGTCTCGCAGGTGGCTGAGATTGCGGCACAAACCGCCGGAATAAGAGGAGCCAGGTCCGCAGGTGGCCGGGGCACAAAGGCAGTTCCATCAAACGCCAATCCCGCAACGGCGGCGGCAAGTAAGGCGGCGCAGAAGAAGCCGACGAGAAAAATGGATATGTCGCTCGTCGCGGCGGTGATTTTGGGCAGTGTTCTGCTGGCGGGAATTGGTTTGAGCTATGCTCTTCGACACAAAACAACGTCGTCGGTGGCAGCGCCCACAGTGGTAACGCCGGCGTCGATCCCGGCAAAGACGGCCTCTTCCGAAGCAGCACCGCCGGCGACTGCGGCAAATGCAACGCTCCCAGCTACAACGGCGGCAATGCCTTCGATTGACTCAACCTCAACACCGCCGACAGAAAGCGCGCCAACGACGGCCGCTGGGAGACGACGGCAGCCGTTCACCTTACGCGTCCCGCAGTCGCGACGCTCAAAACGATGTCGCTACAACATGCTCATGTCACCGCCGCAATGGCTGCGAAGGCTACGGTTACGAGCGCGCCAGCGCCGCCAGCGCCCCCGGCCACGCTGGAGATCGAAGTTACCCACAAATTCAGTCAGGCACATCTTTCGATTTGGGTGGATGATCAACTGACCTACACGCACGAATTGGAAGGAACTGATAAGAAGCAGCTGGTCGTCTTTCATCACGTACAAGGCCATGAATTCCACGCCATGCAAATCGCTGCGGGAAAACATCAGGTCAAAGTGCAGGTGGCGTCTGAAGCGGAGTCCTACGACCAATCGGGGACGATTGAGGGCGAGTTTGCCAGCGGCAAAGAAGCTCTGCTGCAAATCAACTTCGGCAAGAAAAATGAGATCGAACTTAGCCTGCAATAGCTAAGCTACTCGCGTCGGCAGGTGTTCAAGCTTACAAAGAATAAGCAACTGCGGGCTTGGGCTCGAGCGTGTAGCCGGAGCGGGCTGCGTCGTCATGGAACATCTGCACGGTCTCCAGGGAGAAATCGTGCAAGTCTTTTCCGATGAGGTTGACCTTCTTGAGCAGGTCGGAGGTCACGGTAATGATGTGGCAGCCAATTTCGTCGGCCTGAAAAATGTTGAGAAGTTCGCGCGGGCTGGCCCAGACGAGTTCGCAGTTGGGCTGCGGAGCCATGATTTCGAGCGCGGCTTTCATGATGGGAACGGGGTCACGGCCGGTATCGGCCACCCGTCCAGCAAAGATTGAGATGGATGACGGCGCGCCGCCGCGCAGGGCTTGCGCGACATGGCGGACCTGATCGACGGCGAGCAGCGCGGTGGCATTGACCTGAATGCCGTCAGCGCTCAGGCGCTGGATCAGCTTATACATGGGCTCGCGGCGGGTGTTGGTCACCGGAATCTTTACATAGACGTTCGGGGCCCAGCCGGCGATCTTGTGGGCCTGGCGCTGCATTTCAGGTTCATCGTCGGCAAAGACTTCGAAGGAGATGGGGCGGTCGGTGATGTGTTGCAGAACGTCACGGGCGAACTCTTCGTAATCCTTGACGCCCGCCTTGCGCATGAGCGTGGGATTGGTGGTGAAACCCTTGATGTAGGGCTGGCGCGAGAGCTCGAGCATGCTAGCTTTGTCGGCGCCATCGGCGAACACCTTGACCTTCAAGTCAGAGACGGACTTCATTAGTTGTTCCCTTCAAAGTCGAGCAAATGATCCAGTCGGCAGCTTCGCGCAACGATTTTACGACGGCATCAGGAGGTAGCGCCGACTTGTGTTCGTCGTAGCCGTAGTCGATCAAAATTGTTTTGCAACCTGTCGCGTGGCCGGCATCGATGTCGCGCCAGCGATCCCCCACAAAAAAACTGCGCCCCAAGTCGATATTGTGCTTGCGCTGAGCCTCGAGAATAAGACCCGGCCTGGGCTTGCGGCAATCGCAATCATCCTTATCATCATGATAACAGACGAAGATAGCGTCGATGGGGAGGGCGGAGGCAAGCTGGCGATGAATGGCTTCGATAGATTCGCGGGTTCGGGTGCCGCGGGCGACATCCGGCTGATTCGTAATCACGTAGAGATCGAAGCCGTGAGCCTTCAGGTCGAGCAAAGATGAAGCAGTTCCGGGAAGGATTTCTAATTCGTCGAGGCTGGTGGGGGGAAGCGGCTTGCCATGGCGGACTACGGCGCGGTTCAGAACGCCATCGCGATCGAGGAAGACGGCTGGACGGCCAACGGTTGCGGTGGATTCCCATTTCGTTTGCTGCTGTTTGACTGCGGGATGCGAAACCAGGAGATGCCAGACAACGGCCTGGAAGGCTTCGGTGTGGGGGGTGATGTGGGCGGGATTGACGGTGGGAATCACGATGCAGACGTCGGCGACTTTAGCGGTGAAGCCGCCGTCGCGGCCGACGATGCCCAGGATTTTTGCGCCCACTGTTTTTGCATATTGCAGAGCGGCGACGAGGTTGGGGCTGACATTTTTTTCCAGATCGCCACCGCCGACGGAGAACACGAGTACAAGATCGTTGGCGCGCAAGCGGCTGACGCGCAGCCAGCTTTCGAACACAGTGGACCAGCCTTCGTCGTTCACTCGCGCGGTTAGCTCCGAAACGTTGTCAGTGGGAGCGTAGGCCTCGATGCCTGCGATCTTTCGGAAATCGTTGACTGCGTGAGAAGCGTTGGCGGCGCTACCTCCGACACCGAGAATAAACAGGCGTCCTCCCACGGCTCGCACGCTGCAGAGCAAGGAAGCTGCAGCCTCAATGCGGGAAGCATCCAGACGGTCGATCACTTCTTTGGCTTCCGCCAGAAAGCTTTGCGCGAAGGTGTTCTTGCTGTTCATTGTGCTTGATTTACTTTCTTGGAGGCCGGATTTTGCATGGTGAGATACTCGGCGGTTTCGCGCAGTCCTTCGGGAGAACCGATTTCATAGAAGCGCTCGCGGACCTCGAATGCCGCCAGTTGATTGCGTTGCAGCAGATCAGCGTAGAGTTCGGCAAGATCAAAAGCCTTTCCAGTCGGTACGAGGTCGAAGGCCGGAGCGCAAAACATTCCGAGGCCGTAGTCGATGTAGCGCATACGGGGAGTTCGGTTGGTTTTGCTATAGGCGAGAATTTTTCCTCCGGAGTTGTCTCCGAGTTCCCCCGCTTCGAACTCGACGTTGCTGGTGTCCCACTTCCCTTCGTTGCGGAAGACGGTCATCATTCCTAATGCGTTTGCGGACTCGAAGCTTTGGGCGATGGCTGCGTAGTCGCACGGAAGATAGGAATCGCCGTACATGACGAAAAAAGATTCGCCCAGCCTGGGTAACGCATTTTTGATCGCGCCTGCGGTGCCCAATAAGATGGGCCCGTCAAACGAATAGTCTACCTGAAGGCCCAGGCTGGAGCCGGTGCCGATGACATGTTGAATCATCTGGCCGAGATGACCCACGCAGAGCATGACGCGCCGGATTCCGTTGGAACGCAGCAGGCGGAGTTGATGCACGACGAAGGGCTCGCCATTTAATTCGAGCAGCGACTTGGGGACGGTCTCGGTCAGAGGACGCAAGCGGGTGGCTTGGCCTCCAGCGAGAATGGCTACAGTTGGCATGAGTGCGTCGATTGGAGTTCCCCTAAGAATGCGCCACCACTGAGGTTCCGGCAAAATCGAATTGCATGCGGACTTCGCGCAGACCAGCGCGGCGCATGACTCCACGCAGGCGGCTCTTTTCTTCCGTATAAAACATAAGGAAGCCGCCGCCGCCAGCGCCGATGAGTTTGCCTCCGAGAGCGCCGTTGGCGCGGGCGAGTTCGTAGAGCCGATCAATCTCGCCGCTGCTCATGCCGGGAGATCGCTTCTTTTTGTGGTCCCAATGGACGTTCATCAAGTCGGCGAACTTTTTCAAATCACCTGCCAGCAGAGCATCTCGGCTTTCGATGCCCAGTTGCTTGGTGAAGTGAAGGTTGTCGATCATCTCGGAGTTATTTTGCTTCGTTCTCGAATCCTGGTCGCGAAGAATATCGGATGCGTTGCGCGAACTTCCGGTAAAGAATAAAAGAAGGCCATCTTCGAGGTTGGCAAGAGTCTCAGCCGGAATCTTCAAAGGCTCGACGATCACGCGATCATCGGGAAGAAATTCGAAGCAAGTGATGCCGCCAAAAGCGGCGATGTATTGATCTTGCTTGCCGATGGGCTCGTTGAGCAATTTTAGTTCGATGTGGCATGCCTGCTCGGCCAGTTCTCGCGGGGGAATGAAATCGCGCTTCAGCGTGTGAAGAGCGGAGAGCAGCGCGGTGGTGAAGCTGCCGGAGGAACCCATTCCGGTTCCGGCGGGAATGTCGGAGAGGCTGACAATTTCGAGGTAGGGGCCGGTGACGCCGGTTAATTTCAGGGCTTCACGAATGATGGGATGCTGGATTTCTTCGACGCGGTCCACTTCTTCGAACCTGGAATATTTCACAATAATGCGGGGACGAAACGCTTCGTTGATGGTGATGTATACATAGCGCTGAATCGCGCCGGAGATGACAAAACCGGTATGCTGCCGGTAATAGGAAGGAAGGTCGGTACCGCCGCCGCCAAGACAGATTCTCAGCGGGCTTCGAGTGATGATCATCGAGGAGGCCCCGCGAACAGGCCGATGACTCCGACTCCCTTCTTAAGATGCATGGTTCAATGATATGCGAATCGCCGCTTGCGGGTCGAGTGGTGGAACCGGCGGGGGCACGCCTCATTCCACGACAAAATCCACCGTGCGAGTCGTACTGACATGGCCTAGCGTATTGCCGGGGAGTAACTCGGCGGCGCGCAGGGTTACGCGATAGGAGCCGGGGTCAAGCGTGGCGAGGGGCAATTTCACGCCGATGGGAACGACAGGGTCTCCCGCTTTGCCCAGAGGAGCTTTCTCACGAACGGTGGTTTTCTCCTGCCCGCTTTTGCGGTCGACGACTTTCATCTCGAAGGCAACGGTTGGCGGGTTCGGACCTTTCAGCAGTGGCTCATAAATCTCGGCGTAGAGCCCAGCCGTATCTGTCTTCTTAAAGCGGTTGGAGGCGGAGGGCGAAACCTGCACTCCCTGGACCACTAAAGGAGTGCGGTCCTCAAGCAGTTCGCCATCGAGATCGGCGGCGATGGCTGAGGCCGGGCGCATGCTGTTGCTGAGAGCGACGGCGCTGATACTAAATTGCTGATTGCCATAGGGGTCGATCGCGAGCGGCATTTCAAGTTTGCCGAAACTTTCATTGCCGGAGCTGAAAACCACTCGCAGGCTGTACTGACCGGAGGCGATGCCAAACTGATTTTCGTAGTGAAAAGGCTGTTTCTGGAATTCTTCGACTTCTTTTTTGCTTTCGAAATCCAAGTTGACGGTATCGCTGAAACGGGCGGCGATGGAGGAGTCGGGCTTGTAGGCAATGCCTAGAATGTTCAAGGCCGCGTGTTCTTTCCCTTTTACTTTTTCGAACTTCAGAGCGTTCGAAGGGATCTTGAGCGCGAGATGGATCTGAGCTGTGTTCGGCGAAGTGTAGAAGAAGGGCGCCTGCATCACGGCGGTGACATTGCTCTTCATTTCACCGGCGGCGCGAGTCTCCAGATCTTTCTCGATGGAATTACCTGCAAGAAAATCTACCGGTCTCGAGTTGCAATAGCCGGTGCGGGCGCGGACTACGGTCCCGGAGCGCTCAACCTTCACGCGCAGTGTGTGGCAACTGTTTTCCGCCGAGTTCGCCGGCTTGTAACCCAGCAGATAGTATTGGTTCTGGTCTTTGGCTATTTTTTCCAGACCGGCCAATAAATCGTTGGTGTTGACGATGACAAATCCGCCGGTACCATCGGCGAGTTGATAGAGCACTTGCTGGTTGGTCGCTGCACTGGTTGGAAATGGGGGAACAATCTGGCGAGGCTGATTGTAGGTGTTGTAAAGACCAGTGTTGGAGACGGTTCCGCCGCCGCCACCGGTTTTGCCTCCGCCGCCGGTGGTTCCACCGCCAGTGGTGCCACCTCCGCCTGTACCGCCGCCGCCATGGCCTCCGCCGCCCGTACCGCCGCCGCCGTGACCTCCGCCACCACCGCCGCCTCCGCCACCATGCTGCGGATCAAGCGCAACTGCGGGTTCGGCGAAGGCAGCCAACTTGAGGATCGCCTGCGAATGCGTGCTTTGATAGTGAAGCGCCGCGGGGACTAGCGAAGCGGACTGGTTATGAATGGAAGGCCAGACATTATTATTGCGGCTGTGAGGACCTTGCCGCGGAGTCGACAAATCGGGAGCAAGTAGTCCGCGAACGTCGATGGGATAAACAGCAACATTCGATTTGTTGCAGGCGTCGATGACAGCGGTTAGTTCTGACTGAAATTCCGGAGTCATGGTAAAGCCAGAAGTCAGCATCACCAGGTTTTTACGACCGGGCACTGCAGCAAGGCTCTTGGCGAGGCTGCGCAATGCCAGCAACACGCTGTGGACGCCGAAGTCAGATTCGGCGTTACCGAGATACGGAACCATGTCCGGAGGACCGAGAGACGCCTGCAGCGGCGCATTGGGGTTCACAGAAGATCCGCGCAGATTCTCGACCGCTTTTTTCAACCACTCGACGTTGGCGGTGAAATCCTGGGAGATTTGAACGCTGCCATCGAAATCGGCAACCGCAATCAACCGGTTGGGGCCGGCATTGGCGTCGATAAATTTTCCGGCAGCGATTCGCGCCTGGGCTTGATCGGCGGCATTCATGGTGGAGTTATCAAAAAACAGGACCATGTAGCGCGGCTTTTGATTGGTTGGAGAACCGTCGTTTTCCTCAAAAGCAAAACTGGTGACGGTTTGCTCTTTGCCATCTTCCCAAACCTTGAAGTCTTGCTTGGCGAGATCGCGAATGTAGTTTCCTTTTTTGTCGGTGACCACCGAGTCGACAAGAACTTCCCGCGTTTCTACATGAAGTACGCCGGGGCTGGACTGAGGTTCGGCGGCGGGCTGTTGGGCATGGGCGACGGGGTGACCGTTCAGTTCGTAGAATATCCAGCCAAAACTCAGAGCGATCAGGCCGATCAGAAGAACCAGCCGGCGATTGCGCATGGGAACCTCCAAGTTAACGAATCTCTTTGCTTAGCGAATCTCGACCGTGCCATTTTCCGCGGACATCATTTGCGCTTCCGCGTCCCTTACCACCAGGCGGACCAGATAGGTTCCGGGCTTGACGTCGAAGCTGGTCTTGAGCGTGATACCGGAGCCCAGCTTATGCTCCAGCGTGTCATCCTTCCAATGCATGGTAACGACCTTTTGCGTCCCTTGCAGAAAGCTTCCATTGCGATTAAATAAAGCGGAGACGCAGGTGAGGACGTTGTTGTTTCTGCCATCGGCTTTTCGAAAGTGCAAATGCTGAACGTCAATATGAGCTAGAACAACCAGTTTGGCGTCTTCGTCGCTGGCTTTGAAAAATTGTGTGTGCAGTTTGACGGGAAGATTGTGCAACAGTTCCTGGGAAAAGGTTTCATCTTCGATTTCTTCTTCGGCCTGCTCATCAGGATTGGGAGAATTTTTCGGCGCGTAGTAGCCACGACGCGATTGCAGGACCAGCTTTTGAGAGCTGTTGAGCTTAATTTTGAGGGTGTGAAAGCTGCCGTCAAGTTTGAGGTTCTGGGGGACGAAAGCCAGCGCGTAGGAGAACTCTGGCGTCTCGGCGACGCGGCGAAAGCCTTCGTCGAAATCGTTGTTATTGTGAAAGAAGACGCCACCGGTGCTGTCGGACAAGATGGCGAGAAGGTCGGCCTGGGCGGAGGCGGCAGCATTTTCGATCAACGACTTTTGCCCTAGAGCCGCCGGACCGGCGGCGACAATGCCGGCCGGGTTTCGACTGGCATCGGCAAATGCGGCGGGAACGTACAAGCCGCGGGCATCGAGCGTGTTGATAATGACCTCAGAGCGTACGGCGCGATCGATCAGCTGGTTGTATTCATATTGCAGCTCGGGAGCGATGAATCCCGGCGAAACCAGAACGACGGCGCGCTGGCCGGGCATATAGGAGAGATGCTGAACCACGGCGGCCAGTGAATTGAGAGCGATGTGGCTTTCGTGCTCTCCAGCGTTGAGCACTTCCTGACTAATGGCGTTAACTTCGGCGGTGACGTTCAACGTCACGCCCTTGACGGGAGGTTGGCAGACGGCCGCTTCCTGCAGAGCAACCTGAAGAGCGATGGGATCGTTCTTATTGATGATCTGATCGGCCTGGTAGTAACCGATGTCGGGACACTGTTGTGTGGGATTGCCGGCGACCGGGTTGGGGCGAAGATCATTCAGGGCGGCGCGCAATTGAGCGCGATCGTCGGTGAAGTCGAGCGGCTTAAGGCCGGAGGTGGTGAAGATGGCGGCGCGGTCGGTGGGCCGCAGCGTGGCGAAGTGACGCTCGGCGGCTTGCCGAACCTGGGCGAGATCGCCGAATGCAAGGTGGACATCATCGAAAACATAGGCCACAAAGCGCTCGGGGACGGCGCTGGGGACCATGGGAGAGGCAGCATCGACGGGCACGTCGGTGGAGTTCTCCTCTGATTTTTGCCGGGCCTTCGCTGTGAGGCTGCCGGGCTGTTCCACTTCGAACTGGGTGATGACCTGCGGCTTTCCTTTATCGAAGATTTGGAAATCTTCCTTGCGAAGGTTGCCGATGGCGTGTCCTTGAGCCTCGCGCACCACGGCGCGAACGACGACTAATTTGACGTTGACTTTGAATGCGGCGGGTTCGTCGTGGGAGGTGAGTTCCGCCCTGACCTGGCTGGTTTCAGGCTGAGGGGCGGGCGGGGGCGGGGCTGGCGATTGCGCACACGTCTGGGGTGGGCTGAGCAGAAGGCAAATGGACAGAACCGTGCAGAGCACAGAGAAGCCAATCGCGCGATGAACAGAGTCGGTGGGGCCCTCGGCTTGGGTGGCACTGTGCATAAGACTGGAACCGTCGCAGGGGGACATCGGGACGGCGGGCACCGATGGTGCGCCAACAGTGTACACCGGCCTGGGCCGGGCGCCGGGAAAATCACGTCATGCGGGCCGGCGGTAAAGCTATCAACCAGCGATTCTCAATACCAGCCAATCGGTTGCTCGTTGAGATTGATGTAGACCTGTTTGGTCTCCAGATATTCTTCGATGCCCCAAGGGCCGAGTTCGCGGCCGAAGCCGGATTGTTTGTAGCCTCCCCAGGGAGCTTCGACATAGGTGGGTTGCATGTGATTGACCCAGACGATGCCGGCGCGAAGGGCCTTGACCGCGCGCATGGCCTTAAAGATGTCGCGCGTCCAGACTGCGGCGGCCAGACCGTAGGGAGAATCGTTGGCGATTTTGAGCGCGTCTTTTTCGTCGTCGAACGGAATCACGGCGGCAACGGGGCCGAAGATTTCTTCACGAGCAATGCGGGCCGAGTTGTTGACTTCAGAAAAAATCGTGGGCTGAACGTAGTAACCTTTACCAATTTTTTCGGGGCGTCCGCCGCCCGAAGTCAACTTGGCTTCTTTTTTGCCGATCTCGATGTACTGGTTGACGCGGTCGTATTGTTCTTTGCTGACCAGCGGTCCCATCTTGGTTTCACGATCGAGGGGAGGGCCGAGCTTGATCTTTTTGGCTTTCTCGGTCATGGCTTCGACGAACTTTTTGTAAATCGATTTCTGGACGAGTATTCGGCTTCCGGCGGAACAGACTTCGCCCTGATTGATGAAGACGCCAAAGAGAGCTCCGTCGATGGCGGCTTCGAAGTCGGCGTCGGCGAAAAATATGTTGGGAGACTTGCCGCCGAGTTCGAGGGTAACGCGCTTCACCGTATCGGCGGCTTGTTTGACGATGATTTTTCCGACGGCGGCGCTGCCGGTGAAGGCGATTTTGTTGACGTCGGGATGCTGCACGATGGGAGCGCCGCAGGTTTCTCCGAAGCCGGTGACGATGTTGACCACGCCGGGAGGCAGGCCGCAGTCGGCGAAATAGTTGGCAAATTCGAGAGCGGTGAGCGGAGTTTGTTCAGCGGGTTTGAGGACACAGGTGCATCCGGCAGCGATAGCGGGAGCGAGTTTCCACGCGGCCATTAGAAGTGGATAATTCCACGGAATAATTTGTCCCGCAATGCCGACCGGCTCTTTGAGTGAGAGGGACATTGCGTTATCGGGAACGGGATTGACGTAGCCGACTACTTTCGTAGCGAGGCCGCCGTAGTATTCAAAACAAGTGGCAGCATCGTTGATGTCGAATTCGGCTTCGACGATGGGCTTGCCGGTATTGCGGCATTCGAGCTCGGCGAGGGCGGCGAGATTGGCGCGGATTTTTTCGGAGAGACGGAAGAGGACGCGGCCGCGCTCTTGCGCGGTGGTAGTCGACCATGGGCCGTCTTCGAATGCGGCCTTGGCGGCGGCTACGGCGCGGTTGACATCGACCGGGCCGGCCTCAGGAACTTGGGCGATTATTTCTTCCGTAGAGGGATCGTAAACCGGGAAGGTTTTCGCCGATTTGCTGTTCACCCATTCGCCGTTGATGTACATCTGGTAGGTTTTCACTTCGGTGGTGATTCCGCTGGGCATTGGTTCTCTCCTGCGTGGGGCTAAAGCCCCAAAATATCTGGTCTCTTAACGGCACGACTAAAGTCGTGCCCTTCCCTTTAAAGTCGTGCCCTTCTTACTTGCGAGCTTCGCTCGCGGGACCGGCGAGGGCGGCCGTCCCCATAAGAACCGGTTGCGGGGCTTTGCGGCGGCCGTAAACGAAAAAGAAAAAGGCGGCGAGGCCGACGAAAAACAGTGTGCCGCCGAACATCCAGAGTTCATAGGACCACAGCGATGTGATCTGCTGGGCCGGGAAAAATACGAGCGCGATGCCGAGAACCGTGGTCAGGAAGCCGCTGACGCCGGCCAGAAACAGGGTAGTACGGCCGTAGTGGCCCCGCGGCGCGGGTTCTCGCACGGCGAAGCGAACGAGTGCGCCGAACATATAAAGGAACGGGACCAGTTGCAAGACGACGGCCAGCGACAGAAGTTTCTGAAACGTTTCCTGCACGCCGGCACCGAGAAAATTCATGATGACTAAGACCGCCGAAACGATTGCCTGCACGATGAGTGCTGCATACGGAGTGGCGTAGCGCGGATGGACTTTCCCAAGCCAGGATGGCATGTAGGAATCGAGACCAGCGACGAATGGGATGCGGGCCGAGCCGCCCATCCAGGCGGAGCCGATGCCGGCGATGGAAAGGCTGAGCATGAGGGCGAACGGGATGGTGATCCAAGCCACTCCGATGCGGCCTGCCATGTGGCTGACGGCTTGAACGATTCCTTGAAGCACGTTGACGTTCTTGCCGACGGCGATGAGAAGGGTGAGCGTGGCGCCGACATAGAGGGCGCCGGAAAGAATGCCACCCCAGGCGACCGCGCCGGGGAGCGTGCGAGCCGGATCTTTGATCTCGTCGCCCATGACGGAAGCGAGTTCGAGTCCGACCAGACCGAAGCAGATTACACCGAAGGAATTGAGAACGAAGCGTGGGTTCGGTGGAATCTTAAAATCGGCAGGGGTGATGGTGGTGCCGAAGCGCGACCAAATCACTATGCCGAGGCCGATCAAGACAGCAGCGGCGATGAAGGTGCCGATGGCGCCGAGATTGTTGATCCACTTGCCGACACCGAGGCCGACGATGTTCATGACGGTGAGTAGCACGAGCAAGGCCAGCGACGTGGTGGAGGCGAAGAATTTGTTATCGGCGAGGCCGAGATGGCTGGGGCCTAGCACGTAGACGGAGACGCCGACGAAGTAGAGCATGACCGTCGGCACGTAGAGCATGTTGTTGGTCCAGTAGCACCAGCCGGAGAGAAATCCGTGGAAGTCGCCGAAGACTTCTTTGGCCCAAAGATAGACACCGCCTTCGCCGGGATAGCGGTGGGCGAGTTCGATGACGGCAATGCCTTGGGGAAAGAAAAAAAGTAGGAGGGAGATGATCCAGAGCCAAATGGTGACGCCGCCGTTGGCTGCGATCGAGGGGACTACGTTGAGGTTGAAGACGGCGACTACGAAGAGGAGGACTAGATCGCGGCGGCCCAAGGCTCGGATGAGATGGGGCTTGGCTTCGGATTGGAGAGTGGTGGACAAGTTACGCTGTGAGGAATTTCAGCGGCTAAAGCCGCGTTATTCATAGACCTTTACGGCGCGGCTGAAGCCGCGCCCCTTCAAAGCCAAACAAGCTGTGGCCCTTCAAAGCTAAACGCCGAGGCGGCTGTCGTTACCTGGGCGACAAGGGCGAACGAAAGCGTCCGCCCCTACGCAAGTTAGTGGGCGGCCAGGACTGGCTGGCCGATGCGCTCTTGCTGTGCTTTGGCCAGCGAGGCGGCGATGTCATCGAAAGCGGATAGATGCTTATCGATGTCGGCTTCGGTGTGTTGGACTGAGATCGTCCACTGCTCGTCCCACCAGTAGGGCTGGGCCATTACGCCGCGGTTGACCATACCGAACCAGTAGTGACGCCAGAGATCGATATCGATCGTGGTCCAATCGCGATAATTGACGATCTCCTTCGGATAGAACATGAGCGCGCCGTTGGCGCCGGCGTCTGCAATGTAGGCCTGCAGGCCAACCTTGGCGATGGTTTTGCGATACCCCGCGGCGAGTTTCTTGCCGAGTTTATCGACCTTGGCATAGTTCTCGCGGGTGAGCACTTCGCGGAACGTTGCCAGTCCCGCCGCCATCGAAACCGGATTGGTGTTGTAAGTGCCACCGTGAAAAACCTTGTGTTGCGAGATGAGGTCCATCACCGACGTGCTGGCGCCGAAGGCGGCTAGCGGCAAGCCTCCGCCAATCGACTTGGCGAGGCAGATCATGTCGGGCTTGACGTTGAAGTATTCACTGGCGCCGCCCCATCCCAACTTGGCCCCGGTTTTTACCTCGTCGAAGATTAAGAGCGCGCCGTATTTGTCGCAAAGGTCGCGCAGGCCTTGCAGGAAGCCGGGTTGCGGGAGGCAGAGGCCGACATTCATCAGGATCGGTTCGAGAATGATCGCAGCAATCTCGCCGGGATTTTCTTTGAAACGGCGCTCGACCGAACCGAGATTGTTGAAGGTGGCAATCTTTACATTATCGATTGCGGACTTGGGCACGCCAAGGCCGCCGGTGACGGCGGTTGGGTTTTCGATGTCGCCGTATTCAGGAGCGTGCGGCTTCACGCTGACCAGAGCGGAATCGTGCAGACCGTGATACGCGCCTTCGAATTTAATAATCTTGTCGCGTCCGGTAGCGGCGCGGGCCAGGCGGATGGCGTGCATAGTGGCTTCGGTTCCGCTATTGCCGAAGCGGCACATCTCCACAGGAAATCGGTTGCAGATTTCTTCGGCCAGTTCCCATTCCATGTCATGCGGCATGCCGAACATAGTTCCGGTGGAGAGACGTTTTTCGACGGCCTTCATGACCGCGGGATGGCAGTGTCCGGCCATGAGCGCGCCGAAGGTGAGGTTGTGGTCGATGTATTCGTTGCCGTCGAGATCGCGGAATTTGCTGGCGCTGGCTTCTTTCACGAAGATGGGCCAGGGCTCATAGTGGCGATAGTTGCTGGCTACGCCGAGAGGAATGCGTTTGAGATTTTTCTTGTGAGCTTCGGCGGATTTAGGGGTGCGGCGCTCGAAGGTCGAGAGCTCTTTCTGTAAATCGGGGTACATCGGGGTCTCCGGGTAACTCAAGCCCGCGCTTTCTGGGAGGCGGGCCATTAGAATGCCGGGCGGCGAACCACCCGGGTATTGCCATAGTTTAAACCTTTACGCTAATTCTTCGGGTTAATAGAAGAACTTTAAAGCGAACTGCAACAGGCGCGGATCGCCCGCCGAGGTGATCTTGCCAAAACCGGTTGCGCCATCCTGATAGTGGCCGTCAGGATTGGAATAGTTTGTGCGGTTGAAAAGATTAAAGATTTCAGCGCGGAACTGAACATACTTATTTTCGCTGAAAGAGATCTTTTTATGAACGGAGAAGTCCCAATCCTCCAGGCCGGGGCCGCAGCATATGGTGCGCTGGGTGCCGTTGTTGAACTGGCCGAGAGCCGGATCGGAGAACTGGTTGTAGTTGAGATAGAATCCGCCATTTTTCTTTGGATTTTGAATCTGCAGCGGGCCGTTGAGGCTGGGAGCCTCCGTGCCGATGAAGAAATAGCTATTGATCAGTTCGTTGTCATCGGTGGTGTCGAGGCGAATGGGAAATCCACTCTGGAATTGGGTGATGCCGGAAATTTCCCAGTCGTTGATCACCTTGCCGGTAAAGCCCTGGTGCCGGGGAATCGGAAGTTGCCAGTCGTAGCTGATGACAAAGCGTTGCTTGGAATTGAAAATCGAAAGAGCGCGGCTGGCGCCGTAATTGAAAGGATTCAGCGTTTCTTCGAAGGTCGAACCGTCGTCAATCGATTTGCTGAAGGTGTAAGCCGCCTGGAATTGCAAGCCTTGCGAGAAGCGCTTCTGCAACATCATCTCGAGCGCGTTGTAAGAGGAGTTGGCAATCGTGTCTTCGGCGAAGACGTCGCTGAATACAGGAATGCCGTCCACAGGGCAGCCGGTGTTGGTATAGGGATTGCAGTTGGGCGATGAATACGGCCGCAGGCCCACCAAGTTCAGGCCGTTGGGGGCCACAGACGCAATGGAAGTACCGGGGGCGATAAAAGTTGGGCCGTTGGGTCCATAGGGAACGTGGATTCCTCCTTGCGGAGCCAACGAACTGGGTTGCGGCGCGGAGGCCGTAGGCGGAATAAAGAATTGGGTGTCTTCCAGGGTGGGACCACAGTCGTATGGCGCTCCAAAGGACTGCACCGACGATGGACTTTGATTCGAAAGATTCATCAGGTCGAGACAGGACTGCGGATTGGAAGGGTTGATATCGTGCGACGCCAGCAGACGATGGCCTTGCGACCCGACGTAGCCGATCTGAAGCATCATGTTGTTGCCGAGATCGCGTTGGATGGTCAGATTGTATTGGCTGGTGTACTGGGGGCGAAGATGCGGCTGAAAATCGCCATAAAGAAGGATTGGGCGAAACAGCGACAGATCCGTGGGTTGTCCCTTCGTAGGAGTAATCACGCCGCTGAAAGGATTGGGAGAAACATAGTTAGCCTGATCTACATAGGGGGTGTTAAAAAAATCGTTGTAGACATAGAGGCTGCCTCCGAAGGGCGGCTCTGCGCCAAACTGAGCTAACACCAGCTCTTCGATCGGATTATAAAAAAGGCCCCAACCAAGATGAATGCTGGTTTTGCCATTGCTGCCGAAGAGAGTCGCCAGGGGTCCGCTGGAAAAGTTCGGGCTGTAGGCGATTCCGATACGAGGAGCAAAAGCTTTGTAATAAGTCTGGGTTAGTCCGGCTGGAACGCCGGAATCGCCGGGAACGACCAGGCCAGTTGGTGTGCTGCCTGTATTGGCACAGGTGGGATTTGAAATGCCATAGCTCTGCCAGTACGAATAACTGGCCTGCGGCCCGGTCGAGCTGATTCCGCAAGGATAGACTGTGGAATTCTGCCCGGGGCGGAAGGTTTCGACGTGTTGGGCGATATCGGCTGGCGGCGGGTTGAATTCCCAGCGCAACCCATAATTCAAGGTGATGTTCGGCTTAAGCTTCCAACTGTCCTGAACAAAAGGATAGATGGCAAAACTCCGGACATCCATACGCTGAGCGGAACCCTGCAGGTAGGAATCGGACAATCCGAGCAGAAACTCAGCGTAGTTGTCACCATCGCTGGGGACGATGGCATTCGGGCCGAGGTTGTCGAAAGTGTAATCGCCATTTACATCGAAGTAGTAGAACTGGTCGAAGCGGGCGCGGCGAATATCGATTCCGAACTTGAAGGTGTGGGTGCCTCTCACCCAAGTGAGGCCGTCGGACCATTGAAAGCTGTTTCCGACTTGCGGGAGAGTGCCCTCCCAGTTGTTTCCAAACTCAGCGCCTCCGCCAATGCTCACATAAGGAACTCCCGTAATGGACGATGGAAGCCCGGGCGTAATACCTCCTTTTCCGGGAGCCGTACCCGAGGCGGCGAGAAGATTATTAATCGCCGATGAGTCAGACACGCCGTTGAAGCAAAACGCGGTCGCAGCACCGGTGCAGGAGGAGGTTACTGGATTTGTGCTTTGTGCTTTCAAAAACCCCAACTGACCTTCCCGCATATAAGTGAAGTGGGCCTCATTCACAACGGCATTGCTGATCGTCCAGGTGTGAGCGAGGTTCCACTGCTGGTTGCGAAGGTTGTTGTAGTTTCCGAAACCGGGGACATTGGCGCCAGCCTCCTCGAAGGTGTTATAGGGCTGGAGCTGACTGCCGTCATTGAAGTAGTAATAAGCGGTGAAATTCTGGCGCTCATTAATACGGTGATCAAAGCGGGCGGTAAATTGGTCGGCATTATCGGTGCCCACGGGGATGGCTTGATACAAACCATTCTGCCCCTGAGGAACGTAGAGTGACAACATGTTGGCGGCAACTGGATCTTGGCATGGTGCAGGAATTACGCCCGTGGGAAATATAGACGCCCAAGGTACTCCTGGCCCCGGAGCTGTTCCGCCAATAGCTGCGATCGCGCTCGGGCAGGTAACCCCATTCAGCTGCCGCGTGTTCAGAACCTGGGTTACAAGCACGTCGGAGGAAGAAATGCCGTAAAGCGTGTTGGTGGTGGGGTTGGTGACATTGAAGCCACCAGCGCCAGAGAAATCACCAGCGTATTCACCGGTTGCGGTCGCGCTTGACGTTGCCGGGCTGCCGGTCGGCACCGCGACCAACTGACCCACTTGACCGGCACGGATGCGACGGCCTTCATAGGAGAGAAAGAAGAAGCTGCGATCTTTCTTAATGGGGCCACCGAAGGTTGCGCCGAACTGGTTCTGATTGAGCTGAGGTGTGGCAGGGGCGGGATATCCGCGGGCATCGAGAATGGTGTTGCGGAAATATTCGTACACATTCCCGTGGAAGGTGTTGGTGCCAGACTTGGTAATTACATTGACGACCGAACCAGAGTTACGTCCGTATTCGGCGTCGAAGGTATTTGTAATCACGCGGAACTCATCGACTGCGTCGGGCACGGGCTGAATGGTGGGAGTGTTGACGAACTGGTCGTTAGCGTCGCCGCCATTCACGCTGAAGTTGTTGGCGCGGGTGCGGCCGCCATTCACCGACACGGAGCCGGCATCGCTCGATCCGAAAAACAAACTGCCGCTGGATCCAAGCTGGGCCTGCACTCCAGGCTGAAGTTGCAGGAACTGATAGGTGTCGCGGGTGTTGAGCGGAAGCTCGTTAACCGAGCGATCATTGATGACCGCGCCGAGCTGCGTGCTGGTGGTGTCGACTTGCGGAGCTTCGGAGGTGACCTCGACGGTCTCTTGCGAGCCGCCGATCTGAAGCGTCGAGTTCAGCGTGACCACCTGATTGACGTCGACGATCACGCCCTTCTGCACATTCTTCTTGAAACCTTTGAGCTCGAACTCGACCGTATAAGTTCCCGGAACCACGTTGACGAAGCTGT
Organism: uncultured Acidobacteriaceae bacterium; assembly: GCA_963818935.1. Taxonomy (GTDB): domain Bacteria; phylum Acidobacteriota; class Terriglobia; order Terriglobales; family Acidobacteriaceae; genus Sulfotelmatobacter. The sequence goes on from CAWFUK010000090.1 coordinate 23,360, forward strand.
AGTCGCCGCTTTCGTTGCTGAGCGTGTCATGGCCGATCGCGGTCGCTTCATTGGTCAACGTGACCTTGGCTCCAGCAAGAACCGCACCGCTGGGATCGGAAATGCGGCCCAGGACTCGACCGCTGGCGCCTTGCGCGGAAAGCAAGGTGGGAACAGAAAGACAAATGGCGACGGCGAGGCAAACTGTTCGTAGATACATCGGGGTCCAGCGGGCTCGCAGTGACGGCATGGAACCTCCAGGCATCTGGCGGATGGGTTGAATTTGTGAAAACTTTTGTGAAAACTTTTCCAGAAACTTTCTCAAAACGACCGGTTGTGTCCAGCAACAACCTTGCTATAATCCCGCAAGGTTAGAGAAGCGGGTAGCGTGCTGTCAAGGACAAAAAAGAACTGCTTCCCATAGAAGATTCTTATCGGGGCGAAGCTTCTTAGCCGAATATATCTCCTCAGAACATGCTTCTTCGGACGCAGCCATGAAGACGAGCAGCGCGGAATCGTATTTAAAGATCGGCGACGTGGCACAACGGGTGGGAGTGTCACCGTCGGTGATCCGGTCATGGGAAAGTTTGGGGCTGACGCGGCCAAGGCGCACAAAGAGCAAGTATCGCCTGTACACGGCAGAGGACGTGGAACTGCTGAAGCGGGCGCGATTTCTGCGCAAGGTGCGCGGACTGAATGCGGCAGCGATTATGGAATTGCTGCGACGGGAAGGGCGCGCGCGTCCTGCAGCAAATGGAAGCGCGGGGATGATTGGGTCGCACTTGCGGCAACTGCGCGCGAAACGGCGGCTTTCGTTGGCGCAGGTGGCGCGGAAGGTGGGAATCTCCGTGGGATTTCTGAGCGCGCTGGAGCGGTCGCAGATGAGCGCGTCGGTGGGCACGCTGCGCAAGCTGGCGCGATTCTACAAGACGAACATTCTGGATTTTTTCGAGGCGACAGGTGCGACCACGCGGCGGGTGCAACCGAAGCAAAGAAAAGTGCTGGAAGCAGGTCCTGGGGTGCGCATGGAGTTGCTGGCCTGGGGCAACACGGTGATGGAGCCGCATCTGTTTCGCGTGGCGCCGCGGGCGGGCAGCGGCGATTCTTACTCCCACGCGGGTGAAGAGTTCCTCTACGTGTTGCGCGGAGAGTTGGCGATTACGCTGGAGGAAGCCGAATATCGACTGAAGGCCGGCGACAGTTTTTATTTTGAGAGCGCGACGCCGCATCACTGGAACAATCCGGGACGGGGGGAAACCTGGGTGCTATGGGTGAATACGCCGCCGACGTTTTGAGTTGGGAGGAGGAATCATGAGAGTGCGACAAGCGGTGATTGGGCTGGCGATGCTCGCGGTGATTTTGTCTTCCGCTTCATGCAAGAAGAGGACACCGACGCTGAATCTTCTGGTGTGGGAGGGATATGCCGATCCCGCATTCGTCAAGGCTTTTGAGGAAGAGCATCACTGCAAAGTGTCGGCGTCGTATATGGGTTCCAGCGACGAACTGGTAGCCAAACTGCGCGGCGGCAGCGCGGGAAACTATGACGTGATCTCGCCGTCGAGCGATGTGGCGACGTCGATCGCAACGGGGGGATTGGCGGCGCCGCTGGATTTGGCGAAGATTCCGAGCTACGGGCAATTATCTCCGCAGCTTACTTCTCTGCCCCTGGTGCGCGTGAAAGACCAGGTCTATGGCGTGCCATTTATGTGGGGACCTGATCCGCTGATTTACGACACGAGTGTGTTCGCGCAGCCTCCCGATAGCTGGAATGTTTTGTGGGATGCGAAATACAAAGGAAAGATTTCGGTTTGGGACGATTTGTCGACGGTCTACATGGCGGCGCAGGTGCTGGGCTTTGACAAGCCTGATCCATCGCAACTCTACAACTTGTCGGACGAACAACTGGAGGCGGTGAAGAAGAAGTTGTTGGAGTTGAAACCGAATATTCGCAAGATGTGGTCGACGGGCGGAGAGTTGACCAATCTTTTTCAGAATCATGAAGTCGTCGCGGCCATGGGCTGGCCGCTGATGACGAACCAACTGCGAAAATTTAACTTCCCGGTGGGAGAGACGATTCCGAAAGAAAACACGACTGGCTGGATCGATCATTTGATGGTCACGGCGGGCAGCGAGAATAAAGAGCTGGCATATGAATTTCTCGAATACATGATCCAGGCGCAGACCCAGAAGAAGGTGACCGATGTGACGGGATACACGCCGGCGAATCCGCAGGCGGGGCAATATATGACGGCGGCGGAAGTGAAAAGCCTGCATCTGGATGACGTGGACAATTATCAGAAGCGGCTTTATTTCTGGCAGAACGTGCCGCGGCGGGCGAAGTACAACGAGATTTGGAATGAGGTGAAGGCGGCGCAGTAGGAGCGCCATCGGACCTCGGACTTTGGACTTCAGCCAAAAACCATGACTACCTCTGATATTGCGATTGCCTCTGCTGCTGACGGAGTGGCGCGCGGCGTATTGCTCTCCGTTCGCAAAGTCGCCAAGAACTTCGGTAAGAACGTGGTGTTGCGGGACATTTCCCTGGATGTCGCCGAGGGAGAATTTCTCACAATTCTGGGCGAGAGCGGATCGGGAAAGACTACGCTGCTGCGAATTATCGCGGGCTTTGAAAGCGCGAGCGCGGGCGAAGTTTGGATGGGCGAGGAGCGACTGGACCGGCAGCCTCCTTACCGGAGGCGCGTGAATACGGTCTTTCAGCACTATGCGCTGTTTCCTCATCTCACCGTCGAACAAAATGTTGCTTACGGACTGCGGGTCGCGAAACGGCCGGAGGCGGAGATCAAGTCGCGCGTGGCGGAAGCTCTGGAGAAAGTAAGAATGTCCGCTTATGCGAAGTCGAAGCCGTCGAAAATCAGCGGTGGCCAGCAGCAACGGATCGCACTGGCGCGGGCGCTGGTGAATCGTCCACGGCTGCTCTTGCTGGATGAACCGCTCTCGGCCCTGGATGCGAATCTGCGGCGGCAGATGCAAGTGGAATTGAAGTCGTTGCAGCGCGAGGTTGGCATCTCATTTATTTTCGTGACCCACGATCAGGAAGAGGCAATGGTGATGTCGGACCGGATTGCGCTGCTGCGCTCTGGCGAACTGGAGCAGGTGGCGACGCCGCGCGAGATCTACGGACGGCCTGCCACGGCGTATGCCGCGCAGTTTATTGGGCACACAAATTTATTGAAGGGCGAGGTACGCGCAGGAGTGATGCGCTGCAACGGTTTAGCCTGGACGGCGGCTCTTCCCGATGGGCCAGCACTGTTTTCACTGCGGCCGGAAAATATCCGTTTGGTTGGCGAGAATACATCGACGAGTGGCGATGTGCATGTGCGTGGACGGGCGCGCCACCAGGCCTTTCATGGAGCGACGGAGTTGATTCGCGTGGAATGCGGTGACGGCTTGGTGCTCACAGTGCGAACTTCGGGGAGCGGTGGCGTACTCGGCGAGGTCGAGTTGGAGTTTTCTCCCAAGGACGCGGTACCGGTGCGCGAGTCTCCGCTAAGAAACTGACTCTTCATGTTTTCTCGGGCTTACAAAGCGGCGATCACCTTGCCCCCATTGATCTGGGTGACGCTGTTCCTGCTGACGCCCTATTTGCTGATGTTCTGCTACAGCTTCTGGTCGGTCTCGGCGGCGCAGAACATCGTGCATTCGTGGACGCTGGACAACTACATCCAGTTGTTGCGGGTCGATGTGTATTGGCAAACGCTACTGCGCTCGATGTGGATTGCGGCGCGGGTCACCGTCTTCTCTCTGCTGCTCGGGTATCCGCTTGCTTATTTTTTGTCTTTCTATGCGGGCAAGAAAAAAGACTTGCTGTACCAACTGGTGATCATTCCGCTGTGGGTGAGCTATCTGGTACGGGCTTATGCGTGGAAGACGATTTTAGGTTCCGATGGCGTTTTGAATACGCTGTTGCAATACGTGCATTTGACGAAACATCCGCTGGAGTTTTTGCTGTATAGCCCGTTTGCGGTTGTTCTTACATTGACGCACATCTATACGCCGTTTGCTTTTCTGCCGATTTATGCGGCGCTGGAGCATATTCCGCGCACCCTGGTAGAGGCATCGCATGATCTGGGCGCGAGCCCGGTGCAAACATTCTGGAAAGTGATTTTTCCTTTGTCGATTCCGGGAGTGATTGCGGGAGCGACCTTCGCATTCGTGTTGAGCCTGGGAGATTTCCTCGCGCCGCTGTTGCTGGGCGGGCCCAGCGGCATCATGATTTCTAACATCGTGGTCAGCCTGTTTGGCGCGGCTTATAACTGGCCGCTGGGCGCGGCGATTTCCTTCTGCATGCTGCTGCTGGTGGTGAGCCTGCTGTTCTTCTCCGAGCGATTGGAGAAGAAATGGAGCTTCTCGTGAGCGAAACAAAATTAATTTCGGGCTCACGCTGGCTACTTGCGCACACTTTGCTGGTGTTCGGATTTCTTTATCTCCCGATTGTCATCCTCATTGTTTATTCGTTCAACGGCGAAGGCGTTGGGGGATTTCCTCCGCATCATTTGACCTTCGATTGGTATCGAACGCTCTTCGCCGATGGGCCTATCTGGGACTCTGTGCTGAACAGTCTGCAGGTCGCGTTTGCGGCCATGGTGATCGCGCTGGCATTTGGAATACCCGCGGCGCTGGCGCTGGAGCGGGCGAACTTTCCCGGCAAAGCGTTGTTCCGGCGATTGGTGCTCTTGCCACTGATCCTGCCAGGAATTATCACCGGGCTGTCTCTGCTGATGCTCTTCAATGTAATGGGAACCAAGCTCAGCTTAGTGACGATTGTTCTGGGGCACGGAACGGCGCTGATTGCCGTGGCAACGACCGAGGTATTTGCGGGATTGCAGAAACTCGATCGCGCGCAGGAAGAGGCTTCGCTCGACCTGGGCGCGAATTACTGGCAGACGTTCTGGCGAGTCACATTGCCGAATTTAAAGCTGCCGATTATCGGGGCGGCGCTGCTCATCTTTACTCTTTCGATGGATGAGATTGCGGTGAGCTTCTTTCTGATCGGACGCGAGAACACGCTGCCCTTGGAAATCTGGGGACGGCTGCGGCGAGGAATCACTCCAGAGATTAACGCGGTATCGACGATCATTTTTCTATTTTCACTGATCGCAATTGTCTTTTGGTACCGGCTGCGAGTGCGCGGAGAAGCGGGCGTGGATGTCGGGTCAGAAATTGTAGCGGCCGCGGAGACGGAAACGGTATGAGCAACAAAGAACGCGATCGTGAATTAGGGATGGGGCGCAAAATTACGCGTCGTGATTTTCTGAATGGAATCAGCATCGCAGTCGGATCCTCCCTCGTGGCAAATTCCCCCTGGGTGCACGCGCTCGGTATTCCCCAAACGCCATTCGCTCCCGAAAAAGATCCCGGGTATTACCCTCCCGCCAAGACTGGAATGCGAGGCAGCCATGATGGTTCGTGGGAGGTAGCGCACGGTCTGGCGCGCGAGGGCAAGAACCCTGAAAAAGACTGGGGAGTGCCGATCGACGAGGCTGAGTCTTACGATCTGATCATTGTCGGCGCCGGTATCAGCGGCCTGGCGGCGGCGCACTTCTACCGCAAGTTTGCGGGAAAGCAGTCCCGGATCCTGCTGCTCAACAACACCGACGATTTCGGAGGCCACGCCGTGCGAAACGAATTCCAGGACGGAAATCGATTGCTTCTGGGATACAGCGGAACGCAGTCGATCGAGGCACCGGGCAATTACAGCAAGGAATCCATTGGGTTGTTGAAGGAACTGGGAATCGACGTTCACCGTTTTTACAAATATTACGATCAGAACTTTTTCCAGGCGAAGCACCTGCAGGAAGCCATTTTTTTTGACAAAGAAACCTTTGGCACCGACCGCCTGATCATTGAAAAGAGCCTGCATTATGTCCGTCTCGACTTCACTTTTGAAAACGCATCCCAGTTCCCCATTGCAGAAGCCGCGCGCAAGGATCTACTCCGTCTGCAGCAGGCCCGCGTCGATTACATGCCAGACCTTTCTCCGGAGCAGAAAAAAGCCAAGCTGCTGAAGACCAGCTACAAAGATTTTCTACTGCAATACGTCAAAGTTCATCCCGACGTGGTCAAGGTGTTCCAGACCTCAACCCACGATGCGCTCTCCATCGGAATCGACGCGATTTGCGCTTATGAATGCTCGCGAGAAAACTTTCCCGGCTTCAACGGAATGAAGCTGCCGAAGGACAACGAGCCGAATGCCGAATTGGATGAGCCTTACATTTTCCATTTCCCCGATGGCAACGCATCTATCTCCAGAATGCTGGTGCGCTCGCTGGTGCCCGGCGCCATACCGGGCCACACGATGGAAGACATCGTCACCGCCCGCGTCAACTATGCCCGCCTGGACACGCCTTCGACGGCGGTTCGCATTCGGCTGAACAGCACGGCTGTGAAAGTCAAACATGTAGGGGATCCTGCCCAAGCCAAGGAAGTGGAGGTCACCTACGTTCGTGGGGGCCAGGCGCGCCGGGTACGCGGCGCAAATTGCATCCTCGCCTGCTACAACATGATCATTCCCTTCTTGTGTCCGGAGATGTCGCAGAAACAAAAGGATGCGCTCGCTTACTGCGTGAAGAGCCCTCTGGTCTACACCAATGTGCAAGTGAGCAACTGGAAGGCGTTTCAGAAGCTCGGCGTCAGTTGCATCTATGCTCCGGGATCGTACTACAACAACGTCACCCTAGATTTCCCGGTCTCGATGGGCGACTACCACTTTCCGAGTTCTCCCGACGAATCCTGTGTGCTCCATCTTCTGCGGGTGCCGTGTGAGCCGGGCCTCGACTGCAAAGACCAGTACCGGGCAGGGCGGTACGAACTTACCACTACCAGTTTTGAAATCTTCGAACGCAACGTGCGCGACGAACTCGGCCGCATGCTTGCAGCGGGCGACTTCGATCCAGCGCGCGATATTGAGGCGATTACGGTCAACCGCTGGCCGCATGGTTATGCCTACGAGTACAACCCGTTGTTCGAGAACGTTGATTTACCGGAGTCTGAGCGTCAATGCGTGGTGGGCCGCCAACCTTTCGGAAGAATCAAGATCGCGAATTCGGACGCCGCCGGCCGTGCGTACACCGATGCGGCCATCGATCAGGGCTTGCGCGCGGTGCGAGAGATCACAGGGGTGAAAGGCTAGGCCGAGCCGGAGTCGACCTTTAATGAGGGAATCCGAGCCACGGAGCGGGTGAAAGAAGTCGAGGCTCGACGGGCGAGCGGAACTCAGGCGAGGGCGCGGTCGGTTTCCGGATAGCCGACAAACCGGAAGTACGGAATGCCGAGTGTTGTTACTCCTCCCGGGCACCGTCTGCACGGCATCTATTTCAGGTAACAATCAAACCACTTCAGCATTCGTTCGAGCATGTCTATCTGATGTTTTTCTTGTCGTGGCAGATGGCCTTCGCCGGGGTAGACAATCAGTTCACTTTCCACGCCATAGTGCTTCAGGGCACGGTACAATCCCCGCGATTGACTGACGGGGTTATTCTGATCGTTCTCTCCATGCAAGATGAGCGTAGGTGTTCTTGCGTTGCGAATGTAGGCGGCGGGTGAGTTGCGAGCAAAAATCTCGGGATGTTCCCAGGGAGTGCCAAAGTACCATTCGTCCCCAACCGGAGAATCTTCGGTTTCAAACTCGGCAGCTTGGTCAAATACACCGCCGCCGGTGACTGCCGCTTTGAAGCGATCAGTCTGCGTAATCGCCCACTGCGTCATCTCGCCTCCGTAGGACCATCCTCCTATGCCCAGGCGGTTGGGGTCGGTCTCCCCCCGAGCGATCACGGTGTCCAGAGCCGTCATAAGGTCTTTGAAGTCCCCACCACCCCAGTCGGCGCGATTTGCTTTGAGGAAGTTTTCGCCATAGCCAGCCGAGCCACGGGGGTTGACCATCAGGACTTCATAACCTCTGGCGGCCAGAAGCTGAGGCCAAGCGTTAAACCAGAAGTAGTCTGCCGAAAAGTTGCTGGCAGGTCCGCCGTGCACGAGTAGGACGAGAGGCAATTTGGCCTTAGTGGGCGGTGCGACCGGCTTCATCAATGCGGCCTCGATCTCCGTTCCATCAAAGCTCCTAAAGCGGAAGATTTCGGGATCGGTGAGGTGTACTCCCTCCCAGCCCTGCTGCAAATGACTCACTTGCCCGATCGTACCGTCAATACGCCGGAGAAACAGTTCCGGCAGTTGATTGAAGCCAACCCCGACGAAAATCAGCGTGCTGTCCGGCGCGACGTCAAAGGCGCGAACAGAATAAGGCAGGTCGATGACCGTGGGGAGTCCATCGGCTCCGAAGCGGAAAATCCGATTGCGGAAGCCGTCGGCTACGCGAACCAGGATGGTGGAGTCATTTTGCCACCTGGCATCGATGACCGCACGATCGATTGCAGATGTCGCATCGCGAACTGGCCCGCCGCTGACGGCCTGCAAGAAGAGATCGTGGGGTATCGGGCCGGCGGTGCGAGTCGAGACGACCGAGAATTGCTTGCGGCTGGGCGAAAGCAGGAGTCCCTCGAACGGCTGATTGGGCTTGCTGACCAGAGTGATGGTGGCGTCCGTCAACGAAATGCCGTACACAGCATCGTTCCAAGTCTCGGCCTTTGGGTGGTCGCTGGCTATCGCCAGGATTCGGTCGGAGCTTGACCACGCGAAATCATCCACCCGCCAGGCGCCGCGAGTCATTTGGTGAGTGCTGCCGGAAGCGAGGTCCGTCACCCACAAGCGTTCAAGATCTTGTTCGCGGTCCGCGACCTGGGCGTCATTATCGGGCTTACTTGGTTCGGGTTCGGCCGCGAGGAAGGCTACCTGTTTACCGTCTGGCGACCAGTGGAAGTCGCTGACGGCCGTCGCACTGTTAGTAAGCGGGTGAGCCTCCCCTCCATCGATCGGCATGACATAAACCTGCACCGTCCCAGAGCGGCTGGAGAGAAACGCCACACTGGTGCCATCCGGTGCCCACTGCGGCAATCGCTCTGACTTCTGCGAGAACGTGAACTGGTGCAATTCTCCATGCCCGAGCTGAAGCAACCAGAGGTGCGATTCTGTCACAGGTCCATTTACTTCTGACACAACGCAGACGAGCCGGGATCCGTCGGGAGAAAAGTGAAGATCGGAGGCCCGGCGAAACTTGACCGCGCGCTCGGGGCTGAACTGGATTGCTGCCTCATCGGGGACATTCGTTTTTTGGGCAGAAGACGCAATCGATAACAGCGCAATCATGGCGGGGTACGACAAGCGCGTGAATAGGTTCATCAGCCCACACTAGCATCGCGGCGCGGCAGTGTCTTACCTGATTGAAACATGGTGTCTGCGATTAGCGGTCCTTGAGTCCGCACGGTATCGCGCCGGAGAGATTCCGGTGACAGACTTGAAGATTCTGGAGAAGTGCGCCTGATTCGCAAAGCCGACCTCCAAAGCGATTGCCGCGAGCGGTGAGTCCGAATCGACGAGCCTGCGGCTGGCAGATTCGATCCGCAACCGTCTCACATAGTGCCCCACGGTACAGCCGTGGCGCTTCCTGAACTCGCGGGCTAAGTGAACAGGGTGAACGCCGACCCAGGCTGCCACCATGCTGAGACGAAGGGACTCGTGACAATGAGCGTGGAGAGCCTCTGTTGCTCTTCTCAACCAAAGTGGGCTGTGACAGTGCGGATCAAGCCGTTGCTGGCGGAGAAGACCGGCGGCGACCTCCAGCATCAAGCCCTCGATGGCGAGTGGACTGGCGAATCCTCCCAGCCTGCATTCCTGGTAGAGCCGCAACGAAAGCCAAGACAGATCCGCGTTTTGAAAACAGCAGGGTTGACTGGGTAGGGCAGCATAATCGCGAATGTGCTCCAACCAGCCATCCGGCACCTCCGCAATGAGACAAAGAAACCCATTACTCCCAGCCCGGTTGGCATGGATTTCGCCGGCGGGTCGAAAAAACAATTTGTGCTGACTCAGGTCCATGACTCGGTTGCTGAGTCTTTCTTCGCAGCGTCCCTCCACCACAAAGCCTATGCAGGTTCGATCATGAGTGTGCTTGGGAACGATCAGGCCCGGGGGATGTCGACTCGCAAAGATCCTGCAATTCGCGACATTTTGAAGACAGAGGATTTCTCCATGGTGGGATTTCGCAAGTGAGCCTGACGTCATAGGTCCTCTCCTTTGTCAGCCCATATTATCGCCATTGCGCGGAAAACCGCGATACACCCTGACGTTGGCAACTCCACGCAGCTGTCATTGCTCGTGCCATCCGGAGACCGGCAATATGACCTGCCCTGCGACTTTGGCGACTCTGCCCGAGTCTCGTGCTACCCGGAAGCTGAAATTCGACCAGCCTTGATCTCTTGGTTTGATTCCCTTCCCTCCATAGTAAAGTGGTAGTAGACAACAATTCAGGAAGGATTCCCTTTGAGTTTGAGCATCCGCAATATCGCCATCATCGCGCACGTGGACCACGGCAAGACCACGCTGGTCGACGCCATGCTGACCCAGAGCGGCACTTTTCGTTCCAATGAGGCGCACGTGGAACGCGTCATGGATTCGAACGAGCTTGAGCGCGAGCGCGGCATCACCATTCTCGCCAAGAACACGGCGATCTTTTATCACGACGTAAAAATCAATATTGTCGACACGCCCGGCCACAGCGACTTCGGTGGCGAAGTGGAGCGCGCGCTGAAGATGGTGGATGGCGTGATGTTGCTGGTGGATGCCAGCGAAGGTCCGCTGCCCCAGACGCGCTACGTGTTGAGCAAGGCGCTGGAAGCGAAGCTGCCTCCGATCGTGGTGATCAATAAAATCGACCGTCCGGATGCGCGGGCGCAGGAGGTGCTCAACGAGATCTACGATCTGTTTATCGATCTCGACGCAAAAGAAGATCAGCTCGACTTCCCGGTTCTTTATACGAATGCGAAGGCGGGTACAGCAGCAGCCGACAGTAACGTTGCTGGCGAGGATTTGCGCCCGTTGTTCGACGCGATTCTAAAAACCATTCCTCCCCCTCAGGGCGATCCGGCGGGGCCGTTGCAAATTCTGGTGGCGAATCTGGATTACAGCGATTATCTCGGGCGTCTGGCCATCGCGCGCGTCTTCAACGGAACCATGTTTACGGGAGAAGATGTCGCGATCGCCAAGCGCGACGGAGCGATGCAGAAGACGAAAATCACGAAGCTCTTTTCCTTCTCTGGGCTGAAGCGGACTGATATTACGGAGACGGTGCTGGGCGATATTGTTGCGGTCGCAGGCGTGGAAGGAATCACGATTGGCGAAACGATTACGAATGTGGAAAATCCCGCGCCGCTTCCGCCCATCGTGATTGACGAGCCGACGATCGCGATGGTCTTTACCGTGAATAATTCGCCATTCGCCGGACGGGAGGGGACTTATGTCACTTCACGCAATTTGCGGGAGCGCCTGGAGAAAGAACTGCTCACCAATGTTTCTCTGCGCGTGGAAGAAATGGGAACGACCGACTCCTTCAAGGTTTTAGGACGCGGAGAGTTGCAGCTTTCCATCACCATCGAGATGATGCGGCGTGAAGGCTACGAGTTGATGGTGGGCAAGCCGGAGATTGTCACCAAGCGCGACAGCGAGACAGGTCGGCTGATGGAGCCCGTGGAGCATCTCACGGTAGATGTGCCGGAAGGATTCGTCGGTGTTGTGATGGAACAACTGGGATCGCGCAAGGCGGAAGTGAAGAACATGCACAATCACGGTTACGGGCGCGTGCGCATCGAATTTCGCGTCCCTAGCCGCGGATTAATCGGGCTGCGCAGCCAGTTGCTAACCGACACGCGCGGGACGATCGTCATGAATTCGTTGTTCGACGGATACACCGAGTGGCAAGGGGAAATTCCGCACCGCCTGACCGGTGCGCTAATTGCCGATCGGGCGGGCACTTCGACGGCGTACGCTTTGTGGGGCCTGCAGGAGCGGGGAGAGCTTTTTGTTGGCCCTGGCGTCGAACTCTACGAAGGCATGATCATAGGCGAGAACGCAAAGGATGACGATCTCGACGTCAACGCCGTGCGGGAAAAGAAATTGACCAATATGCGGGCGTCGACGGCCGATGAGGCGATCCGACTGGTACCGTTCCGTTCGTTGAATCTGGAGCAGGCGATTGAATTCATCGCCGACGATGAATTTGTGGAGATCACTCCGAAGTCGCTGCGGCTGCGGAAGAAAATTCTGCAATTGAATGGACGGAAGAAGCGGGCCAAGGAAGTAGTCGAAGAACATGAAGTCTCGGGCTGAATCACGGAAGGCGCAAGAGGGGCCAGCGCTGCGAATGTTTCTGGTTCCATGCAGCTGCGGGAGGACATTCGCGGTCGCGGAAAATTATGATCAGCGCGGCACGGCGTGGAGCCGGTATTTGATTTGTCCCCAGTGCGGCAAGCGGCATGATCCCAAGAATCGGCTTTTGCAGATGGGGTATCACGGTGCTTCCAGAAACGCCGGGTTCTGGCAGGTGGACCGGTGCTAAGGTTGTGAGCCTGTAGAGGCTGCTGAGTTGGATGCGCCCCAGCGGCTACTGCGTTCTTTGTGAGCCCGCCTTTCGGCACGAGTGGAACTCGTGCCCTTCCCAATTCCTCGCGCCCCCCACTTTTTCGAAGTCCGAAAAACGCCGCCCCCGGGGGAAGACCGCGATTTCACATGCGTCATTTGACAAACCTGCTATACTTCTCGCCGCATTTGTCTGTCACCGGCTCCGGTTTCGATTTCCAGGTAAGATGTCACCGACCTGCCAGTCCGCCGCATCGAGCTTGATTTCGACAGCTCAATGCAGAGGCTGACCCTTGAAGAATATTTTTGTAGGCAACTTGAGTTTTAATACATCGGAAGACGAGCTGCGGCAGATGTTTGAACCTTTCGGGCAAGTGGACCGGGTCAGCATTATGACCGACCGCGATACCGGACGCTCCCGCGGATTCGGCTTCGTGGAGATGGCCAGCAACGAGGATGGCGAAAAAGCCATCACGGCGTTGAACGGTCAACAGGTTGGTGGACGCACGCTGAATGTGAACGAAGCGCGGCCTAAGACCGAGCACGGCGGAGGCGGCGGACGGGATCGCGGCGGGCGCGGCGGAGATCGCGGCGGCGGACGTGGCGGCGATCGCGGTGGGCGTGGTGGTGGGGGCGGCGGACGCTGGTAGTTCAAAACGAAAATTAGATGGATCGCGGCGACGGCCGTCGCGGCTGCGGGGTTGTAGCGCACCCGCGGTCCAGCGATTGCTGGACGTGTTTCATTGATGCCTGGGATCGCTCCCATGTAAACTGAAGAGACCGGTGTGCGCCCGTAGCTCAGATGGATAGAGCGATTGCCTCCGGAGCAATAGGTCGGGAGTTCGAATCTCTCCGGGCGCACCAGATTTCTTCCTTATCTTCATTCACTTCTGCGCTTCATATTTCGGCGGGATTTGTCCGACGTCACCGGGTTTGCCCAGGTACCTGATCGCAAAGCATCCGCGGGTCCAACTATCCAGGAGGTTTGTTATGCCAATCAACCGAGGTGCCATCGGGATGGTGTTCAGGCGAGGCCGGGTGATTCAAGCCGCGATTTTGATGGCTTTCATGACGGCGGGTGTTGCGGCCCAGACAAACTCCGGTTCGAACGTCTATCAAAGCAACGATCCAGCGCCGCCACGGTCCGACCGGCAAGATCGCTCAAATCCTCAGCCGGAGAGTACCGCGGGCGGAACGCTATATAAAGGATGCACAAGGTGCATTCAGCATCATGCTTCCGCAGGGTTGGTCGGCCAAAGCAGTCTACGGTTGCTACGGACCACAGGGTAGCTGCCCGCAGAATGCGGGCGGAGTGAACATTCAGTCGCCAGGCCGAAGCTGGGCTTTCCTGGCGCCTTATTCGGGCTATGCCAGGCAGCCTAACGATGTGGTAAAGAATGTCGCCGGGGACCTGAGCTCGCAATACCGGAATTTTCAGATGCTGCAGGATGATCCCGACAAGTTGAACGGACTGGACATCGCCATTGGGCACTTCTCGGGCATCGAGGAGGACGGCGAAGGTGTGTCGCTGGTCGTGATTGCGATTGCAGCGCCGGGCGGGCGCTATTACGTGGCTGAGTCCTCTGTGCCGCAAAGCGAATTGCAAGCCGCGATTCCGGCGCTATCTGCGATGCCAGGGACAATATGGTTCGCCGGACAGCCGGCGATAAATTCAACTCCGAATCCGCCTCGAGAACCGGAAGCAAAACTGCCTCCGCAAAATCGCGAGCCGCCAAGCGCGCCTCCCGGCCGGGTAAATATCAGCAACCGCACGCGCTGGGTTGAGATCCAGGATCCCGCGTGGGGAATTGTGGTGACACGTTTTCAGATTCCGGCAGACTGGAACTTTGACGGCATTCTCATTCGCGACGAAGGCTGCGGAATGGCGCCCTCGGTGGCGTGGCGAATTTCCAGTCCCGACGGGCTCTACGGAGCCCAGATGATGCCCGAATTCGGCTCGCACTGGGTTACAAATCCAAATGCAATGCAAAACCTTCAACGCTTCCACTGCAAGATCATGGAACCCATCGGCCCCGAGGAATTCCTGCAATATGTTGTGCCCTTCGTGCGGCCCGATCCCAGCATCGGCCGCATCGGGCCCACCGAAGATGCCGCGCAATACCAGCAGCATATCGACCAATACAACCAACACGAGATGGCTAACTTTGGCACTGCTGGGGCTAGTGGCGGGGCGGTTTGCAGCCGTATCCAATACGTCTACCGCGGACAGACGATGGAGGAATATTTCTCCGTACATGAACAGACGTTTAAAACCAAGGATATATTTCCCCGCCGCCCGGAGTATTTCACATGGTGGACGGTTGCCGGAGTAAGGACCATTCGAGCGCCCAAGGGCCAGCTCGACGACGTAATGCGCATTCTAAGCCCAATGCTCAAGAGCGGTTATGATACGACTCCGGAGTGGATGCAGCGCTTCCAACAGAAATTGGCCGCCGACACCGCCCGCAACCAAGCCATGCTGCAACAGCAAACGGTCCTGGCACAGGCTCAGATCATGCAACAGGCCGCGGCTTTGCGGAATGCGCTGGCCACACGCAATAGAAATTTCCAGGCCGGCCAGGATGCCCGCTTCGCCGCCAGCCAGCAGCAATTTGCCGAGCACATGGATTACATGACTCGCAGCGCGCGGGCCTACACGCTCTACGCTGGAGACAACCAGTTGGTGCGCAATCCGCAGACTGGACAGGTGAGCACCGTCACCAATAAATACGGCACCAGCGCATGGCAGGAGGACGGCACCAACAACATCCTGCTGCAGAATCCCAACGACATCAATCCAAACCTCTACCTGCGCGGAATGTATACCCAGTTGGAGAATGTGGATCCCATGAAGCCGTAATAGAAGTGCCGTGAACATCCCCGCTCGAGCCAAGTGCAGGCTTGATGGGAGAACCTGTCGTTACCACCTTTCGACGGCGATTAGTTCTGCCGTGACGCGGACGTCTTGAAGTCGGCCACGCCGACTTTCACCACAGTTCCCCGCTTGCGCCTTTCATCCTCGGGTTTTTCTGCGGGCTTGTTGTCCGTCTTGTTCTCAGTCTTATTCTCTGGCTTTGCTGTCTCGGTTTTTTCTTTTTCCGGGGCAGGCTTTTCGGTCCACACGCCATACACGCGGCCACCGTAGGCAGCAATGCCGCTGTAGTCGCCAAAGAAAACTCCACCGGTTTGAAACGGTTCGGTGGTCCATGCGTAGTTTTCGAAATTCGATCCGCCGTCGGTCGAGCGCGCCAGCGTAACCGTCTGCGTTCGTCCCGTGGGATCGCCGCGCCGGTCGTAGAAAATCACATTCGCCGAACCATCGACGGGATCGACGGCGAGCCACTGGAAGAAGTGGTCGGCGCCGTCGTGCACGGGATCGTTATTGATGCGGACGGGCTCGCTCCATTTCTTGCCTCCATCGGTGGAGGTGGAACAGAAGACATCAAGTTCGCCATTGCGGTAGTCGCTCCAGGTCACGTACAAACGGTTGGAATGCGGGTCGATCGCGATTTGCGGAAACCCATTCGCCCGGTCGAGCGTTTCGATGGCAAACATGATCGGAGCGGTGTGAATGATTGCTTTTGCGTGGGAAAAGGTTTTGCCGCCATCGCGCGAGCTGACGAAAAGAATGTCGTCGCCTTGGCTCCAGATCGCGTACAGTCGCCCATCGGCTCCCACGGTGCCATCGAATCCCTCCGCCGCGCCGTTATCGTCGCGCGGCAGGCCTGGATGCGCGTCGATCTCAACCGGCTCGGACCACGTCTTGCCATCGTCGGTAGAACGCGACAAAACCATTTGCGAGTCGGTTAGCCGCCAGCGCGTCCAGCCTACGTAAAGATTTCCCGCGTAGCGGCTCTTGCTGGTGTCGGCCACGATGTAGGGCTTGTCTTCAAACGGGATGCCGGGCTTGGTCGGTTGCTCGGCAACGGGATTGTGGTTGGCTTCCCACGTTTTGCCGCCATCGAGCGAGCGGCGCACAAAAATTCCGTTGCGCGAGGCATTGTGGCCCCAGTAGTTGAATGACCCTAATTTGTCGAAGGCGATGTAGCAGATGAAGGCATGCCCTTGGTTGTCGAAGGCGGTGGAGACGTCCCCTGAAATTTTGTAGTTGGCGGGAGCGACGCCCTCGGCGGGCTTCCAGCTGTGGCCGGCATCTTCGGAGTAGGAGGCGTGGGCGTTATCCTGAAAAACGGCGACCACCTGCTGGGGATTGTTCGGGTTAACGGCGATGGACGGTTCCGTAAAAAATCCAGGACCCGGGCTTAACAAAAATACTTCTGTGCCGGGAGCCTTGGAGAGGATGGGCGTCTGGGCCGCGGCGACGTTGGGTAACAGCGTCATCGTGGCGAATATTAAGGGGATTATGCGGGAAAGATGCGGGGAGAATTGCGCCGGCAGTCGGTAGCGCATGGATTAAGGTGTCTCCTATATCGATGATATGGAAGCGAACCTTATTGTCATACGCCGATCACGCAATGGTGGCAAGCGTGGCCCCAGTGTTGTCGTGTTGCCTCCGTATTGCTCGATTTCGCTGCACTCTCTACCGCCAAAGCGGATTTATGGCAGAATGCGGAAGTTGATGTTGCTCCGTAATGTGCCGTGGGCTGTGACTACTTCAATCCTGCCGCTGGTAGCACCCGCGGGAACATTGGTGGTGATCTCCGATGGCGAGACGACAGTAAACGTGGCCGGCGTGCCGTTGAAGGTGACACTGCTCGAGCCGGTCAACGCGTTCCCCAGGATCGTGACGGACGCCCCGACTCGGGCGGTTGCAGGATTCGGCTTAACGAATGGCCGAAGCCCCAGGGATAGCGAGTAGACCGTGCCCTCGTTAATGCTGCCGCCAAAAGCGACGGTGCCGTAGAAGATCCCGTTCGTGGCTTGAATTGGCGGTTGATTGTGGGGCTGCCAGCCGTCGCTGCAATTGCTTTGGGAGCAAAACCTATAGAGCGTGGTCAGCGTGCCGGCGGGCGTCAGGTTGAAGATCGTGCCACACCCCCCCTCCTCATCACACTCGTCACCGCCAAAAAGAGTAACTCCGTAGAAATTACCATCGCTACCCAAGGTCAGCCCCGCCATCGGATCATCACCATCGGCGCAGTCAAGGAGGCTACAGAAACTGTAAAGCTGCGTCAAAGTACCTCCCAAGGTCACTTCGAATGCCGCGCCTATCCCCTCATTGCCGCCCCAATACGTAGTGCCGTATAACTCCCCGCTGGGACCTTGAATCAGCCCTCCGATCGGGTATCTCTCTCCGTCAAAGCCAAGGTAGTTGATGATGGTGAAAGTGCCAGCGGGAGTGATCTTATAAATGGTTCCATTGTCGCCTCCGCCTCCATAATAGGTAACGCCATAGAAGTTTCCGTCGCTAGCCTGCACCGGCGGAGAATAGGGATTAGCGCCATCGTCGGAGCCGCCGGCGAAGTTGTGCAGGACAGTAAAGTCGCCGGAGGGAGTGATCTTGAAGATTGTGCCTACTTCGCTCGATCCGCCGCCGTTGGTTGTGCCATAAAAGTTGCCGTCGGTGCCCTGGACGAGGCCGCCGAGCGACGGAGAGCCGTCCGATCTGTAGGCAAAGGAGTGGAGCGTGGTGAGTACGCCCGCCGGTGTAATTTTGAAAATCGTGCCACAGCCGTTCCCGCAACTGGAGTTGATCAATCCTCCAAACTGCGTGGTCCCGTAAAGATTGCCGTCGGTGGCCTGCAGCAACCCGGAAACAGGCTGCGAGCCGTCGGCGCAGTTGGCGAGGGAACAGAAGTTGTAGAAGACGGTGTAAGTGCCACTGGGCGTGAGTTTGAAGATGACGCCATTGCCTGATGTGCCGCCAACCTGAGCGGTTCCATAGAGGTTGCCATCATTGGCTTGCACCAGAGGTGCGTAGGAGGAGCCGCCATTGGTCTCGTCGAAAGTGTGGAGCACTGTGTAAGTTTGCGCGGAGGCGCGGATTGTGGTCACAGCGCAGAACAGCGCGCCTGCAAGAAACAGATAAAAGAGGAAAGAAATCGTGCTGGTTGCACGGTGTGGGTGAGTCATCGTTTCTCCTCGCCGTTTTTTCGGCTTTCTATACTCAGAATCCTGGGTAATCGGGCCCGAGATGCGACGGCGATCCTTTTGGGGAAAAAGGATGTTGGAGTTGAGTTGGCTCACGTCCGGGAGACATGAGATGGATCCTCGTGCTGGGTCGGGGATGACCCGCTAGCTTAGCTTGCGCTGGCAGAGTCCGAAACTCGAATCGAGAAGTTCACGGTGATTCGAGCTTTGGTTTCGACCGGACGTCCATTCTGCAGATACGGTTTGAAGTGCCACTCGCGCACGGCTTGCTGCGCTGCTGTGATCAGGATGGCAGGGCCGCTCACTACGTGAAGATTTTCGATGGTACCATCGGCGCCGACGATAGCCTGCAAGACGACTGAGCCCTGTACCTTGGAGTGGTCGCCCAACGTGGGATAAATGGCATCGACGCTCTGGCGCAGTTCCGGCACGGCAGCGGTGAGGCTCTCGCGCTCGGCAGCATCGGCGGGCAGGCTGGCCATCTGCGGGGCGCGGCTGGAATCGTTCAGAATCTCGACCTTCTTGACGTTGCTTCCGGGATGAACGGTGCGGTGAGAGTCACCGGCTACTACTTCGACATCCATGGGAGGGAGAGCAACCCGGTTGGTGGCGACGACCGGAGCGCTGGTTGCCGCTGCATCCTGAGTCAAGGCCGGTTGCGCGGAAGAAGATAGAGTCTTGGCAGCGGAATGATGCCTTGCGGTTGCAACCTGCGTGGCGGGCGTCTGAACGGTCTTGGCAGCGGCAGATTCTGCTCTGGCAACGTTTTCTGAGGCCGAAACATTGGTGGCAAAGACTTCGTCCGAGCCGAACCAGAAATTGCGGTCTTCGATGAGGATAACGGCCAGGGTCACAAGAAGAAGAGAGAGAGCGATCAGCAGCCGGACATTCTGCTTGCTTGCCTGTTTGTTGGCAAGACTGGCTTGCGGTCCGACTGGCTCCGTTCTTGGATTTAGCTGAAACATTTCGTTTCCTCGCGCCGCCTGGGAAGAGCACTTAATTAAGGATGCCGTTCACCAGGCAGTTGTATTTTGCCGCTGCGAGGGCGGGATCACAATGGCACGAAGTGGGAGACTAATGGCCCATGAGTGCTAGATCAAAATCGGAGACTTTTGTCTTCTTCTGCTCTCGGGGCGAGGGGGCGTTGGCTGAGAAAGCGCGGTCATGGCCCAGTTCGCCTTTCGCGGCGAACCGGTTGAACCTGAGATCCCTTCGGCTTCGCTCAGGGCAGGCTCTTCGCTCCGCCTGAAGAACGGCTACGCTCCGGATGCCGCCATAGGCCGACTGAGTCTCGGCTCAGACGGTTATCCGATACAATCAATTTTTCATTTCATCAAAAACATGAACTACGACGCCATTCTTGTGGTTTCTTTTGGGGGACCGGAGTCCAAAGAGGACGTAATCCCCTTTCTCGAGACGGTGCTGCGGGGGAAGAATATTCCGCGCGAGCGGTTGCTGACGGTGGCCGAGCACTATTATCACTTTGAGGGCAAAAGTCCGATCAACGAGCAGACGCGGGAGCTGATTGCCGCGCTGGGAGCGGAGTTGGAGCGAAATGGGCCGAAGTTGCCCATTTATTGGGGAAATCGAAATTGGCATCCTTTTTTGGCCGAGACGCTGCGGGAGATGAAGGAGCATGGCGTCCGTCGCGCTTTAGGCTTCGTGACTTCGGCTTACAGTTCGTATTCGGGATGCCGGCAGTATCGCGAGGACATTGCGCGGGCGCAGGAAGAGGTGGGGCCGGGCGCGCCGGAAGTAGACAAGCTGCGAGCGTTTTTTAATCATCCGGGATTCGTGGAGGCTGTGGTGGAGCGGGTCAGTGATGCGCTGCACGCCGTTCCCGCCGATGCGCGGCGTAATGCGCAGATCGTATACACGGCGCATAGCATCCCGATGTCGATGGCGAACACCAGCGACTATGGGAAGCAACTCGAGGAGGTGCGGCGGCTGGTCTCGGGAGCGCTCGGGCATACGAACGATGTGCTGGTTTATCAGAGCCGCAGCGGGGCTCCGGGACAACCCTGGCTGGAGCCGGACATTCTCGATCACCTGCGCAACGTGAAGGCAGAAGGTGAAATTTCGGCGGTGGTGCTGGCGCCGATCAGTTTCATCTCCGATCACATGGAAGTGTTGTACGACCTGGACATCGAAGCGCAGCAGCTTTGCGAAAAATTCGGATTGCCGATGACGAGGGCGAAGACGGTGGGGGTGCATCCGAAATTTATTGGCATGATCCGAGAATTGATTCTGGAACGGATGGATCCCGGGTTGGAACGGCGGGCTCTGGGGACAATGGGGACGCGGGCAGATGTTTGTGCGGAGGATTGCTGCCCTGCGCCCCAGATGCGGCCGGGGCGGCCACCGGCGTAGCGCCGCACTCCTTATCATCCCGAACCAGGGGAGAGCTCTGGTTCTTGCTGTCCTTGGCTGGCTGCAGAAACCAGGGTCCCTCGCTTCGCTCGGGATGACAATCAAGAGTTTTGATGGCAACCAAAGTCTACACAGAGCTGGCTACCTTTGGCTGTTCGTAATCGGTGGCTCTGGGCTGACCTTCGACCAAATGCATGGTGTGAAGGATAGTCTCGATGACCGCGTCATTCCCGATTGCGGTGTTGACCATGACATGGTAGAGGGAACGAGTAGGCCAATCGGCCCCGAAGTAGTGTTTCACGTAGGCTACGCGCTCGCGATCGACGGCATCGACAAGTTCTTCGGCCTGGGATTCGGAAGAGCCATCCTGCAAGAGGCGGCGTATCTTTTCGGCGCGAGGAGCGTAGAGAAAGACGTGGAAAGCATGGGGCTGCTCGCGAAAAAAGAACGGCGCTCCCCGGCCCACGACAACTGCGTTCCCTTCCGCCGCGATTCTTGGAGCAACCTGCTCCATTAGCGAAACCATGCAATCGGCATCGAACATCTGATCGGTCAGAGCAGAACCGCGCTCGTAGCTGCCGCGCCAGAAAGTCTTGGCGAAACGATGGAAGCGGCTATCCATGCGCTCGGCGCAACGCATGACGGCGGAACAATCGACATTGGCGAGGCGGGCAATCTCTTCGGTGAGCAGGTGGTCCCAAAGCTTCCAGCCCAGGCGGGAGGCTAATTCTGCGGCGATGGCGCCCCCCCCGCAGCCGTACTCACGCTCAATGGTGATGAGGCGAAACATGGCCATTTCCCCCTACAGCGCATTAGTGTACCGCGATCCCTCCAGGTTTGCCTTTCCTTATTAAGAAAACCAAGGGAACCATCAAAAGGATGGCGAAGCCGAGGAAGCGGAAGTCGTCGATGTAGGCCAGCATGGTGGCTTGCCGCTGGACTGTTCCCTGGATCAGGGCATAGGCCTGCTGGGTGGCGAAGGCGGCGCTGGAACCGTGAGTGCGCATCGCCTGGGTAGCTCCCTGAAGCATCGATCGGAAGGCAGGATTGGAGGCGCTGAGATTGCGGGATAAATCGTTGATGTGAACCTGCGTGCGGCGATCGAGCATGGTGGTGACGAGAGAAATTCCGACACTACCCCCAATGTTGCGAGCGAGGTTCATCAATCCGGAGGCAGCGTTGTTCTTATCCCGGGGAAGAAAGGCGTAAGCAGCGGTGTTGATGGGCACGAAGAGGAACGCCATGCCAGCCGCTTGAAAGACACGGGCCATGGCCGCGGTTCGGAAGTCGATGCCGAGGTCGAAACCGGCCATATGGAACAACGAGAAAGAAAGCATGGCTAAGCCGAAGAAGAGCAACCAGCGCGGGGTGTAGCGGGATAAAAGAAATCCTACGAGAGGCAGCAACAGCATGATGGTAAATCCGCCGGGCATTAACGCTAGGCCGGAATTCTCCGCCGTATAGCCGAGCAAGGTTTGCATGAAAAGCGGGAGCAGGAGCGTGCTACCGAGCAGGGCGAAGCCGAGCATGAACATCAGCGTGTTGGAAATCGCGAAGGTACGGTCGCGAAACAAGTGCAGATCGACGATGGGGTCCTTGTGATGCCACTCCCAGAAGATCACGAAAATCAATGAGGCCGCGGCGATGATGGAGAAAATGACTATGAAGTGGGATTCGAACCAATCGTCACGCTGGCCTTTGTCGAGGACGACCTGCAAAGTTCCCAGTCCGAGCGCGACAAAACCCAGACCGATGTAGTCGATCTTGGTTTCGCGGAGTTTGCGGCGATGCAGGTAAGGCGGGTCTTCGATCAGCCGCGAGGTGAGCAGGAGAGAAAGAATGCCGACGGGAATGTTGATGAAAAAAATCCAGCGCCAGGTGAAATTGTCGGTGATCCATCCGCCCAGGGTTGGGCCGATGGCCGGCGCGGTGACGACAGCAATGCCATAAATGGCGAAGGCCATACCACGTTTGGCAGGGGCAAAGGTGTCGGCGAGGATGGCTTGCTCGCTGGGTTGCAGTCCGCCTCCACCCGCACCTTGCAGCACGCGGCAAACAATGAGTATCGCCAGGTTGGGTGCCAGCCCGCACATGAATGAGCTGATGGTGAACAGGGCGACACAGCCCATGTAGAAATTCTTGCGGCCAACTATTGAGGAAAGCCAGCCACTGAGCGGAAGCACAATGGCGTTAGAAACGAGGTAGGAGGTAAGGATCCACGTGCTTTCGTCTTGCCCGGCGGATAGGCTGCCTGCGATGTGAGGCAAGGCGACGTTGGCAATGGAAGTGTCGAGCACTTCCATGAAAGTTGCCAGCGTGACGGTGATGGCAATGATCCACGGATTGACTGCGGGACGCCAGGTGTCGGCGTTCGCATCATAGGCGACTGCGCCAGCACTCATTGACGAGTCCAGACTTTGGGCGTGACCGACATGCCGGGGCGAAGGTAATGCTCCTTATCTTCTCCGGCATCGAGAACGATCTTCACTGGGATGCGTTGCACGACCTTTACGTAGTTCCCTGTAGCATTTTCCGGAGGAAGCAGGCTGAAGCGCGCGCCGCTGGCGCCCGCGATGCTGTTTACTTTACCCTTGTAGCTTTTTCCGTTGGCATCGACGTCAATGGTAACCGGCTGGCCAACCTTCATATCGCGAAGCTGGGTTTCTTTGAAGTTGGCAGTGATCCAGACATCGTTGAGCGGAATAACTTTGAGAAGTTCCTGGCCAGGAGAAACATTTTGTCCGACCTCAACGGTGCGATCGCTGACGACACCGGCGACGGGAGCGACGATTTTCGTGTAGCTCAAATTCAGCTGGGCTTGATCGAGGGCGGCTTTCTTTTGCATGACGTCGGCTTCCGCCGATGCGGCGCGCGAGCGGCTAACCTGCAACTGTTTGGGCCCAGTCTGGGAGTTGCGATAGTTCGCTTCGGCCTCAAGGAGTTTCTGTTGGGCTTGCGTAACCTGGGCTTGGGCGGCATCGACCCCGGCTCGCGCTCCCTGGACGGCGGCGGCATCGGAAGCGGCGGCAGCCACGGCCTGATCGTACTGCTGTTGTGAGATCTCCTGTTTGTCCACCAGTTGCTTGTAGCGGACCAGGTCACTCTGCGCTTTGACGTTATTGGCAACGGCAGAATCGAGTTGCGCCCTGGCGGCATCGAGCTGTTGCTTCGCGGCTGCGATTCCGGCGCGCGCGCCGGCCACGTCGGCCTCGGCCGCCGAAATTTGAGTGGTGGTGCTGACCGACGTGATGGGCACATTTACGCCCGCGGCGGCAGCCGTGGCCTGGGCATTTTCGTAGTCAGCCTGGGCCTTAGCGACAGCTACCTGATAGTCCGAGGGATCGATTTCCACCAGGACCGCGCCGGCTTCGACGTACTGGTTGTCCTGGAAATCCAACTTGGTGACGTGGCCCGTAATCCGGGCGCTGACGGAATTAATGTGGCCGTCGACCTGGGCATCGTCGGTGTCTTCGTAGCTGGTAACGTAGCGATAAACAAAGAATCCAACTACCAGAAGAATTACGATGCCGATAATGACGGCGATGCGAAAGGCAGGACTGCTGGTGCGCGAGGGGCGATTGCGAAAATCGCGTTCCGTGGAGGGCAAGGGCTGAGTGCTGCGGCTCTCAGGCTGGTCAGACTTATCCGTCTTATCGGGTGGAGCGGCGGGCGGATTTTGCGTCGTCGTGTCCATAAGAATAGTTAGTGTTCGCCTTTCAGATATCGTTTGACACCCTGTTCGGCATCGCCGATGGCGTAGGCCAGTTCTACCTTTGCCAGGTTGTGGGCATAGAGACTCTGAATATAACTCTCGTGCGCCGCGGCGACGGACTCCTGCGCCTGCACGACTTCCAGATTATCGGTGACGCCGGCCGTGAAGCGATCGCGGGACTGGACCAGAGACTGTTCCGCCAGATCCACGGAACTGCGGGCGACCTCAACCTGCTGGGCGGCGGAATTTAAGTCGAGCAGTGCGGCGCGAACTTCATAGTCGATGCGCCCGCGCAGATCGCCGAGTTGGGAGCGAGCCTGCTTCAACTGCGCGTCAGCCTCCAGTTCGTCGCTTCGAACTCTGCCTCCGGCAAAGATGGGAATGTTCAGGCCGCCGTTCACCTGCCAAGTTCCGTTGGACTGGCCCGGAGTGGTTCCAATATCACCGAGATTAGCGGCGAGATCGAGGGTGGGATAACGGCCGGCAGCGGCAGCGCGATGGGAGAGTTCCGCCGCCTTGACTTGCGCCTGCGCGGCCTGGTAGTCCATGCGCGAGGTGTAGGCGCGCTGCAAATATACTTCGAGCGGCAACGGAGTGAGTTGTTGATAGGGCGCCTTCTCGGTGAGGACGAACTCCTGGCCCGGCGGGAGGCCAATGATTCGAGCCAAAGACAACTTCTGCTTGGCATAATCGTTGCGAGCGGCAATCAGTTCCTGCTGGCGGGTTTGCAACTCGACCTGCGAGCGCAAGGTATCAATGTTCGGACTGAGACCGGCCTGCTGTTGATCGACCGCTTTGTTGTACAAGGCCTGGGCATTCGTGACCTGGGCCTCGGTAGCTTCAATGCGGGCGCCGGTCGCAATGGCCATCAGGTAGGCGTTGCCGACGGCGAGGACGACCAACTCACGAGCATCTTTATTGGTAGATTGCGCCGACTTGAGGCGCTCGCTAGCGGCCCGCTCTCTTTCGAGGTTGGCGAAACTAAACACGCTCTGGCCGAGGGAGGCGCGCGCGTCAAAATAATTAAAGGGTCCGATCACGCGCGGAACTGGAAATGGAAATACATTGCTCTTGAAACCCAGGGCGGCGAGACTCTCGGTCTGAGCGTCTTCTTGTATTCGGGCGGTGAGATCAGGCAGGAGGCTGCTGAGTTCCTTCCAGCGTTCGCCGCGCGCATTGATGACTTGGTCGCCAGAGAGCAGAAGGCCGAGATTGTTACGCAAGCCGCGGTCGATCGCCTCCTGAAAACTTAGTTGGAGGACTTCCGGGCTGGCTTTGCCCTCGGGTTCGCTTCCGGTAAAAGGACTCTGCGATCCGGGCAGAGAAATAGAAGGTGGGGGCGTGGAGTCCTGTGCTGCGAGGCTGGCGGCCACGAACAGCACGAATAATGGGAGAAGAATTAGTCTGCGATTTGAATAAGATGACGATTGGGGCATTTCTCGTTCTAGAAAAGTCCCATTACCAAGAAAGCTTTCGGGACGGCCTTTCCTTCCATAGCATAACTTGTTTCCTATTGATTCCACTAAAGCCCGCTTTGATGCAAAAAGCGGGGAAGAGGTGGAAGAGAAAGTTTAAGGGGATCGGGCGGGAAATGCTTGCATTAATAATGAGTTTTCAATTGCGTTGCGGGCAACGCAGAGCACTCTGATTATGCCGGGAGCGCACCCTGCAAGCTCTATCCCGTGCGCGATGTAACTTCCGTCATCTTGTGAAGTGGCGATCCGTAGCACAATCTGAAAGCGGGATCCGTGCGCGCGAACTCGTGCGCGGAGGCGTGCCAGCGCGGAAACTCGTGACGCAAGAAGAGGAAAACGATTTCATGAGTAAGGCGAAGTCTGATGTAGTGGTAGGGACAGATTGGACGGGACTGCTGGCGGATCCCGATCTGGCGCGAAACTTTGGAAAGCTCCTGCAGACTTATCGCGATGCGCCGCCCGAGCGCCGCGAGGAAGCGCTGCTAGCGGCAATGCGTGCCATCAAGGGAACGGCCAAGAACTCAGCTCCAGAGAGTTCCGAAAAAACCGGACAGTTTTCTCTTCAACGGCAGCCCACCGTGACCTCAACAACTCCACCATTTGAGCCGGACATCTTCAGTCTGAATTCAACGCAGGATCGCCGGCGGCATCCCAGAATCAAATGTTTTGTCGCTGTCGAACTGCGCGTGGACAATGCGGCCACTCCCGTCTGGGGCAATCTCTCAAACACTAGCCTGGGAGGATGCCAGGTGGAGACGGCGGCCTACATCGCAGGGGGGGCCAAGGTTGAAATCGGATTGTGGGTTGCCAGCGGGAAAATCTGGGTCAAGGGCATGGCATTGACCGGAGTCGTTACGCGGAGCGGAGCCGGCGGCAGCGTGCGCGTACGTTTCGAAGGGATGGACGCAACCGAAAAAGAGAATCTCAGACAATTCTTAAAATATATTCAGGAAACGACCCGCGCCTCCAAGAGTGAGAGCAGCTACCTGCAGCTATTGAAATAGGGAATATCCCTTAGCCTCAATTCAGAGCCACGGATTTCCGCGGCTTCTTGCCGAATTTCCCCACTCCTTTCACAACCCAAGACACTGCCTTCAAGGAAATTGGTACACTCGATGCGTATTTGAAACCCTTTCTGCCCTGGGGACTCTAAGAAGAATAAGCAGAGGAAAAACTCTTTTACGCGTCCCCGGAAGGAGCTAAGGATCACATGGCAGTCAGCGAACAGGCGGTAATCACCGGCAAGCAACTGGATACGCTGTGTATCAATACCATCCGCACCCTGGCCATTGACGCAGTAGAGCAGGCGAATAGTGGACATCCCGGAGCGCCGATGGGACTGGCGGCTGTGGCCTACTGCCTGTGGCAGGAATTTCTGCGTTACGACCCGGAAGATCCCACGTGGTTGAACCGCGACCGCTTTGTGCTATCGAACGGACACGCATCGATGCTGCTCTATGCCCTGCTTCATTTGGCGGGCGTGCGCGAGGTCGACAAGAACGGGAAGGTTCTGAGAAATCTTTCCGTGCCGATGGAGGAAATCAAACGCTTCCGGCAACTTGGCAGCCGCACTCCCGGGCACCCCGAATCGCACATCACATCCGGAGTCGAGACGACAACTGGCCCCCTCGGTCAGGGAGTCGGAAACAGCGTGGGCATGGCGATTGCTAGCCGTTGGCTGGCGGCAAATTACAACCGGCCCGATTTTGAGGTTTTTGATTTCAACGTTTATGCCATGTGCTCTGACGGCGATTTGATGGAAGGCATTGGCGGAGAAGCGGCGTCGTTAGCCGGACATCTGAGACTTTCGAATCTGTGCTGGATCTACGACCACAACAGCATCACGCTGGATGGTCCCGCCAATTGGTCGTTCAGCGAAGATGTGGCTACGCGCTTCGTGGGCTATGGTTGGAATGTGACGCGGGTGGTGGATGCGAATGATCTGGAGATGCTGGCGCGAGCGTTTGAAGTTTTCCAGGAAACGAGCGATCGTCCAACTCTGATTATCGTAGATAGCCACATCGGCTATGGATCGCCGCACAAGCAAGACACGAACGCGGCGCACGGAGAACCGCTGGGCGAGGAAGAAGTTCGCCTGACGAAGAAGTTTTACGGCTGGCCGGAAGATGCGAAGTTCCTGGTGCCAGAAGGCGTACGCGAGCATTTCAAAGAGGGCGTTGGCAAGCGTGGGCACGATGCGCGCGCCAAGTGGTCGAAGATGTTTGAGGCGTATACAGAGAAATATCCAGTCCTGGCCGACCAGTTGCACCGCATGCAACGCCGCGAACTTCCGGATGACTGGGACAAGAACCTGCCTACATTTCCTGCTGACGCCAAGGGTGTGGCGACGCGCGAGAGTTCGGGGAAGGTGTTGAATGTGCTGGCGCAGAATATTCCGTGGTTAATTGGCGGCTCGGCCGACCTGCAAACGTCGAACAAGACAAATCTAAAAGGCGCGGGCGATTTCCAACCGGGGAGCTACGGCGGACGCAATTTGCATTTCGGCGTGCGTGAGCATGTGATGGGCGCGAGTGTGAACGGGCTGACGCTATCGGGGATTCGGGCGTTCGGCGCGACCTTTTTCAACTTCAGCGATTACATGCGTGCCAGCATCCGGCTGGCGGCATTAGAGGAGTGCCCGTCGATTTTTATTTTCACGCACGATTCGATTGGCGTGGGAGAGGATGGACCGACGCATCAGCCTATCGAGCAGCTGGCATCTTTGCGAGCGATGCCGAATTTGATTGTGCTGCGTCCGGGCGACGCGAATGAAGTCGTGGAATCCTGGAAGATCATTGCGCAGTTAACCGAAAAACCAGTGGCCCTGGTGTTGACGCGGCAGAACATTCCGACCCTCGATCGCACAAAATATGCGGCTGCTTCGGGCACGGCAAAAGGCGGGTACGTGCTCGCCGACGCCGAGGGCGGCAAGCCTCAGGTGATTTTGATCGGAACCGGAAGCGAAGTGTCGCTGTGCATTGATGCATATGAAAAGCTTAAAGCTGATGGCATTCGCGGGCGAGTGGTCAGCATGCCTTCGTGGGAACTTTTTGATCAGCAGGATGCCTCTTATAAGGAGAGCGTGCTGCCTTCGTCGGTCACGGCGCGCGTTTCCGTGGAGATGGCCGCAACTTTCGGTTGGGAGCACTTTGTCGGATTGAAAGGACGCATGATCGGCATGCATCGCTTCGGTGCCTCGGCGCCGTTGAAAGACCTGCTGAAGTATTTCGATTTCACCGTTGACGCCGTGGTTGCCGAGGCGCGCAAGGCGATGGCGGAAAAATAGCAACATCTGGAATGCGCAGGTCGTCGAAACATCAGGAGAAAACTATCATGAATCCGACTGGAGTTCTGGAGAGCACGACAACTACAAATCCTTTGAAAGAGCTGCTCAACTACGGGCAATCGATGTGGCTGGATTACATCCGGCGCGACCTGCTGACCGGAGGCCAACTCAAGAAGATGATTGCGGATGACGGTTTGCGCGGCATGACCTCGAATCCGTCGATTTTTGAGAAGGCGATCGCCGACAGTTCGCTCTACGACGACCAATTGAAACAACTGGCGTCGCGCGCGGATCTCGACACCACCGCTCGCTATGAACAGATCGCCATTCGCGATATTCAGGACGCCGCTGATATTCTTCGCCCGGTCTATGATTCGTCCAACTTCCGCGACGGATACGTCAGCCTGGAAGTTTCTCCCCTGCTGGCGTTGGAAACGGAAAAGACGCTCGCCGAAGCGCGCCGCTTATGGAAGGCCGTGAACCGCGAGAATGTGATGATCAAAGTTCCGGGTACGGCGGAAGGTATTCCCGCCATCCGCCAGTTGATCGGCGAAGGCATCAACATCAACGTGACCTTGCTCTTCGCCCAGGAAGTCTATGAGAAGGTGGCCGAGGCCTATATCGCAGGCCTGGAGGATCTGGTCAAGCACGGCGGGAACCTCAAGAAGATGGCCGGGGTCGCCAGCTTTTTCATCAGCCGTATCGACACGCTCATCGATTCGATGATCGACGAAAAGCTAAAGAAAACAACCGACCCGCAGCAACAATCGTTTCTCAAAAGTCTGCAAGGCAAAGTTGCCATCGCCAACGGAAAACTGACCTATCAAGCCTATCAGCGCATCTTCAGCGGACCACGATGGCAAGCTCTGGCAGCGCAGGGAGCGCAGACGCAACGTGTGCTCTGGGCCAGCACCAGCACGAAAAATCCGGCGTATCGCGATGTCATGTACGTCGAAGAACTGATTGGACCGGACACGGTCGACACCATGCCGCCGGCGACGATCGATGCCTTTCGCGATCACGGCAAGCTCCGAAACAGCCTGACCGAAGACGTGCCCGCAGCCAAAAAAATTATGGACGATCTGCAAAAAGCCGGGATCTCGATGAAAGAAGTCACCGACAAGCTCACCACCGATGGGGTAAAACAGTTTGCCGATGCCTTCCACAAATTGCTCGCAGCGGTGGAGAAAAACACGCAGCAAAAAGGAAAGAACGCGTGAGATTGAAATCGAGTTTACCGGAAAGTCTGGCAGCATCGGTAAAGTCCGCCATCGCCGAGTGGCAAACCGGCAAGAAGATGGAGCGCCTGTGGAAGCGCGATTCTACGCTGTGGACCGGCGACGACGAAGCCAAGTGGCTGGGGTGGCTCGACATCACCGACGATCAGATCGCCCATCCCGTCGAACTGCGAAATTTATCGAAAGAAGTGTGGAGCGCAGGCTTCCGCGACATCTTATTGCTGGGCATGGGCGGCTCCAGCCTGTGTCCGGAAGTGCTGCGCAAGACCTTCGGAAAAATTGCCGGATATCCCGACCTGCACGTGCTTGACTCCACCGATCCCGCCCAGGTGAAGGCATTCGAAAACAAAATCGACATCGAGCGCACGCTCTTCATCGTTTCCAGTAAATCCGGCAGCACCCTCGAACCCAACATCTTCAAGCAATATTTTTTCGAACGCACCAAACAAGTGGTGGGCGCCGATAAGGCGGGCAGCCACTTCATGGCCATCACCGATCCCGGCTCGAAGATGCAGCATGTCGCCGAGGCCGATCGCTTTCGCCATATTTTCTACGGTCGCCCTTCGATCGGAGGCCGTTATTCCGCGCTCTCCAATTTCGGTATGGCCCCCGCAGCCGCCATGGGAGTGGATGTCAAAAAGTTCCTCGACCGCGCCCAGGAAATGGTGCGGGCTTGCGGCGCTTCGGCGCCGGTGGAGGAAAATCCCGGCGCGGTGCTGGGAATCATCCTCGGCTGCGCAGCAGTCAGCGGCCGCGACAAAGTTACCATCATCACTTCGCCCGATATCTCCGATCTCGGAGCCTGGCTCGAGCAATTGCTGGCGGAATCGACCGGGAAAGTTGGCAAGGGCATTATTCCTGTCGATCTCGAAGCGCTGGCAGCACCTGAGATGTACGGCCACGATCGGGTCTTTGCCTACGTTCACACGAAACATGCGACCGACGTCGGCGTGGATGCGAAGGTGGCTGCGCTGGAGCAGGCTGGTCATCCTGTGGTGCGCATCGCCATGGCCGATGTTTACGATCTGGGCGCGGAATTTTTCCGCTGGGAGATTGCTACTGCGGTTGCGGGAGCCATCATCGGCATCAACGCCTTTAATCAGCCGGATGTGGAAGCCAGCAAGATCGAAACGAAAAAGCTGACCACTGAGTACGAGCAGACTGGTTCGCTGCCCGCGGAAAAACCTGTGCTGGAAGAGGGTGGCGTCAAACTTTTCACCGATGAAAAAAATGCGACAGCTCTGGCCCAGGCTGCAGGCGGCGACAAATCTTTCGCCGGATATTTAAAAGCTCACCTGGATCGCATCAAGGCCGGCGATTATTTTGCGCTGCTGGGATTTATCCAAATGAACGCCGCGCACGAACAAAAACTGCAGGCCATGCGCACCGCCGTTCGCGATAACAAACACGTCGCCACCTGTCTCGGATTCGGACCTCGGTTTCTGCATTCCACGGGACAGGCTTACAAAGGCGGCCCGAATACTGGAGTGTTTCTGCAAGTTACCTGCGACGATGCTTTGAAATTGCCGGTGCCTGAGCAGAAATATACCTTCGGCGTGGTGAAGGCGGCGCAGGCGCGCGGGGATTTCCAGGTTCTGGTCGAGCGCGGCAGGCGTGCGCTGCGCGTGCATCTGCACGATGTCGAGTCCGGTTTGGATATGCTCGCCGGCGCAATTCAGAAGGCTTTGAATTAATTTCGTCTGCTTAGACGGCCGATGGAATCGGTCCTGAGCGAAGTCGAGGAAACACCGGCGCTACCTTCGATCCGCGGCTTTTCCGCTTCGGCTCTCGATTTTTTGGCGCGTGAAGGAGCAAGTCATGCAATTGGGAATGGTAGGTCTGGGCCGCATGGGCGCGAACATGACGCGTCGCCTGATGCGCGGCGGACATCAACTGGTCGTCTCTGATTTGAGTCCGGACACGGTGAAGGAACTGGCCGGCGAAGGCGCGGGCGCTTCCTCCTCGCTCGAAGATCTGGTTGGCAAACTCAAAGCCCCGCGCGCGATTTGGGTGATGGTGCCCTCCGGCAATGCTACCGAACAGACGGTGCAGAAGCTGGCGCAACATTTGCAACCCGGCGACACCATCATCGATGGCGGCAACTCTTTTTTCAAAGATGACGTGCGTCGCGCCGAGCAGCTGCAGCCGAAAAAGATCAACTACATTGACGTGGGAACCAGCGGCGGGGTTTGGGGCTTGGAGCGCGGTTATTGCATGATGATTGGCGGCCCGAAAGAAGCCGTACAACGCCTCGACCCCATCTTCAAAACGCTGGCTCCCGGAAAAGGCGACATCCCGCGCACGCCGGGACGCGAAAAACTTGGCGGCACCGCCGAAGAGGGCTACATTCATTGCGGACCTTCTGGCTCGGGCCACTTTGTGAAGATGGTGCACAACGGCATCGAGTATGGCATCATGCAGGCCTACGCCGAGGGCTTCGATATTTTCAAGAATGCCACTAGCAAAGAACTGCCGGAGAATATCCGCTACGATCTGAATTTGCCCGATATCGCCGAAGTCTGGCGGCGCGGCAGCGTGATCAGTTCCTGGCTGCTCGATCTTACCGCGATGGCGTTGACGGAAAATCCCACGCTCTCCGAATACGAAGGTTATGTGCAGGATTCCGGCGAGGGCCGCTGGACGATTCAAGCGGCGGTGGAGGAAGCGGTGCCTGCCGATGTGCTGACGGCGGCTTTGTATGTACGCTTCCGCTCGCGGCAGCAGCACACGTTTGCGGAGAAGATGCTTTCCGCCATGCGGCAAAAGTTTGGCGGCCATATCGAGGCGGGTGTACCCAAGAAGAAGACCGCATAGCCGAAGCAGTGAACAGTGAACAAAGTTCGCTAAGCGCAACGTTTTTCGAGCCAAGATTTCGAGGACCAGACAATGGCTGAATTAGCCGTAAAGCCCACGGCAGCCGCGCCTCGCGTCGGCAAGCAAGGGGACCCTTGCGTGATGGTGATTTTTGGCGCGGCCGGCGACCTGACGGCGCGCCTGCTGATCCCCGCGCTGTATAACCTGGCGCGCGCCGATCTGCTCTCGAAAGAGTTTGCCGTGCTGGGCGTGGCCCGGGCACAGATGACCGACGAAGATTTCCGCCAGCGCCTGGTCGAAGATATCAAGGAATATTGCGGGGATTGCGTCAAGGACGAGCTTTGGGAAAGTTTTTCCCGCCGCTTTCATTATCTCGCCGGCGATTTCAATGACGACGCTCTCTACGACCGGGTGAAAGAGCGTCTGGCCAAAATCGACCAGGGCCACGTGACCCAGCAGAATTTCTTTTACTACCTGGCGACCGCGCCCAGTTATTTCGGCCCCATCGTGGAAAAATTGGCGGCTCACGGACTGATGGAGCAGAGCAACGGCCACTGGCGGCGGGTGATTATCGAAAAACCTTTCGGTCACGATCTGGATTCGGCCAAAGCCCTCAATCAGCAATTACTCAAGCTGGCCGACGAAAAACAGATTTACCGCATCGATCACTACCTGGGCAAAGAAACGGTGCAGAACATTATGGCCTTCCGTTTCGCCAACGGAATTTTCGAGCCCATCTGGAACCGCCGCTACATTGATCACGTGCAAATTTCCGTCGCCGAGACCGTAGGAGTGGAAGGCCGCGGCAGCTATTTCGATCATGCCGGATCGCTGCGCGACATGGTGCCCAATCACATGATGCAGCTCATCAGCCTGACCGCGATGGAGCCTCCGATTTCTTTCGACGCCAATGCGGTGCGCGATGAGCAGGCGAAGATTTTGCATGCCATCCAGCCCATCAGCGATGAAGAAGTCCTGAGCCGCTCGGTGCGTGGACAGTACGGTGAAGGTGAAATCGAGGGCAAACACGTTCCCGCATACCGCTCGGAACCCGATGTGGCACCGGATTCGCGTACCGAGACCTTTGTCGCCATGAAGCTGCTCATTGACAACTGGCGCTGGGCGGATGTTCCCTTCTATCTGCGCACGGGTAAGCGCATGCCGGCGCGCAACACGCATATTGTGATCCAGTTCCGGCGGGCGCCATTCGTGCTGTTCCGCGATACTTCGGTCGAGCACTTGATGCCGAACCAGTTGGTGCTGCACATTCAGCCCGAGGAAGGAATCTCGCTGCAGTTCGCGGCGAAAGTTCCCGGCCCCGTCATGCGCCTGGGAAGCGTGGACATGAACTTTGAATATCAGCAATACTTCGGTAAGCAGCCCAGCACCGGCTACGAGAGGCTGCTGCACGATTGCATGATCGGCGACCAGACCTTGTTCCAGCGAGCGGACATGGTGGAGGCGGGATGGAGCGTAGTCAATCCGATGCTCGATTTGTGGAAAGCGCTGCCGCCGCGAAACTTTCCCAATTATGCATCGGGCACCTGGGGGCCGAAGGAAGCGGACGAATTGCTGGAGCGCGACGGCCGGCGCTGGAGGAACTTCGAACAATGATCCTGGCTGGAGATATTGGTGGAACCAACGCTCGTCTCGCCTGTTTTAAGCCGCAAAATCGCCGTCTCCGACTGATTTCGGAGCGCGTCTTTCCCAGCCGCGATTACGCTGGCTTGGGCGAGATCGTCGAAGAGTTCTTGCGGCAAGAAGGCGTGCGCCCCGAAGTCGCTTGCTTTGGCATTGCCGGGCCGATCATGAACGGGCGGGTCGAAACCTCGAACCTGCCGTGGATCATCGAGCAAAAAAAACTCGCGAAACAAACGCAAACGCCGGCAACATTTTTGATCAACGATCTGGAAGCCAGCGCGTGGGGTCTGGCCGCCATGGGGGCGAACGATCTGGTGGCGCTGAACCAGGCCAAACCGGCGAAGGGCAATCAGGCAGTGATCGCGCCGGGAACCGGTTTGGGAGAAGCGGGATTGTTCTGGAACGGCAGCGCCCACGAAATCTTTGCCTGCGAGGGAGGGCACGTCGACTTCGCGCCGCAGGGCGATCTGCAAATCGAACTTCTGCGCTTTCTGGCCAAGCGCTACGGGCACGTCAGTTATGAACGCATCTTGTCCGGTCCGGGACTGGTGAATGTTTACGAATTTTTGAGAGGAAAAAACAGCGCCGGCGAGCCTGCTGGATTCGCTGCCCAAGTTGTTCGAGACGATGCGGCTGCGGTCATTTCTCGCGCGGCGTCGGATGGCACGAACCCGTTAGCGGAGCAGGCGCTTGATCTTTGGATCTCAGTGTACGGTGCGGAGGCCGGCAATCTGGCGCTGAAGGCGATGGCAACCGGGGGAATTTTTCTTGCGGGCGGAATCTCGCCGAAGATTCTTCCTAAGCTGACGGGCCCGATCTTCATGCGAGCCTTCCTCGATAAGGGTCGGCTGCGACCGCTGCTCGAAAGCATCTTGGTGCAGGTCGTGACCAACGACAAAGCCGGACTGCAGGGTGCGGCGCAGTGCGCGCTGGCAAAGTCCAGCAGCCAGGTAGGAGCACGGTGAGTACGGCGGGCGAAGTTCGCCGGCTGCCCACGCCGCAGGAGTTGTTTCATGCGGCTGCAGACGAAGTGCTGCGGGCCACTACCGAGGCGGTGGAACAACGCGGACGCTTCACCATCGCGCTCTCTGGCGGATCGACGCCGCGAACTCTGTACACGCTGCTGGCGGCCAACGCCAGTAATACCCTGCCTTGGGACAAGATGTTTTTTTTCTTCGGAGACGAACGGCACGTCCCGCCCAATGATCCCGAGAGCAACTACCGCATGGCCAACGAGAGTCTGCTGTCGAAGGTACCGATTCCTCCGGGAAATATATTTCGCGTTCCCACTGAAAACCCCGACGCCGACGCTGTGGCGGAAACTTACGACCAGACTCTGCAGAAGTTTTTTAACGTGCAGCCGGGTGAATTTCCGCGCTTCGATCTGATCCTTTTGGGACTGGGCGGGGATGGGCACACGGCTTCCCTGTTTCCGGAAACCAAAGCGCTGCAGGAGAAATCGCGGCTGGTCGTGGCCAACTGGGTGGAGAAGCTTAAAACGCACCGCATCACATTTACGCTGCCGCTCTTGAATGCTGCGCGGACGGTGGCATTTTTGGTGAGCGGAATGGATAAAGCGGCGGTGCTGCATGAGGTGCTCGAAGGCAATGCGCCGGGTGAGAAATATCCGTCGCGATTGGTGAAGCCGACCGAGGGCAAGCTGATCTGGTTCGTGGATCGAGCTGCCGCGAGCGAACTGTCAAAATCGGTGGTTAGTGGTTAGTTGGTTGGTGCTCGGAGGTTGGGCATGGTTCGGGATTCTCAGCCAGGTACCAAGTACTGACTACCGGGTCTGACTAGCCCCGCCAATCGCTCACTTCCTTGAGACCTTGGCCGCGGGCATGTTCGAAGAGACGCACGAAATGGCGAGTGTGTTCAAACTCATGGATGTCGGCCCAGACTTCCGCCTGCCAGGGCTGGTCATGGCTGGCCGATTCGCCGCAGGTGGCGCAGCGGGTGTGCAGGCTGACGCTGATGCCACGAGAGGAAGACTCGGTGGCTACGGCGCCGGGCAACTCGACAAAGATGCAGCGGACCTCTTGAATCTCCTCGTTTTCGTCGAGCAGATGCTCGTAGCGGAGGAGATAGTGAAAGCCTAGCTTGCGGGCTTCGGCTTCGGCCTCGGCACGGTTGTGGAAGGGGCCATACTCCGCCCGCAGGGACTCGGTAGAATCGCACGCCATCCAAAAAGTTTCTTTGTAAGCCATTTTGCGCTCCGCCCAGGGGATTGCGGAGCCGACTCGAAACTGCTGGCGAGCCTGCTCGTATTGGGTCGAGCTTTCCGGTGCAATTTGCGGGCCGACGGCGAAGTCGCTCAAGTCCTTGTCTTTCAAGCCTAAAATCGCAATACTTGAGCGCTTACGCGGGTGCAAAGTGCAAACCTTTTGCAGCAATTGTGCGGGCGCCAGCACACGCGCAGGAATTTGCAAGGTGATCGCGGGAGCATCATCAAAGCCGAGATTGCACCCACCGAGGATGAAATTCTTGCCGCTAGCCCGCCGCGGCGCGCACGACGCCGAAAGCCGGCCCGGTCGACTCTTCCGCCCAGCTCTTGCCGCCATGGCTGGCCACGTACATGGCCAACTCGAGCCGGCTCCAGACCCCGAGTTTGTCGAAAGTGCTGCGCAGATGGTTCTTGATGACCTGCTCTGTGGTTCCCATCAGCTTACCGATTTCGCGGTTGGTGGGACCTTCCCAAACCAGCGTCGCTACCTGAATTTCTTTCGGAGTTAAACGTTCGCGGGGGATCATGAGCGCAACTCCGAGTTCTCGAAGGCTGCGGTAGCTAGCCTCACGCGTTTGCGGCCATCGCGGATACCGGCGCGCAAGAACAGCGTGCGCAGATGCTGCTTGACGGTGCGCGGACTGATGCTTAACTGGCCGGCGATTTCTTTGTTGCTGCAACCTTGCACCAGCAGATCCAGCACTTGCCGGTCGCGGGGCGTGACTTTTACTTTTTCCAGATCCATCATAGCGAATCCTCCTCGATAACTAGACGCTTTGAGTTTGCCGGCCGCGCTCGTCTCCATGGCGTACGGCCACTGTACATGCATCTGCTTCGCCAAACTTTCGCCGAGCGATGGCGAAATCTTAAAAGCTCTCTATGCTTGAACTTAGGGACAAGAACCAACGCTGGGAAAGAAGTTAAGGATTTTGTGCGACAGCTCCGCTCCCAAAATGGGCTGCGGATGCATGACCCTTCTGCCTGTGCCGCAGACTTTTTGCGCGCATCCCAAAACCTTGCAGGTCAATCCGGCAGCCTGCACTTGCGCAGTGGCCGCCGGATCAGGGAATATAAAGCTTTTCCTCACACCAGTTTTGCTTGGACTTTTTTTAATGAATGCAATGGGAAGATGGGGTCGAAGCAGGGCGGCAATTCAGCCCCCGGCTAAGGAGAACGAGCACGTTCCGATTTGGCATGATGGGGCGGCGAAGCGTTTCATTTTGGGGCTCGCCCGGCGGCCGGCATTTTTTTTTGCACAGGCGGCCGGAAGATCAGCGGCGAGCCGACTCAGCCGCAATGCTGCCGGCATGCTGCAGCGCATAGCGCTCATGCTGTTCTTGCTTGGTCTGGCTGGCGCATATGCACGGGCCCAGGGCGGCCCGCCCTATTACACGAACGACCCTGGCACTCCGGGTCATCTCAATTGGGAGATCAATCTCGGCTACATGCCGTTTCTCTATAACGGCCAGTCGGTCTCCCACACGCCTGACGTCGATATCAACTTCGGGGTGGGCGAGCGCATTCAACTCACCTACGAGAGTGCGTGGCTGCGGGTAAGAAATCCCGGATCGCCGGTGGAATACGGAATGAACCAGTCGAATCCTGGCGTCAAGTGGCGTTTTTACGACGCCGGCGAAGACGGCCTTTCCATTTCGGTTTTTCCGCAACTGTTTCTCAACAATCCGAATGATGCGGTGCGCCGCAACATTGTTCCGGCCAGCGAAACCTTTCTTTTGCCGGTGGAATTTTCGCGAAAACTGGGACCGATCGATGTGGATTTCGAAGCCGGCTATCAGTTTGTTCACAAAGGTCCGAACGGCTGGTTGACTGGTCTCGTGGTCGGCCACGAATTCACCAAGAAGTTCGAATTGGACATGGAACTCTACGCCCAAGGGGCGTTTCATCCATCTTTCAACCAGCCCACGATCGATTTCGGTGGCCGCTACAAAATCCATCGCCCCGTGATTCTTCTCTTTATGGCGGGACGCAGTCTGGAACCGGCGCGCAACAATCAAAGCCATTTTCTGGGATATTTCGGGGTGCAATTTCTGTTGCCGCCGAGGTCGTACAAAGTTGATACGGAGACGGATCTGGAGCGAGAACGTTAGAGGACCTCTGGTGCGGGCCGGTGCATACCTTCGGCTCTTACGAAGGTAACCAGCGTCGGGTAAATAAATTTCAAGATCCATTCTGGAAACCGCTCTCTCGGCCTCCCGAAAGCCCTGAACTGGCGGGGTTTCCCGCAGGCATGCAGGCCTGCAGGGGGTTCCGTTCCGGTGTCAAGACTAGCCGCCGAAAACGGGGCCGACTTCACAACTTTGGTTTTCTAGCGGAAGAATTGCACTAGAATAGGTTTAATTTCCGGCCGGGCCCTCCACCCTTCGCCGGCGGCCCACCGGGCGAAGAGATTGTGACGGATCACAAGCAAAAACCGGTTCTTGACGAGCAGGACTTCGAGAAGCTGCTGCAGGCGGCGCATGTGCTGCAAGAGCACAACCGCAAGAAGCGGGAACTGGAAGCAAGAATGGAGCTGCACAACGAGCGCCTGCGCGAGCAGGAGTCGGCCAGTCAAGCTCCATTGCCCGAGCCAGTGAAGGAACCCACGCGTCCCAGCGATTACACGCTCACCCTGGCGCAGATTGTGGAAGCGCAGCGGCAGATCCAGATGAAAAAGCTTACGCTGGAGAGCGCCATGGCAGTGGTGGCGGAGCGAGTGACGCAAATCACGGGCGCGAGCGGCGCAGGCATTGGCATCATGGAAGGCAAGAAGGTGCGCTATCTGGCGGGATCGGGCGCGCCGGCGTTGCCGCTGAAAACCGAAGTGCCGCTGACGACCGCCATCTGCGCGGCCAGCGTGCGCACCGGACAGGTAATTCGCAGCGAGGATGTAAATGTCGAAGTACTATTCGATCCGGAACCGTGCCGCCAGCGCGGCATCCTCTCGCTGCTGGCCGTGCCCATCTACCACGACGGAGACATCGTGGGAGCGCTGGAACTCTATTTCGATCGAATGCATGGCTTCGCCGAACAGGATATTCACACCTGCCAGCTACTGGCCGGATTGGTAACGGAAGCTCTGGGCCGCGACGCGGAGACAGCGATAAAGAAGTCGATGGCGGCGGAGCGCTCGACCATGCTGGCCACCATCGAAAAGCTGCAGCCGAAGTTGGAAGCTTTGGCAGCAGACCAATCGGCCACGGGAC
The DNA here is from genome assembly GCA_963818935.1 of uncultured Acidobacteriaceae bacterium. GTDB lineage: Bacteria > Acidobacteriota > Terriglobia > Terriglobales > Acidobacteriaceae > Sulfotelmatobacter. The sequence goes on from CAWFUK010000090.1 coordinate 63,836, forward strand.
ATTCTCCGGTACATTCTTCAGAAATCGCTACCCATGGACCCGGGGCAGGCATGAATGGAACCGGTGGGGCGAACGTCGCGGTGCAATCCACGTGCTGGCGGTGCGGAGGCAAGCTGCTGGCAGAGGAGCAATTTTGCGGGAAATGCGGCGCACCCCGGGCCAGCGACTATGAATCGGACAGCATGCAAAGCAAGGTGGCCTCGGCCTGGCAGAGGCAGCAAGGCATGCACGAAACTGGGAGTGTACCGAGCAATGGAGCTTCCCACTCGCATGATTCCGTCTCCAAAGACTTGATGTTCCAAGATTCGGCCTTGCTGCCGAAGAACGAAACAGAAAATCATGCCGATTTCGCGGAGCATTCCCTGCAGGACGCCTTGGCACGATTGGAGTCGCAGGATTTGGAATCGAGAAAGCTGAACTCAAATCTCGATGCAACCAATCCCCATTCGCGCGAGAAGGACGACTGGCGGGAAGAAGAAGGAGACGAAGAGCAGGACATAGTTCCTGTATCAGCAGGCTCCCTCACCGCTGACTTGAAGCTTCACGTAATGTCGCCAGCGGAAACGGATTCCGACAAAGCCGCGGAGGATAGCAAGATCGCCGCCGCGCTGGTAGCCAAGCAGGGCGGTGATCTGGTTTGGACTTCAGCGGCGAAGACACGAGCGTTTCTCGAATCGTTGGCTGCGGCGCGCACCACCAACCCCCTGGTGCTGTTCTGGCGCTCGCGTCGCGGCGATTTTTATCTCGCGATCGCTCTGGTTCTGCTGCTGGCCGTAATTCGCTGGGGAATCGGCTCCAGCCATTCGGTGAGTGCAACCGATCACAGAGCCGCAGTTTCGTCGAACGCCAATCACAGCAACCCGCAACCGGCTCCTGCCCCCGATCTCTCAGCCTTTGACAAGTTCCTGATCGCGGTGGGTCTGGCCGAAGCTCCTGAGCCTCTGGAGTACAAAGGCAATCCCGACACCCAAGTGTGGGTCGACTTGCACACCGCTCTGTACTATTGCCCCGGCTCCGAACTCTACAACAAAACTGCGAAGGGCAAGCTGACCAGCCAGCGGGATGCGCAGTTGGATCACTTCGAACCGGCGAATCGGAAGCCCTGCGAGTGAAGGCATTCTGCGTTTGGGTAATTTTGTAATTTAAAAATCCATCTCGTGGCCAACTTTCTCAGCTTTTGAAATTACGAAATTACGCGATTACGAAATTACAATTCCCCGATTTGACAACCTTCCTTTCCGGTAGTGCAATCATATGGACCGCTTCTTGCACGGAGAATGCTCGTGACCTCCTCTACCGACGAGTCGAAGACCAACATGCTGCCGGATCCGGAATTAAATCCCCTGCTTAATCCGCTGCTGGCGGCGCATATGGGACGATGGGCGGAGGTGTATTTCACCAATCCTCCGGAGAAACGAGGAGAGGCGGTCGCGGAGCTGCTGCGCGAATTGGAAAAAACCTCAGCGCCGGTTTCATCTTCCCAGCATGCGACCGATCCCCCGCGGGCACAGGCAGAAGCTGACGCGTGGAGTCAAGAGCAGGCGCCCCCAACCACAGCGAGCAAGAGCTGGCTGCACGCCTCTGGGTTTGAGACATCTGCCGTCGGACCGTCCACGCTTGAAACGTCGGTGTTCGAAACAGCGCCGCAGGAAACACCAGCGTTCGAAAAACCTGGGATCCAGCCGGCGACGCCGAAGGCGCTGGAGTTTCACCATACCTGCGCTGTGTGCAGTTATGTAAATCCGCCGGGACAAATTTTTTGCGGAATGTGCGGCACGCGATTGGAAACTGCCATGGGATTAGCGCCGGCGGTCGCGGGGACGGCAGCGATTTCGAAGCAGAGTGACAATGAACCTGAGCGGGCTGTCGACCACAATTCCGTCGAAGATTATTTTTCCGACTACGCGATCGCACCTGCGCCGGTTTTGGCTAGTCAACCCACGCAGTTTCCAGAGCCGTCTTCGCTGCCGGAAGAGGTTCACTTTCCCAAATTTGGCGCGAACCTGGAGCCGAGGCCAAAAAATTACCGGCTCTATACGGGCATCGCTGTAGCTATTCTTTTCGTCTTGCTGATGTACATGGCCTGGAGGGGAACGAGAGTTTTTACGGCATCGCAAAAGCCCGCGCCGCCGGCCGCCACTCCATCTACAGCCGCACCACCGACGCAACCCGAACCACTCAGCGCCGGGCAACCACCGGCGCCGGCGTTGGAAAATTCGAAAAACGAAAATCCCGTTGCTTCCGAAGCAGCTTCCGCCACGCCAGTTTCCTCCACGCCGGTCAAGGAACCGCCGAAGGCAGTTGCTTCCGGCGACCATGTTAGCGAGCCGGGGTCTAAGGCTCAAGTCGCGACCAACGCGGCGGGCTCTTCGTCCGTTGCGGTTGAACCGAGTGGTGCGGCAGATTTTGCGATGGCGCAGAAGTACTTGAATGGCGACTCAGGCACGGGCCGCAATGCTTCCGAGGCCGTCCCTTTGCTGTGGAGGGCGGTGGGCAAGGGGAACTTGCCAGCGGCGCTGACTCTCTCTGATCTATATCTGCGCGGAGATGGAGTGGCCAAGAACTGCGACCAGGCCCGCGTCTTACTGGATTCAGCGGCACGAAAAGGTGGAAAAGCTGCCGCAGACCGGCTGCGCAACTTGCAGGCCTTCGGGTGTCAATGATGTGCGGTTCGTGATGCCGCTGGGCCGAGGTCCCGGCCCAGCTTCCTTACTCGATGCGAGCCGCGTGGTGGATACGCGAGTCGTCGAACGCAAGTCAAGCTTGGAATTGCGACTGATGGCGGCGGGACTCGTACCACAAAGCCAGCTCCACCCGGTTCCACAGTCCCAGTTTGTCGTAGATCACGCGAAGATAATTTTTCACCACGTGTTCGGTGGTGCCGATTTGACTGGCGACGTCGCAGTTCCTCAGGCCCTGGGCGACAAGTTCAATGACTCGGTTTTCGCGCTCACTTGGAGTACGGGATCCATAGCGTTCGTTTGTGAACATAATTGCCTCCGATATAGAAGAGTTGCGAGTTTGACTCGCTTGATACCACCGGTAATACCAAAACGCAGGAATAGCCGGTTGAAGTGGGCTTTTACAGTTCTGCGCGCCATCTTCAGCTGGTCAGCGATCTCGGCGTTGTCGCAGCCTTGCAACAACAACTCAACGATCTGCTTTTCGCGCGGTCCTAATCGAACGGACTGCTCCGTCATCGCTACCCCCTTTGGGTGTGGTTTCTCCCTGCCTAAGACGACCGTAGCTGGGATGTTTCCAAAATACATAGCATCCAGCATGCCATTTTCGCCGCAGTTCGGCTGTGACTGAAGAACATCCTTTTCCACAGGCACTTAGCGGGGGCACAACTGTCTTGCAGAGAGAGGGATTAGCGGGAAAGCTGAGACCGCTGCGTCATTTCGCCCCACTGGCGGGAGAGTTATGCAAGCAGAAAGTTTATGTAAGGGTGCGTAAAGACTGCATATTTCGTCCCGGAGCTCACCTGTCACATCAGGTTGGTGGCGCGCACGCCTGACTGAGTGGCCGTTGGCAGCGGGGCTTGGTTGGCCACCGCCGGTGCGGACGTAGGATTAGTTGAGGGGAGAAGCTGGGTCGCTCGGGCAAATCCTGTAGGAGAAAATTTCCCAGTCTACGGCGGATGATCTGCACAATTTACACGATCGACCGTATAACTGACCGGGAACGCTCCGGTGAAGTGCATGTACAAGGCCAATTTCCACAGGCTTTTGCGGTGACTGATAGAGCGGAGGAAAACCGCGCATGAAAGGCGAAAGTGCACTACACTTGGGCGATTCACTTTAATCCTACCGATGACACGGCGGTCACGAATCAATTGGAGCATGCCATGAGGCTTCTCAGCGTGGTCGGTGCGCGGCCAAACTTCATGAAGATTGCTCCTATTCTGGCGGAGTTGAATCAATCTGCCTCGCAGGACGTCGGAACCCAGAGTCTGCTTCAACATTGTCTGGTTCACTCCGGACAGCACTACGACGAACTTCTTTCGAGCAACTTCTTCTCCGACCTGGGCCTGCCCAAGCCGGACCTAAATCTGGCGGTAGGATCGGGCAGCCACGCCCAGCAGACTGCGGACGTCATGAAGCGCATCGAACCGATCCTGCTTGACTACAAGCCGGAGATGGTTCTGGTCGTAGGCGACGTAAACTCGACACTCGCCGCCGCCATCACCGCCGTCAAGCTGAATATCCGTGTTGCCCATGTCGAGGCGGGATTGCGCAGCTTCGACATGACAATGCCGGAAGAGATCAATCGCAAACTGACGGATGCAGTTTCCAGCCTGCTTTTTGTGACCGAGCAGAGCGGCGTGGAGAATCTCAAGCGCGAAGGCGTGGCCGCCGAAAAAATATTTCTGGTTGGAAATGTGATGATCGATTGCCTTCTGCAGCATCGCGAATTAGCCGCGAGGTCGCCGATTCTCGATCGGCTCGGAGTGCGGCGGAATGGTTCCGGCTGCCGGCCTTACGGCGTTCTCACTCTCCACCGGCCGTCCAATGTGGACGATCCGAAAACGCTGCGCGGCATTCTGAGCGCGGTAAGCGCTGTCGCCAGCGAGCTTCCCGTCTTCTTTCCGGTCCATCCTCGCACCCGGAAAAATATTCAGACCTTTGGTCTGGAGCGACTTTTGGCTGATTCGACCGCGATTGGACACGGAATCGTTCCCCTCGATCCGCTGGGATATCTTGATTTCCTTGCGCTCAACGCTCAGGCGCGCCTCGTCCTCACTGACTCTGGCGGCGTGCAGGAGGAAACCACTGTGCTCGGAGTGCCCTGCCTCACGCTTCGCGAGAACACGGAGCGCCCCGCCACGGTTGAGCATGGCTCGAATCAAATTGTTGGAGTGGATCCGGATTGCATCCTGGCCGCGGCCCACGCGATTTTAAGAAGTCCGGCACGATCGTCGCGGCGACCACCGCTGTGGGATGGCCGAGCGGCCAGTCGGATCGTGAGCGTGCTCCGCCAACACCTGGCGCAATAAGAAATCTTCAGTAATAGAAACATTTACCTCAGCGGGTTAAGCCGGGCTCATTCTAGCGTGATTACGGCACGGGTGGAATTCGTGCCCTTCCCCGGTTCTTGATCCTTACTATTGCAAACCGGCCTGCGACGCCTGCACGGCACAGCCACCGGTTCCCGAGGTTCCACAGGTCTCGCTCCCCAAGGTTGAGAAGTAGGCTTGAGAAGCTCCCGCCAAGGTTCCCGAACCCACGGTGTTGTCGATAATAATTCCGCTGGTACCTCCGTCTACGGCCAGAGAGGCAGTTGCGATCGCGCCTACGTTCGTCCAGGTAACGCTGCCGTCGGACGTGGTAAGGCCCGCGGTCGCGTTAAATGAGGGAGTAGTCGCGCCTGAAGTGCCGGCTTTGGTTACGAGTTGGATGTTGTTGTTGCCATCCAGAATTTTGCTGCCTTTATTGTAGACATTGTTTTTCACCCACGCCGCTGGAGTGAAGGCGGATTGAAACCCTTGATCGATCCAGGTCACCGTACCGTCGGTCGCGGTCTTGCCTGGAATGGTTTGCCAGCTGGGAGCGGACGCGCCGGAGGTGCCGGCTTTCGTCACGACCTGAATCTGGAAGTGAGTGTCCAAGATTTGCTGGCCCACGGTATAAGCGGTTGAGGCTAGCCAAGGAGTGTCCACGAAATTGAAAATACATCCGCCGGAGGAACAGCCAGAAGCGGCTCCGCCGTTTTCCGTACTGGCGAATATCCACTCGGTTGGACCTGCGGCGGCGTTGGGATTCGCAATATCGGTGACGGGAGAACAGGGTGTACTGCTGCTGGTCGAAATTACGGGCCCGGCATCGACGGCGCCGAAAGCTCCCGCGGTGAGATGAATCTGATACAGGATGGGAGGGCCGCCGGTGTTGCCGCAAACATACAAATTGCCGGAACCATTCGTCGAATTTTCGTAGGTGCTGTCGAAAGTGCCAAGATATAAGGGATTGGGCGCGGTCCCGGAGATCGTGCTGGATCCGACGATGGCCTCGCTTCCGGTATCGTTCTCAGGAAAATCGACGAGAAGCTCATAAACGGCGGTGCAATCCGCTCCACCGAGGCAGCCGCCGCTGCCGTCGCTGGAGGCGAAAACGTAAACCACTTCGGCGGTGGCATCGACGATGGGACCTTGCACAATGCCGGCGCCACCCTCCGCACTGGAGTAATCCAGCGGGCCGGAAGAGGCGGTAACGAAGGCGGTATTGGGGCCAACCCGATACGCGTATCCACCGACGTCTGCCACGAATACACGTCCCGAGTTGTAATCGTAGACTGCGCTGGTCAGAGCCGTGGGAGTCGTCGGATTCAACAGCACCGGCCAGCCCGCGCTTAGCACTTCCGCAGGTTCGCCACCGAAGACAGGATTGAACTGGTGCAGATAGCCGGAAGCGTCGCCGACATAAGCCGTATCGTCGCTGTAATCGTAAAAGACGGATGAATTGGTATCGGCGTCGAGCTGGGTGCCTCCTGCATTCTTCAGCAGCGCGGTGGTCATGCAGGGCGCATTGCAGGTGGGGTATTCGGAATTGCGTACACGGGTCAGACTGAGTGGAGCGCCGATGGTTTCGCTGGTAGATGCGAGCCATTTCAGCAGAACCAGTTCCGCATTTCCACCTGAAGTGGTTTGCACAAAAGCGATTTGTTTTCCGTCTTTCGAGATTACAGGGGAGGTTGTGATAGTCCCGTCAAATGTGTTGTACGCCCAATATATGGAGGGCACGGTACCGCTGCAGCCGGAGTAAAGATTGTCGAAAGCCACAATGCTGGCTTGTGTGGCGGATCCCGTGAGGCCTGTGGCATAGACGACAAAGTCGGGCTGGGTTGCGCTCCCGCAGTTGGCGGTCGTTGCCTGGAAACCGTACTTTGCGGGATAGTTAGTGGCGCCAATGGTTGCGCCGCTGCCCAAGTCTTCCGACCAATCGCCACCGATCTTCTGATTTCCGAGGAGGTGCGCGGCGGCGGCGGCAAGTTGGAACTCACGGTCCAACGCATTTTCATTGGCCGCGTCAGACAACCTCGCTGTCGATTGCCGTCGCAACTGCTGCCAGTAGCGGAAGTCCTTTTTCACCCGTTCGGCCTGCTGCGCGGTCGCTGGCTTGGAGAAGACAACATGGCGACTGCTCCAGTCGGTAATCACCGGACCGTCCGCCTGCAGGTCTGGGGATGACCCGGGGGAAGTCTCTGAAGAGACCTGACCCAATAACGCTGGAGACAGGGTCAGCAGTGCGAGAATTGAAACACCCAACCACAGGACGTGTTGCTGGCTGTTTTCCACTTTCATTGTTTCTCCTGATCTTGCTCTGTTAGGCGCGAGGCATGACCACCAGAACACGCAGAGGTTGGTCCCGAGTCCTCTGCTCGTCTGCACTAGGATGATGGTCTGGTTGCTGAAAAATGATCATACACCGGAGGGTTTTTGTGGAAAGCTGGAATTTGAGGGGGCACACTTCCAATTAACAGGGCAGACGCCGAGTACAGATGGTTAGAGCAGGATCTCGAAGAGGTATGCCTGGTGCGACTGAACCGGGTTAGTGAGTGGAGTTCGTGGGCCCTTTGCCGCCTGCCGGTTTTTGATACTTGTAATCGATTTTCGGAGTCTGCCCAGACGATCGGTTGGACTTGAGCGGCGCCACCTTCGCCGGGTTAGAACTTCTTGCAGCGGCTGTGCCCTGCCCGCGCTCGAAGTTGCGTGAGTTCGGCATTGGTGTTCTGGGTCGCTCGATTCGGCACCGCAGTAGCACTCTTGTGTTGAGCGGCTCCAGGCATGGCGGATTTTGGCGTCAGTGGCTTAGTTACGGCTTTGACGGGATCTGCGCCGGACTTATTCGAGGAAGAGCCGGGCTTCGAATTCTGCGCTGCAGCCAGGCCGATCGCGGCAATTACAGTTACCAGCAAAGCGATGACTCGGCGCTTCAATAAGGTCTTGGGCGGGAGATTCGTCATGGGAAGCTTCCCTGGAAGATCGAGCGATTCTTTCAGCGGCCGTTACTATTAGAACACGTTTCGGGCCGGGAAACTCTCGCCAGAAAGTAACATGGGCTAAGTTACTACGAACCCGTGCATGAACCAGAGCAGGAACATCAGCGATGCCAGCTTCCAGATCGAGGTGCCGCTCGCGCTGGGCGACGATGAAGTGCAACTCTGGCGCGTCGACCTTGATGGCATTGGAGGCGAAGAAGATCGTTGGCAGAAGCTGCTGTCCGACGACGAGCGGACACGCGCCGCCCGCTTTCATTTCGGGCGCGACCGGCAGCGCTTCGCAGCGGGACGCGCCGTGCTGCGCATTATTCTGGCCGGCTATCTGGCCGCGGACCCGAGCGCGCTGCGTTTCACTTACTCTGCGAAAGAGAAACCTTCCCTGGCGCCGCCACATGCGGAAGGTCGGCTGATGTTTAATGTCAGCCATTCCGGCGGAATCGCACTGATGGCATTTGCGCGTGGGCGTGAGGTGGGGATTGACGTGGAACACGTTCGCAGCGACTTCGATCTGGAGGCCATTGCGCGGCGATTCTTTTCTGCGCATGAACAGAGGGAACTTTTTGCGCTTACGCCGGAAGCCAGGATCGAAGGCTTCTTCCGCTGCTGGACGCGAAAAGAGGCGTACATCAAGGCGACCGGGGATGGACTGTCTCTGCCGCTGAGCCAGTTCGACGTATCGCTGGCCGCCGGCGAGAATAATGCGCTGCTGGCGACTCGACCCGATGCTTCCGAAGCGGAGCGATGGCTGCTTCGAGAAGTGCCGGCGGGAGCGGGATTCGTCGCGGCTTTGTGCGTGCAGGGGTGGGGATGGGTTTTGCGGGACTGGTCATAGTTTGAAGGGCGCAAAGAGAAATTTCGGGCGCAACGTTCTGCGCACTGTGAAAAATCTTGCAAGGTTACCGGCGAAGAAAGTCTCCCCATGTTAAGAACTTTGGTTTTTTCGGGGAGAAATAAATCCACCTTTCGCCGCGATGATCCTGATGGTACTCTGTAGAGTAAGTTTTTGGGTTTCTCTCCCTACAAAACCTGCAATCGGCTTCTGACCCCCCGCCCGATACAGTTTGGGAAGGAATCCATGCCAATACAATAAACGTAGTAGACTACTCAGTCGCCAAAATCTGACATTGAAAACATCCGACATAAAAAATCAGGAGGCTTTGCACTTGACAGCTTCAGCCAGCCATCTCATCGCGCCGCACGGCGGCGAACTCATCAACCTCATTGCTCACCCCGGGCGCATTGCCGAACTGAAGGCCCATTCCAAGGAGTTTCCTTCCTGGGATCTCACGGCGCGCCAGCTTTGCGACCTCGAATTACTGGTGACGGGCGGGTTTTCTCCGCTGCGCGGGTTTATGACGCGCGCCGATTATGAAGGCGTTTGCAACAATATGCGGCTGGCCAACGGAACGCTATGGCCGATGCCGATCACGCTCGACGTGAGTGAAGAGTTTGCCAAAAAGCTGACTGCGGGAAGCAGCAAAGTGGCTTTGCGCGATCCGGAAGGCGTGATGCTGGCCGTGTTGCAAGTGGAAGACATTTGGCAGCCGGACCGTAAAGCAGAAGCGCAGTCGGTTTTCGGGAGCACCAGCAAGGCGCATCCCGGCGCGGATTACGCCATGAACAAGGCGAATCCATGGTATGTGGGAGGGACGCTGGAAGGAATGCAAGCTCCTTCGCACTACGATTTTCGCAGTATCCGGTTGACGCCGGCGGAAGTGCGAGCGGAGTTTGCGCGCGTGGGCTGGCGGAAGGTGGTGGCATTTCAGACGCGCAATCCTATGCACCGGGCGCACGTGGAACTGGCGTTCCGTGCGGCCAAGCAGGTTGAGGCGAATCTGCTGATTCATCCTGTGGTCGGAATGACCAAGCCCGGCGACGTGGATTACTACACGCGGGTTCGCTGTTATCAGTTGCTCCTGCCCAAGTTCCCTCAGGGAACAGCGAAGCTCTCATTGCTGCCGCTGGCCATGCGCATGGGCGGACCGCGCGAAGCGATCTGGCATGCGCTCATCCGCAAGAATCATGGTGTGACGCATTTCATTGTGGGCCGCGATCACGCCGGGCCGGGCAAAGATACCGACGGCAAGCCGTTCTACGGGCCGTACGAAGCGCAGGAATTTTTCAAGAAACACGAAGCCGATATCGGCGTGACCATGGTCCCATTCAACATGATGGTCTACCTCGAGGATCAGGATAAGTACGTTCCGGATGACGAGGTGAAGAAAGGCGATCGCGTGCTGAATATTTCGGGCACGGAGCTGCGCGAGCGGTTGAATGAAGGGCGCGAGATTCCGGCGTGGTTTACTTACCCGGAAGTGGTAACGGAGTTGCGCCGCAGCTTTCCGCCTCGCAACAAGCAGGGGGTGACCATTTTCTTTACCGGACTTTCGGGTTCGGGTAAATCGACGATCGCGAATGTATTGCTGACGAAGTTCTTGGAAACCGGTGGACGCCCTGTGACTTTGCTCGATGGCGATCTGGTGCGGAAGCATTTGTCATCGGAGCTGGGATTCTCCAAAGAGCATCGCGACATTAACATCCGGCGCATTGGGTACGTTGCATCGGAGATCACCAAGAACGGCGGCATTGCCATTTGTGCGCCCATCGCGCCTTACGACGCGACGCGCAAACATGTGCGGCAGATGATCGAGCCTTACGGTGGATTCATTCTGGTGCACATCGCGACCAGCGTGGATGTCTGCGAACAGCGCGACCGCAAAGGCTTGTACGCCAAGGCGCGGGCTGGAATTCTGAAGGAATTCACCGGCATCTCCGATCCTTATGAAGCACCGACCGATGCCGAGGTCACCATTAACACGGGCGAACTTTCCGCCGAAGAGGCGGCGCAGGAGATCATCCTGCACCTGGAGAAGGAAGGATTTCTGGGAACGGCTGGCGAGTCGGCGTAGTCAAACCTGCTCATTGTCGTCCCGAAAATAGTGAGGGATGCTGGTGTCTGCCGATAGCAGCGGACATCGATGGCAACAAGAACCGGGGTCCCTCGCCTCGCTCGGGATGACAATTCTGCGATTCCGTATTTATGGATTTGTTGCTCAAGAGCCTGGTGGGATTTTTTGTCGGGACTCTCATCGGAATGACGGGGGTCGGAGGCGGCGTGCTGCTGCTTCCGATTCTTATCTTTGGCTTGCATGTACCGGCGATGCGCGCTGTGGGCTCGGACGCGCTCTTCAACTTTGTGACCAAAATCGGCGCCAGCGCTGTACACCTGCGCAAAGGCACGGTTCGGCGCAAGGTTGTGCTGGCACTGGCGATGGGAAGCGCGCCGGGGTCCTTGGCTGGCGTGAGCTACCTCCACCATCTGCGGCGGCTGTACGGCAACGGCGTGAATCATTTCATTACGGTGGCGGTGGGCGTGTTGCTGATTTGCATTCCCACATTTTTGTTCTTCCAGAAAAAGTTGGAGGATCGAGCGGCGGTAAAGCCTCCGACGGTGAAATCGTTCGCCTGGATGTCGTTGCTCGGACTAGTAGCCGGATTTCTGGTGGGCATCACTTCGGTGGGTTCCGGCAGCATCGTGATGATGATGCTCTTGCTCTTTTACAGTTTTCAGCCCAAGGTCATGGTGGGCACCGATATCGTGCACGCGCTGCTGCTGACCGGCGTCACCAGCTTTTTGCATTATCGGATCAATAACAATATCGATATCCACCTGGTGGGCGCGCTGCTGATCGGCTCCATTCCGGGCGGCTTGCTCGGCTCCTACTTGAGTACGCGGGTTCCGGTGCCGTGGCTGAGGCGGATTCTGTGCGCGGTGCTACTGGCGACAGGCGCGCGCATGCTCATGGCGTGAAGAAGATTGCGTAATTGGGTAATTTTGAAAACCCTTCGCGAACGAACCGTCTTAAATTACTAATTACGCAATTACCAAACTACAAATTCCGGTTGGGAGATTATGACTTCATCCTCATACGCTGACATCCTTGAACGAATTCATGCTGGACTTGAGGCATCGCGCGCGGTGTTCGCGCGTTTTACGCCGGGGGCAATTGAGACAGAATACAAGATTGGCCACGATCCTGTAACCGAGGCAGATCGCGCTCTAGATGCCGTCTTACGCAAGGAATTGCTGCGCGAGGGGGAAGGCTGGTTGTCAGAAGAAAGTGTGGATGATCCGGTTCGCCTGCAACGTTCGCGCGTATGGGTGGTCGATCCCCTTGATGGCACACGCGAATTCGTCAAAGGCATTCCGGAGTTCTGCGTTTCCATTGGATTCGTCGAAGATGGCCGTCCTGTGGCGGGAGGAATTCACAATCCGGCGACCGGCGAAACGTTTCTGGGATCGATTGACTCAGGAGTTCTCTACAATGGCAAACCTTGCCAACCCAGCCAGCGCACCAATCTTGACGGCGCCCTGGTGCTGGCCAGCCGAAGCGAGGTCAAACGCGGGGAGTGGAAGGCGTTTGAGAATGCGGAGTTCAAGATTCGGCCTATGGGCTCGGTAGCCTACAAGCTGGCTCTGGTTTCGGCGGGACTGGCGGACATTACGTTTACTCTGACTCCAAAGAATGAATGGGACGTGGTAGCCGGCGCTGCGCTGGTGTTGAGCGCCGGCGGTTTTGTTAGCACGCTGGAAAAAACAACCTTCACCGCCAACCGCCGGAATCCACTGCTCTCTGGCCTTCTGGCCAGCGGACCATTTTTGAAAGATGCCCTGCTGGCGTTGGTAGAGCCCCATTTAAGAGTTGCGGAAGAAACACGGTAGATCCTGGCGGGCTATTCGATTACCCCAATCAAGCTGGATGGGCATAGAATGGATTGCGCTTTTCGGGATAACAACGAAACCCCACTTTCTCCATTCCATGACCCGGTCTTTTTCTTCTTCCACGGTCAATCCAAAACGGCGGCGAGCGAAAGGAACGGAAGTCTCATCTTCCTCCGAGCCATCCCAAACTTCGAACCGGAGTTCGCCGGTAGATACTGCGGGGCAACAACTTTTCTGGCGGCAGAGGCTGGCGCTTTGCCTGGGACTGATCGTAGTGGTGTTCGCTTGCTATACCCGCGTGGTTCGAAACGGCTTCATCATCTACGACGACAACGAATACATCACAGATAATCCCCACGTGAAAGAGGGATTGTCATGGGCCACGGTGAAGTGGGCATTCACCAGCTACGACGCCTCGAATTGGCATCCGCTAACGTGGCTGTCGCATGCTCTGGACGTGTCGGTGTTCGGGCTGAATCCGGTGGGACCGCACCTGGAGAACGTGCTGCTGCACGCCATTAATGCGGTGCTGTTGTTTTTGTTCCTGCAATACGCCACGGGATTTCGCTGGCGTAGCCTGATGGTGGCGGCGCTGTTTGCGCTGCATCCGGTGAATGTGGAATCGGTGGCGTGGGCAGCGGAGCGGAAAAATGTTTTGAGTATGCTGTTTTTTCTGCTCACGCTGTATGCCTATGTCTGGTATACGCGCGGGCCGACGCGGCGGCGCTTTTCCGCTGTCTTGGGCTTGTTTGTTCTGGCGCTGCTGGCCAAGCCGCAGGTGATCACTTTACCCTTTGTGTTGTTGTTGCTGGATTACTGGCCGCTGGCGCGTTTCGGTCTCAGTTCTCAGGCATCCGTTGTGAACCCAGCGTCCATAGCTCTCGAAGGATCCACCTCATCGAACCCGCGTGCGAATACGCCGCAATCTTTATCTTTCTTATTGCGGGAGAAGTGGGCGCTGTTTCTGCTTTGCGTGGTCAGTGCTGTGATCACGATGTTGGCGCAAAAGACTGGGGGCGCGGTCAAGGATTTTTCGCGCTATAGTCCTGTGCTGCGCGTGGAAACTGCACTGATTTCGTATGTGCGCTATCTGGGGATGGCAGTGTGGCCGACGAAGCTGGTGGCGATGTATCCGCACCCAACCAGGCTTTATCCGGCGTGGCAGGTGGGAGCGGCTGCGCTTTTGTTAATCGCGATTACCGCTGCGGTTTTTCGCGAGCGCGCGAAACCGTACCTGGCCGTGGGATGGCTGTGGTTCCTCGGGACGCTGGTGCCGATGATCGGTCTGGTGCAGGTGGGAGTGCAGGCGCGGGCGGATCGCTACGCCTACATTTCTTTTATTGGTTTGTTCGTCATGATGGTGTGGCTGGCGGGAGATTGGGTACAGGCTTATGGGAAAGGCGGTAAAACCAGCTCGCCTCAGGGGCTGAAGCCCGCGTCCCGCTCCGGCTTGGACGGCACGACTGAAGTCATGCCCTTCCCAAGACCATGGATGAGATGGCTTCTGCCCATGCCTGCAATTTTGTGCCTGCTCGTGCTCGGCGTTTTGACTTACCGGCAAGTGGGGTACTGGCACGATACCGAGTCGTTCTGGCGACGCACGCTGGCGCTGACGCAGGACAATTACGTTGCCCATAAGGGTCTGGGAAGCTTTTTATACTCGGAGCATAAAACGCAGGAAGCGCTGGAACATGTTCGGGAAGTAGTTTCCATCCGTCCCGATGAACCGGTCGCCAACATGATTCTGGGCGACGACGAGCGCAGCCACGGCAATTTCGATGCTGCCATTGTGCACTATCGCGTGATGGCGCTGAATGGCCGGTATGCACCACTGCGCGCGAAGGCTTATGCCGATATCGGAAATACCTATCGTCAGATGAAACAGCCGGCCCAAGCGAAGCAGAGTTTCGAGGCGTCACTCGCGCTTGTGTCAAACCAGCCAGCCGTCATCATGCAATTGGGCTTAATTGCCCAGCTCTACGAAAATGACCCAGCCTCTGCGGTTCACCTGTACGCGCGCGCCATGCAGTTGCAACCCACTGACGTGGGTCTGCTGTTATTGGGAAATGCCCTATTGGAGGAGGGACACGATCAGGAAGGCAATGCCGCGCTGGAGCATGCCGACCGCATCTCCAAAAATATTGACGAAGCGCGGAAGCAAGCTGAGGCGCTGGTCGACGGGAACTGAACTTCGGACAATACTTCGAAGCTGTATTATATCCGTTATGTTTTGGAACCTGAGTTCGACGTTATCCGCACTGAAATGGGCTGCTCTGGTTTGCCTACTGGCGTGCCCCAGCTTCGTACAGCCTTCTTACGCACAGGGGCCTGATCGACTTCGGGGCGACTGGCAGGGACCAATTCCAGAAGGACAGTCTCTCTTCTATCGCTTGGATTATGGCGGGAGCGGAACAGCATATTGGGCGGTTCACAGTCAGGAAGAGGAGCCGGTTCAGTACTCCGTCAATGGAAGCGAGATTACGATCCATTTTCCTTCGAAAACAACCTATGTCGCAGAGCTGAATGGGAACCAGATGAATGGAAAGCTGTCGAAGCGTGATCGAACTGTCTGGCTAACTCTCACGAAAGCAGCGACGGGGGCAAACGGTGGCAGCAGCGATGCCGCTGGAATTCAAGGTGACTGGCAAGGCCTGTTGCCGGGTAACCTGCCGATCATTTGTCGTCTGGATAATGCTGGGACAGGAAGTGTAGAACTGGCCATCGAGATCGACAGTGAGCCGGTCCACTACTCCTTGACTGGAAGCCAGATCACGATCACGGGAGCGAAGGGGGCTTATACCGCAACAGTGAACGGAAACGAGATGAGTGGGACGTTTTCAAGAACTGGTGGCGGGAGCAGGACCGTGAAGCTCACGAAAGCGGCGATACCAAAATCAACAGGCCCAGTGGCGACCACCGCGAAGACCCATGACACGATTCAAGAGGCAGCCGCGAATGGCGACTTGGCAGAGGTTGGGGAGTTGATTAAAGACAATCCTGATCTGGTCTTCAGCAAAGATAAAAAGGGCGAGACGCCGCTGCACACCGCGGCGTATACGGGGCATAAAGATGTGGCGGAATTCCTGCTGGCCAACCGGGCCGAGGTCAACGCCAAAGACGACAGCGGCATGACGCCATTGCGCCTGGCGGCGCTTTACGGCTACGACGACGTTGTGCAATTGCTGCGCCAGCACGGCGGCCACGAATAAAGTCAACCGGCAGAACGGGAGAATGGTAGCGATATGACCAAAAACAGGCCTGGATGGGCGCCGATCGGCGTGGGCCCATGGCCGCGTGGTTGCAGTCAAAACAGAAATTCAGGTTCCTCGCATCCATGCTAGTGTCTTCCTCCTCCGCCAGCGCTGCCAAAACCAGCGAGGAAACGCAAGTCTCGTCTTCCTCCAACTCGTTTGTGTCGTCGGTTCGGCAGAGCCTGGATCGGCAAACCCTGCTATTGTGCCTGGGGCTGATCGTCGTAGTGTTTGCCTGCTATGTTCGCGTGGTTCACAACGGCTTCGTCATCTACGACGACAATGAATACATCACAGAAAATGCCCACGTAAAAGAGGGACTGTACTGGTCCACGGTGAAGTGGGCATTCACCACGTTCGATGAGGCTAACTACCATCCCCTTACCTGGCTCTCCCACGCGCTCGACTGCCAACTCTTCGGACTAAACCCTGCCGGGCCCCACTGCGTGAACGTCCTGCTGCACGCGATCAATGCGGTGCTGCTTTTCCTGCTGCTGCAGTTCGCCACCGGATTCCGCTGGCGCAGCCTGATGGTTGCGGCGTTGTTCGCACTGCATCCTATCAACGTCGAGTCGGTGGCGTGGGCGGCCGAGCGGAAGAATGTTTTGAGCATGTTGTTTTTCCTGCTGGCGCTCTATGCCTACGTCTGGTACACGCGCGAACCGAATGGCCAGCGCTACGCCGCGGTGGCGGGCTGGTTTACGCTGGGTCTGCTGGCCAAGCCGCAAGTAATCACATTGCCGTTTCTGCTCTTGCTCTGGGACTACTGGCCACTGGGCCGGGCCTCAGTTCCCAGGAAGGGTTCCATCAAAGACAGGGCGAGGACGCGATCATTCTCTTTTTTATTGGTTGAGAAAGTGCCGCTGCTGCTGCTCTCCGCTCTGAGCGCCGTGATCACGATGCAGGCGCAGCGGGCCGGAGGCGCGGTCAAAGACTTTTCCACTTACGGAATGCGCTTGCGGCTGGAAACAGCCGTGATCGCGTATGCGCGCTATCTGGGCAAGGCTTTTTGGCCGGCGAAGCTCCTGGCAATGTACCCGCACCCCACCAAACTCTACCCTGCCTGGCAGGTCGGCGCGGCCGTGGTTCTATTGCTGCTGATCACCGCTCTGGTGCTGCGCGCGCGCAAGCAACCATATCTGGTTGTGGGATGGTTCTGGTTCATGGGCAGTCTGGTGCCCATGATCGGCTTGGTCCAAGTGGGAGTGCAGGAAATAGCCGATCGCTACGCCTACATATCGTTCATCGGATTATTTGTGATGATCGTCTGGGGTGTGGCCGACTGGGCGCAAGCTTATACAAGCAAAGCTCGCCGAATTTCCGCGCGATGGCTTGCCGTGCCGGCGGTCGCTTGCCTGCTGGTGCTGGCAATCCTCACTTACGGGCAAGTGCACTATTGGCACGATACGGAGTCCTTCTGGCGGCGCACGCTGGCGTTGACTCAGGACAATTACGTGGCACACAGTGGACTGGGCAGGGTTCTGTACGAGCAGGGCAAATACGAAGAGGCATTGGGACAAGTGCGCGCCGCGCTCGCCATCGTTCCCAACGATGTCGGCGCCAATATGATTCTCGGGGACGTTGAGTACAGCCGCGGCAATCTGGCGGCGGCCGTCGAACGGTATCGCGTGGTGGTCTCGCGCTCAACCAGCCGGAGCTTTCGCGCCAAGGCCCTTGACAGTCTGGGAGTGACCTATCGCCGGATGGGCAAGCCGATGCAGGCGAAAAGAAGTTTCGAAATGTCGCTGGAGGCTGAACCCAACCAGCCCCTCGTGCTGGTGCAACTGGGTTTGATCGCCGAGGTCGACGAAAACGACGCGCCCGCCGCGGTTAGCCTGTTCACGCGCGCCGTGAAGCTGCAGCCCAGCGACGTGGGATTTCTGTTGCTGGGCAACGCCTTGATGGAAGAAGGTGGACACGACGATGAGGCCAATGCGATGCTGGAGCGCGCCTCTCGCCTCTCGAAAAATATCGACGAAGCGGAAAAGCAAGCTCAGGCGCTCGTCGATGGAAAGTGACTCTCCGCGCGGCGTAGAACTCGTGTCGTCCCTCGACTTATTCCATTTTTCCGACTTACCCAGTGCAGAAGCGCTGGGCTACTATCGAACGCCGCTCCCCGCAGCGTGTCTCAGCCGGTGAGAAAGTCAACCTCAAAAAAATCCCAGACTCAAGTAGGGACTTGAGTCTGGGATGTTGGTGGAACCGATGGAACCTTAACTGGCGAAGGTCAACGGAGCCAAATATCAAACGTCTGGGTTAGCTTATATTTTGCTGCGCCGTACTTCACGGTGTAGCAGGTGCCGTCTAGCGGCTCGCCCGGACATTCGTCGGGCTTTTTGGTTGTGTTTGTCAGCTCCGTGTATGTCGGCGATTGGAGCTCGGTCGTAATGCTGACCACTGCCAGTCCGGGTACAGGAGCTACGCAAGTCTTGCCACCCGCGATGCCCCAATCAGCGGCGAAGGTGTTGAATTCACCGTAGACGTAGGGGTTCGGTGCGTTGTTAATGGGATAGTTGTAGCTGGCGAAGCAGTTGCCGTTGTTCGGGCCCGTTTGACCCAAGGTACCGAAATTCAGGTCTTCGTAGAAGATGATTACCGGCGCAACGCCGTCGGCGGCGAGGTAGCCACCATAGGGATTTGGACCGTAGTCATTCGTGCCCGAATCATAAATGTAAGCCGAGCCCTGCTTGACTGTCATGCTCCAAATCAGATCGTCGGTAGTGTCATTGCTGTCATCTTCGTACCAGTTAACGGCTTGCGCGCAGAAATGGAATTCGTCGGCGGCGCTCGAAGCGTTGCAACCATAGGGTTGAGAGGTCGAGGTGTTCGCATCCAAGTACCAGGTGTAGGAAGGGGCTCCCAGCACGGCCGAGCCGCCAAGGGATGCCGGATCGCTGGTGCCAGTGGAGCCGATATATGCGCAATCGGGTTGGGCCGTCCCCTCGCCGCCGAAGCAGGGCCACAGGTCAGTGGGGGCGCCAGTGGGATAGTTCGTGCCCGGCCAAGGTCCGGTAAACGGATTGCCCGGCTGGTTCAGGGATGTAGTAACAAGTTGGGCTCCCGCGCCGAACAGGCCAGCAGGTGCGGCGCCGAGGTCGGACTTTGCATCCGAGTGAGGAACGTTTTTGACAACCCAGTGTTTGTTTGCCGCGAAAGATTGTTGCCCGCACAGAAATAAGGCAGCAATTGCGAGGGCGAAAAATACTTGGAACACGGAAATCTTTTTCATTGGGATTTTCCTCCGAGGAATGCGAAGCCGGGAGTTAGGCGTACTGGGAGAGCCTCCCAGCTTTCGCGTGCGAACTATAGAGGCAGGATTGCGAGCTTGTCAACAACGAAATATTGTGAAGGTAAGTCGAAAGGGCTGCTGGATAGGGAAAGCGCGGCGACGCCTGAAGCGCGTTGTGACGTACATCACAACACGATGTGCGGGAAGCTTTAAGGTTGCCGCGCCGAGCGTGAAGGATGGACGGAGGAGTTACAATCCTCTGGGCTACGCAATGAGGCAACGGGTATCGCCGACGAGGTGACCGATGAGAAAGAAGCGGTCCGCTTTCACGAAAGGTTGGTTGGCCGGCGTGGGCGTGATTTTTCTGATGCTGCTGGGGAGCGAAAGCAGCCGGGCACAGAGTGGCAATTTTCAATCCGAGCTTTCACTCGGCTGGCAAGCCGGCTTGGCTGCGGCGAGTGACAGCACGGGCTACGCAGCGCTGACTTATTTTGACGATGGCGTGGGCAGCGTGGTGATGGTCAGCAAAACGGGCGCGCCGTGCCAGCCGCATCTGGGAGGGGTTCCACATAGAAATCCGAACCGGCAACGTTCGCCGAGGAAGGCGAATGGGAATCGGGGAAGAAAAAGCTTGGGGAGTCCGTGCCAGCAGCAGCCCATCGTAAAGCTGCGGCGGCGCGGCGGACGAGGGCGACAGATATAGGCCGCAGCTCACCGTTATGAAAGATGCCCGGGTGGAGCAGCGTCCAGCGCTGCGTTAATACTTCCCTTTCATTTCCGGCCTTCGCGGCTGAGGTATAAACGGGCCGATTGCAGCAGCATCTGCCCATCCAGTAGAGCATTTCGACTCCCTTCGCGGGCATCGCGCGCCGCCCTGGGCGGGGAAAAATTTCACCGACCGTTAACAATCTTGTCATGTGGCGAAGTGCACTTTTAATGTAGAGTATCTCTACTAATGTAGTAGATTTACTTGAAGAGTAATGGCTATTACATAAATCGACGTACTTGCCTTGTAAAAGGAAAAAATAACTCTCTGGAGGCTAGTGTATGAAGCGAAAAAACTCTCTGCTCGCGGTCCTGGTTGTGGCCGCAACGGCTTGGCTGGCGGGGTTTGCGCCCGCGGCCCAGGCGCAAACTTCCTGTCAGGTCAGCGGCGGCCCGGCCTGCTCGGTTCACTTTGTGGGCGCGGGCGCCTCGGCGCAGTTGATCATGTCGGCGATCGCGGCCGATCAAGCTGCCATCAACGCGAACAGCGCGTTATACGGCAACGCCAACACCATCAAGCACTGGAGCAAGAAGTACAAAACCAGCAGCGGTGACGGCGCTTACCTCAGCGACAACCGCAACAGCAGCATCGCCAACCAGACAGGTAACGTTTGGGTGGTATGGATCGAGAACACTTCCGGGGTGGTTACCGACATCTGGGCCTTTGTGAGCGTCGACGCCACGGTTGGCCTGCGCTGCGTGCTGGCCTATGAAACCAATGGCCTCGGCTGCCAGGCGCAAATCACTTCCGCCGCGGGTACGGCGAGCGACGGCCTCATCGCCAGCAATCTGTGGCCCGATGGCGAAGCGGATGCCGCAATCGACCTGGCTGCCATCAACGCCATCAACACCTCCATTGCGGGTGGTCAACACGTCAACGTAGGCCTCGCCGACAACCGCCCGGAAGATGCCGCGTATGCTACGGCGGAGCGCCTGATCTGTACTACGGCGCGGGGCACGACGAATACGTGCCTGGACGACGAGATTGCTAAAAACGTCGGCGGCAGTATCGTCAGCAACCAAGGCACCGGCGCCTTCGCGCAGCCGGTTGGCTTCGCTCTGCCGGGCGAGAAGGATCCATTCAACACCACGAAGACGGTTCCGACTACATTTGTGACTTACCCGATCGGCGCAGCGCCGATTGTGTTCATCGCCAACAATGGCGGCACCGCTTGGAGCGGAGCCACGCTGAATCTAGTCTCCGGGGTTACGCCTGACCTGCACGCGACCGGTCAGAAATATCCGCTGGCCAACCTGTTCGATGGGTCCACCAGCTGCGATACCAACAACCTTGCGCTGGGCGGCACCGGCACTCCCGGAGGCACTCCGCTGACGCTTTTTCTGCGTGAACCTCTGGGTGGCGCCATGCAGACGACTGAATACACCCTGTTCCGCACGGATGGCAACAGCGACGACACGCAGGAAGGAACGACTTCGGCCACGTACATGAACTTCACCGGCGGAGCGGCTGGCACCGGCACCCCCTGCACCGGTAATGGTCTTCGCTCGCGCGCGGTCAGCACCAGCGAGGTGATCGGGAGCACCAGCCCGGCCTATGGCTTGCTGGGCACAGCCAATTCGATTGGCTACACTTTTACGGCGTGGGGCAACCTCGCCAAGTTCAAAGGCGGGGCTAACTATCAATACCTGACGGTTGACGGGATTGACCCGATCTTTGCCTCCCCGACCGCCTACAGCGTGTGCGTGGGGGGAAGCAATGCGGGGCAGGTTTGCGGCACGGCTGAACCTTGCGGCGGCGGGGGTGTTTGCACCGCTGGGGGCAACCCGAACCAGACCGCGCCCTATTGCGGCGCCTCAGTTTGCAGCAGCGACCTCTGGCCTGCCTACACCAACCCATGGACCGGTTATAGCTACCCGTCTGGCGCTTCCTATCCCAACGTGCGTTATGGACTCTACAAGGCGTGGTCCGCTTACCGCTGGATCACGATAGCGAATAGCGATCCCTACGGCCCATCTGAGCTGGCGCAGGAAGCTCAGAACTACGCGGATGGAGACGTCGCCGACTTCATTCCATTTGCCGCCTGCGCGCCGGGGACAGGCAATAGCTGCTTAACCACGACAGGGCCGACCGACAGTCTGGCGGTATTCCGCTCGCACTTCACCGATACGGGGGTCAAGGAAGGTTGCGCCTTGAGCAACGGCTCGGTTACAGACGCTAACCTGCTGGACGGCGGCAACACGCTAGGCGGAGGTACGGAGTGTGGCGGCGATGTGGGCGGTCTCGTCTTTGGGCCCTTCGGCACCACCAGCCCCTTGGTTTCCTACGTTACGTGGAAGAGCACTGTGACCAAGAATAAAGGCTACGAACTGACTTACAAAAACGGGGATAAGTTCACTGCCGGCGAACCCGCCACAGGCAGCAATGTGGCCCTAACCTGCGTTGATGCGAACGGAACGCAGCACGTCGTCGAAACTACCGTTGAGCTGAACTCTGCCGGAACGGTTTACGTGAGCGAACCGAACCCGGATACGAACACCAGCATCGCTTGCCAACTGCTGGATGGCAACATCGCGCACGCTCCTGCGAGTTCTACCGAGAACGGTAATAGCTACGAGAAAAAGCACCAGTAGAAGCTCTATTAGATGGCCGGGATGGCATAGCCGCTGAGGCAGGCTGCTGGCAAGTCAGTCTGTCTCAGCGTACTTTCCGGAATCACCCCAGGACTGCGAAAATTAACGGAATATTAATCTGCCGGTAACTTTCGCGTAATGCCACGCGGTCTAAGGTTACGTTTCCAGGGAAGGTCCTGCCCGAAACGCTACGAACCTGCCACGGTCCGCCAACGAAAAAAAGAAAGAGAGCGGCGTGGAGCGGCGGGCAACGATCCGTCTGGAAAATGTAGCGAGAGGGCGGAATTTTATGAAAGGCAGAATTGCATTCATCTTGGTGTTGCCGCTGCTGATGAGCGCGTGTGGCGGGGGCAGCAATAGCAGCAGCGCCGCGGACCCTCCGGGGCCGCTCTCGGGCAACTGGCAAGTGGCGCTGATATCGACCATCAGTGTTTCCGATCCGCATCAGGAGACGGGCTTCCTTCAGCAAGATGGCAACGCGATCACGGGCAGCGTGATCGTGCTGGATAATCCGTGCTCTGGGATTGGGAGTGTAACTGGAACCGTGAGTGGGAGTGACGTGACGCTGTCGGCGTCTCCCACAGGCAGCGTCGTTACTCTTACCGGCAGCATCAATAGCGGGCAGACTTCGATGGGTGGGAATTACACCATCAGTTCTTCGGGATGTACCGCCGCGGGGATCGTTCCGGATTCAGGCTCGTGGACTGCCAATCTGGTGGCGCCACTGAACGGAAACATTCAAGGCACGATGACCTCTCAGAGTTTGGGCACGTTCACGGTTAGCGGCCAACTGACGCAGGGACCGAACACGGGAATCAGCACTGCAACGTTGAGTGGCACGATCAACATTTCTCCGGGCTTTTGCTTTTCCACGGCCGACATAGTGGGGACGATCAGCGGGACGGGAGTGATCATCAACCTGGTGGATTCGGATGGAACACAAATCGGACAGATTGCGGCGACCACCACGCTGGATGGCACGAACGTTAGCGGAAAGCTGAACTTTGTGGGCGAGGGATCTACCGGGGCCAAAGGCTGCCGCGAGGATTTGGGCGCTCCGATTTCGTTCACACTGTGATCGTCACCGACAAGAAGGTATGTTTACAGGCTCAGTCACCGCAGACAGGTTGTGATTGCAAGGACGGGCTGGCGTACGCCGCGTTCGTTAGGAATTATTCTCATGGCAAAGTCTTCTTTTATGTTGGGTAGGATGATCGCTGTCGCGCTGCTCGCGATCTCGGTGTCGGTTTATTCGGGCTGCGGAAGCAGCAGTTCGTCGAGTTCGCAATCGGTTGGAGCCCTCGATGGCAATTGGCAATTTAATCTGACGCAGAACTATCCTCTTCCGGCCCCGACGCCACAACCATCGTTTTCGGGCTTTCTCCAAGAGTCGAATGGAAGTTTAAGCGGCAGCGTCCAAGGCCCGACGCTCACAGGCGGCAACGGGCCTTGTGGTGGAATCGGCACGCTCAGCGGAACCGTAAATAATCAGAATGTAACTTTTACTCTCAATCAGGGCGGAACGGAATTTAACTTTACTGGAAGCGTCTCCTCGTCATCGTCGGCGTCGTCGTGCAGCGCGAGCACCACGCCCGGAACCACGACCGTTATTTCGGGTACCTACCAGGCGCCCGGTGGGGCTTGCTACTATTACCCCACGTCCGGAAGCTTTACGGCATGCCTGGTGCCTCCGCTGAATGGCAACTTTACCGGCACGATCAGCTCGCAATATATGGCGGCGCTGAACACCTCGAGCGGCAGCTCTGCAGTTCCAGTAGCGGTGTCGGGGAGCTTCGCGCAGAGTGCCAATGCTGGCGGCAGCGATGCGACGTTAACGGGCACGATCTCCGCGGTTGGCTATCCTTGCTTCACTACGGCTTCGCTGACGGGAACCATTAGCGGGCAGAACATCTATTTGTCCGTGTACGATTACAACGGCGTGCAGATCGGCACAATCGGTCAGATTCCAAGTGCAGGCAACGCGACCCTGGGTCCTGCGACATTGATGCTGACTTCAACCGGCCTGGCGGTGACGAATAATTCTCAATTTGGCGGGCTCGCCGTCAACATCGGCAACCCCTGCCCGGCAATCTTTAACCCGGTGAATGGACAGACACTGACCAGCGATCCGGAGGCTGGCTCGGATGATTTCACGCTAAGCATTCAGTAAGGCAACGTTTCCCGGAACGGCTTACGGGGGTTGCACTCCCGGGTCGTTGTTGCTGGCAGCAAGACTGGCAGTGATTCGATCCCGCCCAGCACTCAGCGCATTAAAGAATCACACTCTTGGGGAAGCAGCTTTCGCCTTCGCGCCGGCAACGGCGCCGGCTTTGGTATGCTGCGCAGAGTCGAAGCCAACACAACGAAATTGATGCCGCTGGGAAAAACCAGCGGCCGACGCCTGGTTGAGACAAAGTCTGATGCACGCTTGCTCAGAAGCTGTACTTGAGGGCCAACTGCAGCGTGCGCGGGCGATGGGCATCTACCGGGTGTAGAAACGAGTTACCGGTAAGGCAATCGACTCCACCGGGGAAATAGGCTCCGGCCGAATAGTTGGGTCCGCCATAACAACTGACTGTGTTGCTACCGGTGTTGCCGAAATTGGGATCGTAGATGCGGAATTGAGTGTGATTAAAAACGTTGAAGGCCTCGACGCGAAATTCGACATTGCTGCCTTCGCGCACCGGAAAATGCTTGAGCAGCGACATATCGAAGTTAAGGCGGCTGGGATTATTGAGGACATTTCGACCGGCATCGCCGAAAGTAAGACCGCGCGGAGCAACGAAAAGGTTGGGATTCAAAAGCAGGGGACCAAAACTGCTGCCATTGGTTCTTAATGCGGCCGGCGATGGGTTCTTGACGATATCGGGATAGGAGCCAGCGCCTACGCCATTGGCGACTCCAGCATTGTCGAGGACGCCAATCCCGCTGGCTCCGGCGTTGTTGATCACGCTGAACGGGGTTCCCGATTGATACGCCGTGATACCAGAGAACTGCCAGCCATCCCCAAGAAATCGCATGATCCGGGAAGAGGCGGTATCGGCCGCCGGGCCTTTGCTTGCGACGGGGGGTGCTACAGATGGAGCTTGACTGTCAGATTCTTCGTCTCCATTATTCGATCCCCATTCCAGTGCGTTCTCAAGGAAGCGGCTGAACTTGGGAACCTCGTATACGTAGCTGACGTTGAGCAAGTGCCGCTGGTCGAAGTTCGAACTAGCTCGGTTGGAGCGAAGATCAAGTGAGTTCACGAAGGTGGGATCGGTGCGATCCGAGGAGTCGTCAATGGAGTGGCTGAAGGTATAGGCGAGCCCGGCCGTCAACGGCCCCGAGGTGCGGCGGACGGTTGCCTGAAATCCGTTGTAGATGGAATCGGCCACATTTTGTAGCGAGAAAATCTCAGCGAGCCCCGGATAAGGACGAAATACATTGGCCACCGGAAGTGTGCTTCCGGCTACACTCGATTGCCCTTGACACGCAACTTGAAGGTTCACGGAGGCGGGATTTGAGGATGTGATCGTCGCGCCATTCTGTAGTTTGAAGATCGGGGCGCTTACACCGCCTCCATTTTGATTGTCGCAGTCGCCATATTGCGACCCTGGGGGACTGACCAGAATCGGTTCGTGCAAGGCAAAAGGATTGAGCGAAGGAGAGAGCGGCTCAAGCTGATTTAGTTGGCGTTCCACAGTCAGGTGGGTGCCTTTGCTACCCACATAGGCGAAGGAGGCCAACATGCCGCGCGGCAGTTCACGTTGCGCGCCCAGGCTCCACTGCTGAGAGTAGGAATACGGAGTGTTGGTTGGCAGCCCAGTCACGTTAAGGGGAAAAGCTCCCGGCGCGGTCTTCGGGCTATTGGGCGGGCCTGCGCTGTTGCCGGAACCGTAACAATTGGAGGCGAAGTTTCCGATGCAGGCGTAGCTTGCGGGAAAGGGCTGGGTCATATTGAGCACCAGAGGGGCGCTGCCCTCGAGTGAGCCGGTATTGGCTTCATCGCCGGTGCCGTGCTCAAAGAAAATGCCGTAGCCAGCGCGAATCGAGGTCTTGCCATCCCCCTTCGGATCCCAGGCGAAGCCAACGCGCGGAGCCGGATTAAAAATATGGCTGTTGACGCAGCCCACGGGGACGCCGCCGACGCCGCACTGCACCAGCCCATTCGTGATCCGTGGATCCAGATTCGAGAGGTCGATCGGTATGGGTTTCTGTCCCGGAACCGAGAGCAACTGCCCCGTGACAGGATCAACCTTCATCTGGGCTGTAAGCGCAGGGTTAAATGCCTGGGGTTCCCAATTGTAGGCGTGCAAGTATTTTTCATGGTAATTGCCAAACAGGCTGAAGCGGATACCCACATTCACGGTGATGCGGGATGTAACCTTCCAGTCATCCTGTACAAATGGTTCGGCGATCCAGTAGCGATTGTAGTAACGGAGCTGTGCGCTGTCCTGGGTGTAACTGCGGATGGCATTGTTTCCGCCAAGGACTTCCGTGCCAGTGCCGCAACCGCCGTCGCAACCGGCGTTGTAAATGAGATTGGCGAATGCATTCCCTGTGTTATACAGACCTCCGTTCACGTTGCTGACAGTGAGCAGACCCTGCAAATCGCCCGACGCCGCACCCAGCGCGCCATTGCTTTCGTTTTTTTGCGCGAGGATGAACTGCACTCCGAATTGCAAAGCGTGTTTGCCCACGACTTTGGTTGCGGAATCGCGCGCGTTGTAAGTGGGGTTGGTGTGTTCCCAAGGCATATACGACGGGTCGACTGCGAAGCCCGATCCGCCGTACTCCTGGTTGTTGCCCGTGAGCACAATGCCGGGCGGTTTGTTGCCGAATCCATTGTTAAACAGGTAGCCCATGGGGCAAACTTCAACTCCGGTCGTTGTCATTCCCGAGCACGTACCCGCTTGTGCAGGGTCCCCCAGTCCTGCCGGCCGCTGAACTGAGGAGACACTGGGGCCAGGCACATCGGCCAAGGTGATGTGGGAATCGGTGTAACTAAATACCGTTTCGTTGAGCAGTGTCGGGCTCAAGGTCTGAGTCAGGCGCACCATCATGTCCTGCCCCGGGCCGACGAACTTGTTTTGCACGGTGGGAAAGGTATTCGTTACCGTGCCCCACTCGGGAGTGGGAGTGACGGTATCCCAAGAGTCGTGGATATAGCGGAAGGTGGCCAGAAACTTTGCGTTGAAATGGTGATCGATGCGAAACAGCTCTTCGCGCCAGTGGGTGGGTTCGGAGATCACCGCATCGTAGCAGGGCATGATGAGTTGGCCGGTCTCGGGATCCGTTTTTCCTACCAGGCTGGAATTGCAGCCGAGATAGGAATTGGGCAAAGGGATGAGATTGGTATTGAGCAGGGCAAGGCCGGCGGGATCGAGTCCGCTATTGGCAAATTGTCCGCTGAGCGGTTGCCCGGTCAACACCAGGTTGTTGTAGGTCAGCGCACCGGTAGCGCTGTTTCTTTGCACGAACATGCGGCGGCGGCCCGAACCGGTTTGAAAAGGCACGCCGGGACAGTCGGGAAATGAGGAGATGGGAAAGGTTTGACTGCCAATGAAACTCGCATCCGCAGGCACATTGGGGCTAGGGCAAACGTCGCTGAAATCCCCAGCGCGTTCCGCCAGCGTGGGTACAGCCTGGTTAAAGTCCGACTGCAGTTCACTGGGAGACTTTTCAATGCGCGCCTCTTCGGAGAAAAAGAAAAACGTCTTATCTTTATTCTGGTTGTAGTAACCCGGAATCCAGATTGGTCCTCCGATCGTTCCACCAAAATCATTGCGGCGATAAAGTGGAGCTTTCGTGGTCTGGTCGAAGTAGTTGCGGGCATTCATGGCCTCGTTGCGGAAGAACTCATATAAATTTCCATGGAATTGAGGGGTGCCCGATTTGGTTGCGACCTGCACACTTCCGGAGGCAGTCCTGCCATACTGCGCGCCATAATTTGAGGTGAGGACTTTTACTTCCTGGATCGCATCCAGGCTGGGATATACCACGAGCGTACTCTCCGCGCCGCTGAGACCCGCATTCAGAACGTCGCTGCCATCGACTTCGAACGAGTTGTACTCGACGCGTCCTCCATTCACGCTGTACTTCACGCTCCCGGCGACGCCGACCTTGGCTTCATCTTGCCCGGTTTGGTTGCTCACGCCGGGGGTGAGTGTCACCAACTGGGTGAAGTTGCGTCCATTCAACATGAGGTTGGTGGCTTCCTTTTGGGTAATCGTGCCGGAAACCTCGGCGTTCTCGGTCTCGACCTGCGCCGCCCCGCCAGCGGTAACGTTCACTTCTGTCTTTTCGCCGGCGGCTTCGAGCATGGCATCCATCGGCAGCGTCGCCCCCGCGGTGATCGCAAGACCCGCAGTCTGGAAAGTCTTGAAGTTTGGCGCGCTGACTGATAAATCATAGGTTCCCGGAGACACACCGCTAATTGCATAAACACCTTGCGCGTTGGAGGTAGCCGTCAGCTTGACTCCGGAAGCGTTGGAGATCACAACGGTCGCGTTGGGCACAACCGCACCCGTCGGGTCTGTGACCTGGCCGGTGACGGTCGCTGTGTTTGCGTCTTTGTTGACGATGGTGATGGTGGGCGCGGCTACGGTCTGAGTCGATTGATTTTGTCCGGTCGGCGGCAAGATTGCTTTTGTCCCTTCCGGTGGAGCGGGAATCACAGGTTCCACATACACCCAATTGCCGAATGTACTCTGCTTTGGTTGAGCATCCGGCCCGGAAGCGGGGCTCGTATTCTGCGCAGCTTCTGCCGGCGCTGTCGCGGATTCGCCGGCGCCCGCAACTGGCTCGGGGGAACTTTCAGAGCTGCCCGCTTCCAGAAGCACGTCCAGAGGAACTGCATCTCCCGCCTTCAGCGGAATCCCTGGAGCCTGGAAAGTCTTGTAGCCCCTGGCGGAAACAGAAATAACGTAAGTTCCGGCGGCAATGCCGGTGATCTTGTACTTTCCCTTGGCATCGGTGGTCGCCAGATTTTCACCGGAGTCATCTTTCACGGAAACAGCGGCGCCGGCCAGGGGCTTGCCGGAGGCATCGGCGACCTTGCCGCTGACCGTTGCTCCGGCTTGCTGCGCTACAACGGCGGGCGAAATCTCCAAACACTTGTCATACCAATGGACAGTAGCGGCGGGCGCATCGACCGCGGCGCCGCCCACCACCGTCACAAGAAAAAATACGATCCAGCAAACTTTCACGGATGATTCCTTCCGGCGATTCAACGGGAAGCAGGCACACTTCCCCGATTCCAGCGGGCCAAAATTAGGATGTTGGATTTAGCACGAGTTAATCGAGCCAATACACTTACACGCAAACTGTTACGGGGACATGACAGGGGGATGAAATTCAGGTTACAGTTTGCGGCCGCAGCGGGGGAGGCGGGTTATCCACAGCTCGCGGCAGTTCGGCTCACCAGCGGGCATTGACGAGACGAAATTTCTCACAGGAGCACGCAGAAAATTCTCGCAACTTTAACACTTCAGTCATCGGCGCGTAACACGCTTCGCGCATAGTTACTGCGACTGACACAGCCCAGAGCGTGATGGTCACTCGCAAGCAGAATCGTCAAACATAGTTGACCTCAATTGGGAAACCTCCCGTGCCCGGCCAAACCTTAGCTTGCTGCCGGTGCCAGTGTGCGGCTCCCACGATCAGTCCAACGCTTCTCAACTTTCCTTCCTAGGAGGATTTGCATGACTCGGATTAAACTCGTGCTCGCGGCTGTGGTAGCAGTCGCGGTCGTCGCGCTGGTCGCCGGAGTACCGGTTTCCCAGGCGCAAACATCGTGCGGCACCGGCTGTAACATGCACTTCGTCGGTGCGGGATCGTCGGCGCAATTCCAGATGGCCGCCATCGCGGCCGACCAGGCCGCCCTGACCTCGAACGGCAACAGCAAAACAACCGTGTTCCACTGGACCAAGAAGTACAAGTCCAGCACCGGTGACGGCGCGTACCTCAGCGACAACCGCAACAGCAACATTGTCAACCAGACCGGCAACGTTTGGGTGGTGTGGGTCGCATCGAGCAACACCGCTTCGCCAACCGACGTTTGGCTTGATGTCAGCGTGGACTCCACCGTGGGCAATCGCTGCGTTCTGGCGCAGGAAACCAACGGCAGCGGCTGCCAGGTGCAGATCACTTCCGCGGCTGGCACCGTCGGCGACGGCATCGTCAATTCGGCTCTGTATCCCGATAACAACGCAGACACCAATTTGCCCCTCAGTGTTCTGAACGCGGTCAACACCTCGGTCAGCGGCGGCGTGCACGTCAACGTCGGCCTCACCGACATCCGCCCGGAAGATGCCGAGTACGCCACCAAAGAGCGCATGATCTGCACGGCGGCGCGTGGCACAACTAATACCTGCCTCGGCGACCAGATTGCCAAGAACGTCGGCGGCGACATCATCAGCAACCAGGGTACGGGCGCCTTCGCACAGCCGGTCGGCTTCTCTCTGCCGGGCGAGAAGGATCCGTTCAACACTACCATCGAAGTTCCTACCACCTTCACGACTTACGAGCTGGGCGCAGCCCCGATCATCTTTATCGCCAACAATTCAACCGGTACGCCTTTCGCTCTGAATCTGGTCTCCGGCGTTACGCCTGGCGAACACATCGCCGGTCAGCCGTATCCGCTGGCCAATCTTTGGGATGGTTCCACCTCCTGCGATACCGACAGCATAGCTTTCGGCGGCAATGGCGATGGCTTGGGCACCCCGCTCACGGTTTTCCTGCGTGAGCCTCTCTCCGGTACCATGAACACCACCGAGTTCTCACTGTTCCGCTCCGACGGCAACGCTGACGATACGCAGGAAGGCGCTAACGGTGGTGCTGCCATGACCTTCACCGGCGGCGCGGCTGGCACGGGCGTTGCCTGCAACGGTACTGGTCTCCGCTCGCGTGCCATTGGCACGGGCGAAGTGGTGGGCAGCAGCAGCCCGGCTTATGGCGTGCTCGGCACACCTTACTCGATTGGCTACATCTTTGCTGGCTGGAGCAACAACAGCAAGTTTAAAGGCGGGTCTACCTACAACTACCTGACTCTGGATGGCGTTGATCCGTTCTTCGCGGCTCCGACAGCGTACAGCGTGTGCGTCGGCGGTACCACGGCAGGACAGGTTTGCGGCACGGCTGAGACTTGCGGCGGCGGCGGTACTTGCACCCCTGGCGGCAGCACGGCCCAGACCGTTCCTTATTGCAATTCAACCAACTGCACCAGCGATCTGTGGGACGCTTACACGGATGCCAACACCGGCTACACGGTTCCAGCCGGAGTTACCTATCCCAACATCCGCAACGGCCTGTACAAGGCGTGGTCGATCTACCGCTGGGTCACGACCGCGACCAGCGATCCTTACGGTCCGTCTCTGGTTTCGCAGGAAGCGCAGAACTACGTGGACGGCGACGTTGCCGACTTCGTTCCGTTCTCGGCCTGCGCTCCCGGAACCGGCAGCAGCTGTCTGCCGGCGAATCCGACCGACGGCCTGGCGGTTTACCGTTCACACTTCAAACCTACGGGCGTGACAGAAGTCTGCACACCCGATCCGGATAACG
>CAWFUK010000091.1:0-176778 GCA_963818935.1 uncultured Acidobacteriaceae bacterium
CATCCACAGTTACTGCGGCAAATCGGTCGTGGATTGTGCAGTTGATGGTTTCGCTGAACCGTTTCTTTAAAAGTTCGTGGTCTCCGTCGTTGTTGCCAAATACGCCGATGAGTTTGCAGTTTAACTGTTTGAATTTTGGGATAACAAAGCCTGCAATGTAAGCTCCTGTGTGCAGCACGAACCTACTTTTTGGTCATTTAGGTATTTCACCGCTTTTTCAACTTGAGGCAGATTATCATGGGTATCTGAAATTGCGCCAATCAACATGTATTTTCTCTCTTGTTGTTTTCTCCCCCACACAATAAAGGTTTTCTATAGCATTAACTCTCGGCTCCATCGTGTAACAAAAACTTAAATGTAAATCGGTTGTATGCTGGGCATAGAAGGGAAGCAAGATATTTAGCGCTAAGTCGAAAAGACGAGATCAGCTTGCTATACAGGCGAAATTCTTGAGATTGCTGAAGAAGGCACGCTGAAGACTCAGAATATGTGAAGGCAAATTTAAGCTTTGACCAGCTCAACGATTACCTCCAATTTATGACAATTAAAAATTTAATCACCCACAGAACCTGTGAAGGCAGAGATGTTTACATCATTACGTTAAAGGGCTTCGATTTTCTTCAAAGGTACGGTGAGCTTCTTCAACTGCTAAGAACGGAAATCAGTAGCCCAAGTTAAGATTTCGCCAAAAACTCGCTCAAAACCTTAGACTCATTCCAGAAACGTTCAAGCACCATCGGCAGTTCACTAAGACTCTTTATAGTATGGTCCGTACGAACACACTCAACTTTCTCGACACGTCTTTCAATGTATACAGCTTTTATACCAACCGCTTTTGCCCCTTCAATGTCCGCATCTAAGTGGGTTGCGACCAGTTGCCGGTGATGGTGGTGGCATTCTTGACGTTACCCTCATAGGATCCCTTCACCACACTCGCGGTGAACTTCAATTTCGATCCCTCAAGTGAAATCGAGTCCACAGGCATTCCCACCACCGCCTGATCGGGACTATCTAATGTGGCTTTCAGGCTTCCATCCGGCGCCTTTGTAATGTGCAACACGATTCGTATTTCACCCATACCCATGGGAAGAGTGCCTTGCCAGTCCCCTGTAATGTCTTCAGCCTGCGCTGCACACACGGCTGCTACCGCCAATACTGCAACCATAATTGCCTTCTTCATGAGTCCGCGACCTCCTAGCCGCCGCCTGAAACCTTTTCACAAATCGCCCCGCCGTTCAAGTCGTTTATAAAAATAACGGACTTACCACCGTTATCTCGAAACCACTGCGGCTGATCGTTTGGCCTTTAGTCGGCCGACTGCCCCCAGTAGAATAAAGGCAGTGCGATTAGAAAATTCGGACGGATAGACCGCACGAACCTCCATGCGAATCGAGCCAATGAACCCGATGACGTTCGCCGTCGCATCTCTGCTCGTTCTTCTTCTTGGAAGCAGAGCGTCGGTTGCGCAAAACCCATCGGATTCACATGCAGCGGCCGCTATCGTTTCCGGAGTCGTCACCAAACTTCCGGGTAGCGATCCAGTCAAGAAAGCGCTTATCGAACTCATCGCCGAGAACCAGAGCGACGGCGGGAACTACACCGCGCTTACGCTAGCGGATGGCAGCTTTCGCATCGAAAACATCGCTCCCGGCCGCTATCGCCTCTTTGTAGAACGAACCGGTTACCAGGAAATCGATAATCGCCACCACCCCATCGACGGCCGAACGCTCACCCTGACCGCGGGTCAGGAGATGCAAGACCTCGTCATTCGCCTGCAAGCCGCGGCCGTAATCGAAGGCCGGGTTACCGACGAAGATGGCGATCCCATGGCTAACGCGCAAGTGGCCGTATTACGCCAGACGTTTGTCTCTGGCCACAGTCGCTGGGAACAAGCTGGCGCCGAGCGCTCCAACGATCTCGGCGAATACAGAATTTCCGGCCTCGCCCCGGGAAATTATTTTGTCTCGGTCACGCCTCCGCCCGATTTTCGAAGTTTGATCGAGGCCACCAGCAACGTGGCGCCAAATGCGGCGCGCGGCCCCACCGATAAGCCCGCGCCGCCTTCCTATCAAACTACCTATTACCCAGGCACAAAAGATCGCTCGCAGGCCGGAGCAATTCAGTTGCACGCCGGCGATGATTTTCCGGTGAATTTTTCGCTCACGCCCAGTCCAAGCCTCACCGTCCGCGGCTCGGTGGCGCTGCCCGCCGGCGCCACCGCCTCAATCATGTTGCAGTCGAAAGATTTCAACCTCGTGCTGAACGGCGCGGAGGTGCATAAAGACGGCACCTTCGAAATTCGCGATGTCTCTCCTGGAGCCTACACAATTTTCGCAACCGTTGAGGACTCTGCGGTGTCGATGACGGCGCATCAGTCTCTTCAACTCGCCTCCTCCAACGTCGAAGGACTTCGCCTCACGCCACAAACCGGAGGCTCGGTTTACGGACACCTTCGTATCGAAGGCGCGAATCCCAATGTCTCCAGGCTCGATCCCACGCAAATATTTCTCTCGCTGCGCGCCGCCGAAGGAGAGGACGACACCCTAGGCGCTTTCGGCATCGGCCCCGGAGTCACACTCGCCCGCGCCAACCCGGACGGCAGCCTGGAATGGAAGAATGTTCCGGCAGGGCGTTATTCCGTCGAGATCTCGGCATCGAGCGCCGTGCCCGATTTATTTCTGAAATCGATAACAAGTGCAGGACGCGACGCTGGCTCGGAGTTCACCGTCAGCGGCAGCACCACAATGCTCGATCTTGTGGCCAGCGCGAATGGCGCGCTCATTGATGGCGTGGTCACTAGCCAGAAAGAATCTGCTAGCGATGCAGGTGACACCAGTACAACCAGCGTTCCAAGCAGCAGCGATCAAAGTGGTAATGCTGGAACAGAAAACGATCAGCCTCTCGCCGATGCGGTGGTCGTCGCCGTGCCCGAAGCCCGGTTGCGCAGCCGTTCCGATCGCTATCGCAATGCGGTCACCGATCAGCGCGGACACTTTACTCTGCGCGGCCTGCCTCCCGGCGAATACACAATTTTTGCCTGGGAACACGTCGATGGCGAAGCCTATTACAATCCCGACTTCCTCAGATCCTATGAAGGTCAAGGCAAAGCGCTGCGCATAAATGAAGGCGAGCGCACCAGCCTCCAGCTCAAAGCAATCCCTGTCAACGACGATCAACCCTAGCCTCGCCCCTTGCTGTTCCTATGCGGTATGCTTTTAGCATTATGAAGGCCCTGCGGATTCTCCTCATTCTGTTTGCCGTCATCCTTGGTTTGAGCATCGTCGACGCTCAAAGTACTCCGGCGAATGCTTTGCTAATCCTCGCCAAACGCGACAGCACGCTGTTGATCGTCGATCCTTCGACTTTGAAGGTCGTGGCGCGCGTGCCCGTCGGCCCTGATCCTCACGAGATCATCGCGTCCAGCGACGGCAAACTGGCTTATGTCTCCAACTATGGAGGCGGAGCCTACAACACCCTCGCCGTCGTAGATTTGGTCGCGCAAAAACCTTTGTCTTCCATCGATCTCGGCCCGCTGCGAGGGCCGCATGGAATCACATTTGTCGGCGGCAAACCATGGTTCACAGCCGAAGCCGCGAAGGCCATTGGCCGATACGACCCGGCCTCCAATCGAGTGGATTGGATCTTGGGCACCGGCCAGAATCGTACGCACATGATCTACGTTTCGCCCGACATGAACCGGATCATCACCACGAACGTCAGCTCCGGTACCGTCAGCATCATTGAGAAAAGCAGCGCTGGCCCTGGTCAAGGCGGCCCTCCGCCCGGCCCTCCGGGAGGAAATTGGAATGAAACCGTCGTGCCTGTCGGCAAAGGCTCCGAGGGCTTCGACGTCTCATCCGATGGAAAAGAAATCTGGGTCGCCAATGCCGGAGACGGAACTGTCTCCATCATCGACGTCGCCAGCAAGCAAGTGACGCAAACCCTTGCCGCCGACGTACCCAGCGCGAACCGGTTGAAGTTCACACTGGATGGCAAGCTGGCGTTGATTTCTACTTTGCGCGGCTCCGATGTAACCGTCATCGACACCGCGACCCATAAGACCGTCAAACGAATTCCAGTGGGTCATGGCTCAGCCGGCATCTTGATGCAGCCAGATGGTGCCCGCGCTTTCGTGGCATGTTCTCCCGACGGCTACGTCGCGGTCATCGACCTCAAGTCGCTCGAAGTGGTCGGCCACATCGACGCCGGACACGAACCCGATGGCCTCGCTTGGGCTACGCGGCAGTAAGCAACGCCAGGAACTTCGCTGCTTGAGGAGTTGCTGGTGAAACGTTGTGTCTCGACCGTTGTGTTCCCAGCAACGATGATGAGCAGGCTGCTGAAAAGTTCCCAGTGGGTCAGGTTTTGGGAGCGGAACTCCGATTCAGGTCAGGTTTTTTGGAAGGGCGACTTCAGAGGCTGCGGAAAAACTCAAACCCGAGCAGAGTCGGGAAGGGCACAACTTCAATCGTGCCGTTAAGTCCTTCAATGCCAACCGCGCTTCAGCGCCCTGCGGGCTGCTTTCAGTATCAGCAGTGAGTTTTTCAGCAGCCTGGTAGGGTGGTCAACCTTACATCATTCGGCAACTTTTGCGCACTCCGAAATTTTTACATGCATCGCAACTCGATAGCCTTGCCGCTGCTTGTACAGGCTTGGGCGCATCAGATGCATAGCGCGCTGCCGCGAATCCTACCTTTGTGAAAATAAGACACTTTGCCACATTCCACAGCTTTCACACCGCTTGGCAGGCAAATTGCTCCTTCCTGGAGATGCTGCACTTGGAGGTTTCCTATGTCCGCAATTACCGATAAAGAATTCCTTCGACTGCTCCAAAACGATGTCGATTATTTCACCCAGGCAGTTGACCGCTTCGAGGAATTGGTTCCTCGCGTCTGCGCATCTCTTCAGGATCAATGGAGATTGCAGGCCCAGTCTCGCCGCAACTTCACCTTTGAATTGGAAATCCTCATGAAAAAGGCAGAAGAGTGCGTGAACGCATCGCTGGCAGAAAAACACTGAAACTCAAAAACCTGGATCAGGCATAGATAGAACTCATTGACCTGTCGATGAGCGAAACGGCGATTTACGCCAAACATCAGATTGGGCCGCGTCGGCGCAGCGCAAGGCGGAGCAAGAGCCACGTCAGTAACCCGATGACGCAGTAGAAAACTATGTTCGCCACGATGACCATTGCATAGGAGAGGATTATGATAAAAGCGCTGCGTTGCCCCTCAAGTCCCATCAGCAGGATTGAACTCGGCCAGAGGATCAGTTCAATCTGACCGAAAGTCGAGCCTAGAAGTTTCCAACACAGAATGAGGGTTACGGGGACGAGCAGTCCAGTCGAACCCCACCAGAACATCCACTTCCAAAGAGTCAGTTTCATACGCTTGGATACTACATCGACCGACTCCGATGGCAAGATGACTGACGCTATCAGGCATATGCGCGAGCTCATTGACCTGTCGATAAGGCGCCCATGCCCCTGGCCGAGCGAATCCGGTAGAATATAGGTTTCGCCCGACGCCTTTGCTCCATTCTGATCTCACGCGTTTTTCGACGCTGGCCGCTCTTGCCGCTCCCAAGGGAGTTCTGCCCTACCTCCGCCAGCATTTGCTCGACAAAACTTTTCAGGGCCTCTACCACACTGATGCTTTCGATCGAGCATTGCTGATTCCGTATTTCGTCGTGCTCATCCTCCTCGCCGCCTACGGAATGCATCGCTACATCCTCGTGTACCTGTATTACAAGCATAAAAAAAATCGCACCACTGAACCGGCCGCGCATTTCGAGGATTTACCCCGGCTCACGGTCCAACTGCCGATTTTCAACGAACAATACGTAGTCGAGCGGCTGCTGGAGTCGATCTGCAAATTAAAATATCCGCGAGAAAAGCTCGACATTCAGGTGCTCGACGATTCCACCGACGAAACCGTCGAAGTGGCGCGCAATCTGGTAGAGCGCTACGCCGTGCTGGGAAATCCCATCAGCTACCATCACCGCGTCAACCGCAAGGGCTTCAAGGCTGGGGCCCTGGCCGAAGGCCTCAAAACGGCCAAGGGTGAGTTCGTCGCCATCTTCGACGCCGACTTCACGCCGCCCGATGATTTTCTACTGCGCACCATTCATCACTTCACTGACGCGAGGATCGGAATGGTGCAGACGCGCTGGACTCACATCAACCGCAATTACTCGTGCCTCACCCAGGTTGAAGCCATCCTGCTCGACGGCCACTTTGTGCTTGAACACTCCGCCCGCGCCCGCAGCGGCGTCTACTTCAACTTCAACGGCACGGCCGGAGTGTGGCGCCGCGCCGCCATCGACGAAGCCGGCGGCTGGCAGCACGACACCCTCACCGAAGATACCGATCTCTCCTATCGCGCCCAGCTTAAGGGATGGAAATTTATCTATCTTCAGGATGTCGAATGCCCTGCGGAACTGCCAGTCGAGATGACGGCATTCAAAACCCAGCAGGCGCGCTGGGCCAAAGGACTTATACAGACTGGAAAGAAGATTCTGCCACGCGTGTTGCGCAGCGACGCCTCGCTGCACACCAAGATCGAGGCCTGGTATCACCTCACCGCCAACCTGAGTTACCCGCTCATGATCATGCTTTCGGTGCTGATGTTGCCGGCCATGATCATTCGCTTTTATCAGGGATGGTTTCAGATGCTGTTCATCGACTTGCCGCTTTTCATGGCCTCGACGTTTTCGATTTCCAGTTTCTATCTGGTTTCGCAGCGCGAGCTCTTTCCCAAGAGTTGGCTGCGCTCTTTACTGTATCTGCCCGTTTTAATGGCGCTCGGCATCGGCTTGACCATCACCAACACCAAGGCCGTGTTGGAAGCACTCATCGGCAAAGAGAGCGCCTTCGCGCGTACTCCGAAATATCACGTCGTCTCAAAAAAAGACAAAGTAGGCGCGACAAAATATCGCAAGCGATTGGGCTGGGTTCCTTGGATCGAGTTGCTGATCGGCGCTTATTTCGCGCTTACAGTCGTCTACGCGGTTCAGAATGAGAACTACGTTACGATCCCGTTTTTGCTGCTCTTTGTCTTCGGTTACTGGTACACGGGATTAATGTCACTGCTGCAAGGCCGCTTCGCCGGTGTCGCCCTGAGCGCGGAATCCCACAACAAGCCTTTCCCAGTGGGCGTCTGAATATCGTAGCCGCACAGCGGCCCGGTAGCGCCGGCGTCCCGCTGGCTGTCGACCCGGCTTCTCGCCGCTCACGCCGCCGCAAGCAAGTGCTAACCGGCTCCCCACCTTTCCTTCGCTTGACTCGTCGCGGTACAATCCCCTCGCCAAGGTTTCCCATCGGCTCCATCACGCTGGTTGAAAGCGTTGTCTATAATTTCGCGGTTCGAAGGAGTATCCGATGCTCCGCTCCCACAAGTTGTTCTCGATGGTTCTTCTGGCAGCTTCTTGCGCCGCGCTTCTCACCTGCGGCTCCCGCCACGATTCCGACGAATACTTCGTCTTCGTCGCCGCCAATCTTCAGGTTCCATACTGGCAAACCGCGGGAGCTGGCTTTTCCAAGGCGGCTGCGCAAATGAAGGTGCGCACCGATTACTTCGGTCCCACCAATTACGATCCCCAGGCCGAACGCGATGCCTTGGACAAAGCCGTGCAGCAGAAAGCAACCGGCATTTTGCTCGGCGTCACCGATCCCGCCTTGCTCAAAGACAGCATCAATAAAGCCATCGCCGCGGGAATTCCGGTCATCACGATGGATTCCGATGCTCCAGGCAGCCAGCGCCTGTTTTTCATCGGCACCAACAATTACCAGGTTGGAGTCACAGGCGGTCAGCGCCTGGCACAGGAACTGAAGGGCAAGGGAAATGTCGTAGTCTTTACCATGCCCGACCAGCACAATATGCAGGACCGTCTGCACGGCTACCGCGATGCCCTTGAATCCACCGGCGTCAAAATCACCCGGGTCGTCGATATCCAGGGCGACCCACGCATCGCCTTCGATACCACCACGCAGATCATCGGCAAAGAAAAAGATCAGGTCAATGCCTTCGTGTGTCTCGAAGCGCAGTCCGGTAAGGAAGTGGCTGGAGTGCTTGCCAGTTACAACATCAAAGACAAAATTGTGATGGCGATGGACTCCGATCCTGAAACCTTGCAATGGATCCAGAAAGGCGGCATCGCCGCGACCATCGCCCAAAAGCCATACACCATGGCCTTTGTCGGCATGCAGATGCTCGACAACCTCTATCACCACAAGCCGTCGTCGCTCACCGCAGATTGGTCCAAAGACAACTTTGCTCCCATCCCTGCCTTCGTCGACACCGGCTCTGCTCTCATCGACAAAAGTAATGTAGATTCTTTCCTGCAGGCGAGACAAAGCGTGACTGGCGGACAAAAATAAAGCGGAGTGATCTTCCTACGAAATGTATTCCTTGATGTATTCGTCCTGGCTTTCCGCCAGTTGCTTCAGATCTCCATCGAAAATCACTTTCCCGTCGCGCAAGATTAGAAAGCTCATGGGCACTTCGCAATGCTGGCCGGGCGGAAGCGCTTCCATGCGATTGGTATTCGGATTGAATTGATGCGTCGCCATGGTGAAGCCGTCCTGCAGGCGGTGCGTCACCATCAGCGCACTGGTTTTGTAGACGTCCCGCTGCTTCATAATCAATTCGATGATCGTGTTCGAGGTTACGGGATCCAACCCACCGGTCGGCGAGTCATAAAGCAGCAACTCCGGATGAGTAATGATGGCCCGCGCGATGGCTACCCGGCGCCGCATTCCGCCCGATAATTCTGAGGGATACAAATCGAGCGTGTGCTCCAGTTCCACAAAGCGCAACGCCTCGCGCACTTTTTTGTCGATTTCGTCGGTGTAGATGCCGCGCTCGCCCATGAGCTGGTAGGCAACGTTTTCGCGCACCGTCAGAGAGTCGAACAGCGCGCTCTCC
Source organism: uncultured Acidobacteriaceae bacterium (assembly GCA_963818935.1). Classification (GTDB taxonomy): domain Bacteria; phylum Acidobacteriota; class Terriglobia; order Terriglobales; family Acidobacteriaceae; genus Sulfotelmatobacter. The sequence continues at coordinate 8,925 of CAWFUK010000091.1, forward strand.
TGAAAAACCATTCCAATTTTGTCGCGCAATGCGAACAGATCATTTTCCTTCATCTCGGTTACGTCCTGCCCCAGCACCACAATGCGCCCAGAATCCGGCTTGATCAGGCCCAGAGCCAGCTTTAGAATCAGGCTCTTTCCCGAACCTGCGACGCCAAAAAGTGCCTTGGTTTCCCCGCGCGGCAACTGGAAAGAGACGCCGCGCAATACCTCATTGCCGGGAAAAGAAAGCTTCACATCCTCAAAAATTATGACCGATGACGAAGCTTCGGCAGAGGTTGGAGCGGCGCAGTCGATCGGCAAGGTTGGCGCAGACATGGAATCAATTCATTTTAAGAGTGATCATCAGCAGCCGCGTCAGAAATAGATCGACTGCCAAGATCAGCACCGACGCGGCCACCACCGCTTGTGTCGTAGCGCGGCCCACACCTTGCGTACCCCCGCGCGTGTTCATGCCATAGAAGCAGCCGATGGTCGCGATAATAAAACCAAAGAGAACAGGCTTGATCAGGCCCATGAACACATCCTGGAATACCAGCGTCTGCCAGGCGCTGGACCAGTACTGCCTCGCATCCAGCCGCAGAAGAACTTTCGCGATGAACAATCCTCCGGTCAGGCCCACCAGGTCCGAAATGATGGTCAAAAAGAAAAGCATGAACACGGTTGAAACCACGCGCGGCGTTACCAATTTCTTCATGGGGTCGGTGCCCAGAGCGCGCATGGCGTCAATCTGTTCGCTGACCACCATCGATCCCAGTTCACTGGCGATTCCCGAGGAGTTCCGCCCCGTCACCATCAGGCTGGTTAGTACCGGCCCCAATTCGCGCACCATGGAAAGCGATACGAGTTGCCCAACCAGCGTAATCGAGCCGAAACGCTCCAGCGAATTCGCCGCCTGTACCGCGAGTACGGCTCCGGTAAAAAATCCCGTCAGCACGACGATGGGCAGCGATCCAACACCGATCGCGTCCGCTTGCTGCACCATGTCAGCGAGATACAAGGGCTTGCGGAAAAGATTTGCCAGCGCCTGCGCGCAAAACAAGACATAGTCCTGAACTGTCTGAACTTTATCCTTGGCGAAATCTGTGGGTGAGGCGAGTTCCATGCGGTCCGAAAAAGCGGCGCTCAACTACGCCAAAGCTTTCCCGAAACTATAGCAGAGAAAGCCAATCATCTTCAGCCATGTGATTCGTAAGCAGGACTCAAACCATGCGCGGCCGTGCATCGCGCGATGAATTTCGTCGGCGGAATCGGGGTTATTCCTTCCGTTCGGTCCTGTCCGCAGACTGATTCTCCGCGGATTTCTGTCCATCTTCGCGGCTCAGGCGTTTTTTTCGGGCGCCAAGAAGAAGATTAATCTTGCTGACCAGATCCAGGAGCCGTTTCGGATCTTGTTCCACCGCAGCCTGCGCGCAAAGCGCAATCCATGTTTCCGTTTTAACGCCCTCACCGGAGTTTTGGGTCAGAGAGACACTTCGAGGAGTCGTTACTCCGTCGTCGCTTTCGGAAGAATGATCCTGTTTTCTCGGGTCCAAAGGGTTCGTCATCACACCCTAAGATGCCGAACCGTATAAGCCACAGAGATGAGGTGGTTTCTGTAAGAAACGTAATTAGATTCCCAGCGACAACGGGCTCATCCCTTAAGAATTCCGTAAGTAAAAAGCTGAGAGATAGAAGGTGATTACAGGGAACTGAGAGCAAAAGGCTGGCGACTGAGAATCGAGAACTGCGAACTCAGAACTGTTTCTATCCCCGCGTCTTCTTCTTGATCTCAATATTCAGCCGGCGGATTTTTTGGTTCAGCGTGGAGAGCGGTACCTTAAAGTGCTCCGCCGCTTCGGTCTGGTTCCAGTTACACTTCTCCAGCATCTCGGTGATGATGCGCCGCTCCACGTCTTCCACAATTTCAAACAGCGAGGCATTCGCCGGCGGGTCGTGCAGCGTGAAGATGGAACCGCGGCCCAGCAGTTGGTCAGGCAGCAAATCGATGCCGATGTCCGTTCCGTTCGAAAGCACCACGGCGCGCTCGATGACGTTTTCTAATTCGCGTACGTTTCCCGGCCAGGAATAAGACATCAACGGCCGCAACGCTTCGGTCGTGATATGGCGCGCCGTCCGGTCATTCTCTTCCGCATATTTCTTCAGGAAGAAGTCGACTAGCAACGGAATATCTTCGCGCCGCTGGCGCAGTGGAGGCAGTTCGATGGTGATCACATTCAGCCGGTAAAACAAATCTTCGCGGAAGCGGCCATCGCGCACCGCCTGCCGCAGATCCACGTTGGTGGCGGCGATGATGCGCACATCCACCTGCACCTCCTGCACTCCACCCAGGTGCATGAATCGCCGGTCTTGCAGCACGCGCAAGATCTTGGCCTGCGTGTCCAGACCCATGGTGGCGATTTCGTCAAGAAACAGCGTCCCGCGGTCGGCCATTTCGAAGAGGCCTTTTTTTGAAGCAATCGCGCTGGTGAATGCGCCTTTCACGTGCCCAAACAGAGTCGATTCCAGCAAGTCCGTCGGCATCGAACCCGTATTCACCGGAACGAAAGGCCGTTCATGGCGGGGCGAATTGAGATGAAGCGCCTTGGCAATAACTTCCTTGCCCGTCCCGCTTTCTCCTTGCAGTAAGACGGTAGAGCGGCTGTTCGCGACCTGGGCAACGAGGTCAAAAATCTTCAGCATGACCTCGCTCTTGCCGACGATATTCTCGAAGTTGTAGCGCAGCTTAAGCGCGCGCTTCAGTTGAATATTTTCTTCTTCCGCGCGACGCCAGCCGATCGCAGCGCGAACATCGGCCAGAAGTTTTTCGTTGTCCCAGGGTTTTTGGACAAAGTTCGCGGCCCCGGACTGCATCGCTCGCACCGCATTCTCGACCGTGCCGTAAGCCGTGATCATGATCACCGGAAGACGGCTCTCGTGAGCGCGAATCTCGGCCAGAATTTCCATGCCATCCCGGCCCGGCAGAGCCAGATCGAGCAAAACTAAATCGAAGGGATGTTCCCCGATTCGTTGCAGGCCAGCCTCGCCTGTATTCGCTGTTTCCACGGCGAAGCCTTCCATCTCCAGCAGCGTCTGCAACGATTCGCGTATTTCCGCCTCGTCGTCGATGATGAGGACCGCGCCCCCCAGACCGGGGTTTCCATTCATCACCGAATGCGAGACGACGGCCGTGTCAGACATATTCCGCCTTGGAATGCGCTGACTTACGGCTCAGCGGAAAATCCAGCACAAAAGTCGTGCCTGCGCCGGGATTACTTTCTACGCGAATCTTTCCGGCGTGTTCCTGGATAATGCCGTAGGTGACGGCCAGACCCAGGCCGGTGCCGCGTCCCTGACCTTCGCGGGGCGACGTTTTAGTTGTAAAGAATGGATCGTAAATACGTTGAATGTGCTCGGGCGCGATGCCCGATCCCGTGTCGCTCACGCTGACGCTCACACTCTCGCCGTTCATCGTCGCCACCCGCAGCTTGCCGCCGCCGGGCATGGCATCCTTCGCGTTGAGAAACAAATTCAGAAACACTTGTTGCAACCGGCCGGGATTCCCCTGAATCGGCTGCAACTTGGGCGCAAGCGCGTTTTCCACTTCCACCTTCGCCACTTTGAACTGATGTTCCAGCAACGCCAGCGTGTCCGCGATCACCTTGTTCACATCCACGTCGCCAATCTCGCTGCCACTGGTGCGCGAAAAATTCAGCAGGTTGTTGACAATCTCCGAGGCCCGGAACGTCTGCCGCGTGATCTTCTCCAGCAGCCCCGATTTCTGCGGATCGCCTTGCAGTTGCTTCGCCAGCATCTGCGTGTACGAAGAGATCACTGCCAGCGGTGTATTCACTTCATGCGCCACGCCCGCCGCCAGCAATCCGATCGACGACAGCTTGTCCGCCTGCGAAAGCTGCACTTCCAGATCGACTCGCTCGGTGATGTCGTCCATGATGATCAGCCGTCCAATCACCTCGAACTTGCGCGTCACCAGCGGCGCCAACGCCACATTCACCGTCCGAACTTCCGACGCCGGTGTCTTCAAGCGAAACTTGTACAGGTTTCGTATGCCCGTCTCTCCCCGCATGCGTTTGAATTCTTCCACGAACTCCGCCGGGAAAATCGACTGCAGCGGCTGAGTCAGCGTTTGCCAGCGCGGCAGGGCATACATTACTTCCATCTGCGCATTCCAGCTCTCGATCCGGTCTTCCATATCGAGCGCCATCACCCCAACGTTGATTGACTCCACAATGTTTTCGTTGAAGTCTTTCAGGCGCTCGTACTCCGCCGCCTTCTGTTGCAACGAGGCGTAGAGTTGGCCATTCTGAATCGCAATGCCCAGATAGCCGCCCAGGGTTTCCAGCAACTCCATGTCTTCGCTGGAGAGGAAGTCTCCCTGCTTCGTCTTGCCCAACCCGAGCACGGCAATGGTTTTCTTTTGCGCGTGGCAGGGAATGTAGTAATTCAAATCCAGGCGCGCGATCGCCTGTTGCGCGCCCGGAGTCTCGCGCGGCACCTGGTGCGTGTTTTCGAAGAACAGATGCCCCGCCTGCTCCGGCCGCTGCACGCTCAAGAAGGAGAGATCAATTTTTCCCGGGGCCGTAAGTCCGAAAGACTTCGCCAGAACAAATTGCTCGGGTTTTTCTCCCGCCAGAAAAATCGCAATCCGATCTACCGCCAGCGTTCTCGACAAGCGGTCAATCAATGAAGCCAGCAGCACGTCCAGATTCGTTTCCGACCCTAACTCGCGTCCAAACTCGAGCAGCGTCCGGCGATAGTCATACAAGCTGCGGTAAAAGAATTGGTCGATGCGCTCCTGGATCCACTTCCGCACCGGGTCGAATAACAGCGCCGTTACCACGACAGCCAGAATCAGGCCCACCGGGCCCGTATTCGGCTGCCGGTTGTGCACCAGCAGCGCCACGCTGGCGACCATGCTGAAATACAATCCCACCACGATCGCCGCCGCCAGCGTGTAAACCACGACGCGCTTCGAGATGAGATCCACATCCATCAACCGGTAGCGGATGATGGCCCAGCCGAAGGTGAGCGGCAGCAATGCTAGCGAGAGCGCTGAAACCTTCATGGCCGCGCCCGGCACGGCTCCCATCAGGTAGGGAACCACGTAGAACAGCGTGTAGGGAACAATGGCGAGGATGGTCCCCCGCATGACCCACTTCAACTGCTGGCGCAGAATGGTGGTCCTTGCACGCCGGTGGCTATCCCACAGCACAATCGCAGCTGCCAGAAAGAACAGCGACCCGTAGGACATTTCGCCCCGGTCCAGGTTCCAGCGCAGTTGCTCGCTGGCCTGCAACCAGCGCATGGCCGTTACATGAGCCGCCAGCAGCGCTGCCCCCGGCACATAAACCAGGGTCAGCAGCCACGGATGTTTGCGTACGAGCGGGCGCTTCTCAGGGAAGGTGAGAACAAAGTGCAGAAACAGCGCCGGTTGCAAAACTCCGGCGGCGATGTTCCCCCAATAGATCGTCCAATCAAAGTCGTTCAACTTGCCGGTGTATTTGAACGAATATGCGATGAACGAAACCAGGCAGAAAATATAGAAGTGGGTCGACCCCGGCGCGGTCCAGCGCCGCAAAAGGACATAAAGCCCGATGCCCAGGTAAATCAGGGCGATCGCGCGCAGCCAGGTATTCAGAGAACGGTCCGCCGGAACCAGAATCACGCTGCAATCAAGTGGCACCGATTGCCGAACCAGCGAATATGCCGCCTTTGACCACACGCCGGTGCGATAGAGCTGGCGCTCCAGCCCCGACATGTTTTGCACCGGCTGCCCGTTGATAGAAACCAGTTCGTCGCCGGCCTTGATGCCGCCCTTATCGCCAGGTCCGCTGGGCTCCACGCGGTCGGCGGTCAGCCTTCCCCCATGCTCCAGCCACCACACCCCGTCGTCCGGAACCTGGTACTTCCACTCCGCATTAAAATTGAATCCCGCGAAAACCACGGCAGCCACTGTCAACAGGAACAGCAGCACCGCAATCGACCGGACTTGGCTTTCGCGATTCATGACTCTCGGCGGCAATCCCTCGGGCTGGCTGGCTTGCCCGTCATCTAGGCACGGCCCTTCCTTGCCCGGCTGACCCCTGCCTGGCAGATCGATGCTCGATCGAGGATTAATAAGCAACTTCGCTGCCATGTTCGTTTCCCAGTTTGGGCAAGCTAAGTCCCTTAACTAAAGCAACTTCCAAGATTATAGAGCGCTTTTCGGGAAGCAATTACGCTTTTGTGGAGGTTTGTGTGGAATCTTGTATCTGACTGCGAGGCAAGGTCTTAGCTGGATCTGCGCAATTTCTGCCAAGAGGGCGAACTCAGCCCACCATCGACCGCAGAAGAGCGGACAGGGTTGTCGGGCAAGTCCCAGAGGAACGGAGGAGACCTTTTGATCTCCTCCGTCGCTCCGAAAATTGCAATGGGTGTATTCGGGACCTACGAAGGCCAAGCCGCCCGTTGCACCGGCTCCCCAGGCCCAAGGTTGACCTGGATGACATTCAGCAATTCGTCATTGTCTGCCGGCTTCTGGAGAAATGCCGAGGCCCCTGCCTTCAAAGCTCGCTCCTCGTTCATCTGCGGATCGCGTGCGCTCAGCACGATCACCGGAATGCTCGAGAGCGCATCGCTATTTTGCAGTCGGTCCAGCACTACAAACCCGTCGCCAACCGGCAGCCCAAGATCCAGAATGATCAGCGCAGGCCGTTCCTTTTGCGCCGAGGCAATGGCCGTGTAGCCGTCCGAGGCGGTGCTCACGTCGTAATTGTTCGCCCGCAGCCGCAGCCGCATGGCACGCAACAGATCGGGATCGTCGTCCACTACAAGAATCTTCGCTCGGGGCATCTTTTTCTCCTTAATTGAACTTGCGTTGGTTGAATTTGTTTGACCGGCTGGAATTGCCGTCTTTCTCGTCCACAGTGCGCCACGGTTTCTGTTCCAGGCTCGCCATGATCGCTTCGGTAACGCGGTCGGCTAGGCTTTGGACCTGATGCTCCACCGTCCCAAGGTCCGATGGGTGCGGAAAGTCGATCGCAACCGTTGTGATCTTGAGTGTGTATTCGGTCTCCACGTCGTTTCTGCGCTCGAGTTGTTCGCGAATTCGCCTGGTCATGATCTGCGCTCGTTCCAAGTCAGTCGAGGCCACTACGAAAAAAGCCTCGCTCCTACCGGACGTGCCTATCGGCGGCAGCACCAGATCCTTGTCCAGATAGACGCAACGCTCCAGGATTTCCAGACAACGCTGCCAGGTTTCCTTCCAATTTCCCCGCGCAGAATTGAGCACGGGAGCAAGTTCGACTCGCACCAGCACGAAAGCCGCCCGCATTCGCTCTTCATAAACCACCACGGGTCGCAGCAGCTTGACCAGAGAGTAAATCGGAAGCGTGAAGCTGAACGTGCTGCCGTGCCCAGCTTCGCTCAAAACCCAAATGCGCCCGCCATGCAGGCGCACGATTTCCCGGCAGATGAATAGTCCCAGCCCCAGCCCGGAGCGGTTGTTGTCGACCGAATCCGGATCCTGATACAGACGCTCGAAGATCAACGCCTTGGCTTCCGGATGGATGCCGCGCCCGGTATCGGTGATCGAAACATAAACGGACTCCTTGTCGGCCTCCACTAGGCATGCCTTCACCATCACCGATCCCTCCGCTGGAGTGAACTTGATGGCGTTGTCCAGCAGATTGATCAGCACTTCGAGCGTCCGGTCGGGATCGGCGTGCACCAGCGGCAGCCGTTGATCGATTCCAATTTCCAGCCCCACGCGTTTTGCCTGCGCCGTTGGCCGCAGCATCGCCACTGCCTGGTGAATCAATTCCGCCAGCGAAATGCATCGCGGTTCAATTCGCATCTTTCCGCTCTCCGCCCGCGTAGCCTCCAGCAAGTCGCGGATCATCGCGTGCAACTGCTTGACACTCTTCAATACCGTCTTCAAATGGTCGATTTGTTCCGCAGCCATCGGACCTGCCAGGCCATCCACCAGCAAAGTCACATACTGATGAATGCACGTCAGCGGCGTGCGCAGCTCATGCGAAACGTGCGATAGGAACTGGTTCTTGAAATCAATCTGCTTCTTCTGCGTGATTTCGAGGGCGCGCAACAGACCTTGCCGCTCTATGGCATAGCGCATGGCTCGGTCCAGCGCCTTGGCGTCAAACTTGCCCTTCACCAGGTAATCCTGCGCCCCCTGATGGAGCGCTTTGCCCGCCAGCGCCTCATCATCCTGACCGGAGAGAATCACCACCGGAATTCCCGGAGCCTTTTCCAAAATGCTGCGATACGTCGCCGCGCCCCGGCTGTCGGGCAGGTTCAGATCCAGTAAGATCAGCGACGTCTTGTGCTCCGCCAGGCACGCCAGCCCACTCGAAAGCCGGTCTACGCACTCCACTTGAACGTCAGAGTTCGCTTCTACCAGTCGCAGCCGCGTCAAATCCGCGTCGCCCGAGTTGTCTTCGATCAAAAGCACCCGCGTGCCCTGAATTTCCTTAACTTCGCTCTCCATGAATTCCTTCAACATTGACTCCTTCGCTTCCAACGCCTTCGCTGTTTTTTCATTTGTCATTCTTGGTTGGCATTCTTTTCTTGTGGTTCCCGGCACGGCAGACAGACGCAGCCCAACCAGAACTTGGCAATTTCTGTTACCGCCGATACAAAATCGGCCAGGTTGCCTGGCTTGCTGACATAGCAACTCGCTCCCAATTCGTAGCTCCGCAAAATATCCTGAGGGGCCGATGACGTCGTAAACACCACTACCGGGATTCTTTTCAGCACCGGGTCCGCCCGCACCGCCGCCAGCACCGCCCGCCCATCTTTTCGTGGCATGTTCAAGTCCAGCACGATCAAATGCGGACACAGAACTCCGGCATACTTCCCCTGGCCGCGCAAAAAAGCAATCGCCTCCACTCCGTCTCCCACCGCCTGAATGTGCGCCTCACATCCCTGCCTCGCCAACGTTTCCGCCGTCAAATCGATGTCCGCCGGATTGTCGTCGACCAGAAGTATGTCTCGCATACGGCGTGCCGCCGCTCCCGTTTTATCCTCCACTTGCCGCCTCCGCCGCGCCCGCTTCCGCTTCCGTCCCGTCCGGCAATGAAAACTTGAAGGTGGAACCCCGTCCTTCCGCCGACTCAACCCAGATCCGCCCACCATGACGTTCGACAATCTTTTTGCAGATCGCCAGCCCGATTCCGTTACCCGAATATTCCTCTCGCGTATGCAATCGTTGGAAGATGGCGAAGATCACCCCGGCATCTTCGGGCGCAATGCCAATCCCGTTATCGGTCACTGAAAAGACCCACTCCTCGCCTTTTTTTCCCGCGCTGATGCGGACCACCGGCCTCGCCGTCCCCCGGAACTTGATGGCATTGCCGATCAGATTCTGAAAAAGCTGGGTGATCTGGATTGCGTTCCCCATCACCCTGGGCAGTCCGTCAAACTCAATCATGGCGTCGCTTTCCTTGACCGCGGCACCCAGGTTTTTCAGCGCCTGTTCCACCAGCACGTCACTGTCGGCGCTGTGGATGTTGTTCTCGCGTCGCCCGGAGCGGGAAAATGCCAGCAGGTCCTGGATCATCGCCTGCATCCGCATCGCCCCGTCCACCGCATAGTGGATGTACTTGTCCGCTTGCTCATCCAGTTTGCCGCCATAGCGCTCCGCCAGCAGTTGCGTGTAGTTCGCCACCATGCGCAGCGGCTCCTGTAAATCGTGCGAAGCCACATAGGCGAATTGCTCGAGTTGCGCGTTCGAGCGCCCCAGTTCATCGATTTTGGTCGCGAGATCACCCAGCCGTCTCTCCAGTTCATCGTTCAGGGCTCGAATTTGCTGGCTGTCGGCCCGGCGCTGGGTGACGTCGCGGAACGACACTACACCCCCGCAAGTTACTCCCCGGTCGTTCCTGATCGGGCTGGCATTGGCCTCGATCCACACTCCCTTCTCCAGTTCGGCATTCTTCACAAACATTACCGCGGTGCTGGTCTCACCCTGAATCGCACGCGCCAGCGGATCCTGGCCATCGCCCCACGGTTCACGGGTGTCAGTTCCGAATAAGCCATAGTGTTTTGCCCATCCTGCGGGAGGTATTTCAGCCGCGCCCCGGCCGAGAATTCTTCGCGCGGCGGGGTTCCACAGCAGGAACTTGCCCTGTACATCGGCCGCCACCAGCCCTTCCGTGATGCTGTCGAGCACCGATTGCAATAACAGTGCCTGGATGGACAAAGTTTCCCGCGAACGCATCAACTCCTCGGCCTGGCAGGACATTTTTTCGCTCTGCGCCGCCAAAGCCGCTTCCACTCGTTTGCGCTCGCTCACATGGTCCAGAGCAAATTTGTATTGTTCGAGTGCGGTCTCAACTTTTTGTTGCTTGGTAGCCGCGGGTTTCGGCAAATCACTTTGCTTCGCGCCCGAGCTTTCCCGCGCCTTCGCCGGCACTGGTTTCGCTGCGGCCCTTATCCGGCGAGATGTCGCAGCGCGCTTCACGGGCTCGATTGCTCCTCTGACTTGCTTTCCTGAGAAGGGGTGAACGACCGAGCGCCTGCGATTCTGCGTTATGGCCAAGCCTCGTCCATTACGCTATCGGCGCAAAGGCATTGATCTTTAACCCACAGCGGCGCACCAGAAAAGAATTTTCTTATCGAGGTAAAAAAGGATTGAAGTAAGGAAGGAAATTACATCAGAAATGAAACTGGAGAAGTACTGTCACCCCGATCGGACCATTCCGTCCCAATACGGAATGGAATTCGCAGTGGAGCGGGCTGTTTGCTTTGCCACGCAGAACCGAAGCCCATATTCAACCCGCCTTGCGCTGCCCTTCAACTGTTTCCGCGGGAGTGCTCTCCTCGTCCCAGTCGAACGAAAGCGTCCGCGCCGTGGTTTCCACCGGCTCCAGTTCCGGGATGTCTTCCGCCACCGACGCGCCCAGCTCGGCAAACTTGCGCGCCGAAACCAGCACCCGGCTCTCCAGCGATCCCACGGCCTTGTTGTAGCACTCGACCGCGCGATCCAGTCCCGTACCCACCGACGCAATATGCCCAGCCAGCAACCGTAGTCGCTCATGCAGCTCTTTGCCCAGTGCGCTAATTTGCTGTGCATTACGCGCCAGCTTTTCCTGGTTCCATCCGTAGTTGATCGCCTTCAGCAGCGCAATCAGCGTGGTCGGCGAAGCCGGAATCACACGGTTCAGAACACCGTGCTCAATCAATCCCGAGTCCTGTTCGAGCGCCGCGCTAAAAAACGTCTCTCCGGGAAGAAACATCACTACGAATTCCGGCGTGGCCTCAAACTGCTCCCAATATTTTTTGCCACTCAAGGTATTCATGTGATCGCGCACTTGCCGCGCATGGTTCGCCAGACACGCCCGCCGCGCCTCTTCATCGTTGGTCTCGAAAGCATCGAGAAACGCCTGTAGTGGCGTCTTTGCATCCACCACAACATGTTTGCCGCCGGGCAGCTTCACCACCAGATCCGGCCGCAGCCTTCCTGTCTCGGTGGTCACAGTTTCCTGCTCGGTAAAGTCGCAGTAGGAAAGCATGCCCGCGATTTCCACCACACGGCGCAACTGAATCTCTCCCCACCGCCCGCGCACATTGGGAGTGCGCAACGCCCGCACTAGATTCCCGGTTTCCGATTGCAGCTCTTTTTGCGTGGTGATCAGCGATTGCACCTGAGCGCGCAGCTCGCCATAAGCGTCGCCCCTGGCCACTTCCAGTTGCTGAATCTTCTCGTCCACCTTATTCAGTGATTCACGCACCGGCGCTACCATCTCGGCCACGGCCTTTTGCCGGCTCTCCAGATCGCCCCGCGCCTCGCTTTGAAAGCGCTCCAGGCTCTCTTTCGCCAGCGTCAAAAACGACAGATTATTGCTCTTCAACGCGTCGGAGGCCATCGCCTTGAAGGCATTGCGCAGCTCTTCGCTGGCCCGGGTCACTAATTCAATCTTTTCGTTGCTGGACTTCCGTTCTGCTTCCAGCGCCGATTCCAGCCTCGCTTTACCTGCCACCAGATCGGTGTGCGCCGCCTGAAGCCGCGCCAGATCGGCCTTTCCGGCCAATAATTCCTTTTCCATCAAGGACAACCGGGCGCTGAGCGCCGCCGCCCGCGAGCGCAGCACAAGCCATGCAATCGCACCGCCAAACAACAGTCCAATGACCCCTATGACACCAGGTTCCATAGCGAAGGTAACTTCTCGGAGTGGGTTCCGGCCTCTAGCGTAGCACTAACGGCAAGTTTGAGCCCTGATTTTGGATCCTTCCCAGGATCAAGTTGAGTAGGCCAAAGCTGATGCCACGAGCCCTGATAACGGTGTTTAAGAGTCTAGCCAACCGCAGATTGCCGATGCTGCTTCTGCTGGTTATGGCCGCAGACCCGGGCCGGCCCTCCACCAGACTGATGGCCGCCTCCGAGAATGACGACGGGCCTAAAGAAACGCCCACCCACAGCGCAACGCTAAAGCCAGCCTCGGCAACTTCCCCCGACATTCCTTTCACCGAGTTCGATCTCGAGTCCGAGCGCATCCTTCTCGAACTAGCCAATGAAGCCCGAGCGAAGGCCGGCGCACCGCCCCTTAAACTGGATGGCGGACTCTGTCAGGCCGCCCGCGCCCACGCTAGCGCCATGTTTGCAGCGCGGGAGCTTTCGCACCAGTTTGATGGCGAACCTTCCGTGCCCCAACGCCTGGCAGCCGCCTCCCGCGCGCAACTCGATCAGGAAGGCGAGAATGTTGCCCTCGATTTCGATGCCGAAAAAGGGCATGAACACCTCATGCTCTCTGCTCCGCATCGCGCCAATTTGCTCAACGGAGCTTATAACGTCGTCGGAATGGCTGTAGTTCGCAGTGGCGACCGCTTGTACATCGTGCAGGATTTCGGCCATGCCCTCCCCACTTACTCGATGGCCGAATGGAAGGACCGGATCGCGGCGGCTTTGCTCCAGGCCCGCCATCAGGCGAAACAGCCTGCCCTCGCCCGCCGCGATTTTCTAGGTAAGGACCTCACGTCCGCTGACGAGGCAGCCTGTTCCATGGCGCAAGTCGATCAGTTCGGTACAGCTCCTGTACAACAGCTTGCCCAGCGCTACAGCGTGTTCACCTACACCAGCCTGCACCCGGACACGCTACCCGGAAACGCTGCGCTGTTAGTAGCCAGCCACAATCTGCACAGTTTTTCGGTAGGCGCCTGCTATGCCCGCACCGCAACCTATCCTGCGGGCGTGTATTGGGTAGTGCTGTCGCTGGATTGAGGACAGTCCCACACAACACGTAGCTCCGGACGCCTTCGTCCGGGGCGACTCTCTGAAGACAGCAATTACCTGGCGCTCTTCGTTAACTTTCCAATCGAACCTGTACTGTTTGTTCCGCAGAAGTAGCAGGTTCCATAAAGGTTCCCACTGTTGTCCATGACAACCCCGGTGGCTTGAATGTCGGATCCCGAATACAACACGGTTTGCACTCCGGCGGAGCTCACTTCATACACGACATTTGGGCCATCTTTGATTGCGCCCGTGTCGTACAAATTGCCTGACGCATCGAGAATGGGTGCTCCCCCGTTGTACTCTCCGAGGTAATCAGAGGGAAGCGTGAAGATCGTCGAATAGATGCCGCTGGCTGAAATTTCATAGATCCCGCCGCCTTCCTGGTACGAACTTCCCTCGATCCCGAAGATGTCTCCCTTTGCATCCACCACTGGGGTGCCCTGCGCTCCAGCGGGAGCCTCGAAGCCGTAGAGCACGTCCATGCCTGATCGAGCCGAGAACTTGAAGACATCGCCTGCAGGTTCGTCGATTCCCATCAGACCCGCCACCCCACCGTAAAAGCCCCCTGCTCCATCCAGGACCAGGGTGCCAACGGGCGAGCCTGTAACGCTGTAGCACTCGACTCCGGCGCACCAAGTGTGCAGGATCGAGTAGACCCCATCCGTGGTGAGCCTGAAAATCTCGCCTCCGTTCGGGTTGTCCTGGGCATACCCATAGGCATATCCGTAAATATTGCCCGCAGAATCCAGGGTTACGCCCCCGGCCGGCAGGGTATAAGCCCCCTCATTGTTATTCGGGAAGCTAAACACTACCGTCTCCGCTCCCGCCGGGGACACCTTGAAGATTGTGCCCGAGCTATTACTTCCGCCTCGAAGCGTGGTGCCATAAAAATTCCCAGCCGCATCGCGCGTGAGAGGACCAACGGGCTCAACGCCGTCAGTAGCGCTGCTGCCGAAGTTGAGCAGCACCTTTACCGTTCCCGACGGCGTAACTTTGTACAACGTTCCATCGCCGCCGTTTTCATTCTCGCTGTATTTACCGCCATACGGGGATGTGCCATACAGATTCCCGTGCGCATCGATAGTCAGATAGGTGGCGCCAAAAGGTCCCCCCGTCTTGGGGAAGTTAGCCAGAGTGGAATAGGTGTAGGTCTGGGCCGCTGCAAGTACCGGCAGCACGCAGAAAATCCATAACAATCCTGTTTTCATTTTTACGCTCCTCAGCGGGAATCTGCGCCGGGGGAGGATGGCAGATCAGGAATTATACCCCGCTAGCGAACAGCGTTCATTGCCGTGTGCTAACCTTTTCCTGCCCTCCGTCTGCGGTTTCCTATGGAATCTGCGGCCCCAATCCCTGCCCCGAACGCTCTTTTGCCGAACATCCGCATCGGCACGGCTGGCTGGTCTTACAAAGACTGGGAGGGAATTTTCTACCCGTCGGGAATGCAGCATCGCAAATTGCATCCCCTCGAATATCTGGCCCGCTTCTTCGACACCACCGAAATCAACACCTCGTTTTACGGTCCGCTCAAGCCCGAGTGGGCAAAGCTCTGGTGCCGCAAGGTCGCGGCCGTGAATCCCAACTTTCTCTTCACGGCCAAACTCTATCGCGCTTTCACGCACTCGCCGATCGCAGTCATGGAACCGACTTCCGCCGCCACCATCCGTCCCACCGATCAGGACGAGGCCCGCACCCGCGAGGGCCTCGATGCCCTCGCCAGCGAAGGACGACTCGGAGCCTTGCTCATTCAGTTTCCCGTCTCTTTCAAGAACACATCGCTCAACCGCGAATATCTCGATCGCCTGCTGCGCCAGTTCATCGAATATCCCCGCGTGGTCGAAGTGCGCCATTCGAGTTGGAACGACGCGCAAACTCTGGCCGCCTTCACCCAGAAAAATGTGGGCTTCTGCAACATCGACCAGCCCACCCTCGGACTCTCGCTCGCACCCACAGAACACGCAACCTCCGCTATCGGCTACGTGCGCCTGCATGGACGCAACTACGAGCACTGGTTCGACTCCGACAATCGCAACGACCGCTATAACTATCTCTACAACGAAGGGGAACTTGCGGGCTGGAAAGAAAGAATTGCGAGCGTGGCCGCGCGCGCGCAAACCACCTACGTGATCACCAACAATCACTTCGAAAGCAAAGCCGGCGTAAACGCGCTGGAACTGAAAGCCATGATCATCGGCAAGCGAGTGAAGGCGCCGCCCACATTGATTGACAAGTATCCTGAGCTGAAAAACATTGCCGATCCTGCGGAAGACTCCGACGCCAGCGGGTCGCAGCTCTCACTCCTGGCATGAAGCGATAGCCTCACATCGCGCAATCGACGGGCAATCCGGTTATCATGTCATTTATGTCCGGCCGCACGTACGCGAGCCCGGGGTAGCGAATGCTGCTCATCACAGCTTCCTCTGTCCTAACGTGGTTGAAGGTGTAGGCCGCCAATTTCTGCATTAAAAGTTCTCTACTCTTCCCGTCTACCATCGCGTCGCGCAATGCATTCACCATCCGGAAAAGCTCTTGATGTTGACTGTCAACCTGCGCGTGGCCAGTTTTGTAGCTATCGTTCCAAGCTGCGATTGGCATAAGGTGGCCCCCAGTTATGCCGCAACCCGGCGCAAAACCCAGGTCCACGCTATCGAATCATCGGCAATTGGGGTAAAAAACTTTAGTGGATTCGAGTGATGCACCAGCGGTAAAGGTAGGATTTCTTCCCGGTCGAGCTTGTTCTGAGCTTCAGCTCACGGCCGCGTGGTCGGCCATCCGGTTCTTGTTGAAGCGCAACGCAACATTCATAAATACATTTCCCAGGGAAGTTTCGAAGCACATCATCAGCGCCTCCACATCTTCGCTGGTCTTATCACCTTCTTCACTGCTCAGCAGCAGCGGCGGATGCACCCGGAAATGAAAGCCCTGGTCGTTCAGCGCGCACACTGCGTTGCCCACGATCTGGTTGGCCAGCTCGAAAATGGTTTCTTTAATCAGGCCATCAGATTCAGGCAGCTCTGCTCCCGCATAGTGGCTGGCCACGCGCACCGCGGTTTGCGGCTCGAGATCGAGAATGATGCGGCCCTCGATGTCGCCGCTCAAAGTGATCATGCCAGCCACACCTTTACGGCGATAGCCTTCCTCTTCCATCGACAGATGGTCCACTTTGGTGGCGCCCTGCAGGCCTTGCGACAGCACGGCGTCAGCCGCATTGATGAAAGGCTGAATCAATTCCATCTTCATGGCGATTTAGACCCCCGCGCCGGCTGCACCCGCCACCGCGCCGTCTTCTCCCATCACATACTTGATGACTTCATACAGAACTTCCGGCTTCACCGGCTTCTGCACGAAATGCCGTGCCCCGCGCTGCAATGCGGCCACAATGTTTTCCTGGTAGCCCACCGACGACACCATCACTACGCGGGCGTCAGGATGCGCGTGCACGATCTTTTCGGCGGCTTCGATCCCTTCCATCTGCGGCATGGTGATGTCCATGAGCACGATGTCCGGATGGGTACGCTCGAACTCGCTGATGGCGGTTAACCCGTCACCCGCTTCGCCCGCCACCTGTCCGCCAAAAGATTCGATCATGCGCGCCAGATTCTTCCGCGCGAAGACCGAATCGTCCACGATCAAATAGCGGACCGGTTGGCCATCCTTGCTGCGTTTCACTGCTGCGAACTGCTCCATAACAACCTCCTCTTGCAAATTCCATCACGGCGGTTAACGCCGGCCAAGTAACCCTAGTACCCCAACGCCCCGTCGACCAGCTTGTCCGCAAGCCGCTTAAGACTTGCCGGCGCGATGCGCTTTCCCCGCGCCCTTTTCTCCCGTGCCCGTATTTCGGACACAAAGAGCTTGCAAAGTCGCAGCCAGAGCGTCCAAAGCCACCACCCGCAAGGCATAACCTCGCTCGATCGCAACTTTTGGCATGCCGAACACCACGCACGACTCTTCACTCTGCGCGATCGTGACCCCGCCGGCTTTTTTCACTTCACCCAGCCCGGAGGCGCCGTCGTCGCCCATCCCCGTCATCAGAACCGCGACGGACTGCTCCCCGAATTCCTCGGCCAGGCTGCGAAATAAAACGTCTACGCTCGGCCGGTGGCCATTCACCCGCGCATCATCATTGAGCACCGCAACATCTCCCATGGTCAGGCGCTTCACTTTGATGTGCCTGCTTCCCGGGCAGATCAACACTCTGCCGGCCTGCAGCGCATCTCCCGATTGCGCTTCCTTCACCGAGAGCGCACACATGTCGTTGAGCCGGCGGGCAAACATCTCCGTGAAGCCCTCGGGCATGTGCTGCACTACGATGATGGCTCCGGGAAAATCCGGCGGCAGCTGCGCCAGCAAAAACTCCAAGGCTTGCGGACCACCCGTCGAAATTCCAATCGCCACCACTTTGCTGGGAGGTGGCGTGGCTTTTGCCGACGAAAGCTTTTTCGGCGGCGTCCCCGTCCCCCGCAACATGGCCGGGTGTACAACTTTTGATGTGGCAGCCGCCTTGATCTTGGCGATCAGCTCCACCGCCGTTTCCGCCATGTGCGTCGAAGCATCCTGGGGCTTGGTGACGAAATCAACCGCACCCAACCCCAGCGCTTTAAATGTGACCGAAGCGCCCTCCGTGCTGTGCGAACTCACGACCACAACCGGCATCGGCTGCCGCCGCATGATCTCCCGCAAAGTATCGATGCCATTCATGCCCGGCATCTGTAAATCCAGCGTGATTACGTCCGGCCGCAACTCCTCAATCTTTTTGAGACAGAAGGTTCCGTCCATCGCTGTGCCCACCACTTCGATCGACCGGTCGCCTTCCAAAATCTGCGGAATCAACTTCCGCATCAGTGCGGAATCGTCGACCACCAGCACGCGCACCTTTTTTGCATTGGATGTCATGCCCGGCCTCCCGTCGCGCCCAGAGCCAATTGAGCCCGGTCCGCATGGTTCAGCAGAAGGCCGCAATTGGTCGTCTGCCCGGCGCTTGCCGGCCGCACGTGCGCAATGTGCTCCACCACCGCTGGCAGGTTCAGAATGAGAACCACCTTGCCATCGCCCAGGATGGATGCGCCATTCACCAAGTCGGTCACGAAGGTCTGGTCGTCCAGCGCCTTGATCACCAACTCTTCTTCTCCCTCGAGCGCGTCCACCACCAGGCCATATTTCCTCTCGCCGACGGTGATGACCAGAACAAAGAGCTTCTGTTTTCTTCGATCGATGTCCGGCGCCGCAGGACGTCCCAACCGCAGCAGCGGCAGCACCTGATTCCGTAACTGCAGCACTTCGTAGTTGTCTACCTGATGTACTTCCGATTCGAAAGTGCGCGCGATCTGGCTCACCGCATTCAGCGGGATGGCATACAAACGCTTCTCCACCCAGAACATCAGCGCCTTGATAATCGCCAGCGTGAGCGGCAGCTTGAGCCGGAACGTTGTGCCCTGGCCCAGGTGAGTTTCTACCTGGATCGTCGCCTTCAGCCGCTGCAGCACGCTCTGCACCACATCCATGCCCACCCCGCGTCCGGAAACTTCCGTGACCTCTTCCGCCGTGCTGAATCCGGGCCGGAAAATCAGATCGAGCGTCTCCGCTTCATTCCAGCGCGCCGCTTCTTCCGGCTTGACCATTCCGAGCTGGATTGCTTTATTGCGAATCTTCTGCGCATCGATGCCGCGGCCATCGTCGCTGATCTCGACCACCACCTGATTGCCCTGATGGTAGGCGTTGAGACGAATTTTGCCCCGCGAAGTCTTGCCCAGCGACCTGCGTTCGTCAGCCGGTTCAATGCCGTGGCTGACCGCATTGCGCACCAGATGCGTCAGCGGCTCAGCGATGGCATCGAGGATGCCCTTATCAAGATCAGTTTCCTGACCGCACAGTTCGAGATCCACTTCGCGGCCGCACTGCCGTGCCACATCACGAACGATGCGCGGAAAACGGCGGAATAGATGGTCCACGGGTACCATGCGAATCTTCATCACCGAGCGTTGCAGGTCATTGAGCACTCTGGCCTGAAAGGCCATGGCATCGGCGAACTTGCCCCGCAACAATTCTTTGGGATAGCGCGCGCCAAACTCGGTGAGTACCTGCTGCAGCATCGACTTGCCTATGATCAGTTCTCCCACCAGGTTTAGTACGTTGTCGATCCTCCCAGCTTCGACGCGAAGAATGTTTTCCATCAGGGCTTGTGGCTGGGAGGATTCTGCGGTTGCGACATGCACCTCGCCCGTGGCATCCTGCGCGCGAACCGAGGAAGCCGATGCTGCTGCTTCCGTTTGTATCGCATCGCTCGCCACTTCAGGCGCGGTGCCCTCCACCGCTTTCGATCCTTGAGGAGTCGATGCCGCCTCGATCAGCGCAACCCTTACATCGCTTGCAATACTTGGGATGTGGCACTTGGCGGCGATGTGTTCCTCGGTATCCGCGCTGCCCAGAACCATTTCCACTTGCTTGGCGGCATGCGGAGATTTTGCTTCCGGCCGCATCACCAGCACCCGCCCAACATCGCTTACTGCGTTTTGAATCAGTTGCCGCGCTGCAATCGGCATGCTGCAGAGAGGGTCGATTTTGACCACGACTTCATACAGCGCTAAACCAGCCGCTTGCGCGTTCGAGATCGCCTGCTTCTCCGCGTTTGTCCAGTCATTGCCAGCTTTCGGCGCAACCGGCGCGAATTTTTTCTTGCGTCGCGATTTCTTGGCCACAGGCGCGGCGGTTAACTCATCGATTCTTTTGCGCAGAGCTTCCGTTGCCGGCAGCGCCCCCCCCGTGCGGTAGGCCGAAAGCATCTCTGTGAAAACATCGGCCACGGCAAAGGCGATTTCGGCGAGCTCCCCATGGCAAGCCGCACTATCGAGAGAAAGTGCGTCTTCGAAATGGTGCGCCAGTTCGCTGATCTCGCGCAGGCCGCAGGCCGCCGAATCTCCCTTCAGCGTGTGTACCGTGCGCCGGATGGTGCGCACGATCTCCTCATCGCCGGGAGTTTTCTCCAGCTTCAGCGTCTCTTCGTTCAGCGCTTGCAGCAACTCCTGCGAGGTCTCAAAGAAAAGCTCTCGCAGCTCCGCTCCGCGCTCATCGGGAGGGTGGGTCATTCCCGCACCTCGACCCGCTGATAAACTGTGCTGCCATTGCGATGCAGGATCTGAAATTTGTTGGTCAGGCCCAGCAGGCTTTCCGCGTGGCCCACGAACAGGTAGCCGCCGGGATTCAGACAGCGATAAAACTTTTCGATCAACCGCGCCCGCTCGGCATCATCGAAGTACATCATCACGTTGCGGCAGAAGATTACGTCATTGCGCTGCGGCAGATATTCCGTCTTCAAATTGTGAAAATCGAAGTGGATCATTTCTTTGAGCGGCTTTTTGACTGCGTAGCGCTCTCCCACCTTGTCGAAGAAACGCAGCCGGTAGCTGTAATCGACCGTCGCCATCTGGTGCTCGTTGTAAAGCCCTTCCTGCCCAATGCGTAAAACCGAATAGCTGATGTCGCTGGCCAGAATCTCCAGCCGCCACGGCGGAGGAATCAATGGTTTCGGCATCGCCATCTCCACCGGCAGCGGATTTCTCAGGTAGTAGTAGGCCAGCATGTCGGCCGACATAATCCCCAGCGTGTACGCCTCCTGCCCGGTGGAGCAGCCCGCGCTCCACACCCGGATCGAATACTCCCGGTGCGCCTGCTTGCGTTTCACAATCTCTTCCAAAGCAAACTTCTGGTAAACATCCAGTTGCGCCTTGTGCCGGAAAAAGCTGGTCTCATTGACCGTCAGGTTTTCCACCAGCTTGGCCAGTTCCGCCTTGCCCTCCGCGCTGATCAGCAGCCGGTAGTAGGCATAGAACGAGTCGACGCGGCATTCCCGCAGCCGCTTCAGTAGCCGGTCCTGCATGAAATGCATGCGGCGTTCGTCGAAGTGCATGCCGCACTCCTGGTACACCAGCGCCTGCAATAGCCGCAGTTCCGCGTCCGTCAAGATGGGAGCTGGTGCGGCTCCAGTTGTGCTCATGCGTTCTCTCGTTCCTCGCGCATTATTTTCATTGCTTGTCCGCCGGGACAATCCCGCCGTGCTACAGCTTTCCAGACCCCACAGTTATCCCTGCGAATGAATATGCCTACCGTGCTGCCCCCGCTCCACGCGCTTCCACCTTGGCCGCCTTGTTTGGCGCGCTCCCGCTGGCGTGTAGCAGGCTGGCAGGAGCCAACAATTTCGTCATGTCGAGCAACACAATCAGCCGGCCGTGCGCCTTGCCCAATCCCGTCACGCAATTCAATCCGCCTTCCTGAAACGCTGCCGGTGGAGGCTCAACATCGCTCTCCGCGATTTTCAGCACCTCGGACGCCGAGTCAACAATCAGCCCAGCCAGCTTGCCCGAGTGTTCCACCACTAGAATCCGGTTCTGCTTGTTCACCGCCGCCTCGTGATTGCCAAAGCGTTTGCGCAGGTCCATCACCGACACAATCTTTCCCCGCAGATTGATGACGCCCTCCAGATAGTCGGGCGCGTCCGGGACCGCCGTAATCTCCGGCACCCGCACGATTTCGTGCAGCGAAGTGATAGGCACGCCATAAGTCTCGCGTCCAATGCGAAAGCCAACGAGATGGAGTTCACGGCTCATGATCTTCTTGATCTCAATGTGTTTCGATCGTTGTTATCCTTAGGAGTGCGCCGCCGCCGCCCGCCGTGCCCGCTGCGATCTCTCTTCGGTCCCGGCCCGCGAGGCGCCGTCCTCCAGCGTGAAGCGGTCCATGAAGTCCAACAATCCGCGCGACATCTTCGACATCTGCTCCGCCGATGCCGCCAGTTCGGTTGAGCCTGAAGTCGATTGCTGTACCAGTTCCCGCATCCGCTCCATGGCTTTCACCACCGCCTGCGCTCCAGAAGACTGTTCCTCAACCGCCGAATTGATTTCATGCGTGATTTCGTTCAGCCGTGTAGTGGCTCGCGCAATCTGCGACGACCCGTGCGATTGCTCGTTGGTGGCTGCGCCGATTTCCTGGGCAAATTTGTAAACCTCAGTGACCACATTCGAGATCTTGCGCAGCGCTCCATTCAGCTCCCCACCCAGATCCAGCCCTTCGTTCACGATGCCGGTCGAGCGTTCCATGTTCTCGACTGCCTTGCGCGCTTCCTTCTGAATGCTCTGAATCAACTCCGAAATTTCCTTGGTCGACTGCGCCGACTTTTCCGCCAGCTTACGAACTTCATCCGCCACCACGGCGAATCCCAGCCCGTGTTCCCCGGCGCGCGCCGCTTCGATGGTTGCGTTCAAAGCCAGCAGGTTGGTCTGCTCCGCCAGATCGTCGATGACTTCAATGATCTTGCCGATATCATCGGCGCGCTGCCCCAGCGCGACTATGATTTGTCCCGAGCTATTGATGGTCGAGTTGATGCGGTTCAGGCCGTCCGTGGCCTTTTCCATGGTCGAGATGCCGCTGTGCACTTCTTCCCGCGATCGGTTCGAAATATCGAGCAACACCTTGGCGGTGTCGGCCACGCGCTGGATCGATGCCACCATCTGGTCGATCGAGGCCGAGGTTTCGCTCACGCTGGAGGCCTGCAATTGCGTGCTCTTTACCATGTTCTGCACGTTGACGCTCATCTCGTGCATGGTGCTGGTTACTTCATCGATCGCCGAAGAAGCCTGCAACCCTATCTTCGCCGAGTCGTCGGAAGCATTTGCCACTTGGCCCGATGCGCTGGCTACCTGCGCCGAAGCATCCCGCACGCTGCGCACCAGCCGTCCCAACCCTTCCACCATCTTGGCGAAGGCGTTGCCCAGCGTGTCCTGACCCGACCGCGGTTTGACTTCCACGGTCAGATCCCCGCCGGCGATCGCTTCCGACACGCCCGCCATTTCTTTCAGGTAGGTGACCATCTTGGCGAAGCTGCGCGCCAGTTGTCCGATCTCGTCCTCGCGCTTCACATCGATGCTGTGTTCCAGATCTCCCGTGTCGCCGATCTGCCGCGAAACATCGATAAGGTTGCCTAGCGGCTCGGTAATCGTTTTCGCCGTAGTGTAGGCAACCACTCCGCCCAGTCCCAACGCGAACAGCGTGCTCAAGATCGCCGCCAGAATCGTATACGCGCCCGCCGACTCATCCGATTTACGCCGCGCTTCGACCAATTTGCGGTTCTCCGCGTCGGCCACATCCAGCGCATCCGTGGAATTCTTCACCCAGGACGAGGCATCTTTTTGCAGGTAATACACTTGCAGTTCGGCGACGGTCGCGTTGCCCGAGTCCACATCTTTTCGTTTGTCGATCAGCGGCTGGGCGAACTG
Source organism: uncultured Acidobacteriaceae bacterium (assembly GCA_963818935.1). Taxonomy (GTDB): domain Bacteria; phylum Acidobacteriota; class Terriglobia; order Terriglobales; family Acidobacteriaceae; genus Sulfotelmatobacter. The sequence continues at coordinate 32,420 of CAWFUK010000091.1, forward strand.
TTTGCTCCAATCCTGCTCCAGTTGTTGCACCCGGGTGAGCGCCATGTGCTCCTGATCAGAATTCGCCAGCGTGCTGTCCAGTTGCAGCTTCTCGTTCAACAGCCGCATGCCTTCGTTCATCCGGTCCACTTCGCGAGTGTCGCCGCTCAACAAGTAATTGCTCAGGTAGAGGCGATTCTGCATCATCTGGAAGCGCACATCGTTGGTGGCGTCCGCGATTTGCAGCGATGCCGTGGCCGCTGCCTTGGCGGCGTGCTCTCTCTGCACCGCCAGCAGGTTCACTAGAAACAGAACCACCACCATGCTGAGAATGATTCCGAAATTTACATACAACTTCTTGCCAATCGTCATGCCATTCTCCCCGCCTGCCAGATTGCTGTGGAAGACCCCACGCTAAGGGTGGCGCTCAAACGTGAACTCCAGGATTCCCGAAGTCCCCGTCGGTGTCGGCTCAAAGCGCCACTTCCTCGCCGCATCCACCGCTGCATTCACCAATACTGGATGTCCGCCCACTGCCTTTGCGTCCGTCACCGTTCCATTCGGCGCAACCGCGATTTTCACCTTCACCGTTCCCGAAATGTTCAACTTTCGCGCCAGTTCCGGATACACCGGTTCCACCTTCACGGTGGCCCGGTGCCTGATCTCGCCGTCATCCAAAGCTCGCACCTGTGGAACTCCCCACGCTGCGGCTATCGCCATCGCTGCCAGCAATACTCCCATCTTCCGAACCAACACGCAGTTTCTCCTCGGCGACAATCGTGCCCATCCATTTCGAGCAAGGTCCTAGCCATGCGTGCCACTTCGAAAGAACCAAGGTAACCACGCGGATCTCACTGAAACCAAAGCCTGGGTCAGCGTTCCAGAGCGCCTGGGGGCGACGTTCGACTAATTCTTCAATCTCATCCTCGCACTTGCCGCGTCCAGATTCTCACCCTGAGATGTCTCAACCCGGTTTTTCTCGCTATTTCACTACTTAGGCACCTGCCCGCCCATTTCACTTGACTCAAATTGAGATAGCAGCGTAGTTTTCCATTAGATTCAATCACTTGTGAGACTCGTGAGAACTGCGTGCCGCCCCAAGGGGATATTCTGACCATCGAGGGAGACAATTCGACTTCATCTGTTGAAAGCCGAGCTGCATCTAACTCCGACGATGCTTTTCAGAAGCTTCTGCTGCGCATCGCCACCCGCGCCGCGGAGCGCGCCGATGCGGCCGCGCTCATCCAATTGTTCTGTTCAGCGACGCGCCAATTTTTTCAGGTCAGCGGCGTTTATTTCTGGCGTTGCCACGCTGGAGGCGAACTCGTCGGAGAACAGGCCGATGGCAAATTTGCCGACCGTTTTACCGGCCTTCGTCTGCTTCCCGAACAGAGCGCTATCACCGCCGAGGCCGTCCGCGCTCGTCGGACAATCTTCATCAACCAATTCCAGTCGACCCCAGTCTTCCCCGCGGCGCACGAATTTGAAGCTCGTTCCCTGATGGCCGCCCCTTTGGTCGTCTTCGACGAAGTCATCGGCGCGGCCACCTTCCTCCATGACTCCGACCAGGCATTCTTTAATGAGGACTTGGCCGCCAAAGCCACCATTCTCGCCGGCCAATTGGGCAGCCTCCTCGAAGCCACCCGCCTGAGCGAAGCCTCCCGCATGGAGCATCGCCGCGCCGAAATCATGGCCGAGGTCGCTCAGGCCCTGCACGGAACTCCGGACGTTTCTGCGGTCATGGATGCCCTCGCCGATCGTCTGCGCTTGCTGCTGCGCACTCGCCTGGTCTCAATTCTTTTGCGCCGGGAGGGCCCCTTCGAGCTGCGCGCTGTCTCCGCCGAAACCCCGCAGATGGCCAATTCTTTCCGCGCCGCCCACGACCGCCAGACTATCCGCTTCGCCGCCGACCTGGCGCAACGCGCCGTCGCTGCGGGAGAAACCATTAGCGTTTCCATCAGCAGCGATCTGCATTCCCTGGGAAGTTTGGTTTCTCCCGGCTTGCTGATTGCCTCGCCCTTCCGCACTCCCACCACGCAGGGAGCCATTCTGATTTATCCCCGTCCCGATGGCCCCTTTACCGCCGAAGAGAAGTCGTTGGTTTCGGCCATCGCCGGTTTCGGTGCGGTTGCCCTCGCCCACGCCGAACTCTCCGTCAAGGCGCAGGGACAGGCCCAGGAACTTCACCAGTTACTCGAAATTTCTTCCGAACTCAGCGCCAGCGGCGACCTCGAAACTTCCCTGCAGGCCTTCGTGCTGCGCGCCGCCGATTTTCTCGGCTATGGCCGCTGCTTTATCGCCTTGCTCGAAGATGGTCAGTTCCGGGTTCGCCACGTAGTCAAGCAGGGCCACTCCCGATGCGTCGATTCTGTCTTTCCCGAGGGCATTGCCACCCGCGCCCTGCGCGCCAAAGAAGTTTTCTGGTCCGACGACGCCCGCCAAATGCAAGGCGCCAATCTGGAGATTCTTTCTAAGTATGAAGCCCGGCAGTTGCTGGCTGTTCCGCTTCTGGGTGCGGATGGCCGGGTCCTCGGCATGTTTGGAGTGCTCGATCGGCTCGACAAAACCGGCATCTCCCAGCAGGATATTCGCCGCGCCCGGGCGCTGGCTGCCCAGGTTTCAGTCGTCCTCGAAGTCGCCCACAACCTGCATCTTTCCCGCCAGCACAGCCGGCGCTCCGAAGCGCTCGCCCGGTTGTCTCGCGACATCGATGGCTTGCTGAAATTGCCGGATTTCGCTCGCAAGTTTGTTGAGCGCGCCCTCGATTTGCTCGGAGCCCGTGTCGGCGCCTTCGCTCTTCTTACCGATGGGAGATTCCAAACCGTTACGCTCCATCCCCCTCTGAACGCAGCCCCTGACGCTCACCCCAACCACATTCATCCCGCCGCCGACCCTTCCATTGCAGGCAATCCCAGTCGAACGGATGCTTTGCTGCGTGTCCCAGCCGCTGCCGAAGATCGCCTGCTTCAGCAGCGCTTTACTAAGGTTCTCTCCGAGTTGGTTGCCAAGCGCACGGAGTCGATCTTCTCCGGCTCTGCCGCCGAATTGCTGGGCGCTGACCTCGCCGCAAATCTTGGCTGGAGTGACTTCGTAGCCGTTCGTCTCCCGGCTTCCGATGGCGGCCTCGCCGGCTTGCTCTGCCTCTCCGGATTATCTCGTCCTCTCTCCCGCGACGAGCGCGACCTGCTGGAGGCGATTGCCGGCCATGCCGCCATGGCCCTCGAAAATGCCCGCCTGTTCACTCGCATCGAACAGGCCAGCCGTCATTGGATGGATATTTTTGACGCCATCACAGATTTCATCGTGGTCCATGACGAAACCGACAAGGTGCTGCGCGTCAACCGCTCTCTCGCCGCCATGATTGGCGTCGCTCCCAGTGAACTAATCGGCGTCAATATGCGTGCTCTGCTGGCGCTCACCAGCGAAACCACACTTTATTCCTGCCCGTTCTGCCGCGGTGGTAGCGGAGACAACGACGAATTCGTACATCCCGCTCTCGATCGCACCTACCTGGTCTCCACCTCGCGCGTGCATAGCGATTCCGGCGAAAATCTTCAAACCATCCACGTGCTCAAGGACATCACCGATAGCCGCGAAGCCGAGCGCCGCTACCGCGAATTGTTCGACAACATTCAAGAAGGCCTTTTCTTCAGTACCCCCGAAGGCCGCTTCGTCGAAGTCAACGACGCCCTCGTTTCCATGTTTGGCTATTCCAGCCGCGAAGAACTTCTGCAAGTCGATATTCCTACTCAGATTTATTTCTCTTCCGAGCAGCGTCAGTTTCACAGCGCGGCCATGGAGAAAGACGGCCACCTACACAACTTCGAGGCCACCCTTCGCCGCAAAAACGGCTCCCCCATCTACGTTCTCATCAATGCTTTTGGGATGTACGACAGCCTCGGCCGACTGGTGCAGATTCGCGGCCTGATGCTTGATGTCACCGGCCTCCATACCTATCAATCCGAACTCCAGCGCGAGCGCGATTTCTCCAGCAAAGTCCTCAACAACACGCAAAGCCTCATCCTGGTCGCCGACACCGCCGGACTGATCAGCTACGCCAATCACCGCTGGCAAACCGCTGGCTTCGAACAGCACGATCTCCTGGGTCGTCCGCTGATCGAGTTGGCTGCTCCCGGCTACGTGCGTCCCCTCGCCGACGCCCTCCAGTCCATTTTGCGCGGCGGCCAGGTCGACAACCTCGAACTGCATCTCATGCGGGGCAGTGGTCACGCCGGCCAATTTTCGGTCAACCTCAGCCCCATGCGCGACGAGCAAGGCGACATCACCAGCATCATCGTCGTCATGACCGACATCACCGACTCCGCCGAACTCCGCGACAAACTTGTCCACGCCGAAAAAATGGCTGCCGTCGGACAATTAGTCTCCGGCGTCGCCCACGAAGTAAATAATCCCCTAACCGCGATCCTCGGATTCGCCGACTTGCTCCTCAGCAATCCCGACATTCCCCCTGGCGCCATGAAGGATCTGCGCGTCATCCTTCAGGAAGCCCAGCGCACCAAACAGATCGTTCAGAACCTGCTCAGCTTCGCGCGCCAGATGCCGCCGCAACGCAACGCGGTGCAGTTGAATATGATTCTTCGCCGCACCATCCAATTACGTTCCTACGATTTCAACAGCCACGGCGTCGAGATCATCGAGCACCTCGACGAAGGCCTGCCCGATGTCATCGGCGACGCTCACCAGCTCCAGCAAGTCTTTCTCAACATCCTGAACAACGCTTACGACGCTGTGCACGACGTTGGCCGCCACGCCCGCATCGAGATTATGACCACCAAGGCCGGCGACGCGGTCGAAGTTTCCTTCCGCGACAATGGATACGGCATCAGCCAGCCCGACCGCATCTTCGATCCTTTTTTCACTACGAAAGAGGTCGGCAAGGGTACCGGCCTCGGCCTTAGCATCTGCTACGGCATCGTGAAGGAGCACGGAGGCGAGATCCTCTGCCACAACAACACCGATGGCCAGGGAGCCACCTTCATCGTTCGCTTTCCCGCAGCGCCCCACTCCGCCTCCCTCGGTGTGGCCGCAGGAGTATTGCAAAAATGACGACGCCCGCCATTCAACGAACGCCGCCGCCCGTTCTCCTCATCGAAGACGAACCCTCGATCATGGCCCTGGTCAGCGCTACGCTGGAGCGCAACGGTTATGAGGTCGTCTGCATCGAATCCGGCGCCGAGGCCTTGCGCATGCTCGAAAAGGGACAGTTTCTTGGCGTTGTCTCCGACATGCGCACGCCCGGCGGCGTCGACGGCGCACAAGTCCACACTTGGATTTCCGCCAATCGCCCCGACTTGGAAAATAAAGTCGTCATCATTACCGGCGATTACGCCAACGAAGAAACTGTTTCCACCCTTCGCAAAATTGGCGCACTCTATCTGGAGAAGCCGTTTCGCGTCCAGGACCTCATCAATGCTGTCGAAAAAACTATGGGGAAAGCCCGTTGAGTGACTCGTCAATCAAATCGCCTTTGGGAAAGCCAACGCTTAGCAGGGAACTAAGCAGAGATCTAAACCGGGAAGACCTGCGCGTCCGTCTCCTGATCGTCGATGACGAACAGACGATTCGCAAACTCTGCATGACCGTCGGCGAAGCCCTCGGTTTTATCTGCCTGGAAGCCGATAGCGGCGAATCCGCGCTGGCATTGCTGGAAGAGCAGCCCGTGCACATGATCCTCAGCGACATGGTGATGCCGCACATGTCCGGCCTTGAATTCTTGGAGAAAGTAAAAAAACTTCTGCCGCGCACCGAAGTCGCCCTCATGACCGGACACGGTTCCGTCGAAACCGCGGTGCAAGCCATGAAGCTCGGCGCCTACGACTACATCACCAAACCATTTTCTCCGCTGGAAGAGTTGCGCCTTTTCCTGCGCCGCATGGCCGAAAAAATTCGCCTGGTCGAGGAAAACGAATTCCTCCGCCAGCGCATGGACTCCGAAACCGCGGTCCACGGCATCGTCGGCTCCTCCGCCAAAATTCAGGAAGTGTTGCGCATCGCCTCGCGCCTCAAAGACACGCGCACCGCCGTTCTCATCTCCGGCGAAAGCGGCACTGGCAAAGAGCTGATCGCGCGCGCCATTCACTTCCGCGGCGCCTTCGCCAACCGTCCCTTCGTCGCCGTCGATTGCGGCTCGCTCGTTCCCACGCTCATCGAAAGCGAACTGTTCGGCTACGAAAAAGGAGCCTTTACCGGCGCGCTGAAATCCAAGCAGGGACTCTTTCAATCGGCCGACACGGGCTCGGTTTTTCTCGATGAAATCGGCGAGTTGCCGCTCGAATTGCAAGCCAAGCTGCTGCGCGTGCTGCAGGAAAAAGAAGTTCGCCCCGTCGGCAGCAACCAGCGCGTCAAAGTGGACGTCCGCATCATTGCCGCCACCAACCGCGATCTCGAAGCTGCCTACAAAGCGGGAACCTTCCGCAAAGACCTATATTTTCGACTGAACGTGGTCACCGTCCATGTGCCCGCATTGCGCGAGCGCCGCAGCGATATTCCCATGCTGGTGAACTGGTTCTGCGAACGCTACGCGCCGGGCGCAGACTTGCGGGTCTCCAGCGCAGCCCTGAAAGCGCTCATGAATTACGATTGGCCCGGCAACGTCCGCGAACTGGAAAACTGCGTAGAGCGTGCGGTAGCTCTGGGCAATGGAACCCTGATCGATCTCGGCGATCTGCCGCCATCCATCGCGGTCTTGCACTCGCCAGCATCGCGTCAGGTTTCCGTACATGCGCCGGAGTTAATCTCCGACCTACCCGCATCGCGAGAAGCCAATTCTGATGCCAGCGCGAACCCAGAAATGTCGACCACCGATCTGGAAGACATCGAACGCGCCACCATTCAGCGTGTCTTCGAACAAGTGAAAGGCGACAAAGCCCTGGCTGGCCGCATGCTCGGCATCAGCCGCGCCACGCTATACCGCAAACTGAAACGCTACAACATCAGCGGAAGCTCAGCTTCCGGATCATCATCCCACGCGTTGCAATAAAGCAATCAGGCAGGGACGGACGCCTTCGTCCGTCCAGGGCAGCTCAGTTACATCGGGCAGCTTCTCACTCCCTGCGCTCTGTCATCCTGAGCGAAGCACTCACGCAGTCGAAGGATCCCTACTGCGCCTCCACTCTCAGCGCTACTTCGGGGAGTTCTCATGTAACAAAAAAGCACCCTGAGAACCCTCAGGGTGCCCGAAATCGCAAGTGCTTCTAACCTTGCGGTTTCTGCTCCTTTTTCTTCTGCTCCTCTTCCTGTTTCTTCTGCGCCGGAGTTTGCGGCTTCGGTGCTGGCGCAGGTTTCGCCGCCGGAGGAGGCGTGCGCTGTTCTTGCGGCTTCTCCGCAGCCGGTGCCGCCGGCCTCGGTGCTGGTTTATTTTCCTGCGGCGCAGGTGCAAGCCGAGGTTGCGGTGTCGGCGCCGGTTTTGACTCAGGCCGGTTTTCTTCCGGTGCCGGACGGTTCGGTTGTGGTCGTTCCGCTGCCGGGGGTGGTGTCCGCGCCGGCTGGCTCGGTTGTGCCGCGGGACGGTTCGGTTGCGGCTCCGGTCGATTATTCGCCGGAGCGGGTTGAGTCGCCGCTGGAGCCGGGGCTCGATTCGCCGGCGCATTTGCAGGCCGGTTATTCGCCGGCATCGGCGCTGGCTGTCCCGGACGCGCAGCGGCCCCGGGCTGTCCACCCGGTTTCCCCACAGCCGCAGTAGCCGGTTTCCCGGGAGGCGCTACCTTTACTGCTGGCCGCGCCGCGGCCGCAGCCGCCGGACGCAGCGTCTGCACTTCATTCTTCGCCAGCGGTTGTCCGGGATGCGCTGCCAGTGCCTGCTGCTGCTTCGCAAACGGCACCGGCTGAGGCGGAGGCGTCTTCTTCGCCACTACCTGCCGCGCGGCCACTGTTGCCGGCGGCGCGGTTACGTGTCCAGCAGTCGCGGCTTTAGCTCCGAGCACACTCGCCCTCGTCGGAGCCACCGCAACCCGTGCCGCCATGGGCGCAGAAGCAATTTGCTGCGGAGTCACTGCGACCGCAGCTTTCGCCACCGGTTGTGCGCTGGTGAATGCCGCTTGCGGAACCGCGGTTACCGCTCCCCGCACTCCGCGATTCACATAGGTGACATTCGTGATGGTAGTCGTGTTATTGACGATCGTCGTGCGATAGACGTTCGTCACCTGCGTGACGTTCACCGTCGTGCTGCTCACATTTACGCGCGTCACGTAAGCTTCGCTCACGTGATACGACGGCACATACACTTCGCGCGGGCCCAGCGCGAACCAGCCCACGTTGCCGCCCCATCCCCCCGGGCCCCCGCCAATAAATACCACCAGCGCAGGCGCATAAACCGCAGGCTGTGCCGCTGGACCTGCAACCCATCCCCACCGTCCGCCCACGAAAACCCAGCGTCCATAGTGAAATGGTGCGTAGCCCCACGAGGCATCGTCCACCCAAGTCCATCCCCATGGCGAAATCCAATCCCAATGGCCGGTGTGGTACGGCGCCCATCCGTACGCCACCTGATTCGGAAACCAAACGTGTCCGTACTGAGCATCATCGCGCCAGTCGCCATATTCATCGAGATCATCGAAGCCCACTACATCGCGCGACAAATATTGCGCCGAGCGGGAGTAGTCGTAGCGGTGGTCGCGATCATGGCACCAGTTATCGAAATCGTCAGGAGCGCCGATGTCGTAAACCTCGGCGTAAAGCTGATCGGTTCCGCTCAAGTTGGCTTGCTGCCCGGCGCGAAGATCGTAGGTCTGTCCGCCACCGGTGGACTCGCCTTCGCCCTCGCGTACGGTTACGACTGTGTAGGTCCCATCTGCGCTCGCCTCCACTCGATAGTGGCCGGGTTGGAAGATATTGAATGCCTGGTTCGGCGTGTCGATCTCGAAATCTTCGCTTTCCCCGAGGCGGCGCACCGTGACATTGAGCGTGCCCGAAGTGAGTTGAATCTGTACCGTGTTGTCATCGAGGTTGAGGAAAGAAAATCCGGTAAGCGCCGAGAGCCGAATCACGGCTGATCCCAGTTGCACTTCGGCGCGCGAATCCACATCGCTCCACAGTTGATCGCCGGTCGTCATAGGACGATTCGGCACCGCACCGACCCAATCCGATTCCCCGGCAGGTTGAAACGAAACCGAACCCTGCATGTAACCCAGCCGCGCCACGCGCGCGGGAGGATCGTCATAGTCTTGCGCGCCCGCCCACTTCGGCAGAGCGCCGACCGCAATGGCCAGCGCAACCCCACACCACGCAAGCTTGCGCCAACGGAAATCCTTCAGTGTTTTTCTCATTTGTATGATTTCTCCCAAGCATTTTTGGAGTGCGATTGTGCAAAGAGTCGCTTCACGACGCACTCAGTTAAACCCGCGCCTCGCGGAAATGTAGTGATTTCCCTTCGAAGACGGAACCATGGACTTGACGAAACGCAAAAACGTGACCCGAGCGAAGCATTTTCTGCCTCACGTTTGTTGCCGTAAAGCATAGCAGGTTGACGCAAAAGCGCGGAAATCGCTGTGGGTATCTGCTTGCGAAAATAGTGTGGGAGCGCCCCGAGTTGTATAATCGAGTCGGCGGTGGGAATAGCTCAACTGGCAGAGCACCGGACTGTGGCTCCGACGGTTGCGGGTTCGATTCCCGTTTCCCACCCCAGATTTTTTTCGCCCTCCCAAAGCTCAATCTCAAAGTACAATGCTTTCTGCAAGAATTCCTATGCATCGCATCTTCCATCCCTTTCGCAGCCCCTCGCCCCAGATCGGCCCGCTGGAGCAACGCCTGCTCGAGGACTTGTGGGCCAAAGGCAGCGCGACCGTCCGCGAGCTGGTCGAAGATGGCTGCACCGATCTCGCCTACACCACGGTGATGACCACGCTCGACCGGCTCTTCAAGAAGGGTTTATTAACGCGATCGGAAGAGGGCCGCGCCTTCCGCTACGCTCCGCGATTCAGCTGCGAAGAGTTGCACCGTGAAGCCGCGGGGCAGGCTTTGCGCCAACTGTTGGACGCCAGTCCGGCTTCCTCTTTGCCGCTTTCGTTTCTGGTGGAAATTCTAGGAGAACGCGACGCGCAACTGCTCGACGACCTGCGCAAGCTGGTGGAACGCAAGCGCCGCGAGTTAAACCAGCGCGACGCCGGCCAACGAGAGGCCGTCCGGAAGGAGAAAGACTAATGTTCGCTTTCCGCGGACTCGCCATCTCTTTCTCGATTTTTGCGCTCCTCTACATCCTCCTGTCGCTCGCAGTCCTGAGCGCGTGGTGCAGGATCAGGATTGCCTTCCGGCGATTTTCGGCGGCGGCAACTGCGAACCTTCTTTTCACCCTGCGCGTGATTCCCTTCGTTCTGTCCGCGGGACTTACCCTCGCACTGGCCGTGCCATCGTTTCTATGGCTCGAACCTCGCGGCGTCAGTGAACCGATTGGAATTCTGCCGCTCGCGCTCGGCCTGGGCGGAATTGCCGTGCTGCTGGCGGGGGCTGGCCAGGCTTTCACTGCGCTGGCACGCACTTCTCAAATCATCGCGCGCTGGTCGCAGCAATCCGACGTGATCGATTCCAATGCAGCCTGCCGGGATAATTCGGTCGCCCTCCTGAGGATTTCTGGTGCCGTGCCTCCACTCACGGCCGCCGGCATTTTGCGTCCCAGCGTCTGGTTGTCGCGCGCCGCCGAGTTTGTCCTGACCGAGCGCGAGTTGCAATGCGCCCTGCGCCATGAACTTATACACGTGCGCCGCCGCGACAATCTCAAAAAGCTAATTCTTCGCTTCGTGGCCTTTCCCGGGATGGCCGAACTGGAAAGCGCTTGGCGCGAATGCTCCGAAATGGCCGCGGACGATGCCGCGGTCTCAAGCGCATCGGAAGCTCTCGATTTGGCTGCCGCGGTCATCAAGCTCTCGCGTTTGCTCCCCTGGGCCGCTCCCGCGGAGTTAACCACAGGCTTGGTTCAGACCCCGGCAGAGTCAATCCACGCCCGCGTCGAGCGCTTGCTGGCGTGGAGCGAGCGCTCTGGTCCGGCAAGAAAATATTCGTGGGGATACCCGCTCTTCGCCGCGCTGGCAGTCCTGGTCTTCATGGCCGCAAGTTACGGTGCTTTGTTAGTACGCGTACATGCCGCTACCGAGTGGCTCGTGCGCTGATTCCGTGGCGGATTCGAATCAGAGAATGGATGTAAATTGAAGGTCGAATCAGCGCTCTAGAACGTAACCCGCACGCCAACCTGCGCCGCAAACGGAATGCCCACCGTAGTTCCCGGTCCAAAGAAATCTCCCAGCGCGCCTTCGGGAATTTCCAGTTGCTTCAGGCTGGTAACCGGTACTGCAGTTGCGTCCGTGCAATTGTTTACATTCGCCCCGGTGCAGACCATGGTCACATTCGTAATGCCCTGGGCGTTCGGCAACATCTGTTCCGCCGGTATGGGCAGTTGAACCACGTTCACCGCGAAGTTCGCTCCAGGATTATTGCGGTTGAAGATGTTAAAGAACTCGACGAACGGATTGATCTGCCAACGCTCGCCGACGCTAAATGGACGCGTCACGCGCAGATCGGACTGAATGTAAGGCGTGCCGCGAAATTGATCGAGGCTCGTGTATTGCCCATTCACGAAAATACGTGCGGTATTGTCGGCAGTCGTAATGGTGATTGGCCGAGCGCTCTCGACCTGGTTAACGGTGCTCAATTCGAATCCGCCGGGAAGATGAAAGATTCCGGCGAGAACAAATCGGTCGCGAACATCTTCGCCGGATGGACCGTAGTCGCCTGGTCCAAAAGCATTCAACTGACCCGCGCCGGGTAAAGTTGCGGGGACCGGGCAGACGCCATCGACGTAGTCAAAAAGCTCGCCCAGCAAGCATCCCCAGGTTTGTGCTTTCGAGAGTTGGTAGTTCACCACCAGACTGAAGCGCCGCATGTTGCCCTGCATGTGCAGCATCAACGCGTTGTAACTCGAGCGGTTGTCCGACTCGAACACGTTAACGTTCGGAACTACGCTCTGTTGATCGCCGGCATCAGCGGTAGGAATCAGCGGCGTAAACAAATCCGTGCCGCCCGAGTAAGGAAACGCGCGGTATCCGTGATTGCCTTGCTCGTGAACGTAATCCGCACTGGCCAGCCAGTGCTGGTTGAAGGCGCGCTGAATCCCGCCCGTGGTGTGAATGGCATAAGGAGTTTTGTAATTCGCCCCGATGAGGTTGCCGGTAGCCCCGGCACCTCCAATCAGGCAGCCGGTGCCTGTCAGCGCATAAGTTCCAGTGCCGCCGGTAAGGGCGCAAGTTCCTGTGGTGTAGGTGGAGTTGTTGATCCCTTGAAACGCCGTAGCCCATCCGTTCTGCGCGAGATCGTCGTAGTACATCCCAAAACCCGCGCGCAGCACGGTTTTGGCGCTGCCTCCAGGTGAATAGGCAATGCCCAGACGCGGCGCAATCTGCTTGCGGTAATCCTGCGGCACGCCGCCGACGGTCGGAATCTGCAACGCTTTCAGAGTGATGTACGCCGCGTTGTCCGCCTGCGTCCTGCCTTCACCCTCAAAAAGTCCAAAGGTAGTTTGATAGCGCACGCCGTAGTCGAGGGTGAGATGGCGGGACACGCGCCACGAGTCTTCGCCGTAAAAGGCCAGTCGCTGAACATTCTGCGAGAAACTCCCATCGCCTGCGGGTGTAGTGCTTGCTCCCGCGGCGTAGTCAGTCAAGAACTGCCCCGGATTGGCAACGTAATACGTGGGATTCCGCGGAAAGCTGTAGAGCGTCTCCTGATTCGACGCGAACGCGCCGCTCAGCACTGGCTCGTGAATAAAACCGATTCCAAACTTGAAGGCGTGATCCCGGTAAACATGGCTCAGGTCGTAGCGAAACTGGTATTTATCCTGATTGCGCAAGTCTGGAAACAGCGTAATGGGCGTAGCGAATTGATTGTCTCCAAAGGTCTCGAATCCAGAAATGGTCAGAGCGGTCGAGCTGAACGGAAACGCCAGGGCGAAGCCAAGATCGGAATTGCGCGTTTGCGTGAGGTGCAATAGGCTGGCGCCGATTACCAGGTTGCCCAACCATGTCGGACTAAACGTATAGGTATTGCTGAGCGCCACGTTCCAGTAATTGTTGTGCGTCGCCAATCCAGTCGAGGGCAGCGTCCCTTGCTGCACCAGCGCATTGTGCGTGAGGTAACTGTCTTCGGAGGTGCGCAGGTACCATTGCGATTTTGTCGACTCGGCCCAGTCGAAGCGCAGCGAGCCGATATAGTCGCGGAAAGGGATGGGTACGTTGGCCGGCACAGAGATCGAAGAAACGCCCGGAATCAAGCCATCCGCAGCCAGTTGCGCCAGAGCATCGAACTGCGCAATGCTGGTGGGACTGTAGGCGATGCTGGCATCCTCGTGCACCGCTTCAAACGAAGTAAAGAACCACAGTTTATTCCTGGCGACGGGGCCACCGATCGTGCCCACATAATTCTGCCGCGAGAAGGGCTGCTTGGGATTCGGCGCCGGATTCTCGATCGGGAAGCGTGCGTTGAGCGCGGCCGCGCGTTCGTAGAAAGCGCCGTCTCCATGCCACTCGTTGCTGCCGCGCTTGGTCGTGATCACCACCGAGCCGGCAGTCGTCCATCCTGTGTCCGCATCTTCGTTCGAGGTCCGTACGGCGAATTCCTGAACCGCATCCGGCGAAAAGTTTTGCAGGAAGCCGCCGATCCAATCATCGGAATCATCTGCTCCGTCGACCGAAAGTTCGTTGTTCAGTCCCGAACTGCCGCCGGTGGAAACCGCCGTGATGCGCGCCTTCGTCGGATCGGAGGGCTCAACCGGCTCCGTACCCGGGACGAGATAGGCAATATTGGCGAAGCTGCGCGCCGGCAACGGAAAAGTTTCGAGATCCTGGCTACCCACCACTCCCCCGCGCACCGCGCTGGCAGTGTCGAGGGTCTCGGTCGTAATCGAAGAAGCGCTGCCCTGTACGTTGACAGTCTCGCGAGTGTTCTCCGGTTTCAGCGTGACCACGATGTCGCGAACATTGGCGACCGCAACGTTCACTTCGGCCTCCGCAGTAGCGAATCCTGCAGCCGCAATGCTGACGTGATAGCTGCCCGGCAGAAGATCATCGAGACGAAACTCGCCACGGTCTTCGCTGGCCGCCATGCGTTGTATGGAAGATCCTGCGAGCTGCGCCACAATCTTGGCGGAAGTCACGCGCGCGCCAGTCGCATCCTGCACCGTGCCGCGCAAAGATCCGCGGGAATTTTGGGCGTAGAGAGCTGTAGTGAGCAGCACGGCAAACAGGGCTGCGGCCAGCTTGTATCGATAGTTGTTCATGAGCGAAATAGCAAGGAAGCAGTAGCGAGAGTAGCTGCGGCCGGGCCGCTACTACCAGCGGTCGTAGGGATCGCGGTGCTAGGGTTGGCTGCCGCAGGCCGGCGGAGCAGGCTTTGCGCAAGCGGGACAAGCAGGCCTCCCGGCCGGCATAGAGTTGCTTATCGCAGGAGTGGTGCTTCCCGGACGCGGCCTAATCCGACCAGCGCTGCGGCGTCCGGTCCCATCGATGTTTCTTCAGTTCGGCGAGCAATGCGGAATCGAGTGGTCCAGCATCGCTGGCCGCGACGTTCTGCCGCACGTGCCGCGCATCACGCATGCCGACAATCGTCGTGCTCACGGCCGGATGCGACAGAATAAACCGCAGTGACATCTCCGGCAGTGACATCCCGGGCGGCAGGATCTTCTTCAGCGCATCGACGCGCTGAATCGTGTTCTCCAGATTCTCTGGCCCAAAGTACCCGGACCGCCAGTCGCTCTTCGGAAACCTTGTTTCGAGCGTCATTTTCCCACCCAGGCTGCCTTCATCGAGCGGCACACGCGCAATCACGCCGACGTTCAACTCCTGGCACAAAGGAAATAATTTATCCTCCGGCGCCTGATCGAAGATGTTGTAAATCACCTGCACCGCATCGACCAATCCCGTATGCAGCGCTTTGATTCCGTTTTCCGGCTCCCAGCGATTCAGACTCAAGCCGAAGTGTTGAATCCAGCCGCCATCTTTCAGCTTCTCCACCGTCGCGCGAAATTCCGGGTCGTCGGTCCAACTGTCATCCCATACATGAAACTGAAGCAGGTCGATCGAATCCACGCGCAGCTGCTTTCGAATCAGGTCCGCGTACTTGAGCACATGCTCCATGGAAAATACATCCTGATACTTGTAGCTCGAAAGCGCCGGCCACATCCCGTTGGCGGGCGGAATCTTGGAAGCCGCATACAGACGCTTGCCCGAGTTGCGCGCCATAATGTCGCCGAGTAATCCATCGCTTTTTCCATCGCCGTAGGCCCACGCGGTATCGAAGAAATTGCAACCGGTATCCACGGAAAGCTGCAGCGAATCGAGCGATTGCTGATCGTCGGAGCCGCTCCATCCGCTCATACCCCAGAGTCCATAAGCGATGTCGCTGACTTCAAATCCCGTACGGCCCAGCTTGCGGTATTTCATGAAGGTCTTCCTTGCGTTCGATTTATGAATTCAGAAATAATGTCGATTCCTATCGTAGCAGCCAGATTTTGGTCGCTGCGTTTTTTTCGATCAGACCGATCAGGATTTTTTATTACTCGACTATCGCGAAATGCTTTCAATAAGCTTAGATTATAAGTAGCGAAGGAGGTCCCCCAATGAATCAGGAACAGCCCAAGTCCGCCAACCCGACCGGACGCGAGAAAGAACTCAACGCTCCATCATCCCGGCTGACCGACGAAAAAATTTCGGACGATTCCGGCACCGAAGCGAAGTCTCCCAATAGCGCCCTCGCCCCCGCAGGGATGAAGAATCCCTTCTGGAAGTAGGCGCGCCCACCTGCATTTGTCGTCCCGAGCAAAGCGAGGGATCCTGGTTCTTGCCTGCAGTGCGGCTTGGGCAAGAAACAATATCCCTCCCTTGACGTCACCCGTGGGCGAACTGGTCAGCGTGACCGCAATTTGCTCACCGCAGAATCGGTAGGCTCAAACAAGGTCGCAACGCGAACGGCAGCGCCGACATCTTCTCCAGCGCCGGATGCAACTGCGTGTCCCGGCAGGGTTCCAGCGTAATCACAAAGGGCAGCGCATTTTTTTCGCAGCCCGGCTTCTGCAACACGGCGTCGATGTTCAATTGATGCGCCGAGAGTATGGCAGCCAGGCCGGCGATGATTCCTGGCTGATCCTTGACCACCAGCCGCAGATACCAGGGCGTCTCAAAGTCGCAGCTTACCTTTGGCGAGGCGAACTGCAGCGCGCGCCGTGGCCGTGGCCCAGCCGCGAAACTTTCCGCCACCGCCATCAAGTCTGAAACCACCGCAACGGCGGTAGGATCTCCTCCTGCGCCGGCGCCCAGAAACGCCATGTCGCCGCCATACTCTCCCGAAGTCAAAACCAGATTCAGATTGCGCTGCACGCGTCCGAAGGGCGAGTCCGTAGGCACAAGGCTGGGTCCGACCTCGGCAAATAAAGTGGTGTCCTTCAAGTCGGCCCGTGAAATCTGCCGGATGGTGCAGCCCAGTTCCGCCGCATAATCGAAATCGACTGCGTCGATGGTGCGAATGGTTCGCGCCCGAATGTCCCCCGGAGAAACCCTCGCTCGCAAGCCCGCCAGCGCCAGGATGGAAAGTTTGGCTCGGGCATCGCCGCCATCCAGATCCTCGCTCGCGTCCGCTTCGGCATAGCCGCGGGCCTGCGCCTCTTCCAGAGCCTCGCTGAACGGAATGCGAGCCGTCTCGATGCGGCTCAGAATGTAGTTGCACGTTCCATTCAAAATGCCGGCAATGCCGTGCAGGCGATCGCCGCAGAGTCCGGTGCGCAGCGCCGGCAAAACCGGGACTCCGCCCGCGACCGACGCTCCAAACTCAAGCTGGCAGCCATTCTCGCTCGCGAGTTGCAGCAAATCCGGCCCGTGGCGCGCGATCAGCTGTTTGTTCGCCGTGACCACCGACTTGCCTGCCAGCAGCGCGCCCCGCACCAATTCCTCGGCTGGATGCAGTCCGCCAATCAGTTCAATCACAATGTCCACATCCGACTTGAGAATCGTGTCCAAGTCGTCCGTCCAGATCACACCTTCCGGAACCCATGGCTGTTTTTTTCGTTCGAAGTTGCGATTGCAAATGTGACTGAGGCGGAGTGCCCCGTTCTCGTTTCTGCGCTCACAGAGAATCGTTGCCACCGCGCGCCCTACGGTGCCGAATCCAACCAGCGCGACCCCGCGCGCTGAGGATTGTTCCCGCGGAGGGAAAAGGGAGTTGCCGTTTTGCACTGGCGGAGAGTTGGCCAAAGTTTTTTTGCTCTTATGGGTGAGATTCATTTTTATCATATGTAGCACCCATTCCTGAGCGAGGTGGACTCGCCAACCGCGGCAAGCGGGCGGCTTGCCCGGCACAGTCGGCATCAAAGTTGGTAAGATGATGCGATCCTTGCAAACAGTGCCGCGTAACCAGGCGAGCCTGCGCAGACGAGCTTCACTAGACTCGGCGCGGTATGGAATGGTTCTTGCGAGGAAGCACAAGCGGAGCCCTTACAACGGCGTCTCTCATGCCGAGCGCTACGGTCCGCAATACGCCCGGTTATGGGAGGAGAATGGATGATACGAAAGTTCGCGAGTACGAGTGCCTGGCCGCTGCTGGCGCTGACATTCCTGTTAGGTGCAGTGGGATTTTCCCAGTCAACCCCCGCCGCACAGGCTCCTGCAACCCCCCCGGCCGCTCAACAGCCTGCGGCGGCACAAACTCCGGCACCCACCGCTCAGCAGCCTAACAACGGTCAGGAGCCGGCCGAAGAAGAATCCACTTCGCGTAGAAAGAAGCACGACTTCAGAAATTGGGATTTCAACGCCGGCGCCGGAGCCAACACCGATAGCGGCGCAACTCACAGGTATGTGCGCGAAGGAGGCTTTGTCGCTTCCGCCGGCGTGGCCCGCAACGCCAACAAATACCTTGGGCTGCGCGCGGATCTTATTTATGCCGATCTGCCGCTGCGCGATTCCACCCAGGAACTCGCGCAGGCCACCGGCGCAACCAGTTATGCTCTTTCCCTTACGCTGGGCCCAATTATCAACTTCCAGGTCACGAAACTGTATAGCGGCTATCTTCTCTTCGGTCCTTCTTACATTCATCGCGAGGGAAGTCTAAACGGCGACATTGCCGTTCCAGGCTCGGCATGCAATGGTTTCTGGACCTGGTGGGGCAGGTGCCAAAACGCGAGCATTCCTCTCAGCGGCAATTTTGTGAACTCCAGCGTGAACCAGTACGGCTACTTCTTCGGTGCAGGCGTGGCGCGCAAGATGCCGAGCGGCGTCGAAATTTACGCAGAGTATCGCCTTATGCATGGCTCCGGCGACTACACCACGACGGACTTCCGTCCCATCACCATCGGATTTCGCTGGTAGAGCACGCGGTGTCATCCCGAGCCAGCGTTCTTCGCGCGGCGAGAGCCTGGGCTGAACGAAGCCGAAGCCGATCTGGGCGAGCCGCGCCATTTGCTTTTGCGCCTGCCCTGAGCAAGCGGAGCGCGCCGATGCGCGTTCTGTGCGACACAATAATCGCGCGCTCGCCGCCTCTTCGATCTCTCACTCGGGATTCGTCCGGTAACTCCAAAGACTTTCGGCGCGCTGGAGCTGCACGAACGAACTCGCGGAGATTGACTGCGCCACGGCGTCATTGGAGTTCGCTTCGATGAGAGCGGCTTCTATTACATGGTGTGAGGGAGCCAGCGAGCAGGCGGGATCGGTCGCCGTTGCGTCTCCAGCCAGCAGAAGCGCCTGGCAGCGGCATCCACCAAAATCAACGACGCGCTGTTCGCAGCTTCTACAAGGCTCCTTCATCCATTCTTCCCCGCGAAAACGCTGGAACGACGAAGATATCTGCCAGATGTGTTCGAGCGAATGTTCGCGGACATTTTCGAAGGTGAGGCCGGGAATCGTTTCCGCCGCGTGGCAGGGAAGCACCATGCCCGCAGGATTGATGAGCATCAATCTACGTCCCCACCCCCCCATGCAGGCCTTGGGAAAGCGCGCGTAATAATCCGGAACCACCGAGTCGATGCGAATCTTACCGGCCAGCCGTTTTTCCGCCGCCGCCACGGCTTCTACCGCTTTTTCCAGTTGGTCACGCGTCGGCAGCAGCGCAGCGCGATTGCGCAAGGCCCATCCATAATATTGAGTATGCGCAATCTCCATGCGCACGGGCGCAAGCTGTTCGATAAACCCGATCATCTCCTCGATGTGATCGATGTTTTGCCGGTGCACCACTAAATTCACTGTGAACGCAACCGGGTGCTGGCGGACCAGCCGCGCCAGTTCGATTTTGTGCGCGTGCGCTTTGGCTCCGGCAATCCAGTTCGCCGCCTCTTCGCGCGAATCCTGAAAGCTGATCTGGATATGATCGAGCCCCGCATCGACCAGCGCTTTCAGCCTCGTTTCACCAAGCCCCAGTCCGGAAGTGATGAGATTGGTGTAGAGTCCAGCAGCGCGTGCTCCCGCGATGAGTTCGGTGAGATCAGGCCTGGCCAGCGGTTCTCCGCCGGTGAGGTGTGCATGCAACATTCCCAGCTTGCCGGACTGCTGGAAAATATTGATCCACTCGGCGGTGGAGAGCTCCGAACTCACCGCTGCCAATTCGAGAGGATTCGAACAGTAGACGCAATGCAGCGGACAACGGTGCGTGACTTCGGCGATGAGGGCGAGTGGGTTGGAAATCATTCGTACTGCCGTTCCATCAATAATCCACGATCCGCTTATGCCGCAACTGTTCTAGAAACTGCCCGATGTCAGCACGTATCTTCGCCGGATCGGCATCCGCGAACTGCGCCTGCAATTCCTCGATAATCTGCCCGAACGTTCGCTGGCCATCACAGCGTTCCAGCACTTGGCGGCCCGTCCCTTGAAGCTTGATTGCGCCTTCAGGAAAAAGCACGACACGTTCCTGGTTGCTCTCTGCACCCCACCGGCAGCCAGCGGCCAAACGCGGCTGGCTCGAATCTTCTGGCAGAGGCATTAGAAATCCACCTCGGTCCGCAACGAGAAATTACCCGCCATGCTTAGCTCGCCTCAATCTGAAACGCCCCGGGTGGCGGCCATCCCGGTTGCACGTAGGCAAAGTAAAGTGCATCCAGTTGCGCCCATAGGATGTCGCATTTATCGCGCAGCGCCTGCATCGCTAACTCCTGCTCGGCGCGCGTCTTCGCATTGTCATAAACGTAGTTCACCGCGAACTGCGAATCCTCCGGCGCTTGGTAAAGTCGCGCTTCAAAATAATCCAACCCTCCCGCCAGCCACGGATAATGTTGGCGTAGTTTGTCCACGCGCAGCGTGATCAGCTTCGGCGAAAACAATTCTGTCAGCGATGAGGCAACCGCTTCGAGCAGCGTCCGGCTGCGCACGATATTCAGATATTCGTTCACCGCGAAGCGCGTGGCCGGAAGAATGCCTTTGCCGGCGCGAACCTGCGTCCCATCAAGGCCCGTAGCCTCTGCCAACTTGATCCAGCGCTTGATGCCGCCTTCGCTGGTAGCATCGCCATCGTGATCCACCACGCGCTTGCGCCACGCCCGGCGAAACACCGGGTCCGGTCCACGCGATAAGATAATCGAATCTTTGATCGGAATAATGCTCTGATAGTAGTAGCGATTCAGAGCCCACGCCTGCAACTGCCCGCGGCTGAGCTTGCCCTCATGCATCAACAAATGAAACGGATGCTTGTGATGGTATCGTTCCTCGCCGGTTGCTTGTAATTGCGCGCGCAACTCCTCTAGCGAGAGCAGGCGCGCAGCGGGTGATGCGGTTTCGTTTTCTACAGGTTGAACTGCCATCCATCCTCCGCAACTTCCCAACCCGCTTCACGCGCCTGGCGATACTGAGGACTGGCCTCATCCAGCATGGGATTGGTGTTATTGATATGGATAAATATTTTACGCGGGCGGCGCACTCCCGCCAACTTTTCGAGGATGATTTCGACCGGAATGTGGCCCATCTGCAACGCAGTTTGCCCGCTGCTCTGCACCCGAACCAGTTCGTCATCGCTCCAAAACGTGCCATCGAAAAGCAACAGATCGCAGGTATTGAGTTGTTGCAGAAATGCATCATCGAGCGCCGGAACCGCAGGCATATATCCCAATCGCGCGCCGGACGGCGATTCCAGAATGAATCCGAGAGACGCTTCACCTGGTGCGAGTTGTGCGCGGCGTTCGTTTGAAACATAAGCCGGATAATGCTCACTCAACGAGACCGCCCGACACTTGATTCCCGAATGCTCGCCGCACTCGTTGCGAACAGAAAACTCCTCGCCGGGAGAAAAATCCGTCCACGCCACTTGATCCGGAATTCGTTGCAACATCTTAAAGACCGAATTGTCTTCGCGAAGAATCTTGCGCACTGACGCGGTCGCGTGCACCCGCAGCGGTTGGAGTTCACGCAAGAGCAGCAATCCCAGCACGTGGTCGAGGTCCGCATTAGCCAGCAACGCTCCGGCAATTGGCGATTGTCGCAAGCCTTCGCGCGGATGCAGTTCGTGAGTTGCTTCAATCTGCGCGCGCAGATCGGGAGATGCTCCCAGCAGAAACCAGGAGCCGTTGTCTTCGCTGATCGCAAGTTGAGTCTGCGTGCGTGGTTTGCCGCGGAATGTTCCGGCTCTTACGGCACGGCAGTTGGCGCATGCGCAATTCCACTGAGGAAACGCGCCTCCAGCCGCCGAGCCGAGAATTCTGATTTGCATCTCTCTGCGAGTCTATAAGAATTTGGGAATTGGGTAATTTAGTAATTTATGCCAGGCGTTCGCCTTTTCCGGCGTGATGGAGGTCGCGTTCAACACTGGCAGGATGACAGAACTTGCACGATCTGCACGCTTGGCTTGCAGCAATTGTGAAAATGTCTGCAACTCCGATGGGAATTGTGGCACTACTCGCTCTTTGTTCTTGCCTTCACCAGGCGATCGCGGGATACTGCAAATGGCTCGTGTGACGCGGGTTTCAGCGCTCCCCCAGCCCTCCCCGCTTTCCCTGTACACAAGTGTTTTTCGATTACGTGGTGCCCGCCGAGGCGGCGCAGCGGAGCGGATCCACATCCCAAAATTTCACATCGACCGATAGATTTTCCACCCCAACTTCTCCCGCCATGTTGGTTCCGGGCCGTCCGCACCATACCACCCGAAATTGCGCTTTGGTACCCAGATAACGAACGTCGATGGTATCTCCCGGCTTCAATTGGGCATCCACGCATTGCAGTGTCGCCCCGCGCCCGCTGATCGTGCGCAGGCTGGCCGGCTGCGTGAACGGACGGGAGTGCGCATCCATGCCCCAGATTTGCACGGGAAGGTCAACGAAAACGCGCGATTGCCGGCGCCGGTCCATGCCATCTCCTCGGTTTCGGAGCAACGCATTCGAAACCACGCTCTCAAAGCAGTGCTTTTCGATGCAGCAGTTTCGAAGCAACAGATTCAAAACCAGATTGACGCATGGTAGGCGGGACAAACGAGCAAACAAAGGTAACCACAGTCACAGCCGGAACTGTGTCGAAAGTTTTGCCTTGCAAACGCTAGAACTCACCTAGTTGAGATCGCCCATCGAACAGGCGCCAGGACCGCGCGGATCGCCGCACGAGCCGCATGCGCCCCTGGGAGATGAGGCGCTGGACGAGCCTTTTGCCGATACTGCAAATACACTCAGCTGGGGGCTCAGCTTCTTGCTTTCGCACTTGGGGCATTTGGCCTTATCGCGACCAAACACCAAAGCTTCAAACTGATGCTGGCATTGCTGGCAGATGTATTCAAAAATCGGCATGACGGTACTCCCTGGCGTGCGAATTTCTCCTATTAGAATTGATTCGTGTGAACTTCGCAACGGGAGGCGGCCACGTTTGGCATCTTCAAATTTAAAGCCTGAGTTCGAGGACGAACCGAGCACGAAGCCACCCACGTTTGTCCCCTCCACCTTCCGGCCGCAACCCTGGCTGCGGGGCGGGCACGTGCAAACTCTCGCCGCCTTTTTCCGCAAGCGCCGCATCCATCTGCCCGCGGCCGAGCAACGCCTGATTGAAGTCGAGCCTGGAGTTCCGGTTCTGTGCCACTGCCACTGGCAGGAAAATCGAAACGCGCTCACTCTGATCGCAGTCCATGGCCTCGAGGGATCCAGCGAATCGCAGTACATGATGGGCATCGCGCGCAACGGTTTGGCTGCCGGCATGAATGTGATCCGCATGAACCAGCGCAACTGCGGTGGCATGGACCACTGTGCGCCTACACTGTACAACTCGAGCCGATCTGCGGACGTCGCGGAGGTCGCGCGCCATCTGGTG
The DNA here is from genome assembly GCA_963818935.1 of uncultured Acidobacteriaceae bacterium. Taxonomy (GTDB): domain Bacteria; phylum Acidobacteriota; class Terriglobia; order Terriglobales; family Acidobacteriaceae; genus Sulfotelmatobacter. Next base: position 55,651 of record CAWFUK010000091.1, read on the forward strand.
GAGAACGATAAAATTCCCGCATTCGTGTTGGTGGGTTACTCCATGGGAGGCAACCTGGTCTTGAAGCTGGCCGGAGAGTGGGGAAGCGGTGGCCCAGCGCAATTTCGAGCCGTGGCGGCGGTTTGTCCTGCGGTCAATCTCGCGGCAGGTGCCGACGCGCTCCACGAGCCCGCCAACCGCATTTACGAATATTATTTTCTGCTGCAACTCTTTCAGCGCTTTCGCCGCAAGGTTCGCCTGTTTCCGGATAGTTTCGACCCCTCGCGCCTGCGTGGAATCAAAACTCTTCGCCAATTCGATGACCGCGTGACCGCCCACTATTGCGGCTTCACCGGCGCCGACGATTACTACGACCGCGCAGCCGCAGCCCACGTCATCGACCGCATCGCGCGCCCGGCGCTGGTAATCCACGCCAAAAACGATCCTTTCATCCGCCTCCTGCCCGAGACTCGGCAGGCCCTGCTGGCCAATCCGCACATTACTTACGTGGAAACCGAGGACGGAGGTCACTGCGCATTTCTCGGCAAGCGCGATCGGGACCCCATCTACGATGGTCGCTGGGCCGAAAGGGAAGTAGTCGAGTTCGCCAAACAGTTTCGATAAGACGCCGAGGGATATTTTAGGAGCATGTGGCGATAGCCGCCTCAGCCGTCCAGCGAACGCGGCGAGCCTCGCCACATCGACCGAGCGCACCATGCTGCACCTTTACCGCGCACGAATCATTCGTAGCCAAGCCGCTCCGTCCTAGGTACAATGGCGGCGCCAGCCGGCAAGGCGCTCCCAGCGTCTCCTGCGCCACACTGCCGTCAAAGGAGAAAGCCATGAACTTCAATCTCTCTGCGCTCACGCAGACCGTCACCGCCACCCTCACATTTGTCGGCCTGAAACTATTGGGTGCAATTGCCATATGGATTATCGGTCGTTGGCTGATCGGAGTCGCCCTGCGCATGATGGGCAGCGCTCTTACCCGGCAAAAAATTGATCCCACTCTCATTCGCTACATTCACTCGGCCGTATCAGCGCTGTTGAATATCGCGCTGATCATTGCCATCCTCGGATTCTTTGGCGTTGAAACCACCAGCTTTGCGGCGTTGATTGCCGCCGCAGGCGTGGCCATCGGCATGGCATGGTCGGGACTGCTCTCGAACTTCGCTGGCGGAGTATTTCTTGTGATCCTCCAGCCCTTCAAGGTTGGAGACTTCATTACGGCCGCCGGAGTCACGGGCACCGTCGAAGCGATCGGTTTATTCGCAACCACCATGAATACGCCGGACAACGTGCGCACCATCGTGGGCAACGGGAAAATTTTCGGGGACACCATCTCGAATTTTTCGGCGAACCCCTACCGGCGCGTCGAACTGACCGCGCAACTCGCCCACGGAGTAGATCCGCACGCCGCCGTCGCGATGCTGAAGCCAGCGCTGGCATTGGTTCCGAACGTGATGGCAGCCCCTGCGCCAGATGTAGAGATTCTTACTTTCAACCTCGCCGGCCCAGTGCTGGCCGTGCGTCCGTACTGCAGCAACGACCACTACTGGCAAGTCTATTTCGATACCAATCGGCTGATCCGCGACACCTTTGCCAACGCTGGCTTCCCCGTCCCCGAGCAACATTACTCGGTTCGCGGACCAGAAGAGATCAGGCTGGCAAAGACGGCGTAGCGTTGCGGCGGTCGGATTTGTTCGATCAACGGTTTCTTACTTTCAAAGCGTAGAAGTTTCTCCGCGAGCTCCGCGCGATCTTCTCAGCGCACTCCGCGATTCATGCTTTTGAAGTCCACCGTCCACCCGTGGTGTCTACACAGAGTGTTGCGGGGCAGATCGTTCACTGGTACCGCTCCCGAATAAACTGCGCCATCCCCTCGTAAGCGCTGCTCAGCGTTTTCTCCTCCGGCAAAAACACAATCCGGAAGTGTTTCGTCCCGAGCTTCTGCCCAAATCCCGATCCATGCACCACCATCACATGCTTCTGCCGGATAAGTTCTTTCACGAAAGTTTCGTCGCTTTCTGGAATATCAATGCGCGGGAATGCGTAGAACGCCCCGCGTGGCGCAACGCAACTCACTCGCGGAGTTGACTCGCACCACTTCTGCGTGAGATCCCGCCGCGACCGCAGTTTCCGCCGCACCTCGACAAGATGATCCTGCGGCCCTTCCAGCGCAGGCTTGATCGCATACTGCTCCGGATGGTTGGCGCACAACCGCGCCCGCAGCAGTCGGTGAATGCCCTCGATGTAAGGCTTAATCGCAGCCGCATCGCCCGAGGCAATGCCCCATCCGATCCGCCATCCCGGCACAAGATAATTCTTCGACATGCCGCCGAAAGTAATGCAGGGCACGTCAGGCGCGACCGCGGCAAACGCAATATGCGGCGTGACGTTTCCCTGCGAATCGTAATCGAGAATTAGCTTGTCGTAAATCTCATCCGAGAAGACAACCAAATTATGTCGTCGTGCAATGTCAGCAATCTGCTCCAGCATCTGTCGCGAACATAAAGACCCAGTCGGATTATTCGGATTGATCAGCACAATCCCGCGCGTGCGCGGCGTAAGCTTGCGCTCGATGTCGGCGAGCTCCGGCTGCCAGGCGTCGTCTTCATTCAAATCATAAGCATTCAACGCAATCCCCAGCTTGCACAGCACAGCCGAATAGAGCGGGTAATCTGGCTTCGGCGTAAGAATATCCTCGCCGGGATTCACCAGCGCGCTGATGCAAAGATCGACCGTCTCACTCACGCCAGCTGTAACAAAAACGTCGCGCGCCGTAGTGATGCCCTTGCGCGCCGCCTCGCCGCGAATCGCTTCGATCGCCTGAGGAATACCGGGCGAAGGAGCATATCCGTTCTTGCCGTCGCGCATCGCCTGGTAACACGCTTCAATGATGTGCGGAGGAGTCTGAAAATCGAAGTTCAGCGGGTCGCCAACATTCAGCGGCAGAACTTTGTGTCCCTGCGCCATGACTTCATCAGCCACGCACGCCAGATCGCGAATGGCGTAACGGACATTTTCCAGTCGTTGAGCGGCGGTGATCTCGTGAACTTGCGTTATGGGCATAAAGAATTCTACCGCCGAGCAGGCAGAGAACGCCGAAGAAACAAATCGCAAAGCTCACTGCTCTGCTTGTGCCAGACGGTGACTGACTATCAGTTCGATCCAGTCAAAGCCTCAATCAGCTCCGCAGCGCTGGGGCTGCCCCAGCCCGTGACCAGGTCATATCCAACCACAGCTGAAAACGCGCCGTTGCTGCCACTGGTCTCGTCGTGGAACGCATTGTCGTAGTGCGCGCCCTCGCCAATTCCATACAGCGCCGGATTGAGAAATCCCAGAGTACTCTGACCGTTGGCGACGGCCTGCTGATTTGCCATGGCAATAATTCCCGCCCACTCCGGAGCGGCGTAGCTGGTGCCACCGCTTCCCCCGAAACAGGTTGCATCCGCGCAACTGTATTGATTCGTATTGGCCTCGGCCGATACATCCGGAATATTGCGCAACACCTTCGATGCGTGATTCATTCCGTCGAGCACCGCCGCATTTTTCTGCCATACAGGAATCGGAACGCCGTTCTTCGATGGCATGCCCGCGCTCCCGCTCCAGCCAGTCTCCGATTCCCACGGTCCTCCGGGGCCTCGGGTCACCAGGTCGGTTCCGCCCACCGCAGTCACCCAGGCATCGTCCGCCGGCCAAACATAGTCGCCCGCGCTGTAAGAGCCGTCGTCGCCCGTCGCCACGAACACGCTCTGGCCCTGCACCGCGATCTCTTTCAGTATCGGATCAAGGCTCGTCCCATCGTCGGTCCATCCCCACGAGCAACTCAGTTGCTTCGAAGTATTATCGGACGCCATCTGGCTAAAGATGGAAATGTCCCACTTGCCCACGTAAACCACTACCTGGCTCAGACTGGGAGCCATCGAGATCGCCATCTCGATGTCGATGGCCTGTTCGCTGTCATCGCATCCGGGATAAACACAATTCAAGCTTTGACCATTCAAAGAGACGCCGTTGATGGGCACATTCAGCGGCTGATCCAGGCTATTGAAGTAAGTCTGCACGTCGCTCACTTCGTACCCGGCATATTCGAAAAGGCCGACCGACTGCCCAGCGCCATCCAGCGCCCCGGAGCCATAGTAGGCCGAGCGCAAATCGCTGCCCACAAACATGCCTCCAGGACCCGAGCCCGTTCCCGAAAGTTTGCTTGCACTTCGTGGTTGCGCGGATCTCACGTACTTCGCATGTGGCAAAGTGTAATTATCCAGTCCGGTTACGTGCAGCAGCGCCGCGTCAAGATCCACCGAGGGCTCGCGGTCGGGCGAGTAGAACGTCCGGTTCTCCGTAGGATGCTGGTACATGCCAAGCTTCACATGAAAAGCGCGTTCAATATTCTGTGCGGAGCCTTCAACATCAAGCACCAGCTGGTTAGAAGGCATGTCGATCACGGCCAGCCCGTTAGCCTGCGCGAACCTTAGCACGGCTAAATAGTCCCGATATGTTGGACCGAATCGAGTCCTGAACTCCTCCACGCTGAGATATTTGTGAAACTTCGGATTCTCCGGATCGTAAATTTCTCGCAAAAGCGCGTCCAGTTCCGCCTCATTTCGCAACGGTAAAGAGATAACAAGGCTCAAAAGCTGCTTCCCGGGAACATGTCCAACCAGCAGAGCGGCGCCGCTGGAAACAGCCTCAGGAACGTGGGTCGTTAGAATCGGATGCTGCTCCGCCTGCGCCCCCGCAACCACCGAAAGAAGAAAAGTTGCGCACACTGCCGCATGCCATAAACGAAAGCAGGTCACCCCAGAGACTCTCTTATGCATAATCCACTCCTTATCGGCAAAGTCGCAGCCGAAATTTTGTCTTGGAATTATTTCGGCGGCGCCAGCGCATTAATCAGATTCACGCCTTGCGGACTGCCCCACCCAGTTACGAGATCATATCCCACCACAGCCGAATACCCACCATTGCTGCCATTGGTGATGTCATGGAAGTCGGTCGCGAAGGTCGCGCCGACGCCAATGTCATAAAGCGCAGGATTGAAAAATCCAACGCTGCTTTCGTTATTGCTTGCGGCTTGCTCGTTAACCATGGCAATCAAGCTGGCCCACAACGGCGCCGCATAACTTGTGCCACCACCATGGTCGGCGCATATGCCCTGCGCACAGTTATACTGGCTGGCATTCGACTCCGACGATACGTCCGGAATGTTACGCAGAGTCGACGACGCTCCGTTCGATGAAGTAATCACCCCAGCCAGAAGTTGATAGCTCGGAATCGGAACTTTATTCGGCGATGGCCCGCCCGCGCTGTTGTCCCATCCTGTTTCACCCTTCCACGTTCCTCCCGGCCCATTGGTTGATAAAACCGTTCCACCCACCGCGGTGACATAAGGATCGTCCGCCGGCCATACCACATCTGCCGGAGTGCCCGACCCGTTATCGCCCGTCGCCACAAACACGCTCTGGCCCTGTGCTCCCATCTCTTCAAAGATCGGATCGAGGCTGCTCTCGTTGTCGGCCCATCCCCAGGAGCAGCTGATCGATTTCGAAATGTTATCCGCCGCCATCTGATTGAACACCGAAACATTGCTTTTCCCCACGTAAAACCGCAGGCTGCTCAGCCCGGGAGCCATCGAAATGGCTTGCTCCATATCGAGCGATTGCTCGCCATCATTGCACGATGCCGGAGGGCAGTTCAGCGATGCGCCATTCACGGACACGCCAATGATCGGAACATTCAGTTTCTGGTGGATGCTGCTGAAGTAGTGTTGCACGTCGCTCAGTTCGTACCCTTTCAGCGAGAAAATCGCCACCGACTGTCCCGCACCATTCAACCCTCCCGAGCCGTAGTAAGCCGCTCGCAAATCACTTCCCAGGTACGATCCGCCCGGACCCGAGCCGCTGCCTTTTGCCGTCGGGGCCGGCTTTGGAGTCAAAGAATATTCATTGAACTTGGGACGCGGCAATGCGAAGTCATCCAGCCCTGAAATATGCAGCAGCGGAACATCCATATCGAGCGTAGGCTCGCGATCGGGCGCATAAAAAGTCCGGCTCTCGGTGGGATGCTGATAAACACCGAGACTGATGTGAAATGCCCCCTCGATATCGGACGCGAAACCTTCCACATCCACGACCATCCGGTTGACCGGGATATCGATTACGTCGAGCCCATGCTCCTGCGCGAAAGCCAGAACTGCCGCCTGATCGGCTTCACTGGGACCAAAGCGTTCCGTGAACTCCTCCACGCTGAGATATTTGTGAAAGTTGGGACTCTCTCGCTCGTAGATCTGCTGCAACAGATCCTCGAGCTCCGCCTGATTTCGCAGCGGCAAAGAGATTGCCAGACTGAGTCGCTCACTGGCTGGCGCGTGCCCAACCAGCGGCGCAAGCCCGCTGGAGACTGCCGCAGGAACGTGCATCGTCATCGTCGCACGCGGTTCCGCTTGAGCCAGCGCCGAGACGCAAAACAGTGTGATCGCGAACCACCACAACAACGTCATTAAAAATGGGAGTTGAGAAGCGGCCGCTCCCAGCTTTGCCTTCATGCGATCCTCCCATAAAAAGGCTCGAGATTGAATTCCGCATCTGACAACGTGGCGCGCAGCGGGAGAGGAAGGAATCTTACCCCGGAACCGCACGAGGTTCCAGCAATTCTTGCTGTCAGGTATGGTCAGCCGAAGGTGCGCAGGAATTTGCACACTGCCGAAGCGATGAACGTTGGATTCTCTTCGTGTGCCTCCGTGTCCTCGGTGGTGAATCAACACACAACGATCACTCCGTAGTGGTGCGGCTTGATCTCGAAATCAACGGCGTCATCCCGAGCGTAGCCGTTTCTCGGGCTATAGCGAGGGATCTCCCGCTCATCCGGCGTGACGCGTGAGCCAGACTGCACCACCACCGATCGCTCCGGGAGTTTCTCCCTACCGGAAACAAAAATGTATACTGCCCACCATGCCAACTAATGCGCTGCCAGAAGCCATCGTGAAAGATCCCGTCACTTGGCTCTACCCGCCAATCGAGCCCTACAACACCGGCAAACTTCAGGTCTCACCCGTCCACGAAATTTATTTCGAGGAAAGTGGGAACCCCTCCGGCAAGCCCGTGATTTTTCTGCACGGCGGTCCCGGCGGCGGCTCCGATCCCAAACAGCGCCGCTTCTTCCATCCCGAAAAATACCGCATCGTAAATTTCGATCAGCGCGGCTGCGGCAAGAGCACGCCTTACGCGTCTCTCGAAGCCAACACCACGTGGGATCTCGTCGCCGACATCGAGAAAATCCGCCAGCACCTTGGCATCGAGCGCTGGCAGGTCTTTGGCGGATCATGGGGCTCCACTCTCGCCCTCGCCTATGCCCAAACGCATCCTGACCGCGTCACCGAACTCGTCCTGCGCGGAATTTTCCTGCTTCGCAAACAGGAGATCGACTGGTTCTACCAGCGCGGCGCTTCCGTCCTTTATCCTGATGCCTGGGAGCCTTACCTCGCCCACATCCCTGAGTCCGAGCGCAACGATCTCCTCACTGCCTACTACAACCGCCTCACCAGCAAAGATCCGGCCGTGCGCCTCGCCGCTGCAAAAATCTGGAGCGGATGGGAAGGCGCGACCTCGAAACTCCTCCCCGACGCCGCTTTCGCCGGCCACTACGAAGAGGATGAATTCGCGCTAGCCTTCGCGCGCATCGAAGTCCACTACTTCTTCAATAAGGGTTTTTTCCAAACTGATGACCAACTGTTGCGCAACGCTTCCCGCATCCGCCACATTCCCGGAGTGATCGTGCAAGGCCGTTACGATGTCGTCTGTCCCATGGAAAGCGCCTGGGCCCTCCATCGCGCGTGGCCCGAAGCTGAATTAATCATTACGCCAGACAGCGGCCACAGCGCCTTCGACCCTCCAAACAGCCGCGCCCTGGTCGCCGCCACCGACAAATTTGCCGGCTAGCCGTTCCGTAAAAAACTACAGGCACACGCACGCACTGGATGGCGTCATAGGAGCAGCAGGGACGCCTTATGGTGTCCCCGATGTGTCCCCAGACTTTCCAAGATTCTGGACTACCCTGCCATTGATTTGACTGCGTTAAGAAGGGAAGAGCGTACGCTCAATGCGCGCTGCGCCATTTACAAACTACCGTTGGGCGGATGAGTTTCCCGAACGCACCGGGGCTGGATCGAGCGTGAACACTACCCTCCGCCGCTCCGCCTCGCCATGCTCCAACTGTGTAGCGATTTGCAATTGCTGGTCTGATTCCTGCTTGCGCCCTGTGCGCGCGAATGCGAGACCGAGATAATAGTGAGCCTCGCGCAAGGAATTATCATCCGATGTAGCCCGCTGCAACAATTCGATTGCGTCAGAGTAGTGCTTTTGTTCAAACTCGACCCGTCCCAATGCCGTCAAAGCTCCTGCATGTTTCGGTTCGCGATCAACCACGCTGCGAAGATTATGGGTTGCCGCGTCGAAGTTCTTCGCGTCCAAGTCGAGGAGCCCGAGCCGGTAATAAGATTCAGTTTGCGCCGGAGCCAGCGCGATAGATCGCTCGAATTGCACTCTCGCTTCCACCGGATGTTCCAGGGCCGCGAGAGTCATGCCCCGTGCGCAATAGCCCGAAGGATCGTCCGGACGAAGTTTAACGTAATGGGCAAATTGAACTTGCGCATCCTCGAATTTCGCAAGTCCCATGAACGCTCGCCCCAGATCGTACACTGCCACCGGATCGTTCTCGCGCAATTCTAAAGTCCTCTGGAATGCTTCTGCGGCATCCTGAAATAGCGACATCGCGAGCGCGGTCGTTCCAAATTCGAATTGAAGATCCGGCCTGTCGGGGGCCCATTTGCGCGCCTCCACCAGCAGGGTCAGCGCTTTTTCGAAGTTTCCCGCAGTGACCGCCGCCTGGGCTTGCTTCCGCAAGATTTGTACCAAGGCGCTAGAAGCATCGCTACGGGCAGGGTCCAGTCGCAATGCCTCCCGCAATTGAGGAGCAGCTTCTTCCTCGCGACTCATCTGAACATAAAGAAGACCGAGATGCGCGCATGCCGCTGCAAAATCAGGTTTTTTCTGAACCGCCTGCCTGAATAGTGTCTCGGCTTCCATATCACGACGTTGAAGAACACGAACTACGCCCAGCAAATCGAAGGCGCGGTAGTCCTCCGGCGCCGAGCGCAATACCGACAGCAGATTCTTTTCCGCCACATTCAGTTGTCCCGCCGTGATGGCCTGAGCGGCGCTTTGCAGGAGCGACAAGTCGGCGTCCGGCTTCGATTGAGCAAGGGAAAAGCCATTGGCCCCGAGGAGCAATCCAACACACAAAATTCGCCTTCGAAGCCTACCAACCATGGGATCACTATTTTACGGGCTCAACGATAGTTAAAATCTGGTTCGGCTTAGAATTCCGCAACACTTGGCGAATGCCGCTCGGCCAGCGGATCTCGACTTCATTCACCGAGGTTGCAGTCCCCAGCCCGAAATGCAACCGCTTGTCGCTCGAAGACTGATAGCTGCCGGTCGTGGTGACAGTCGCAAACTGATCGCCTTCTGAAGTCGAGATTCTTACTTGCGCGCCAATGGCGTCGCGGTTGCTCTTGATTCCCACCAGCTTAAGCAGGAGCCAGCCATTTCGCGTATCAGTCTTATTCAGCAACACCAATGCGGGACCATCGTTCGATGTAACTACCGCGTCTGGTTTTCCGTCATTATTAATATCGCCGATCGCCATCCCGCGTGCCGCCCATTGCTGGTGGAACACATCGCCCGACATCGCTGAGACGTCAACGAATCTTTTTCCGTGATCGTTATGCAAAAGCAAGGGTGATTCCCGGTAGCGCAAATTAGGTTCACTGATCTGGATCGTATCCATGACGTGCGATTGCACAATCAGCAAGTCTTTCCATCCATCGTTGTCATAATCCATAAAACGCACGCCCCAACCCGAATGCAGGATGGAGATCGAACCCAAGCCGGTGACCGATGTCGAGTAATCAAACGTTCCATCTTTTAAGTTGGTATAAAGCGCATATCGCTGGTTTGCAAGATCAGTGATGACGATGTCTGGCCAACCATCGTTGTTATAATCCTCAAAATCCACGCCCATGCCGGCAAACGTATTGCCGCTGCCGTCCAATCCAGCGCCCGAGACCAGGCCAACCTCCTCAAACGTGCCATTGCCCCGGTTGTGAAACAAGTACTCGGGCATGGAATCGTTGGTCAGCAGAATGTCCATAAATCCGTCGTGGTCATAGTCGGCGATCGCAAGCCCGAGTCCCTTGCCGGGCTTGTCGATCCCGGCCGCGTGCGACACCTCAGAGAACTTTCCATTGCCATCGTTGTGATACAGCAGAACGGATGCTGGTTTGAAGATATCCGGATGGCAGTATGACCGAAATCCTTTATCAGGACGCCCACAATAGATGTCATCGAAATCCCACTGCATGTAGCGCGCAATGATCAGGTCCAGGCGCCCGTCATTGTCGTAGTCGATCCAGGCCGAACTGGTCATCCATCCCGATCCCGCAACGCCCGCCACCGCAGTCACATCCGTGAATGTGCCATCGCCATTGTTGTGGTAAAGCGTGCCGTGGCCATACCCGGCAACATACAGGTCTTCGAAGCCATCATTGTCGTAGTCGCCAACCGCAACGCCGGTGGAATAGCCGCTTCCGGCCAGTCCCGCTCTCTGCGTCACATCTTCGAAGCTTCCATCAGGTTTCTGATGGTAGAGCCGGTTCCAATATTGAGGACCATCTTTTTGAGGAATCGTGCCCTTCGGGGTTGGGTCGTCGATCCGTGCGCCATTTGCGAGGAAGATGTCGAGCCGTCCATCATTGTCGTAATCGAACAAGGCCACCCCGGAGCCCATGCTCTCCAACAGATATTTCTTGCTGGTGGTGGAAGCCTGCTGGCGGAAGCGGATTCCCAGCTTTTCTGTGACATCGACGAAAGAGCCGGCAGGTTGGACGCTTTGCGCTTGCAACGCTACAGGCGCCGCAAAAATCAGCGCGAGCGCTCCAAAAAATGCGGCTACTGACCTTCTGCGAAAGCAACGCATGAAAGAGAATATTTCAATACTGTCTGCCAATTTAGCCACGGTTTTCAGGATCTGGATCCACCAGGATACTGCTTTCGAACTCACTTCATCCCCTGCCTGCGATAGGCCGAAACGCAAGTTGGATCCTCGTTCGAGCCACATTGTGACTAACTTTAGCATTGAAAAAGAACAAACGAAAGTTCGTTTTGACACGAAACAAAGAAAAAATGGTTGACTCTGGCCGAATAGCGGCATTACGATGCCCGTGACCTCGATTTCCGACGCATCGATAAGCGGACCCCGAGGGAACGCGGGAGGAATTGATTTTATGACGGGATTTGCGCATTCCACCAAGACTCGGCGCAGGCAGCAAGCTTCGCATTTGGCCATTCTATTGGCGCTCCTCACCATGAGCTCTCTGCCATTACTAGCGCAGTTCGATACCGGCAACATCAAAGGCACCGTGACCGACGCGTCAGGTGCGATGTTGCCCCAAGCCGAAGTCACGGTCACGAATATTGGCACGGGCATTAAGAAAGCCCTGTCCACCGATCAATCGGGCAATTTCGTGGCCTCCGCGCTTCCCTTCGGAACTTACGTCGTGAGTGCGAAAAGTACCGGCTTTGCCGAAGCGAAAAGTCAGCAAATCGTTCTCAATGTGGGCGCCACCGTTTACGTGAATCTCACCCTGGCCGTCGCCTCTACCGGGCAGACCATCCAGGTCACGGGTACGCTCACCACGGTCGATACGGCTTCTAGCACCTCGGGCACGACTTTGGACACGAACCAGATCGCAAACCTGCCGATCAATGGCAGGGACGTAAGCGAATTTCTTGAGATCTCTCCTGGCTCGGTAGGCTCGACTGGATACTTCCAAGGTAGCGTGAACGGGTTGGACAATATCTTCACAGGATTGAACATTACGCTGGACGGCCAGAGCGCGACCCGCGGTGATATTAACGGTTTTCTCGAGACCGAAGGCCAGGAAGCCGCCCGAGTGACTCGTGCCAGCGTTGATAGTATTCAGGAGATCGACTACTCCAACAGTGGTTACACCGCCGAAACTGGCCACTCCCTCGGCCCTCAAATGAACATCATCACGAAGTCCGGCACCAATAATTTCCATGGCACATTGTTTGAGTTCTTCCGTAATGACGCCCTCGATGCCAAGGATTACTTTGAAACATCCAAGCAACCGTTAAGGCTCAATCAGTTTGGCGGCAACCTGGGCGGGCCGATGGTCAAGAACAAGCTTTTCTTTTTTGTGAACTATGAGGGCGACCGCACCCACGTGACCCTCATTAATGCCCTGAATCACACTCTGAGCGCATTCGCCCGATCGCAGTTTGTGCCCGCCATGCAGCCCGTGCTGGCCCAGTTCGCGCCACTTCCAGCGGGTTGTACCGGAATTCCCGCTCCCGCTGCCTGTGTCTATCCTGGCTTTCCGGATGCCATCGATCCCACGCAGTCTGATATGGTTTACGATCCTGCCGTCCTTCCCAACATCGTTCGCGAGGATACCGGATCGGTTAAGGTCGATTACACCCCCTCGGACAGGGATCGCGTCTTCTTCCGCTACAACATCAATGATTCGCTCACCAATTACACCTATGGGCTGAACCAAGGGCAGGTCTCGCCCCAGGCCCTACGCACCCAGTTTGGAAAGTTCGATGAAACTCACACCTTTAATCCAAATTTGCTGAACGAGTTTAGCTTGGGTATCACCCGCTTCTATTCGGATACGAATTCGAATACTCCCACCCCGCTGGCCGGCTTTGCAGGATTCTTCACCGATCTGGGTTCACTCCCCGGACCGAATACCTTCAATCAGATCACGCCGTTCACCGCCTTCGAGATCTTCGACAACGTATCCAAAACCATCGGCCGGCACACCTTGCATTTTGGTACGCAAATTCGCCTCAACCGCAACAATGAGTGGTTGCGGCCGCAACAGACTTATGACTTCGCCAGCATTCCTAATCTGGTGGACGATCAGCCCTTTGTTCTGGGAAAAATCGGCTATCCGAGTTTTGTCGGCACCAGAGATTCCAACTGGGATTTCTATTTCCAGGATGACTGGAAGGTGAATAAGAATCTCACTCTCAACCTCGGCCTGCGCTATGACTACAACACGGCCTGGAGCACGGGGCAAAACGAAGGACAGAATTTCGACGTAGCCACGCAATCGCTTCTTCCCGCCAACCAGGCCGTATACACTGCGCCTAAAGGCGATTGGGCTCCTCGCGTCGGTTTTGCCTGGGACCCGATTGGGAATGGCAAGACCGTAGTTCACGGATACGCCGGATTGTTCTACAACCCCATGCACTTTAACTTTGCCACCGTCTCCAACGTCCCGGCTCTCTCCAGTTACAACGTGAACCTCTTCCAGGCTACGATCACGTATCCCTCTCCCAATCCTCCTCTGCCTGCCGGCACTGCCAACGTAAACGCATTCCCCACCAACCCCAAAGATCCAGTTTCTGCCAACTGGCTGTTTGGCATCGAGCAGGAAGTGGCGCGCAACACCATTCTCACAGTGAATTATGTCGCCAATAGTACGCATCACCTGCAGGCCGGCGTCGACTTCGCTCCCCTCAATGCCAATCCGGCCAATGTATTTACCGATGCGCGTCCCTACTCGGGCTTCGCCAATGAAAATATTGATTCCGACGAACTCGCTTCCGACTACAACTCCCTGCAAGTGAAGTTGCGCAGAAACGTAGGCCGATTGACCCTGGAGACCAACTACACGTGGTCCCACGAAATCGACGATACTGTGAACGTATTCAGCCCAGGTTTCGTGGATCCGCTGAATCCTAATTACGACCGCGGCAGCGGGGACTGGGATGTGCGGCACAACCTGACCGGTAGCGTGGTCTACAGCCTGCCCGATCTGAAAGGTTCAAGCCCCCTGGTTCGCCAAGTGCTCGGCGGATGGCGGACTTCCGGCATTCTTCAGACCCGTTCTGGTTTGCCTGAGAACATCACCTTGATCAGCGGATTTTTCGGCAATCCCGTCCGCCCCAACTACACCGGCCAGCCCGTCTGGCTTCCGAACCACAGTTGGCCTGACTCAAGCTACAACATCAACGCATTTGCCTTTGAAACCAACTATGACGGAACTCCAGGAGACACCCTCGGCGACGTCGGCCGCAATGCGTTGCGGGCTCCGGCCTACTTCCAGTTTGATCTCTCCGGAATGAAGGATTTCTTCATAACCGAGCGGCTGACTGTGCAGTTCCGCGCTGATATCTTCAACATCTTTAACCACCCCAATTTTGCCAACCCTGACGGCGGTATTTGCACCGCGGTTGGTATTGGAACATGTACTCCGAATGCCAACTTCGGTCGCGTCGGTCAAACCATTGCAGACGATGATGGAACCCAGATCGGTGGTGGAACCGCCCGCCAGACACAGTTTTCGTTGAAGTTTATTTTCTAACTCCCCCACGCTTGAAAAACGGCGGCGACCAAAACCGTTGCCGCCGTGCATACAATACGGCCCTCGATTGATGTCAACGTCATACATCTCTAACTACGATAAGTATCCGGTTGTACCTGTCTCTGGCTCTCGTCATGGGTGTCACGTGGGCTGGCAGGCTATTGTCCAACGTCTCAAAGATGGCGTGAGGCCAGGTCATTTCGTCATTTGCGTCGAGTGCTATCCCGGCTGTTTTGAGCCGGAAATTGAACAGCAGTTAGTCAGCGGTTTGCAGCCGCAGAGCGTGTTTCGGGCCCAGGAATGTTATCTGCCCGAAAACCTCATTCAGTCTCTTTGCGCGCGTGACCTCGGAGATGATCCCGTCTTCGCCTTTATGGGGAAGTACGAACTCCCCGAATTTCTCGACGAGCGTAAGCTGACAGAGCAGCGGGCTCGCTTGCGCTCGACCTCAGGCTTGACACTGGTCATCGGCACGGGCGCGACTCTTCTCGCAGAAAACTGGGACCTGCTGGTCTACTGCGACATGGCCAGATGGGAAATCCAGCAACGCCAGCGCACCGCCGAAATCTCCAATCTTGGCCTGCAGAACTACGCGGAGCGGGCGCAGCTGAAATACAAACGGGCGTATTTTGTGGACTGGCGCGTCGCCGATCGCTGGAAGAAGAGTCTGCTTTCTCGAATCGATTTCCTGCTCGACACCAATCAGCGTGATTCGCCGAAGATGATCACCGGAAGCCAACTTGCGCAAGGCTTGAAAGCCGTGGTCCAGCGCCCTTTTCGCGTTGTTCCTTTCTTCGACCCCGGCCCTTGGGGCGGTCAATGGATGAAAGAGATTTGCGACCTCCCGCGCGAGGCCGAGAATTATGCTTGGTGCTTCGATTGCGTGCCGGAAGAAAATAGCCTGCTGCTTGGCTTCGGCGATGTGAAGATTGAGATCCCGTCCATCAATTTAGTCTTTCAGCATCCCCACGAACTGCTTGGAGAAGCGGTGCACGCTCGCTTCGGTACCGAATTTCCCATTCGCTTCGATTTTCTCGACACCATGGATGGCGGCAATCTTTCATTCCAGGTGCACCCCCTCACCGAATACATTCAGCAACAATTTGGCATGAACTACACCCAGGACGAAAGCTATTACCTGCTGGATGCGGGCGAAGACGCATGTGTGTATCTTGGTTTGAAAGAGAACATCGACCGCCGGCAGATGACGAAAGATCTGCTGCAAGCCCAAGAAGGCACAATTCAATTTGATGCCGACCACTACGTCAATAGATTTCCAGCGAAGAGGCACGATCACTTCCTGATTCCAGCCGGAACTCCCCATTGTTCGGGCAAAAACAGCATGGTGCTGGAAATCAGCGCAACGCCTTATATTTTCACCTTCAAAATGTGGGATTGGGGACGCTTAGGTATGGACGGTGTTCCGCGCCCCATTCATCTCGAACATGGATTTCGCAACATCCAGTGGGACCGCACCACGCATTGGGTCGAAAAAAACCTGGTGAATGCAATCGAGTTAGTCGATGAGGGCGCTGGTTGGCGAGAAGAGCGCACCGGACTGCACCAGCGCGAATTCATCGAGACTCGGCGGCACTGGTTTACCGCTCCCGTCCGGCATTCGACTCATGGCGCCGTGAACGTGCTCAACCTCTGTGAGGGACGCGAAGCTATTATAGAGAGCCCTGGCGGGAAATTTCCGCCCTTCGTGGTCCACTTCGCCGAAACTTTCATCGTTCCCGCTGCCGTCGGTGATTACGTGATCCGTCCCTTTGGCTCCTCGGAAGGAAAACGCTGCGCCACGATAAAGGCTTTTGTTCGGACCAATCCCTAAGCAGAAATCCACATCTCCATCATCGCGAGGGAATATGAAATCACACACTCGATTTTTATCTTTTTTTTTATGCACACTTCTCTTCTTTTATGCTGAAGCCCAACTTCCTTACGCTGGCGCCCAACAGACGCCGAATTCGCAATCTTCAACCGAGCGCTGGGTGGCTACTGTCGGCGAGCATTATTGGATTTACCCCGACCTCACCTATGGCGTCGCCAATAACTACACCTTGAAGCTGGATGTCTGGCAGAGGAAGGATGTTACAACGCCCACGCCCACCTTGATTTATTACCATGGCGGTGGCTGGGTCTTTGGCGACCGCACCGGCGCTACCCTGATGCTCCTGCCTTATCTTGAACTGGGATGGAACGTGGTTAACGTTGAATATCGAATGGCCAGCGCGTCTCTCGCTCCCGCCGCCGTGGAAGACTGCCGGTGCGCCCTTCGCTGGACGATCCGAAATGCAAAAAAGTACAACATCGATACCGATCGAATCGTACTAACCGGGCATTCTGCCGGCGGCCACTTGTCGTTGATCACCGGAATGCTTCCCGAGGGCACTGGACTCGACAACGATTGCACGGGCGATGAGAAGTTGAAAGTTGCTGCCATCGTGAACTGGTTCGGTATCTCGGATGTTGCTGACCTGGTACAGGGCCCCAATCTCAAGAACTACGCTCTTATGTGGATGGGTAGCCAAACCGATCCACTCGCAGTCGCGAAGCGAGTCTCACCCCTTACGTATGTTCGCGCTGGTCTGCCGCCAATCATAAGCATCCATGGTGATGCCGACCCGGTTGTCCCTTATGAACAGTCGGTACGCCTGCATAAGGCGCTCACTACGGCAGGTGTGCCTAATGAACTCGTGACCATCCGAGGAGGAGGCCATGGTCAATTCAATGACGCACAATTGGAAGACGCCTACGGGAAGATTCACGCCTTTTTACGTTCTCACGGTCTCATTCAGTAGCCGCGGTCGAGTCTGACTTCTCCCTCAATGCCGCGAATTACAAGGGTGTCGCCCGAGCGCCGTATGTCGTGGATCTGCGTCCACTCTGGCGGAACTCGACTCACATAGATCTGATACTGCGTCTGGACGCTCGCGTTAAGAGCAATCGAAATCAGCACAGGGGTATCGAACAAAGATCGAGTTGCACGTGCCTGATCGAGGCCTAAGGGCATCGGACTTGTGCCAAACTCCACGCCACGTGCCCGCACTTTCCCATACCACGGAGGATACTCACGAGCACAGTTTTCCTCCCACAGCGCAATCCACGGAAAGAGTGCAGGATCGAAGGAATATCCGGCTACTAACGCATGTCGCCGGTTGTGAACCGCGACAAATGCGTTTTCACGATCTCGCTTAGTGAGGACCGAAGCAATGAAGCCACTTCCATCTCGAATGAATGGCTGCGAAATGTCGATCTGCCTACCGTCGGCCGATGGCGCATACGGCCAGCGAAATTCAGTGCTATTGGCAAGAAGCTCATGGCCTTCGTACCCGAGAGGCCACGTCATGCCTCGACTGCCCGATACAAAAAGAGAAGCTTCGCCCTTCGCCAACAACGGCTCTCCGAAGGTTGCATGTTCCACCCACTGCAATTCAACCGGCGTATCGCCTCGATTCGTAACCAATTCAGTGATGCAAGCCGTTCTGGATTCGGCTTTCAACAAAATCTCGCGTCGCAAATGAAGTTTGTAAAAAGGGAGCGCAACCTCCAGTACGAGTCGGGCGGAATCGTCATCGCCTGATGCAACCAGAACCTTCCATTCCGAAGCCACAGCTTCGCCGTGCAAGGGCAAACCACACGCGGCTTCGGCCTCAGACGGCATACCGAAGTACCCCAGCGCAAGTGCGTGGCCCGTGTAACCACACAACATCTTGCCTACGGCGCCGTCGCCGTAGCGCGAGGCATGCTCTTGCGAAACGAAAGTCTGGGGCTCGATGGTTTGCCAGGGGGCTTCCCACAGGGCATTGATCGGCGACCCGCTAAGACGAAAATCCGCAAGATGGCCTCCTCCCAGCAACATTGTCAGTTCGACTGCACCGTTCGATAGACGGTAAGCATGTCGATTCTTCCACTGAACTGAAATGGCTTTGCAGTTGGGCATTTAGAATCTCGACCTTCGGCCAGGAAAAAGAACGACGAAGGGGAAAAAGATGTTCATCGGAGTTTTCCCTGATCTGCGCGCGGCACGGTGCGGAGTCTCAGCGTCAGCACCTGAAATGGCTTGATGGAAACGTTAAGATTTTCATCCATCCTGATTTCGCTCTGCTTCGTTTCAAGCAAATCGCAGAGCCACGCTCGCTCAATTTTCAAGTACGGACTATGAATCTGGATATTCGCTGCTGCGCCCGCTGTTTCTTGCAGCCGCAGAACTGTTCCATCGCCATCTTCCGCCCGCTTCCAGGTCAACAACGTTACCTCCGGATTGCTAATCTCAAGCAGACTCGCCTCTCGATTCGGAAGAGTAGAAGGGCTATCTGAAGCCGGGACATCGTCTCGTTCCAGCGGCGTTAAAGCGCTCCAGCCAAAGCGCGTCAGTGAGGCAGGGTCAAACTGCGCACTGCTCGTAATCGCGTAGCGAAAGGTAAAGTCTCCCCCTTGCCATGCGGGAAAGTTCGTTCCCCAATAATTATTCATCAGCCATGAAAAAATGGTACTGCTCTTGGCCTTGAACTCGGAAGGCCAGTTGCCGCGAACAA
Organism: uncultured Acidobacteriaceae bacterium; assembly: GCA_963818935.1. Taxonomy (GTDB): domain Bacteria; phylum Acidobacteriota; class Terriglobia; order Terriglobales; family Acidobacteriaceae; genus Sulfotelmatobacter. The sequence goes on from CAWFUK010000091.1 coordinate 74,629, forward strand.
TGTCGCCGAATGCGGCCAGGGGAGCGTCGAGCGGAACCACCGCGGCAGCCAGTTGCGCATTGTAAACTGACGCCCACGAAGTTGGCAGATACCATTCGCGGCTTCCTCCCGCTAGTTCGTCTTTTGCCGGATTCACCCATGCCATTTGCGAGCCGTAGCTGAACTGCGGATTCGCCACTGCAAACGGAAACGCGATATAGGCCGACTCCCTCGTCAGTACGCGATCTTTGTGCAGCCGGCAGGTGATCAGAATCTTTTTTTCGGAATCGGGCAGCAAGATCTCGGTGCGAATGGACCGAGTATTCGGCGCCGAGGAAGTAAGAGCTATCACAATTCCAATCGGGGTCTTCTTTGCAAAGACGATTTGCCCAGACTGCGCCGGATGAACCGTCAAGTCGGGCGCCTTCAATCCTGCTCCGAAGCGGTAAAGCGAATTATCAGGATAGTCGTCTCCGCCCGTTACATAAAGATATTCGCCGAATTTATAGGCACTGGAAGCATCGACCAGTTCGCGGCCCAATTGCTTGTCGAAAATACTAGCGATCGCTCCGGAGGACGGGTCAAGCGTAATCCGATAAAACTGGTTCTCGACAATGTTTCCCGCAACCTCTTCCGTTTCTCGAGAAGCGTTCCCACCGGCGGGTCTGACGGAGTAGAGTTTGTAGCCGACCGCGGGCACGGCCGAGGCTAAAAAGCGAACTCGAACGTTCACCGGACCAAATCCCGGAAGCGGAATGCCCGATCCCCTCCAGAGAATCTCTAGCGGAACGTCCGCGCCTGTCGAAGGATCGACGAGAGTGCTCCCTGCGGGCAAATCGGTTTCGACAAAGCCATCGCGCACCCAATTCAATGAGTTGAAGACGGCAACGGAATTTTCCTTAGGTTTTACCAGCGCTTCAAGCTGCGCCCACTCTCGCTCAATGGATTCATTGATGTCGTCGCGTGCACGCTCCACTCGAGAGCCCTTGAGTTCAATCTGATCTTCACTCTCATGATGTTCGGGTTGCGTCGTCGCTCCTACATAGGTCCAAGTGTGCTCATCGTAAAGAAGCTCATTGTGCCACGCATCGTCGAGCATCGCCTTGTCGGGCGCGACTCGCGGATCAATCGATGACACAGCTGAGCCGATTACCTCGGCTGTCGCAATGCGGTGCTGGTTCTCGCGGTGTATCGCGGTGTGCGCAGCATCCGAACCGTAGCCATCTTCCCAATAGGGCCCGAAATCCCCACGCACAACCGGAATCTCGCCCTTCCACTCATGCTCGATCTGTTGCATCGCACCGTGAACCGTCGAAAACTCCAATCGAGGCCAGGCGTATTCAGAATTGAACTGCGAGACGATTGTGCTTTGCTCTGGCGCTAACGGCGTGTTTTCCAGCTGTGTGCCAAAGATGATCGCCGTACTCGCCGTGTAATCCGGCCGCGAGTAGGCCTGCAAGAAGACCGGCAGCGAATCGCGGATCGATTCGATTCGCCAGGGGCCGCCAAAAAGCGTGTGGGCTTGCAGGTATGCACGCGAATACCACATCAGCACTCGGCCGCCGTCCGGACCCTCCCAGTAAAACGGCGACTTCTCATTCCACCGCCCCAGCAGCATGACGGGAGCTCGCCAACTGTTGCTCGCCGCAATGAAGTACTGAATGCCCGCGTCATGAAGCACCGAGGCATAGCCCCACGTGTAAGCCGGCACATCCACTATCTGCGCCGCATCCGCGAATGGCAGCCCATTTTCCTTCGCCAGTCGATGCTGGCCGTAAAGCGATCGGGCAAGCGCCTCCCATGAGGCATTCCCGGTGTGCTGGTTAGCGAATTCCGGCGGAATCACGATACTGCCGTCACGCACGTGTGCGAAAAACTGCTGTGCCGCATCCAAGCTGCGTCCACTCAAATATTGATCCGCAACCCAGCTTCCATCCAGCGTCCATCGAAAATCGGGCGTGTGTTGAATCAACTCCATCGCCTGGTCGATCGATTGCGAATGCAGTTCAGCCACTTTTGCCGGATAGTCTGTAAAGCCAATGTCGAGATGCTCATGTGGGATCAGGGCAATTTTCCATTTCTTCGCGGGTTCTATCTTCGATGGAAGCGCGGAACTACGGCCCACGCGTACCGTGGCTTCGGCCGAGCCGCTCCATTCCGGCACATCGAATTCCATTCGTTCTTCGCCAAATTCAGTTGGCGTCGTGAATGGCTGGCGGAAGGAATGTCTCGCGATGCGAAGCTCGATCGAGCCGTTGTGCGGTAGCCTGCCCGCGGAAACGAAAACCTCCACCGCCTCCAGCATCTTGCCTTCTTTTTCCCGATAGAAGATGGTTGGTTCAATACGAACTGAGAACGCCCTCGAGTCGTAGCGCTCTCCTTCGTCCTGGCTGAACTCGATTGCGTCGTAAACCAAACCGGTGTGCCCAGGCGCGATGCCGCCTAGTGAATTCTGAACCGTGGCTGGATTATCCATCGCAGTCAGCACAAACTTATTCTCTCCTCGCTTCAACCACGACGCGGGTATGGCGACGATTTTTTCATCCGTGGAGGTTTGCGGAACAAACGTACCTTCCCAGTCGCCGGCTTGAAAATCGAGCCTGGGATGGAAATAGAAATACCCCGAATGTCCGTTGACATCGAGTTTCAGAAAAGACAAACGCGGCGTCTCATACAGAATCGCTACCTTCAAGTGATACACGCCGCGGGGAGCGCGGGGCAGTGAAAACTTCACCGTGAAAGGATGCAGACGCCCCCCGGTCACGCCATTCGCCGGTCCCGGTTGAAAACGATACCAATCCCGGTCGCTGCTTTGGCCGACAACGAAGACCGGATCACTTTGTGGATCCAGGTAATTGATGCCATCACTCTTGAATTCGCTCGAGGACGCGTTAAACCTGCCGATCTTCCACAGCGTCTTATCGGCCGCGCACAGGACTTGCGGCAGCAGCACGAACACTACAACCAGCGCGGTCCGGATGGTCTTCGCGATTTCCTTCGAACGGCAGAAAGGAAAATTATTTTGGTTGTTTGCCATACAATCGAACATATATAGTGATCTTATGCCTAACTTAACAAGTGAGCGCGGTGTTTTTTAGCTGCTATCGAAAGCCGATTGCTGAGTAGAGCGCTGAAACGGACGATCGCGAGTTACGCCGCTCCGATTTCCTCGATCTCTACCGGTGAAGCCTCGCTTGACGAATGGATTGCTCATGCGACACATGACGAAATACATCATCCTAAGCGTTCTTGCCCTGTTGTCTAGCATCTCTGTATTTGCCAGTAGCCAAAACGACTCCGCTTGCACTCCATCGTTTCCGCTGCGCGCGCCGTGGCTTGGCGCGGACGCCGCTTATTCCATTCCTTTGCCCGACGGCCGCGATGTGTGGATTTTCGGCGACACACTGTACGGCGACAAGCGCCTTGTGGTTGGCGACGATCCTCGTATGGTTCACAATTCCATTGGCATCTCCACCTGTCAGAATGGGCAGTGGAAAATCGACTACACCATCCGCCACGACGCCGAAGGCAAATTTGTCAACGTCTTTGAATCTCAAAACAAGGACACCTGGTACTGGGCGCTCGATGGCGTCTACCTCAACCACGAGCTTTGGGTGACTTTGTTGTGCGTTCGAAATGCGCCGAATGCCGGTTCGCCATCTGCTGCGCTTGGCTTCGAGATCTGCGGAACCGATCTCGCCCATGTCACCAATCTCAGCAAGACTCCGCAAGATTGGCAGGTCTCTTACTTTCCTCTTGTCCCGGATGGCGTTCACGCTTATCCCTCCGCTTCCACTGTCATCGATCAAAAAAATCTGTACATTTTCACCCTGGACGAGAAGGGAAGCCGTCCCGAAATCCTTGTCCGAATTCCCCTCTCCGCCCTCCACGATCCCCAGAAAGATGATCCCAAGAAAAACCTGCAATACCTCGGCTCGGACGACCAGTGGCATCCGGGCTTAGTTCCGGCGAAAGCCAAAACCGTGATGCACAACGGCGCCTCTGAAATGTCGGTGCGCTACCATCCCGCATTAAAGAATTGGATCGCTGTCCAAGTCGATGGCACGATCTTTTCCGATAAAGTGCTGCTACGCACCTCGCCAAGTCTCATCGGTCCGTGGACCGATGGCGACGTGATCTACCGGATTCCAGAGTTGCAGAAAGGATCTCCAGGTTATGATCCAGACACCTTCTGCTACGCCGGAAAAGAACACCCCGAGTTCGAAAAACCCGGCGAACTGTTGTTCACCTACGTTTGCAATAGCATGAAACCGAAAAAACTCGAGAACGAAGATATCTACTACCCTAAGGTGGTCCGCATGCCGATGCCCGCTTCGGCGACCGGGTCGGCGAAATAGGCGCTTACTTCGAAAGAATGCCTTTACAGAAGGCCAGCGTCTCGCGAACGTGCTCGGTCCAATACGGCCAATCGTGGCCTCCAGGGAACTCCCTGTATTCATGACGAATATTCTTCGCGGTTAAGACGCGATGCAGTTCGCGATTCGCTTCGAGGAGCGGGTCTTCCGTGCCACAGTCAAAACGCAGCGGCGGAAGACACTCGCGGTTTGTCTCTGCCCAATGCAGCAAGTCGGTGTCAACTTCCCCGGCATGCTGAAACGCTGCCGCCGGGAAAGGAATGAACTCCGCTAACTGATCCACGCGCGTGATCGAAGAATGGGCTGAAATTCCTTGCACTCGCTCCGCATACTTCATCCCTAAACGCATCGCGCCATAGCCTCCCATCGATAGCCCTGCGAGAAAAAATTTCCCCTGGGACAATTGCGGAAACAGCTCACGCAAACAGTTTGGGACGTCCTCCACGATCCACCTCTCGTAATCCGCGTGAAGGTGGGGAACATAACCGCTTCCGTCGCCCCACAGGCCGTCCGAGGGCATGGCGATCATCATCGGCAGCATCGTTCCGGCACCGAGCATCTCCATTGCGACCCTGTCGATCTCTCCATTCAGCCACCAGTTCCACTGGCAGCCATAAACCCCATGTAAGAGCAATAGCAGCGGAATCCGCCCGAACGATTCAAATCTGGGCGGCGTAAATAGCAGGACGTCAGCTCGAGAGCGCAGGGCCTCGCCTCGAAAGTTCAGAAAACGCAGGCACTCATTGCTTGGAATCGGGCGGGAAAGCTGCGCATTGGGGAAGCTTAATTTCACGAAAGCTCTCGCGCCTCAGTCAGCAGCGGAATCGCGCCAAAGAGGCCGGCATTGTTTCCCAACTGCGCCGCCACAACCCGCACCTTACCCCACGGCGTCCAGGCGTGGACACTCACATAGTTCTGAATGTAGGGAAGTATGGTGGCAGCGGCCCGCATGACTCCGCCACCGATCACCACCAACTCAGGATCATAGGCATGGATTAAGCCGACCGTTCCTGTTGCCCACACCTTCAAACAGTGCTCCCGAATTTCCCCCGCGATCCTGTCGCCGGTATGCGCCAGTTCAAAAAGAGTCTGAAAATCAATCGTCTTCGCTCTCGCTAGCCCACTTTCAGAAAAGCCGTCCCAGTCGCGCGCGATCACCGGCAGCGCCCACCCTGAGGCCTCAGCTTCCACACATCCAATCGCACCGCAAGTGCAAACATGGCCTCCCACTTTCGCGGGCAGATGCCCTCCCAGGCAGCCTGCTTGTGCGTGTTTTCCCCGCAGCAGTCTGCCTTCGATCATGGCCGCGCCGCCGATCCCCGTACCCAATGTGATCATCACCACATCGCTGCGACCCTGCGCGGCTCCCGCATAGCATTCTCCCAGCAGCGCCATGCGCGCGTCATTCTCGATGCCAAAGCGCAATCCAAACTCAGCCTCACTCCATGCCTTGAAGTCGATCGACGGTGCGTCTTCGTACTTCTTATTGGCTGATATCACTCGGCCAGTGCGCGCATCTGCCAGGCCGCAAAATCCCAGTGCTAGGCCCTCACATTCCCCGAGGCTCATATTCTGTTCAGCAAGAAGCTGTCGAATCACCAGTGCAAAGTCAGCAAGGACGGGCCGAAGATTCTGCGACGAATCGAGCGAAACTACGCGAGACGCAACAATCTTGTTGCCGCTTACGACGGCGATCGTGGCATGACTTCCGCCTAAATCAATGGCAATCACCGGTCTTGTCTTACCTTCCCCAGTAATGGGCGTAAATGCCATAAAGAGAACTCAATATTAGCCGTTGTTGCCGATAAGAATCAAAAAAATGTTCTTTTCGGTTGCTTTTGCGAAATTTATTCGTGTAGCCTTACCCTATATGAGTTCCGCCCATGCCTTCGTGAACTGGGCCGACGGCTCCTTGCAGATGCCCGGTCTCCACTTGTCCGAAAAAAAATTAGGACAATTGGAAGGACTATTTCACGACCAGCGCGCCTGGGCGCAGCTCAATCCCGAGATCATAGTTTATCGAGTTTGGTGGTGGGAAACTGCACCCCCCGGCACCGAGGGCGCTTTGTACTGGGGTACCACTGAAATCCAACCTGGCCGGGTTGCCAATGAATATTTCATGACGCGCGGGCACTGGCACCTCATCCGCAATCGGGCGGAATTTTATGGCACCGTTTCCGGTCGCGGCAAACTCCTTCTCTGCGATCGTCTTGGACGCACTTGGTTTGAAGACATGACTCCGGGGAGCTTGCACTATATCGCGGGCGAGATCGCACATCGCGTCGTGAATACCGGAGACGTCCCGCTTCGCTTCATAGCGTGCTGGCCCTCCGACGCAGGTCACGATTACGACGTCGCGGAGGGGCGCGGCTTTGGCGCTCGCGTCATCGAAGAGCAAGGTGCTCCCGTCTTTGCAACCACCGGAAATACTAACCAACAGGAATGACTCGTGAGTCCCGACCGGCGGCAGCCGCCATCCCAATTCGATCCTAAGCTTGGCGTGCACTCCCCACCCGGCAGCCTGCAATTCACCTACGCCGAAGGAGTTTTCGGACCGCGACCCGAGTTTCGCCGTCTTGATGATATCCGCCGTAGCTTGCGTGATCCTTATTGCCAGGGCCCAGATCCGGTTTACTCGATTGTGATGGACGTGGGCCGCCACGAGCACCGCGACGAGCTCCGCCGCCGCATGCTTTTATTTGGGGTCGTGGTTTACGCAGCCGGGCAACTCGGAGATGAACCGGTCCGCAGCCAGGGACACGTACACGCAGTCGCGCCCCATTGTCGGTGGTCCACGCCAGAGATATTCGAGATATGGGAGGGGCGGGCAATCATCTACGCCCAGGAAAACGCTGACGACGATCCCGGCCGCTGTTTTGCCGTGACCGCGGGCCCGGCAGACAAAGTGGTCGTTCCTCCCGGGTGGGCGCATGCCGTCATCAATGCCGATCCCGAGCGTCGCATGATCTTCGGTGCCTGGTGCGATCGGCAGTACGGATTTATCTATGACCAGATCCGTGCACGCCGCGGCCTGGCATGGTTCCCGGTCTTGGACGCTCATCAAAATATCTGCTGGCAGCCCAATCCTTCCTATCAGTTCTCTGAGCTTTCGCTGCGCGGCCCGCGCGCGTACCCGGAACTGCGATTGGATGTCGGCTTACCCATCTATGAGCAGTTCGCCTGTCATCCAGAGAGCATCCAATGGGTCTCGGAACCAGCCAGCATCGCATCGCTATGGCCTGACTTCGAAATCTAACTTCCGCTGGATCAGTTCACGACCCCAAGCTTCTGCTCCAGTTTTTCCAGCGAGACCCCTTTCGTCTCCGGGTAGATCGCCGCGACCAGAATGAAGTCGATCAGCATCATGGTGGCAAAGAAGAAAAATGGCGTCGCGCTCGATTTCTTGGCCAGTACCGGGAAGATCGCCGAGATCAGCGCATTCATCACCCACAGAGTGGAAGTTCCAATCGCCTGACCTTTAGCCCGCACTCTCGTGGGAAACACCTCGCTCATGTAAACCCAAACGACCGCGCCCTGAGAGATGGCAAAGAACCCCATGAACGCCATCACCATCCAGATCAGCCATCCCTGATGAGTGCCACTGCGAAAGATCTCTCCAATCGCAGCCAGGAAGATGCATATCCCAGCCGTTCCAAACAACAGAAGCTTCTTGCGTCCAAAGCTATCAATGACACTCATGGCAATTATCGTGAAGATCAGATTCGTGCACCCAATGGCGACCGATTGCATGCCTGCGGAGTATTTGCTGGCTCCGGCGGCGGCGAAAATGTCGTTTAGATAGTACAGGCACGCATTGATGCCAGTGAGTTGGTTAAAGGCTCCCGCGGTCACCGCGAGAATGATCGGTAACAGATATTTCCGTTGTAAAATCCGCTCCGTGACTGCACTGCGTTCCAGATGAATTGCGGCCACAATTTCCTGGAGCTCCAATTGAGGATTTTCGTTGCCGGTTAGCCGCAAAACCTCGAGAGCTTCTTGCGTGCGGTTTTCCATGGCCAGCCACCGCGGGCTGCGGGGGATGAAAAACAACATTAGTAAGAAGAGCAGGGCAGGCAGGGCAGCGACTCCTAACTGCCAGCGCCATTCGATGAGCCCAAGATTCAATCGGCTAATCAGGAAGTTCGACAAATACGCCACCAGAATTCCCAGAACGATGTTGATCTGAAACAAACCCACCAGTCGTCCACGCCACTTTGCCGGCGAAAGCTCGGCAATGTACATGGGTGCCAGCACCGACGATCCGCCAATCCCCAGGCCTCCGATGATGCGAAAGGCTAGCAGCGATCCCCAACTCCACGCGAAAGCGCACCCCAACGCGGAGAGAAAATAAAACATCCCCATGATGCGCAAGCTGTCGCGTCGTCCGATCTTCTGCCCAGGGTATCCGGCCGTCATTGCTCCGGCTACCGTTCCCCATAACGCGCTGGAGACAGTCAATCCTAGTAAATAAGGAGTAAGGCGGTAGACTTCAGTGAGCTGGTGGGTAGACCCTGCGATCACAGCCGTATCAAAGCCGAACAGAAGGCCTCCCAGGGCGCTCACAAAAGTGCTTTTGACCAGATATCGATTGATCCCCATAAGATTCTTACCTGAGAAAAGCTTCCCATCTCCTGATCGCCGGATCGATTTCCATAGACTCATTTCTCACTTTCGCGCCCGCGTGAACGACTTCCACCCTCAGTTTGCCGATGCTGCGAGGCAATGAAACCGAAGTGGGAGCAGGTCCCGCATCGCGATTGAACTCGAGCCGCCAGCCTCCGCCTGTCATAGGTTCGAGTTCCAGATCGATTCGACCGAAACGCGTTGGTGAGTTCCGCAAAGCATAGGAATCGCGCGTCATCAATTCGGCCGCAGTGATTCCGTCGAGCAGCCGCAGCGATTTCCCGTCTTCCAGTGCCAGCATATGGCGCAAGTAGCGCACGCACTCAGCGCTGGCCCAGTTGTGCGGCATGTCCCCCCAGTCCTGACCTACCAGCGCATGCTGTAGCGGTTGCTCCTCACGCCAGCAATATAACGGCGACGCATGGTTGAGAAATCCAGTAAAGGTGCGCTTTGCCCAGTCGCCCAGTCCGGCCCACAGATAGACGTGCGCCGCGAACGATGCGTTGTAGGTCCATACACTGTCATGCCAGAGCCATCCCGTTTCAGCTGGGATGTCTTCCTGCGTGCAGGATTGCAACAGTGCAATGTGTCCCCGCACGATAGGATCGTTCTTAGCGAATACCGTCCCGGGATAGATTGCGTGAGAAAGAGCCCATTGCGCCGTCTGCGGTCGCGGACGGTCCCAAGGATCGGGGCCTGTAACCGATGGATCGTCGTGAGCAATCATCGGAAGATATTCGAAGCCCAAAGGATGACGAACCATCTCCCGCTTTGCCATTTGCTGAAATGAATCGTACAGCTCCTGAAAGAATTGTCCGGCCCGCGCGAGCGCCGTCATGTTGCGCTGATCAGCGGCATCGGCGACAGAACGCAGCGCCGCCAGAGTCCAAACCGTATTCGTAAATTCGGAGCGAACTCCGCCGATGCCACCATCAGCGAAGCCAGGTGCGAGCAAACCATAACGCCCATTGATGCTTTTTCCCGCGCGCGACTCATCACGCAGTCCAATCAGAAACTTGAGAGCTCGAACCAGATTTGGTTCCAGTTCGTGAAACAGAGTCCAGTCCTGTTTCAGTTCGCACTGGCGGACAAGCGTAAACATGGCAATCGCCGTGTCTTTCCAGTGCTCGCCGCCGCTGCCCGCAATAATCTGTCCACTCTCCACTTGTTTGGACCACTCCGAACGTAGACCTTCGTCTGCTTCGTCGTCGTATCCCAGGTAACGCGCTGCCTCCAGGAGAAAGTTGCCGTCGACGATCCACAAACCGCGATAGATCGTAGGACCAACTTGAAAGACGAGATGGCCATTTTTCATCTCCCGCGCCTGCTGAATGTTTCGTGCGCACGCCGTAAGAAATTCTCCATGCCGTTGCGGGTAGCTCCATGCCGTTGAGCCGAAGGGTTTCCAGCGGCTCCAGAATTCCCGCGTCTCTGCCAAAAGCACTTCCGGCTTCTGTAGATTTTCTTGTAGCCCCGCAACCGCTTGATCCTCTTGCGGGAGTCGCACGAAGTAGCGCGCCTCTTTCTCCTCGGAGCTTTCGCCGTCCGGAAGGTAAAGAGTGAATCCTTCCTCCTCCCACAGCATGCACGTTCCAAGGTCATTCTTCAGTTGCCCGGCGACGAGCAGAGGCGATTTGCCTTCATGCTTCAAGACCGCCGCAATTGGAGTCGAATAACTTTCCAGTTCAAGTTTTTCGCAGGTCCGAATGTGGATTTTCGGCATCACCGCGACTGCGCCCTTCTTCGACTTGATCGAGAGCAGCACGTTATCGACTCGACCCTCCGACCCGTGGCGGGTTGCGAAGGCGACAAGTTCCAAAGTAGCTGCGGGCCGATCGATGAGAGTGTGCACGATCGGCACCCCCGGAGCCTCGATCCACTGGCGAACTATTTTGTCATCCTGAAATCCAGCCAGGGAAAATTCGATGCAAGTGCTGAAGTTTTCCATCCCCGCGACCAGGGACTTTGCGAATCCATACTTTAAGTCGCCGCTCTGTCCGACGATGGTCTTCATCGCATCGTCGGGAAAACAGATCGTCGACTGCGAATGATGCGGGGCATAGCGGAAATCGACTCGATCCGGCCTCTCCGCTTTGGGTGAAACTTGGCTTGATGACGGAGCCTGAGATGTTGCGCCGGCAGACGGTCGGATCGCCGTCGTGGCACCGGAAACGACCAAAGCGGTCACGAATTGACGTCGATCCAAAGTCATCCGACTTCCTCCAACCTCACCGGCTTAGACGCGACCGCCGTCCTGTATAGCCCCAATGAACATGAATCGAGCATTTCTATGTTCTAATTAGATCAATTATGTATATTACGTTGGGTGAATGGTGCGCAATAGAAACAATAGTCGATTTAAATACGCTTTCTTGGATTTTCGAGAAATCCGCTATTGGGAGCACGACAATTCTCAATGACTACTTTCGTTTTTGCTAAAAGCGAAAGTTAAGCTACTCTCGTTCTGGTTCCAGTCCTTTAGGAGGAGCGCATGGAAAACAGCAGTAAGAAGGTGCCAACGCCGGCGGGGTCGACTCCCCATGCACAGGCCGAGCCGGCAGGCACGGTTCCTCAGGACAAACAGCAAGTTCGTTTCAGCGCAATTCTCACCGACATTCAACAAACCGGACGCGTTTCAGTCGAAACCCTGAGTGAGCAACTCGACGTTTCAGTGGTGACGATCCGGCGAGACCTGGATGCTTTAGAGCAGAAAGGATTGTTGCGCCGCACTCACGGAGGAGCAGTTTCGATCGAGCCTCTTTTTTATGAGCCTTTTCGCCGCGATCAATCCTTTCTGGCCCAGGTCGAACGTGCCGCCGACCAAAAGCGCCGCATCGGGCGCGCCGCCGCAGCACTCATTACTCCCGGAGAAACCATCGCGCTGACGCCTGGCACAACCACCACCGAGGTGATCCGCGGCCTGCCCATGAACTACAACATCACCGTGGTGACCAATACCGTCAATGTGGCGATGGAGCTTTCTAAGCGCAAGGACGTTTATGTCTTCGTGACCGGCGGACATCTTCACGGGGAATGGTTTTCGCTGGTAGGCTCCGCCGCTTTACGCTCCCTCGATAACATGTTGATCAATACCATGTTCATCGGTGCCGACGGCATGGACGCGAACTGGGGTGCCAGTTGTTTCAATGCTGATGAGGCGGAGCTTAATTCCACTATGATGCGGCTGGCCCGACGCCGCGTCGCAGTGGTGGATAGCGGAAAGCTGGGCGTCGTGGCAAACTGGCGAATTTGCAAGGCCCCCGAGTTAAACATCCTGGTGACCGATACCGCGGCCACCGATGAGATGGTGGCGCCATTTGAGAAGGTCGGCGTTGAGATTATGCGCGTCTGAGATCAGCCGTTCTCTTTGTGCGCTCCTTCTTTCGTGACGGTGTACAAGCTTCCTTGGTATCGCAGTCCCTCCAAACGAGCCGTAGGATCGAAATCGCTAAGGCGCGAATTCACCTGGATTCCGTTCGACATTGTCAGCTCGGCCCCGAAAATTGAGTCGATGACCAGTTCTGTGAAAGCGCCCCCTGCAATGCAACACCAATCCTCGATGAACGGCGCGTCTTCCGACGCCTTGAACGCGCCGCCGTTAACCGGAGGATAGACCTCTTCCACAAAATGGGCCTGCCCGATCGGGCCCTGGTTGCCAGCCTTGGCCAACTCTCGCAACCAAGGCACGATTCTTGCTGAGGAATCGATCTTATATAAGCCTTTGGCTGTCATCGGCGGCCATGCTGCGTATGCTCCCAGGCAGCTATGATCCGGCCGGATATTCCACGTTGCATCCACATCGCTCTGCGACAGCGCGCGCATCCATTTCTTGGAATGCAGTTCGTTCCAGAAAAATTCGCTCATTTCTCGTCGTTGCGCGGGCGTGAGATCTTCGGCCATGTTGTCGAGAACTGCCAGTAAGTCATAGCAATGTCTCACCTCATTAAATTTGCCGTCGGGCTGGCCGCACCGCCAGTAACCCATTCCCTCTACGTAGAGAAGACGATTGATGCGGCCAGCCAGCGCATCGGCCTCCATGCGCAATTCTTTGCTGCGTGCCTGATTGCCGCGGCGTGCGCGCATATCGGCGACGACCCGCATGCTGTGCACATTCCCGGCATTCATCCCCGCCACTTCGTGCAGGTATGTGCTGACAACTTCGAGTAAATTTTCGATGCTTCCATAGTCGCCAAGACCGTGCCCAAGGTGGTCCAGTTTCTTCCAGTAGAGCGCGTGTTCTTCGAGATGGTCGAGTACCGTGCGGTCCGAAATTTTCTTGTCGAGCCAGGCAAAATCTCCGCTGACGCACAGGTAACGCCATGCGCACCGCACGATTGCCATGTCGTTCACCCCATACCACGGGCCCACTGCTTCGCCGGTTACATAATCGGTGGCGAGATGATCGTGCATGCCCACTTTCGCCCACAGCTCGACCAGGTTGCGCAACGCGATAGGATCGAGCAAAGCCAGCGCCAGTGAAGAAAGAGAAGTATCCCAGGGAAAACTCAGGGTCGGAAGCACGTGTCCCGACAGGGTTAAATAGGTTGGCCCGTAGACCGAATCGGGCGAGAGCCGGCGAGCGAACAGCAGATTGGCGAAGCCGTTGTGGTAGAGCTTCCAGAGTGATTCGTCTTCTGTTATCAGCCTGGGGAGGTTCCCGCTAAATTCCGAATTTCCTGGGGTGAACGCCGCGCGAACCAGACTGTTGAATTCCGCCTCATGCTCCTTGATGAGACCAGAAAACCCAGCCTGCAAGCCATCATAAAGCTCAAACGCGGCGCGGCCGTTTTCCGCGATCGCGGCCACGAAGTTGATCTGTTTCTCTTCACCCCCGCCCAGTTGCATTTCAAAGACGAGCATGCGCTGGTGCTCCACCCGATTGGGTGCAGGATGAAATCCCTGGGCAGCGGCGATCTCCGAATGTTGCGCTTCAAAGAGCAGACAACCCCGGCTGGCGTCCCAGGAGATCTTGTTATCGGCTTCGCCCGGCGAATTAACAAACCAGGGCTTGGTCTTCCTGGCCACCTCGCCGCGCATATCGAAAGCCAACTTAAAGCTGCGCTGCGATCCGCTGAGGTTCTGTATCGTGATCGCCTGTGCCACGGCCCGGCGCTTGCGTGGGAGAAACATCCGAGTGGTAAAACGCAATTCCTCGGCCGTCTGGCTTCGGACTACACAATGAGGGAACCATTGATAAGTAACGCTTCCCTCAGGCGGACCGGCGATTGCCAGGAAGCGGCCATTCAAAAAGACTTCGCAAGTGGACAGAAAGCCCGGACTCCACGCTGTCTCTGGAACGCCGCAGCAGGCATAGGGAGGGAACGAGATCGCAGTAATCGCCGAAACAGATTTTCCCACCTGCGCATAGCCGAACTCGTTCATCGCAACCGGGCAATTAAAAAGATCTCGCAGGGGATAAGTCAATACATCCGACGCCATGCTACCCAGCGTCGGCGGAGATGAAAGCGTTCCTTTTGCGCGCGGCCCTGCCACCAGCGTCGCTGGATTCAAACCAGCGAGAGCACCCCCCGCTGCTCCGATTTTCAAGAATGTACGCCGATCGACTTTCGCCCCAAAACTCATGTCATCTCTCGATTTATCCGAACCTGACTATCGGAAGTTTAATTACCACTCGCAAAAACAACGAACAGCCTTCCCCAGAATATCAATACACCTTGTTCCTGGGGGGACCTCCGACTGCGCTTCAATCCGCCCTCACTCTCCTTGAAGAACTGCGGCTGTGTTTTCGGAGTCTTGCAACTTGCCCGCGCTGGTTCGAATGAAAACGAGGTCCGGTTTGATCGTGTAGTTAATATCCTGCAGCGCTTGTTTTGCGTCGTCCACCGTGCCAAGTCGGACTATCTTTGGGTTTTTTCCAATCGGGACGCGAGATAGATCGCAAAGACTAAAAAGTCGTAGGGCATTGATTTCGATCTGATTGCGGGCGGGATGCCGTTCCCATCAACGATTACGAGTTACCGCCCGCTGGCCATAAGCAACAAGCCCTAAAACAACACCTTGAATGCCAGTTGGATGACGCGTGGTCCGCCTCCGCCGAGACCAGGATTCGTCTGGGCTACATCGGGGGTCTGCGTGATCTGCCCGTCGTAACAGGGGTTCGCTCCGTAAGGTGCGCACACCAAGTTTCCGTTCTGGTCATATCCCGGGGTAAGGACGTGATCCGGCTGCGCGAAATTAGGGTGATTCAGAATGTTGAAAAACTCAGCCCGCAGTTGAAGATTCACGCGCTCGGTCATTTGCGTGTTCTTTGTGATGGAAAAGTCCAGGTTCCTATATCCCGGACCGTATATGGAATTGCGGCCAAGATCGCCCGGCGTTCCATTCGGCTCACTAAACGCAAGCGGATTGAGATAGCCGGTGGCTGGTGTCCAGTGCGGCAGGATGGGATTGACGCCCGCCACCACGTTGGGCCGCTGGTTGTAGTAGGCGTTGTACGGATAGAAAGTGTCGGTGGCAGTGTCGATTGGAATGGGCCTGCCGCTTTGCAAGCTGGCGATCCAGTTGAGTTGCCAGCCGGAGCCGAATTTCCCCGCGGCATGAAACGCCGGAAGATCGTAGTTGACCGCGGCGGTAAACCGGTGCTTGGTATCGAATGTTGATGGCCCTCGCTCCGCTGCCAGATTGGATGGATCTTGAGGGAATGCGGCGCCGGGAGCGAAGTCGATTCCATCCGAGGCATCGTCGATTGACTTCGAGAAATTGTAAGTGGCAAACCCGGATACTCTGTGATTGTTGGAGAGCCGAATCGTCGCCTGCAATGAGTTGTAATTTGAGGAGCTGAAGGGTCCGAGTTCGTCAATCTGGTAGAAATTCGGATTCGTGCCGAACTCGTTCAGGTCGGTAAGACGGACCAGCTTCGTCCCTTTGCTGCCCACATATCCCGTTTCAAACGAAGCATGTGCTCCTAGCGACTGCTGAAGGTTGAGATTGAAATTCTGGACGTAAGGAGTGTGAAAGCGGTTGGGTACGGCGAAGATGTTGTAAGGACCGCTGGTAGCAACGGTCATGATTGGATCCACGGTATCGGCCCCAATGAAAGCATTCGCGTTGAAGTTCATCGGCAGAACCGCCTGGGGACCGATCGGATTAGTTGCCACGCCTGCAGACGTCGTGTAGTTCGCAATCAAGATGTCCTGCGGCACGTAATCGTAGTAAATGCCGTACCCGCCGCGCACTACCGTGCTTGAGCGTGCGTTCCAGGCGAAGCCAACACGCGGCCCGAAGTCGTGAAGATCGCGTTGATAAAGGCTTTTGCTCAAGCCATCGGTGCCGAGCATGTCGAGGGTTCCGTCGGCGGGGTTGTAATTCGAGAGCAGGTTGTGCGCTTCACTGAGCGGCCCGAAATATTCCCAGCGGAGCCCGAAGTTGAGTGTAAGCTTCGGCGCCGCACGGTAGTCGTCCTGCGCAAAAAAGCTGAACCCATTGTTGAAGGTATTGCGATGCGTGTTTCCGGTGTTGACCGAAACGTACGAGCAGCAGTAGTTCACGTCCTCGGTGCCGCCGCTATAAAAGTCCGCGAGCGCATCCACGATCGGGTCGTAGTTGGGATTGGCTTGACCGTTCGGAAGCGTGCAGAGATCCCCGGGGAATGTGCACACGCCGGCGGTGAACTGATAAATACCACGCTCGAGATTGTCATTGAAGTTGCTGATGGCGGCGCGCCGGAATTCGCCGCCAAACTTCCAGGTGTGCTTGCCCGCGATCCATGTGAAGTTGTCAAGAATCTGGAAACTTTGGCTGGTGCGGCCGCGGGGCACGCTGTAACCAATCGCCCCGAGATTTTCGATACCAGTGAAGTCGAATTCCGGCAAGCCGAGTTCGCCTGTGCCGAAATTGAGTCCGTAGTCGGCGGGATTCCAATTCGCATTCAGCGAGCTGAACGACGTGGTGTAGCGGGTATAGCCGAAGCGAACTTCGTTGATGTGCGAGGACGACGGCGTGGAAAGCAGGCTGAGCGACAGAACTTGCACCCGAGTCGGCGAGGTTTGCGCAAATGCCGGCAGACGAGACCCAGTGCCATAGCCTCCGGGGGAACCAAAAGGAAACACCTGATAGTTTCGCGCGAATGCATACCGGCCAGTGAGAAGCTCGGTATTAGAGAGGTTGTGATCGAGTTTGGCGATGAAGTAATCGCCATTGTTCGTATCTTGCACGACGTCCGCAATCTGATTGACCGTGCTCTGCGGATAAAAAGAAAGAATGGCGTCGAGACCGGGATTGATGACGCCCCCGGGGTTAACGCCTTGGGCGATGGAGCGCGCCTGGGCGATTTCCGCTTGGGTTGGAACCAGCAGCAGAAAATCCGAACCGACGTTTTCCCGCTGCCCTTCGTAGGCGCCGAAGAAAAACGTTTTGTTTTTGATAACCGGGCCGCCCAGTGACGCTCCGAAATTATTGTTCTGAAAAACGGATTTCCGGGATTCAGTGTTGAAGTAGTTGCGCGCGTCAAGTCCGCTGTTACGGAAGAACTCATATGCGGATCCGTGCAGCTTGTTGCTTCCTGAGCGCGTAATGATATTGACCACCGATCCGCTGTTGCGGCCGTACTCGGCGCTGAATTGCGTTTGCAGATTGAATTCCTGAATCGCGTCGATCGGGAGCAGGGAAGCAGGGGCCCCTCCGATGCCTGTTTGGTTGAGCGCAGAGTTATTAAAGAAGGGATCGTTGTTGTCCGTGCCATCCAGCGTGTAGTTGTTCGAGCGGTCTCGGTTGCCATTGATGTTGAACTGGCCAAAACCACCCTCTGTACCCGCAACCCCGGAAGGGTCAACGGTCGTTCCTGGAACCAGCGCGACTAGCTTTCCAAAGTCGCGCCCATTCAGCGGGAGCTCATTGACAAGCTTCTGCTCAACCACCTGACCCAGCACGTCACTGGTGGTTTGAATCAGCGGCACGTCTTCAGCGGTGACCGTAACCTGCTCGCTCGCCTTTTCCATTTGCGAGAGCTCGAAATTGGCAATCGAGTCGAGGCCGACATTGACCTCGACAGTTTGGCTGACCCGCGAAAGCGCGACCGCCTGGGCTGTCACCGTGTAGGTCCCAGCTTGGAGTTCGGCGATCACATAAGCGCCATCGGGACCGGTGATGGCTTCGCGCTGCAAACCGGTGGCTACACTTTTGGCGGTCACGTTCGCATTCGGCAGTACTCCCCCGGTCGGGTCCGTGACGGTGCCGCGAATGGATCCCCGGAAACTCTGGGCCGAGGCGATCGGAAGCAAGAAGGACAACAATGCGAGCATCAAGAAATATCTGCATCGGATGAGGCGCATAAGTATCAGCTTTCTGGATTCAAGTCATCTTTACAACTTTCCAACGAACAAAATCGGCAATGCGTTGGCGATAAAATTACTTTTTTAGCAAACGAGAAATTATTCCCATCAATGCCCCTTGCGCGGGATGAAAATAGATTGCGGAGGCCGGATATCGTAAGCCGCAGCAAAACTGCTCTGATTGAGTGCGAAGCTGGCGCGTCCACGGGAATCGATATAGAGCAAGGGCTGTTTCAAGGGCACATCGCTAAAGGTTTTGACGAATGGCATTTGAAATTCCCGGCCACCGATCCTGACCTGCAACACGTCACCGCGTTGGTAACCGAGCTTCAGGAAATCCTCCGCACTGATGTTCGTCACTAAGTTGCCAAAGGGCCCATCGAGCGCAATGACCTCGCCCGTAAGACCACGATCATCGACCCTAGCGGGGTGAAGTTCGAGACGGACAAATTGTTTGAGTTCGGGACCCACCTGGCTCCAATCATCACCACGGGCGAGGTGAGCACCGACCGGAGAGAAAATGTCCCGGCCATGAAAAGTGGAGGAGACCTTTGCGCCGATCATCCAGTCCGGATTCGTGATCTCGCGAACCCCCTCGATACCGTCCCGATCGGCGACCATAGTGATCAGGCCGTTGTCCGGAATCACGAAGAACTGCCCGCGTTTTGTCTTCACCACGATCGCTTTGCGCGTGCTGCCCACCGTCGGATCCACCACTCCGACGAAAACGGTTGAGGCCGCAAAATACGGCGAAGCTCCGAACAGGAAACGCGCGCCGTCGGCGATTGAAAAGGCCGTGACCTGGTGAGTAAGGTCCACGATGCGCAAGTCAGGCGCAATGCCGTACATGACGCCTTTGCACAGAGCCACGGAATCATCGACCACACCGAAATCTGTCATAAAGACAACGGTTGGCGGCGCTGGGGCTTGCGCAGCAAGTACAGACGCTAGTACGGAAAAAATAAGAATGGCGGTCAGTTGCCATTTGCGGACGGCACGAAGGTCAATCGACACGGTAACGATCTCCTCTAAAGCTGACCATTCTACTAGAGATTTATGAAGAGCGAAGCGAATCGCAATGAATAATCGCGGCTCGCCAATCTTTACTCCGACACCTGCATCATGTACGAATCGGCGTAGTAGAGATGGTTGTGCATTCCAACCAGGAGCTTCCGGCGGCGAGCGCGGCAACTGTTTGATTTGATTTGGCGTCCCCGACGGGATTTGAACCCGTGTTACCGCCGTGAAAGGGCAAAAGAGCAAACTTGGACGCATTTGCATGGATTGGTAATAATGAGTATTTCGCCGGTGTTTATGATGGTTTGCGGCGGCAGGTAATCAAAGCTGTGCGCTACTGCGCGTAATACCCAGGCGGAGCAGTCTGCTTTTGCAGGCCGCCACAATTCGATTCGCCCGGTCCCTGGGGCGCAATTGCTGAGGTTGTCAGCCTTCTCCCCATCCTTGCCTGGTTCTATTAACTGTGGTTAACTATACAGAATAATCTCTGGTTAATAGACGAGGCGCAGCGGCACCTGCCATCTCGGGGCAGATAAAGTGGGGTTTTCATGGCGCGGGCAACGAGCTTTGCTTTTCTTGCATTGATGGTGGCGTGTCTTCTTCCGGCGAGAGCGCTGGGACAAGGGGAAACCACGAGTGCTATTGTTGGCCAGGTGCGAGACACAACCGACGCGGTTGTGCAGGGTGCCACTGTTACGATCACGAATCACGAGACCGGCCTGAAGCGCACTGCACGGACCGATGACGCAGGAAGGTTCAACTTCCCACAGCTGAAGCCGGGCACTTATTCGGTTAGGGCGGAAGCACAAGGCTTCGAGCCCAGGCAAAATGACAATGTCAGTTCGGGTCTGGGCCAGAAACAAAGTGTGGATTTCACGCTCAAGGTGGCGCGATCCAATGAGGCGATTGAGGTAAACAGCGAAGCCCCAATCATCAATCCTGAAAACGCCAACACATCTACGACCCTGACTGCTCCGGCACTGGAGGACTTGCCGAATCCAGGCGGTGACCTGACCTACCCTCTGCAATTTGCCCCTGGGGCACTGATCAATACGGCGGGAAGCAGTAACGATTTTGTCGGCAGCAGCAACGGCTACGGCAATGTGGAGTTCAACGGACTTCCCGCTCTCTCTAATGGCTACATCGTGGACGGGCTAGAAACGAACGACCCGCTCACCAATCTCAATAGCGGTCTGTCAACCAACCTGGTCCTGGGATTGAATTCGATTTCGGAGGTGACCGTCAACACACTTTCCTATTCCGTGGATCAAGGTCGGTATGGAGCATCACAGGTCGACTATGTCACTAAATCCGGGACGAATCAGTTTCACGGAAATCTTTATGAGCTGTGGAATGGCTCCCTACTGAATGCTGCCGACTACTTCACCAATGCAACTCCGGGAAACCACAAGCCCAGATCGACAGTGAATCACTTTGGAGGTAGTCTCGGCGGCCCGATCGCACACGACAAACTTTTTTTCTTCTTCGATAGCGAATGGGTGCGGATCGCCTTACCCATCGTCACGCCCACGATTGTTCCCAGCCTAGCATTTCAACAATACGTGTTGCAGCAACTTCCTTCTGCCTCGGTCCCGTTCTATCAGCAGATGTTTTCGCTATATGGAAACACCGGCGGCACACCGACCGCGATCCTTGGATGCCCACTCGGAGCAGCTGAGGATGGCTGCGCGAACCGGCAAAGCATCTCGCATTCCAGCGACGACCACGAACAGGTGCAGACGGTCCGCGTCGATTACAACATCAACCCGCAAGATACGGCGTGGTTTCGCTTCCAGTCGGACACCGGCCTACAAGCCGCGTGGACGGATCCAATAAACCCGGTGTTCGATGCGTTTTCCCCGCAACCCCTCTATTCTTTCGCCGCTGGACACACGCACGTCTTCTCGCAGAACCTGGTGAACTATTTCAATCCGGCGTTCTCCTGGTACGAGAGCCTGTTCGGGCCGAGCAATCTGCAACAGACACTTGCGGCGTTTCCGATCGTGCTACAGGGCACCGGCGCGAATGCCTTCACACCCATGGGAGGGCTGGATAACACCTGGATTCAAGGCCGGCGCGCATCCCGCTTTTTCATCAACGACAATCTTGCTTGGAGTCGCGGCGCTCATGAACTGCGGTTTGGAACCAATACCCGTATCTTCCGCCTAAACGACTACGATTTCGGAGAAGGCACGGTTCCCACCGTGACGTATGCGAACTTGCAGCAATTCATCGATGGAGTAGCGAACACGGCGTCGAAGGCGTTTCCTTCGAATGCCAATGAACCATTCAACTTTCTCAATCTCGATGTCTACGCACAAGACACCTGGAAGGTGACCCGCACCCTAACCTGGACGTTTGGCCTGCGCGACACATTGAATTCCAATCCGCTGAATCCGCACGATCAAATCGCCCGTCTTCGCAGTTCCTTCAGTTCCATCTCGCATGATGTCAATCAACCCCTGAATCAGGCCATCCAGACTCATCTCAGCAATCTGTTTTCGTCTACGCCGCTGGCCATTCTGCAACCAAGAACGGCGATTGCGTGGCAGTTCGAGCCAAAATCCGTACTCCGGACGGGCTTCGGGATTTTCAGCGATATTTTGCCCGGCAGTGTTGCCGACCTGATCGGGGACAATCCTCCATACGACAAAACGTTTCAGGGAGGCGTGCTTGGAACCGTCGGAGGCACGGCGATCGCGCCAGGAATCCCGAATAGTGCCGTCGGCGCAACCGTAGTCGCCAATCAGATTTTTACCTCGGGATTTCCCCAGGGCCAGCTCTCGTGCGCATCTCCACAGTCAAGTCCTACAAGTTGTCTTCCGCCGGTTGCGATCACGGCCGTTCCGGACGGCAAACTCCACGCGCCCTATTTCATGGAGTGGAGCCTCGGAATAGAACATCAATTTGGAACGACGGCTAGCCTGCAAGCACAGTACGTAGGCACACGGGCCGTGAATCAGCCGTACTCGACTCAAGTCAACGGCTACCAAACCGTATGTCGGGGCTGTTTTGCGCCCTTTCCTTATATGCAGCCGACCGATCCGCGATTCGGCGCAGTGACGCAGTTCTCGATCGGCGCGAACAGCCACTACGACGGCCTTCAATTAACGGCGATGAAGCGCCTCGGACACGGTCTGCAAGGGCAGGTCAATTACAACTGGAGCCGTTGCATGGATACAGTCTCGAACGGAGGATTCCTTTCGTTTTCCGCGGGAGGGATTCTCTCGCCTTTGCCGGGAGACCTAGCTCGCGATTATGGTCCTTGCGACTATGACATCCGGCACAACTTCAACGCGCAATATGTTTATCAGTTGCCGTTAAAAGTGCGCAGTCATTCGCTGGGCTATGCGCTCAACGGCTGGCAGATTTCTGGAACAGCTTTCTGGCACAGCGGAGTTCCGTTCTCGGTGCTGAGCACGCCTTATTCAGCGAACGGAAACGGCATCGTGCAGGGCAGCGGACCGCAGTTCGCCAGTGTCGTTCCGGGTGTTCCGCTGTATGAGCATCATCCAATTCCGGGCGTAACACAAGCGGGAACGTTGCAGTGGCTGAATCCGAACGCATTTGTATCGGCGGTCGATCCGAGTACAGGGCAGTGTTATGGCGGCGACAGTGCGCAGAATTGCCAATTCGGAAACCTCGGCCGTAACGCCCTGCGTGGTCCTGATTTTCTCTGGAGCGATTTCTACCTGACAAAATCGTTTCCTTTGAGCGAGCGCGTCAAGCTGCGAGTTGAGGGGCAGTTTTTTAATGTTTTCAATCATCCAAATTTCGCGTTGCCAAGCATGGTGCAGGCCGGCATTCCAGGAAATCCTTCCACGCAGAGCGGATTTGGAGCGCTCACCTACACGACCTCTCCCCCGACCGGCTTGCTAGGCGTCGGTTTGGGTGGCGATAGCAGCCCTCGCATGATCGCTTTCCAGGTGCGGATGGAGTTCTAAGCCTACACTGCGATTCTGGCGGTTGGTCGGCAAGCCGGAAGTAATCCAGATTGCGATGTGCGGATCGGTACCGACAAGTCGGCTAGTGTTTACCGATTGAGAGAGGCGGCGATTGCGAGGCCTGAGAAGGGGCCGCGTCTCACACAATTAACCCCTCTAGGCGTTGGCAAGAGTAAGGCTTATCCGGGTCGCCTTCGTTGAGTTTATCCACTCGTTTCTTGCATTCCCCTTCCGAGGCAAACTCCCCCTTGCTCTCGTCCCTTTCCCACATGACAGTCGATACATAGCCCGGCCTCTTTTCCGTTTTCTTTATCCAAATTCCCCATCTCTCTTCGCTCGTTCAGGACCACCTTCCTTACTGTCCCGCTCTGTCAAGGGCCTTTAGGATCGTTTTGTTCCACACTTGCGGTAAATCTTGCCAAAAAACGGAACCAAGGCATCAGCAGGGGACTGTTTACCATCATAGGTGCCTTCCTCATCGATATGCTCCGCATCGATATGCTCCGCCAGACACTCGTGGCTTGGCAAAGGTCCGGCGATTAGTGGTCCCGCGGCAACTCGGAGACAGAGGCCCTTCGTATCTGAAATGCCAGCAATCCAATGAAAGGGCGGGTCCAGACCCAAGCTCATGATGTAGCTTCCATATTTGGGAAGGCGTTCTGTAAACAGCTTCTCGATTTCGCCAACGAGGATGACGCCGGGAAAGTACGTCATCAATTCCGTGTCTACACTTCACACTTCTCCGGTCTCGAATGCGAAGGCAGCCGAATTGGTCATGGTTTGGTTGGATGGGTCACGCGAATAAAGTCCGATGCCATCATCGGCTCGGATTAAGGAAGGGCCGTCGTGAAAAATGAATGGGGTCAGATCTGACGCTCCATCCTTCAATTCAATAGAAGACCATTTTCTGCTGGAGCCACCGGCCGGAAAAAGTCGCAGCCAAATAGCTGAGCCTTTCGACAGAAAAACGTCCTTCTCCGGAGTTCTGCGAAAGGGGTCGGAACTCCATCGTCTGCCAAGAGGCTGGCTCGGAAGTCGAAACCGAGCCGGACCATCTCTAGCCTCAGCTCTAGGGAACCGTATAGGAGCGGGCGGCGGGGGCTGCGTTGCCGCAATCTGTTCGCGCAAATGCGATTCGATCTTCTTGGATAGTGCAGCCCTATCTGCACGACGCTGACCGTCTGAAATCGTTGGCTCGACACGATATTGAATTGGATGCCGAAGGTGTCCCATGTCGAACGGAAGTTCCATGGGTGGGCCAAAAGCAGTGTTCATAATTGGCATCATCGCGTTGACTGTTTTGGCTCGGAGAGCAAACCCGTACTCAGCCATCACGTTCGGGTTTAGCAAAAGTTTCCCATCTTCCGTCCTGCCAACGAAAGTAACATCAGGAAAAAATATGTCGCATCGCGCGATCTTGTCGAGGATGGTCTGGGTGACAGGCGGGGTTCCAGGGACGTTTTGGGTGTCGGAATCGATCTGCAATTCGGCGCCGAGATTACTGTCAGCGTTGATGCGTTCCGCAGCCGAGTTCAGTGCCTTTCGAATGAAATCCTTGTTGATCTTGGGCGGGGTATCGCTTTGCCACGCATAGAATGCAACTATCCTTCTCATTAACACTCACTGACTAAACTACCGGTCGCTATCGGTATCCTATCGGTATCCGAAACGCATACCACCGGAAGTTGGCGTCCCCGACGGGATTTGAACCCGTGTTACCGCCGTGAAAGCAGGATGGCTAAACGTAACTGTAACAAACTACAGGAACACGGACGTACTGGATGGCGGTCTAGGAACAGCAGGAAACTCCTTATTGTGTCCCCGATGTGTCCCCAGCACGAGGTCGGGGACGCCCTGAAAGCTGCCTCGGTGCTCCCCTGTTAGACGGGAAACTCGAAATGTAGTTTCGGGGTGGAAAAGATTGGCCCCCTGGTCCCGAACCAAGAGCAGGACAAAATCCAAGTGCTTTAGCTGGTGTCGCTTAGGGACGGCGCAGCCCTTCTTTCTCTCTCTTCATTTGTACCGAAGTTGTACCGAAAAATCTAGTCAAGACGAATTGCGGACAGAGTGGAAATTGTATCTACCGCGATTTCCAAAATTGCATTGAAAGTGCAAAAAAAACAATCCACCGGCCTCACAGCCTCGGGTAATCACTTGAAAAGCGGCCAACGGTTATCACTTCAAAGCCGGCCAACGGAAGGTGCCCGGAACGTAGATGTTCTACCCCGTCATCCCCTGTTCAGGCAAGTCTAATTTGTAATCTTCTTGGGCAAAGATTGTGGCAGTGAGCGTCCGAGAGCAGAGTTCGCCCGGTTAGTCGTGATAACGCCTTCCATGGGTCAACGCACCTCCTCAGCGCTACATTGGCCCGCAGCGGACTTTCTCCGTCGGTACATCACCAGCAGCACCACCAGCCACAGAAGCATGGCGCCGATCACCAGCAGGCTGCCTTCGGGGCCGGCCGCGCCGCCGCTCCACAGCGGGTTGCCGGCCGGAGTGGTGGTCAGGTAGTGGCCGGGGGCGACCAAACCGCTATTGGCGGTGCCGTAGAAGAAGGTCTCCGCCCAGTCCCATGCGGCATGGCAGCCGATGGCCCACCAGGCCGAGCCGGTGAGCCTCACGCTGACGCAGCAGAGAAAGCCGACGGCCGCCGCCGAGAAGACGCCGAACCAATTTTCGCCGGGGCGGACGTGAAGGAAGCCGAAGAGAGTGGAAGTGACCCAGGCCGCCTGCCAGAATCCCGCGCCCTCGATCTTTTTTAGGTGCAGCCACAGGCAGGGGAAAATCCCCAGCAGGGCCATGAGGTAGACGCCCCAGAGCGCGTTTCCCTTGGCCGTTAGCCGCAACGCCAGGCAGATCGCGCCGTTCAGGCCCAGCGCCCACCAGATATTAATGCCGCGAGTGAGGGTGAATAGCAGGAAGCAGCGGAAGTAACCCTCCTCGTTGAAGCCCACCAGCAGAAAGGTGGCTGCCCAGAGCGCCCCAAACTTGAAGAGCGACATGCCGGAGAGCGTGACAGGCCCGAAGTGCAGCCAGCCGCCCCAGGCCAGTACACCCACCAGCGCCGTAAGCGAGACAAAGCCTGTCGCCAGGCCGCTGAGGAAATTATGCAGGCGGCTCGGGCCGGTGAGATTGTAGGCCAAGAGGCTCTCTCGCCCCTCGATCCGCGCGAGCACAGCGGCCGCGGCCGCCAAGGCCAGAAGGCCCCCTAAGAGTTCGAAGAATACCGATGGAACAGCAAAGTCGTAGTTCGGACTGACGAGATGGAGTTTGATGAGCGCAAAATCAACACTGCGGTTAAAAATCTCGATCAACAACACAAAAGCCAGCACCGACCAGCCGGCACGGAGCCCCTGGCCGCCGAGAAAGATCCAACGCACAGTCTTCCAAGGTTCAGCCGCTTCGCGGCGTGGCGTTTCCGGCGGGGGGGACGGTATCTCCGGGTCCGGGAAATGCACGGAGCCTCAATTCTTCGGGTAGTACGGGATGAATAGTACGGGACGAAAGCTGCCCGCTGCAGTGACGCACGACACAACTCAATCGCCAGGAAGCCCGCCAGCCACAAGAATAAAGTCCTCCGACTCACTTCACGTGAAATTCGAGCTCACAAAGTCTTAAGCCAAGCCTTAACGCTTAGGCGCTTTCACCTTCGGCTTCCGCTCAGGCGGTGTTTCCAGTGTTCGTGTGAATCGTCTTTATCCCACAAACTTGCGAGTCGTTGGCGAAATATCGCCTCACACAAGCGATCCGGCCCGGAGTTCAGCTTTTGAAAGCTCCCCACCTATTGCGCCGTCGTATCCAGCTTGGTTCTCCAGCTTTGAGGGCCACATTTGATCACATGCCCGTGGTGCAGCAAGCGGTCGAGCATGGCGCTGACCGCGGCTGCATCCCCCAGTAGCTTCCCCCAGTCCTCGACCGGACGATTGGAAGTGAGCAGAGTACTGGCACGCTCATATCGTCGCATGACGACCTCCAGCAGTTCTTCAGCGGCAGTTAGGGGCAGTTTACGCATTCCCAGATCATCGATGATCAACAGCGGCACCGTTTCCAGAAACTTCAGGCACTCTTTGCGTGTACCGTCGATAGAGGCTTCAGCCAGCTCATCGAGCAAGGTGTGGGTCTCGCGGTAAAGCACGCGGTAGCCCTGTTGGATGGCCGCTTGGCCGATGGCCTGGGCCAGGTGGCTTTTGCCGGTGCCGGGCGGCCCAAGAAGCAGAGCATCTTCATGGCGGGCCATGAAGGCGCCAGTAGCCAGATAGAAGACGAGGCTGCGATTCATCTTCTTGTTGAAGTTGAAGTCGAAGTTGTCGAGGGTCTTCTGGGAGTCACGAAACTGCGCCTGCTTGCGGCGACGCTCCAGTAGGCGCTCACTTCGTCTGGTTAAATCGTCGGAGACCAGACAGGAGAGCAGATCGATGGGAGCCATGGCTTCGGTTTGCGCCTGGCGCAAGTCCAATCCCAATCCGAGAAAGGAACTATCTTTGCCTTTTGTGCAGCTGCGGCCATCGATGAATCACTCAACCTTTGCGCGATGGCTGTCCGGGCCGGCAAGACCTCTACCGTTGCAGAAGTTTCGGCCGGCGAAGACGCCTCTGCCGCCGCCTTACGGAGCTTCAGTTCCGCTAGTTGCGCACTGATCTGCTCCATGCGCAGCTTCATGGACGCAAGTTCTTGCTCGAGCGCAAGCTCCACTCCGAGATCTGGGGCAGACGCAGATCGGGCAGGCAGAGTCGTAGTGTTGTGCGTTGCACCTGCGTCAGACTCAGCGGGCACAGGTTCGTGCACCGCCGCCACTCTCGTCTGTGAATCCGGTTGCGTCGGAGCTTGTCCGTAACAAAGCGAAGAGTGTCCAAGAGCGGCACTCAGAACCAGCATTGTTGGGAAAGTTGAAATCGCTACGGTCTTACGCAACGGAACACTCTTGATTTTCACGGTCGACTCTTTCCAGTCCGAAGTCCGGTAATCGTTGCCGCTGGTCCAAGATGACGAAGTTGGCCTCTTCACGAACTCAACTTCTTTTGACGGCGGAGCTGGCCCTTCCACTGCGAAGCGGACCTTGCGCGTGACGCCGTGGATCGTAAGGTTGCCTTCTACGGACATTCTCAATGCCAGCTTTAACACAGGCACGAAGGGTTCCAAACCAAGATTTCGCCGCATGGAGCTAACTACTTCTGGTGGCAATACATGGCGTCGGGGTTGAAATTTCTGCGGACGGATTTTGTAAACGGAAAGTGTCAGTCGCTTGACAGTGACTAATCGACTGTCCAACAGGATAACTGAGATGAAAGCAGTGATAGTCGAGCTCGGTGAAGAAACAACAAGCAGTGTCTCGTGCCGGGTGGAGCATCAGTGTCGATCGCTACGCGCAAACCGGATTTATGACTGGGTCGTTGCGTAATCGTCGATGAAATTGAACTGGCAAAATCCCGGTCAATCGAGGATGTCCCACACAAGCCCCCGCATATTGCTAAGCTCTGGGCGCGGGCGAGCGCAGAAGCTCAATCTCTCGCCCATGCAAGTCTCAAGCGCAAGCCGGCTCCGCGCGCGAAATCCCCAGTCTGCGCATCCGGAAATACAGCGTGGATCGCTTGATCCCCAGCCGGACCGCTGCTCCTCGTGAACCTCCCACGACCCATTTCGTTTGCTCCAGGGTCTTACAGATATGCGCCCGCTCAGCATCTTCCAGCGTCACCGGCGTCCCAGCCACCGATATCGTCGTCGGCTTCAGGTCCTTGAGCGGTGGGCACAAAGTCCGCCCCGGGCTTAAGATCACACTGCGTTCGATAAAATTCCGCAACTCGCGGATGTTTCCCGGCCAGGAATATTCGCGCATGACTTCCATGGCTTCATCCGGCACTTCCACAATGCTTTTATTCATGCCCTCGGCAAACTTCAGCACGTAGTACATCACTAAGGCTGGGATGTCTTCCTGACGTTCGCGCAGGGGAGGAACTGAGATCGGGAATACGTTGAGCCGATAATACAAGTCGCTGCGGAACTGCCCGCTGGCAGCCAGCGCCGTGAGGTCCCGATGTGTGGCCGCAATCAGCCGGACATCAGCCCGCAGCGTCTGCGAGCCACCCAGCCGCTCGAACTCACCTTCCTGGAGGACGCGCAGCAACTTAGCTTGAAGTTCCATGGGGATATCGCCCACTTCATCCAGAAACAGCGAGCCCCTGTCGGCAGCTTCGAAGCGGCCGACCCGGCGGGCGACTGCCCCAGTAAAAGCTCCACGCTCATGGCCGAACAATTCGCCTTCGAGTAATCCGAGGGGAATGGCGGCGCAGTTGAGTTTGATGAAGGGGCGGGAGTGTCGTAGGCTGTTGCGGTGAATGGCCTGGGCGACCAACTCTTTCCCTGTGCCTGTCTCTCCGTGAATCAATACAGAGGAATTCGTAGGAGCGACGGTGAGCGCGAGTTCCAACGCTTTTCGAAGGGCCGGACTCGATCCGACAACGCCTTCCCACGGTCCCTCATCCGAGTGGTTTGGCCTGGGAGCGGTCAGTCTACCGACCACAGAACTTTGTGAATTGTTATCCACCGCCTGACGATGCAGAGGAGGTGTCGTATTGCTCGGGAAATAGGGCTGTGATGAACGGGTCCACGGTTGCGACGAATTCATGGCTGTTGCCTCCTCTTCTGATGGTCCTGAGGATTCTCTAGATTGACCCCATTGCACACTCTGAATGGCAGAATCCGGAGTTCCCCAGTAGAATCCGGATCTTCAGCACGGATTGACTGTGCAACAATCGCCACTTCGCTCGCAACGGCAAATCGATGCTCGCGAAATGGCCAAATGGCGGGGTCGGACAGTACCCTTTAGGAGTACCGGACACTACCCTTTTAGGGGATAAGCATGGGGCTAGCGTTCTGGAATTTCGAAATGCTTTCTGCCAAATAGATGTGCATCGACGGACCAGGCGCCAGGTCCGATCATCGCTAGAGTGGCTCCCAGGGTTGCCAGGATAATGGGCATCGAAGGATCACCGCCGCTTGAGGAAGCGACCCACAGCTCGCTCGATGCAATTATGGCTCCCACCATTGGAGTCCACAAGCCAACAAGGAGCAGTATCCCGGCGCCCGACGCGATCATATGCGGAGCGATCGAGACGAAGTGTGAACTTTCTCTCAGAAGCCCGGCGAAATGCCAAAGGAGGACGGTAGCGGTTAACAACCGCTGGAGTAGGAGGCCTGTACCTGGCCAGCCGTTCGGGAATGTGGAAAATAGGCGTTGCAACAAAGCCAGCTTAGGGCATTCGCGACAAACTCGAAACGGCCAAAAGGAGGTTCACTGCTCCCCCTTTTGGGGGTTCTTACAGTTCGATGATCCCACGCTTCAACCCGATTGTAACGGCATGGGCCCGGTCGTTAGCCCCGAGTTTCGAGAGTATATTGGCGACGTAGCTCTTCACGCTGGCTTCTCCGACCGAAAGCTGATCGGCGATCTGTTTGTTGGCGTTTCCATTGGCGATCAGCCGTAGGACATCGATTTCTCGTGGGGTCAAATCATCCCTGGCATGGTCCACCAACTCGACGGCAATCTCCTGCGGTATTCGCTTTTGTCCGGCATGGACAGCACGGATGGTCTCCAAGAGCTCTCTATGCACCTGTCTCTTTAGTAAGTAAGCTCGCGCTCCCGCCTTGAGGGCTCGCACCACTTGAGCGTCGCCGGTATAGGTAGTCAGCACGATGATGCGGGCATTGGGGAATTCTTTCTGGATCTGATTTATGGTCTCAATGCCATTCAACCCAGGCATCTGAATGTCCATCAGGGTTACATCCGGTCGGTGCGATCGAAACTTGTCGATAGCTTCCTCGCCATTCGAAGCCTCTGCCACCAACTTCATGTCATTTTCAGCGTTGACCAGCGCAGCGATCCCCTTACGGAGGAGGGGATGGTCATCGACGGTAAGGATTCGAATCAGGCTAAGATCGATGCTCATGGCTCTGTGTCCCTCGGAACAGTGTGAACCTGGAGCGGTCAGGCGTTCTTTCGTAGGCCACGGATGCCGCCACCGCGAGTTGCACCTCGGTGCCTGCACCCACTTCGCTCCAAAAGTCCAGTTTCGCCCCCATTTGCTGCGCTCGTTCCCGAACACCGGGCAAA
This sequence comes from uncultured Acidobacteriaceae bacterium, assembly GCA_963818935.1. Classification (GTDB taxonomy): domain Bacteria; phylum Acidobacteriota; class Terriglobia; order Terriglobales; family Acidobacteriaceae; genus Sulfotelmatobacter. The sequence continues at coordinate 105,965 of CAWFUK010000091.1, forward strand.
CCCCAGTGTCCGGCACGCCCACCTTTGTCTAACACCTGGGGATCGATTCCCTTGCCATCGTCGCGGATTCGCATCCGAAACTGATGATCGTCATACAGAATCTCCACTTCGATCCGGTGCGCCTGCGCGTGGCGGAATGCGTTGCGTATCACCTCGCACGCAATCCGGTAGATTCCCTCTCGGATGATTGGAACCAAGTTTCGTCGCTCGCCTTCTACTGTTAGACCAAAAGTCGGCGAGCCGTAATCTGCACCGCGAGAGGCTACCAGCTCCTCGCCGGTCGCCCTCAGTCTTTGTCCGATGTCGTTATCGGCAACAGCCTCCCCACGCAGGCCTTCGATAGCCTCCTGGCTCTCGGTGATAGCCCGCTCGGTTCCCATGATCGCCTCATCGAGCGTGAGCAATGCTTTCTCGGGACGTCTTTGGAACATGTTTCGGGCCGCTTGAAATTCAAACATTAAGCCATGAAGACGCTGCAGCAGGGTATCGTGCAAGTCTCGCGCGATGCGCGTCCGCTCGCTAACCCGCTCTTCCATGCGCATATTGTATTGCCGCTCCAATCGCCGGACACGCAGTTGATAGAGCGTCCATAGCAACAGAGCCATCCCCCCCACACACGTGCAACGGAACCAGATCGCCTGGTACCACGCCGGTAAGATGCTGAAGTCCAGCGATGCTCCGGTTTCGTTCCAGACTCCATCGTTGTTGCAGGCAATCACCCGGAACCGATATGGCCGGGGATCCAGATTCGTATACGTCGCCTGGCGCCGCGTGCCTGCGTCTTGCCAAGCTTTATCGTATCCTTCCAGCTTGTACCGGAAGCGAACCCGCTCCGGAACCGCGAAACTTAACGCCGTGTAATCGATCGTAAGACGTCTGATCTGTGGAGGCAGCTTGACACGGTCATCGGGAGGATAACGCGTCTCGTTTGCCGTAATTGAACGAATCGCAACTGGCGGCGGAAGTGGGTTTCTTACAATATGGGCTGGATCGATCCATGCTACGCCGGCAGAAGTTCCGAACCAAAGACGGCCGTCGGTGCCGCGAAGGGAAGTCGGATATGGCTGCCGCTGTGCGGTTGTTCCGCCCAACCCGTCCCGCCAATCGAGGATTTGCTCCTGCACTCGCACTCTGGGATTCTGCAGGATCTTCGAAACCTCGACCGCTGGAATGAAAGCCACTCCTCGCAGCTCGCTCACAAACAGGTTACCCACTGAGTCCGCCACAATCCCCGTGACCCCGTCAAAACGGTCGCCTTCCGCTGGAGTTAAGGAACGAAAACTATCTCCTTCCAACACGGCCAATCCTGTTTGACCCCCAATCCAGATGTGACCGCCAAAGCTCGCGATGACCATAATCCTCCCGAGGTCAATACCATCCTTGGAGGTGAAGGCCCGAACTTTGCTTCCATCCAGCACCACGACATTGTTGCTCAAGCCAAACCAGACTCGGCCGGTCGCATCGGTGAAGGCCGAGAGCGCGCTTTGCCCGGCGACCTCCGGGGGGATCTCAGACTGTTCCCACTTTCCGTTTTTCAGCGAGAGCCCAGGTCCAAGCCAGAGTGTGCCGTTGCGGTCCTGAGCTAGAACCTCGTCGAAGGGCTTGGACTGAGACGGCACGTCCGCGATAGCGGTTAGCTTTCCCTTGTCAATCCGGAGTATTGTCCTGCGACTGCCATTTCGATGACCGAGCAGCCACATGACCCCTTGCGAGTCACGAACCGCGTGAGGAAAGTAGTATTGGATGGGTGCGCGGCGCCAAGTATATCCGTGAGTCCATGCTTGATAGGCGACACCATTCACCCAGATATTTCCTCCCTCCACTGCAAACAAAGCTTTTTCGCCGAACTTTCCCGGTAGCGCTAGGGGCACTAACGGGCCTTTGCGAAATCGGTCGATGCCAGTCGAGGTAGTAACCCAAATGTTATCTTCCCGATCCTCCAGCAGGCCGATCGAATAATCGCTGCTCAGTCCATCCTTTTCCGTAAAGTTCTCCGCTGCAGGACTAGATTCGCTTATCTTCTGACCATTCATGTGGTCGGGAAATGGAACGCGCCTCAATCCGTCGCCAAGGCTGGCGATCCATAGGCTGCCGTCATCGGCAAACAGAATCCGTGACGCCCCCACCTTGACCTCGGGTTCTCGCCCATGAGTGTTGCCCTCAAGCGGAATCGGCCGTACTGATCTCGACGTTTCCGCCATCCATAGCATCCCGCTAGGTGATTCCGTGATCTGTACGACTTGGCCTACCTTGCTTCCGGTGCTTTGAAACCGCCTCGAGCCCTGTGGAAGGAAGACGATGCTGTCTCGGGACGCGACCCAGAGAGTTCCACGGCGATCGACGTACATTGCCTGTACTTTGTCGGACGAATATCCCCAATCGTCCGCTACTTTTTTCCATCGGCCATCTTCGAAACGAGCCAAGCCGTTTTCGGTGGCAACCCAAACCACTCCCTCGTGATCCTGCACAAAACCTATTATGAATCCCGAAGGTAGTCCGTCCGATTGAGAGTAGTAGGTGCACTTTCCGTTTCGCAGAAGACCGACACCCTGCCTAACGAAGCCGATCCAGAGTTCTCCATTGGGCAATGCTCGAAGAGAATTTACGGGGCGGTACCGAAATGCTCCGGATTCCGGGCGATAAAGCTCGAAGGTAACACCGTCAAACCTGTAAAGGCCTTGTCGAGTCCCGAGCCACAGGAATCCATCCGTTGTTTCTGCGATAGACAGAATGTTCGCTGGGACGCCGTCCTTCTCGGTCCACGCCGTGTGCACAAACTGATTGATGGTGCGGTCATTTGTATTCGCAAGGACCGCTGCTGGGGCTAAAGCAATCAGCAAACAAAACGCGCCGAGGGCTGGTCCGGACTTTATCCTGCGTAGAGATAGACATGTGAACAAGGCAGTTCTCGCTCGAACTGACACTACGAATTTTGGACCCAAAAATGCGTAGGTCCGCGCGATTAATGGAACTGGATTCGATAACCCAATTCCCGCCGATTCCCACGGAATCGAGAGTCTCTCATCCTGCGAACTTGCTGGTGAACCCCACCAACAGATGCTATATGCGGGATTATAGCTGCAATTCGTGGGGAATATTCAATGACGGCAGTACCGACTTTTCCGGCAATATGGGAGGGGCTCAACCGGCTGCATTCACTTCCACCCCTAAGGGCGCTAGTTTCTTTGGAGCGAGGTTTTACGACACTCTTAACATCGTTGGTCTGTTTCAGTTTTTGCCGAAACCTCAGTGAGCCTACGCTGCGGTTCTGTTTCGGATCTTTGTTTCTGATAACCATCTCCTAGCAGCTTCGATGTCATCGTCACCCAGTTCATGGCCTCCCGCGTGCCAGGAAAGCGTTACGCGGGCGCCTCCACTCTCCAATAGCGCTGCTAGTTCTTGGGGTTGCCCTCCCGGCACGATTGGATCTCGTGCGCCTGCGCCGATAAATACGGAGAGATCGCTGAAGTCCCGAATGATGTCTGGCTCGAAGGGCACCATTGCTCGGAATAGAACGGCGGCGGCTAGATGATGTGGATGGAGCAGGATGAGACTAGCCGCGATGTTCGCTCCATTAGAATAGCCAACGACGATCAACTTCTTTGTGGTGAAGTCGTATCGCCTGGAAGCGGCCTCAATGAATTGCGCGAGTTCATCAGTCCGGAACTTGAGATCTTCGACATCGAAAACTCCTTCCGCAAAGCGGCGAAAGAAACGAGGCATACCGTTTTCCAAGACCTTGCCTCGTAACGAGAGCAGTGCGGCGCCAGGCAACAAGTCAGCTCCCAACCCCAGAAGGTTGTTTTCATCGCCTCCCGTGCCGTGCAGCAAAAGCAGGGTCACAGGATGAGAAGCCTGCGGCCGAGCAGGTAAAAATCTGTGAGCAAATCCGAAACTGTCAGTCGGCGGCATCGGCTTGCCCTCCAAATATCCTCGGGGGAATAATCGGTGGAAGAACCCGTTGCAATTCGCTCCGCTCGCTTTCGAGCCAAGTCGGGAGCACCAACGAAGAACCTATCTCGTCGGCCGGCTCATCGACCGCAAAACCCGGAGGATCGGTCGCAATCTCGAACAAGACCCCACCCGGCTCACGAAAGTAGATCGAATGAAAATATGTCCGGTCGATGATTGGCGTCACATCGTACTGCAGTCCTCTTAGGGTTTTCCGCCACGCCACTTGCTGCTCATCAGTAGGGGTGCGCCAGGCGACGTGATGGACAGTACCGACCGCAACTCGGCCTGGACGACCCTCAGGAGCGCCAATCAGATCGACAATCGTTCCGGGCAGTCCCTTGCCGGCGGCAAAGCGAAAGCGCGCGCCGTGTTCCTGAACTCGCTTAAAACCGAGCGTCTCAGTGAGTAAGGACGCTGTTCTGTCGTAGTTGCTTTCCGACAATGTAACGTGGTGGAAGCCACGGATGGCAACGTCCGCCCGCACCGGACCGCGATTCCATATGTGATCGGGATTCGCGTACGGCGTGGCAATCAATTCCAATTGCAGCCCGTCCCGGTCGGTGAAGAATAAGAGCTCCTCCCCAAATTCCGACCTCCCTTCCTCGAGTGGTGTTTCGCTCTCTATGAGGCGGGCCTTCCAGTAGCCAAGCGACTTTTCAGGCACAGCGAAGGAGGTGACCGTCAATTGTCCGGTGCCGATTCGACCGGCCATTGCGCCCGGCCAGGGAAAGAAAGTCATGATTGTACCCGGATGACCCTGCCCGTCTCCGTAGTAGAGGTGATAGGTTGTCGGATCATCATAGTTGACAGTCATCTTCACCAGCCGCAAGCCAAGCACGCCTGCGTAGAAATCAATATTCTTCTGAGGATCTCCTGCAATTGCCGTCACGTGGTGTACACCGAGAATGTCTGGCACTTGCCCCCCTTTCGATTTCCCGAATGCGCTGAATCGGGAAAGTAATTGCCGTGGATAGCTCGCCTGCTATTAGAGCGGGGCGCGCCCTGCCATCGCCGCCTCGGCCTGCAGGCTCCGTGGATCCCGCGAGACCATTGCGACAGCGACGCTGGTTAACCACGATACCGCGATCCGTTGCCAGACTGCGGCAAGATGCGACCAAGTTTGCGGCTCTCCAGTTTCGGCTAGGCCTTCACGAACTCAACCTCTAGGGTGATGGTGACCTCGTCACCAACCAGAATGCCGCCAGTCTCGAGCGCGGCGTTCCAGGTCAAGCCGAAATCTTTTCGATTGATTTTCGTCACTGCCGAGACCGCAACACGAGTGTTGCCCCAGGGATCTTTTGACGGCGGAGTTGGCCCTTCTACTGCGAAGCGGACCTTACGAGTGACGCCGTGGATCGTAAGATTGCCTTCTACTGACAATTCTCCATCCTTGACGATGCTGATGCTCGTGGATTTGAAGCGTAGGGTGGGGAACTTTTCCACGTCAAGAAAGTCGGCGCTCTTGAGGTGAGCATCTCGCTGGCTTTCGCGAGTCTCGATGGAAGTAGCATCGATTGAGGCTTCTGCACGAGAGTTCGCCAAGTCAGATTCATCGAGAAACAGAGCTCCTGAAATCTTAGAGAAATTTCCCTTCACATTGGCGATCATCATGTGGCGGACTTTGAACTCAGCGGTAGAGTGAGCCGGGTCGATTTTCCAGGTGGTGGTTGAAGTCTGCAGTGGACCTATGGTTGTTGTACTCGTCATCTAGTGTCCTCGTTTTCTTTGTAGTCCCTTAAAGGTGTTGCGGCCGAGCCACCATCCACGAAATCTGCGCATAGCCCGTATTGCGCTCTTGCATCTCGTTCCTGACGCAGGCGAGCGGACCGGAGTCAACGGGCTAGAGACCCAACTCACTCAATCCTGGGTGATCGTCAGGACGGCGCCCCAGCGACCAGCGATACTTCCTGTCGGATTCCTTGATGGGCAGGTCATTGATGCAAGCAAATCGAAGGCGAGTGAGTCCGTTCTCATCGAATTCCCAGTTCTCGTTTCCATAAGATCGGAACCAGTTGTTCGAATCGTCTCGCCACTCGTATGCAAACCGGACGGCTATGCGGCTCCCGCCGAAGGCCCATACCTCCTTGATAAGGCGATACTCGAGTTCTTTCGCCCATTTGCGCTTCAGAAATGCGATGATATCCTCGCTCCCATTCACAAATTCCGCACGATTTCGCCATCGGGAATCTCGGGTGTATCCGAAGACTACTTTCTCTGGGTCCCGAGTGTTCCAGAGGTCTTCCGCACGCCGTACCTTCAATTCTGCGGATTCACGAGTGAATGGTGGAAGCGGTGGACGTGCTTCGACTCCAACTTTCGCTGTCGACATCGGTAGCCCCCTTTTTCAGCCTAGTGTTTCTCTATCGATCGGCACTGTCTAATCCGGATCTGTGAATCACGAATAGGGAAACCTCAATTTTTCGAGGTCACCTTGCCAGCGTTAATAAAGCACGAAGAGTTCCAAACCGAGATTTCGCCACATCAACCTAATTGGTGCTGATGACCGCGTATGGCTGTGAGGATGAATTAATGCGGGCGGAATTTGTAAACGGAAAGTGTCAATTGCTTGACAGTGACTAATCGACTGTCCAACAGGATAACTGAGATGAAAATCAACGAGAGTCGAACTCGGTGAAGAACCAAGGATCGAGAGGAGAGCAGAAAATTGCTTGATGGCTATCAGTTGCCATGTGCGAGGGAGAAAAGACAGCGCGAAGGTAGATGCCTCCATGCATTTGATTCCTACTGACATTTAGCCAAGAACCAAAACCGAGACGGCCTAATTATTGCAGTACAGGGCTTTCGCGAAGCGGTCGAGCCTGGCAAATCAATTCGTTGATGCCGATGCGATCATCAGGCACATTGCTGTGCCGTACGCGAGATGCCCAGTTTTCGCATCCGAAAGTATAATGTGGATCGTTTGATTCCCAATCGGACCGCCGCTCCTCTGGAGCCTCCTACGACCCACTTCGTCAGCTCAAGGGTCTTACAGATATGCACGCGCTCGGCATCTTCGAGCGTGACCGCCGAACCGTTGTCCGACCTCGGCATTTGCTTCAGCTGTGTGATCGGCGGGCACAAAGTAGAGCCCGGACTCAGGATGACGCTGCGTTCAATGAAATTCTGCAGTTCGCGGATGTTTCCCGGCCAGGAATATTGAACCAGAGCTTCCATCGCTTCATTTGAGACTTCGTCGATATGCTTGCCCATGCGGCTGGCATGAGTCCGCACAAAATGCATCACCAGCAGAGGGATGTCTTCAAGGCGCGCCCGTAACGGCGGCACCGAAACCGGGAACACGTTCAACCTGTAATAGAGATCGCTGCGAAACTGTTTTTCCTGAACCATAGCGGCTAGGTTGCGATGGGTAGCGGCGATCAGCCGCACGTTCACTCGATGAGTAACACTGCTGCCCAGTCGCTCGAACTCCTGCTCCTGCAGGACACGCAGCAACTTGGCCTGTAATTCGAGCGGCAGATCGCCGATCTCATCCAGGAATAAAGTTCCACCGTCGGCGACTTCGAAACGGCCAGCCCTCCGCGCCACTGCGCCAGTGAATGCGCCACGTTCATGGCCGAAGAGTTCGCTTTCGATTAATCCCAGCGGGATGGCCGCGCAATTCAGTTTTACAAACGGACGATTACGTCTTGGACTCTGGTCATGAATGGCTCGCGCGATGAGTTCCTTGCCGGTGCCGGTTTCGCCCTCAATCAGGACGGTGGATTCCGTCGGCGCGACTGTCCGCACCAAATCCACGACTTGGTTCAAAGCCCCGCTGGTTCCGACAATGCCAGCCATGCAATCTTCTGCCAGCCTAGTCGTCATCGTGGGACGGTCTCGGGAGGGGAGGCTCTTGACTGGAAAACCAAGACGCTCTGGCCCTGTGAATTCGCGGACCCGATATGTGCCTTGTGGTCCAAAGCTCTGATCTTGAGGAACTAGATTCTGCGAAGCCATGTTGCTCACCTCGAAATCGCTCAACGTTCGTTCTGTCTACAAGATTCCAACCTTTTCAGGTGCGACTTGCCGCCGGAACTCCGCACCGTGAGTCAACACCTATTTTCCAAGAATCGGCCCTGTTTTCAAACGTCTCAAAATGCTCTTAGTCGAACTCCGACCCTCCAGCCCCCGAGTCGATCGACTGCCGGACATACAATGGGCAATTCTTGAGCTGGAGACCTTTGGTCTCGCAAGTGGCAAGGAATTTGATGACTTGGCGGTCCACTAGCCTAACCTCACTTAGATCTATGGCCACCGTCGTGTTTCTTGGTTCGTTTTCGAGAAGCTTCTGCAAATCCGGTATGTGCATTTCCTGGATTCGGCCACTCAGAAGGAAGATCACCATGCCCTTATCCTCAAACCGTCTGATTTTCAACATTGCGCAGTTGATAAGTGCACGACGGATTCCATCTGTAAATTACTCATTACGAAAGACTTAGCTTAAACAAATGTTCGCGAAATTCGGTGATTCACGAATTTCGTGGTTTTCTGTGGCTGTTTTATCGGGCCTAATGTTTGGAGAAGTCCATGTCCCAGAGGAGCCCAGGATTTAGGGTAGAGAGGATGTCCGCGGCAAGAGAGTCGCTTTGGGCACCCGTCGCGCGAAGCTCTTTGGAGCTTTTTTCGCGTGGAATGAGTTTTCCAACAGCCGCGGACGAACGAGCCTGCTAAGTCTTGAAAAGATGCTTATTGATTTTCAGCGCTTTGATCTTTGAGTCGAGGGTAGAAGCAGGAATTCCGAGTTTGGCTGCAGCGCCGTTTGGGCCGTACACCCGGCCCCGGGCTTCTGCCAGGGCTGCCTCAATCATTTCTTTCTCTTGAAGAGGCGATATTCTAAATGGGAGCGCCAGCGATTCTTTGCTTTGCTCCGAAGGTGGCGAAAGCCAGCTCTCGTCGACGGCAAAAGTCTCCGACTCGCATACAATCACAGAACGCTCGACTATATTTTGCAGCTCCCGAATATTGCCCGGCCAAGCATACGATTGAAGTTTTTCAAGGGTCTTCCGTTCGATACGACGTATTTTCTTTCCCGCCTTGCTGGCATAACGGTCGATGAAATATTCCACCAAGATCTGGATGTCCTCCCCTCTCTTCCGTAGTGGCGGCATCTCAATGGGAAAGACGTTGAGCCGATAGTAGAGATCGCTGCGGAACGTGCCAGCATCAATTGCGGCCTCCAGGTCCCGATTGGTTGCCGCAATTACGCGAACGTCCGCGCGGATCACCTTGTTGCCGCCGACACGCTCAAACTCACGTTCCTGAAGGACCCGCAAGAGGGCAATCTGAGTTTCTGCGGGAAGGTCACCTACTTCGTCGAGAAATATGGTGCCTCCCTCGGCCAATTCGAACCGGCCGAGACGCCGCTGACTCGCCCCCGTGAATGCACCTTTTTCGTGACCGAACAGCTCGGACGAGATCAACGTTTGTGGTATGGCTGCGCAATTAACGCTTACGAAGGCGCGGTCAGATCGTAAAGATCGGCGATGGATAGCCCTGGCAATCAACTCCTTGCCCGTGCCGGTTTCTCCGGTGACGAGAACGGTGGAATCGGTGGGCGCGACCTTGGCCACCCGGCCTAACACGGCATGCACCGCGGGTGACTCGCCCACAATCTCCTCAAACATTGAGGAGCGATCGATTTCTTCGCGTAGCGCGATGTTCTCTTTATAAAGCTGGTCCTTCAGCTTCTCTATTTGCTGGAATGCGGTCTCCAGAGCGGTTTTTGCAGCATGTTGCTCTGACACATCCATGGTGATGCCGATGACTTCCGTAATTTCACCGGACTCGTTGAGCACGGGATAGCCCATCGAGTGAAGGTGCTTTGTGGTCCCATCCGGAAGAACGATACGGTAGTCCCCGCCGAATTCCTTCCCTCCTTTTATGCCGACTCCCTCCACCGCTCTCCCCCGTACAATCGATCGATCTTCCGGGTGAACTCTATCCAGAAGAGTGGACGAGGTGAGTTTCGTCTTCTCCGGTTCATAGTCAAGAATGCGAAACATCTCCTGTGACCAGAAGATCTCTTCGGTATGCGGATCCCAGGCCCAGCATCCGCTGTGGGTCAACCTTTGCGCTTCAGCCAGGTAGCGCTCGCTGCGCCGCAACGCCTCCTCTGCCCGCTTGCGCTCCGTGATGTCCCGAACCGCGCCAGAGACAAAGGCACCTTCTTCCGTTTCCAGAGGACTGAGGCTGATCTCTACCGGAAACTCGGTTCCGTCTTTGCGCCGTCCATACAGTTCCAAACCCTGGCCCATCGGACGCACGCGGGGCTGGGAGAAGAATGCCGCGCGATGCCCAGGATGCAGGCCACGAAAGCGCTCGGGAACAAGAATTTCAATCTCCTGTTGCAGCAGTTCATCCCGCTGATAGCCAAACAATTTCTCAACTTGCGCGTTGACCAATACGATCTGGCCCTGTCGATTCATTACAACCATGGCATCCGGGGCGGATTCCAAGAGCCCTCGAAATTTCTGCTCTGCGCGCTTGCGCTCCGTGATGTCAGTCACCACTCCTACAAACTCGCATCGTCCCGCCTCCAGCGTCGAGGCACCTGCCACGACGTGCACGTGCTTGACAGAACCGTTTGGCATCAGCAGCCGATGTTCCAGATCAAATTGTATTTTTTCACTTGAAGCCCGCTCGATGGAGCGCTGCACCAATTCTCTGTCTTCGGGGTGAGTTCGTTCGACGATCATCTCAACCGTGACTTTCGTCGTCGGCTCAAGTTCAAAAATTCGAAAGGTTTCTGCCGACCAAAAGATTTCTCCGCTCGAAACATGCCAGACGAAACTGCCGCTACGGCTGAGTCTTTGCGCCTCGGAAAAGTAAGTTTCTCGGCGCTCCAACTCGCGGTAAAGTCCCTGCAGTCTCACAGTCATGTCGTTGAAAGCCCTGGCCAGGCTCGCGATTTCATTGTTTCCGGCTTCGGGCACACGATGACTGAAATCACCTTCGGCTAAGGCAGTCACTCCTTCGATTAATCTTTCGAGTGGCTGAGTGATAGAGCGCGTGATCGCCAGCACAAGGAGGGCCGCGACAGGCAGCGTCAACAGAGTCGTGATAACGACATACTCACGAGCCTGGTGGAAATGCCAGAGTAAGACGCCATTCCCCACGAGCATCGCGAGGAAAACGAAGCCGAGGCAAATCATTAAACGGCGACCGATATTGAGTCGATGCACGGGAATTTGTCAAAACAAAAAGCGCAGCGAGAATTGCTGTACTCTTGGCAAAGTGAGTGTCTTTCCGTAGATGCCAAGCTCGCCTATATTGGTCTGGTTTTGAAGAGAAGTGAGCGGATTAGTGTCGAATCGAACTGAATTGGTGACGTTGAAAACCTCCCACGCGAACTTCAGCTTGTGCTGCTCGTGGAGTATCCATTCCTTGCTCAATGCACTGTCGATTCCGAAGAAGCCGTCGCCGCGGAAGTTGTTGCGTTCGCCCGCCTCGCCCGGCAGAGGGTAGCGCAGCGGATAGCCCGTCGAAAGACCCGCGATGATGGCATTGGGATCGGCAAAGACTTCAGGCGCGCCGTTGACAAGATGTTTGTGCAGCGCTACGGGGCCAGTGCGTATCAATGCGCTTTCCGTGCTGGCGTTCGTTTGCCATCCATTGCCGGCAAGCAGACTGAAGGGAAGACCGCTAGTCCAGCGCGTCAAGCCGGAGAATTGCCACCCTCCCGCGATCGCATCAGCGAATCCATTCCCCTGGTTCAGAAATTTCCTCCCGTGCCCAAACGGCAGCAGATAGACCCAGTCCGCAGTAATCAGATGCGTGGTATCGAAGTCCGATATCCCGCGGTTGAGTCTTGGATTAAAGGTATTGGTTATGGAGCCAAACGAGGTAATACCCGAGCCGGACCCACTGCATTGGACGCACTGGCGCTCGGCATCGCTACCCAGGTCCAGAGATTTGGAGAACGTATAGTTAAAATCGATCTGCGCTCCGTGACTCATGGCATGACGCAATGTCAACTGACCGGCGTTGTAACTGCTTGTACCGATTGATGCCCAGCCATAGAGCGAACCGAATTGCTGATCCACGTACCTGCCGGTCTGTCCGCCGCAGCCTGGGTCGCAAAACACATCCATGAAATAAATGTTCAGAGTGGAATTGAGTGGATTATTTTTCCACCAGTCGTTATAGATGTTCTGGGTTGCGCTGTTACCGGACGCGCCATCGCCACCGTGGTCGAGGCCTGCGGCGTCCGGAAAGAGGTTCTCCCAATACGGTATGGGAGCCACCGTTGACTGACCAGCAAACCCAGCTTTCGAAAGAATAGACGCTGCCGCGTAATAGTCCATCCCGGACTTCGAATCGACGAGATCCAGGAATTCCGCGAAGTCGATCTGCTGCATCAGGTGCCGTCCCATCCTTCCAACATAGCTGGTTTCGATTAGGAAGCCCTTGGGCAGTTCACGCTGAATCGACACGTTCATCGCATAGGAGTAAGGAGATTTGACGCGATTGTCGATACCCCATCCATAAGCGTCGCCGGTTGTACTTGGTTCAAATGGGTAGGTCACGTTGGAAGGTGGAGCAACCGTATCCGGGATGGTTTGCAGTGCGGCGAAACGCGGCGCATTGTCGGACGTGAAGCCATTCACCGCCGAACTTCCGGAAAGTCCAAAGGAACCGTATTGTGCGAAAGAGCTCACAATTCCCTGGCCGAAATGATCATAGTAGACTCCAAAGCCAGCCCGAATCGAACTTTTTCCGGCATCGCCGAATAGGGTGTGCAGAATACCCTTGCTGGCGTCGGGAGAATAGGCAATGGCAAAGCGTGGAGCAAGATTCGTTTTTTGCATAGGCCAGTAAGGGGCTCCGCCGCGAGCCTGTCCTCCCGGCGTGAAGCTGAAGAACGGCTGATCGGTAATTCCCTGCACCGCCTGCTCTGCACGCGTGAGGTACCAGCTATTCAAATCAAGGTTCGGCGTGACCTGCTGTCCGTTGACCTCATAAGGAGTCTGCAACAGGGTATGCCTCAACCCGAAAGTTATGGTCAGATTGGATTTCACCCGCCATGCGTCCTGGGCATAATACTCGAACTCATTGTTCTTGAAGTTGTAGTCGATGAACTGGCCTTGCGGAAGCAAGTTTCCGGCTTGCCCGCCTGTGGCGATTTGGTAGTTGTACTGATTGGTAATGTATGAAATCAGGCCGGCAAGAATAAGCATGGAGTTGTCATAGGAGAGTTGGAAGTTGGAGTCGACAGAAGGAAAGCCAAATGCGCTGGGATCGAAAGTGTTGCCCGCCGCCCCGAAATTGCCGATCCAACCTTGGGTTCCAATGGCACTGTTATAGGAGTTAGCATCGGTGGAATCATTGTTGTGGATGAGGCGATAATTGGCGCCAAACTGAAACGAGTGGTTGTGATGAATCCAGCTGAAATCATCAACCAGGTTTTGGACGGGGACGGTAATGAGGGAGTTTCGGGTTTCGGCATAAATGTTGCTGAGACCGACGAAAGTATTGTAAGGACCGTTCCCCGTGCCGCGATCGGAATATCCCTCGCGGGTAAACCCGTACCGGATGTTGTTGATCATGTTCCTGCCGATCATCCAGGTATCTGCCGCCGCGATCCCCTTGGTGTTGGTTCGCTGAACCAGACTGAAGGTCTGCCCAGGGAATTGCGGCGCCGAATCGGCGGTATCGTCCTGCAGGTTACCCCGGACGAAGAGGCGATGGCGATCGCTTGGAATCCAGTCCAACTTAACGATCGAAGTGTTCAAGGTAGCTGGGTCCGGAGCAGACCACGTATAGGAAGCCGTGTTATACCCATCCCCGGAAACGTTTCCGTTCGGCAATGGATATAAATTGAGTAAAGAGAGGATGGCAGGATTCACCCCCGGCCCCAGCGGACAGGTTCCAAGGGCCGAGCAGTTTGGATCCATGGTCGCTATCTGCGGTTCATCGAGCGTGATTGTACTGGTCGACGACCCGCTGCCGGTGCTAGTGGTGTGCAGATAGCTTACGTTGCCGGCTCTCATTAAGGCGGTCGGGACGGTTTGGGTTTCCTGCACATTCTCCGCGGTCGACTGCCGCTCCAGATTCGCAAAGAAAAATAGCTTGTCTTTTCGGATTGGGCCGCCGAGCGCGCCGCCAAAGGTGTTTCGGAGCACTTTGCCCGGCTTGTTGGGAAATCCTTGCTCGATCTCGGCTTGCTTATTAAACCAGTCGTTCGCCGCAAAAAAAGTATTGCGGTTGTATTCGTAGAGGCTACCGTGAACCTGATTGGTGCCGCTGCGCGTGACCATATTGATCTGGGCACCCGACGATCGACCGGAGTCGGCGTTCGCATTTGTGGTGGTTACGCGGAACTCTTCCACGGAGTCGAGAGTCGAGCGCATCACGCCGCTAAATGCCTTTCCGGTAGCCTGGTCATTATTATCGATTCCATCGAGCGTGATGTTGCCCTGATCGGAGCGCTCCCCAGCCACCGCACCGCTCCGGCTATCGAACACCTGATCGTGGGTGTATCCGAGGTAGAGAACGCCGGGTTGCAGGCTGAGCAAATCGGGAACATTGCGGCCCTCCATGGGAAGGCCTTGAATGGTTTGAATACCTACGGAATTTCCAATCGAGGCATCCGTAGTGTTGATCGCCGTATCCTCCGCGTTTACGTCGATGGTCGTTGCCGCCTTCTGCACAGAAAGCGTGAAGTTGAGCGAGGCCGGTTGGCTCACCAGAAATTCAGCTCGTTTGGTCTGAATACCGAATCCCGGAGCGGTGACAGTGACCGCGTAAACGCCCGGCGTAAGCTGCGGGAACTGATATTCACCGTTGCGGTTGGAGGTTTGTGCACGGACCACGCCGGTGTCTAGCTGTTTCACGGTCACTTGAGCGCCTGCTACAGCGGCACCCGTGATATCCACGACGTTTCCGCGAAGCGAAGTAAGGGCCGACTGCGCAATTACCGACACGGCGCTGAGCAACAGAATCCCGGCGAAGCCGCATGTCCGAAGGGATAATATTCCTGCCTGGCGGTCTGGGCTTGAGAGCATCGTTCGTCTCCGTAGATCCTGTTGCCCGAATTCACACGCAAGGCGTGGGCCATCGCAGAAGTCTTCCGGCCTCCCCGACCTGACGGACTAGATCTGCCAGCCGCGATGGCACCTTTTCTCCGCTATTGCGGGCGCCATCCCCGATTTGTCAGATGCTTTTGCCACTAGTCCGCGGGAGGTCCTTAATTGCCGCAAGACTGACTTGGTCCCCAAGCATGGCTCGAAGACGAACAGAGCCGTCGCCACCCGCACAGTGTTATTGGCGTATATCAAATCTTCCGTAGCGATGTCAAATTCTGAGAGCCGCAAGATTCAGGCTTTCATCTTCCAAATTCTTCTGCCGCAGCTTAACCATGCGTGACATTCAACAATGCCGCCCATCGCTAAGTTGAATCGTTTGCTTTCACATAAGAACCGCGAGGCCGCATACCGGGGCATCCTCTTGACAACGCATCGGCAGGTTCTATGATGTGTGCTGCATTGTCGCAGCGTGTCTCCGCTCCTGATGTCCGATCGGTAAATTGAATTGCTCCGACGCTGCGCGAGAACAATCCGAAATTCCATGAGGAGGAGGCCACGTGGTCACCGATAATAAGGAGCTTGCTCGCCGACTTTATGAGGAGCTCTGGAACAACCACTGCCCGGAAGCGGCGGATGAGTTGCTGTCTCCTGATTACGTTTCTCATGACCCGCAGTCGCCCACCCCACTCAAGGGACTTGAGGGGTACAAACACGCTGTGCGGTACTACCTCAACGCGTTTCCCGATATTCACTTCAAAATCGAGGATCAGATTTGCGAGGGCGACATCGTTGTGACTCGATGGACGTCCACCGCCACCCACAACGGCGACCTCGCGGGCATTCCCGCCACCGGCCGACGCATTGCTAACAGCGGAATCATCTGTCACCGGGTGAAGGATGGCAAATTCGTCGAGAGCTGGAGCAACTGGGACGTTCTCGGTATGATGCAGCAGTTGGGCGCTGTGCCATCGCAAGCAAAAAACGAGGCTGCCTAGAAAGCCTTCCACACAACCGAGCTTTTCTTGCCTAGGACTATTTCTGTAGCACCACCGACGCTTCGCCAGTCAGCAGCAAAAAGGTGAAGGTCTCCTGCAGGTAGAGGCGCACAGAAGTATCGGTGTGAGATAGATAGCCTATCGAGAGATCCTGCCCGAGGTGCAATTCGAAGTCGCCACCTCTTGTGGTTAGCACAAAGGCTCCCTCAATCGCCGGAGCCCAAATGATTTTGTCCTTCACCAGGCGCTTGACGTGCTCCAACACGGGATATCCGTGATCGCTGGTTTCCGACAGCAGCGTATAAGCCTCAGCGCCGAGCAGGACCGCATAGGGACCATTGACTCCAGCCATTCGCAGTTGGCTCAAGCCCTGCGCGATGGCGTCGGGATATTGAAGGACATCCGCGGGAAGAGGCATTTTCGGATTGCTCGTCCTCTGGCGAATTCCCACGATGTTGGCATCCGGATATCCCTCAAACACGGCACTGTCTTCGGCAAAGGCAATCTGGCGGGCGGCGTCCTTTGCGGGCTGCCAATCGGAGTCGTTGGCACCGCGTTCGACGTCGTCAATGGCCTCACGGCTCAGCTCGAATGGAGTTCGCAATTCGATCAGTGCCTTCGCATCGCGCTGACGGACCTCGACTCCTTCTCGCGACGCACGAATCGAGTGCAAGTGGCCTGTACCCACGGCGGATAGAGCAGAACCGGCCGCCGCCTTTACGTCCACTGCTCTTCGTCCGGCAATGTATCGTTCGAAAGTACGAGCTACCTCGTCTTCGATTTGGGCCCACGCAGCATCGGAAATGGGGGCGAGTTCACGATGCAGGTTATTCATGCGGTAGATCTCCTTTGAGTGAGCCGATGCTCAGAGAACCATCGTCTCTTGAAGTATCCGACTGCTTAGATTCTGATGCGACGCCTGGCTGTTCGGAGGCAGGAACATCTGCCTCGCCCTGTCCGAGGCCGTCGAGGAAGGTCGCAGACGGAACATAAAAAGGTTTCCGGTGAGGGCATGACTAAAATCGAGCAGGCGATCATAGTTACCCGGGGGCCGGCCGACGAACATGTTCTCCAACATCTGTTCGATCGTGCGCGGCGAGCGGCTGTAGCCGATGAAATACGTGCCGAACTCCCCGTGCCCGGGTCGTCCAAACGGCATGTTATCGCGGAGAATCTTCTGTTCTTCGCCGTTCTCGACGATGGTAGTCAGCGCGCTGTGCGCGGAGGTGGGTTTCACTGCATCGTCTAATTCAATGTCGGATAATTTCTTGCGACCGATGATTCGCTCCTGGACTTCCGTCGGCAACGCGTTCCAGGCATCCAGATCGTGGGTGTATTTCTGCACAATCACGTAGCTGCCTCCCGCGAATGTGGGGTCCTCGTCGCCAACGAGCACCGCATCGGACGCTGCATCGCCGGTCGGATTTTCCGTGCCGTCGACGAATCCTAATAGGTCGCGATCGTCAAAATAACGGAATCCGTGCACTTCGTCCGAGGGATTAACCGAGCCTCCGATCTTCGCCATGATTTGCGTGGCAAGTTCGAAGCAGAGATCCATTCGTCTGGCGCGAATGTGAAAGAGCAGATCGCCGGGGGTAGAAACAGCCAGGCGGGAGCCAGCGCAAATTTCACGAAAGGGATGCAGTTCTGCGGGGCGTGGTGAGCCGAAGAGTTGATCCCAACCTTTGGAACCAATACCAAGAATGCAGGTAAGGCCGGCCTCCACATCGCGGAATTCCACCGCGCGAACGATGGCGGGAAAATCGGCGCAGAATGACCGTATGCCGGCGAGGTGTTCAGGCTCGGGCTTGATTTTGAGCACCAGAAAGATGGCCGCGCGACTCAGCGGTCCCGTGACCATCTGGGACAAAACCCGAAGCGGACTTGTAGAGCTAGGCGCGTTCATCTCTAGGGATTTAGTGGATGATTTGGTTCTTTCGCTGATTGATTGATTCAATCGTTGGACCTGCATGATCGTCAAGCGGCTCACATTCCAGCCAGCATGTCAGCGCTTCTCCTCTTCGTAGTATTTGCCGTTCACTTCATTGCCCATCACTGCGAAATCGGCCTTCGACGTTTCGAGCGAATCCGTCTTGAAGATGAAATCGATCGACGGCACGCTGACGGTCGCCTCGAGTTGGGCCGTTGCTTTGAAGCCTTCAAAACGGTACTGACGCTTCGGATCTTCGTACTTGACCGGCTCCCCTATTGACTTGAACACGAGCTTGAAATCGAGGAATGCCGGAGTTGCTGCGGCATCCATCGCTGGCCAACGTGGCTGATCGATGATCGGCAGCCCATTCATTTGCAGGGTCGCAATTTTGCCATCTGCACTGAAGGTGAGTCCAGTGGAGGGGACGGGTGTAACCCAATAGAGGCCCTCGGACGAAATTGGCGAATGAAAATCGTGAATCTGATTCGCGGGGACCGCCGGTCCCTTAAATAGCGTCAGTCAGGTATGGGCGAAAACGGCTTCGTGCGTCCGGCGTGCCGCCCAATATTTCCCTGCCATATAACTGTAGTCGGTGGTGGGAGTGCCCCAAGCCAGCCGGTTGCCTTTGTTGTCCGTGCCCATGCCGTGAAATCCGTTGCAGCGAGCCAATTTTCCTTTGAAGTGATAGATGCTGGAAAGCTCGACATTCGGCATGGCGGCCTGATTGTGATTGCCGTTCTTGTCGAGCCAAGGAATTGGATATGGGCACGAACCTCCATTGGACGGCTCGCCGTGCTGGGGAATGGAAGGTGCGCATGCTTGCGGCTCCGATTGTGCAGCGAGCATCGTACGAGAAAGCGGAGTCGCAGCCGCTGAAAGCAAGCCCAGTTTGAGCCAACGACGACGGTTGGTTTGGAAACGAAGAATTTGGTCAACCTTCATAGCTGTTGCATTCACCTCTCCGTAAGAGTCCATCTTTACCTTTACACCTTATATGGGTCACTGATGTGGCACTGAAGATCCATCGGTCAAGGTCTTTAAGAACGAGACCACTGCGGCCTCCTCCTGCTCTGTGAGGCCGAGATTACCAAGTTGCCGATGGTTGATATTCGTCGGGTTCTCCGGTGCTGGCCAGCATGAAATCTTTTCCCCCGGTGCTCCCGTGTCGCACCTTGGCAGTACATCCCGCGTGTTGTAAAAGTGCACCACTTCCTTAAGGCTCTTGAAGTAACCGTTGTGCATATACGCCTTCACGAAATCGGGGCGCGGACGCATGTCAACATTACGAAGCGTCGGTACGCGAAACTTACCAGTAAATTGGGGAGCGAGTTTGATCCACTCCGAATCAGGATTGAGTTGCCCGCTCAGGCTTTTCAGCCGAAGCAAAAATCCGCCAACGCCAGGATCCACATACGACATGCCGCCGGGGTTGGGCGAATACCCGGACTGATCCAGTGGACCTTCGAAATATATCTGGACAGCAGGATTTCTGGGAACACCCAGATTGCTGGCGGTAAAGTCGGTGAAGAGCGGCTCTTCGCCAGGTCCGCCATCCCGATGACACTCGTTGCATCGTGCTTTTCCACGAAATAGCTGGTAGCCCAACGCTTCCTGTGGCGTGAACTGTGCTTTCCCTGCCTGAACGTAATCAAATTTCGAAGTAAAAGGACTTACCTCTGGCGATACTTCGTAGGCTGAAATTGCTAGCCCGAATTCGTCGTAAACATGATCTGCCCGGGCACGGTCCTGCGCATTCAGATGAACCGGATATGGATCATTCGCCGGCGGCGGAGATGGAGTCGAGCAGGTTCGCTTGACATCACTTGGCCACTCGATCGCAAACGAATCGGATCCCCAAACGGACTCAAAGAGTTTTCGGTAGGGTGCCTGCGAAAGTCGATAGGCAATGCAGGCTGAGTCTGGCAATCCCATTTCTACGGGATTGGTCGGAGGACCTTGGGCCTGTTCCGCACTCGGACTCTGCAAATGGTAACCGCTGGCTCGCATATCCCAGAAATTCCCGCCGACAAAGTCGCCCTGAAGTTGGTTGTAATGCAGCACCGGTGCAAACGGAGCGTACATGTAGCTCTGGGGTTTCCGATTGCTGAAACGAGTCCTGACAGAACCCGGATAGGACACGGTGGTCAGATTCAGTGACTCGATCGGACCGGTAAATCCCGTTTCAGGCGTGTGACAAAAACTACAGGCTTCGTTCTGGTCCACCGACAGATGTTTGTCGAAGAGGAGCAACTTTCCTAGGGTGCGGATCTGGTGCTCCCGATCGAGTACGCCTTTGTCCATCTCCCGGAGAGTGGCGTTTTCGATCTGGTCAAGTTCGGCTACAACCCTTTCCACTTCGCGCTGAAAATCGGCGGGCATTTGTCCGCTCAGCTTTTGAGTCGATGCCGTCTGCCCGACACCGGAGAATTCAGCTTTGACACGGCCGCCGGCCGAGACGAGCCCAATAGCGAGGATGAAAAGGAGAACCACTCCTGAAGCCGAGCCCGGCTGGAATCCTTTTTGGCTCCGCCTATTCATAAAGCGCACCTTGCATAGACGACCCTTCATCGTTTAACTCGGGAACGGTGCCTTGGACAACCAACCACTTGTATAGAGATTCTTCCGCGGCCAGCCAGTCGACTTCTGGCGAGCCGATCGGACGCCCTCTCGCTTCCCAGTGTTCGTATGCGAGCTTTGCCACAAGTTCATGCCGATCCTCCCCGAGAAAACCAGGAGCGAATTCCGAATCGGGCTCGGGATCTGTTTCCGTAGATTCACTCACCATAACCTAGGCCGCTTCTCGCGGCTGAGATTTAGGGATTAACAGCCGCCCCCAGTGTTGCCGCAAACTATCGACGTTCGAGAACATTGAATTCGTACCCGCCTCTCCCACGAAGCTCCAATCACTGAGCTCATTGCAAACCTATTGCCACAATTCCCTGCGCGGATGCACGAACTCCAAAGCCGGGAAAATCGTGGCGTCATGCGGTCTTTTGTTCGCTTTCCGATGGCAAAGTGTGCGGGATCCTGACGTACACGAAGCGGATCACCCAACTCTCCAATAAAAGAAAAATCACGGCGAGCAATATGAACAGCAGGTCGCCCTTGAGGAGCATAAGGCCCAGAGGGACCAGCGTCCCGGCAGCGATGAGCACGCCAAGGCGCCATTGTTGTTCGCGAGTGTAGAGTCGCGCATGTGTCGGTTGGAGATTCGCAAACAACAGTCCCAACGGAATCACATTGAGCACGAGCAGCACAATAAGGGCGGTGCGCAGGATGGCGGTCGCCTGCGTTTGCCTCATAAGGGCGGACAGGAGAAGCAACTCGGCACAGCCCATCAGGAGTGCCGAATTGGTGAGATAACCTCCAATCCAGCGCGCGTCTTTCCAACCTGGTTGCGCGTTCGTGCTGAGCAAGACGCCCTTGTAGGCCGCGGAGCCGAGGGCGGGCAGCAGGCCCACGACTACTGCCAGTATGCGAGCCCATTCGAAGTCCATCCCCATTTCGGCCAGCAGGCTGAGCGCCGCCGCCGCGGTCAGCGGGAGCGAGAAGATCGTCAGACACCATGTTCCCAACGACATGGGCGCACCAGGTTTGAAAACCCGGAGCATGTGATGGAAACGCAGCGAATCGCCCAGATCGAGCACGAGCAATCCGAGGTCAATGAGCAAAAGCACGAGAGCGACCGGATAAGCCACTTTCGCCATGTGGCTGAAGACCGCGGGCGCTGCCAGCTCGCTGACTGCGGCGGCCATAAACAGTCCGGTCGCCATGCCGTTGAACAAAGCGTCCCAGGCGATGGTGCCGTGCCACCCGGGCGCCTTGGTCACGGGATTGTTTGCATACCCGCTCTCGCTCCGCTCGTCTGGCAAGAGAGGTTTGATGACAAGGTACTCTGATGTGAGGTTCTTGTTCATTTCATGGCTTCGAAAGAAACACCACTACGAGCAGTGCAGCAATAGCGGCCAAGCCACCAGCGATGGAACGAACGTAATCTCCCATCATGTGCAGCCAGGGATTGAATGGAGCATCCGGCAGGCCATAAACGGAAGGGCGATCGACAAGCAGATAGAACGAATGCAGCTCGGAGTAGTTCTCGCTGGCGGCGTCGCCATAAAGGTACGCCTGCGGGACGCCGCGTCGATGAAGATCCTCCACACGTTTGCGGGCGTGCTCGCGCAGTTCGTCGACCGGACCGAAGTGGATGGACTGAGTCGGACAGGCCTTGGCACAGGCCGGTTCAAGACCGTCCCGCTGGCGGTCGTAGCACAGCGTGCATTTGTGCGAGTGACCGCCCATGCTGCTGCGAGCGACGACGCCGAACGGGCAGGCCGCCACACACGACGAGCAGCCGTTACAGATGTCCGCCTGAATATAGACGTTCTGGAACTCATTCTGAATGATGGCGCCGGTTGGGCAAGCCTGATGGCAAGGGGCTGCGAGGCAATGCTTGCAATGGTCGCTCATCATCAGCCATCGGTTGAAACCGGTTCCGGCAGGCGCGATGTCAAGGGAAGCATGACTATTGGCCACTGAGTCGGAAAATTGCTCGATGAACTTTACATGGCGCCAGGTCGTGGCCGATAACGCCGTCGTGTTGTCGTAGCTATTGCCGGACCAGTTGAACCCATCCGAGGGCAGCTGGTTCCATTGCTTGCACGCGACCTCGCAAGCTTTGCAGCCGATGCATACCGTCGTGTCCGTGAAAAATCCGGTAGCTGTCTGGGGCTTCGGCGGTTCGCCGCGCAGGAATGGATAGATCAAGCGGTCCACCAACTGCGCCAAGTGGCCGCGCGGCGGATCGCTGATCTGGACCAACGCCGACAATTCCTTTTCTCTACTTGCCATGTCCGAGCCTCCCTTCGGGTTGGGAGCTGGCAGGCGTGTTCAGGATCGGATCGAGCGTCGGCCAGGGCGATGTGGGCACCGTCGGCTGCGGAGCTTGGCTTTCAAGCCGCCCGGCATGAACCTGGCAGGCGAACGCCTTGCATTCGTGCATACTCACGTTCGGGTCGGCTAAGAGCGCGGTCAGGTCGTTGGCGTTGGAGCCGACGGACTCCCCAGCAAAAGCCCAGTGGAAAGGAAGGCCGATCTGGTGGACCACGCGCCCCTCGATGACAAAGGGCCGCAGCCGCCGGGTCACCATCGCACGGGCCTCGATTCGACCGCGCGCCGTTTGGATCGTCATCCAGCCGCGGTGAACAATATTGTGCTCGGCAGCCAGCTCGGGGCTCAGCTCGGCGAACATCTCCGGCTGCAATTCGTTCAGCCAGCTATTGAAGCGGCTCATCGGCCCACTCAGGTAATGCTCGGTGAGACGGAACGTCGTCGCCACCACGGGATACTCGGCTGTGGGCGTGTGGACAATCCGGTTGAGCGGTCCTTCGAAAAAGCGGACTGTCGGGTTGCTATTGTGTTTGGGATAGAGCAGATTACCCACCGGCGATTCGACCGGCTCGTAATGGGTGGGCAGAGGCCCGTCCTTGACGCCCGGCGAGTACAACCAGCCCAGTCCATCGGTTTTCATGATGAATGGCTGGTTGCCGGCAATAGCGGCCATGCCCGTCGCTCCCCAAGGCGGGTGATAATCGGGCGGCTTATTCAGCTCGAAGTCCGGTTTGTCGAGTCCGACCCAGCGCCGCTGCTCGGAATCCCACCAGACCAATTTCTTCCGTTCCGACCAGGGCCGCCCCTCGGGATCGGCCGAGGCGCGGTTGTACAGGACGCGCACATTGTTTGGCCAAGCGAATCCCCATTCCGGTTGGAACGGGTCATCCGTGAGTTTGCGTTCGTTCGCCCGGTTGCGGCCCGGCTCGGGGAAGACACCGCTGTAGACCCAGCAGCCGCAGGCCGTTGTGCCGTCGTCCTTCAACTCCGAGAAGCCGCTCACAAGACGAGGCTGCCCGGTGCGTGGGTCGATTTCATCGAGCCGGTGGCCGTTGATCTCCATGAGAATCTTCTCGAGGTCGGGCTCCCCCTCAATGCAGCTGAGCGTGCCATCGGGCAGACGCGGTTGCTCGTCGAAGTCGTAGTCCCAGGTGAGATTCAGCAGAGGCTGGTCCTTGGGATCGGTCGAGCCGGCATAGATCTGCTTGAGACGCTTGCCCAGGTTGTAGAGAAACCAGGCGTCGGAACGGCAATCGTCAGAGGGGTCGACGGCTTTGTTGTGCCACTGGATCAGCCGCTGTGTGTTGGTTAAGCTGCCCTCCTTCTCTGGAGCGGCCGCGGCGGGAATGAAAAACACCTCGGTCTTAATCTCAGAGGGCGGTGGCGCATTCGGGTCGTTCTTCCAGAAGACGGCGCTTTCGGTCTCGAACCAGTCGAGCACAACGAGCCACTCGAGGTTGCGCAGGCCAGCGCGGTGCAGGCCGGCGTTGGGTCCGCCGCCAGCGGGGTTCTGACCGGTAAGGAAGTAGCCTTTAACGTCGCCTTTTGCCATGCGGTCGAAGAAGGCCAGTTGCGAGTAGTCGGCGTCCACGCGCGGCAGCCAGGAGAACCTGAAATCGTTGTCCGGACTGGCTGCATCTCCGTACCATGCCGTGAGCAGGCTGACGATAAATTTGCTGAAGTTCGACCAGTAACCGGTGGCCATCCCTTCATGCTCGATATAGGAACTCAAAGTTTCGTGCGCGCCGTCGTACGCAGCCGGTTGTGGCAGGTAGCCGGGCAGTGTGTCGTACAGAGTAGAGAGGTCGGTCGCGCCCTGAATCGTAGAGTGGCCGCGAAGAGCCATAATGCCGCCGCCCGGGCGGCCCACATTGCCGAGCAACAGTTGCAATATGCCGGCAGTGCGTATGATCTGCACGCCGGTAGTGTGCTGCGTCCAGCCCAGGGCGTAAGCGATGCAAGTGGTCCGTTCGCGACCGGAGTTGGTGCAAAGCAGTTCTGCCACGCGTAGAAACTCTTCCGGCGCGCAGCCGCACACCTGGGAGACGACCTCCGGCGTGTAGCGTGCGAAGTGCCGACGAAGGATCTGCATCACGCAGCGCGGATGCTGCAGCGCCGGATCGCGATGCGGGTCGGTCAGGTTTTTGTTCGGGGAGGTGTGCGGTTCGCAATTGCCATCCAGGGCGTGGCCGTGAAGCCCGTGACTACCTTTCGCGGATTTCGCCTGCGCATGTGTCGAACCATCCTGTTTCACCGGACCGCCATTCTCGGACTTCTCGTAGCCCCAATGGCCTTGCTTGGAGTCATAGCAGTCGTCCTGCGCGTCGAAGCCACTGAACAGTCCCGCCAGATCTTCGGTGTCCTGGAAACCTTCCTCGATGATGGTTGAAGCATTGGTGTATGCCAGAACGTATTCGCGAAACCAGCGGTCGTTAGTTAAGACGTAATTCACGAGTCCGCCGAGGAAGGCGATGTCGCTGCCGGAGCGGATGCCGACGTAAACGTCGCACACGGCCGACATTCGTGTGAAGCGCGGATCGACATGGATCAGGGTCGCGCCCTTCTCCTTGGCCTTCATCGGCCAGCGGAAACCGACCGGTTGAGCCTCCGCCATGTTCGATCCCATGAACAAGATGCAATCGCTATTCGCCATGTCTTGCTGATAGTTGGTAGCCGCGCCGCGGCCGAAGGAGGCGCCCAGCCCGGGCACCGAAGCGCTATGTCATATCCGCGCCTGGTTTTCGATCGACACCACTCCCAATCCGCCGCCGAACAGCTTCTTGATGAGATAGTTCTCCTCGTTGTCGAGCGATGCTCCACCCAACGTGCCGATACTTCGTACCGAGTTGAGCAATCGGCCTTGCTCGTCATGCGCGGTGAAATCCGCGTCACGGGTTGCCTTGACGCGTTGGGCAATCTGCTCCAGCGCCCATTCCAGGCTTTTCGTCTCCCAGTGATCGGAGCAAGGCGCGCGGTATAAGACGTGCTTGACGCGATGCGAATTTACCGCAAGCTGGAAGGCATTGGCCCCTTTCGGGCACAAGCGCCCGCCGCTGATGGGACTCTCCGGATCACCCTCAATATCGATAAGCTCGCCGCCCTTGCTGTAGATGAGCTGCCCGCAGCCGACGGCGCAGTAAGGACAGATGCTTTCAGTCACTGTGGCGCCGCGCAGCCGCGAAGCCTTCGCCAGTGTCTGTAAACTAAACGGTTCCCGAGGAATCTGTGGTTCCGTAGTTAAAGGGAAGCGAAACATAGTTACTCCTCCTTTTAGAAATTCCTCGTCCCAGACGACTGAGAGAAATCTGTGCAGGCCAATCGCCCGAAGGCTTAATGTGCTGCGCTCATACCCCGCGACCCATTTCTGCTGACATCACGCGAAGACACCAGATGGTCGATAGACACTGCCCCGGCGCCCCGGACCAAGATCAAAAACGCCAGAGCGACTGTGAGGATGTGATACTCGTATCCTTCGCCTTTTTGGTTTCCCATCCAATTCATGAAGAAGCCATTGTGAATATGGACGGTCAATACCGCTCCGATCATTTCTATGATGATGGCGAGGGCGGCCACGCGGGAAAGTAGTCCGAACAGCAGACTCAAACCCCCGAAAAATTCCACGAAGATCGCGAACAATGCGACTGCGGTAGGCATTCCAAATTTGGCAAACCCGCTGATGGTTTCCGAAAAGCCAGATCCGCCGAACCAGCCAAGCATCTTCTGCGCGCCATGAGCAAAGAAAACCACCCCAAACGCGATGCGAGCTGATGCCAGGGAATATTCTTTCCTGGTGTTCATTAACTTTAGAAGCATGATTCCTCCTCGCCGACCGGTGGGGCCGACTACCCGGCTGACAGGACTTCGATCCCGATATCACTTGAGTCCTTTCGGCGAATTGGCGCTCAATAAATACCGAAAGCAAGCCTGAGGCCACTCCGGCACGGCGGCGTTCGGACTTGAATTGGCCCTCACAGGTCGGTATTTCGTGTTGCGTATGAACGCTCTGCAGGGCTGAACAGACAGAATTGGGCCAAAGGCTTTTCGCAGTGGCTTAGTGTTCCGAGTGTCGGAGTCTTGACATTAGTCGGAGCGTTGGACGCGCTTGACTCCGGTTGCACGGTAGCCGCCAAGCCCAGAATTGGCCTGAGTTGCGAGATAGATGACCTTACTCCGCACAATAGCGACGTCTGGCCGACTAGTTTCTTCATCTTGGAGGCCACATTTGTATCAGGTGGAGTTTGGAACGCCAGATGCTATCTGCAAGGTACGAGCCTGCAACAAAGCCCGCCCCCAGAGAAGCGTGCCTGAGAGAAGAGTGGCTCAGGCCGCTTCCCCCTCCTTGAGTTGGCCTAGAATTTGAATGAAAAGAATTGGCTACTTGATGCCACGCCAGGCAGTTCCAGTCCAAGACGAAGTAAGACGGCCTTAGGACGCAGCAAGGTCACTACGCATCGAGGAAGAATTCTCCTGCGCTTTTATCAGTCAAGATGAGAGGAGTCGCTGCTGGCAATCTTGCCGCAGCATTCTGGTCGTGGCGGAAGGCTCGACCGATCCCAACCGCCGCCCAAAGCCTGTATCAGCAATACCGTAGTCGCCATTCGGCGTCCGAGAATGTTGACCGCCGTGACTTCGTCTGCCAAGGCTGCACTCTGCGCAGTGATCACCTCGAGATAACTGGTCACCCCTCCCCTATACCGTGTCATGGAGAGTTCGAGGGAATGTTGAGCCGCTGCGACGGCTTCCTCCTGCACCGCGGCTTCCTGCTCCAGAATCCTCACCGCAGCGAGGCTGTCTTCCACTTCCTGAAATCCGGAGAGCACGCTTTCGCGATACGCAGCGACCTGATAATCGTAGGCGGCACGTGCTTGATCATTCAGAGCTCGACGCCGCCCCACATCAAAGACTGTGCCGACCGCCGACGCTCCTAGCGCCCAGATGCCACTCGGTCCTTGCAGAAGCGTTGTGATGGTGGAGCTTTCAAATCCGCCCGAGGCGCCCAATCCAATAACCGGATAGTACGCGGATTTGGCGACTCCAATCTGAGCGTTCGCGGAAGCTACTCGCCTTTCGCCTGCAGCAATGTCAGGACGCCGTTCCAAAAGATCCGATGGAAAGCTGGGGGGAACCTTGGGCGGCGGCGCGGCGAGAGGAAGCGGCGGGAGAGAGAACTCGGAGGGAGGTTTGCCGAGGAGAACAGCGACCGCGTGCTCGTACCGGGCCCGCAGCACGCCTACATCGATCGCTTGCGCGAGAACGGTTTGAAGTTGAGTTCGAGCCTGCTCGACTTCGACGTCGGAGGCAACTCCACCCTGGAACCGGCTTTCGGTCAGATCCAAAGCTGCCTGGTACTGGGTGACCGTGGAGAGCAGGAGGTGTTCCTCGGCGTCCAGGCTGCGAGCCTGAAAGTAGTCGATTGCGAGGTCGGCATGCAGGCTTAAATCGACGGTGGCCAAATCTGCTGCGCTGGCTTGCGCTTGCTCTTCGAGCTGACTCGACCGTGCGTCGAACGCGACCCCAAGCGTCAGCCTGGTAGGAAGCGTCAAATGGAACTACAAAATCGTTGTAACTCGTGCCACGCTGAATGGTGTTGACAGGACTACTCTGAGACACATGCGTCCGAGTGGCTTCGGGACCGGCGGTGATCGTCGGGTAGTAATCCGCCCGGTTGTAACGGAGTACAGCGCGCGCTTGCCTATACTGGGCCTCCGCAGCCTTCAGGTTCTGGTTGGAGACCTTTATTTGTTGTTCCAGTGCATCAAGGCGCGAGTCTTGAAAAATCTTCCACCAGTCTCCGCCGAGGTTTTGGTCGTTCGGCTGAGCTGCCTTCCAGTCGCCTTGCTCTTTGTACGCTGGGGGCGCTGGAGTTGTCGGGACGTGGTACTTCGGTCCGACCGTGCATCCCGCAAATGGCAGAACCGAAATCATGATCGGAACCAGATACCGGACAAAACCTGCACCGCCAACCCTGTTTTGAGCGGACATCATTTCTTGTCTCCCGGCAACGTAGCTGAAACGATTTCCACTTCCTGCCCGGACACGAGTGAATCTGGCGGGTTGAGGATGACTTGATCGTTGGACTTGAGACCTGCCACGACCTCTATCTCGTCGCCGAAGTCGTGCCCCGGCGTGATGGGTGAGAGCATAACTTTTCCGTCTCTCACGACACCGACGTGCAGCCCCTGGCTGCGGAAGATCAGCGTATTGACTGGAAGTAGAAAAGTGGAGGTTGATGCGGGCACAGAGATATGGACTTCGGCATACGAGCCTGTCAGCAGCTTGCCAGTCGGATTGTCAACATCGATTTCGATCAACAAGGTTCGGGTCGTCATGTTGATTGCATCGGCGGTTCGTACGAGCTTTCCCTGGAATCTACGACCGGGAAACTCCGCAAGGCTAAGATCTGCGGTCATCCCAACTCGCATGCCTTGCGAATACTCCTCGGGGACGTTCACATAGACTCGCAATTTCCCGGGCTGGGCAATGTGAAACATGTCCGTTCTTGCGTTGCTGTTGCTGCCGGCATTGATAAGGTCGCCGATGTCTGTATTGCGGGCTGTAATCACTCCGTCGAACGGCGCATAGACTTTCTCGAAAGATTGCAGCGCCTGTAGTTGCTTCACGTTCGCTTGGCTGGCTTCGACGATCGCTTTATTCGCGTTGTAGGTACCCACGGCATTGTCAACGTCCTGTTGCGAGACAGCGTTGGTCTTGATGAGGCCCTGGTACCTGTTCTTCGTGATTTCAGCCAGAGCCAGATTCGCTTTCGCCGTGTTGAGGTTGCTAAGGGATTGCTCAAGCTGTTGATCGACCTCGGGAGTATCAATGACAGCGAGCAGTTGGCCTTGCTTCACCTGTGCCCCGATGTCGGCGTACCACCTTCTTAAGTAACCATTGGTGCGAGCGAATATGGGGGATGTGATATAGGGTTGTACATTCCCGGGCAGAATGATCTCCTGGGCGGGCTTGGTCAGCTTGGGAGACACGACCGAAACGGATACGCGAGCCGATTGCTCTGCTTCCGTGCGGAGGGTTGCGCGGGCCGCAAGACGCGACCAGAATCCAGACACCAAGAGACCGATCACTAGAAGCACTACGAGAAGAATCGCCAACCGACGTTTATGGGATGTCGGAGCTGGCGACTCCGGTGCGCTTGCCTTCTCAGGAAGCTGTTGTTCAATTGGATTTATCATGGCGATCCACCACTCCGTATTCTCTTCAGTTGCTCTTTGCCTGAAACGGTCGACGACCCGCCTGCAGAACACTAAAGAATGCAGGCACAAAGAAGAGCGTGGAAGCAGTTGCAAAGAGCAACCCACCGATCACGGCTCGTCCCAGAGGAGCGTTTTGCTCGCCGCCATCGCCCAGCCCCAGAGCCATCGGCACCATTCCGATGATCATCGCCAACGCCGTCATCAGGACCGGGCGAAAGCGTGTAAAGCCTGCTTCAAGTGCAGCCCTCACGGAGTCCATCCCTTCACCCATTTTTTCGGTGGCAAAGCTCACCACCAGAATGCTGTTCGACGTCGCCACACCCATGCACATGATGGCTCCCATCAATGCCGGAACACTCAGGGTGGTGTGAGTGACGAAAAGAAACCACGCAATTCCCGCGAGTGCAGCGGGAAGCGCGGAAATCATGATGAAAGGATCGAGCCACGACTGGAAGTTGACGACGATCAGCAGGTACACCAGCACAACCGAGAACACTAACCCTCCAAGCAGGCCGGCGTAGGAAGCGCGCATCGTTTGGACCTGGCCCCGTACCACGACCCGCGAGCCTCGCGGCAGTTCGTTGCGCGTGTCTTGAATGATCCGATCGATGTCACCGGAAACACCCCCTAGATCTCGACCCGCAGTCGTCCCAAAAATGTCGATCACGGGAGCGACGTTGTAATGAGAAACCACCGCCATCCCTGTGCTGCGTTTCATGGCGATGAGGCTGGCCAGAAGTGAAGGAGGCGCGGCCGGGTCCGCACCGGTGATCGGAATATTCTCGAGGCCTTGCAACGTGTCCGTTCGATACTGCGGTGTCTGGGTCGCGATTACATAACTCACGTGATTGTTTGGATCGACCCAGAATGTAGGGGACGTTTGAAAACTTCCGCTCAGGGACACCAGCAGATTCTGGGCAATGTCATGCGCGCTGAAGCCGAGTTCCTCCGCTTTCGTGCGTTCCACCCGCACGCGCAGGTAAGGTTCGTCAAACGGTTGCTGAACTCGCAGATCGGCTGTGCCTGGCACATACCGGATTCTTCGGAGAAGACCGTCTGCATAAGCGTGGTTCCCATCGAGATCATTCCCGACGATCTGGACATCGATCGGAGCAGGAAGTCCAAAGTTCAAGATCTGCCCAACCATATCCGCGGGCAGAAACGCAAAGGACACACCCGGGAATTCCTTCGGCAGGGTCTGGCGAAGCTGGTGGATGTAGTTTTCGGTCGGGTGATGCTTCGCTGACAGCGTGACCAGAATGTCAGCATCCTGCGTGCCCACCGGATCAGAGTTGCTGTAGGAGAGATTGATGCCGCTGTAAGGCAACCCGATATTATCGATGACGCTGGCGATCTCCGTCTGGGGCACTTGACGCTTGATCGACGCCTCGACAAGGTCGCAGAGATTTGCCGTTTCTTCGATGCGCATACCAGTCGGAGCACGCATGTGAAGCTTGAACGTTCCGCTGTCGACACTGGGGAAGAAGTCGCGCCCCAGCCAAGGGATCAGAAGGGCTAGAGATCCGAGACAAAAGCCCAAGAACCCGATCAGGAATGCACGCCGGTGATGCAGACATAGTGCAAAGAGTTCGCGGTAGTGAATCCGGAGTTTTTCGAACGACTCTTCAAACCGCTTCTGGAGCTTGACGAAAGGGTTCCGCTGGGCGGCAAGCTCCTTTTCTTTTTTTGTCTTCTCGCCGGGTAACAGATACTTGGCCATCGTGGGGACGATGGTGCGCGAGAAAAAGTAAGAGGCCAACATCGCAAACACAACAGCTTCTGCAAGCGGCACAAACAAATAGCGGGCCACACCCGACAGTAGAAACATGGGAGCGAATACGATGCAGATCGACAACGTTGACACAAAGGCTGGAGCCGCAATCTGGGCCGCGCTGTCGAGCACGATCTCATTCATATTTTGATTTGGTTGTGCCTCACGGTTACGGTTGATGTTTTCCACTTCCACGGTTGCATCGTCCACCAGGATGCCGACCGCGAGGGCCAATCCTCCCAGCGTCATGATGTTGATCGTGTTTCCGATCACACTGAACCCGATGATGGATGTCAGGATTGCCAAGGGGATCGAGGTAGCGATGATGACTGTGCTTCTCCAACTGCCAAGAAACATCAGAATCATCAGAGCGGTCAGGCAGGCGGCGATCAGAGTTTCCCGCACTACGCCCGTGATCGCACTGCGAACAAATATGGACTGATCGGCCAGGGGAGTGATTCGTAACTCGGTCGGCAGCGTTGTCAGTATTCGAGGAAGCAGGGACTTGATGCCCGCGATTACGTTCAACGTCGATGCATCCCCAGCCTTCTGAATGGTCAGCAAGACCGAACGTTGTCCGTTTACTCGAACGATGTTGGTTTGCGGTGGAAATCCGTCGCGCACCCACGCAACATCCTTGATGTAGATCGTGGTGCTGCCTATCGTCTTAATGGGAATCCGATTGAGATCTGTAATCGTCTGCGGAGCGGCATTCTCGATCGAAACGTCATATTCTTTGGACGCAATTTTTGCAGTCCCTGTCGGGAGGATCAGATTCTGCAGAGTGATGGCGTTCACCACGTCTAACGCAGACAAGCCCTTCGACTGCAACGCCGTTGGGTTCAAATCCACTTGTACCTGACGTTGCTTGCCGCCGTAGGGATGCGGCACGGAGGCGCCAGGGACCGTGATCAGCTGGGTGCGGACCTGATTCAGAGCATAGTCATTGAGTTGTTGTTCGGACAGGTCTTTGCCGGAAAGCACTAACTGAAGAACGGGCACGCTCGATGCGCTGTAGGCCAAAATGAGTGGAGGAGTGGTGCCAGCCGGAAGCTGCTTCAGCTGAGTTTGAGAAACTGCTGTTATTTCAGCGATGCCTTGCTGCACATTCGCCGCCGGTTGGAGAAAGACCTTGACCACAGCGACCCCGTAGAGCGACTGCGATTCGATGTGCTCGATATTATCGACGGTTGTAGTAAGAGTGCGCTCGGTTACGCTGACAATTCGATCGCTCATCTCTTCGGGGATCAAGCCATTGTAGGTCCAGATAATGCTGACCACCGGGATATCAATGCTGGGGAAAATGTCCGTAGGAGTGCGAAGAATCGCGAGTGTCCCCAAGATCGCGATGAGAATGGCGACAACTACGAATGTGTAAGGCCGGCGTAGAGCGAGTCTAACGATCCACATAGGAGCGCCTGTAATGGTTACGTTCAGATAAGAGTGGAGTGTTCGTTAACCGCGGAACAGACGTCTTTACTGCGATACGCCCGTTTATACGTCGACGGATTGTTTTTCCTACGAGGTGATGCAGTCTCTTGCGTGCACGCGAGAGACGAGCTTTGACTGTGCCCTCTGCCACGCCCAGGAGATTCGCAATCTCGCGAATGGCAAGGCCCTCTCGTTCGCGCAACTGAATGGCCTGACGCAGCGTAGGCGAAAGTTGCCCGATCAACCTCGCTGTTTGATCTGAAAGCTCGGATGCGCCACACTCCTGCTCCGGATTTGGTCGCGGATCTGGAAGCAAGTTGACCAGCGGACTCTCTGCTTCCCCGGGCTCCTCGCTCAATGACAAATTCCGCTCTCGGGAACTGCGGCGCAATTGCATGCGCGCAGAATTTATAACAATTGCGGTAATCCACGTGGCTAACTGGGCCTGACCTCTGTACTGGCCTCGATGCTTATAGGCTGATAACAGTGCGTCCTGGACCGCGTCTTCGGCGTCCGCCGCATTTCCTGTAAATCGAAATGCCGTTCGATAGAAAGACGGCTGGCATCGGGAGAATACCGCTGCCAACGCTTGTGCCGCGTTGTCGTCCGGAGTCAAGACCGGTGTGCTCATTTGTGCCGTCGCTGCCATGGTCCGCTCACCTCTGATACATGCCGGAACAGTGCACGCCATGTTCCAACTCATCTCCGCATGTATGTAGCTAGTTTCGGCGCGAAACTTTGGAAGGTTCCCGATCGCCTTCACTTTCCGTAAACCGTCCGGCAGGCTGACACTGCGTCAGTATTTGGCCCCGAGCCGAACCGAAGGACAGATCCGATATATGAAGAGTGGCTCTTTCGTTGCGATGGGAAGTCATGCAGGCCAATCAGCCAAGTAGAGGAATCTAGCGATTATTTCGGAAGTCCGACTCCTGCACCGATGGGGAATAATGCACGGCCGGCGTCGTCAGCAACTGCAAGGATCTTCTGATTCAGTCCGGGAAGAAGATGGCACGCAGCAGCTCGATAAGAACAGCACCCATGCCGACGCCGTAATCGTTCTCGGGCTGGCCGCTCGCGCTGTCAGACTGGATTTCCCAGTGCACATTCGTTCCCAGCACACAACTCAAATACTGTCGTAGCGTCGTAGCGTCTAACCCTGCTTCCATGAATCCTCCGAAGAATCCGCTTCGCTGACCACACTGCCCATCACGGCGCCTCCGTCATTTCACTACTCCCGAACCCGCCACCAATGCATACAGAAAGGCCGTATCTTTGCGTCGTTTTGAACTAAGACTGTGCTGTGTGGACGCATTGCATCTGCACCTCCAATCGCAGGCGAGCCTTTCGGTCGTTCACGAGCAACGCCTGAAAGGACTTGGACTCAGCTTTGTCCAACAATACGACGGTGCGTCGGAATGCTGACGGGATCTGTGACATGTAAACAACCTTGACTCGGTCGCAAGCCCAGCATGGGGCTACAACAGTGAGACTGCGACGATCAGAAATCATTTGGCAGCAGAACTGCACTCGTACGCTGTGTAAAGGAGCTCCTTATGAAGCTTATGAAATACGCGACAGCTCATGTTGTCCTGTCGCTGGCGATACTCACGTCAGCTTTGGCTCAACACGTTCGAACGGACTTCGATCATCAGGCAAATTTCGCTCAGTACAAAACCTACTCGTGGCAGGCGATCAAACCGGAGAACTCGCTTTGGGACTCGCGTATCGCAAATGCCGTGGACGTACAACTTGCGGCGAAGGGGTGGACTCGAGTCGACACTGATGGCGATGTCGCGATTGTCGCAATCAAAACAACGCAGACACAGCGGACGCTGAATACGTTCTACGACAACTTTGGAGGTGGTTGGGGGTGGCGAGGATTCGGTGGCGGAGGATTCGGTGGGCTCGGTGAGTCAACGACTACGGAGGATGACTACAAAGAAGGAACCCTGATCATCGATCTGTATGACGCAAAGACCAAGCAACTGATTTGGCGAGGAAGCGCCGAGGACATGATTTCCGATAAGGCCGAGAAGAACGAAAAGAATCTCGACAAAGGCGTCGCGAAGATGTTTAAGAGTTTTCCTCCGGGATCGGCGAAGAGCTAAGGACCGTGCGTCCGAAACTCCATGTTATCGCCTGAGATCGCGGTCTCGAGTTGGCCCTAACACACTAAGTATGCCTGTCCGGCACAAAACACCAGGAGGACAAAGTGAACACGAAGAATAAGTTTGTATTGATTCTAGGCTTAACCCTGTTGTTCGCAATGGCGGTGCCCAGCGCTCTCATGGCGGGTGACTGGGACAAAGCGACGAAACTCACCTTTAGTGAGCCCGTGGAGGTGCCGGGGGTTGTTCTCCCCGGTGGCACTTACTGGTTCACTCTGGCCGACAGCGAGTCAGATCGCAACATCGTGCAAATCTGGAACGATGATCGGACGAA
Source organism: uncultured Acidobacteriaceae bacterium (assembly GCA_963818935.1). GTDB lineage: Bacteria > Acidobacteriota > Terriglobia > Terriglobales > Acidobacteriaceae > Sulfotelmatobacter. The sequence goes on from CAWFUK010000091.1 coordinate 141,613, forward strand.
GCTGATCACAACTATTCTGGCCATTCCAGACTACCGGCTGCAGCCGAAAGGCAAGACGGTGGTCCATTTCGAAGAGCGTCCTTCCGATCAGCCCGAAGCCATACATTCCTGGTTCTACCCCGGCGCCAACTTCGGCGAGGAGTTCGTGTATCCGAAAGCGCGCGCAACACAACTCGCAAAGCAGGTGAGCCGGCCAGTCCTCTCGATGCCTGACGCTCAGCCCTCTGACGCGACTCAGATCAAGCAGACTCCGGTCAAGGCCGTCAGTCCGAGCGGCGAGGAAATTGAAATCGCTGAAGTCGTCGAGCTTCAGCCCATTGCGCCGACTGAGGCGCCGGCACCGCCCAGTTCTCTCCCCAAGACAGGAAGTTCACTGCCGCTCCTATTGTTGTCGGGATTGCTCTCACTCGGGGCGGCTGGGGCTCTTCGTGAAGTGGCGCGAAGGATGGAGTAGGAGAAAAAGTGCTCAAAGTTTCTGGCGCCGACTGGACGGCGCCAGAAACCTCTGGTTCGAAAGACTACGGTCGGAAGTTCCCTTCGCCGCGAGGATCGACCGGCGAGATACGGTATGAACGTTCGAACAAAACAAACCGCAGCTTGGAGCCAGCGCTTGCTGATCGCTTTCGGATGTTCTGCGATCGGATACTGCGCGTTTGCCGCAGGAGCATCAAGCTACTATCAGGTCACCGCGAGACAGCAATTTCGAGAATTAGCACAGGAAGCCGATTTGCTCTCGTCGACACCGCGCAGCGAAGCGAGACTTCGTTCGGCTTTGCGTGCTGGTAGTGGGATGGTGCTTTTGGGCAGGGTCGACATTCCTCGTTTGGAACTTTCGGCGATGGTCGCGGAAGGGGCAACCTCCCACGTCTTGCGCCTGGCCGTTGGTCACGTGCCTGGAACCGCATTACCCTGGGAGTCCGGGAACGTGGCGCTGGTAGCCCATCGTGATACATTCTTCCGCCGACTCGGTGAACTGCGCCCCGGGGACATCGTTCGGATGACAGTACCTGGCGCTGAGTACAAGTACCGGGTCACTTTCACTGACATCGTGACTCCGGATCAGACGTGGGTGGTGCAGCCTTCGAGTGGAGAAACCTTAACCCTGATTACCTGCTATCCGTTTCACTTTGTCGGTTCTGCCCCAAGACGATTTGTCGCGCGAGCCCGCCGGCTTGACGAAGATACGATCGTGGGCGCGGAACCGAACTGAGAATCAGTCCGACCCGCACATCTCTCGGGCGAATCGATCGAAGGTAGGCAAGTATGCAGTCATCGCGCTGTACTTATCTCGAAAAACGAAAGGACATCACAATGAGTGACCCCAACAAAGAAATACCGTCGGTGAATAGCGCCTCCCGCAGACAATTCCTAGGCGTCGGTTCCGCGGCACTGGCTACAGCGTCCATTGTCGGACTGGTCGCGCACGCGCAAGAGAAGACCAGTACACAAAAGGCAGAGCGCGACCATTCATCCAGCGATCCCGGACAAGAAAACAAGGCTCTCTTGGCCGAGAATCCGAACTCCAACAATCCCCCCCCAACCGATCATGGCGACGTCGTGCCCATCTGGTACTCCTTCGACTTGGTGAAAAAGAGAGTCGAGGAAGGCGGGTGGACTCACGAAGTGACTGAACGCGAACTGCCATCTTCAAAAGATATTGCCGGAGTCAACATGCGACTCACCGCGGGGAGCTATCGCGAACTGCATTGGCACACCGCCGATGAGTGGGCGTATGTGCTCTACGGCAATGCCCGGGTGACCGTCATGAATCCCGACGGAACGATGTTCATCGGTGATGTGAGCGAAGGGGATCTCTGGATTTTCCCCGCGGGACATCCGCACTCGATTCAGGGGCTCGGCCCCGACGGCACAGAGTTTCTTTTGGTATTCCCCCAGGGGGGCTTCTCTGAAGACGGCACGATGCTGCTTTCAGAGTGGCTGTCGCACACGCCGCCTGAAGTGATTGCGAAGAACACAGGTCTGGATCAACAGACAATCGCACAAATGCCGGCCGGGCCACTCTACATCTTTCCAGGCAACTTGCCGAACTCTCTGGAACAGGACCGTGCGGAAATCGGCGGTGCGAAAGTGTCATCAGAGTACCAATACACCTTTCACCTGAAGTCGATGGAACCTACAAAATCGAGCAAGGGAGGCTCGATACGCATCGTGGACTCTACCAACTTTCCCGTCTCGAAGCATATCGCTGCCGCGCTCGTCACGGTCAAGCCCGGTGGTATGAGAGAACTGCATTGGCATCCGCATACCTCCGAGTGGCAGTTCTACATCGCAGGCAAAGGGCGCATGACCGTGTTTTTTCCAGTCGACAATGCTCGAACGATGGACTACAACGCCAATGACGTCGGCTATGTTCCTTCGAACGCCCCTCACTACATCGAGAACACCGGCGATACAGACCTGGTTTTCCTCAAGACCTTCGCATCGGACCGATTTAAGGATGTATCCCTGAACCAATGGCTGCGCCGCGTGCCGAGCGAAATGCTCAAAGCTCACCTGAACATCGACAAAGGAGAGGCGATGAAGATTCCGGCCGAAAAGCTGGAGGTTATCTAGACCTTGTCGGGTGGGTCGACAATCTCTCGACTGTCGGAGGCAGAGCAAGAATAATCGAACATTGCACCGCCCGTCGGCCAGGAGGGTTGACGGGCGGTTTTTTTGTGATCGACGAATAACGTCGCACAAAACACGAAATTACTTCGCTTGCAACCTGTTTCTATCTGGCTTCCGTGAGAGCAGTTGACCCGACCCGCTCTTGCCCCATTGCCACTCAAACTTCCCATAATTGTCCGTCAGGGTTCTTAGGAAAGCGACGAGATCATTCTCTTCTTGGTCTGTGAGTTTGAGATCGCCGAGCTGCGTCTGGTTGAAATTGATGGGATTTTCCGGTGGCGGCCAGCACGTGATTTTTTCACCCGGATCGCCAGGCTTGCACCTCGGGAGAACATCTCGCGTGTTGTAAAAGTGGACGACCTCCTTCAGGCTTTTGAAATATCCGTTGTGCATATAGGCCTTCACAAATTGCGGACTCGGCCGCATGTCGACGTCTCGCAACGTCGGCACTTGGAATTTACCGTCGAAGTTCGGAGCAAGAGAGATCCAGTTCGAATTCGGGTTGAGCTGACCGCTCAAGCTCTTGAGCTTCCTCAGAAAGTATCCAACGCCCGCATCTATGTAAGACGGTCCCTCCGAATTCGGACTGTAGCCGCTCTTGTCTGGCACAGCTTCAGAATAGAATTGCAGCGCAGGATTTCGCGGCACTCCTATATTGCTGGCCGTGAAATCCGTGAATAGCGCTTGTTCGCCGGGACCGCCATCGCGATGGCACTCGTTGCACCGCGCCTTGCCGCGGAAAAGTGCGTACCCTCTTGCCTCCTCGGTAGTAAATGCCTCTTTCCCCGCTTGCACAAAGTCATACTTCGAAGTGAATGGGCTGATCTCAGGGGAAGCCTCGTAGCCCGCAATTGCCAACCCAAACTCGTCATAAACATGGTCTGTGCGCTGACGGTCCGCGGGACTCAGATGGACTGGATAGGGATCACTCTCTAAGGGAGGGCCGGGGATTGAGCAGACGCGCTCGACGTCCTTCGGCCACGTGATCGCAAATGATTCTGCCCCCCAAACCTGTTCGAACAGTTTGCGGTAGGGCGCCCTGGAAAGGCGGTACGCGAGGCATGCGGAATCGGGCAACCCCATCTCCACAGGGTTGGTCGGCGGCCCCTGCGCCTGCTCGGCGCTAGGACTTTGTAAGCGGTAGCCACTCGCGCGCATGTCCCAGAAATTTCCGCCCACAAGACCACCTTGGAGGGAGTTGTAGTGCAGGACAGGCGCGAAAGTCGCGTACATGTAGCTCTGGGGTTTTCTCTGGCTGAATCGCGTTCTCATCGAACCCGGGTAGGAAACCGTGCTGAGGTTAAGAGACTGGATCGGGCCAGTGAAGCCCGTCTCTGACATATGACAGAAGCTGCAGGCCTCGTTTTGGTTAACAGAGAGGTGCTTATCAAACAGGAGCAGCTTGCCGAGCGTACGGACCTGACCCTCGCGGTCTTGCGCGGTTTCACTCATGTTCCGTAGCGTATCCTCCTCGATCCGGTCCACCTCGGCGGTTACCCGTGCGACTTCCTGTTCCAAATCGGGTGGCATCTGCCCTTGGCGTACCGGACTCGCAGACGACTCTTGCGGCTTTGGAGACTCGATTCCGCTCAGGCGGATGGCACACGATACAGCTACCGCGAGAAACCCAATAGCGAAAAGCCCGGCGCGCACGATCTCTGTTTTTCGTGTCATAGGAGGCTCCAGAAGTCTTCCGTCTGTACTACTACTCGGTTCGAGCAAACGAAGTTCCGTTTTCCTTGAAATCTCACTAAACTGCCCCAAAGTCCTCTGACGTGGGAGTCTTGCTTCGTGCTGATGTTCTCGATCGACTGCCGTCCTGCGAAAGGCAACTGTCAGTCGATTGGACATAGCGTCCCGCGGGCGGTCGTCAGCATCTTCTCGTGAGCAAAGCTCCCGAGACTCTCACCCACAAGCGAATAACTGATTGCTCAATGTATTCGGCCCCTTAGCTGGCACTCTGTGTGACGCAGCCTTTTGGCGAGCTGGGTGCTAATTGAGAAATAGCCGCGTTGGAGTTCCGATGCAACGACGGTACTCACGCGTGATTGGGTGAAAGGGGTAGAACCATATGAGATCACATCCTGCGAGAATTCTGGAGTTCGCTGTACTCAAGTCACGGTTGCGCCTCGTCCTGTTGACACTCGCAATAATGGGAGGGCTGGCCAGCGCCCAGGCCGGAAAAACCTGGCAGATTGACTCCAAGCATTCGTTTGCACACTTATCGCTAGGAGTTGGCTCGAACGCACTGGAAGTTGGTGTAGCGCGGGTCAGCGGTGTCATGGATATCGACCCCGAGGATCCCGCCGATCCGACGATAAGCTTTGAGATACGGCCCGAAAGCAAAACCGTTGCAGAGCACGCCATTATCAGCTTTACATCCGAGCCTGCCACGAGCAGAGACGGCCAATTAGTCTTTAACGGTAAGCTCACAATCACCCGGATAGAACGCAGTGTGGAGACGGAGCCAAATGAAGCTTATTCCGGGCCTCAGTACGGAGAGGCCGTTGTGTATACCGAGACTCGTCAGGTCGCGTTCGTATTTTCCGATATCCGACCGCGGCTGACGGACGACGGTGCGATGGAATTGGGCGGCAGGGTCTCTGTTAATCGAGAAGATTTTCCCGAATTGCAGGAGTCGCTAACGCTGGACGACTGGCCGACCCAGCTTGTGAACGATGAAAAATGCACCGCGCCCCCAACGATTGGAGAAGACTTCCACGGCTTGGACTGCACGGGTAGTGTCGTTGCGAGCGTTAGCAACGCGGAGGTTCCTAGCGGTGTCGGAGAAGCTTTTTACGGCTTTGTGCCGGCCGTCACTCCAAATTTGGGTTGGTCCTCGATCGTAGTAAGTCTAAGGCTTGAGAGGATCTTGTCTGCGCCTGCTGCGGCTGCGAGTGACTCTGCGTTGCCGACGCAGATCCACCGAGAGAAACAGCCACTCCCTCCCGGGCTGCACACGCCATAGAGACAGGAAACCGAAGCACATCAGTTTTGCGGTCGCGACGGCCCAGCTCTGCAATGAATCATTAGCACCGCGGTGATATCAATGTTTGTGGATCTCTGGGACCACTTCCGTCAGGGGGCACGGAGTCTGCGTCTCCAATTTCCATCCCACCTTATTAAGCGGCGATCCGGAAGCGACTCGAACGCCTGTGTCAGCTTTATTCCAAAACTTCTCTTCTTTTTTAGTTTCAGACAATTAGTTGTCGATCCTCACCAAGGCGCAGAGGGGGGTAAGTCGGCTAAGAGCCAAAGGCCCGCGACCTAGGCAAGTTCATTCGCTTCTCACCTAGCAGCACTTCGACGCACGCGGCGCCGCATCGTCTCAACCGAGTATTCGAACCGGGCACCACATTCAACGCAGACTTGGTAGGTGGAACCGCCAATCGTGAATACGCGGCTGATGCGGCGGTGGTGACAGCAAAAGAGACACCACCATATGAATTCAACCATTGCCAATGAATAACCCTTAACCAGCAACATACGGTCACTTCCCAACGCGAGGACTTGCACTTCGCTCGCCAAACCCGGAGGGTCGAGCGGGGCCGAGCCCTGCCAGTGGGCAAAAGCCCCCACACTTCAGGAGGTTTGAAACAGTACCGAAGACAGCAGTACGCCGATTCCGTTCCACATGATTTGAACGCCGATACAGAGCAGCAGAAAGGAGGAAAGCCTCACGATGACAGGCATCGCCTTGCCTAATATTTGAGCCAAACGGTCGGCAAATCCGTAGCAAAGGAAAATGCTGATGGCAAGCATGATCATGGCGATGACGGCTGCCAGCACAATCGAAACGTGGACTCCGTAGCGATGTGTAGAGTTAGCGCCGAGTGTAATCCCAACTGAAATTGAGCCCGGGCTCACAGTGAGCGGAAGAGTAAGTGGATAGAATGCGCGACCATAGATATCGGACGGACCAACCTGATTACCGTGATGGTTATCGCCTCCCTTGTCATCCATCAGCATCTTCCAACCGATTGAAATGACAACCAGTCCTCCACCCACCTGAACGACCGGAAGTGATACCGCAAAAAAATTAAGGACGTGGGCGCCGACAAAATATGCCCCCAACAGAAGAAACAGGCTATCAACAGCGACACGCCAGGATAGAATCCGGCGTTCTTGAGGCGAGTATTCGCTGGTCAGAGCCAGGAAAATTGGGCCACCGCTGAGCGGATCAACCGTTGGATAAAGAGCACTGAGAACCAGAAATAAAACTTTGACGGCGTCACCCACAGGACCTCTCTCGTCTCTGAAGTGTTGCTTCAGGCGGTCTCTAACCGCCGGCATTCAAGGTTACGGACCTTCGAAAAAGTGAGCGACCTTCCTGCCCGCATCGTCTGCGTAATAAACTGTGACTTTTGTTCCTTCTTCTGCTCCTTTCGCGATATCCTTGCCCGCATCTTCAGTGGCGTGATCAGTCAGTCGAAACGTCTGTTTCGTACCATTGCCGGTATCAATGACTAACTTTTTCCCGCCGCGATCGAGTTCCTTGATTGATCCCTCGGCCGTCTTTAAACCGTCTTTGCCAATCTTGTCGATCTCTAAAGCGCTCTCTTCCGTTCCACGTTTTGTATAGTGGGCGACGACTTCCGATCCTTCCGTCAGTCCGTGCCACGATGCAGTGGCAGCCTTATCGGAGGCGTCGGCGTCATGCACTGCAACATCTTCGGTTGCGTGCAGAGAGTGTTTGACACCATCCCCTGTCTTGATAACCACAGTCTCCGAACCGTGATCGATCTTCTCGATCGTGCCATGAATGGCGTGTACGAGGTCCTCATCCGCATAGGCTGTAGACAATAGAACTGCTACCAGGAAGATTCGTCTCATCGTTTTCATTTTTCCTTTCCAACCCTTCTGCCGAGCTCCTCATTCCGGCACAGTCGTACTCAGCGCAGTAATGATGCTTCGATGTTGCAACTGGAGAAGCGCGATCCTCGCCTGCATCTAGGATTCCATTTGGAAGACATCTAAAAGAGATATGGCCACACGGACCAAGCCTTTCATCGCTCGTGTTAGCCAAGATTCGGGTGAGGCGTCAATTAATCTGTCAGGATGCTGTCTCAGTGTCAGCACGTTGGAGCAAGACTCTTCGTCCAATGCGCCACTATCGTGGATATCAGTCCTAAATGCGTTGTCACTTCCCCGTTCAAAGATAAACAGCCTGATGCTCCGTTGCGCAACACTCGGGTCGGAGTACTTGAGTCAATGCTTTCAACGCGCCTGGATGTCAGAGTAACAACATGGCGTCAGAATGCCAGCCACAAGGCCTTTTGCAGAATCCTGTTCCGGTACGCCAACTACTTGCGGAGAAAGTGAAACGATCACTCGGCAGTTTTCGAATAAGGTGGCAGTTAGCGTGCTCTTCTCGTCTCGCGAAACCGAGTAGACACATTTTTGCTCGGGTTCCTAGCCAAGAATAGGGAGCGAGACTTTATGTCCAGTAAGACAGCGCCCAGGCTTTATCCTTTCGGCGGTCAAGACAATAATCTTCCCGAGCCAATTCGCGGCGATCGCGGCGCGACGATATTAGGGCCACGCAACGTGGCAATTGAGCGGGAAAACCCCGACTTGTTGGTTTCGCCCTCAACTGATGCGGGCACGATCCCAAATCTCAAGTTCTCGTTCGAAACAGCGCGTAATCGGATTACCCCCGGAGGTTGGGGACGCGAAGTGACTGCGCGAGAGCTGCCGGTGGCAACCACTCTTGCCGGGGTCAACATGCGCTTAAAGCCGGGGGGCATCCGTGAGTTGCACTGGCACAAGGAAGCCGAGTGGGCTTACATGTTGGCCGGGCGTGCACGGATCACTGCGGTCGATGCACAGGGACGCAATTTCATCGACGACGTGGGCGTTGGCGATCTTTGGAACTTCCCGGCCGGAATTCCGCATTCCATTCAAGGCCTCGCAGAAGGATGCGAATTCCTGCTCGTGTTCGACGACGGTCACTTCTCGGAAAACGAGACTTTCCTGATCAGTGACTGGTTCGTACATACACCGCGCGAGATATTGGCGAAGAACTTCGGTGTGCCCGAGACGGCGTTCTCTCGTCTGCCGCAGGATATTGAGAGAACTATGTGGATTCTGTCAGGCGACGTTCCGGGTCCAATCTCTGAAGATACGGTCAAGGCACCTGCGGGCGTAGTGAGCACGAGTTACAGCTACCGCATGCTCCAACAGAAGCCCATTAAGGTGCCGGGTGGCCAAGTGCGGATCGTAGACTCCTCGAATTTTCCGGCCGCCAGCACGATCGCAGCGGCACTGGTGGAGCTTGAGCCCGGCGCTATGCGCGAACTGCACTGGCATCCCAACACAGATGAATGGCAGTACTACCTTCAAGGGCGCGGCCGTATGAGTGTATTCACTCCTGGCAAAGCCAGGACCTTCGACTACCAAGCAGGCGACGTCGGTTACATACCCTTCGCCTACGGCCACTACGTCGAAAACACCGGCAACGAGCCGTTGCGATACCTGGAGATGTTTCGCAGTCCGCATTTTGCTGATCTGTCGCTGAACCAATGGATGGGAGTAACCACCCCGAAGCTCGTGCAGAGGCATCTCAACCTCGACCAAACCACGATGGCAGCGCTTCGCAAAGACAAGCCGATTCTTGCTCCCGCTTCCGCACCGCACGTCGAGCACCCGCAGTTAGAGAGTCTGCCGGAGTGGCCCGCCACAACCGTCGCAGTGCTCTGCACGATGGATGGCGAGCCCCATGCCATTCCAGTAACAGCTCCGGTCCGCGCTGGCGATCATCGCATCCTTTTCTCGCTGGCTCACGGGCGCGAGTCCTTGGCTCGCTTGAGGGAACACCAGCGGGTAGCGCTTTCCATCCTTGCCGAGGACAACTGCGCATTTACGGCTTGCGGCATCGCCCGTATTGTTCAGGAACCGATGGATGGATCGCCCAATTTCGTCGCCGTCGAACTTCACGTGGACGAAATTGACGACCATCGGCTGCCGGGCTTCGCCGTTGGCTCTGGCGTCAGCCTGCGCTTTGCCGGCGATGCCGAACGCAGCCTCCAGCAGAGGATTGAAGCGTTGCGGGAAATCGCAGATCGCAAGGGACTGTGAGAGCGATTCTGTGAACATACAAAGCGACGATGTACCCGTCCTGAAAATAGAACCGAGGTCGAAGGCTGCCTTCCGGTTGGCCGTCTTCGGCGCTCGGACCTTGGCGTCGCTCTACGGGCCCGTTGCATTTGCATTCTTGGGTGGCTACGCCGATGCCTCCGGCTACGTCGTTACCGGAGCTTTTACCGGGCACATCACTGGGGCCATCGTCGTGGCGGCGATCGGCGCGGCTAGCCGGGATTGGCGCAACTTTATTCTGCGTCTCGGAGGAATCGCCGGTTTTCTGATCAGCGTGGCCATTGCCGAATCGTTGGTGGAGAAATTCGGACAGAGACTTTCTCGGTATGTTTTGACGCTGCTGATCGCGATTGAGCTGGCTCTGTTCGCCCTCGGCTATCTGGCCTCCTCCCTTCGCTTGAATTCTGCGCAAGCGCTACTTGTAATTTGCCTGAGTTTGGCGTTGGGCCTGCAGAACGGCGTCTGGCGGAGATTGGGCGGCGCGGTAGCCTTGCATACGACTTTCTTTACTGGTTTGAGCATGAACCTTGTGGCCACAGAAACGGACGAGAAGCTGCTCCATTCCCGCGGGGCGTCGAACGTGTCTTCGGTGAAGCTACCGGTGGACCTCTTGCTGGCGTTCTTCCTTGGCGCGACGCTTGGGGCCGCCGCTGCGCTTCATTTCCACGTTGGCGCAATCCTCGGTGCCGTGCTTCTTTTAGTGCTCATGATGACAGCGTCTGCGGTTCGGCTTGAGACGCGTTGCTCTGCCGACACACGCTGACAGATGGCTCAACCGCTGGAGGCGACAGGCACATTCGCTGTCCATATGCCGACACATATTCCACACCAAGAACAGATTTCGACTGCAGATACCAGCGTCGAGGACGCACAGAAAGTCATTTCAAGCGATGTGATGCTTTGGACTTCGGAATGCAACCTGTCGGAGTGCTCCGAGGAGGATACCAAGATGAAAGGTCAAACCGTAAACGGAAAGCAGAATAAATGCGCTCACCTGCCCTGCAAGTGCGAGGTTGCACCTGGCCACGAGTTCTGCGGAGAAGCGTGCCGCGAAGCGGGGAATGAAGATGTTGAAATTGCTTGCCAGTGTGGGCACGCGCCTTGCCCCCTGACGACGTAGGGAAAGAGAAAAGGAAGGTTGCATCATGACATTGCTCAAGCAGTTCCTGGCGGTGCAATTGTGCATGTCGATTTTATTGGCATCGACCGCTGGGTTCGCCGATCAGTCAGACGAATCCACGCCGGTTCAGGAGGCGAAGCAGACTCCCAAGCAGTTGCGGCAGCTCGTGGCGCCGATTGCGCTATACCCAGACGAGCTGGTCGCGCAGGTTCTGGCAGCTGCGACCTACCCAACCCAAGTGGTGGAGGCCGACCGCTGGCTGCAGGCGCACCCTGACGTCAAAGGCAAGAAACTGGCCAAAGAAGTCAACAAACAAAAGTGGGACTCCAGCGTCAAGGCGTTGACTCAGTTCCCGTCGGTGTTGGCCAACATGGACAAGAATCTTTCCTGGACGTCGTCGCTGGGAGATGCCTATGTGAACCAGCAGCAGGACGTGATGAACGCCGTGCAGGCGATGCGCAAACGAGCGCGAGACGCCGGGCATCTGAAGTCAAGTTCTCAGCAAGTCGTCACCAGCCAGGGGCAGACCATCGTGATCGAACCGGCCGCAGCGGACTTTGTGTATGTGCCGACCTTTGACCCCTGGCTGGTTTACGGGACGCCGATCGCAGTCTGGCCAGGGTGGTATCCCTATCCCGGATTGTTCTGGGGCGGACCTGGAGTCACCTTTGGAGTGGGCTTTGGAATTGGCTTCTTTGCCGGCTACGGCTGGGGCTGGCATCACTGGGGCTGCGATTGGCACGGTCGAACAGTCGTCTTTAATCATACGACCTACATCAGCCACAGCCGCACTTTCATTAATCGAGGCCGGGTCGCACACGGGGGCGGGTTCAATCGCGGCAGTGGATTTCACGGAGCGGCCGGCCATCATTCATTTGGTGGCCACGCCGGCGCTTTCAGCGGTTTCAATCACGGCGGCATCGCCCGCATGAATTCCTTCCACGGACGATCGAGCTTCGGGGGATTTCACGGGGGCGGCGGATTCCATGGCGGTGGTGGCAGAAGGTAGTTCTTCCGAGCCAGAGCACTCTGCCAGAAGGTTCAAGGAGGATTGAATGTGCACGCAAAAAAACAACCTACCATGGTTGGACCGCACGGGCATCGCCGCGATCATACTGTTTATGATAGGAGCGTTCCCTTTTTCGTTCGGGCAGAGCTCCGGGCAGAAGACGTTTGCCTCTCCCTCGGAAGCCAGCCGCGCGCTCTACCTGGCCATCAAAAACAACGATGAGCAAACCATGCTCGCCATCCTGGGCGGTGACAAGGAGCTCGCATCGACAGGCAACGACGACAGGGACAAGACCGAGCGTGAGCAATTCGTTCAAAAATATCAAGAGATGCACCGCCTCGTGCACGAACTCGACGGCGCGACCGTGCTCTACCTCGGCGCCGAGAACTGGCCGTTCCCGCTTCCGTTGGCCTCAAAAGTAGGCCAGTGGTACTTCGATTCCGATGCAGGGAAAGATGAGATCTTATTCCGGACAGTTGGAGATGATGAGGCAACCGCTGTTCGTGTCTGTCGAGCTGTAGAAGCAACAAAGAAAGCTCCCGACGGAGATGTTGCTGAGTCCGTGCAGGCGATCATCAATGGCAAGATGAGTCCCGTGGGGCCACTCCAAGGGTACTATTTCAGACGATTGAACGGTGACTCACCTGCGGCGGATGGAGGAAGCTACATTGCATATCCCGCGGAGTACCGCGTATCGGGCGTTATGACATTCGTGGTCACGCCAAACCAAGTTGTGTACGAGCGGGACCTGGGGTCCAATACAGCAAACGTGGCTGCCTCCATGACGAACTGGAAACCGGAGAGCGGGTGGCGAGTATTGAATCCTTTTCGATGAAACAGTGACCTTCGGCTATTGGGAGGAAGAGGAGTGAAGATCGAACTGTGTGTCAGCCTGGTTGCGGAACTGACCATCACCATCGACCCTGCGGCGAACGTCCGGCCTCAAGAGCGGAGAGAAGATCTAGTCATTCGAGGCAGGGACCTTGCTGTCGTCTCGCCGGACGGAGCGGCAATCGACACTCCTCTTCGGCGCCGGCGTAGCCATCGCCCGGATCCAGTGGCCTGGCGCCTCAGGCGAGGTCATCTTGATCCCAATCTCTGGCACCTACAAAAAAAAAACGGTGGAAATTCATTCGACTGTCCACCGCCACATCTGCTGCTTCTTAACCCTATGAAATAGCACCGATGCGACGATGTTGCGACCGTTACCCGGGATTGTCAATTCGTCCAAGAGCGAAGTCGCCGTGCGCTTCGAATAAGTCTGGAGCGTCTCGAACATCGCGGAGCGCTATTGAAGATCAGTTCCCAGATCGGCCGCCAGTCCGTCCCGCATCTCCCCTGGCATTTGAATTCCTTGCCAGGCCCACCCATTCTTCCGCCACATTCTGGGCACACCCAGTTCACGATCCCTGACAAAACCTCATTGCCTTGCCTGATTGCGCTTTGTCTGACCAGTTCCATAAGTCCCTCCTTGAGTCGGGTTCACAGACCTTGCATTGATCTCCGATCGAGCAGGCAAATTGCGGAAGAGGAATCCGGATTGGAAATGCGGCTCATCGGCCAGAAGCTCGCTTCCCCCTGCAGCGATGACCGGAAAGTCAAAGTGCATTCCGGATTCCATGCTCTCGCAACATCGCCTCCTCAACGTCAGGCACTACGCGCCAGTGACTGCTTCTGCAGAAATGCCAGGAGCTCCTGGTTGATCACATCCGCGTGCGTGGTGCACAGCCCGTGTGGCGCTCCGGGGACTACCTTGAGCGTGCCGTTTTTGACGAGCTTTACGCTCAGCCTGCCGGAATCGTCGATGGGCACGATCTGATCGGCGTCACCTTGAATGACCAGCGTCGGAACATCGATCTTCTTGAGATCTTCCGTTTGATCAGTTTCGGAGAAAGCCTTGACGCAGTCGTAGGATCCGACGATCGAAGATTGCATCCCCTCCCGCCAGAATTCTTCGCGAACTCCCTCCGAAGCTTTCGCCCCCGGCTTGTTGTAACCATAGAAAGGGAGACTAAGATCTTTGTAGAATTGAGAACGGTCCTTGACCACGCCGGCGCGGATCTCATCAAAAACCGAGAGGGGCAAGCCACCGGGATTCTTGTCGGTTTTAAGCATGAGGGGCGGAACAGATGAAATAAGAACGACCTTCCCTACGCGCTTCTGTCCATGCCGGGCGATGTAGCGGACCACTTCGCCTCCGCCAGTAGAATGACCGACCATAGTGGCGTTCTTCACATCGAGATGATCAAGGAACTCCGCGAGATCATCGGCATACTGATCCATGTTGTTGCCCTGCCAGGTTTGGCCAGAGCGTCCGTGACCGCGGCGGTCATGAGCAATCACGCGATACCCGTTCTGGCCGAGAAACAGCATCTGGGCATCCCAGGCATCGGAACTTAAAGGCCATCCGTGTGAGAAGGTGACGACGGGGCCTTTTCCCCAGTCCTTGTAGAAAATGGAGGTTCCGTCTTTCGTGGTGAACGTGTTCATGCAACTTTCTCCTTTGTTTTTGGTTGTGCTTCTGCATTGGTAATTCCGGTGGTTTTCGGGACATACGGAAAGGTCTTCGATGGTTTGGCTGTGACCGACTCCTTGCCGATGCCGAGCCGAACAGGGGTATTCGCCGCTATCGAGAACATGACATCGGGCGCATTGTCAGTCAGGGAACGTCCGTTCCATTCCGCAAAATCAAGAGCAGCCGGCGTGCCGATCTCATAGGGCAACATGTTTGGAAAGAGACGATGCGCCACCTTCTCCGCATAGGCTTCAGGATCTTCCGCAGTTCCATAAGCCGAGACGACGCTGGCGATCGACTTGGTGAAAGCGGCGCCGTAGGTGGCAAAATCATCGGCCGGGCGACCCGCATTGAGACGATTGCCAAGATCTTCGTTGTACTGCGTGAAGAGCGGAGGAATCATGGGAAGGCCCACGCGGTTGATCGATCGCCATCCACCGGCGTCCGTGGCCAGCGTCGCCACGGCCCACACCCCGACGCGGCGGTTGCCATTGGACTCGCGGAGTAACTCGCCGTCAGGCACTTCCAGGACAATGGAATACACGGTGTGTCCGGCGAAGAGATTCTTCGCGCGGCTCGGATCCCAACCGGCAAGATTGACAGTTGTGCCGTCCTGGAAAGCGTGGCCGACTGCGTGGAGCACATCGGGTTCAATCCAGAACGGGTCGCCCGCCTTGCCGGCCCAGATTCGCAGACCGGCGGGCGTCGTCACGGTTTCACCAGTTCGGCCTTGGGCAACGATGATGCCGGGTGCGTGAGGATCGGTGGCTTCCGATCCGCCAATACGCCGCACCACATAGCTCTGTTGTCCGCTCTTATCCCGCTCAGAGAAGGTAAGACGGTAGGTTACATCCTCAACCGCGTCTCCGTTCAAATCAACTTTAAACTCGTACATGCCTTCGGGGTGATAACCGGGCGCAGGAATGGGCCCAAAAATGGAATGACAGACATTGATCACAAACACGGTGCCGATCTCGCCGCGAAAAACATATAGGTCCGTGATATCGAGGCGAATGTCTTGTCGCGCGATCGGCGAGTCCAAATGGTGAGACATAATGTTCTCCCTTGTCCTTTGGCGATGGAACATCGTCGATTTGTTACAAAGCACGAGAGATTCCAAACTGGACTCGGTCGGATCTAGCGAAACACCACTGTCGACAACACTTACGTTCAACCCGGCCCTGACTCGAACTGGCTTCGCTGAGTAAGTTGTCCAACTGACTGACACTGATCAACCGGTTGCCAATAATTCCCCCATCCAGACCGACACAATTCAGTAGCCGACGTGGACCACGTCTCCGTATGCCACTCCCTCTCAGAGAGTGGCAAGGTATTTGCAGTATCGGGTGTTTGAAAGTAGGGAGATTCCGGGTTGCCCTTTACGGAAGAGCCTTGCGACCAGTCGTGATCACACATCGGCAAGCTTAAATTGATGAGAACTAAGAAAAGGAGTGCAAACGTGGCAACAACGACAAGACAGGAAAACCCAACTACTCACTTTGAAGACCGGGGAGGACAACAACTGACAAGTTTCGCCATGTCGGTTCTGACCGTAGCGTTTCTGGTCAGCAGCTATGTAATCGCGCAAGACACTTCAAATCGACCCGCGGAAGCGCAAAAAGGGCAGGTCATCGTGCAGGGATGCGTCGCTCGTTTAAGCGGCGATTATGTGCTGATGCAATCTGATCCGGGCAACACTTACGTCCTTCACGCAGCTCGTAGTGTGAAGCTGGGGAAATACCTCGGACAGCGAGTAAACGTGGTCGGGACCAAATCACCCACCTTAAGTGACAGTTCCGATTCCAGCAAGTCAACTTCCTCGGTGACGATCGTGGTGAACTCGATCAGTACCGTCTCCAGGGAATGCAAGGATTGAGGAAGTGGCTATATGCCAACATGGAGAACTGCGCACTCTGATTGTTGACGAGACAATTGCCTGCCTTACGGAATTACAGTCAAGCTTGACCTAGTTCGGACGGCTGTAGGATTGATGTTATTGTTTTTTGGCAGAATGGCTCTGGCGGCAACTGTCCTGAGTTGCTGCATCGTATCGCTCTCCCATCCAGTTCTTGCGCAAGATCCGGGTCTAGAGCCCGAGGATGTCACGCGGCGCGCTGAGCCCCGCTGGACGGAATTTTCCCCAGTTCCGACTACCTCGGCCCGACACGCTCATTGGATTGCCCGACACGGACCCGGTCCACCCTCTGACGAAGGCTCTCTGGTCAGTATTTCCTGCGCCGCGGATGACCCGAATAAAGGTATCCAGTGGGCGAATCCCGGCGTTACTCCGCCCGATTTGCTCATGTCTCTTCAGTGGATCTCACCTGCAAACACTGGGGCACGAATGTTTGATCCGTTCGAATACCCTGAGTTGGGGTCAACTATGTCATCCGCATGACAGCGTTCAACATGTTGACAATCCAAGCTGTCTTCTTTGATTGATCTTTGGGCGCCGGCGCCAATTCCAAAACACCCGGTAGCGCTGCAGGAACGGGCTTTACTGCCCTCCACCTCACTTCGAATCCGACTCGGGATTCAATTGGTATGCAGGTTGCGTTAGAGGGAAAGTGACCCGGCGCACGCAATCATTGAGTGCGTAGAACTAAAGGCGTTCAGCAGGAAACAACAGTGAGGAGAACAAATGAAAAGTCTTCGTTGGTTAACCACAATCGTTTTCATGGGAGCAATTGCCATTACGCAACTCGCCACCGCTCAAATTCCCGACGCCGCGACCGATCCTCGAATCGATCCGCAAATTCGGGCTTTCCTGGCTGAACTGAACAAGGACAGCAGTCCCTTTTGGGAGTTGCCACAGCCTAAACCGCAGGAGATCTTGACCGCGCTTCAGAACAAGACTCCAGTCGATATGTCCGGAGTGACCACCGTCGAAAAGACGATCACGCAGGATGGCCGCACCGTGAAGCTCTACATTATGAAGCCGCAGGAAGTGAAGGGAACCCCGGGCGTGCTGCTCTTTATCCACGGTGCAGTCTGGATCGCCGGCAATTTCCAGAACCACCAGAGGCTGCTGCGTGACCTGGTCGTCGGTTCGGGACAGGTCGGAGTTTTCCCTGAACTCACCAACCTTCCGGAAGGAAAGTTTCCCGTTCCCCTGGAGGAATCTTACGCGACCCTGAAGTGGATTGCAGCCCACGCCAGCGAGTTCGGCGCCGATGGCACACGTATCGCGGTCGCCGGAAACTCCGTCGGCGGCGACATGGCCGGGGCGCTATCGCTCATGACCAAAGACCGCAACGGGCCGAAACTCTCGTTACAGGTGCTGCTGTATCCAGCTACCGATGCCAGCGTAGACACAAATTCCTATCACGAGTTCGCGACCGGACGATTTCTAGCACGGGCCTTCATGAAGTACGGCTGGGATCGTTACGCGCCCGACGAGCAGACACGCAACAATCCTTACGCTTCGCCATTGCGCGCCAGCAGCGAGGAACTGAAAGGCGCTGCGCCCGCGCTAGTCGTCACCGTTGAGAACGACCCGCTGCGCGACGAAGGCGAAGCCTACGCCCGCAAGCTGAAAGAGTCAGGGGTTACCGTGACCGCAGTCCGCTACAACGGAATGATTCACGACTTCATGCTGCTTAACGCCATTCGCGATGTGCCGGGAGTCCAGAGCGCTCTTCAGCAATCCAGTGAGGCGATTCGCAGCGCACTGCAACCCTGATCGGAGCACAACTCGGATCGACGGGGAGTTTTTACAACTCGAATGTGAAAAGCAAGAGGGGCCTTGATCGGCCCCTCGATCTTTTGCAGGATGGCCCACCGAGTTCGGTCGCAGGAATCCACGTTTACGATTTCGATAACCCTTGATGCCCGGACATGTCTATAGGCTGACAGCTCGCCCAACAGAGTGACATGCTGTCCGAGATTTCACCGTGCGATGTGAAATCCCGCAGTGGCAAACAGGCGTGAATCCAAGCTTTGCATCAGAGTCAGCGAGTTGACCTTACTCGGAGATTGGAATCTGGCTTGCAATCTACCAGTCGCAACCGAATCTCAGGAAGCCCCGTGGCTGCTGGAAGAGCATAGATACAAACCGAAGTCAACTAGGCCGCTCTCCATGACGCCCTCATTGATATGGGGGTCC
This sequence comes from uncultured Acidobacteriaceae bacterium, assembly GCA_963818935.1. GTDB lineage: Bacteria > Acidobacteriota > Terriglobia > Terriglobales > Acidobacteriaceae > Sulfotelmatobacter. Next base: position 160,088 of record CAWFUK010000091.1, read on the forward strand.
CGGAATGCTGGTGTGACGGCCGCGTCGTCCATGGCAAGTTCTTGGTCTCTGTGCTGTGCCATGGCCCCGACGAGTTCTTTCGAGCGGTCGGCATCCTCAGGTTTAGAAGCGCAATTGATATTTCGTGGGCTGTACCGGCTGAGAAATATTGGGAGCGCACACAAAACTCATAAGCGTCTCGAGAATGACCATCTGAATCAGGAGAAGCCCTTCTCAGGCTATAGAGGATTGCAATTTGAAAAAGAGGGGATGAACAACATGCCTGGGTTTACCGTTGGGAAGTACCTCGCAACGCGGTTCGAGCAAATAGGCCTCAAACACTACTTCATGGTCCCCGGGGACTACAACCTTGTTCTGCTTGATGAGCTTCTGTCGAACAAAAAGATCGAGCAGATCGGCTGCTGCAATGAGCTCAACGCTGCATACGCGGCTGAGGGCTATGCACGCGCCAAGGGGTGCGCCGCTGTGGTCACCACGTTCAACGTGGGAGCGTTTTCGGCGCTCAACGGCGTCGCTGGGGCCAACGCCGAACGGTTGCCGGTGATCTTTGTCTCAGCAGGCTACAACACGAATGACCCCTCCGAGAACCATCTACTTCACCACACGATTGCCACACACGACTTTTCATACCAGTACGAGATGTTCGAGAAAATCACATGTGCGGCAGTGCGCATTCTTCATGCTGACAACGCACCGTCGCTCATCGACGAGGCCATTGGCACCGCGCTGCGAGAGCGCAAGCCGGCGTACGTCGAAATCGCCTGCAACCTTGCGAATGCACCCTGCCCTGAGCCGGCACCGTTCGAAACACTTGTGACTGCCGAGACGAGCAACCGACTGGCCCTCGATGCGGCCGTGGAACGCGCCAGCACGCTCCTCGCCAAGGCAAAGAAGCCCGTTCTCCTGGCGGGGCCACATCTTCGCCCTTTCGGGGCGATCGACGCTTTTCGTAACGTTGCCGAGGCCCTCGGGTGCGCAGTCGCGGTGATGCCGAGTGCAAAGGGCTTCTTCCCTGAGGACCACTCGCAATACATCGGGATCTATTTGGGCGCGGTGAGCAGCCCTGGCTGCGAGGGAATCATGAATTGGGCGGATCTTGTTCTGACTGCAGGCCCGGTATTCAACGACTACACCACAGTGGGCTGGACCGCCCTACCTCCTCGGCAGAGCTTAATCAACGTTAATCCCCGTTACGTCAGGTTCCCGGACGCGGAATACACCAATATCACGATGACTGAGTTTCTTTCAGCCCTGGCCAAGAAGGTACGCACCAACAAGACCACTCTGATTGAGTACCAGCGCCAGAATCAAAAGAGCGGGACAGAAGCGCGAGCCACTGAACGAACGATACCGTTAACTCGGGCTGAGATGTGCCGCCAGATCGAACAGTGCATTGACGGGAACACCACACTGCTGGTGGAGACGGGCGATGCATGGTTCAACGGCATGTACATGCACCTCCCCGATGGCGCCCGGTTCGAGATCGAGATGCAGTGGGGTGCCATCGGCTGGGCCGTTCCGGCGACCTTCGGTTACGGGATGGGACTGGAACCTGACCGTCGCCTGGTCTCCATCATCGGCGACGGCTCCTTCCAGCTGACGGCTCAGGAGGTGGCCAACATGATCCGGTACGGACAGAACACACTCATCTTCCTCGTGAATAACCGAGGGTACGTCATTGAATCCGAGATCCACGAAGGCCCCTACAACTACTTCAAAAACTGGGACTATGCCGGGTTGATCTCTGTATTCAATGCGGAAAACGGCCATGGCCTGGGTCTCAAGGCAACAACGGCCGGGGAACTGGCCGACGCGATCAAGAGTGCCGGGACTCACAAAGGCGGCCCCGTCTTGATCGAATGTCAAATCGAGCACGATGACTGCACCCGCGAACTACTCACGTGGGGCAAAGAGGTGGCTCGCGCCAATGCTCGTCGGCCTCATGAGAGTTAAGTTGAGCAAGTTTATGAGGGCAGCATTTTGTAACTCAAAGGTCTAAGCGGTCAAGACCACATAATTGGGGAGGTCGAATTTTAACGCCTGCATAATCTCTGCAGGAATCGCGGAGAAAAAGGGAGATGGAATGCCGTCGATACCCAGCGGCCAGTCCTGATCGGAGTGCTCGCTGGCTATCGCAACAATTTAAAGCTCTTCGAAGAAGTCGTTGAAGGAAGCATTTTGTAAAGTCCAAGGCTGAAAAGCCGAGTAGCAAACCGAAATGAAGGACAGTTTTATCAAACACCTAAAGACATTGCGTCTGCGCCGGGTTGCTTTTCTGGCTTACTCCAGTTATTGCGCGCTTATAGTGCCGGTCGTTTTGCAAAGCCAACAACCAGAAGAGACTCTCAGCGGTCCAGACAGCCATGAGACGGGCGAGGGCCCACACGGTCACCTTTTCGGGGAGTGGGGAGGCGAAAGAACTCGACTGGAACAATACGGTGTCCACTTCGATTTTCAGTACATCAGTGATTCTCTCTCGAACATCGAGAGTGACAAAGACGACCGTTTTGCGAGCTGGAACCGTTTTCGGGGTACCGTCGACATCGATTTCGGTGCGCTCCTAGACCAGCACGGATTGTATTTCCATGCAACAGCGTTATGGCAGGGCGGAGGTAATCTTGGGTCCTACTTAGGGTTGCTGACCAGTCCGAGCGGCATGTCGAGCATGAATACGTGCCGACTCGATTCCTGGTGGGTCGAGAAACGTTGGCTCGACGAACGTCTCACGGCGCGGGTTGGCCAATTCGCCGGCCAGGACTTTTATGGGGCGCAGCATTACGCAGCGTCCTTCATATTCGAGCCGATGGGATACGCGCTGGGCAATTTGTTCACAGACTACGAATCTTTCGACCCGCCTTCTACGCCTGCGATGGAAGTACGTGTTATGCCAACCCATAATTTGTATGTGAAGTCGATGGTCGAGGCCGAGGACCGCGAGCCCTTTGCTCACAATCCCACTGGGTTGGTGCCACAGTTTCGCGGCGTGCCCGTAACTATTTCGGAAATCGGATTCACTCCGGGCAAGAAGGTGACGAGCGTACGTGCTTTCGACAACGTTGAGAGTCGGAAAGGATACTCGGGTCTCTACCGGTTCGGCGCGTCTTACAACCCGAGTAAGTTCACTACCGCGTCAGGCACCGTCGAGTCGGGCAACTACCTTTTGTACTGGATGGCGAATCAAGCTTTCTGGCGTGTCGACCCGAAAGGCGCAAAAGGGCTGGACGGAACCCTTTCGTACGACTGGAGCCCAGCAAACATCAACCGCAATAATACGATGCTCACCGCGGGGCTGCGCTTCAACGAACCGCTCCCTCTGCGCGTCCACAACACGGTGTCGTTGGGCTACGTACAGAACCGTTTGAGCCAACAATTCTTGCCCCAGGGCGCGCCACCGTGGAAGCCGGAGCATGGCTTTGAATTCAATACGCTTGTGGACCCATTGCCCATGCTTCTTCTGCAACCGGTGATTCAGTATTACGACAACGTGGGAGCAAGAACAGGGCACGCTGTCGTTTTTGGATTCAGAACGAAGATTGAATTTTAAACGCAAATTGGAAGTTCAAAACCGCAGCATGTGGCTCAACCGCCGGTCAAAAGGAGAAATGAGATGACAGAAATTCGCAAAGAAACCGACAGTCTCGGCGAGGTTGATGTTCCTGGCGACAAGCTCTGGGGCGCACAAACCCAGCGTTCGCTCGAACACTTCAGCATTGGGAATGATTTGATTCCCCGCGAAATGATCACTGCCTACGCGATTCTGAAGAAAGGCGCAGCCAACGCAAACTTTGCCGGCAAGCGTCTCGATCAGAAGCGCCACGATTTGGTCGTCCAAGTCTGCGACGAAATCCTCGCCGGCCAGCATCAGGATATGTTCCCGCTGCACGTTTGGATGACCGGCAGTGGTACGCAATTCAACATGAACGTGAATGAAGTGATCTCGAACCGCTGCAGTCAGATCGCGGGCACGCCGCTCGGAAGCAAAACTCCGGTTCATCCCAACGATCACGTCAACATGTCCCAATCCTCGAACGACTCGTTCCCCTCGGCCATGAACATAGCGGCGGCGGTCAACGTGAAGCAGCGGCTCGTACCGGCGGTGAAGCAACTCCATGATGCGATTGCGACAAAGGCGGAGGAGTGGGACGACATCGTCAAGATCGGCCGAACCCACATGCAAGACGCCACGCCGCTCACGCTTGGGCAAGAGTGGTCCGGCTACGAAGCCGTGCTCGCGGACGATCTCGATCGGCTCGAGGACGCGCTGAAGGGCGTCTATCGTCTTGCGCTTGGCGGTACGGCGGTGGGCACCGGCATCAATTCAGCGCCCGGCTTCGCCGAGGCCGTTGCGACTGAGATTGCCAAGCTCACATCCTTACCTTTTGTCACTGCTCCAAACAAGTTCGCTGTGCAGGGTGCTCACGACGCGCTGGTCCAGCTTTCAGGCACCCTCCGCACCCTAGCTGTTTCACTCTACAAAATCGCCAACGACATTCGGCTGATGTCTTGCGGTCCACGAGCAGGTTTCGCCGAACTGAAGATTCCAGAGAACGAACCGGGTTCGTCGATTATGCCCGGCAAAGTGAATCCGACCCAGGCTGAAGCTCTTGCAATGGTCGCTGTCCAGGTCATGGCGAATGACACAGCAGTGGGCTTTGGTGGCGCCGGTGGCTACCTCGAAATGAACGTTTACAAGCCCCTCATCATCTTTAATGTGACCCACTCCATCACCATCATGGCCGATTCGTGCACGAACTTCCGGAAATTCCTCGTGGAGGGAACCCAGCCCAATCTGAAGAAGATCAATCAGTATGTCGAAGAGTCGCTCATGCTGGTCACGGCGCTCTCGCCCGTGATCGGTTACGACAAGGCGTCGAAGATTGCCCATTACGCGATGGACAACGACCTCACGCTCAAGGCAGCAGCGCTAAAGCTCGGCTTCGTGACCGAAGCTGAATTCGATCGCGTCGTCGATCCGAAGAAAATGGTCCGACCCTATGTCGCGACTCCTGTCGCAGCCTAGGGGCACTCACGATGAGGTCGGAATGTTCAGAGCCAGGGGCCGGCTCGAATATTTTCGGGCCGGCTTCACTTCAACGCTATGGGCGTTGGGAGGTTCATATGACTCCAGAACTCGCTAACGCGCATTCATCAGAAGCAAGGGTGACGCGGGAGGAACGCGCGAATCTAATCCTCGCGTTTGCTCGAGTTTTGTATGTCAACGGCGAATCCACGCAGCAGGTCTTGGGCGCTGCCGAATACGTGAGCAGATGTCTGGGATTTCGCGCCACAGTCTTCCCGCGCTGGGGAAAGCTGGAACTCCAAACTGAGGACACAGATGGCAATTTCATATCGGCAATTGAAGCCGCTCCCTCCGGCGTGGACATGGCTCGCGTGGCATCGACTTTGCGAGCGGTTGAGGAATTGTGTGAGGGTCGGCTCGCCGTGGCCGACGCATTGGAAGCAATCAACACAATCGCGAAGTCGCCGCCCGCGCCGACGTGGATGTTTGCTCTAGCGGCCGCATCGGGTGCTGTAGCTTTAGCAGTGCTTTTCGGCGTCCGACACCTGGTGGCAGCGGCGCTGATATTCGTGAGCGCGGCGGCCGGCGCGATACTGCGCCGAATTTTGGCCCGTTACAGCGCTAATGTTTTTCTGCAGCCGTTCAGCGCCGCGTTAGCCGCTGGCGCGATTGGAGCGCTGGCAGTTCGGTGTAACCTGAGTTCGTCTCTACGTCTAGTCGCGGTCTGCCCTTGCATGGTGCTGGTGCCGGGCCCGCATTTCCTTAATGGCATGTTGGACTCGATTAGGGGACGTCTGAGTTTGGGGGCCGCGCGCCTGATCTATGCCGTGCTCATAGTTGTGGTTATCTCGGCAGGGCTGCTGTTTGGGCTCGCGCTTCTCGGAGTCTCACTACCAGTAGACCCTGTCAGCCGTCCGCTGCCTCTTTGGCATGACGTTATTGCCGCCGGCGTCGCCGTCGCTTGCTACAACGTCTTCTATTCCACGCCTCGACGCATGTTGGCTTGGCCAGTGGCGGTCGGCATGGTGGCACATGCTCTCCGGTGGGTCGCGGTTACCACATTAGAGGCCACTGCACCAATCGCTGCATTCGTTGCGTGTTTTGTAGTTGGCGTGACGCTCACGCCGGTCTCGCGCCGTTGGCACATGCCCTTTGCGGCTATTGGTTTTGCCTCTGTGGTCTCAATGATACCCGGAGTCTTGCTGTTCCGAACGGCAAGCGGACTTGCACAACTTGCAAACAATTCCCAGAGAACGTGGGAGCTCATGGGAGCAACGCTGAATCATGCCTGGATCGCCACTCTCATTATTTTGGCGATGAGTTTCGGGCTCATCGTTCCCAAGTTGATCATTGAATACGTTTCAGAAGATGTGGTGTCCCGCTTTTAATTTCGGGGCCACTCTGGACCCTGGGGGATTCAGGAAGGGAATATCCGTATGAACCTTAGCGGACTTGTAGGAGCGTTACTTCCAGTGTTTTTTGTTCTTGCGCTTGGCTATGGCGCCGGCAAACGCAATGCATTCGATGCCGACCAGGCTGCTGGACTGAGCAAACTTGCAATTTCGTTCGCATTGCCCGCTTCTCTATTCGTCGGCATGACCGAGATACCCAGGAATCTGCTTCTGCAGCAAGGCCGTCTGGTTCTGGCGCTGATTCTGGCTCATGTTGGCCTTTTCTTTGTTGCCTGGGCCGCACTGGGACTCATACAAAGCTTGCGCGGAACGCCGGCGATCCTTTACGCCATGATGCTGTCGACTTCCGCTACCCCGGTCTTTGGTTTAGCCGTTCTTCAGCCGATCCTCGGGCCAACCACCACTGGGGCAGTGGGACTCGTCGCCTTATCCATTAATCTCGTGGTCCCTGCGACTGTCGTTCTATTAGAGGTAGATGCAGCCAAGCATCGGAGCATCAGCAAGGACCGTTCGACGTCGAGTCCTGTCCTCACTGGATTGAGTTCAGGTCTGAAATCACCGCTGCTCTGGGGGCCAATTGTCGGGATTGCTGTCGTCCTTGCCAAAGTGCCTCTACCGCGAGTGCTATCCGCCTGCTTTGAGCTCATTGGTTCCACAACTTCCGGGGTGGCCGTCTTTGCAGTAGGTCTGGTATTAGCCGCTCACGCCTTTCAGTTTTCACGCGTTGTATTTCTCGGAAGCCTCGGCCGTCTCACAGTACAGAATGTTGCCTTGCTGGTTCTGCTGCGTTTACTGCATGTCGACAGTCCATTCGCGCGTGAGGCGCTCATATGCTGCAGCTTTCCCCTGGCCACCGTGGTTGTGCTCTTCGCCGCGCGTTATAGGTCCTCTGAATCGGAAACCGCATCCATGCTCTTGTTTTCGACGCTCTCTTTAGCAGTTACGGTCCCAATCATCCTCTGGCTTACGCATCGTTGGCCTGTGTAGACAGCAATTTAGAACGATTTCAATGGCTGAAAAAAAGGAGAAATAGTTATGGCAACCGTTACCTCAACAGACCAACCCGATGTCGTTCTCGTCGGTGCAGGAATCATGAGCGCTACCCTCGCGGTCATCCTGAAAGAGCTTGACCCCAAACTGAAAATCGAAATCCATGAAGTCCTTGGAAGAGAAGCTCAAGAAAGCTCGAATGCGTGGAACAACGCCGGAACTGGCCATGCGGCGCTTTGTGAGCTGAATTACACGCCCGAGAGAGCTGACGGCAGCATCGATATTTCCAAGGCTCTGCAGGTCAACACTGAGTTCGACCTCTCCCGTCAGTTGTGGGCCTATCTGGTGAAGAAGGGAGCAATCAAAGACCCGCAGTCGTTCCTGCATCCCGTACCGCACATGAGTTTTGTGCGCGGCGTCGATAACCGCAACTTCCTGAAGAAACGTTTTGCGGCGCTCACGAGCCATCCTCTTTATTACGGGATGGAATATTCGGAGGAAAAGAAACAGATCGAAGAATGGATTCCGCTGGTTATGGAAGGGCGTGAACCGAATGACGTGGTCACGGCTACGCGCATGGTGACGGGTACGGATGTGGACTACGGCGCACTCACCAAGGATCTGCTGAATTCACTTCAGGGGAAGGGTGGAGTGTCCGTTCATTTCTTCAGCCGGGTGCAAGATCTGCAACGCGATGGGAACGCCTGGAGTGTAAAGATCAGGAACGAAAATACCGGCGAGCTCCGATACGTGCAGGCCAAGTTTGTTTTTATCGGCGCCGGCGGCGGATCGCTGCCCCTGTTGCAAAAATCCGGGATTCCGGAAGGGCGGGGCTATGCCGGATTTCCAGTAAGCGGAATTTGGCTGCGCTGCGATAACCCGGAAGTCTCTTCTCGTCACAACGCGAAGGTCTACGGCAAAGCTTCGGTCGGCTCACCACCAATGTCCGTGCCGCATCTCGACACACGGCATATCGAAGGAAAAGTTTCTTTGCTCTTCGGGCCCTATGCAGGCTTCTCGACGAAATTTCTCAAGCATGGATCCTATCTCGATCTTTTTGGCTCCATCGATCCTGAAAACCTACTGCCGCTGTTGGCGGTCGGGAAGAGCAATCTGGGACTGGAAGAGTACCTCGTTGGTCAGGTTCTGGAGTCCCGTGACAAGCGCTTCGCCCTGCTTCGCGAATTCTACCCGGAGGTGAACGAAAACGACTGGAAGGTTGAGGTGGCCGGACAGCGCGTGCAGATCATCAAAAAGGATCCGACCCACGGCGGCATCCTGCAATTCGGCACTGAGCTTGTTACTGCGTCAGATGGATCCATTGTTGGCATGCTCGGCGCTTCGCCGGGCGCCTCCACTGCAGTCTGGATCATGGTGCAGGTTATTGAACGCTGTTTCCGCGACAAACTGACGAGTGGAGGATGGGCTGACCGAATGAAGAAGATGATTCCTTCGTACGGGCAATCTCTGATCGACAATCCGGCTTTGGCCGAGCGCGTGCGCGCAGAAACGGCCTCGGTATTGCACATCAACGACATCGTTACCAAAGAGGAGAGATCCGCCTCCGACAAAAGTGCGGCGTGATCGAAAACAAACAAGGAGACTGAATATGATTCGCGCTTTCCGGCTCTACACAGGGACTGATGGAAATTCACATGTGGTACGTGGAAGTGTAAATGGCGCCAAGTTGGTGGACGCGAAGTCGATCGAGTTCAAGGAGACGGCGGCACATACATCCTACGACTGGCACAATGATCCGACTCCACAGTATGTCATTACCTTAGCCGGCGTGCTCGAGTTTGCCACAGTAGGCGGCGAGACGTTTACCCTCCATCCGGGTGACGTGCTTCTTGCAGAGGACCACACCGGTTCAGGGCACAAGTGGCGCTTGATCAATGACGAACCGTGGAAGCGCGCTTACGTGATCTTCAAAGATGGAGCGAACACTCAGTTCGTTCCGGACGGAGCTTAGTGAGCTCAGACACGCTCTCGACGGGCGCGACACGACCGTAAAGAAAACTGAGGGGTGCAGTGCACAAGTGTAACTTGTGAGCCCGGCGTGCGCAAAAGAAAGAAAGGCATTAAGAGGTGCGGCGATGAATGCGAGTCTTTCAGATCCAGCGTTTTGGAGCCGGTTTCAGTTCGGCTTTACGCTCATCTATCACTACCTGTTTCCTCAACTCACTATGGGGTTGGGCTGGTTCCTGGTGTATTGGAAATGGCGCGCTCTTAAGACGGGAGATGAAAAATACAATCGAGCGGTCCGGTTTTGGGCCAAGATTTTTGGGCTCAATTTTGCCGTTGGAGTCGTTACCGGCATTCCCATGGAATTTCAGTTCGGAACGAACTGGGCGAGCTTTTCCCGTTACGCGGGCGGCACGATCGGACAGACGTTGGCGATGGAAGGGATGTTCGCATTCTTTCTGGAAAGCGCCTTCGTCGGCGCGCTCATCTGGGGCGAAAAGAGATTGGGCCCGCGCTATCACTTCATGGCAGCGGTCGCGGTTGCGCTCGGAAGTTGGCTGTCCGGCTACTTCATTTTGGTCACGAATGCCTTCATGCAGCATCCGGTGGGCTATCAAGTCGATTCGCGAGGATCACTTGGCATCGGGAGTTTTAGTGCCTACCTGCTGAATCCGTGGGCCTTGATCCAGTTCTCGCACAATCAAATAGCGGCTCTCGTAACAGGCTCGTTTGTAGTTACATCGATTGGGGCATTTTATGCGCTGCGGCAACTGCATCCGGTCCAGGCTCAACTCTATCTGCGCGCGGGAACGTGGACTGGGCTCATCGCGTCCCTTCTGGTTGCCTTTCCAACGGGCGACCAGCAGGCCAAGATGGTCGGAAGGCACCAACCGGTAACGCTCGCTGCAATGGAAGGTAAGTTCGTGGGCGGACCCGACGCGGGTGTCGCGGTGATCGGGCAACCCAATGTCGCGGCCCGGCGGCTCGACAATCCTATCGAGATGCCCGGCGCACTCAGTTTTCTGGCCTATGGTCACTTTGGAAGTTATGTACATGGGTTGGACGAATTTCCCACGAATGTATGGCCTGACAACATCGAGACTTCTCTACTATTCATTTCACTTGATGATCACTCTGGGCACGATTTTCATCGTGCTTATGGCTTATGCCAGGTTCGAAGACTGGCGCGGCCGATTGGAATCCAACACCTTGCTCCTGTGGGTTTTGATGCTGGCGCTTCCCTTCCCTTACATTGCCAATACTCTTGGATGGATGACGGCAGAACTGGGGCGTCAACCTTGGCTGGTCTATGGCCTTTTTCACACCAGCGACGGCTACAGCAAAGTGGTGAGCGGCGGGGACACCGTCTTCACCTTAATTGGCTTCGTCGGCCTTTACTTTGTGTTGGGTCTGCTCTTTCTATATCTGGTCGGTCGTGAGATCGCCCTCGGCCCGGACGCAGGAACCGATGGCTAATCCATCGGAGGAGCGCGAAGAAACGGTCATCGGCCCAAGAGAGGGAGCATTTCGCATGATCGCGATGTGGTACGCCATTGTCAGCTTCATGCTCATCGTCTATGTGGTTTTGGATGGGCGCAACTTCGGCGCTGGGAATGCTTCACTGGTTTGTCGCCAGGACGCCGGAGGAACGCCGGCAGGTGATTGCCGCGATCGGGCCGCTTTGGTCGTGGCATGAAGTGTGGCTTGTCGGTTTTGGGGGCACATTGCTGGCGGTATTTCCACGTCTCCTGGCTTCGGCTTTCGCAGGCTACTACCTCGCGCTCTTTCTAATTCTTGTGGAGTCTGATTCTGCGTGGTATTTCCATCGAAGTTGGCGGGCACATCAATGATCGCCTGTGGCAAGGGATTCTGGGATTTCGTCTTCGTGTTTTCCAATTTTCTCCTGGCCATTCTTTTTGGTGCGGCGGCAGGCAACGTTGCACGAGGCGTGCCGGTCGATGCTGATGGCAATTTCTCGATGCCTTTTTTCACGAATTTCAGCGTGCGCGGACAGGTCGGACTGCTCGACTGGTACACGATATCCATTGCAATCTTCGCAGCTACCATCCTCGCAGCTCACGGCGCGACCTATCTCACCTTGAAGACGGAAGGCCCGGTACATGATCGTAGTTCTAAATCTGCAAAGTATCTGTGGGCTGCGACTGTTCCGCTCTTTCTCGCGATCTCGGTTGAGTCTTGGGTGGTTCGTCCCGACGTTGTTGGACGCGCGATTCACAATCCATTTTGCTGGCTGGGAGTTAATTGTAATCTTGATCGCGACCGGCGCGTTGATCTCGGGCCTCACGGCCCAACGTGAAATGAGGGCGTTTCTTGGGTCGAATTTCATTTTGGTAGGCTTATTGATCACGGGCGGTGCGGCCATTTTCCCGGTGATGCTCTATTCCACTCTGGCACCTGAGAATTCGCTGACCGCCTATTCTGTCGCTGCCGATGAGCACTCGTTGCGCCTCGCCTCCATTTGGTGGCCGGTGGGTTTCGCTCTGGCAATCGTCTATTTCGTCTTCATTTCGCGACGCTATATGGGAAAAGTCAGCGTAAGGCGAGACACCCAGGGATACTACTAAAGGCTGTCATGTAAGGCCCCGGCAATCCCCTCAGGAGCGCCCGATCCAGCAGGAAGCACGTTAGGTTCCATCAACGTTTTATGACTGAACTGCGTATTTCTCTTTGGCAGGGGGGACTACGCTGTTGGGGATCGCCCTGGAAGGATTCGTGTTAGTGTCCAGCGGCTGACACGATGTCCAAATTTCTGAGACGAGAAATCGGAATTCGCTCGTCCATATTGTGGATAGCGATGCAAACCTCTAGCTAGGGCCTTGGTTTCTAGTATTTTCAGTGAGTTGTATTCCGGTTTGGTATGGTGTGGAGAATTGATTTTCCCTCATAACTCAAAGGTTGGCGCCTTGTATCCGGAATCCACACCGCGATGTGCCTAGAATTTGGCACACACATTTCGCACACAAAGCTAATCGAACATCCCAGCAACATGCAAATTTCGACTCACTGCCAGTCAGCCGGCTGAGCTACGTTTTCTGAGAAGTTGTGGCCCTCGAAGCGCCCAGAGTGGCCTGGAACGGCCAGTGTTCATTGAGTGTAGTGGGGCTTCGCATCAGTCGCTCAGGATCGTAGGACAAGTTGGGTCGATTTCGTCTGCTCAGGTACGCAGATCGTTCGCGCTGATAAAATGTCTAGCTTATGGGGGGCCCCTCAGATCCGCTTGCGCAGATTCAGGCCCTCTGGCCGGCGAGCGCCACGAAAACGGGTGATCGGTACCCTGGAGGCATATCCGACCAGAAAGTCTGCAGAAAATGCGGCACGGGGCCTCCGATTAAATCTGGTCGACCAAGGCTCGGCGGCTTTGGTGCAGATCACGATGAAGGAACTTGTGGATCATTTCTCGGAGCAGGAGCAGGTAGATAAAGGAGAAGAGGGTCGGGCGTACTCGACCAGGGATCGTTGCGAATCTGTTCTAAATTGCTGGATCCTCCCACGCTGGGGGAAGACACCAATTGGTCAGATCCGCACCGTTGCGGTCGAGGAGTGGCTGCACTCGATTCCCCGGGCGAACGGAACCAAGTCGAAGATCCGAAATACCATGGGGAGCTTGTTCAACCATGCGATTCGGTGGGAGTTCACAAACAGAAACCCCATTACCGGGCCGGTTCGGGGATCTGGAGTGCGCCAGAGTTCGAAGCGGGAACGCATACCGGATTTGCTCGAAGTCGAAGAGTTCCAGCGACTGCAAGCGGAACTCAAGGTCCGGGAGCGGATCCTGGTTTGGCTGGACATGACGTCGGGCCTTCGCCGCGGAGAACTAGCCGGCCTCCGTTGGAAGGATATGCGGTTCGAAGATCTGACCCTGATGGCGCAGCGTTCGATCGTCGACCAAGTTGTAGGCAACGTGAAGACCGAGGCGTCGAAGCGGATCCCGATCGATCCATTCATCGCGGAGGATCTGCTGTCGTGGTATCGAACCACCAAGTACAACCGACCGGAGGACTATGTCTTCGCGACCGACGCGCCTCGGGCCGGGAGGAAACGTGGCAAGCAACCGCTGTGGCTGTCGAAGGTAATGTCGTACCACATCCAACCGGCGGCCAAACGACTGGGGATCACCAAGCATATCGGTTGGCACACGTTCCGGCGCACCTACACAACGTTGCTGCACGCAAACGGCGAAGACGTGAAGGTGGTGCAGGAATTATTGCGTCATGGTTCGTCGCGGATCACGCTCGATGTTTACGCGCAAGCGGTGACCCCGGCGAAGCGCAAGGCGCAGGGGAAGGTTGTGGCGATGCTGCGGGACGGGGGAAAGCAGATAGTCTGAAAGTTGTGTGTCCCCGCTGTGTCCCCGGTGAAAAAGCGGGTTTCCAGCAAGTGCTTTTATTTTGTTGGCGTCCCCGACGGGATTTGAACCCGTGTTACCGCCGTGAAAGGGCGCTCATATGCTGTATCACGTTGTAATTGCAAGGCACCGGTCGCACCGTAATGCCCTGTAAATAGCAGTAGGGAGTACGAAGGAACCGACAGACTGTGTATCGTCTGTGTATTGCGAGTTCTGAAGCAAACCTTTGAAAAAAGGTGATCTGGCGGTCTTGGGAACGAAACACAAAGACGATTTCGAGCCGTTCTGGCAAAAGGAGAAGGACTGGCTCTGCATTGTCGAATTCTTGCCCACCGATAATCCAGAGGCCCGGCTCTTTGCTGCCGAGATCATTGGGTATCCGATCTATCTTCGTTTCAGCATCCAGCCGATCAGTGTTCCCGCGGCGACGCCTACCGCAAATGTCGTCGCAACAGTTAGCACAAGGTGTCGCTGGAGGCGCTGAGTTGTGTCATCGAGGAATTGTTCGGCAGCATCCCCGCCCTGCTTTGCGGCACGCGTCACTACTCCGACGCCATCCTCGATCGCATCGGCAATCGCACTGGTTGCGCGAGAAGCCTGGTGAGCTGATTCGGCGATGTGTTCAGCCGTTCTTTCCACTACGGTTTGTGACATGGTCCCCTCCTGTGCCTTTTACGGACGGTGTTGATGCGTCCTTATTCGCCGACGTCCTTTTCAGCACGGCCGATCCACTTTTGAACTTTGCCAGCCTTCTTTTCTGCGTTTCCTGAGACTTTCAGATCGGGGTCGTTCGTCGCCTTTCCGACCTCTTCCTTGATTTTTCCCTTCACTTCGTGGAGCTTGCCCTCGGTCCGGTCTTGCGTACTTAGTTTCACGATTTTCTCCTCTCTTTTCTTTTTTCAATAAGCTCCGATTGTGTCTCCACTCCCGTTGCCAGAGAGTAGTTGCCGCGGGCTATTACGCCACTTCTTTTCTTTCAACAGCCACTGGCACCTGTACCAGTTCCTCAAAGAGAGAGCGGTAGTGAATCATCGCCGTTCTCAGCTCTTCCGTGGTTGCTTGGTCTTTCCCAACGCGCAGCGCAATCTCATGCGCAGAGCGGTAGTTTTCCACCACTCGGGAGTGATCGACAGAAATGTCCGCAGCACGTTGATCGAAGTCGGATACGGGATAGCCACGAGCTTTCATTACGGAGGACACGAGGTCATCGGCTTCCGCGACTGCCCCCTTCGGAGAATCGACAAAGCGAGACTGTACGGACTCCCACCGTTTCGAAAAACGTTCGTGTTCCATCCGATCAAGATCGCGAATGTTGAGCTTTTCAACCCGTTTCTCGCGGTCCGCTAACTTCGCTTCTGCTTTTCGTTCTGAACCATGCGTCAGAACCGCCCGGTCATACTCGGGCCCAAACTTTTGCTTCAGGTCTGCGGTGGCACTCCTGCGTTTTCGCACGTACAGCCAAAACAGCCCAGCGATGATCAGAATCACCACCACGGCGAGCACAATCAGCTTTGGATCGAGCAGATTTAGATTCATTTTGAAAACCTCCGCAAAAACAGGTTCGTTCACCGAGATTCCCTTTGTCACTAGAACCTTCGTGAAGGGTCAGTATCAAACGTTATGGCTTCGGAAAGCTGGTCAGAATTGATCGTCTTTTGAATCAGAGCTTATGGCACCGAGGACGAGAGTGGGAGGAGTACAGAGAGACTCTCGAAGACCCGAGAAGACGCAATTCCTTGGAAAGTGAGCGATTCTGTACAGCACTGCCGAGGCAAGAGCGCGAATCTATAAGCTGGCTCTACGGGGCAGGAGTGGCTCATTCCCCGGACTCAAGCCTGGCGCGCCGATCAAAGGACAAATATGAAAACGACTAAATTGCTCGTTACCTTGCTGACGCTGCTCGCCATTGGGACGATGGTGGGTTGCTCGGGGCCTTCTTCAAAGTCGCCGGATGTTTCGGACAGCATCCGTAAGTCGCTCGATCAAGCAGGTCTCAAAGACGTCTCCGTCAGTCAGGATCGGGACAAGGGGGTCGTGACCCTCGGCGGACAAGTGGCCAGTGAGAACGACAAGTCACAAGCCGAATCTCTGGCGAAGTCCCTCACGGGCGCACAGGTTGTCGCGGACCAGATTGCCGTGATTCCCGTGGGCGGGGAAAAGGCGGCCAAGGCGGTGAACTCCGATCTGGACCAGGGCATCGAGAACAATCTGGACGCTGCGCTGATCCAGAACAAGAGATGCACGATAGTGTGAAATACGAGGTGAAGAGCGGCGTAGTCACGCTGACTGGAGCAGTGAACTCGGAAGACAATCGCACGCGCGCCGAGAAAGTGGCCGCTGGGCCGCGCCGAACGTGCAGCAAGTGGTAAACGATCTGCAGATCAAGAATCAGAAAGCTCAGCTGCGTCGCAGTAGAAGCTGCGGAGTTGATCGATGCCTGGGGACGGATGGCGGCCCGCCGCACTCAGGAATGCCTCAATCGAGCAATCGAGTTGTCGGGAGCGAAAGCCTACCGTTCATGTTGAACTCGAAAAGGAGATGCCATGTCGTTCGGGCTTTACGCGATTGGGTTCGCTATCTTGATTGGCGGACTGATTTACGGCGCGCACCTGGTGCACATGCCCACGCACTGGATTGTGGTGGGCGCGATGATACTCTTGGGCGTTGGGATTCTGTCGGGAGTAAAGGCGACACGCCAGAAGGATCCTTCTGAATAAAGGGTATTGTCAGAGTCTGACTGATATTCTGTCACGTTCGCCGCAAGCGGACCATGACAAAGGGGCTGCAACACCATGCATTCAAATGCGATCTTGCGCAAAAGTCGGCAAACTACAACGTGAGTGACCGTCTTGACTCGCTGGCAGAGCGACGTTCTGCCCGCCAGTCTCGAGGCACTCATTACAATCTCAGGAAGCGTTCGTAACACGGCCACCTTGTT
>CAWFUK010000092.1:0-101231 GCA_963818935.1 uncultured Acidobacteriaceae bacterium
GGATGCCCTGGTTTCTGGATAAAATCAGGGGAACAATTAACGCCATCAGCAAAACTCCAAAGCTGAGAAGTTTGATGGCTCGGTATTTATGTCGCTCCGTCATGGCTTGCTGACTATTCAAAGCTGAGCACGCCAGAACGTTGACGTTAACCGCGTTTTGGGTTTAGTCCACCAGCGCGCAATTTCCTCCAAACTCCAAACATGGTTAGCAATACCGTCGGCCGAATTTCCTTAGTTTGAGACTTCTTACGTCGTCTCCTACAATCCGTCTGTGAACTCCTGGCTTCTACTCGAATCCGGTCCCGGTGCGCCGGCATTCAACATGGCGCTGGACGAGGCGCTGCTGGAGGCCGCGTCGCGACTGGGCGGGCCGGTGCTGCGCTTTTACGGCTGGACCGAACCGGCCGCCACCTTCGGCTATTTCCAAAGGTATGTGGACGTTGAACGGGCAACGTTGCTGCGTCCGCTGATTCGCCGGCCTACCGGCGGCGGCATCGTGCCGCACGACGCCGACTGGACCTACAGCCTCGCCTTTCCGCCGGGCCACGACTGGCATCGGCTCAAGGCCGAGGAAAGTTACCGTCGCGTTCACGAATGGATTCAAGGCGCATTCGCCATGCTCAACATGGTCACGAACTGGCTTCGGCGTGCAAAAAATCTATCACCGCTTCTGGTAGCAGCCGACGTAAGGAGGCTCCATTTTCAAACGCGGAGTGCGGCCTGCCCTCCGTAGCCTCGGGGCGAAGGATGGGAGTGCGAAATGCGGAATCCAGTCAGAGTCTCCTTACGTCCACCCTCCGCAGTACTGCTACGGAGGACGGGTCGGCTGCTACGGGACAATGCTTTATCGGCCACGAAAAATCTGACGTGCTTTGGCATGGGCAAAAAATCGCCGGCGCGGCTCAACGGCGCAACAAGCTGGGCAGCTTGCTTCGCGGCGTCTCATGAAGTCCGGATTATTCGACACCGTAGTGGTCACCTCCCGCCGCGACCTGCGCAACTTTAATCGCGAAGACGAGCGCAACGCGCCTCCTCCGGGCGAGAGCCGTGTGCTCGACGAGGCTACGCGCCTGCAGATCGAACGGCTGCCCAATGTGCAGGAAGCCTATCCCGATATTCGTTTCATCACCGAGCTCCGCTACGACGACAAGCCGCACTTAACCATGGTGGCGGCGTTGCCGGCATCCGCCAGGACGAACGATGCCTTTGAAAACGTGCAGGGACAGTTTTTTTCCTCCGACACCGCCGCTCAAGCAATCATTCAGAAAGCCTTCGCGGAAGAGTTATTGGGCCGAACCCCGAAGCCTGGACTCGATGAAACCAATGTCAAGGAATTGGCCGCTCCGCTTCTTGGCAAAGAGTTGACCATGCGCTACGCCCAGCGCGAGTCATCTCCGGCCACTCCTTTAGCCCCTGCGAACGCTAGCACTCCATCGCCCGAAGATGTAGATGTTCCGGGCGCCGCGTATTCTGTGGTCTCTCGCGAACTCAAACTGAAGATTGTTGGCGTTGCGGATCTCGACCCCGAGAGCATGCGTGGACCCACCCGAGCGCGTGTTTTTCTGCCCCTGAAGCTGGCCGAAAGCCTGCATGTCATGCAGCCCACCGACCTGCGCGAAATTTCCCGGGCCGCCAGTGATCAGCCGGTGTACTCCTCGGTCAGCGTGCGAGTGAAGAATCCCAGCCAGGTGCAGATGGTGGAAGACGCCATCAAGAAAATGGGATTCAACACATTTTCCATCCTCGATGCCAGTAAAAGTATTCAGCAATTCTTCAAAGTGCTCGACGTTTTTCTCGGAATCTTTGGCAGCCTCGCGCTCGCGGTCGCTTTTATCGGAATCGTAAATACGTTGGTGATGGCGATCCTCGAGCGCCGCCGCGAAATCGGAATTATGAAAGCCATCGGGGCGAGCGACGGCGACGTGAAGAAGCTGTTCTTCGCCGAAGCGGGAGCTATGGGCATTCTCGGCGGCATCTTCGGTGTTGCGCTGGGCTGGGCCATCGGTCAGGTCATCAATCTTGGAACCAATATCTATCTCAAAAGCCAGTCATTTCCCGCCGAACATTTCTGGTCGGTGCCGTGGTGGCTGGTGGGGTTTGCGCTTGCGTTTTCTTTTCTCGTCAGCCTCGCGGCGGGCCTTTACCCGGCTGGACGCGCCGCCCGCCTTGATCCGGTGCAGGCCCTGCGCTACGAGTAAACTGGAACGAATGCCTCGATGTTTTCGCATCGCCCTTTTCTTTGCGGCCATAGCGCTTCCGCTTCCGCTCCACGCGCAGAGTCGCATTGACTGCAATGCGCTGAATAGCCGCATACTGAAGCACCCTGTCCATTATTGCGTTTATCTGCCTGCCGGCTATGATGCGGGCGCGAGCCAACATCCGATCCAAACTTATCCCGTCCTCTATTTCCTGCACGGGCTCGGCGATAACGAGCGCACGCTCTTTAATAGCGGTGGATGGACGCTGCTCGATGATCTCCGCCAGCATCACAAGATAGGAGAATTTCTCATCGTAGCCCCCGAGGGCGACCGCACGTTCTACATCAATTCCGCCAACGGTTCAGTGCGCTACAGCGACTTCTTTTTGCAGGAGTTCGTTCCTCTCATTGAAGCAAAGTATCGGATCACGAAAGGACGCCCCAATCGCGCCATCAGCGGCATCTCCATGGGCGGTTACGGCGCGCTCCGTTTTGCCTTCGCCCATCCCGAAATGTTTTCCGCGGTCAGTGCGCAGAGCGCAGCTCTGATCACCGAATCCCCACAAGAACTCGACACAGCGGCCCGATCCGGCGCCCCGCTGGGGAAATTGCTGGCCGCAGTTTTCGGAAGCCCGATCGATGTGCGTCACTGGAACCAGAACAGTCCATTCGTCCTCGCCAAGAGAAATGAGACTGCCCTGCGTCGGGTCGCCATTTATTTCAACTGCGGCCAGGACGACAACTACGGTTTTGAAAAAGGCGCAGCCGTGCTGCACGAGCAACTTCAGAAGGAAGGCATCAAGCACGAGTATCATCCCTATCCTGGAGATCACAGCTTCTCGTATTTCCTTGCGCATTTCACCGAGGTGATGGAATTTCATTCTCGTGAGTTTGGTTTGAAATAAGAAACGTCGCTGCCCGGCAATTTCCTTAAACTCTGAGATCGCCCGCTTCCAGCCGCAAGACAAGCGGCCTGGTTTTTGGAAGCCCTGTTATAAACTATACGAACGGCAATCCTGCGGAGAGTTGGCCGAGTGGTTGATGGCACCGGTCTTGAAAACCGGCATACGGGAAACCGTATCGGGGGTTCGAATCCCTCACTCTCCGCCAGCCAGTCTTAACTGCAGAGAAAGTCCACTGCCATTCCCCGAAATACTCGAAAGATCACCATTTTTCGCGATTCTTCCCCGAGAAACCGGACTGCGGAGAACGAACTACTCGATGGCGAAGGCCACTTTGCTCCGGTTTTTCTCTGGAGGGCACATGCGCAGTCCAGTTCCCGGGAGGGCGTAAAGCGAATGCAATGCGATCTCAGGCCCGGAATTTAGCCACTGCGGGTTGATTTTTGTCACCACCTTGAATGGGCAATAACTGGGACCGCGATGCCAAGGCCTGGCAACGATCGTAGCTTCTGGTCGCTCATTCCGCAGGCGGCCAGATTGAGACCGCGAATTATCGGTTGCTGGATCGATGCTGCTGAACGAAGTGCAGAGCCAGTGGCACTAGTAGGGGGATCGCAAGGTGTTAGTGCAAGCTCGAGTACTCCGACTTCGCTTGCTTCAGTACAGGAGTGTCGGGGTCGGCGTCTTTCCAGAGGATGAAAAAGTCCTGATACTCGGCCCGGGCCTTAGCTGTGTCGGCCTGCAGTGCATATGCGCGGGCGAGGCCGAGATGCGCGAGTGCGCCGGGCATAGTGTTTACGACGAGGCCACGATGGTCGATGAGTTTCTGAAATTCTATTCCCGCGTGGCCTGCGTCATGGAGCGAAAGGTAGGCTTCGCCACGCAAATAGACCGGAAGAAGGGTACCCGCGTCTCCGAGTTCTAACGTACTCATCGGCTGCAACAGTTCAATGGCGCGTTTGGGGTCGCCGCGCCGTAGAGCGACCGCCGCGCGAATCGTGGGCAACCGATATCTCTGGACGAGCGTATCCGAGGGAAAGTTCTTGTCGAGGTCAACTGCCAGCTTCTCGGCCGCGACCGTGTCACCGGCGCAAGCCAAGGCGAAGGCAGCGACGGTCTGCACATCGCGGTTGGGAGCGAGCTTGATCGCGGCCTGGGCGGCAACGGTGGCCTGCTTCGCATTGCCGAACAGCGCCTCCCGTAATGCCGCCTCTGCCTGATAAGCCGCAGCGGTTTCTTTGGCATCATTGAGCTCGGCTGACGCTATGGCGCGCCGCGTAAATTCGCGCGCCTCTCTTTGTTTCCCGTACCAGGCTGCCGTGTCTGCTTGCGTCCCCAGCAACAAGTCTTCCTCGCCTGGCTTGCCAACGGCGGAGGACGCAATTTGCGCCATCTGGGTTACGTCACCCTTCAGGAAGGCCAACTGGTAGCGGAGCTGAGGCAGCGATTCGATTTCCAGCTTGCGTGCTTCCGCTTGCTTTAACACCGCCTCCGCCTCGTCCAGCCGGTTAAGATTTATGTAGTCGGCTGCGAGGGAATAGTAGTTGAGTGCGGAATTTGGTTCCAGGCGCAAGGCCTCGCGGCCTTCTTCCAAAGATCTTTCCAGGTTCCCCAGGGTGGAGTAAATAGCTTGCAGATGCACGTGGAGCGCGTAGTCCCTTGGGTAGGTCTCGTGCCACAATTCATACGCCGGTAGCGCCTTCTCCAGTTCTCCCGTAACTTTCCAGTAGTAGTTCGCCTCGATGTAGAAGCGCTCCCGCTCGCTTACCTTCTCCCGCAGCGCATAGGCCTTTCGGAGATTTTCCGCCGCGCGCCCGGGCTCGTTGAGATTGTCGTAAACGGCCGACAGTGCCCGGTAGGCTATGGCGAAATTCGGGTCAAGTTCCACTGCCCGCTTGAGGAAAGGAAGAGCGGCATTGCTGCCCTGGGTAAAAAACATCCTGCGCCCCATGCTGTAGGCTCTGAGAGCTTCGAGCGATGGCGTGGTCGCTTCTTCGAGCGGGGTGGCATACTTCTGCACCGAGCTTAGCGATTCGCCCAGTTTGCCGCGCAAGCTGAGAGCGGCGGCGTCGAGAGCCTTGAGCACCGCCTCTTTACTCGGAGCTTGCTCCTGGGCCTCGGCCAGAACGTCGCCGCTGGTGCAGTTCACTGCTTTTATGCCAATGACGTATTGACTGCCCAGGCTGGCGATCGATCCCGTCAAAGTGGCCTTGCTTCCGGTACGTTGACAAACTTCTCGAGCGACCTCAGGCGTCAGGGGGTCACCGACGCCTCGTCCCATTCGCCGAAGAGTATCGTTTACCTTGTGCTCAGACAGAACATCGAGAAAGGGAGACTGCTCGAGTTGGAGGAAGAGTCCTTGTTTTAAGGCGTCGTCAAAGACTGCATCGTTCGTCATGTTGGTGAAATCCGACAAGACGATGGTGTCTTTGTCAGTAAGTTTCGGGCTTGGGCTTCGGTGCAGATAGAAGTAAGCCGCTGCCGAAAGCGTCAACGCGGCCAGGAGGGCAGTGGCGATCACCCTCCATTTCTTAATGCCAATGACGGCCCTGGGCGCCGCACCGGTTAGGGCTCGGGATGAATCCGTGTCCCGCTTCATTCGCCGCAAGTCGGTTCTTATGTCGGCGGCATTCTGATAGCGTAAGTCGCGGTCTTTTTCCAGGCACTTGGCGATGATCCGTTCCAATTCCGCCGGCACATCAGGGTTCAGGCGCACCGGAGGCACCGGTTCACGGCTCAGAATGGACTCGAAAATCACCCCCGTGCTTTCGCCGCGGAATGGCAATGCCCCGGTCGCCATTTCATATAAGACGACTCCGAAAGAAAACAAATCGGTGCGGCCATCCAACTCTTTCGCTCGAATCTGCTCCGGCGACATATAGGCAACGGTTCCGAGCGCCGTTCCCGGACTGGTCAGATGATCTTCGCCGGTCACAGTCGGTGCTGGCGTCTCACTTGCCCGATTCTCGTTGCTAAAGACGGGTATCACTTTCGCTAAACCAAAGTCGAGAATCTTGGCGTGTCCGCGCTGGGTGACGAAAATGTTTGCCGGCTTGATGTCGCGATGAACAATTCCGCGGCTGTGCGCGGCATCGAGCGCGTCGGCAATTTCAATCGCCAGAGGGAGCAACACATTCATGTCGACAGGCTTTCCGCTAATGCGGTGTTTGAGCGTCATGCCATCGAGAAATTCCATGGCAATGAACGCTTCTCCCTGCTGCTCATCAATTTCGTAGATCGTGCAGATGTTGGGATGATTCAAAGCGGAAGCAGCTTTCGCTTCGCGCTGAAAGCGGAGGAGCGTCTGCGAGTCTCTGGAAATCTCATCGGGCAAGAACTTCAAGGCGACAAATCGGTCGAGGCGGTTGTCCTTGGCTTTGTACACCACACCCATGCCGCCCCCGCCTAGTTTCGCCAGAATGCGATAATGGGAGATCGTCTGCTCCTTCCGAACTCTGCTGGTCTCCTCGTCGTCTTTGCCTTGGCTCTGGTCGCGAGCGATAACTCTCGCTGCCGCTTCGATAGCGGGACTCTCCAGGAAGCTTCCTGCCTGCTGTTGGGAATTCAGCAGAGACCGGACTTCACGCTCCAACGCTTCGTCGCCCTCGGTGGAGCGCCGCAAAAATTCGTCGCGCTCCTCGGGCGGACGCTCCAGCACAGACTGCAGCAGGCGGTCGATTTGTTTCCACCGCTTACTGTCCATCGGTCGCCCCGCCAGTTAGTTCACGATAGAGCCAGGCCTTGGCGGTGCTCCAGTCGCGCATGACCGTGACCGGCGATACTTTGAGCACTTCCGCAGTCTCTTCCACGCTGAGTCCGCCAAAGAAGCGCATTTCCACGACCTGCACTTTGCGGGGGTCGATCTGCGCCAGGGCGTGCAGAGCGTCATCGAGAGCCCCCAGGTCTGCTGCCCGATCGCCGCCCACTACGGCCGTGTCTTCCAACGAAACATGTTGTACGCCGCCCCCGCGTTTCAGGTTATGGCGCCGAGCATGATCCACCAGGATGCGCCTCATCAACTGGGCCGAAACCGCGAAAAAATGGGCGCGATTCTGCCACTGCATACTCTTGTAATCCACCAGGCGCATGTAGGCTTCGTTAACCAGGGCCGTGGTTTGCAGGCTGTGACCGGTGCGCTCGCCTTTCATGTAGCGGCTGGCGAGGCGGCGGAGTTCGTCATAGACGATGGGGGTCAGCCGGTCGAGCGCGGCTCGGTCTCCTTCGCTCCAGGCTCGGAGCAAGCCGCTCACCGCCGCATTCTCGGGTACCTGCGCCTCTTTGTGCGCCGATTGCTCGGAGTTCTCCATAGCCCCACAACTCTGGGCAATCATACCCTGCCAGGCCAGCCCTTCAAAGAAAAGAGAGCCCCGGGTGATAGTTCCAAGCTACAGATTGCGCCTATTTAGACAGAGCGAAACGAGCTCAAAAATCAGCCGCATGCACTGCGGACAAACTCTAGGAGGCCACATGAAATCTCAATCTTTGTTGTCCCTTTCGACGTGCTTGCTCGCGGCTTTGGCGATTCCTTTGACCGCTGCCGCGCAGGACACCCAGCAACGTAAACCCTCAGCCGCCCAGTACACCGTTACCGATCTCGGCACACTCCCTGGGGGCAACTTTAGCCAGCCATTCTTCATTAACAAGAACGGGGTGGTGAGCGGTTCGGCCAGTCTTGCGGACGGCACGCAGAATGCCATCCTGTGGCTCAACGGGCAAATGAACGACATCGGCGCGCCCGGGCTCGGGGGACCGAACAGCATCGCGTTTGTTGACAACGAAAATAGCCAAGCCGTGGGTGAAGCTGAAACTTCTACCTCAGATCCCAATGGTGAAGATTTTTGCGGATTCGGAACCCACTTGACCTGTCTACCTTTTCTGTGGCAGGACGCGAAGATGATTCCGCTCCCGACCCTCGGTGGCAATAACGGTGTGGCTGAGGCGATCAACAATCGGGGGGAAGTGGCGGGATTTGCTGAAAACTCGACGCCGGACTCAGGCTGTCCAGCTCCGCAGGTTCTCCAGTTTGAGCCTGCAGTGTGGGTAAACGGAGTGATTCACCAACTGCCTACAGTCGGCGGCGATCCGGATGGCGTGGCTCAGCGAGTCAACGACAACGGAGACGTTGTCGGCGCGTCGGGCACTTGCGCAAGTTTCAACACCAATTTCCTCTACAACCTGGTGCCGGTCCATGCCTTGCTCTGGGAAAAAGGCAAAGCGACTGACCTCGGCAACCTCGGCGGCGCAACCGGACAGGCGGGCGGAAACATTGCTTATGACATCAATAACCAGGGTCAGGTTGTCGGCGACTCAGACTTGCCCGGCGACACGACCTTCCACGCTTTTCTTTGGACCCGAAGCACCGGCATGCAAGACTTAGGAACACTCTCCGGTGACGTGGCCAGCGTCAGCATAAGCATTAACGACGCCGGCTCCGTGATTGGAGCGTCGCTGGACGCGGACTTCAACCCGCGGGCGTTTCTATGGGAACAGGGCGTGATGTCCGACCTGAACACCCTGATCGTGGGCGGTTCTCCCCTTTACTTACTAACTGGTTGCTCGATCAATTCCCGCGGAGAAATCACTGGCTTGGGAATGACCAGCACCGGGGAAATCCATACCTATCTCGCGAGCCCAACACACGCATTCGCGACCAGCGAGAGCAACTTATCGAGCGTTGTCACGTCGAGGAATTTGAGCGACGATGCTCGAAGACTGCTTCAGCAACAACTGCGCTTTAGCCGAACCGGAGCTGGGCAAATGCGGCTGCAATAGTGATGTCTGCTTCATCGCCCGCGTCCGAAGGACAAGGGCGGCGGGGCTTGCCCAGTAACGGGCTTGCTGGAAGTTGAACAGGCGCGGCTCTAAGCTTGCATCCGGCAAAGAGCGCGAGCAGAAATCTGTGCAAAAAGAAGAAAGTTCTTCTATCGTCCGCCAAGTCAAAGAGAAGGTTCGCAGTGACTGCTCGCATGGCGCGCAGTCACTGCTAAACAGTTTGCCCATGAAAATGAGCTGTAGAGAACTGACCATCTTCAGCCACACTATCGCCGGAAATTCGCCGTGTGGAGTCGCTGGAATGGCGAATGGAAAACGGAATAATCGCAAACCTGGAGGGTGAATTTTAGTGCAAAATTCTCCGCTGACATTTTGCTTTCTGCACCTAACGGACACGACGGAGTTTAGCGCCTCAAAGCTGCACCGAGGGTTCGAATTCACCCCGCTCCGCCACGCAGTCTGGAGTGCAGAGATATTCCGCCGCTATTTTCCCCGAATTCCGCGAAAGATGCCCATTTTTCGCGATTATTCCGCGGCCCACCAGACTGCAGAGAACAGACTGCTCAGCTGAGAACCTGTTCGCTGTCCTGACTTTTCTCTGGAGGGTCGATTCGCAGTCCGGTTTCTAGTAGGGCATTAGGCGAATGCAATGCGATCAAAAGCCGGGGATTCGAGCGCAGCGAGTTGACTTCTGTTGGCATCTTCGAAACCGGTTTCGGTCCTTCCTGGAAGCCCGTTTCTGGATAGCTTTCGGTTGTCCGATGATCCAGTAGCGAACCGAGGCACGGCTGCCAAGCTTGCGGATCCCCACTAGGAGGGGGATACCGGGGACCGCATTCCGATCTGCGATCCCCCTGTCTCGTTTAATTATTCGGGCATCCTACGCCCGTCAGGCCCAATTCCGAGTCTAGCGTGCTGGAAAGGCTGTTCTGCCAGAACAATAGGAACGGCACTTGCGAGTGCGGCATGGCAAAGTTCTGCGTGGTGTGCGCTGCCGGAGAGCCGCCGCCGCACGCGAACAGTTGTATGATGCTCTTTTGTGTGCTCATTTGGCTGTAGGACGTCCAGTCGATGCTTTGACCCTGTGCCAGATGGCATGTCCGGCAGGCCGGTTTCACCACCGTGTCGTACAGGGGCCCGTTACTCGGGAACCCGCCCTGGTTCGCCGCGATCGCGTGATTGAACGAGAACTGCTGCCCCGAGTTTTGTACCCCACCCGGATACCAGAGGTTCATCAATTGCGTCACCGGTTTATTGTTATCTCCAGTCAGTCCATCCGGATCGGTATTCAGCACAATATTGTTCAACTGCCGGAACTGCTCCTGCACCGCCGCGTAGTTGGTTGGGTCTATAGCGGAGTGTGGATCTCCCTCAGTGTCGTAAATGAACGAGTCCAGATCGAAAGGCAGAAATATCGACCCGTTCGCCAGACCAGTGCCTGAGTCAAAGTAACCGCCATGGCAACCCTGACACATGTTGGGCATCGGCTTGGCGCCCTGATTGTCGAGCGTTGGATGGGACAAATAATTCCCATTCTTGTCATAGGCCCAGAAATTTACGCCCTCGCCGGGCGTCGGCGGGCTGGGGTTATATTCCATTGCCACCGTAGCCACCGGAGCTTCTCCCGGCGTGCGCGCAT
Organism: uncultured Acidobacteriaceae bacterium; assembly: GCA_963818935.1. Classification (GTDB taxonomy): domain Bacteria; phylum Acidobacteriota; class Terriglobia; order Terriglobales; family Acidobacteriaceae; genus Sulfotelmatobacter. Next base: position 10,511 of record CAWFUK010000092.1, read on the forward strand.
CGACCAACGCCTGAGCCGAATCGTTTTCGCCCACATTGCCGTAATTGCTCACATAGCAAGCGGTGTATCCCGTGGAGGTGTTCGTAACCCGGCAATTCATGTTGCGGCCGAACTTCAAATCGCCGTTGTTGAAGTAGATGGCCTGGGACTCGGTTGCCCCGCTGACGAACCCGTTGGCCGAGAGCCAGGCGGTGAACGTGGCCCGGTTTCCTCCCGTGCCTGCATTCGTCGCGTTTTGATAGGCGACCGAGTTGTCCTGAATAGTACCCCCGGTAATCGGCATTAGATAAGTCAGATCCCCTGTGGGAACGGTATTGTTGTAGATCGTCACCGGTCCGTTGCAATCGTTGTAGGTGGGACTGGTGTCGTATCCCTGATTCGAAAATGCGGCCGCCAGAGCCGGACCCGAATTCAGCGTCACGCTCTTCAGCAAGTTGGTGTTGGTCGCGTCATAAACATCCAGCGTGAAGTTCACATTCGGTGGCATGCGCTCCACTCCAATCGGATTCGCCGTAACCTGCGTTCCGTTGTGATGGAATTGCCCTGACGACGGATCTACATAAGTTCCGTCCAGCGCGTACGGAAACGATTGGAACGTATCCGGATCAAGGATCACCTTCACGCAAGCGCTTCCCCCAAATTCCGTATCCGCGTTGAACACGCTGAAGTGATTGATCGTCCCCACATAATTGTTGCCCGACCGCGTCAGCGTCCCCACTTCCGTCCACAGTCCGGTGCTCTCGTCATAGCGCAGGAACGGAACTGTGGCAGGCGCTTTGGCCAGCAAGGTCGGCTCGATCGGCATCGTGACATTGGCTTTCTTACCTGCCGCCATTTGCAGTGGGTTCCCCGCAGAGTCCCGAGGCTGAATATAAAAAGCTCCGAACGTGGCTAAGCGCACCGCCTTGCCCTGCGAGATCGCTCCCTGATCCCCTGGAATCGGATTCGGCAAGGTGGTGTCGTACTGGAACATCTCCACCTTGGCCGTGCCCGTGTACGCATTGCCTTGCCCATCGACCAATGAATTGGGCGCGAGAGTCATAGCCAGCTGACCTGTCGTCGACTTGCACTTCTTCGCGTGATCATGATCGTGGTCATGCCTCCAGCGGTCGTGGTCCCAATCATGATGATCGTCCCGGTCATGATCTCGGTCATGGTCATGATCATGATCATGGTGGGCTTCGCAAGCGCACTCGCAGTCCCCGGGCTGGCCCTGCACCGGACCTCCGGTCCGCCCGTTCACCGTGACGGTCTGCGTCGCATCCATCGGAATCTGCAATCCCGTCGCCTGCGCGTAAAAAACCCGCGAGACCAGGGCGAAACCTTGCTGGCTGATGTTCAAGACAAAGCGCGACGCATTCGGAACCTCCACTTGAAATTGTCCCCTCGCATCGCTTGTAGTGGATACTCCGTTCAGCGTGATCGCCGCGTTACCCACCGCCTTGCCATCCACCCGCCCCAGCAGCGTTCCCTGGAATAAAATTCCATTCACCCCGGCCCGCAGGCTCTGCTGGCTTGCCGCATACCCTCCTTTTCCGTCCGAAACCTGCACTCGTATCGTATTGATTGCCGGCGAATTCAGCAGCGTCCAATTAACCGTCGCCGCATCCGGAAGCCCCAACGCTCTTCCGCTGTCATCGGTCCATTGGTAGTGAAGCGTATCGCCGTCCAGGTCCGTGGCCACCACCGTGACTTGCAGGGTGTCGCCGGGATTGGCCACGCGCACTCCTACGCCAGCTTTAGCTAAATTCACCGATGCGATCTGCGGCGCGTTGTTTCGGATGGTGATGTTCTGTTGCAACATGCCTCCGCCGGGGAATTTCACTCCCACGTCGCTCGCCAAACCTTCGCATACCGCGCGCAGCGTGAACCCGCCCTGGCTGCCCGACACCGGCAGCACATACTGCCCAACGCTGTTGCCATTCACCGGCCCGGCTACAACGTTTCCGCCCGTATCCAGTAACGAGACTTTGGCCGCGATCACAGCTTGCGCGAACGCAGGGCGAAACCAGAAACATGGCGTAACCTGGTTCGCCAGCCACACCGTGCCATCGATCGCTCCCGCCGCCGGCCGGATTTCCACCGTGTGGTTCATCACGTAGGTCGAATTAAAGATTTCGATCTCCTGCCGATCGCACGAACTGGTGTAGCCCGTCCCCTCCACGCAAATGTGGTAGACCCCAGGGGCGAGCGTTCCAGTTCGGAAATATCCCTGCGGATTCGTCTTCACCGGGGCGCTGCTCACTCCCGTCTTCACGCTCTTCGCGTAAACCGTGATGTCAGGAAGGTTGATAACTGCCCCCGGAGCGACGACGGTCGCCTCCGCCGGGCTCGCCAGCAAAGCTCCAACATAACCGTGAATGGCGCCGCCCCGCGCAGTCTGCGCCCGGACCACCTGCAGCCCGCTGTTTTCTCTCCATACCAACAGCGATGCTGCCGCCGTCAACAATACTGCCGCCCCAAGCACCATCTTCCAGTTGCGATTCATGATATTGTCCTCCTTGAACTCTGCGAGAGCACAGGATTTGACCGGCCCCAGTTTGTGTCTCTTGAGTAGTGAAATTGTCGAACCGAACGTTTCATAGCCGTCAGAGTTGCGATATTGGCCGACCCGTAGGCATCAACGGGCCTAAGCACAATGAAAGGTCCAGGCACGATGAGGTGGCGAAGGCTGGCCGAGATCGGGAAGGGATCCTAAACAAGTGTGGAAAATGAGGAGGTGGTCGCCGGAAACTATGACGCTGGACAAGTCTGCAATATGTAATGCGTGGCGATTTGCCTCTGCGGCTTTCGTTGCGTCAAGTTCGTATTGCCGGGTCCTGGCAACTCAGAAATTACTTGGGAGGCAGGAAGTCCGCTTCTAGGAAATCAGCCGTTTCAGTCGCTGAGATTTCCCGGAGTGATAGGCAAACCGTCCGGGCCAGGAGGCGGATTGTGCGCAGTGAAGCTGTAACGGCCGGCCGAGAGAGCGCGAGCAAGAAAGTCGAAAATTATTAGAAATCCACGCCTAAGATAATTCTTTCCACCGGAGAGAGTTTCGAACTCGTGACTGCCCGCTAGGCAAGCAGTCACTCGCCAATCCAGCCAGGCCGATTCAGGAGCTTCGAAGTGACCAATTTCAGCCACAGAATCGCCAAGGTTTCGCCTTCGAACTGCTTCGGAAACCCCACCGGTTAGCGACGACTGCGCGGCCAGCACGCAGTCGCGGAGAATTCTTGAAATTCCTGATTCTGTGTAACTTACGGACACGTCAGCTCTTGCAGGTTTCAGACCTGTACCGAGGGTTCGAATCCCTCCCTCTCCGCCAAGCAGTATCAAAGTCACGGGCCGACCTAAGAACACAGGAGAGACTTCTCAAGCTGTATCTTAGACAGTTGGCCGTCGAGATTATTTTTGCGGCGTATTCAGCTTCTCCAGTGCGCTCTTCAACTCCTCAAGCTTCTTTCCAGCTTCTCCAAGTTTGCCCTCCGCCGTCAGGCGTTGATAGTCGGCGAGATCCTTGGCGGCTTCACCGATGAGTGCGTGGAGATCCGCTGCGGGCTCGCGTGCAATAGCAGATGTCGGTGTGCCTCGCACAGGTTCCGTCGGGCTGGCAGCGGTCAGGGACGAGACCGCTCCACCGAAAAGCGACGCGATTGCCGACTCGAAGGTTGGGCCATAGGCGAGCTTGTCTTGCAGTGCCAGCACCACCAGGCGCAACTCTGGCATTGGACTTCGCTCCGCTTGCAGGTAGATCGGCTCCGCATACAAAAGTGCGCTTCCCATCGGAATCACGAGCAGGGCCCCGCGCCTCACATGCGAGCCTTGCTGATTCCAGAGTGTAAGTTGTCCAGAAAGCTGTGCGTTTTGATCGATTCGCGCCTCGATTTGCAGCGGCCCATCGACCAGCTTAGTTTTAGGAAAGTTGTACACCACCGACGTACCGTAATGCGCGCCATCGCTGCGCCCGGCAATCCAGCCGATCAGGTTATTGCGGTTCGCGGGGGTGAAGGGCAGAATCTCCACGAACTCCTCGCCCCGTTCGCCCGGCAGTTTCATCAGCACAAAATTGGGCTGCACTGCTTGGGTTGTTTGTTCCCCTCCTGCGCTCATGCTGACCTCAGTTGCGATCGTCCACAAATCCTCGCGGTTGTAGAAGGCTTCCGCATCCGTCATGTGATACAGGCCGTAGACCTGCGCCTGCAGGTTAAGCAGCAACTCCGGGTAGCGCACATGTTTGCGCAGCCCCGGAGGCATCGCGGACGCATCTTTAAACAAGTCAGGAAAGATGCGGCGGTAGGCGGCGATAATCGGATCGTCGTTGTCGAACACATAAAATGTAGTCGTGCCATCGTATGCGTCGATGACCGCCTTCACGCTGTTCCGCATGTAATTAATGGAACTTTCACCCAGACGATAGTGGCTGGAATACGGATAGCTATCTGACACCGTGAACCCATCCAGGATCCACGACAGCCGGCCATCATCGCCGAGCACGATGTAGGCATCCGGATCGTAGGTAAGGAATGGCGCCAGTGTCGATACACGGTCGCGAATGTTACGCCGCATCAGCAGTCGACTATCCGCGTTTACGTCATCACTGAAGGGTAATTTTGCGAGGTCGCTTTCATTGAAAGCGATCATGATGCGCCGCAGCAAACCACCCAGCACAATGCCACCCTTGCCTTCGTACGAGGTGAGGTTGTTGGTCGCGCCTTGCGGGTAGTTGAATTCTTTCTGCCGTGTCTTCACGTAGACATCGGTATTGGTCATTTCGCCGAAGTAAATCTCCGGGCGGGTGACGCTGAGACCGGGCACCGTGCTTTGCACCGGCATGTTGCTCAGAATCAGCGTGGGCAGCCCCTCCGGCGTGAATCCATTGACGGGATTCATGGTGATGCCGTAGCCGTGGGTATAAATCAGCTTATCGTTGATCCAGTTGCGGCTGCTCTCCGGGAGTTTGTCGACGTTCAGTTCGCGCGCGGCCAGCATCACCTCGCGAGTCGTGCCCTCAATCTCGTAGCGATCAATATCGATATCGGGAAAATCGTAATACGTGCGGATTTCCTGAATTTGACGCAACGTGTCCTGCAGTGCGTGCCAATCCCAAAGCCGAATGTTCTGTAGCGTAGCCTGATTATTCGACGCATCGGCCGCCTCGACGCTGGTATCAGCAGCAAACTCGCGCTGCGTGATCCGGTCCAATCCGTAAGCCTGGCGCGTCCCATTCGTATTGAAGACAATATAGGGCTTCTCACGCACCAATTCGTTGGGCTTAACGATAAAGCTATTCACATACCAGCCGGCAGCTTGAACCGCTAAATAGCAAACCGCCGCCGGAACAATCGCAGCCACCAGCCATGTCACCCGTGGAACCCTCACCGCGTTCACGGCGGCGATACCCGCGCCCAGTAACAATGCTGCGCAAACGACCAGCATCCCGGTGAGCGTAACGTGCGCGTCCGTGTAGGTCACACCGCCGAAGATCGTGTGATCCTCCAGCAACAATTCGAAGCGCGCCACATACACGCGCATCGCGATGATCAACAACAAAAACGCAAACGTGATTGAAAACCCGCGCCAAGGCAACGTGACGTGACGGCTGAGCTGTCCCGTAATCACTCGCGCTCCACCCGCGATAAGCACAAAAAGAACCGCCAGAGCACAGGTAATCACAGCCAGCGTAAGCAGCCAGCCCAGAATGAGCTGCCATGCCGGTAAGGTGAAGAGAAAGAAGTTCAGAGGTTTGCCAAAAATCGGGTCTACGACCGTACCCGTATTGCGCGGCGTGTACCAATAGAGCGCGAGCGCCATCCACTCCGACATCATGGCCGCGCCGGTTGCAATGGCAATGACGACCGAAACAGCGAGCGCAATGAACCGCAGAACCGGTTCGACCGGTAGCTTCAGTGGCTGTCCACCAATGATAATCGTGTGACCGTCCGGTAAATCGGAGAGATGCGTCCGCTTCAGCGCCACGAACGTTCCATACAGAATCACAAATGTAGCGGCTGCGAAAGCCGTAAAGATTTCCCACTGAAGACTCAGTGTTTTCCAAAAGACTCCCCCATAACCGAGCGACCTGAACCAGAGCACGTCCACGTAGTACGACAATGCGGCTCGACCGCCGAAGAAGATTACGGCAAGCGTGACCAGAATAAGAATGAAACGGCGACGGCGGCGAGGCTGTAACGGGCGCATCCGCGGCCAGTCAATGGACTGGGGCATTGCTCTCCTCTCTTTTCATGAATGCATTCAGTAATCCGCATGATACTCCCTTCGCTTCCGCGGGTTGTAGATCGCTTGCCTCTCACCGCACTCTTCCACGATGAGGGCATTGTTAGCGAAAGAAGTCGTTTCCTGGTAGAGGTGATCTGTCTCGCGGCACGATCTGGGAGTCGAATCTCTCCGCCACGAAGTCTGGATTGCAGAGAAATCGCGCTTCGTCTGGCCGAGAAATACGCGAAAGATGCCCGTATTTTGCGATTATTCCCAAACAAGCCGGACTGCAGTGAACGGACTGCCCAACAGCGAAGGGGCACTACCATGGCTTTTCTCTGGAGGGCACACGCGCGGGGCGGTTTCACGGAGTTCACTAAGCCGAATGCGATGCGATCAAAAGCTGCCGATTTGGCGAAAGCGAGTTGAGTTTCATCCTAAACGTGAAACATCTTTCGGCGCTCCCCACAAGTAAATGTCGCTAAAGGCGAATACCGAGCAATACAGACTAGATCACCTGGCGAAAGCCGCTGACTCACGCAGGCGGTTTTGAAAGGCGTTCGACAATTATTCCCGCGGGCGTTCCTGCCTTTTGTGTGGCAGTGCGCGACATTGTGATGAATATCACACTGATATGTGATTTCTGTCGCCGCAAGTTGTGCGACTTCGTAGGTAGTATTGCTCCACCTCGCAGCAAGGCTTGGGGGCTTTCACCGAAAAGCTGTAACTGGCAAGCAATGGAAGTGCGCTTTTGCGCAGTCGTTGCAATATCCCGCTATTGGGTTGAGCGTGGGCGTCGACATTCTGCGTACGCTGACCAATGCCGGGAACAAAGGAGAGTTCAGATGAAAAGAGGGGCGATCATTCTACTTGCCGTGGTTCCTGTCTTGGTTCTGCTGTTTGCAATCGCATTCAATCCTCCCAAGGTGGAAGCGGTCCCCAGTTATGCGCGGCAGACCGGTCTGGCCTGCAGCGGTTGCCACTACGCTCCTCCGGAACTCAACCCTGCCGGACGAAGATTCAAGCTCCTTGGCTACACCGATCGAGCGGATGAGACCAAAGTCATAAAAACAGATGGCGGCAAATCGCGAGCCGCGCTCGACATCCTGGGTTCGTTGCCGCTTTCCGTCATGCTTGAAGCATCGTTTACATCGACCAAGTCACCAATTCCGACGACGCAGAATGGCAGCTTTGAATTTCCTCAAGATTTTTCGCTGTTCCTCTCTGGGGCATGGACGAGCCACGTTGGCAGTTTTCTGCAAGTGACGTACGACACCCAGGACGATCATTTCACCAGCGACAACACCGATATCCGCTTCGCCAATACGACGAAATTGAGCGGCAAAGAGCTTGTTTACGGATTGGATCTCAACAATAATCCGACGGTCGAGGATCTCTGGAATAGCACGCCCGCGTGGGGGTATCCCTGGGTTGCGAGCGATTCTGCACCCACTCCCGCAGTCAACCCGATCATCAGTTCTCTAGGGCAGGACGTGGCTGGATTCGGCGGCTACGCCATGTGGAACAGCCACCTGTATGTCGATGGAATTCTCTATCGATCCGAGCACGTGGGAGGCCCGCAACCGAACCCGGGGGTGGGTTCTTCGTACAACATCCACGGGGTAGCACCCTACTGGCGCGTGGCGTGGCAGCAACTGACAGCCAAGACGCAATACGAGCTTGGCACTTATGGCATGCACATACGGTCCACTCCCAACCAGATCGTAAATGCCAACGGCGTCACTGGTCCGGAGGATGTCTACACAGATTATGCCTTCGACACGCAAATCGACCGCAGCGTATTCAGAAAAGATGTGGTCTCATTCCGCGCTACTTATATCCACGAAAACGCCAACCTGTTAGCCAGCGTGGCCCAGGGACTTACGACGTTTGGCTCACACCATTTGAATACGGTCCTGGCCAATGCCGAATACCACTTCGGCAACAAGTACACCGGAACGTTCGGTTGGTTCGATACCGGCGGCACCGTTGACCCTTATCTCTACACGGCGAGTCCTGTGAGCGGTAGTGCGAATGGCGATCCGCGGGGGGCTGGATATATCGCGAACGTCTCGTACTGGCCGTGGCAGAACCTGCAGCTGGCCGCGCAATACACGGGATACACGCGCTTCAACGGCGGCGGCACAAACTATGACGGTTCAGGGCGGAATGCGAGCGCCAACAACACCGTCTACCTGGATGCGAAATTCCTTTTCTGAAATGCGCGTTAACAGCGGTGAATCACATTATTCAAAGGAGATAAAGCAATGAAGTTCAAAGCATTCGTACTGGTCCTACTGATAGCCGGACTGTGCCTGGCTGCATCGGCGGGAGATATCGAGGGCAAGGTAACCGGAATGAAGGGCCACTCTGTGGTCTATGTCGACACCATCGCGGGCAAAACATTCCCTGCACCCAAAGAACATCCGGTGATGGATCAAAAGGGGCTGATGTTTGCGCCTCATATCATGGTCATACAAGTGGGCACAACCGTCGACTTCCTGAATAGCGACACCGTGCAACACAATGTGTTCTGGACGGCGGTCGGTAATGATAAGAAAGCCGGACACAATCTCGGGACCTGGCCCAAGGGTGAGAAACGCTCCTTCACCTTCGACAAGGCCGGCGTCGCTCCTGTCCTTTGCAATGTGCACCCCGACATGGGGGGATACATTATCGTCAGCCCCACTCCCTATTTTGCCGAAACCGACGATAGCGGCAGCTACAAGATCAAAGACGTTCCTGACGGCAGCTACACACTGGTGGTCTGGCATGAAGGCGCCAAGAACCAGTCGAAACCAGTGACGGTCGCGGGCGGGACGAAGGCAGACTTTACGGTCAGCAAGTAACAACGCATAAAAGGTCGGGGAGCAGGTCGCGGCAGCCTGACTCCCCGACGCTCATCCGGAAATCGAAATCACTTTTGTTTCGCAGCAGACAGTGCTCACTATGTTGAAGCGATACAAAGACAAAAAGGTCGACAGGGATTGGCTGAACAGCAATTTTCCCTGCATGATGGCTTGCCCGGCGCACACCAACGCCGGGCGATACGTCGGACTGATTGCCGAAGGCCGCTTTGAAGAGGCGTATCGCTACGCTCGCACTCCGAACCCCTTGGCGTCGATCTGTGGCCGGGTCTGTGCCCATCCTTGCGAAACCGCGTGCCGCCGCGGCGAAATCGACAAGCCGATTGCCATTCGCGCCCTGAAGCGTTTCTTAACCGAGCAGTACGGACCGGAATCCAAGCATCCAGTCGACGTCAGCTCTGGTCGGGTTCAAAAACAACTTCCATTTAAGGTGGCCGTGGTCGGCGGAGGTCCGGTCGGACTTTCCGCGGCGCACGATCTGGCCCTGATGGGTTACTCGGTCACGATTTTCGAAGCGGCGCCGGTGGCTGGCGGAATGCTTTACCTCGGCATTCCCGAATACCGTCTGCCCCGCGATGTCGTCGAGGCGCAGGTACGCGAGATTCTTGCGACGGGGGATATCACGCTCAGGCTCAATCAGGCGGCCGGACGCGACTTCACCATCTCCGAACTAAGGCATCAGGGCTTCGATGCGGTGCTGCTCGCCGTCGGAGCACATCGCAGCCGCGATCTCAGCATTCCGGGCGTTGATCTCGATGGCGTCTACAAAGGCATCGATTTCCTGCTCAACGTGAACCTCGGATACAAGTTCACCATCGGCAGAAAAGTGATTGTGATTGGCGGGGGCAACGTTGCCATGGACGTGGCGCGCTCTGCCGCCCGCGAAGTGCTGCGGCAACATGCGGGCGGAGTCGAGGATGTCGAACCTTCCCAGGAAAATGTGAGTGCGGTCGCGACGAAAGAGATGGTCGACATCTCGCTCTCGGCGCTTCGCCTGGGAGCGCAGGAAGTCCATCTCGTTTGCCTGGAAAAGCGCGAAGAAATGCCGGCCGCACTGGAAGAGATCGAAGAAGCAGAAGGCGAAGGCATTCTCATGCATCCCGGCCTGGGGCCGAAGAGAATGATCGGCAAAGATGGGAAGGTAGTCGCGCTCGAGGCCCTGAAGACAAAATGGGTTTTCGATGAAAACCGGCGCTTCAATCCCGCGTTTTATGAGGGCAGTGAAATCCAGTTGCCCTGCGACACCATCATTATGGCGATCGGCCAGGCGCCTCGTCTGGATTTTCTCAAGCCTGAAGACAAGGTGGAAATTTCTCCGCGAGGACTGATTGCAGTGAATCCACAGACCTTGATGACCTCCGCCAACGGAATCTTCGCCGGCGGCGACTGCGTATTCGGGCCGCGCCTGATCATCGATAGCGTGGCCGACGGAAAGCGCGCGGCCGTGGGCATCGACGAATTTCTGCGGGGACATAAGCATCCGGAGCCTGTTGTCGAAGTTGAAATCTTCAAACGTCACCGCATGCCTCTGGAGTTGCTCGATCTGGATCGCCCACCCATCCCGATGCTACCGCTCGAGCGCCGCACGGGCGTGACCGAAGTCGAAGTCGGATATGACGCGCAGGAAGCACGGGAAGAAGCGCAGCGCTGCCTGCATTGCTGGGTCAATACGATTTTCGAAGGCACGCCGGAAGACGGGAGCATGTGCATTCTCTGCGGCGGATGCGTCGACGTATGTCCGGAAAATTGTCTCGAACTGGTGTCGCTCAATCGCATTGAATTCGAAGCGGAGACAGTACAACAAATCGCGGAGCATCAGGAGTTGTTTGGCGTCGAGTTCGATGAGATCGCCGCTGACGAACTCGGCGTGGTCACCGGCTCCGCCATGTTGAAAGACGAAACGCGGTGCATTCGTTGCGGGCTTTGCGCAGCGCGGTGTCCTGTAGGCACCATCACCATGGAGTCGTACAACCTGATTCCCGCCGAGGCAACGGGACTGATTTCCATTGAAGCAATGGATGCCCCGCTCCGAACGAAACCGCCGGTGGCGGGTGTAAGCGCGAGGTAAAACGTGGAAGACGAAACGAAAAACGAAAAGGCGGAAACAGAAAGAGGCTTCGATCGCCGGGCCTTCTTCGTCAGGCTGGGGTTAGGCTCACTGGGCATCGCTACAGCAGGCACGGCGGCATTCGCCTATCAATACCTGTCGCCGAACGTGCTGTTCGAACCCTCGCCTATCATCAATGCGGGCAAGCCTGAAAGCTATCCCGTCGATTCGGTCACGCTCGATGCGAACTCAGGGATTTATCTGATCCATTCGCAGGAAGGTTTTTTCGCGCTCAGCGCGATCTGCACTCATCTTGGTTGCCTGACCGCGTGGAAGCAGGAGTTGGGCATTATTGCGTGCCCCTGCCATGGCAGCAAATTTTCTGTGTTCGACCCGAAGAGAACTCCCGGACAAAAAATTGAAGGTCCCGCTCCCAAGCCGCTGCCTTGGCTTCGGACCTGGGTCAGCGATGAGGGGGATTTGATGATCGATCGCTCCATGAACATCAGCCCCATGCAGTTTGTGAGAGTGTAAGCATGGCCAACGAATCGACAAAGACCGCCCCAAACTATTTCGACGAGCTGCGCAAAACCCGCGTGTGGCGCTCCGTATTTCGCAGCGGCACCGGTTCGAGCACGCTGCACCGCGCGCTCGCCATTCAGCAGAACGTTTTCCTTCACCTTTTTCCCACCAAGTCGCGCCGGCGCATGGCCAGCTTCAGTACGACCTGGTATCTGGGCACGCTGACCCTGGGGACATTCCTTGTTCTTGTCGGCACCGGCATTCCGTTGATGTTTTACTACCATCCTTCGGTGCCGCAGGCTTATGCCGATATGAAGGACTTTCAATTCGTCGTTTCCTCGGGATTATTTCTGCGCAATCTGCACCGCTGGTCGGCGCACGCCATGGTGTTTCTGGTCTTCGCGCACATGTTCAAGGTTTTTTACCGCGGAGCCTACAGGCCTCCACGCGAATTTAATTGGGTTGTCGGAGTGGTCCTGCTGCTGGTCACTCTGTTGCTTAGCTATACCGGCTACTTGTTGCCTTGGGATCAACTGGCTTATTGGGCCATCACGGTCGGCTCGAATATCGCTTCAGCAGTTCCGGTTTTCGGCAACAAAGTTCACTTCATGATGCTGGGTGGAAATTCAGTGAATGCCAACGCGCTGCTGAGGTTCTATGTTTTGCATTGCATGATTCTTCCTCTGACTGCGATGTTGTTCGTCGCCGTTCACTTCTGGCGTATTCGCAAGGATGGCGGCCTTTATGCCCATCAGAGCGAGCCCGCCACAATCGCAGCGAAGACAGCCACGGCCCAGCCGGCTGGTGAGGCGGCACGATGACGACAAAAGACCAAAAAGATTTTATTGCCGGCATGGATTCCAACGCACGCAAATCGCCGCGGCGCGTTGTCTTCGTCACTCGACGCACGTCGGCGCAGGTGAAGGTCACAGACGAAGACACCATCCAAACCTATCCTGAAATTTTGTTCCGGGCTGCGGTTGCCATTGAAGTCTTGACCATCGCACTGGTGTTGGTCGCGCTTAAATTCAATGCGCCGTTAGAGGGCCTGGCCGATCCTACGCACACGCCGAATCCCGCGAAAGCGCCGTGGTATTTCCTGGGCCTGCAGGAAATGCTGCACTACTTTCCTCCGGTCGTCGCCGGCGTGCTGGTGCCGGGCTTGGTGGTAATGGCGCTGATCGTGATTCCCTACTTCAACATCAACGTCGAAGCGCAGGGATTGTTTTTAAAGGATCGCGCGAGGCGTCTCCGTATCTTTTACGGGGTGGTGATCGGGCTGTGCATCTTCCTGCTGGTATTTGACGTATACGTGGCGCTGCCTCCGACGTTGATCGTCGCTGCATTCATGCTGGTGGCGGCGAACAGCTCTCCGCAATCTCCGTCGGCATTTCGACGCTATCTGAATTCGAAACCGCTCTCTTACTGGATCATGACCTGGTTCCTCTTCGAACTGGTGGTCCTCACAGTGATTGGAACTCTTTTCCGCGGCCCAGGCTGGTCCTGGGTGTTGCCCTGGAGGAGCTGAGTGCAAGCGCGCAAGAACGTGTTAGCGTCAGCCTGGCATAAACTGTTTGGCGATCCCGTGCGCGCTTTTGGCACGGTGAGCGCGTTGTTGCTCATCTCGCTGGCAATCGCTCCCGCCAAAAACTATTTCAGCGAGTGGCGACATTACCAGAATAAATATCTGTCGATGATTCGCAATCGCGGCGACGCGGTTACTTTGCAACGCCACTTCGAGGGCGGCATCCAGCAGATCTGGCTGCCCGAGCTAGGCGTGGTCGATCGCTGCACGAGTTGCCACGTTGGTTTGAAAGAAGCAAGTTTGGCGGATGTCAGCACGCAGCCATTCCGCCGCCATCCCATCATTCCTCACCGCACCGATCAGTTCGGCTGCGTGATGTGCCATCGCGGACAAGGCGTCGCCACAACCGTGGAAGAAGCGCACCGCAGCACACTCGCCTGGGAGCAGCCGATTCTTCCCGCGCGCTACATCGAGTCCTCCTGCGGCCAATGTCATCGCGGAAATATGACGGGCACGCCGCAACTGAACCTGGGTCGCAGTATGCTCGCGCAATTCGGCTGCGTGAACTGTCATACCATCAAATTACCCAATGGCGGCGTCATGCAAGCCACCATGAAGGCGCCGCCGCTGACCCACATTGCCGACAAAACCTCGCGCGAGTGGATCTACGCGTGGTTGAAAGATCCGCAGGCCTACGCTGTTTCGGCGAAGATGCCGAATTTCAAATTCAGCGATGCGGACGCGCGCGACATCGCCAGCTTTCTAATTTCCAACAGCACGCCTCAGCCGGGGGATACTGCCCCGCTACCGGCTTCAAAAACGACTCCCGATCCTACGGCCGGTGCGAGCCTGTACGGTGAATCCTTCTGCGCCTCCTGCCACGCCGTGCAGAATGCGGCGGGCAATGTGGTTGGAGGAGATGTTGGCCCCGAACTGACTCGCGTAGGAAGCAAAGTGAAACCGGAGTGGCTGCAGGCCTGGCTACGCAATCCGCGCAACTACGATCCGCAAACTCCGATGCCGCATTATCGTCTCAACGATCAGCAGGTTGCGCTGTTGAGCTCGTTTGTGCAAAACAAAACCGATTCGGATTTGCTGGCGAACGTCCACCTCGACGCTGCTACCCCAGAGCAGATCGCGCACGGAAAGTTGCTGGTTACAGAAAACGGCTGCGCCACCTGTCACGAAATTGGCGGAATCAAGAAGCCGGATAATTTCGCTCCGGAACTGACTCGCATCGGTAGTAAAGCTCTTACGCAAATCGTCTTCCTGCCGGGAATGCAACACAGCCTGCCGGATTACATTGCGGCCAAGATCCGCCAGCCGCGAGCTTTCGGATCGGCACTGAAAATGCCGCAGTTCACTTTGTCGCCCACGCAGGTCGATGCGCTGACCACGGCGCTGCTCGCGCTTACCGACCGCACCCAGACGCTGCCCTTCTCCTTGACAGTTGCCGCGCCGGCGGCTTCGACCTATCAACCTGCCGGCAAGGCTGGTCAGCTCATCTCTGACCTGGCCTGTTTCAGTTGTCATACGATCAACGGCCGCGGCGGCAACATGGCTCCTGATCTGACTTGGGAAGGAAGCTCCGTGCAGCGCGAGTGGCTGCGGGAGTTTCTGAAGAATCCCAACACGCTGCGCCCAGCACTAATTCGCCGCATGCCGAAGTTCAATCTTTCGGACTCCGACATCACCGACCTCACCGACTACATCATGACGGCGTATCAGTCGCCGGCAGTCGATCGCGATTCAATGCCGCTCACCGGTTATCTTCCGGCACAGGTGGAGCAGGGCAAGCAGCTTTTCTATTCCAAGTACGCCTGCCAGTCCTGCCACATCGTCGATACCAAAGCCGACAAAGGTTACATTGGACCCACGCTCACGCATGTCGGCTCGCGCCTCAACGCGGCCTGGATTTATCACTGGCTGAAGAATCCGCAAGCGCTGCGGCCCGGAACTGCCGAGCCCAACCAGAATATGAGCGACGAAGATGCTCGTGCCATGACCGCATTTCTAATGACGCAGCGCGGCTCGAACCAAGCGGGGAAGAACTGATGAAACGCAATGCCATTCAAACCGGAGTCGCTTTTCTCGCACTCGCTCTTTCCGCGTGTAACCATAAAAGCTCGACCGAGGTCGGGCCCAAGCCTGTAGCATTCGGGGCTGCCGTGGTCGAGGTCAGCGGAGGCAAGCAATTTTCCGCGGTCGGTACGACGCTCACTCAGCCAGTGGTTGTCCAGGTAAACGACGAGCAAGGAGCAGCCGTGACCGGCGCACTCGTTTCATTTCGCGGGCCCGCGGGCGTGGCCTTCGATCCGCCGAATGGACTTACAGACTCCAGCGGCCAATTGACCACAAACGTAACGTTAGGCGAGCAGTCCGGCCGCTACCAGTTGACCGCCACCACTCTCACTAAGGCCCAGAAGACGGCTGAATTGAAGCTGGAAGAAATTGCTTTGGGATACCAGCAGGTACTCGCTCGTCAGTTGGACGATCAATATTGCTCGCGTTGTCACAATCCAGAATCGACCGCCGAACGCGTTTCGAATTATGACAATCTGGAAATCAAGCCCCACGCTTTCACCGAGGGCGAAACGCTCAACAAGATGAGCGATGCCGACCTGGTCGCGATCATCAGCCATGGCGGCCCCGCACTGAACAAGTCCCCATTGATGCCGCCCTATGGCTATACGCTCAGCAAATCAGACATCCAGGCGCTCGTCTCTTATATAAGGATGATCTCCGACCCTCCGTACAAGGCTGCCGGAACGGTCTACGCGAGGCGATAACACACCCGGTGCCTGTTTGCAGGATTGTTAGTCATTCCAGGATAGGAGTCGATTTTGTGGGAAAGTGGCTATGACAGCCGAAAAAGTGCGAGCACGAAGTCGAAAGCTATTAGAAATCCCCCGCTTCAAATAGACCTTTTCACGGGAGAAAGTTTCGATCTCGTGACTGCCCGCTAGGCGAGCAGTCTCACGACAACCCAACCAGGCCGATTGGGGAGCTTTGAAGTGACCACCTTCACCCACACAATCGCCAAGGATTCGCCCTCGAACTCCTTTGAAAACCCGAGCAGTTAGCGGCGACTCCGCGGCTAGCAGGCAGTTGCGGAGAATTCTTGAAGCTCCTGATTCCGTGTAACTTACGGACACGTCGGATCTTGCAGGTTTCAGACCTGTACCGATGGTTCGAATCCCTCCCGCTCCGCCACGCAGTCTTAGCTGCAGAGAAATTTCGCCGTCTTTCCCCTGAAATACGCGAAAGATGCCCATTTTTCGCGATTCTTCACAGGCAAACCGGACTGCGGAGAACGGACTACCCGGTTGCGAAGGGGACTTTGTTCCGGTTTTTCTCTGGAGGGCACATGTGCAGTGCGGTTTCGCAGAGGGCATTAGGCGAATGCAATGCGGTCAGATGCCGGAGAATCGGGCATAGCGAGTTGACTTTTGTGGGCGTCTTGGAACCGATTTCGGCGGCCCGTTTCTGTACAAACTCTCGTTGGCCGACAATCCGTCCGAAATCGGAATTCTTTCGGATCGCTTCGGAGTGTGAGAACCATCTCCAGAAACATTTTGGCTGCGTGACCTAGTCTGACACACCTGTTCTGTATCACGGAGCCATTAGAAGTAAGGAGACTCCGGAATGATTTGTTTCTCTGAAATTAGGTTGGCTCTGTCCGTGGTAGCGACGGAATAAACTGCCAAAGCTTCCTTGCATAAGCCGAATATTAAGATGTCAACGATGACTCGTTGATCAGTCTCGCATCGAGCCTGCCCGAGACGAACGTAATGCGATAGATCAGCGGTTCAACTGGAACACAGAACCGACCAAGTACGGCCCGCTGCCTGGAAAAGAGCCGTTTGATGTACCCGGCCGAGGATCTCATTAGGACGGTGACCATGACCACAAACAACGGGTTTTAAGTTGCGCTGCAGAAGTCCACTAGCCCTAACTTGTCTTATGAATGTTTTGAATGCACGTAATCGTTTCTTTGTGGCGTAGCTTTACGGTTCCTTTATCGCTGACTCACAGGATCTTTATGTTCTCCCTGCTAGTTTCGAAAGCACTGAGTGTGAACTCCAAAAGCAATCGAGAGATTCGCTCTTCGGAGCATAGTCCTGGCGGAGGTTAGCGCAGTGATCAAGGCAGTCGCCCATCCAATGATCGTGCATGCAAGATTCTCGGTAGCAATGCTAGTTCTATGTCTTATTGGGACCAGCGTTTCCGCACATGCGCAGTCCACATTTGGCAGTATCGTCGGCGTGGTGCATGACGCGACACAAGCTGTTGTGCCCGGAGCGTCAATCAATATCCAGCGCCTAGAAGACAACAGCGTTCGTTCCACGACGTCGGACCAGAACGGATCGTTTGAATTTGTGAACCTCAAGCCGGGCAACTACGCCCTTTCCGCGCAGGCTGAGGGTTTTTCCGAGTTCCAAGTTCCGTCCGCTGAACTGACTTCCAGACAAACGCTAAGGATTGATGTCACTTTAGGAATCAAAAGTCAATCGCAGACGGTTGAGGTTTCTGACACCGTAGCCGTGATTAATACTGAGAACGCTGTGATCAGCGATTCGAAGGACAACTCGCAGATTACACAACTTCCACTGAACAATCGCGCCACCACAACGAGTCCGCTGGCAGCGCTGTCGCTTTCTCCGAACGTGCAACAGGACACCTCCGGAAACATCGCGCTAAATGGTGCGAGTTCAGCAATGGTGAATTTTTCAGTCGATGGCATCTCTACCGCGAATGTGCGGCAGAACGGCGCACTACAGGACGCCTATCCGTCGCAGGAAGGAATTTCCGCAGTAAGAGTAACGTCGTTCAACAACAGCGCCGAATTTTCCCAGGTAGGCGATATCACCTTCACTACTAAGAGCGGCACGAGTCAGTATCACGGCAGCCTATTTGAGTATCTGCAAAGTGACGCCCTCGATGCCGATCCCTACGGCTTCAGTGGCAAGTCGCCAAAACACTTCAACACCTTTGGCGGATCACTCGGCGGTCCACTCAGCATTCCGCATTTTTACAACGGGAAGGACAAGACGTTCTTCTTTTTCGATTACGAGGGAAATCGCCGCTCAACCGCAGTGGCTGAGCAGTTCCTCGTGCCCACGCAGGCTGAGCGCAACGGTGACCTGAGCGCGCTTGGCGTCACTATGCCGATCACGAACATCAACCCCACCGCCGCGGTGCTGTTGACTTACTATCCGCTCCCCAACGTTGCCGGCCAGTCGAACTATAACTACGAGAATTTCGAATCCACCCCGGCGCGTACCGACGGAGCCGATCTCCGCATCGACCACACGATCAATTCGAAGCAATCGGTCTATGCGCGCTTCAGCCGCAAGAACATCACGGAAGACTATGCCAATCCGCTGTTACCGAACGACTCTGACAGTGTGCACAATCGGAGCTTACTCGTCTCGCATACGTGGGTACTCACGCCGCGCCTTTTGAACGAATTCCGTTTTGGTTTTACCAATGTCGCGACAAGCGTTGGGTTCCCCATCGAAGGCACGAGTGCGCTTTCGCAACTCGATCTGACCGGCGTAAATATCAGTCAGCATCCGACCACGCACGCTTTTCCCACGTTCAACTTCAGCGCCGGAACCGGGTTCACTCCCATCGGCCGCGATAAGACCGGCGTGACGCAGTCGAAGACACTCCAGTTCACAGACAATGTGAGCTGGACACGGGGCAAGCACACTCTAAAGACGGGTCTGGACGCGCGCAGAGTGAGGTACTTCGATCTGGAGAGTTTCGCACCTGTGTTCAACTCCGACGACTTTGGGGACTTCATCTTCCAGAGCACGTTCACCGGCAATGCCTTTGGCGATTTTCTTGAAGGATTGCCGACCTCGCTGTTCTTTGCCGTTTCGAGTCCGGACGTGGGCGGAACGGCGTGGCAATACGGCGTGTTCGGGCAAGACGAATACCAGATCAACAGCCATCTAACGCTAAACTATGGCCTGCGCTGGCAGATCTTGCCGGGCTTTCACGAAGATGGTGGCAATCTGGCAAACTTCGACCAGAGAAACAATTCGATCGTAGTGCCGAACGCACTTTCGGCCTATCTGCAGCAGCAAAACATTCAGGCTTCGAATGTGGCGTTCCAGCAATCATTCAACGCCTGCAACATGGGATACACGGCGTTGCCATGCACGAATTACGTGACTGCCAGCCAGGACCACTTGCCGCAGTCGCTGCGCAACGCTTATATGCGGAACTTCCAGCCGCGGGTGTCGATTGCCTGGCGCCCGTCTAACGACATGAAAACCGCGATCCGCGCGGGGTTCGGCATCTTCACGATGACCAATCTTGGCCCGCTGTCCTTCAACAACAGCGGTAACCCAACATCGGCTTTGCACACTTACACCAACAGCGGAACAGCAGCAGCGCCTCTGATCCGGTTTCCCAACACGGCGCCGCCCGCAGTAGGCGTACAGTACGGCGGAGGCGGTCTCGATCAGGGAGTTGATCCGAACTACCGCGATCCGCAGGCGAATCAATGGAATCTCACAGTTGAGCGTCAATTTGGAAACAATGACAGCCTCCGCGTCAGTTACGTCGGCATGCACAGTTACCGGCTTAGCGTCACCGAAGACCTCAATCAAATCCCTGCGAGTACGACGCCATATCAGACTACCGCCACCAGCCCCTACGTCGATCCGCGAGCGCCTTACCACAACTGGTTCACCCTATACAGCACGTTCAATGCGGGCGAGTCCAACTACAATGCGTTGCAAGTGGAGGAGAACCACAAAATGTCCCATGGCCTCTACTTCAGTGCGAACTATACGCTGGCGAAGAACCTTGCCGACAATCAGGGCGATACTCCAACTGCTTATGCGGGCGAAGTCAATTACGGAATTCCCATCGCCAACCGCTTCGATGTCCACAGTGATTACGGAAATGTTGAAGGCACGCGTCGGAGTCGTTTCCTTCTGACCGGCCTTTATCAGCTGCCGGTCGGCGAAGGACGCAGTTTCCTGAGTGCCGGAGGCTGGAGGAACGCAGTGTTAGGAGGCTGGGAGCTTACCACTATAACCTTGCTTGAAACTGGCCCTTGGCTTACGCCAAGCATCAGCGACTCCTTCGATCAGTCCAATACAGACGTTGTGAACCGTGGCGCTTTCTTGCGGCCCGACCAGGTCTCGACGAATTTCTATCAGGGTCAATCACGCGCGCAGTATTTCAATCTCGCTGCATTCGCGCCTACTCCTGCGGGCGCCGGACGCTTTGGCACTGCCGGAGTGGGCATCCTCCAGGGGCCTGGCACGGCTGCGGTCAGCCTTGGCCTAGCCAAAGTCTTCCGCGTTACGGAGGCAGTCAGAATGCGCTTCGAGTCCACGTTTACCAACGTGCTGAACCACACTAACTTCGCTCCTCCGGCAACGCAGATCGATGTTCCGTCGACGTTTGGGGTATTGAGCGCCCCGCAGACAGCAGAAAACGCTGGAAACCGCACCGGCCAACTCGCCCTGCGAATAGAATTCTAGGGTGCAGTAGTCAAGTGGCTCATACGAGTCCAAGAGGTATTGACAAGAACCAAAGCTACGCGGCGGTCAGTGCCTTCAATCCAACCGGGCGGAGAGCAACTTCTCTCTCCCGGCTAGGAAACATATCTGTCTTGGTAAGGCGTGGACACCACGTCGGCGAGTTGCCGAACGCACTTCCTCCAGAGATATTTTTCGCTTTTTGGACTGCGCGGCAGGCGCGCAGTCAGGAGCGAACCAATTTGGCCGCTTGAAAGGCGTACTGGAGACCAATTCCAGCCACAGAATCGCCAAGGATTCGCCTTCGAACTCCTTCGGGAACCCCACCGGTTAGCGACTGCTGCGCGGCCAGCACGCAGTCGCGGAGAATTCTTGAAGCTCCTGCCACCCCCAAAGAGCGTCGTGTTTGATGATTGCCGGAATGCCTCGGCATTCTGCGTGTTGTCGTACCAATGGCCGCCGTCCACCGGGGCGGAGGGGGCAGGCCCTGCAGGTGCGCTCGTGCTCGCATATCTGCCCGCTATCATTCACCCATGCGCCAGTTGCCGCGTCGCCACCGAGAACGTCGAATGAAGTGTAGTTTCCGAGCGCGTCCCTGATAAAACCATGTTCCACGGAGTTCGAGTCGATGGATGACCTTGTTAGACGTGACCTGCATCACTGACATTCCCTGACCTCCCAAGGTAAATTCCCGACGAAAGATTCTCTCGTCTCCCCGAAGAGCAATTCTCGTCCACTTGAGATGCACACCCCCTTGAGGCGAGTCGATTAGCAAGTTTCAAGAGTTCGCGCACCACGAGTTCCGCTTTCCCCCAAAGCAAACCTGGAACGCATGTTGCCGCGACCGTTTCTCGCGAGTTGTATGCTGCGACGGCGATTGTCGAGCCAGATACTTTTGGATTTTCACGTTCGCATCGGCCTGAGGCCGGAAAGAAGGAGAGCTATGAAGAAACATGGCGTGTTGCAAAATGCGTGCATCATCGTGGTGGTTTGTATGGCAGCGGCGATGGCTGCGCGCGCGCAGACCTTGACCACGTTGCACAGCTTCGACGCCACGGACGGCTCCGAGCCCCAGGCGAGCTTAGTGCAGGGCACCGACGGGAACCTCTACGGGACGACCTTCAATGGTGGGGCCAGCGCCGCGTGCACAGGTGGCTGCGGCACTATCTTCAAAATCACCCCAAGCGGCACGCTGACCACGCTGCACAGCTTTGACGGTACGGATGGCAAAAACCCTTGGGCGGGGGTGATCCAGGCTTCCAATGGGAACTTCTACGGGACAACATTGTACGGCGGAGCCAACACCTACGGTACGGTCTTCGAAATCACGTCAAGCGGCACGCTGACCACGCTGCACAGCTTCGACTGGACGGACGGCGCCTACCCCTGGGGAGCGGTGATCCAGGCCTCCAATGGGAGCTTCTACGGGACAACATCAGCTGGCGGGGCCGGGGAGTACGGGACAATTTTCAAAATCACCTCCAGCGGCACGCTGACCACACTCTACAGCTTCGACTCGACTGCGGGCGAGGACCCCTGCGCGGGACTGATCCAGGCTACCGACGGGAACTTCTACGGGACTACACTCGACGGCGGACCCAACAATGAGGGCGTCTTCTTCAAGATCACCTCGGGCGGCAAGCTGACCACACTCTACAACTTTTGCTCGCAAAGCAATTGCGCCGACGGAGGAATGCTCAGAGCGGGGGTGATCCAGGGCGCCGACGGCAACTTCTACGGGACAACGGAATATGGCGGGACCGACAACGCTGGGACGGTCTTCAAAATCACTTCAAGCGGCAAGCTGACGACGCTGGCCAGCTTCGACGTGACCGACGGCGAATACCCTTACGCGACCCTGGCCCAGGCCACCGATGGCAACTTTTACGGGACAACCACGCTGGGCGGCAGCGATGACAACGGTACGATCTTCAAAGTCACCTCCAGCGGCACGCTGACCACCTTGCACAGCTTCACCAGCACGGACGGCCAATACCCTTACGCCGCGTTATTCCAGGACACGAATGGGACCTTCTACGGGACAACGCAATACGGGGGCGGCGTCGGCGACGGCACGGTCTTCAGCCTGTCGGAAGGTCTGGCACCATTTCTAAAAATACTGACGACCTCCGGCAAAGAGGGCGCCAAGGTTGGAATGCTGGGGCAGGGCTTCAGCAGTTCATCGGTGGTGGAATTCGGCGGCACGCCAGCAATAAAGGTCACGCTGAGCGGCACGACCTACCTCACGGCCACGGTGCCGGCTGATGCTCTCACTGGGTCCGTGACTGTGACGACGGGTACGACCACTCTGACCAGCACAGAGACATTCAAAGTGCTGCCGACGATTACCAGCATTCCGGCGAGCGGATCGGTGGGAACGCCCGTGGAGATCACCGGCACTGGATTGACTCAGACCACCAAGGTCACGTTCGGGGGCGTGGTGGCCACTAGCTTCACCGTGAACTCCGACACGCAAGTCACGGCCACGGTGCCCACGGGCGCCAAGACTGGCAAGATTAAGGTCACCACCAAGGGAGGCAGCGCCACCAGCAAGACCAGCTTTACGGTCGACTAACCCAGCAAGCGCGTTGCGCCAGCAGAAGGCCGCTCGGTCTCGGGCGGCTTTTCTTTTTTCATCACGCCGGAGCGCGGCGGAGCACCATGAGTTCTGTTAACAGATCGCGCTTATGACCTGTCGACAAGTGCGACGGCGGCCCTGCAACAGCGAGGCTCAACGCGGGCTTCTAATTTGCTTCAAGTGCGGCGCGGATCTCCTGGTTGCTCATGATGACGGCGATTTTATCTTTCATTTACTTCATCGAAACCCGGTCGTAGGAATCGACGCAGTCGGCCACCAGGAAATCCGAATAGTCTATTGCCCGCCCGCGGGCTGCTTCACAAACTCGAACGTGCAAGGACGGCCTACAACCCCGAGGCCCCGGTCTCTTGTTCCTGTCCCCTCGGCGTCCTTGAACTGCGCCTTGATGTTATAGCTGTACTCCTCGCCCTTGCGAGCGAGGACTCCGCGGGCATATTTTCTGGAGGCCACGATGCCGTTGGCCGAGAGCTTGGCGATGCCATCTTTATTGATCTCGCCATCGATCGCAAGATATCCGGGCTCCCCGGCCGTGCCGCGCTCTCCGCGAAAGCTGCCGTTCTCGACAACGCTCGGAAACTCCCAGGTGTACCCCTCGGTACTTCCTTTTGCGGGGCAGGTGAGTTTGGTGAGCCACTTGCCGTCAAACTGCTTCCCAACCTCCTTTTGAGCCAACGCATCACCGCCGCTCAGCAGAATGACTATGGCACAGACAAAGCCAATCTTGCGCATACACTCCTTCTCCGATACCCGCCGCCGATGCTTGCCGGGACCGTCAAGAGTTGACACTCGCGATAGGCATTCTGTCGGTGAGTTGGGGCACATGGGAAGGTGATTAAAAACTTCCTCCGAAGCCAGCTTTGGCTTCCGCTAAGACCCACAAGCCCGTTTCTGGACAGGTTTCCGTTTTGACGTGAACAATCTTTTGGAACTGGTATGCAAGAAGTTGCACCTGCAAGAAGGCTAACAATCTTGAACTTCTCTCTAAGTATATGAAGGTCAAGACTCCCGAGTTCTCGGCCACGCAGAATAGATGCGGCCCAGAAAATGCTCGTAATTTCCTATAAAGTCAATAGACTTTATAGATTCAATGGCCCTTTTACGGCAACACATTCCGAAGCCCGGCGGTTATCGAAGCCGCAGCCCCATGCTGTCCGTCTGGAGTGAAACGGCTTCATCGGTACCCCAACCCGTCGATTTCGGGTGGCGACTGCACGGAAGAACGGTCTATCTGCTTCACGACTCCTCCTTGACGCTGCTTCCCCATCGGCAGCGCGCCACGGCGGCGCTGCTCGCCCAATACTGCCCCGACGCGAACTCGCTGTTGTCCTGCTTGCAGTGCGGCGCATGCACCGTGAACTGCCATCTGGCCGAGACCAATGGGGCCTCGTTCCCGAGGCGCCAGATGACGCTTCTGCAGCTCGGCGAAGTGGACAGACTGGTTACTGATCCCAGTGTCTGGCTCTGTTTCAATTGCCAAGACTGTACCTCCCGTTGCCCGGCCAACGCCGGGCCGGGCCGGATCATGGCAGCCATTCGCCGACTGGCAGTGGAGCATTATTCCGTTCCCCACTGGTTGAGTAGATCCATAAATCAGCGTCGCGGTTTTTTACGCATGCTGCTGGCTGCCATCACTCTGGTGTTGTTGGCCATTGCGAGGGGCGGGTCGTTCTCCCCGCAGATCACGCCAGTGCGCTACGCCAGCATGTTTCCGCATTTCGCCTTGAACCTGTTCTTCGGCACGCTGGCCGCAATGGTGACGATCAGCGCCGCGGTCAATACGGCGCGCGCATGGAAGGCATTTACCGGAGAAGCTCCGGCGAAAACCAGCCTTGGGCGTGTTCTTGAATCTTTGGTTTTCGCTACTCGACAGATTGCTCGACACCGGCAATTCTCCGAGTGTCAGCAGTTCCGCTTGAGCCGGTGGGCGCACATCGCGGTTCTGTACGGCTTCATGACGCTGCTGATGCTAGCCGGCGCCGCGGCCGCGATGATCGCTCTCGGGGCTTCCTATCCGCTGCCGGTTTTGCATCCTTTTAAGATTGCGGGCAATTTGGCTGCGGTGCTGATTATCGTGGGGAGTTTATATTTCTGCGTTCAACGTGCGCGACTCTCACAAGGCCGAGAGGCGTGTGCATGGTTTGACTGGGCGCCTTTAGTCCAACTACTGCTTGTGAGCACTACGGGCTTACTGGCAGAGCTGTTTCGCTATGCGAATCTGGGCCGGCTGGCCTATCCAGCGTATTTTTTGCATTTGATCTTTGTCTTCGTTTTGCTGGCGGGGTTCGCCAATTCCAAGCTGGCTCATGTGTTCTATCGAACGATTGCACTGACAGCCGAACAGTACAAAACAGTTTCGGATGCGTCGACGGCGGATCTGCGCCCTCGAAGGATGGCGGCATGAGCCAGAAGGTCTCCTCAACTGCGCGCATATTGCCCGTCGAGCTGCTCGCGAAAGGGCATGAGGGACTCAGAGACGTTCCCGATGACGAACTGGTGCGAGCCTACGAGTCCATGCGGGACGAAGAGGCCGCACGCGATCACGTGTATCCGAATATCAGACGCCTGTTCGGTACAGCGCTGGAACGCGAAAAAGACCGGCGAGAAACCCGCGCACAAACGCAGGGTTCCGATGCAGAGATGCAGGAATGGTATGAAAAAGCTCGGAATGAGCCCTGCACCTGGTGGCTGAAGAACCACTTGGTTGCGAAACACGCCCTGAAAAGCTGCATTGCCTGCGGCGTTTGTACCGCACAATGTCCCGCTGCCCAGTACTTTCCCGAATACAATCCCCGAACCATCGTTGACGCCGCGCTGTCAGAAAACGAAGATCGGCTGGTTGATCTGTTGAAGTCCGACACTCTCTGGTACTGCGGACAATGCGGTTCCTGCAAACCGAACTGCTCCCGCGAAAACAACCTGATGGGACTGATTTCTTCGCTGCGCTTTTTGGCGCAACTGAAGGGATATCACCTTTGCAATGTTCGCGGACGTCAGCAGTACGCGGCGCGTCATCTGTGGGGCGGCAACCTGTGGAATCGCGGCTGTAGCTTGTACTTTCGCAATGTCGATGCTGACAGCCATCCCGATTTTGGTCCCTGCTACGCCAAGTACCACTCGGAAGTAGATCAGCAAATGAAGCGTCTGGGCGCCAGTCCCGACGCAGATGGGCAATTCGGCGGGCGCAAAGTTTCGCCCGAGACGCTTGCTGAACTTCGCTCGTGCGTGGCTGGAGGTGGCACCTTGGTGCTTTGGAACCAGCTTGAGAAATTTGCCTCTGAGGATGCAAAGAAGAACGGCGTCTCGATTGATGAGTACTACCAGCGAGTGCGCTGCGAGGGTTAGGCGAGAAGGACCATGGCGATGGCTGAGACCATTCCGACGATCATCAAAGAGATCCCGGACAACGACTATTTTCTTACGCCGAGTTGCATCCTGGGGGCCATCAATCCCGGGACTGAGCTGCTCATCAGCCGCATTTACGACTTGCTCGGTGTGCGGTGGAGAGCTGCGGGAGATCGGCCCGATTCGCAGTGCACCTGCTGCACTGGCATCCTTTCGCACGGCGACGTTATGTCCATGGAGAGCACGATGCTGGTTGTGGCGCGGCTGTGGTCAATCGCGGCCGAGCTGGGACTCGAAAATATCACCACGGCCTGCGTGACATCGTTCGCAATCCACAACGAATGCCTTGAAACCTACGGCCACGAGCCAGGATTGCGCGAGCGCGTGGATCGGTGGCTCCAGCAAGCGTGTGGACGGCGGCTCCAGATTCCCAAACATGTGGTTCACGCCAGCGACGTCGTGTACCGCTATCGTCACACTCTGGCGCAGAAGTTGCGCTATCGCCTCGTCAGCCGCGAAACCGGACGACCGTTGCGGGTTGTGGATCATGTCGGATGCCACTATGCCAAGGTCTTTCCCCACAAAGCTATCGGAGGTGCGGAAGCGTGCGATGTACTTGCGGGTCTGATTCGCGCGTGGGGCGGCGAGACGGTGGATTATCCTGAGCGGCGCCATTGCTGCGGCATGGGGTTCCGGCAATGCATGATTCGTCCCAACCGCGGTTACACCATGGCTTGTGTGCTGAAGAAACTGGACAGCATGGAACCATGGGGGCCGGACTTGATTCTTACCAATTGTCCTGGCTGCAACGTCATGCTCGACAAGGAACAGTGGGCAATCGAGCAGATGAGCGGCAGGGCTTTCAATATTCCGACTCTTTCTTACAGCGAGCTCGCAGGCTTGCTGCTGGGCTGGGATCCATACGACGTAGTGGGAATTCAGGCCCATACCGTTCCCGTCGAACCCCTTCTCGAGAAACTTGGCATTCCTTATGACAAGTCCAAAGAGTGGCTAGTGAAAGAAAATCAAAAGTCATGTAGCAGCTGATTATGAAGAACCCGGTATGCATCATCGGAGGTGGGGTAGCGGGCATGCAGGTTGCCCTGGTGCTGAGTTCGCTCGAAATGCCTTCTGTGCTGGTCGAGAAGTCCCCGATGCTGGGCGGCAGAGTTCCGAAACTCTCCCGGACTTTTCCTTTCTTTAACGACGACGGATTCAATGATGGGAAAGACTTCACCGACGCGTTGGAACGCGACGTGAGAGCCACGCCGCTGATTGACGCTCGCTGCAGCTGCGTGGTCAGCGCCCTGCACGGAGACTTTCCCAATTTCACCGTCGCGCTTGGCGACGGCACCTCCATCGCGGCAGGGGCAGTGGTGGTTGCAACCGGGTTCACGCCGTTCAATCCCACTAGCCTTCCCGAATATGGGTACTGCACTTATCCCAACGTGATTACTGCCACCGAGTTGGAGTGGATGCTGAACCCGCGCGGCCCGACCGGCGGAAGACTCGTGCGTCCGAGTGACGGCAAGGAGGCGCAAAGGCTGGCGATTGTGTTCTGCGTCGGCTCGCGCAACAAGCGCATCGGAGCGCCCTTTTGTTCCCGCATCTGCTGCTCCTATAGCACCAAACAGGCCAGCACGGTGATGGAACGCAATCCTAAGGCATTGGTGGCTTGCTTTTATATGGATGTTCGCACCTACGACCGCGGTTTCGAAGAGATGTACTCCCTGGCACAAGAGCGAGGCGTTCGCTACATACGGGGCCGCGTTTCCATGTGCCGGCAGCTGCCGGATGGGTCCATTTCCGTGCGCGCGGAAAACACTCTGCTGAACCGGCCATTCACGGGGGAATTCGATTTGGTTTCTCTTTCGACCGGAATGAGGCCGTGTGAGGATGTCAAACAATTGGCGAGTAGTCTGGGCATCACCTGTGGTCCCGATGGATTTTTTCTATGCCGCGAATGGTTCCGGCATCCGCATGATGCAACTCGCCACGGCGTTTTTCTTGCCGGATGCGCGACCGGTATGAAACCAATCCGCAACTGCATGATTGACGGTGCGGCGGTAGCCGCGCGCGTGACCGCGTTGCTACGGGAGGCTACGGCATGAGATACGGAGTCGTCATCGACGGCCGCAAGTGCATCGGCTGCCATTCCTGCACGGTGGCATGCAAAACCGAGAATCGAGTTCCTCTGGGCGTCAACCGGACATGGGTCAAGTATGTGGAGAAGGGCAGATTCCCCACGACGCGGCGTTTTTTCCAGGTGACACGCTGCGGTCACTGCGAGAAGCCGCCATGCGTCGAGATCTGTCCGGTGAGCGGGATGTACCAGCGCAAAGACGGGATTGTAGATTTCAACCCCGCCCGCTGCATTGGGTGCAAGGCCTGCATGCAGGCTTGTCCCTATGATGCCATTTATGTTGACCCGGATCGGAATACAGTAGCCAAATGCCATCTCTGCGCGCATCGTGTCGAAATAGGATTGGAGCCTGCGTGCGCATCAGTTTGCCCGGAGCACGCCATTATTGTCGGCGACTTGGATGATCCTGAAAGCGATGTTGCCCAACTCGTGGCGCGCGAGAGCGTGCGTGTACGCAAGCCGGAACAGGGAACACGACCCAAGATTTTTTACATTGACGGCGATGGGAGCACCATGGTGCCCACAGCCGCGCGACACGAACCCTTTTACATGTGGGCCGAACGCAACAGGCAAGTCCACGGTGGTGGAGCTGCCTACTTTGCGGACAGCCCCTTTTTGCAGAAAAATACTCTAGCGGCCTACGATGTCGCTCACCAACGCCCGTGGGGCTGGCAGGTGCCGGTTTATTTCTGGACGAAGGCGGTCGGTTCCGGCCTGCTCACGGTTCCCGCCATTGGACTCGCGCTGGGGCACATGTCGTTGAATCCTTTGCGAGATGTTGTCCTCTCGACCCTCGCTCTCCTTTTTATCGCTGCAACCATCGTGCTGCTCATCTCCGATCTGAGCCGCAAAGATCGCTTCTTTAAAGTTCTGACATCTCCACAGCGCAGATCATGGCTATCAAGAGGGGCTTTTTTGTTGGTGATTTACAGCATGTTCTGCGGGGCGCTCTTGGTGGGCACAATCACGGGACACCCGATCCTTTGCCGATTCTTACTCTGGCCAACGGTGATTGCGGGCATTGGAGCAGCCGGGTATACCGCGTTTCTGTTCGGACAATGTGAAGGACGAGATCTCTGGCAGTCTTCGTTGTTGCCGGCTCACCTCGTCGTGCAAGCTGTTCTGGTCAGCGCCGCCGTGCTGATGTTCCTTCCCATGCGATTGGGCGCGTCGCCCCGCTCCCAAGCCTTTGCGATCGTGGCGCTCTTACTCACGCTAAACCTGCACTTGTTGATGGTTGCCGGCGAGATCGCTATTCCTCACAGCAGCGATAACGCTGAATATGCAATCTGGCTGATCACGCGTGGGACTTACAGAACATTGTTCTGGGGGGGAGCCGTGGGCGTGGGCTGCCTCTTGCCTATGCTCCTGCTGTCTGCAACTTCTGTCAGCGCCTTCGCTGGCGCTTTATCCGGCTTGCTCGCACTTGGAGGGCTGCTGGCTTTCGAATGGTGCTTCGTAATGGCTGGACAAAGTGTTCCGAACAGCTAAGGAGAGAGAACTATGGAAGTCCCACATGGGAAGGATTTCAGCAATGGAAGTGGCCGGCTTTCGTCATGCCCGCCGGTTGAGAAATGGGACGATTGGGTCGAGTTCGATCCCGAGGCTTGGCCGCGCCGGGTGGAGCACCATTACCAGCTTATTCCCACCATCTGTTTCAACTGCGAGTCCGCCTGTGGGCTTCTGGCCTATATAGACAAAGAAACCGGTCAGGTCGTGAAGTTCGAAGGAAATCCCAGGCACCCCGGCAGTCGCGGACGGCTTTGCGCCAAGGGCCCAGCTGTCATCCATCAGATTCATGATCCCGACCGCGTGCTCTATCCGATGAAGCGTGTGGGACCGCGTGGTGGTGGGCAATGGGAGCGCACTTCCTGGGATGAGGTGCTCGCAACTTTCGGAGCACGCATTCGCAAGGCAATCCAGGAAGGCCGCGGCGAGGAAGTCATGTACCACGTTGGCCGGCCCGGCTACGACTCCATCATGGAGCGCACACTGCAAGCGTGGGGAATTGACGGGCACAACTCGCACACTAACATTTGTTCTGCCTCCGCTCGATTGGGATATGTGCTTTGGCATCACGCCGACCGTCCATCGCCAGACCACGCCAATGCCCGGTTCATCTTGCTCTTATCAGCCCACCTTGAGTCGGGACATTATTTCAATCCTCATGCGCAGCGCATCATTGACGGCAAAATGGCGGGCGCCAAACTCGCGGTTATGGATCCCCGGCTCTCCAACACGGCGAGCATGGGGGACTACTGGATGCCAAGCTATCCCGGAACCGAGGCTGCTGTTCTCCTCGCCATGGCCAAAATCATTCTCGACGAGAACCGCTTTGATGCCGTGTTCATGAAGAACTGGACGAACTGGGAAGAACTGGAGATGGACGGTTTCAAAGCGGACCGAAACAACTTCGATGCCGCGATCGAGGCGTTGAAACACCACTATTCGCAATACACTCCCGAATTTGCCGAAAAGGAAAGCGGGGTGAAGGCGGACGTCATTGTGAAAGTGGCGCGAGAGATCGCCGATGCCGGAAGCCGCTTCGCTTCGCATCTTTGGCGTGGCAGCGCCTCCGGAAACCTGGGTGGCTGGCAGGCCGTTCGCGCGCTAATGCTGTTGCACGTGCTCACCGGCTCGGTGGGAACCAGAGGCGGGCACAATCTTAACGCCTGGAACAAGTTTGTCCCCAAGCCTTTCAGGGTACCGCCTCCACAGAAGCGCTGGAATGAATTGTTGTATCCACCCGAGTGGCCACTCTGTACTCACGAAATGTCGTTCCTTCTGCCGCATCTGATCAAAGAAGGACGCGGCCGTTTGGAAGCGTACTTTACCCGAGTCTTTAACCCGGTCTGGACGTATCCCGACGGCTTCTCCTGGATCGAGATGCTGCGCGATGAGAATCTGGTCGGTCTCCACGCCGCTCTCACGCCCACATGGAACGAAACTGCATGGTACGCCGATTACGTTTTGCCCATGGGATACAGCTCGGAGCGTCATGACTTGATGAGCCAGGAAACCCACGCCAGCAAATGGATCGGATTTCGCCAACCGGTGCTACGAGTGTTCCAGGAGAAACAGGGAAAGAAGATAGAGTTCACTTATCAGGCCAATCCCGGAGAGGTTTGGGAGGAAGACGAATTCTGGATCAATCTTTCCTGGGCCATTGACCCTGACGGTGCCATGGGCATTCGCCAGTGGTTCGAATCACCCTACCATCCGGGCCAGAAAATCACAGTCGATGAGTACTACTGCTGGATCTTCGAAAACTCCGTTCCCGGCCTTCCGGAAGCTGCAAAAAACGAGAACCTGACTCCCCTTGCGTACATGCGCAAGTACGCTGCTTTCGAAGTCACCACTGACGTCTACAAACTAAACGAGAAGCCGGTGCCCGCCGCTGATCTGGAGAGTTCCACCGTCGGGCCCAATGGCGTAGTCAACCAAGGCGGCAAACCGGTCGGCGTTGCGCTCGATGGCAAAGTTGTCGCCGGCTACAACACGCCCTCGCGGAAACTTGAACTCTTCTCCAGAACGATGGCGGACTGGAAGTGGCCTGAATTTGCCCTGCCGGAATATTACCGCAGCCATGTGCATCGCTCTGCCCGCGACCTTGCCGCGGGCACGCCGGCCGATGATTTCGATCCTCAATACCTGCCAGTTGTCGATTGGCCGAAAGACGCCCACGGAGATGTTTACACACTGCTGCCCATCTTCCGCTTGCCGACGCTGATCCACACGCGATCGGGTAACGCCAAGGCCTTGTATGAGATTGCCCACAAGAATCCGCTCTGGGTCAATCCTCTCGATGCGGAAAAAATCGGCGGCGTGCGCACCGGCGACCTGCTCAAAGTTCACACCGAGATTGGTTATTTTGTGCTCCACGCCTGGGTGACGGAAGGTCTGACGCCGAAAGTTGTCGCCTGCTCGCATCACCTGGGGCGCTGGCGCGTGCGTAAGGACGACAAGATCGAGCGTTTTACCAGTGCACTGGTCGATTTGCAAGAGGTCGGGAAAGGCCAATGGAAGATGCGGCAAATCAGCGGCGTCGAGCCCTACGAGAGCTCCGATCCAGATACACGACGGATCTGGTGGAGCGATGCCGGAGTCCATCAGGACATCACATTCCCCGTCCACCCTGATCCTCTTAGTGGAATGCACTGCTGGCACCAAGTTGTGCGTGTGGAGAAAGCGGCTTCCGACGATCAGTACGGCGACATTTTCGTTGATACGAATCTGTCTCATGCCGTTTATCAGAAATGGAAAGCCCTTACGCGGCCAGCGCCAGGCCCCGGGAATCTGCGTCGCCCGTTGTGGTTCCCCAGGGTAGCCCGGCCGGCAGATTCATCGTACTATTTCTAGCCAATCACGGCCCTCCTTTTGAGGATTCTTACATCGCAATCAGTGCTCTATGGATTTTGGCTTGCGAAATTTCTGGTTCGCGCACACTCAGGGTTGTGATTGCCGTCATAGCTCGGCTGATGCCGGAAGTGGTTAACTCGGCTCAAGCGGATGCCGTGCCGGGTGAGCACTGTCATCGATGAAACCTGGAACCGGCACATTCGTCCAAGTGGCCTACTCCGGTCCGTAGGCATGAGAAGCCGCTGTCCAGACAAGCAAAGCGCTAGCGAGGACATTATGACTGTCACATTGAATGAAGAGATCCTGAAAACGAAGCGTCGTGAGGGCGCCATCGTGCTCGATGGACATTCCCTGACCATCGAGGATGTTGCCTCCATTGCCCGCGATCGGCAACCCGTGGGCTTGCACCCGGATGCCATCGATCGCATCAACAAGTGCCGCGACCTTCTTGAACGCAAGATTCGCGCCGGCGAAATCATGTACGGGGTCAATACGGGAATCGGGGAGCTTTCGGAGGTTGTACTCACGTCTGAGCAGGTCGAGAAGTACCAGAAATTCCTACTCTATTCGCATGCCGCTGGTTGCGGCGAACCTGCCAGTGAGGACAATGTCCGCGCCGCCATGCTCTCGCGCCTCAACACTCATTGCTGGGGACATTCGGGCATTCGGCTTGAGATCGTGCGTACACAAATAGAGATGCTGAACCGGGGGGTGACGCCAGTAGTTTGCCAGAAGGGATCGGTGGGTGCTTGCGGCGATCTTTCGCCAATGGCACAGATGGCAATCACTCTCATGGGGGAAGGCGAAGTCTTTTACAAGGGCAAAAGGTTGCCCGCCAAGGAAGGAATGGCAGAAGCCGGAATCCCTACGATTGTTTTCCGCGAACGAGATGGGCTGGCTGCAATTAATGGCTCAAACTTCATCAGCGGAATGGGGTGTCTCGAACTGTATGACGCTGAGCGATGGCTAAGAACCCAGGAAGTCGCGCTGGCCATGACGCTCGAAGCTCTCAACGCCAATATGCAAGCCTACGATCCTCGCATTCATTTCGTGCGCGGCTACCCCGGCTCGCAGGAGTGTGCCGAAAACCTCCGCTGGCTTACCGAAGGCTCCGAACTTCTCAAACTGCCGGGCAAGAAAGTTCAGGACGCATACTCTCTGCGTTCGTGTCCACAAGTGATCGGCGCCGCGCGCGAGGCGTTTAAGTGGATTCGTTACATGTTAGAGATCGAACTCAATCACGCGGCAGACAATCCTACATTCTTTCCTGACCAGGAACTTGCGCTTACCGGCGCGAACTTCCAGGGTACGCCCATGGCTTTCGCCTTAGAGTTGCTGGGCATGTCTGTCACCACGGTTGCCGCGCTCTCAGAGCGCAGATTGAACCGACTCCTGAACCCTCACCTGTCAGCAGGATTGCCTCCGTTTTTGACCAACGGCGCCGGAATGTTCTCCGGCTTAATGCTGACGCAATACACGGCGGGAGCATTGGTTTGTGAGAATCGCGTGCTAAGCCATCCAGCTGCGACCGGCTCCATCCCCGCAGCCGCCGATCAGGAAGATTTTGTCTCCATGGGGATGACCACCGCCATCAAGACCAGGCAGATCATCGACAATGCGTGGTATGTAATCGCCATCGAGTTGATGGCGGCGGCGCAAGCCTTCGAATTTCGTTTCCCAGTGAAACCTTCGCCCGCGAGCCAGGCCGCCTACGATTCGATTCGGAGCTACGTGAAGAAGTTGGATGAAGACAGGCCTTTGTTCGACGACATCAATCGGCTCGCGAGCGTTGCGAAAGAAGGGAGAATCTTACAGGCTGTGGGGCGAGTCGTGAGTAATCTGAACTAACTCGCTGTGGCAAACGCACGCGAGAATTCCACGCCACCGATCGGCGCAGCGTACACTAAACCCTTGCCGGCCTGATCAACCAACCGTCTGACCGGAATAAGTCAGCTCTGTGCATGCGGCTTCGACAGTCTCACAATCCACCAATCCGGCAGTGCCATAGAGGACAGGCAGCACCTGATCAGGCCGATATTTGCGACGTAGTTTTGCGACTATCTCCGTGCCGCAACGATACGCCGGCAGATACATCCGCCCCAAAAGCGGATGTCGTCCCCATGCGCCCGAGAGTTTGTCGGCGCGCTCCTCGGTGACCAGGAAATCCTTGCGAAGAATCGCCGCGACTTCTTCTTTGGACATCTTTTCGCTCCAGGTGAGATAGGAAGATTGGTTCTTGGCGTCATCCTGCAAGAGAGCGAGCAGCACGCCGATCTGGAGATCTTCATCTGGAAGTTGGTCCACTTCGGTGACGCCGTGGGCGATAAGGATTGCGTTGTTCGCGATGCCTTCAAAAAGAGTGGCGGCGCGTGTATTCATGGTCAGGACAGTGGTTTCAAATCCGACCAGACCGCGAACGTAGAGATCCTGAAGATAGGCGAAGGTGGTGACGTGACCCGGAACGACCTCGTGGCTGATGAGTTGCTCGAACTCCGGAACGGAAATCTGCAGCGAGGCATTGATCTCGTAGGTAGCCTCGTATTTCGGCTTTCCGTCAGGCGTGCGGGCGCGGCCAAGGTAATTCATGGAACCGGAGAACCAGGCGTCTTTGATGGGGAGAAAATCGATATTGGCGCGAGGGACCCGGGCCAGCTCACGCGGAAGATGAGGCAATAGATTTATTCCACTGAGGTGGTCAAAGTGGGCAATGACAGCCGTACTCAGAGCCCGCACCGAAGCCATGGGGACCGTACGGTCGCGCCGCCAGGCATCCACTGCGCCAAGAATGCCGCCCGAGCCGGAGACCTGATATCCAGCGCGGCCCAGCAATTCGGCGACACGATCGCACTTGGATTGGGGTCGCGAAGGCTCCGGCGCGCGGCCCGTGGAAGCTTTCACGCTTCGTTCATAAGGCACGGGATCGCCTTTGCCGAGAATCTCCATGGCCAAATCCCACATGGTTTCAAGGCAAAGCGCCAAGCCTGAGAGATACTGACCACGCAAGCCCTCGATCTTCCGTGCTTCCTTTCGAAGACCCGCAATGACATTCGGAACATCGATCTGACGCAAGTACTCTTCCACGGAGTCCCGGTCCAGCGTCTTGCTTGCGACTCCGCCCGAAGTTCTAATTCGAGCTGCGGCCGGCAGCGTGTACGCAGCAGGCAACGGCTCATCGGAAAACCAGGAATCGGCGATAAACCGGCCAGTGCCGGAGGGGCACATCACATCACCGCCCCAGAGGGTGTCGATCGCAAGAATTGCGTCCGCAGCCAATCTCCCTATCGTGTCCATCATGCCTCCTTCTCTTTTTTCAGCGAATTGAACCAGACGTACAGGCACAAGCCAACAAAAAACAATGCAGAAATGGACTGCGACAGCGGAATGTTGTCGTAGAAGGGCGTCTGAATCCACTCCTCTTTGAAGTGCGGCAACACCCGCAAGGCCGCACCAATCACGCCGCCGAGCGCGCCTCCCGCCATCAGACCGCCGGCAATGATAATACCCCGCTCGCGGATGGTTCTGCCGTGCTCGCCTCCGGTCTTCTCGGCGCGCCTGTTGACCAGGTGCGAGAGAAATCCTCCGGCTAGGATGGGCGTGGTCAACTGCAGTGGCAAGTAGATTCCGAGCGCAAAAACCATCGAAGAAAGCCCGAGCATCTCCAGCACCACGGTGATCATGGCGCCGATCCCGAACAAGATGTAAGGAGCTGGCTGGCCACTCATGAATCCCGAGACCACAGCTTTCAATGCAGAGGCCTGGGGCGCGACCAGCACCTGCCGCACATCGCCCGGCACAGCCTCACCGAACTGGAATGCCTTGGCTAGCAGGATGATGGTTAATCCTGCGGTGATGGCGGAGGCCACCACGCCGATAAACTTTATCTTCTCCTGTGCGGAAGGCGTGGAGCCGACCCAATAGCCGGTCTTCAGATCGGTGATGAATTGTCCGGATGCGCACAGGGCGACGCAAACCATGCCCGCCAGGGCCATGACGAAGAACATGCCGGTGGTTCCGGAAAGGCCGAATTTCAGCAGCACGACGGCCGAGACGATTACAGTGAGCAGTGTCATGCCGCTGGCGGGGTTGTTGGCAGTGGTAGCGATGGCATTGGCAGCGACGGTGGTGAAGAAGAATGAAAACAGCAATGTCAGTGCCAGGCCTAATCCAACGACGGTCCAGGAAACATGAAGTTGTCCAAAGAAGGCGGCCACGGCGATCGCGCCCAGCACAACTCCGAGCAAGATGGTGACAATGGGAATATCACGATCTGTGCGTTCTGTCTGCGGCGCTTCTCCGTGGCGGAAGGCTTGCAGGGCGATGCCAAACGATCCTGCAATCACGCGCAGGGATTTGAGAATTCCGACCAGTCCCGCGCTGGCGATGGCGCCCACGCCGATGAAGCGCACGTAGCTGCGGTAAATATCTCCAGCTGCCATCTGCGAAATAGGGATCGTACCGGGATATACCGTGACCTGGCCCATGTGGCTGCCGACAAACCAAATTACCGGCACCATCACGAAGTTAACGAGCACGCCGCCGGCACAAAAGATGAGCGCGACGCGCAAACCCATCACGTATCCCAGACCAAGAATGAAGCCCACAGCATCGAAGTTAAATACCATGCGGCCGCGGTCGGCGAGTGCCTTCATCATAGGAACAAATTGGAAGTTAAGATATTCCTTCCACACGTGGAAGGTGGTGACAAAAAAGTCATAGATCGCGGCGATGACCGTGGCCTGCAGCAGAAGCTTGGCTTGCGAGCCGCCTTTTTCCCCCGTGACAAGGACTTCGGTAATGGCGGTAGCCTCCGGGAACGGGAACTTGCCGTGCATCTCGCGCACAAAGTAGCGGCGCAGAGGGATGAGAAAGAGAATGCCAAGACAGCCGCCAGCCAGGCAGATGAAAATCGTCTGCACGGGATGCGGGTCGAGATGCAGAGCGTAAAGCGCCGGAACGGTAAAAACCGCGCCCGACACTACGGCTGCAGAGGCGCCACCCATTCCGGTGATGATCACGTTCTCGAGGATGGTGGAGCGCCGCTTGTACAAACGCGCCAATCCAATCGCGAGGATGGAGATGGGAATCGCCGCCTCCATTCCCTGGCCGACCTTGAGAGCGGAATAGGCCGACGCTACCGAAAAGATTACGCAAAACAGCACGCCCCAGAAGATCGAGCGCGCGGTGAGTTCTGGCACTTGAGCGGAAGCGGGAACGATGGGCAGATACAATTCGCCATCATGCAGCGGCTTGTAGGCATTTTCGGGAAGAGTTTTGGTGTCGATCAACTCAGGCGACATGGGGTGTCCCCCTCGTTCCAAAGTGAATCACTCCAGCCCATGGCGATCAAGGACGCAGATCACAACCCTCTGGCAGGGAACGGACTCGACACGTACGAATAAGGGAACTTATCGCGAGTACTCTACAGCACAAGGCATTCGACTATGGCAAGCCGCTTTGGAGGCCTCGTCATGGCGTCGCGCGTTTACTGCGGCGCACGATCCGCGTATCCTGCAGTTCGCGGGTAAGGTTGTATTTTGGACTGCTTCTCATTCGAGCTACAGGCCAGAATCTCATCGGTAGAATATCCGTTCCCGTCGTGATGAGGAACGTGCGCAAAGGAGATGGATACCGTGTCGAAAGATCATCGAAGAATGCTTTCCGGAGTGGGAATCGGAGTAGGGCTTGGACTTCTCGTGGGCATGCTGATGGCCGGCCTGCCCGCCGCCGCCCAACAATTGACGAACGGCAAACTGTCTTTAGCAGTTAACGCGCAGAACGGGTCGTACCAACTGGCAGTCGGGAATGGCCATCCCGTTCTCAGTGCCCGAGTGGGAGCGGAGGTTGATCACCAGTGGCTGCGCTCGAATGATTACCCGCAGCACCGAGCTTCGGAGTCTACCTTCGAGGATGAGCTTGGCTCCGGCCACGAGGTGACGGTGACTTGCAGCGGACTGGAGGGCAAACCCGATCTGGTTTACATCGTGCAGATCTACGACCACAGTCCATACGGCGCCATCCAAGTGAAAGTGCACAATGGCACAGGAAAGCAGGCCAGCGTGCAGGCAATCCGCAGCGTAGAAGCCACCGGTCAGTCCCTCGTTGATTTGGGTGGCCGTGCGTCAACCGATCGCGTCCTTTCCGATAGCTTTAGCGAGGATTGGCCTGACCTGAAGATTTACGACCTCGAAACGGCGCCCGGCGGAATGCATCGTGGCGTAGGCAGTCAACTCATCTACAACCGCGAGAGCGGGCAGAGCTTATTTTTAGGCGCACTTTCCGCCGACCGATTTCTGACTGTGTTGCATCTCAAAGCCGAGGGTGCGGGCGCGGGGACCAGGATTGCATCCTACACTGTCGAATCCACTGGAACCACTGAAATTCAGAAGGATTTCGACCTTCAGGATGCTCCTGCGGAAAACCAGATCGAGTTGAGTCTTCCTCTAGAACCAGGGGAGGACTTGGCCTCAGAGCGGTTGCTGTTCGAAGCTGGAGCGGACTACCACAATCAACTGTTGGCCTACGGCGATGCGATTCGGCGACTGCGCCACGCCCGCGTTTCCAGTGAGACTCCCATCGGCTGGTGGAGTTGGACCGCCTACTATGGCGCGATCAACGAGGGCGAGACCCTGGCCAATGCCGACTGGCAGGCCGAACATGTGAAGTCGTTGGGCTATAAGTATCTTCAGATTGATGAAGGCTACCAGTACGCCCGCGGAGAATTCGCCACCACGAATGCTACAGAATTTCCCGATGGCATGCGCTTTGTCGGCCACCACATCACCAGTGATGGCTTGACCTTCGGTATTTGGACAGCCCCTTTCGAAGTGACCACCCGCGCTTGGGTCTACGAACACCACAAGGACTGGCTGGTCCACAACGCCAAGGGCCAACCGATCCCGATCGGCGACGTCTGGGATCAAGGCACCGACATACTTTATGCGCTCGACACAACCCACCCCGGGGCGCAGGGCTATATGCGGCAGACATACCGGACGCTGGTGCGTGAGTGGGGCGTGCGCTTCATCAAGCTCGATTTTATGGACACCAGCGCGATCGAGGGTTTCCGTTACCGGCCCAACACGACTGCACTCGAAGCGCAGCGCATCGGCCTCGAAATCATCCGCGACACGGTGGGCAATGAGGTGATCCTGGACAAAGATGGAAGTCCGATGCTCACCCCAGTGGGATTGGTAGATACTGGCCGGGTGTCTGCCGATACAGGGCACAGCTTTCAGAGGACGAAAAATGCTGCGCCGGGCATTGCCGCGCGCTTCTATATGCACCACAACTTTTTCGTGAATGACCCCGATGCCTTCAACGTTACTGACAGCTATCTGATGGAAGAGCGTGAGCCTCTTCCGCCAGTCTCGCTCTCCGCCGCGCAGGCGTCGATCGCGCTTTCCGCGATATCCGGCGGAATGTATGAGATCGGCGATGACATGCTGCTCCTCGGCTCTGAGAAGGACCGGTTGGCGCTGGTAGAAAACCGGGATTTGCTGAACATGCCTAAAGTAGGGCGAGCTTCCACCCCGGTCGATCTGATGACCTACGAACCCGAGGATGAGCAGCCCAGCATTTTCTTTCTCCGGGAAAGCCCGCGCCAGGCCATTCTTGCGGTCTTCAACTGGACGAGCAAAGTTCGCACGCACACCCTGAAACTGGCAGACCTAGGCCTTGCTGCCGGCCATACCTTTGCCGCGACGAATGTGCTGAACCAGAATGAGCCTGTTGCGCTGGCAGGCGGCGCGCTTCGCCTCGAGAATCAACCCCAGTCGGTCAAGGTCATCAAGTTGATCGATACCAGCGTTCCCGAGGCCGCACCGACAGTTACGGCACAGGTGCCTTCGGCGGCGCATGCCGGTGAGACCTTTCATCTCGCGGCGCAAGCCGATAGCAACGCCGTGCCTG
This sequence comes from uncultured Acidobacteriaceae bacterium, assembly GCA_963818935.1. Classification (GTDB taxonomy): domain Bacteria; phylum Acidobacteriota; class Terriglobia; order Terriglobales; family Acidobacteriaceae; genus Sulfotelmatobacter. The sequence continues at coordinate 51,526 of CAWFUK010000092.1, forward strand.
CAGTCTCCTACCACTGGAATTTCGGCGACGGCACCAGCGCGGAGGGCCCCAAAGTATCGCATTGCTATACCAGAGCCACCGATTTCACCATCCACCTCACGGTCAACGGAGTGGACGACGTACGCGCCGAACAGAACTTCCTCGTGAAGGTGACCGGCCATCTGAAGGTGATGCCCAAGCTTAGCGAGCATCGGCGCTTCGTCGAGCCCACCGACCGCTGAGGCACCGGTCGCAATTCATTGCTCCGAAGCAAGCTGCGGTGCATTTTCCGGTTAGGCAAGAGTACCTCCGCTGATTTCGTTTTGTTATGATTACTTCTCTTTAATTTCACGCGACTGGCTCGTTTCCGATTCAAGGAATGTGAAACAACCATACTTCGGCCAACAAACATTCCTCTCGCATGGTTCGGAACCATGCCCCGGCGATGGCGAAATGAAAGAAGGAGATGACATCGATGCTGCGGAGAGAGTTTTTAAAAACTAGCGTGGCGTTGGCAGTGGCTGCTGAACTCCGACCAGCCATAGCGCATGCATTTGTTCCTGCTCATAACTGGGAGAAGTATGATTTCGGCTCGGGTCCACCTGTCACCGATCGTCTCAACCAAGGTCCCTTCCCCCAATATCCACCCGATGCCGTTATCCCCACGGATGATGTAGTGATGACCACGACTCCATCGGAAGAAGTGGTGCCGAATTATGGCAAAGGACTGATCACCTACATCACGGCCGACAGTGGTACAGATGAAATCAAATCGGACAACATTTCACAAGCCATCGAAGATCTGGTTCGATTTCCCTTGGGACAACAACTTTATGTGCGGCCGACTTGGCGGGAGGTCCAACCGCAACCAGGGCGCCTCGAACTGCCTGAATATGTAAAGCTGGTCTTCGATCTGGCCAGAAAAAACAACAAACGGGTTGGGCTGCGCATCCAGATGAGCGCGCCCGATTATAAGCATCAGCCGGCGCTGCCGGAGTTTGTTCTCGATAAAGTGCCGCTGGTCGACCTCGTGCCGGATCCGCAGGAGAAGAAGGATGCTGCGCGGTTTATGGAAAATCCATATTCGCGTTATCAGCCGCGTTTTGATCATCCTTTCTTTCAGCAGGCATTCGCTGAGCTGGTAGGCCTGCTAGCGGCGGAGTTCAATGGCAACCCTACCATCGAGTTTGTTGACACCTTTCTCTATGGGTTCTGGGGCGAGGGGCACACTTGGCCCTTCGTCAATAATCCCTTTCCCGATTATCAGACCGCCGAAGCGACCTGGATCAAAATGATGAAAGTTCAGCTGGAGTGCTTCACCAAGACTCCGCTGATGACGAATACCCAGCCCGACTATAGCCGCGTCGGGAATTCGGAGATCCTCGATCTCACCATCCGTAGCAATAACTGGATTCGTAGTGACACCATCTTCATCGAGAACGAGCAGATCGAAGCTCTAAGTAACCGTCCCCCGTGGATTGCCGCAGCGCTGGAACAGGGGATTCCAGCGAAGAGTCCGAGCCTGAACGGTTCCGACGAGGGGCTATCGCCGACCGAAAATATGATTGCCCACGTCATGGACGTGGGCGCGAATTACTGGTCGCTTTGGAATTTTCACGCCATCAGCGCCAAAAACCTGGCGACCTACTATCAGGTATTTCCTAAATCGTTCGACCAGATCAATCGTCGAATCGGGTATCGCGTCAGGCCGTCGATGATCTGGAGCTATGAAGACAATGGCCATCTAGGATTGATTATCGCCTTCGCCAACGATGGCATCGCCGGCGTTCCGGGCGTGCTTCGAGTTACCGTGCTAAGCGAAGACAGCAGAGTTTTGAAGAGCGGGTGCCTCGATCCTGGCTATCCTATTCCCGGAAAGCTTCGCCAGGCGCAGTTTGTCCTTCCCCAGGGCACAAAATTTGCAGGCTTGAAACTTAAAGCTGAGCTCGAGGTGAAAGGCATGCGTTACCCAGTACAGTGGGCTTGTCGTCAGAAGCAGAACGAGGATGGTTCACTCCCTCTGCGTCCGAACCTGCATCACGATTCTTAGGCCAGCGGCATCTGCTGTAGCGTCAGAACTCGAACCTTAATCCGAACTGGAAGAAGCGCGCGGTCTCGAGGACTGTCCCGTTGACGGTATCGCCAGAAATCGTTCCGAAAAAGGGATTTGCGGCAGATGAACCTCCCACTGCCGAATCCGGCTGCGCAAATCGCGGGTGATTGGTGAAATTGAAGATCTCCGCCCGCACTTCCAGCCGCATGCCTTCCCTGGGCACGAACGACTTGTAAAGGTTCAGATCCGCATTGTGGAGGCCGTCGTTGCGCAAGCCGGGAAAATAACGTGGCGCGTTGCCCGGAATCTGGTCTCCCGGATCGGCAAAACAATTTGGATTGAAGAAGGACACGGCAGGAGAGCCATTGCTTATGAGCACCGGGTTCGTCTGCCAGTTCAAAGCCACATCATGCATGCTGGTCCCGCTCTTGAGCCGAGAACATGTAATTTCGGGACGCTGGCTGCCGTTGGCCAGACGCGCGTCGGCCATGCCGATGGCCATCGGTTGTCCCGATTGTTGGGTGATCATGGTTGCGACCGACCAGCCTCCGATGACTCCATCCAGCACGCGGTTCATATCGCCGCCAATCCATTGTTTTCGGCCTATGGGCAGGTCCACGACGACCGCAGCCGCGAGCCGCTGTGGCGTGTCGCTGGCACCAATGCTGTGTTCCGCCGACAGGCGATCCAGTTGTTGCGGAAGCCCGAGACCCAGCGCGCCCACCCAGTTGTTCCTGCCCGCCGAGGAATAGTCCGTTTCCTTCGATACGGTGTAGCTGCCCTCGAAACTGATATGGTGCGTGGTGCGCTTCTGGAAACGAATCTGCATCGCGTTGTACCAGGAACTCGCGCTCTCCAGCATCAGGCCCTCGAAGTCCTCGGCGAATTGCGGATACTTATTCAATAAATAAAGCAAGGGCAGTGTCGACTGGCCGTAGTTCGAATTGGGCTCATTGAAGCAAGGATTGGTAGCGGTCGATGTGCACGGAGTGTTGAACATCCCATAGAACGGGTTGCCGACTTCAGTCTGAAGAAAGTTGCTCACGCAACTATCCTGCTGGCAGATGGGATCGGTGGGAGTTACAGCCGTTGCAATTTGTGCCAGCAAAGAGGATGGGATGAAATCACGATTGTTTGTGCCCGACCACGGCAGATGGGTACTGCGGTTGGCGGAGTAGTCGACGCCGAGCACGATCTGGCTAGGAAGCAGGCGCTGGATTCCCACATTCCACTGGTAAATTTCAGCGTCGCGCGCGGCCGTCGTGCCCAGATCGTTGGGATTTTGATAGCCCCAGTTGGCAAACTGGCCGTACTGGGTACCCTGCGGACCGGTAAAGCCGCTGGGAAAGGGATTCTCCAGAGTCGCCGATTGAGTGGCAAAATTGTTGTTGGTAAAAAACAGGTTGGCCGTCTTGCGGAATGCGGATCCGGGATACTGGAAGTTGGTCGCCGGGCTCATTCCAAAATAAATGCCGGCTCCGCCACGCACCACCGTTGACGCATCGAGTTGATAGGCGAAACCTAGCCTTGGGCCAATGTCTTTGCGATAGGTCGGAATCGTCCGCATGCTCGGAGTGGCGAATTGCGTCGTGCCCAGCAGTTGCTCGGAAGCAGGGAAACTCACGCCGTTTTGTAGAAGCGCCGCTTGCGTGCTGAGTGTACCCAGCGGAGCGCCCGCGGGGACAGAGTTGAGTGCGATGTTCACGCCGCTGTCGGCTGTGAAATTGCTGAATTCGAGCTGGTTGTTGCGCGAAGTGTACGGCGAACTCCATTGGTAGCGCAGGCCGAGATTCAGCGTGAATTTCGGTGTAACCTTCCAATCGTCCTGAATGTAGAAGCCCGTCTCCAATGACCGATTGGCCACTGAGGGTGTGACTACCAGCTGAGTCGTAGCGTTGACGTTGTCGGCGTAACCAAAAGCCAGGCTGGCCAGTGGGTTGCCCGAGGTATTTCCAAACGAATCATAATCGCTATTCGGAGTCGGAGAGGTGACGTCATCGGTAAACGTCAGGATGCCAGTCGGATAGTTCGGCTGCCAGAAATTGTTATAGAAAATTCTCTGCTCCCCGCCCACTTTGATGAGGTGCGATCCTCGCGAAATCACCAATTGCGATGAGTAGCTGACCAGCGTATGGCCAAACACCGTGTTGATGCAGCACTGATCGTAGAGATCATTCCACGGAAGATTGCCCTGCATCATAAACGTCGGCATCTTGTCGATTCCGTTGGCTTGCTCGAACACCGCGGGCAATCCTGAAGTTCCACTCGGCAGGGAAGCGTTGAAGCTGGAGATCGACGGGATACCCGGCACTGAAAGTTCGTGTACCCGGTCCACCGCCGCGTGGCTGGTCCATACGATCCGCGGATTCAGCGTCCAGCTGTATTCGAACGAGCCATTTTGCGCTACCGTCACACCGCTGGCGATCCCGTCATTATCAAAGGAGTCGCCTAGGGTGAGCGGCGTCGTGTAGTTGCTCCAACTCCGGCTGTAGCGGCCATTGACGCGCTGCTTGTCGTTGAACTGGTGGTCTATCTTGATGTCGAACTGGTAATCCGGCGCATTCGTCACGGTTGTGAAGTTATAGTTGCCGAATTCGTTGGAGTTGCTGGGCTGCGGGTACAGATTGAGCACTGCTAATCCAATCGGATCCAGCTCACTGGTCGGAATCTGATTGGCTGGGCCGATCGCCTGGCCGGCACAGTTAAAGCCAACCTGCGGCCGAATGACGTTGGCCGCCGTCCCGCAATTCACATTCGGATCGTAGATGTTATTCGTGAGTCCCGAGAAGTCGCCGGTTCTCTCTCCCAAGGTGGGTACGGTCACAACTCCGCTGCTCGCGTTTGACGCGCGAACCTTCTCGAAGTCGACGAAGAAGAACGTCCGGTCCTTCTTGATGGGACCGCCGAGGGAAAACCCGCCCTGATCGCGCCGGGTGTCAGGCTTGGGGTTGGGCACAGGATCACCCAAGAAATACTTGGGATTGAAGAAGTCGCGCGCATCCATCTGCGGGCGTTGCAGGAAATACCAGCCCGTCCCATGAAGCTTGTTGGTTCCGCTCTTCAGAACCATGTTCACGACAGTGCCGCCGTTGTTCCCAAACTCCGCCGAGAAGCCGTTATTCTCGACTTTGAATTCCTGCACGCTGTCGATCAACGGCTCGTAGTAAACGTTGGAGTTTCCTCCTTCTCCCTGTTCGGGGGCGCTGATCAAGGCGCCATCAATCCGCACGTCGGCAGTCGCGTTGCGTTGCCCATTCGAAGTGAAGTTTGTTCCCGAAGGATAGTTATCTTGCGTACCTGATCCTGCCACTTCGGTTACGCCCGCCGCCAGGAATGTCAGGCCGAAGAAGTCGCGGTTCATCAGAGGAAGTTCGTGCACATATTCGCTGGTGATGTCCGTGCCCAGCGTTGCATTGTCCGTATCCAGCAGTGGCGCAGCGGTCGAGACTTCAATTTTTTCGCTCACGCCTGCCGGCGTCAGAGTGAAATTGAGAGTAGCTTGCTGATCGACCGCCAGCACCACCCCGGTCCGTTCCTCTCCTCGAAAACCTCCCATCTCAACTCTTACCGAGTAGGTGGTCGGCCGCAATCCGGTAAAGTAATATTCGCCCTTATCGTCGGTGTGGGCCACATTTGCAATATCGGTTCCCGTGTCCGTAATGGTCACGGTCGCGTTGCGAATCACCGCTCCTGTGGCATCGGAAACCACGCCCCGAAGCTGAGCCCGGTAACTGCCCTGCGCTGCCGCCACAGTGGTTAGGCTGGCCGACAAACACACCGCTAAAATGCAAGAGAGAAGTCGTCTACCGGGATGCATGAGGATCCTCCGTATTGTTCAGTCACCGCGATTCCTGGTGACTCAGGAATGTATGTCGACGTTCCGCAACGCTCGGCTGACAACGCCACATCTCAAGGCAGCGCTCAGCAGGCACCGCGCTGATCAGAAACTTTATGGCTCAAACCAGAACACGGCACCTTTCTCAATCACTGGCAACCTGAAACTGATGCCATCCTCTCCCGCAGTTCCAGTGAGCGGCTGCACATGGCCCAGAAACGGGAGAAAAAATCCACGTCCGCTTTTCGCTCCAGACACTGTGACCCGGACATCCGCCTGCGGCGTCTGAATCGGATTGACCCCACCTTCCAGTCCCGCGAAATTCGCCAAAAATACGTGCGTCTTCCCTTCAACCCGGGCAATCGATGTCGCAATCATAGGAGAAGCCACCACTCGAACTGTCGGTTCCCCTTTCAGGCTTTTTAGAAATTGTTCCTCTTGATCCGGTGTCGATTCGGCAAAGTTCTTCTCCAGCGCGGCATAGTAGTCCTTTCCCGGACACTTGCTGAACCGGACCACATTCGGAGCCGCGCCCAATTGGCTTACATCTTCCCCCGTGATCACCAGCGTCTTCCCGCCATCCACAAACTTACGAACCGAATTTCTTTCTTCCGCGCTCATGATCCGCACATCAGGCAGGATGAGCGTGGGTCCCTGAAACTCCGCCAGCGTCCGTGGCGTTACGACTTGAAACTCCAGATGCTTCTGCATGAGAAGAATAAGAATCCCGCGATAGGAAGGAATGAACTCGTCCGCGTAATAGTTTCGCGTCTCGTTAGAAAAATAAACTCCGATCGGGGCGATCGCAGTACGCGGTTGGTAAAACGTATTTTCGTTAGCTTTGATCCACGAAAAAATCAGCCTTCGTGTCGCGACATCATTCGATCCCGCCATCGAGTGTCCTGGTGCATCCCAGAAGTTGGCCCCCGCCATGATTTCTGACATCGCCAGATTTTTCATGGCCTCGCGCCGGTCCACTTTCTTATCGCCATCCCACGAGTAATTCAGGATCCATGTGGCCCTCCCCTGCGCGAAGGCGCGAAACGAATGCATGCCCACCTGGTACTCGAACCAGGATAGGGGTGTTCTCGACGACGCCATATGGTCGCCATTGCCAAATTCGTATTCATGCGTAATCGCATCGACCACGCTGTACAAGCTATAAACGTCCGCCCCAACCCGAACCGCTTCGCTCTCGATGCCGGGATAAATTTCCGGAATCGTCTTGATCGCTGGATTCACGCTCTTCGCGTTCTGGTCAATTTCCTGCATGAAATCGGTGAAGGTCTGAATTCTGAACTGCACCCACTTGCGGAAATTGGCGTCGGAAAAATCTCCCAGCTTCAAATCTCTCTTCGCATCCAGACCAGTTTGTTTCTTGAAAGCTGCAACGGTGTAATCGTCGAAGCTCGCCCACGTATCTTCCCAGCCATCGAAGTGGGTCATCCAGTACGGAATGTCGACGTAAATTCCATCAATCCCCGTGCCCGCAATCTGCCTGACGCGTTCCATGTAAATCTTGCGCCATGCCGGAGCATAAGGACTGACCCATACATCTTCATCGCCTTTGCGAATCCAGAAAGCGCTGCCGCCTCCAAAGATCGCAGGTTCGCCCGTAATCTTCCGCTGCAGCCAATCGGGATGTTCCTTCGCCAGCGTGTGCGGAGTCTTGTCCGCGTTTGCCGTAATGCACTCGGTTCCAGCGATATACACAAACGCGTGGTTCCCCGCCGCATGCGCCTTCTCCGCAACTTCGCGGATCGCCTTCAATTTTTCTTCGGGATGGATAAAACTTTCATACCGCCCTTCAATGTCGTTATCCACTTCGATCCCAAATACGCCGTCTTCCTGCGCGCTCCGGACAATTCGTTCGGCATCGCCGCCGCGCAACCCGTAGGCCCCAATTCGCACGTAATGGGTCCAATCCTGCTCCGCCACCTGGGAACTGCTTTTCGGAACCGGAGAAACCATGAACGCCGCAATCGAGACCAGCGCAGCGATCTGGGACACGCGCTTAGAAGGGCCGCAAGAATGGCGAAGGCAAGATAAAAAGTGAGTTTGGTTTCGTAACATTTCGAACCATAACTTTTACTTTCGAAAGCTGAGGCTGTCAAGTACAAAAAATGCGCGCTTCCGTAACCCGGAAATTTATTTGTTTTATTTCGAGTGACTTGAATACCCTAACCGCGGAGCGAGTGTGAACTCACCTCTTCTATTCACTCTTGGGGCTGTAATGACAACAGGCTAGCAATGCCCCAACCCCTTCAGCAGCGATTCGTCTGAAGAGATTTGCCGCTTCGACTTGGGAACGAGAGCGGATCAGTTACGGAAACGGAACATACGAGGTTTAGAATCATCGGCAGACCATGCTGTGATAGCGCAAGAAGTGTTGCGCGTCGCGCGCGAGTGAAAATCTAGGCAGGAGTTCGTGACCATCGCTGGTAGATGCGCAAGGTGACAGACCGAGAGGACGGTGAGGGGAATGAACGGACGACAAAGAATCGACGCGGCGTTGAATGGCGAGTGGCCCGACCGTACTCCGGTCATGCTGCACAACTTCATGATGGCGGCGCGCGAGGCCGGAATCACGATGCGCCAGTTTCGCGAAAATCCCAAGCTGATGGCGCGATGCTTCGGAGAGGCCGCGGAGCGTTACCAGTTGGACGGAATCATGGTGGATGTGGACACGGCAACGCTGGCCGGCGCCGCTGGCGTGCCCGTGGATCTGCCGGAAGATGCGCCAGCGCGTTTTCATGGCTCGCGCCTGCGGACCCTGCAAGCGATACCGGACCTGGAGCCGATCGATTTAGCGCGCAACGAAAGAATCCAGATATGGACAGAAGCAGTTGCGATTCTGGTGCGCGATTATGGGCACGAGATCTACATCCGCGGAAATTGTGATCAATGTCCTTTCTCATTGGCAGGGGCGATGCGCGGACTGGACCAATGGCTGATGGATGTGGCGGCACAGGAAGACGACGAGTTAGTGCATGGCTTGCTCGAATACTGCACGGACATCACCTGTCAGTTTTTAAAGCTCATGGCGAAGACGGGCGCGCACATGCTTTCCAACGGCGACAGCCCAGCCGGACCTGACATGCTTTCGCCACGTTTCTACGCCGCGTATGCCTTGCCCTATGAACAAAGAGTAGCCGCGTGCTCTCGTGAATTGGGGCTGCCCTATCTGCTGCACATCTGCGGGAAGACCGACCGCATTCTGAAACAGATGACGGAGATCGGGGCGGATGCCATGGAGATCGATTTCAAAACCAACATCCAATTGGCGCACGATGTTTTTAAGGACAGAATTACTTTCGTCGGCAACCTCGACCCGAGCGAAGTCCTGGCCAGAGGGACCCCGGAGTTGGTCAAGCACAAGACGGAAGAACTTCTAGACGTTTTTTCGGATACTCCGCGCTTTGTGTTGAACAGCGGCTGCGCCCTTCCCGCCGATACGCCGCCGGAGAATATTCGAGCTATGTGCGCGTGCTTGCGGAATCATCCGGCCGAGATGCCGGTGTGAGCGCGGACGCATGAGCTCGGCGCACAACGCAGATTCAAGGAGAGAAGATGGCGCAATCGAAGGAACTCTACGACGCAATTGTGAATGGTAATGCCAGGAAGGCGCACGCCGCTACGGAGCTTGCGCTGGCTGCAGGCGCTCCGCCGTTGCAATTGATTTCCGAATCCATGGTTCCGGCCATGGATGAAGTTGGGCGGTTGTTCGAGGCCGAGGAATATTTCGTGCCCGAACTGCTGCTGGCGGCTCGCGCCATGAAGAGTGCGATGGAGTTGCTCCGTCCGCTCCTGGCTGCTGCGGGACAGAAGCTGTCGACCAAGGTAGTCATCGGAACAGTAAAGGGTGATCTGCACGACATTGGCAAGAATATTGTCGCTTCCATGCTCGAGGGCAGCGGATGCGAAGTGGTCGATCTGGGCGCCGATGTCGCGCCGGAGAAATTTGTGGCCGCGGTGCAAGAGCATAGGCCTCAGGTCGTTTGTTTGTCAGCCTTGCTGACGGTAACCATGCCTGCCATGAAGACAGCCATCGCCGCTCTGCAGGCCGCGGGCCTGCGAACGCAGGTGAAGGTGTTGATTGGCGGCGCTCCGGTCACCATGCAGTATGCCAAGGAGATTGGCGCCGATGGTTACAGCGAGAACGCCAGCGGCGCGGTCAGCCTGGTGAAGAACCTGGTTGCGGTAGCGCCATGAATCGGCAATTCTATCTTGACCTCGCAGCCCGTGGGCAGCGCATGCCGATCGCCACCGATCTGGTGATGCACGAAGAGAGCGACGCTGAGAAAGTTCGCAATGACGGCGCGGAACTGGGCCGGGTGATTGAGCGGGCGGCGCGCATGTGGGGTGCTCCACTTGCCTTTCCGCTGATGGACTTGCGCCTGGAGAAAATCGATTTGCTGGCGCTGACTGGAATTCCGGAAGGTGAGGCGGAAACCTTTCACTTTACCTCGCCGCTGGATGAAGCCAAGCTCACAACCTTGTGCGCAGAGCAGACTGTTGCCCTCTGTGCTGGAAGCCTCGCCCGCGATGAAGCGCTCGCTTACATCCGCACACTGCAGAATCTGGTTCCGGTGGGCATGGCCATCGGACCGTTCTCGTTGACCACGCGTCTGTTGGCAGATCCGATTACGGCCACGGCGTTGGCTGGATCGGGCGTCGAAGCCGAAGAATCGGACGAAGTGCTGCTGCTCTGGCAATGCCTGCGAGTTGCGGAGGCCGCGGTTCTACGCTCCGTACGCTGCCAGATTCGCCACGGTGCAAGAGCGGTCATGATCTGCGAGCCGGCGGCGTGCACGGCCTTCATTTCGCCCCGCCAGTTGAAGGCAGGGTCCAATGTGTTTGAGCGGCTGGTGATGCAACCGAACCTGCGTTTGAAAGCCGCTCTCGACGCCGCCGACTGCGATCTGATCTTTCACGACTGTGGCGAACTGATCGGTCTCATGGTGGAAGCGTTTGCCCAACGGCTTCATCCTGTGATCCTCAGCCTGGGCAGTTCGCGGAAACTTTGGGAAGATGTTCGTCTTGTGCCCAAGGACGTGGTTCTGTACGGCAACCTTCCCACGAAGTCCTTCTACTCCGACGCCGCTATGCCGGTAGAAGAAGTTATTCGCCGAACCGAGGAGTTGGTGACGAAAATGAAAGCCTGTGGCCATCCCCACATTGTGGGCTCGGAGTGCGACGTGCTGTTCGTTCCCGGAGCGGATCACACGATCCGCAAGAAAGTCGAGGCGATGATGTTGGGAGCGGTTGCCGTTTGATACGGATCGAAGAACTCCTGCGGACAAGACATGCGTTTTAGAGCCATCGTTTGCCAGGTTTTTACCCGCGAGATTGAGACTGTACTCTCCCGGTCGTGCCATTCGGTCGAGGTGGAGACCGTGCCCATGGGTCTGCACGATCTCGGCGCTTCCATGCGGCCGCATCTGCAGCAGCGGATCGATGCCTCCGATGACGGCGGGTATGACGCGATTCTTCTGGGGTATGCGCTGTGCGGCAGAGGCACTGAAGGACTTCGCGCCGGAAAGACGCGGATCGTCCTTCCTCGCATGCATGACTGCATCGGCTTGCTGATGGGCGGCCGCATGCGCTACCAGGCTTATTTTGACAGCCATCCCGGCGTCTATTTCCGCTCGCCGGGTTGGATCGAGTTTCAGAAGGCGGGAGAGATGCTGCAACCGGCCTGGGCCTCCGCCAGAAACGGCATCGGAGAGCGGCGCACTCGCGAGGAACTCGTCGCCCAGTATGGCGAGGAAAATGGGAATTATCTTTTTGACCAATTCCGTGCGCTGCGTCGTCACTACTCCGGGCTGACGTATATCTCAACTGGAATCGCATCCGAAGACGCTTTTCGCGATGCCGCTCGCGCCGAAGCCGAGCGTGAGGGATGGGTTTTTGAAGAAGTCCAAGGCTCTCTCCATCTTCTTGAACGCCTCGTCACCGGCGACTGGGATGCGGCTGACTTTCTGGTGGTGCCTCCGGGCGCGACGCTTCGAGGCACGCTGGGCGAGTCCATTGTGGAAGCCGTATGAGCGCTGATGCAGTGCGGATCCGGCTGGAGCCGTTGTCGGTCGAGATTGAAGTACCTCGCGGGTCGTTGTTGCTTTCCAGTCTTTCTGAGCATGGCTTCGAATTTCCCTGCGGAGGAACGGGCGTTTGCGGAGGTTGCGGTGTCCGCGTACTGGCAGGACTGTTGCCGGTTACCGCTTCGGACCTCACGGCATTCTCCACCAGACAATTGGCCGATGGATGGCGCCTCGCCTGCCGGGCGCGCGCAGAGATGCCGCTCGTGCTCGAATGCGGACAATGGCGCATGGATGTCCTGTTGGACAACTCCAGCCTCTCGGGCGCGGGAAAAACCGGCTTGGGAATCGCCATCGACCTGGGCACAACGACCATTGCTGCGCAGATGGTCGATATGTCTTCGGGCAGCGTTCTCGGGGTCAAGTCCGCGCTGAATCCCCAAGCCCGTTTCGGCTCGGACGTAATGAGCAGGATTCACGCGGCTCTTTCGGGCGCCGATTTGACCACCGTGGTGCGCGCGATGCTGCGTGGGATGGTGATGAATCTCGCGCGCGGCCGGGAGCCGGAGATTGTCCATGTGGTTCTTGTCGGCAACACGGTCATGCATCATCTTTTTGCCGGACTTGATGTTGAGCCGCTGGCGCACGCGCCCTTCGCTTCTCCAAACCTGGCCTCGCAAAAATTCCAACCACGGGAGCTGGGCTGGCCGCTGCCGACTGCCTGCGAGATTCATTTTGCGCATTGCCTTGGCGGCTTTGTGGGATCGGATATTCTGGCGGGAATCGTTGCTTCGGGCATGACCCGCGCCGAGGACCTGATGGCGCTGGTGGATCTGGGCACGAATGGCGAGATTGCCATCGGCAACCGTCATGCAATTGTGTGCGCCTCCACGGCGGCAGGCCCCGCGTTTGAATCGGGCTCGATTCGCATGGGAATGCGCGCGGTCACTGGCGCCGTCTCACACGTTTCGCGCTGCGACGGCAAGATGTGCGCCACCGTGGTCGGAGGCGGAGAAGCCCGCGGCATCTGCGGCAGCGGCCTGGTGGATGCGGTCGCCGCTGCACTTGACAGCGGGGCGATTCTCGCTTCCGGGCGGATTGCCGATGGCACTAAAATCTTGCCGATCGCCGGACCGGTCGTTCTCTACCAGTCCGATATACGGGAGTTGCAGTTGGCCAAGGCCGCCATCGCCTCCGGATTCCAGTTGCTGCTGAAACACATGGGCGCCAATAGTCACGATGTCAAGAGCATTCAGCTTGCCGGTGCATTCGGTAATTATGTCCAGATCGAGAGCGCCATCCGCATTGGCTTGATCCAGGTGCCCCGCGCAGTGGTGCACGCGGCGGGCAACACGGCGCTGCGCGGAGCCAAAATGCTGCTCCTAGCGGCGCAAGAACCGCCGCTGCCCCGGCTCGAACACGTAAGTCTGGCCGCTGACCAAGGTTTTCAAGATCAGTTCGCGAACTGCATGGCGTTTCCGCAGGCAGCCTGCGAAAGTTAAACGTCCACTGATGTCAAACGTGCCTGGAAAGGCGGATTCTCGATGAATCGTCTACGCGACTGGCTGGCAGGCGGTCTGATGATCACCGACGGGGCATGGGGGACCGAGATGCAGGCCCGGGGTCTGGATCCCGGCACCCCGCCCGACACCTGGACCTTAACTCATCCCGAGCAGGTGGAAGAAGTGGCACGTTCCTATGTGGAGGCCGGCAGCCAAGTCATCCTCACCAATACCTTCCGCGCAAATGCTATCGCGATGAAAGGAGATATCGAGGCGATCAATCGGAAGGGCGTCGCGATCTCGAAGCGGGCTGCGGCAGGCCGAGCATTGGTGTTTGCCTCGATCGGGCCGACGGGAAAATTATTGATGACCGGCGAGGTCACGAAGGAAGAAGCGAAGGCGGCCTTTTCCGCGCAGGCAACGGTCCTCGCCGGGGCGGGGGCGGACGCTCTGCTGGTGGAGACGATGAGTGACATCGAGGAAGCACGCCTGGCCGTCGAAGCGGCTAAGAGTACTGGGCTGCCCGTAATCGCCTCTTTCGCATTTGACTCCGGCAAAAAGAAGGACCGCACCATGATGGGCTTCACGCCCGAGGCCGTTGCCGCCGCGATGATAGAAGCTGGCGCGGACGCGGTCGGCGCGAACTGCGGCGTCGGAATGGAGTACGCGGCGCTCCTCTGCGAGCGACTGCGGGCCTCCAGTGATCTTCCGATCTGGATCAAACCAAACGCGGGTTTGCCGAGAATGGACGGAACCGAGATTCGATACGACGCTTCACCGCAGTCCTTCGCTTCGCACTATGGCTCCTTACGCGACGCCGGTGCCGCTTTTCTAGGCGGCTGTTGCGGATCCACTCCGCATTTCATCCGAGCGTTAGTGAACGCTCGACGAGGCGTGCTTTAACACGCCTCGGCACACCTCATCAGTCCGAGTCGTGCAGCCGAAAGGGGCGACGTGTTGACCACCCCGCGCAGCAACTCTCACGGAAATTATCAGGGCTCCATTCGTTCTCGCCACACTCCGTTTGGAGAATGTTCATGATTGCAGAATAAGCGTTGGGCGGGCAGTTACGCGCTAACCGGTTTCCCATTCGTGCTGACGAGACCAGTGGTAGACGATGCCCGCCCCTAGCCCGAAATTGTTTTGCCGGTCGTTGACACCGTCCTCGGCCAAGGTCAGATAATAATCAGCCTGAATAACGGCACTTGGCACTTTAATTCGCCCTGCTAGTCGGCCACGCGTTCACTTCGTTCTTCTGCGGCGGTGGCATAAGGAATGTTGCTGCCACCGTAACGGCGAATCCGGATATTGGCCTGTTCGGCGTGAGCGTAGAAGCCTTCCAGCACGCACAGCCGGGAACAGTACTCTCCGATCATTACCGCGGCTTCGTCGGTCAGCACTTTCTGGTACGTGCAAGTCTTGATGAACTTTCCCACCCACAGACCGCCCGTGTAGCGCGCCGTCTTGCCAGTGGGCAGAGTATGGTTGGTGCCGATCACCTTGTCGCCGAATGCGACGTTGGTCCGCGGTCCGAGGAACAGCGCGCCGTAGTTTCTCATGTTTTCCAGAAAGTAATCTGGATTCCGAGTCATCACTTGCACGTGCTCGGAAGCGATGCGATCCGCCTCCCGCACCATCTCCTCCTCGGAATCGCACACGATCACCTCTCCATAGTCCCGCCAGGAAATCGAAGCGAACTCCGCTGTGGGGAGAATCGTAAGAAGACGTTCCACTTCGGCCATGGTCTTTCGGGCCAGCTTCTCGGAGGTCGTGAGCAGGATCGCCGGTGTGTTGAACCCATGCTCAGCCTGCCCCAGCAGGTCCGTCGCACAAATCTCACCGTCAACCGTTTCATCGGCGATGATCAAGGTTTCCGTCGGCCCTGCGATGAGGTCGATACCGACACGCCCGAAAAGTTGGCGCTTGGCCTCCGCCACAAACGCGTTACCCGGGCCTACGATCATCGCAACCGGATCGATGCTTTCCGTGCCCAGCGCCATTGCGGCTATCGCTTGAACCCCGCCCATACAGTAAATCTCGTCCGCGCCGCCTAGGTGCATGGCCGCCACCACTGCCGGATTGGGAGTTCCGTTATACGGTGGCGAGGCGGCAATCACCCGCCGCACACCTGCCACCTTCGCCGTAACCACGCTCATATGAGCCGACGCGACAAGCGGATATTTACCCCCTGGGACGTAGCAGCCGACCGAGTCCACCGGAATATTCTTATGGCCAAGAATCACTCCCGGCAGAGTCTCAAGCTCAACATCCCTGATCGAAGATCGCTGCGCCCGCGCGAAGTTGCGCACCTGTTCCTGCGCGAATTTAATATCTTCGATGTTGCGTGGCGAGAGTTGGGAGAGACAGCTTTCAATTTCAGCCTCGGAGAGGCGAAACGCCGGAGGATTCCACTTGTCGAACTTTTGCGAGATCTCGCGCAAGGCGATCTCGCCGCGTCTCTCAATGTCTTCCAGGATACCGGTTACGATGTCGCGGACTTTATTCGCGTCCGCGGCAACTTGTTCTCGCGGGCGTCCCTGCTTCAGATGGTGTGCCATAACTTACTCCTTTCACACCCTGTTTCCGAACCTCGCGCGCCGTCATCCGGTGGCCGAAACTGGTTCGACGATTTCCGCATCTTCGGCTGAGCGCTGATGCTGCTCGGCCGCAATGCCGGCTTTGTAGTCCGCTTTGACCGCGTCCGAAGCCGTCGGAAGAACAGGAAAGTCCCACCAGCCGACGACTTCGGAAGCCGCAATTGAAGCGTCTCGCGTAATCGGTACCTCGATCAGAGCCGGCGCATTTGAATCGAGCGCGCGCTTGATGGTCGAGCCGATCTCGTCCGCCGCACTCACCTTGACGGCGAAATCGAAGCCGAAGGATTTTGCCAGCGCCGGGAAGTCGACCGAATACTGTCCTCCGCCATTCGCATAGTTGAACTCGGATCCGATCTGCCGGCCGATCAGATAGTTCTGGCCGTCACGAATGGAGATGTATCCGGAGTTGTTAAGAATCAGGAACACAACCGGGATGTTGTGCATCGCGCACACCGCGAGTTCCTGCACGCACATCATGAAATCGCCATCCCCGATGATGCAAACTACCGGCGCCTCGGGTTTGGCAAGCTTGGCGCCGATCGCCGCAGGCAGTGCGAATCCCATCGAAGAAAATGAGCCGGAAGTAATATGCGTTCGCGGTTCGTACACCGGGAAGGCTTGCTTGGTTGTGCTCTGCGGATGCCCCGACCCCACGGTTACGATGCCATGCCGCGGAAGAACTTTGCGCAGCTCACGCAGTGTGCGCAGCATCGTCGTCGGCATCCCGTTGTAAGAGCGTCGCCGTTCCAGCGTTTCTTCCCACTCTTTTTTAAGCGCCGCTACACCGGCAAGATAAGAAGCCCGCGCTTCCCGCGCTCGGCGCGCCTGCTCCTCCGAAATGCCAGCGAGGATATCAGCCAGTACAAGCCTGCAATCCCCCACAATTCCGACCTCCGCGGGATAGTTCTTGCCGATCTCGCGTGGATCGATATCAACCTGGATGAGCTTTGCATCAGGAATCGAGAACGTTACACCCTTGCGATAAGACGAGGCGGACCAATCCGTGAAGCGGCAGCCCAGCGACATCACCACGTCAGCATTCGCGGCGGTCTTATTTCCGGGCAGCGATCCGGGCCACCCAGCCGTGCCCGCGCACATCGGATTGTCCTCGGCAATCGCACCCTTGCCATTCCACGTAAACACCACCGGAATCCCAAGTCTCTCCACCAGGACCGTGAGTTCGGGCGTCGCATTCGCGGTAATGGCTCCGCCCCCAACCACAATGCAAGGTCGTTGCGCGCTTAATAGAAGAGCGATCGCAGCCTCAATCGCGATTGCATCTGCCCGAGGCTTACCCACAGGCAGCCGTTTTTCGAGATCCGCAATTTCAATGTCGGTGCTTTCGACTTGCACGTCGAGCGGAATTTCCATGTGCACCGGACCCGGTCGGCCCGTAGTCATCGCATTCCAGGCACGATGCATCACGAAGGGCACCTGATCGGCTTGAATCACGTCAAAGCAGCGTTTGGTTACCGGCGCCACAATGTGCGGAAAATCCGGAGAGGCAAAACGGTCGAGTTCCTGCATAACCCCGTGGCCTCGCATATGCGTAGCCGCGCTTCCCGTAATCAGCAACAGCGCGGTCGAATCGCAATGCGCGGTGGCCAGTCCGATAATCGTATTTGTCGCCCCCGGACCGATCGAGGTGCAGGCAGCGATTGGCTGTCCAGTTACGCGGTAGTGCGCATCCGCTATATGCACCGCGCTCTGTTCGTGCATGACCTGGATGAACGGCATTTTGGAAACAGGATCGTTGAAGCCGTCGATGATGCTCCAGTTGCCATGCCCCGGCAGCCCGGTGACATAAGGAACGCCGTACGCCTTGAGAGCTTTGCCGATGATCTGTCCGACGGTGAGTTGCATGATAACCTCCTGGTCCAATTCGTCCGTGGCGCACATTCTACTCTCGGCCGATGCAGAACGCCCATTGATGTCGGGTCCCAGGTCCGTGTGAATGTATAATCCAGCGCAGTTCCGAGAACGGCAAAATAACGAACGTATAAGAAACTGCAAACATGGATCGACGAACCTTTCTGTCGCACTCCGGCCAGCTCCTCGTGCTCGGCCAGTTTGCTCCGAAAATCCTCCTGGAGAATTCCATGCCAGAAAACCAGCAACGCCGAAATCTTTCCTTCTCCAACGACTGGATCGAAGCTGTCCTCGTCAGCTCCGTTCGCGAACTTCCTATCGACGACGCGATTGTTGTCAATCTTTCCACCACCCCCTTGCAATATAGCGCCGGGAAAAATCAAGGCACAATCTTGCCTTGGAAGTCGACCATGCTCCGCCATTGCACGCTCGAGCGTGCGGATGCTGCCGCTTTACTTCACGTCCGGCAGCGCACGAATCTCGGAGGGCTCGCGCTAGGGTGGGAGTGGTACGGCCATCGCAACCCTCAGTATCCCAGGGGAACTCCTCTGTATATTTCGTCCCAGGATGACATTGGAGAGGTGCAATTCGATCCGCTCATTGCTTTTACGCGCGAGAATGTTGCGCCTTCACCTCGCCGATACCGGCTCAAGCTGAACCTTTGGTACACGCCGGAAGAGACGGACTGCGGTATTCATACCGGACACCAGTTTCTGGAAGTGCACACGCAAGTCTTGGGCACGGGCCACATGCAGAAGTTTCGAGAGAACAGTTCGGAAACTCTCTACCAAGATGTAGTGATGCCTCCGGGATTTACTCACGACCCCTTCTTCCTGCTCGGAAGCGACCGCAGCTTCAGTTATCCATGGCACCGCTATTACGCGGATACGGATTGCGTCTGGATGGCGATCGAACTGCATCCGGTAGAGCCAACTTCGCGATAGTATCGAGTGAAGTCGATCACATAAACGCCAGAGTTTCTTGTTTTGCCCGGCCGCCTGCGAGAGAGTGTCTCGACAGACCGAACCTCAGGCCAAACTTTCACCCGGCTCACCCGCTGAAAGCCTGCGGCCGACAGCCGTCGGCACAAATCGACAAACTCCACCAGCTTCTTCAGGGTCACAACGGAGCGCCTTCGATAAGACGCCGCATCTCGAGCACTCTATGTTCGAACTCCGAAGCACTGCCTTCCAGGTCTCCTCTTGTTTCTTCGCCCATGCGACTTGCAGACTCGTGCGATGTGATCAGCGAACTGTGAATCTCGCGGGCGCCGGTTTCCCGCAAAATACGCTGGAGATTACTGGCTCGAACGCTCCCGCCCGGCATGATCACAATCCGGTCTCCGGCTTTTCTCACTAAATTGGCCAGCATAGACATTCCATCCGTCACCTGCGCCTTTCCTCCCGAACTGAGTATCCGGGTTGCACCCGTTTCAATCACCGCCTGCAATGCAGCAGGAAGGTCATCGCACGAATCAAAAGCCCGGTGAAATGTGACAGGAAGAGGACGCGCCAGTTTGATCAGGGCGCTGCTGCGCTTCAGATCGACCCGCCCGGTCTGGTCCAGCACCCCGAGGACGATCCCGTCCATCCCAAGCTCTTTGGCGACCCGGATGTCGCCTTTCATGGTTTCGAACTCGGTGTCGGAGTAGACGAAGTCTCCTGCCCGCGGCCGAATCAATCCGTGGATAGGAATCGAAATCTTCTTACGTGCCGCCCGCATTAACTCCGCGATGGGAGTGACTCCGCCGGAGGATAAATCCGTGCAGAGTTCAATTCGGTCGGCGCCACCGCGCTCCGCCGCTGCGGCCCGCTCCAACGACTCGACACAGATTTCCAGGAGACACCGAGTTAGCATTTCAGTCCGTATACCGGCCGCCCCTCATCGGAGGCCCGGTGACTGTTTACACTGCACCAGCGGAGGGGGAATTTTCGACGAGGCGATGCCGAAGTTCCAATTCCAGGCGGCATCGCCGCTCGCTCGGCGCCTGCAAACTACCTCCTCATTGAGTTCGTACATCCCCGGCAAAAGATGGTCCGAAGCATGCGGAGAAGTCGTGAATGCCATATAGGCGCCGTTAGGTCCGAATGCCGGCCAATCCGGCTCATCCGCAACTTGTGGCCGGCCTGTCCGGGCAAAAGAGCTCCAATAACCAATCATGGCGTCGGAGAGCCTCGTCTCTTGCGGCGTCGCCGGAATCTTCGGCCACAACGGCGGCGTACGATCGAAGGTACCGAACACATAGGGCAATTCGCTGGCGTGGAAGGCATGAAGTCCGGCATTGTCGGCGGCCGGGTATCCGTGATCAAAAAAGTAGAGGAAACACGGCTGGCCCAGTGCCGCCTGTTTCTTCACCAATCGCTCGGCAGTCCAACCGTTGAGGCCGTCTCGCGTGGCTGCTAGGATGCTCTCCGGCATGTTGGAGCTGGGGTAAAGCCGAAGGAATTCATCGGCGAGATCGAGATAGCGATCGCGAATCATTTTTTCGTACACGGCAGCATTCGCAGGAGGCTTAGGCGCCAGTACCATCAACGAGCGGATTTCGCCGCTGTTGAAGCCGGCGAGCAATGGCACCCGCGCTTGTTCCCCCTTGTCGAATACATCGACCAGTTGCCGCGGCAAGACGTGTCCGTCAATCGTGGGCCAGGGCGCGTACCCAGCCGCCGGCGCGGCTTCAGTCAGCGTCGCGGCATCCATCGCTCGCAGCGCCTCGATGTTCGGGGCGTGAAGCGCAGCAGCAAGGCGCACACCGCTTTCCTCGGCGGAAGCCGTGTCGAAACTGCGCTGTTTCAGCTCGGGCACCGAGATCATGTACCCGCTCTCCACGATCGCCTTCGCGAACAGGCCTCGCGCCCCGGGCGCTCCCATGAGGTACATCACGCTAAGCGCCCCCGCAGATTCGCCCGCGATGGTCACGTTCGAAGGATCGCCGCCGAACGAGCGAATATTCTGCTGCACCCATCGCAGGGCCTCGATCTGATCGAGTAGGCCATAATTGCCCGACACTCCAATCGGCGACTCGGCGCTGAGTTCGGGATGTGCGAGCCAGCCAAGGGCGCCCAATCGATAGTTGATTGTGACTACGACAATACCGCGACCGGCGATGCGTGCGCCGTCATAAATCGGCTCGCGGCTCGCACCGCCGCTTAGCGCGCCACCATA
The DNA here is from genome assembly GCA_963818935.1 of uncultured Acidobacteriaceae bacterium. Lineage (GTDB taxonomy): Bacteria > Acidobacteriota > Terriglobia > Terriglobales > Acidobacteriaceae > Sulfotelmatobacter. Next base: position 72,561 of record CAWFUK010000092.1, read on the forward strand.
GATCCAAAAAAAGACTGGTGCATTGTGTGCGTCGATGGGAGTCCAAATATTCAACGTCAGACAATCTTCGCTCATCGGCATTGGATCGCGAGTGTAGAGATTCGAGAGTTTGGGTGCGGTCTGCCAGCAAGCCGGCTGAAACTCGATTGCTTTTCTTACGCCCGCCCACCGCGCCATAGGGTTGGGCGGCTTCCAGCGTGCCGCGCCCACCGGCGGCGAAGCATACGGAATACCCCTGAAGACAAGTAGATTGCCTTCGCTCAACCCCTCCATTTTGCCGGCCGGAGCATTCACAATTCGGTGGACGTAGGATTTTCCCTCGGCGCAATACAGAGGCGGCACAACAAGACACCCAACTAGGGCGCCCCAGACGAATAAGCAACAACGTAGCCTCATCAGAGTGTCGCTCCCTCTGCACGGTCTCGTCACAAAGGCGGATTTTGGCATTGCAAGAAGTTAAGGCAGCCCAGCCCGGGGCACACCGACATTTGTCATCCAAATCGCGGCTTGGTGTTCGGCAGATGCCTCGGCCTCATGGAACGTGGGCGCGACACACAGAAAGAGCGTTCGCCCGTCGCCTCCGCCCAGCATGCACGCGAATACGCCCAGTCCATCGGCCTTAAGTTCTTCAAGGATGTCGCCGCCTTCGGCTACTCGGATGCATCGTCCATTTTTGGCGTCGGCCACCCAAACGGCTCCCTCCGCATCGAGACAGATCCCATCGGGCGCAACCTCCACCTGACGAAAAAGCTCGGCAAAGTTGGTGGATGTTGGGGTATCGCCGAAAGCTGCCCAAGTCCTTCGCTTGCTCAGCGTACCGGATGCCACTCTAAACGCACTCAGCCGATTCATAGTTGATTCTGCAACAATCAACGTGTTGCCGTTTGGAGTCAGCGCCATCCCGTTGGGGAAACCAAGACCATCGGCTTCCACCCTGGCACAACCGTTCTCATCGACGCAGATGAGATTTGTAGTGGCGACTTTATCGCCACCCATCAGATCGAAGCCGAAATTGCCCACCCAGGCTCGCCCGTTTTGATCGACAAGCATGTCATTCAAATGCCACGGAGCAAGCTCCGACAGATTGGCGTGCTCGACGAGCGACCCGTCGGGTTCACGACGCAGGATTCTGCGGTCACGCATGGACACAATCAGCATTCGGCCGTCGGGCAGAAACCCGAGTCCCGAAGGCTGGCCCGGCACTTCGGCAATGGTCTCGATCATGCCATTCAGCGCAACCGCCAAAACCCGTCGTGTGTAAAAGTCTGAGAAGTAGAGCCTGCCATCGTGCCAGCGTGGACACTCGGTGAAGGACAGACCTTCAATCAGGGTTTTGAATTTTTGCATGTTTGTCGGAACCCGCAGGCTGCAAGCATCTTAGCGGAAAGACGATCCATGCTGCACCCACGCCGGTCCACAAGCAACTGCCTGCGGGATCCTCCGCCTGTAGACAATTCCGACGCCCAACAATGTAGGGGAATTTGGATGCCCGCACGCAGCAAGCCAATCAAGGGTGGCCTGGCGGTCTTCTAGAAAAGTGGCTCGCCGGTGTGATCAAAGCTGAGGCCGGCGACCACTGCTCCCGACGACAGCAACTCTCGAACTCTTCCGCGATTGGGACCGGCGCGGTTGATCGCCTCAGCCAGGCCCTGCAAGGCTTGATAGACCGAAGTACCTTCCTGCAATCGAAAAATCCAGGGAATGTTTGTCGAGGTAAGGGCGCGGTCGGAAGAAATAGCCATCACTGGGATAAAAGATTTCACCGCTATCTGCTCCGCTAGATGACTCGACGGCCGATCGAGGGCAAGCAGCGCTACAGTTCGGCTCTGATATACGGCTTTGACCAGATCGTCGGAAGCCTTTCCCCAGGACTGTTGCGAAGGGATCGCGATCAGGGTAAGAGGTTGGCTTTTGCCGTTGATCTGCTGCAGCAAGTGCACGATCTCAGGCTCCCGTATCAGTTCGGCCGCATGCGGTCCGAAGACGCCGATATTGATCGCACCAGGTTGCTGATCCGGCGGCGTTGGCCCGTGGAATTCCGTTCCGCTTTCGCTTACCCGCGCATACGGTTTCTCCATCGAGGCCCGGCGGTATTCGATCGCTCCGTTATGCACGCGGGCCAGGAACATCGCGGCGATGTTCTTGCAGTTCGGGTCGAAAATCATATCGCCCGTCACCCCTTGATGACTGGTGACCGCAGTCAGCGCATCTCGAATGCGCCCCCTATTCAGGCCGGCGCGGCAGATTGCGTTCAACAGGACCTGCATCGCGTCGTAGGCCAGCGCGGCGAACTGGTCGGGCTTCTCGTGGAAGCGCGCTTCGTAATTGGAGTTGAATTCGCGCCAGCGCGCGTCTTCGCGAGTCGGGTCATAGGGGAAAACTGCTTCAAATCCCTCCGCAGCCGGACCCGCAAGCTTGATCAGTTCGTCGCCAATAGTTCGATGGCTGCCGAACACGCGCTGCTTCATTCCCAGTTCCTGCATTTGTTGCAGAATCATCGCCGTCGGACCAATATCTGTCCACAGTACGATTCCGTCGACCCTCGATTCCTCGATCACGCGCAGTTGCCGGCGGAAATCTGTGTCGCCCGGCATGAATTTCTGTTCAATCACTATGGGATGCCCCAGTCGCCTCGCCGCATCGCGGAATTTCAATACTCCGAAGCGGCCATAACGATCGTTGACCCGCAAAATCGCGATCCGCTTCATGCCCAGTTCGGTGTAAATGTGCCGTGCCAGGGTGTAGCCTTGCGCGCGGTCGTCCTGCAGATCGGTAAAGAACCAGGGAACAATGGTTTCGGGAATAGTTGGGTCGGTGGACGCGCTATTGACGATCGGCGTTTCCGCTTTGAGCATAAGACGCAACGCAATGTGAGTCGTGTCGCTGCTGATCGATCCGAAGACTGCCCACACCTTCTCGTCGTAAACCATCTTCACGATCTCGTTGCTAGCCGCGCCCCACACTGCGGAATCATTGTGTAACATCAGTTTGAATGGCTTTCCGCCATAACCACCACCAGCATTCATCTCGTCAACCGCGAGTTGCGCGCCGTGCAACATGCGATTTCCCAGAATCTCATCGCGATGGTCATGCAGCGGTCCGATGAAGCCGATTCGAATTTCACTCAACTCTTTCGGGTCGGCGTCGGGCACATCCCGCGCGGCTCCGTTGTATTCGATTAAATCCTGGTAGTTTTCGAAATATGGAGGGGTGAATTTAGAAAAGGGCCGCAAATCCTCAGGCGCGCCGGTGTACGGCTTCAGCGATCGCGTCGGCGGCGGACTTGCAGGGTCGCTTCCGCAAGCGCAAGGACCTGGCGCCTGGGCCCATACCAAGCCCGAGAGCGCGATCAGAAGAAAAGCCACACGGCGCATGAAATTACTCCTCTTCATTTTTCCGGCGAAGCAATGCAATGGCCTCGATCTCAACCAGCAAATCGGGGCGGCAGAGTATGACCTGAATGCCCGTCGATGCCGGCAGCGGATTCAGTTTCTGCTCCCTGTAAAACTCCGTGCGCTCTTCGTTGAACGGCTTGTAATCGCGTTCGATATCTCGCAGATAGCAAGTAGTGCGCACAATGTCGTGCCAGGTGGCGCCTTCCGAGGCGAGCAGGGCGCTGATATTGTCGAAGGTTCGCCGCGTCTGCGCGCGAATGTCGCCGGCATATAACGTGTTGCCTTGATCATCGATGCTGGCTGTTCCGGAGATCAGCAAAACGCTCACTCCATTCAGATCGATCCGCATGCCGCGCGAGAAAGCGCTGCCGTAGTCGTAGGCCTCGTTCAATACCGAGTGGTTGGTGATGGCTCGTTTCGTGATCGGACCCGTGGTTGCTTCTGCGAGTAGCTCCTGAATATTCATGGTATGACTCCGTGATGAACTTATTTCTTCTTGCGTGTTCCGCTGTTCCGCGCAACTGCCTCGGCAGAACTTGAATCCGATATGCGCACTCCGTGACTTAGCCCTTTCGCCGTAGCCACCCAGAGGTCGTCTCCTTGAAAATCGACGCCGAGAACATAGTTGTGAGCTGGAGCCGACGTCACCGCGATCCGAGTAATTCGCCCAGCGGCGTCGCTCACCAGCATTTCCGGTTTGTGCGTATCGAGCGCGGGCCGATACACGGCCCAATTCGCGCCGTCGTAATAAGCCAGGCCTTTATCGGTCGAAAACCAGGCGCGATCCGCGCTCACCGCTTTGACCTGATTGAGAAAGTTGCTGGGCAAACCGCTGTCCTTGGTCAAAAAGTTATGCCAGTAGCGGCCGTCATAGCGGCTGGCGCCGAAATAGGTTGCGACCCAGAGAACCTTGTCGACATAACTGACCGACGTCGTGATCTCATGGATCAGCCCCTGGTCCTTCATGAGAACGATTTCGTTTTCGCCATCCGGATCGTTGTAGTCTTTCCAGTGTTCGGTGTGCGTGTCGTACTCCAGCACGCCCCCGCCCCACACCGCGTAGTAAACCTTGTCTTCGGCAGCGCTCACGCCGTAGGTCCAGATCTCATACATGGGTGTGTTGCGCTCATTGAAAAGCGCCCATTGTCCGGTGCGAGTATTGAAACGGCTTGCCCCCGCGGCAGTGGCAGCCCATACGAAGTCGCCTTGTACCGCGACGCCGTAGACGATGTCATTGCTCAGGCCGGAGTTCAGTTGCGTGAAGGTGTCGATTCGTCCCGCCGAAATGCGGCTCACTCCACCCATGGTGCCCGCCCAGACATCGCCCGTGCGATGGTCCAGGGCAAGCGAGAGCACCGCTTGATGCGCCAATCCATCTTGCGGACGAAAAATCTTCCACGCTCCGCTTTCGTAAAGACCAAGCCCGTTTTCGGTTCCAGCCCAGATGCGGTTGCCGTCCACCAGCACGCAAAACACATGATTGTCCGGCAGCCCATTCGCAGTCGTGAAGTTGTCCCAGCGAAACATGGGCATGTTCTGCGCAGGTGTAACGCGCGCAACCAACAGGCAAATCAGCGTCAGGAACCAGCGTTTCAGCTTCATAATGTTTTCAAGTATTCAATCAAGTCGTTCAATTGATCTTTGGTTAAGTCGTTCGTTACGCCGTGCGTATCTTTGGGATTAAACACGGTCCAAATTTCCTCCATCGAACGCGCCGACCCGTCATGCAAATACGGCGCCGAGTAAACGATGTTCGGAAGTTGCGGCACGTCGATCACAGGAGAGCGGTCCGTGGCTTTGCCAGTGCCGACATCCAGTTGGCGTTGGTTTGTGTACTTCGGTCCGCTGTGGCAGTACGCGCATTGGTTTAATTCTGGAATCGGCTGGCCGCTCTTGTTGGCAGTTCGTTCGAAGATCGCTTTGCCGCGCTCTTGCGCCGGCGTGAGTTCGTCATTCGGTAGACGATTTCGATTGGGACGGTAAGGAAGTGAGTAAACGAATGCCACGAGGTCCGTCAGTTCCTGCGAGTTGAAGCTTTGCGAGCGGAAGAAATACTTCTCGGTGCGTGGCCCGCACTCGGTCGGCATGTCGGGGTTCCCGCCGTTCCATTTGAAGGGTTCAGTGCCGGCTAGATTTTCCAGCGACCGGTTATCGACAATATCTTTGCCAAAGCCATCCGGCTCGAGGTCCCATTGCAGGCCGTCGATCGTGGCATCGATGTGACAGTTGGAGCAGCCAAATTGCCCCTGGAAAGCGAACTCAGCCGTGAAGAAGATACGCTCTCCGCGGCGCAGGGCATTGACTGTCTTAGGGCCACCAAGGTCGATGGTTGACACCACCTGATTCGTCGCGCTATCGATGACGGAAACGCTGTCGTCCAGCCGGTTGGCTACATAGAGGCGTTTTCCATCGGCGGACAAAAGCAATCCGCGAGGATTGCGGCCGATCGGAACTCTCGCGACCACGTACTCTGCTGAAGCTGAGAGATCGTTCACGAAGGGCTGACGCCGCGAGCGCACAGCCTGCATCAGTTTCGACACGCTGATCACGGTCACGCTTTGCGATCCCGCATGCGTCACGAAAATCTTCGACTTGTCCGGCGCGATGGCGACGCCCCACGGCATCGCGTAGTACCGGTCCAATTCATCGAGCGGAATCTGCACGGTTCCCGGCACGTCCGCGCCAAACAGGGTGAGGGAATCGCCAAATACCCAGCCATGCTCGACGTGCGCCAGCGGGACTAAATTCTTCGGACGGAGTTGCGCGGCCACTCCCAGCCTGCCATCTGCCGACAGCGCAACATGAAACACGCCCGCAACATTGTGCAACTGCTTCCGCTCGACCACCATCTGCCGGGCGGTATCGATCACGGTAATTTCCGAGCTCGGTGGCGTCCGGAACGCTCCGAAATTCGGGTAAATGTGCGTGCCGTAAATCCACTTGCCATCCGGCGATATCGTCAGGTAACTGGCGCCTCGGCCAGCCACCAAACGCTTCGTCTCTTTACCGGTTGCTAGGTCGATTACAGAGATGTCATCGCTGAGCCGATTGGCGACGTACAAAGTCCGGCCGCTTCGATCGACTACGATTCCGTTGGGTTCCGAACCCGTAGACAAAGTTTCTGCCAGCTTCAACGTAGCTGTGTCGATGATCGACACCGTGTCCGACCATGAATTTGTGACATACAGACGGCGTCCATCGGGCGACAGCGCAATCCCGCGGGGCTTCCTTCCTACTGCAATACGGTTGACCACCCGCGCCGCTTTTGCATCCACCACGCGAACTTCATCGCTGCCTTCACACACCACGAACAGCCGCAATCCATCGGCCGAAAACATCATTTCGATCGGGGATAAATACTGTTCCGCTTCGGTCGTTGCGGAAGTGGAGGCCGGTCTGGCGGTTCCCGCGGAGAGCATCGCGATCGCGACTGTTACCGCGAACTTTATTCTCCGCGCTGTGCTGAAGGTCAGCCCCACTTATGGCTCCTCCACGGTGAGCACCCGATCCACCGGCTGATTCTCTATAACCTGATCTTTACCACTGGGCCAGTGAATCGTCAGCTTATCCGCCTTCGTGGCCGAGCCCAGTCCGAAATGCACCCTGCCATCGTCCTGCGAAAGATAGCCCGAACCTGCGAAGCGTTCCGCGACCTGCTTGCGCCCTCCCGCGAGCAGTTCCAGGCGTGCGCCAATGCCGTCGCGATTGCTCTTCTTCCCCTTTAGCTTGATCGCGATCCAGTGATTGTTGTTTTGACTCACGTTGTGCAGCAGAGTTCCGGGGGCGCCGAGATTCACCACAAAGGCATCGACCTTGCCGTCGTTGTCGTAGTCCGCGAAGCAAGCCCCACGCGAGACGGCTTTGACCTCAAGCGCCGGCCCGGCACTGCGCGATACGTCGGCAAATTTACCGCCGCCTAATCCGCGAAACAGGGACTGTTCCTGCGGAATTAAGTGGATCAGTCCGCCATGGAAAATGAGAATGTCCAGCCAACCATCATTGTCGAAATCGTATACCCCCGTACCCCAACTCACATATTGCGCGGTCGCTTGCGATACTCCGGAGGTCGGCCCGATATCCTCGAATCCTTTGGCTCCGGTGTTGCGCATCAGCCGGTTATACTTGGAGTCCGTCACCCACAGATCAAGCCGGCCGCTGCCCTCGAGATCGGCAAATACCGGGCCCATCGCCGAAGTGTTCTCGCCATTCTGTCCGTAGGCCACGCCTTGCTCGGCCGCGATTTCTTCAAAGGTTCCATCGTGCTTGTTGTGGAAGAGAAAATTCTCTGTCTTATCGTTCGCCACATAAATATCGGGATAACCATCCCCATCGAAGTCCGCCGCGGTCACGCCCATGGTCCGGCCCTTGAATGCCCCGATGCCAGACTTCTCCGTCACATCGGTAAAGGTTCCATTGCAGTTGTTGTGATACAGACGATTGCTCTCCGGCGCGTAGTCGAGCGGCCCGGGATAGTTATCCGCCGCATAATAGTCGCGATAGGTCGGATCGAACTTCACGTATCGTCCGACGAAAAGATCCACGCATCCATCGCGGTCGTAATCGAGCCATGCCGAGCCAATCGACCAGCCATCGACCTTGATCCCCGCCTTGGCCGTCACATCCGTGAACGTGCCGTCGCCGTTGTTGTGATAGAGAATCGCCTTGCCGTAGCCTGTTACAAACAAATCGACAAATCCGTCGTTATCGAAGTCGGCAGCGATTGCCGCCATGCCGAAAATGTTGCCCGCCACCCCCGCTGAGTCGGTGACATCTGTGAACGTGCCATCGCCATTGTTCTTGTAAAGATGGTTATGCGGAGGAATTGCTGGCGGCTGCTTCAGAGGATAGGGATGGATATTCCCCCCGAGCGGTTTGCCGCTCACTACATACAGATCGGGCAGCCCATCATTATTGAAGTCGAACCAGACGCAGCCCGCGCCCGTGCTCTCCAGCAACGAACCTAACTCCCGCGCCCCGAAACTGTGCGTAAATTGAATGCCGGCCTTTTTCGTAGCGTCCTCAAAACGGATGGTGCTGGGCGCGCTCGCTTGCGGTGCCTGCGCCGCCAGCGATGTTGCCGCGGCTAAAAAGATGAGAATTCGCTTGATCAAATCAATTTCCTCCTGTGGAACTATGTCGGGCCGGGTGAGTCATGTCGGCGGGAGTCGTCGATTTCAAAAGAATCAAAGGGACCGCATTCTCCGGCGCCGTTTCCGGACCAGCGTGGCAGCCCACACAAGCCCTCTGCTCGCCGCGCCGCAGCCAGAACCATCCGGTTTCGCTCTTTAAGATTTTCCCCCTGCTGTCGAGCAACTCGATTTGCAATGGTTGGTCTCCCGCCACTTGTACGAAGAACGATCCATCGGATTCAACCGGCGCTGTGCCCAAAACTTCTCTGCCATTACTGGTTTGTGTATAAAGCCGCACCGACGCGATGGATGCCGCCGCGAACTTGTACTTCGACGTGTAGGAATTGAGGCAAAGCAAATTTCCAAACGACCAATCATGCAACCCCGAAGGGTGGCGTTTGGGTACGCTCGGCTCCGCAACGAATACAGGCTGCACCAAATTCAATCCCGCTTCTTGTACGGCGGTGCGCACACTGGCTTGACCCGGCTTCCACCAAATCAACTGGAAATCGCTTCGTGCATTCGCTCGCCACGGAAGCAGCCAGTCGCCTGCGCTCGCCTCAGCCACTTCGCCCGCGTAATCCCCCTTGGGCAAGGTGAGCTGTGTTTGGGCCGCGAGCGCGGAGCTGAACCGCGCCAGCCCGCGTTGAACCGCGAATACGATATCTCCAGAGCTAACTTGTTTGCCCGAATGCCGGGCTCGCAGATGATCGCAGCGATATGCTTCGATTCCGCTACCGTCCGAGTAAACCGTGTAAATTTCCGGTGGACCTTTTTCTCCCAGCGGGAAGGTCGCATCGAACAAGACTCGACCATCGCGGAGAACGTCGGTTGGCAAAGAACTCCCAGGACCGTACGTCAGTGGCAGCGCATTGTCGCCGCCCATGCCCGCGGCTTGAATGACGAATCGGCCCCCAAGCCGCTGCGCATAAACCATGCGGTCTTCCGGAAGATAGAACGGCCGGATGCAATCCTCAGCGCAATTTGTGACGCGCCTCGGAGTGCCACCTTCTATCAGAACCTCCCAGATCTGCCAGTGATCTGCGGCAGTGCGCTTTCCGGAGAACATCACCCTCGTTCCGTCGAACGAGACAGTTGCATCCGCAGTTACCGCAAATTCAGGAACGAGAGCATGCCGCCCGTCGGCGTCCTGAACAAAAACAGTTGCTCCTGCACTGAATCGCTCCCCGCCATCCATCCACGCGAGCGGTTCGTAGCGCTGGGCAACCGTGTACAGGATTTTCTGCGACGAGGAAAGCGATGACATGCCTTGCGAAGAAGAAACGACAGGCTGAGACGCGTGCCCCATCACGATGAACGACAGGATGCCAATGGCCACCGAGCGCATCAGCGCGTGCCTCCCGCTTTCACCAAGTGCGGCCGCAAAGTGGAATTCTGTTCCCGTGTTATCTCACGGAAGGCCAGGTAGGCTTGCAACTCCTCCATCATTTTGTCGAATTCCTCAAATGTTAGGGATTGCTCGCCGTCACTCCAAGCCTCATCCGGGGACGGATGCACCTCGACGATTAACCCGTCCGCCCCCACCGCTGCCGCAGCTTGCGCCAGCACGGGAACCAGGCAGCGCACGCCCGCCGCATGGCTGGGATCCACAATGACGGGCAGGTGCGAAACAGTTTTCAGCACCGGAACCGCCGCAATATCCAAGGTATTGCGCGTGACTGTTTCAAAGGTGCGGATGCCGCGCTCGCACAAAATAATGTTGGGATTGCCGTTCATCGCGATCACCTGCGCCGATTGCATCAGTTCGGCGAGCGTCGCTGTCATTCCGCGTTTCAGAAGGATCGGCCTCTGGCAGCGGCCCAGCGCCTCCAGCAGGGAGAAGTTCTCCATGCTTCGAGATCCGACCTGCATAATGTCGGCGTACTCGGCGACCAAGTCCACGTCGGACTCGCTCATTACTTCCGTGACAATGGCGAGGCCGGTCGCTTCGCGAGCCTTGCGTAGAAGTTTGAGGCCTTCGATCCCCAATCCCTGAAACGAATACGGAGACGATCGCGGTTTGAATGCTCCTCCCCGCAAAATTCGAGCGCCCGCCTCAGCCACGGCTTCGGCAGTCTGCAGAAGTTGCTGCTCCGATTCCACCGAACAAGGGCCGGCCATGACCACAAATTCGCCGCCGCCGATTTCGATTTCACCAACGTGCACGACACTGCGGCCCGCATCGCAAGTCTTGGCGACCAGGTCATAACGCGAGAATTCGGCATTCCACTGGGAGCGCAGGTTCATCTGCGACGAAAGTATCTGTGCTGGGCCTCAGCCGGGCAGTGACGAGGGTCACATGAAGGTATGCCAAAGATCAAAAAACGCTGCAAAAATGCACTGATGCACGATCATCATTCGCGGTCAATAATGCAATTCAATTACGAAATCTGTCAGCGATACACCAACCGATTCTGCTCGCACCGCTTCCCGCTCAATTGACAATTGTGCCCTGCGCATAATTCAATAGGCGGACTCATGGAAAACACCCCCGCCGTTGTTGTCTCCGCCCCGCGCTTGCGGCGCACTCTCACTCTTTGGGATCTCATCCTCTACGGCATCATTGTGATTCAGCCCACTGCGCCCATGCCGGCGTATGGCGTTTTCAGCAATGCCGGCCAAGGCCATGTAGTCACCTCAATCCTGATCGCCATGGTCGCTATGGTTTTCACCGCGATGAGCTACGGTCGCATGGCGCGCGTCTATCCCAGTGCAGGCTCCGCATACACCTACGTGGGGCGCGAACTGCATCCCGCCCTCGGCTACGTCACCGGCTGGAGCATGACCATGGATTACATCCTCAATCCTTTAATCTGCACCATCTGGTGCGCCAAGGCCATGGCCGATCTGCTCACCGGAACGCGCTACCAGATTCCCTATCCCGGCTTGCTTTGGCCGATCATCTTTGCCTCATTGTTCACCGCCCTGAACCTGCGCGGGGTGCAGACTTCCGCTCGCATCAACAAAACTCTCTGCGCGATTATGGGAGCCGTGATCCTCGCATTTTTCTGGTACACCATCCGCTACATCTTCCATCTGCCGCAATATCCCGAGGCATTTTTCTTGCACCCGTTTTATAACCCGCAAACTTTCACCATCAACCGCGTGTTTCACGGCACCTCGGTCGCGGTGCTCACTTATATTGGCTTCGATGGCATTTCGACGCTGTCCGAAGAAGTGGAAAATCCCAAGCGCAACATCTTTCTGGCAACCGTGCTGGTCTGCGTTATCACCGGATTACTGGCCTCTGCGGAAGTTTACGGGGCGCAATTGTTGAGCTACGCCCATTTCGGCAGGGACTTCGACGTCTTCTCACAGTTTGGCGACGAAAACGTATTCAGCCATGTCGCTGGGATCGCCGGCGGTTTTCTTATGACGAAAGCCATCAGCCTCACCCTGCTGATCGCCACCGTTGGCTCCGGCATGGGATCGCAACTGGGCGCGGCTCGCCTGCTTTACGGCATGGGGCGCAGCAATGCCATTCCGAAAAAATTCTTCGGCGCGATTCATCCCAAAACGCGAATTCCCGCCAACAACGTGCTCTTCGTGGGAGTAATCGCGCTCATCGGAGCCTTCCTCATCACCTACGACAACGGCGCTGAGCTCCTGAACTTCGGCGCGCTCATCGCGTTCATGGGCGTGAATCTGGCATCGCTCACGCACTACTACGTTCGGGGTGCAGATCGCAGCTTGGGCCAATTGATACCGCCGGTGCTCGGATTTTTTATCTGCCTTTTCATCTGGATTCACTTATCAAATCTCGCGCTGATCGTCGGCTCCATCTGGATGGCCGCCGGCATCGCCTACGGTGCATGGAAGACGCGTGGTTTCCAGGGCAGCCTGGTGAATTTCGATTTGCCACCCGACGAATAGGATGCGTCGCTCGTTCGATGCTTTCCTCGAGGAATTTTGGGAAGGGCACGGCTTCAGCCGTGCCGCACGAGGCGACGAAAGAGGGGGGTTTAGCCCCTGAGGCTTAACGTTCTACTGCCGGGGCACCGCTTCCAGACTGAGAACCTCGAAAGGCCGCAACGCGACTGTCTCCGCCTCGCCCGCCATCAGCCTGATCGGTTTGTTCCCGCGATCCGCAAGCCACGGGCTGCGTGCTTGAAACTCTCGCGGCGCGTCCGCAGGCAATTCAAACGCTCGCCCTATATCGAGCGAGTAGCTCTGCGCCTTATCACTCGGATTTCGCAGAGTGACAATTCCCATTCGTGGCGACCACGCCGCCCAGCCATAAACTTCCAGTTTGTTTGGATCGCCCCCGATCCAGTGCGTATCGATGAGGACGTCCGCGTTGCTGCGAGACCATTTGGCAGCCTCCGCTAGCGTATCCCAGTTGTCTTTCGACAATAACGAATGGGTGATGTACATCTCCTGCAACTGAGTGCCGCTGCCGAAATAGGAGTGGACCTCGTTGCCAAAATCGTTGCCCGGATCAGTATCCAGATTCTGCGCGTGCCGCGCGTAGATAATCCCGTGCAGCATCAGAGAATTTAAAGGATACAGCGGACCTGGTTGCACCACGCCGTGATACGTCGCCCCGTCACGAAACGTAATCCAGCGCTCGCGCCACGATCCCACCCCCGCAAAGCTGTGGTCATCATCGCCTCGCCAGATGGAGTCGGCATACTGCAGCCAGAACGGCGAGGGATAAGTTCCAGTCGTCAGATTGATAAAAATTGCCGGCTTCACCGCACGCCATTCGCTCATCAAACTGATCGCCGCCTGAAAATCGCTGTCAAAGCGGCTTCCCGGCAAAACGCTGTTCACATTCCCCGTGCCATCGATCTTGAACTGGTTCACTCCGTAATCGCGAATGAATTTCAGGGTCACATCCTCAAAGCGCGCAAAATATTTCGGTCCCGAGAGCGCAAACCCTCCCTGATTCGTCTCCAGCCCGTTCTCCCGCCCGTACTTCAACCGCTCTTCTTTTGCCCGGTCATAACCTCCCCAGGGAGAAAGCCACACGCCCGGTTCCGCTCCGTACTTCTCAGCCGCGGCCCGCAGCGGCGTGAACCCATGCGGAAATCCAGCCCCAAAGCTCCATAGCGTGTGCGGATCATCCCACCCATCGTCGAACAGAAACGAATCCAGTTTTACTCCGCGCCGCTCGACCAGTTCCTTCCCGAACGAGCGAATCGCGTCCAGCGCCGCCGCTTCGTCGTACGCATTATTAAAGCCAATGTCGTACCACGAGTTGTAATGCAGAAAGGGCTGGTAAGGACGCGCCCGCTCCCGCTCGATGTAATTCAAGAACGCTCGCCGCATCTGGCCCACCGGCGACACACCGATGACGGAGGAGTAAGTTACCGTCTGCCCAGTTCGCAATGGCAATTCGCGCTCGATAAAACAACCGATTGTCTCGTTTTTAAGTTCGCAGGAGGAAAGCGGGTGTTCGAAGCCGAAGAAAACATCGCCCACAGTCACCGGAGATCCTTTAACCGTACCGGCTACATGCGCGCCCGGCGCCTGGAAGTCGAAGAGCTCGACCTCGCGTATCGCCACGTCCCTGCGAATGGCTTCAATTGAGACCTCTTGCCTCACGTAGTTCGACCCGTCTCGCAAGATCCCGCGCCAGGTAACAGAAAGATTTCCTGCGGAGTCTTCGAAACGCACGATCACTTGCTTTCCCGGAAAGTGTTCCGCAGACCGGGATACCTTGGGCCGCGCAACCAGATTTTCAATTCGCGGACCGTCCTTGATACTCATGGTCGTGGACCGAAGAATTCCGCCATCTTTTAGTTTGAGGAAAAAAAGATCTCGCTCTAGCGGAATGCTCTTCTTATCTGAATGTGGAGTAAGTGGGTGCAGGATCAGTTCAGACCGCCCGCTTGCGCCCTGCGCAAAGGACCATCGCACCGAGAACACGCTGTTTTCCAATACGATTTGTCCGTCGTGAACGCTGGCGCGGGCTTCGCCAGGGTCGACGCCATAGAGCGTTGTCGATTGGCTCCGTGCAAGAATAGAGACAACCACCAAAAGCAGGAACAAAAAGATGAAGCGAAATCGAGCGAGCATAATGGCACTCTAGGATTAAATGTGGCGATGCGCAACGAGCCCCTTCGCCCGATGAATTGTATGACAAATGAAGCATTCCGAAATAGATAGAAATGTGATATATAACAAAACGAAAGATTCCCGCTTTAAATTGCGCTTCATCGCGGAGACTGGAATTATGTTCAAATTCTGCGCGCTTGCTGGCACACTTGCGGTCCTGCTCTCATCCGGACTGCGCGCCGGAGTCGCCAACGGCTCCCTCGATAACCCTCAAATCCAGGGGACAAACCTCCGAATTGAATTCGATCGCAACCTGCGCAGCCGCGTCATCGCCCGCTTCGACAACAAAGAAACCGTGATGGGCCCGTTCACCTCTTCTGAAAGTGTGGCCGGGGTGAACAAAACCTGGAGCGAATTTCCCCTGGCCTCGCAAAAACACGAACGAGTCAGCGACGCCTACGGAACCGGCGAGCGCCTCATGGTTACCGGCAAATCGGGCGCGCTCACCAAAGCCCTCACCGTCACGGTTTATGACGAATTTCCCACCATGGCTTTCTTCGATGTCCAATACACCAATTCGAGTGCCGGCAAACTCGCAATCGAAGCCTGGACCAACAATGCCTACACCATCGACGCGCAGCATTCTACAACCCGGACCACCAGCAGTGTAGCGCCCTTCTGGTCTTATCAAAGTGGTTCCTATGAAAAGCGCCCGAACTGGGTTCTTCCTCTTCACGCCAACTTCCGGCAACAGAATTATCTCGGCATGAACGCCAGCGACTACGGCGGAGGCACGCCCGTCATCGACGTCTGGCGGCGCGATGTCGGAGTCGCAGTCGGTCACGTCGAGCCCCGCCCGCGGCTGGTTTCCTTGCCGGTTTCGATGCCCGATGCCACCCACGCGAAGGTCGCCGTCGAGTTTCGTCACGCCATCTCGCTCGCGCCTGGAGAGAGTTTCCACACTTTTCGCACTTTCGTTTCCGTTCACCAGAAAGATTATTTCCGCACGCTCACCGACTACCGGCGCTTCATGATGAAGCAGGGCTTCAAAATGGCCGCCGCGCCTGACGATGCTTATGGCACCATCTGGTGCGCATGGGGATACGGACGGTCCGCGACTCCACAACAGATTTACGACACCTTGCCCACGGTCAAGCGCCTGGGATTCGCCTGGGTCACCATCGATGATGGCTGGCAAAACGACGTGGGTGATTGGGCGCTCGATCCCAAGAAATTTCCCCACGGCGATGCCGATATGAAAGCCCTCGTCGATCGAATCCATCAAGAGGGGTTCAAGGCGCAACTGTGGTGGTCTCCGCTCGGTGCCGTCCCCAAGTCGCATCTGCTCGAGGAACATCCCGACTACGCCTTGCTGAATCGCGATGGTTCGCGACGAAAAATCTCCTGGTGGAACGCGGATTACCTGTGCCCCGCAGATAAAGACGTTGTCGAATACCACAAAGCTCTGGTGCGAAAGATCCTTGTAGATTGGGGATTCGACGGCCTCAAACTCGACGGCCAGCACATGAACGCGGTCCCCGCTTGTTACAACCCGGCCCACCACCATGCGCGCCCCGAAGATTCCGTCGAGGCCATGCCGGATTTCTTTCAAGCCATCTACGACACTGCGCAAGCTGTAAAGCCCGGATCTCTGGTCGAGTTCTGCCCTTGCGGCACCGCCTATTCCTTCTTCACCATGCCGCACTTCAACATGTCCGTGGCGTCTGATCCCGAAAGTTCTTTCCAGATTCGCTCCAAAGCAAAAACCTTAAAGGCGCTCATGGGAGACAGCATTCCGTTTTTCGGCGACCACGTCGAAGAAAGTACCGGAGGCAATGATTTTGCCTCGACCGTCGGCGTGGGCGGAGTGGTGGGCACCCAGTTCGTGCTGCCCTCGTTAGTGACCGAGAAAAGAAAGAAGGGCGATCCCGATTCTGTTCTCACGCCGGCGCGCGAGAAGCATTACGAGAAATGGCTCGCCATCTATCACGACAAGATGCTTTCGCGCGGCCAGTATCTCGGCCAGCTCTATGACATTGGCTTCGACGTGCCCGAAACCCACGTTATCCGCAAAGATCAGATCATGTACTACGCGTTTTACGCGAAAGAATGGAAAGGGCTAGTCGAACTGCGCGGCTTGGAAGACCGTAACTATAGCGTTTTCGACTACGTCAACGGCACCAGTCTCGGGACTATATCCGGCCGCAACGCTCACTTGCCGGTTGAATTCAAAGAACACCTGCTTTTGGAAGTGCGCCCGCAATAGGTACAGAGCTGGTGTGCAGAAATCTTATTGACAACCAGCTCGAAATGAAAGTATAAGTAATCGTTCGAAAGAAAACGCCAATTGGCGTTGTTCCCGTACCGAAACTTCCGCATTTCGGGGATCTTTCGGCTCACGGGCCAGGAGCTTCGCCCCATGCCGACCTCTTCCTGTTTCCGCCCGCAGAATCGCGCGGCCCTCGCAGTCGTTCTTTTCCTGGTACTGGTCACGCCCCTGTGGGCGCAGAAGGATACCGGAAGCATTACTGGCGTTGTGAAGGATGCCACCGGCGCCGTTGTGTCCGGAAGCAAGGTGACCGTCACCGACGTGGACCGCGGAATTGCCATTGTCGCGCGAACCAACGAGCAGGGCGAATACGTCGCCGGTCCGCTCAAGGTTGGCCGCTACCAAATCACCGTCGAAAAGCAGGGCTTTAAGAAAGCGTCGGCTGGACCGGTGACGGTCGATGTGCAGGCGCGTCCCGAGGTCGATTTCACTCTCGAGGTCGGCAGCATCTCCGAGACCATGACCGTAACCACCGAGGGTCCGCAACTTGAGACCGACACCTCTTCGCTCGGCCAAGTGCAGGATAGCCACACCATCGAAACCCTTCCCCTGAATGGCCGAAATTATGCGCAGCTTGCTTTGTTAAGCGCGGGCGTCGGCCCCGCCGAGCCCGGTTCGCGCGTGGAGACTTCCTTCGGTTTCAGTTCCAACGGATCGCGCTCCCTGCAGAATAATTTTCAACTCGATGGGGTCGACAACAATTCCGACTTGGGGGACGTATTGAACGGCAGCGCCTACGTGATCCAGCCGTCGGTCGATGCCATCGCCGAGTTCAAAGTGCAGACCAATGCCTACAGCGCCGAATTTGGACGCGGCAACGGTGCGGTCATGAACGCCGTCATCAAGTCCGGCACGAACCAATTCCATGGCGACGTTTATGAATTTCTGCGCAACGACGTCTTCGATGCCCGCAATGCTTTCGACATATTCGGCCGGCAGGGCTATCAGCAGAACCAATTTGGCGCAACTCTTGGCGGACCCATTATCAAGAGCAGAACGTTCTTCTTCGTGGACTATGAGGGATTGCGTCGGCGCCAAGCTCTGCCGCAGATCGCTTTGGTTCCGACTCCAGCCGAGATCGGCGGTGACTTTTCCTCGTTCTTGACCTCAACCCCCGCCTACGCCGTCGATTCAAACGGAAACCCAACCAGTCAGGTGGCGCTGGATTGCAATGGAAATCCTACCTACATGGGGGAAATTTTCAATAGCTACATGACGCAGGTTTCCGCTCTGAACCCGGATGGCTATTGCAGCGTGCCGGTCGGAGTTGATAGCTTCGGCAACCCCACCAATATATTCCCCACGGGCTTAATCGATCCCCTGGCCGCGCGCCTCTCAGCCCTGTTCCCCCCGCCCAACGTGAATATCAACGGATCCAATTTCCTGGCAGAGCCCAAGCAGAGCACTGATCAAAACAATGCGGATGTCCGCATCGATCACAAAATAAGTGACAAAGATTCGATCTTCGGACGCTTCAGTTACGAAAATGCGCCGAGTTTCATTCCTTCTCCCTTTAACAACGCTCTCGATGGTGGCTCGTTCCAGGACGGCAATCAGGATGATTCCTATCGCAGTCTGGCCATCAGCGAAACCCATGCTTTCTCTTCATCCACGGTGAACGAACTGCGCCTGGGCTACAACCGCATCAACGCCCATCGCTACCAACTGAACGCCAATACGAACGTCGCCTCGCAGCTAGGTTTCCCGGGAGTTCCCTACGGACCGAACAACGGCGGCCTGCCCAACATCACCATTGACGACGGCACCGCAACCATCGGAAGCTCCGGCTTTTTGCCATCCATTGAAAAACAGAATGCCTACGTGCTCGGCGAGAACATCACCAAGGTTTACGGCCGGCATCTGCTGAAGTTTGGCACCGAGCTTCGCTTTATCGAGTTCACCATTTTCCAGCCGGCGGCCTCGCGCGGCACAATGGATTTTGCCAGCGATCTGACCGATAACGCGGCCGCTCCCACCACGGGAGGCGAAGCCTTCGCGACGTTTATGCTCGGGGTTCCCGATGGCGCGACCATTACCAATCAGCACAATGTCGATTACCATCACGGCGACTATTCCTGGTTTGCTCAGGACGACTTCAAATTCAGCCCCAAGCTGACCCTGAATTTGGGCCTGCGTTACGAACTGTTCACGGTCATCAAAGCGAAAGACAACCAAGAGTCGAATTTCGACTTTGCCAATGACTCGCTCGTTGTTCCCAAAGGCCAGCAAGCGACGCTCACTCCCACAATTGCCAGTTACATTCCCATTCTGCGCACCGGTTCTCCGGGACTGATTTCTCCCGACTTGACTGATTTTGCGCCGCGTCTTGGTCTCGCCTACCAGATCAACAACAAGCTGGTGATGCGCGCGGGCTATGGCATCTTCTACGGCGGCGAAGAAAATGGGCCGTACTCGAATCCCAGCCCAGGTTTCAATCCTCCGTTTTTTGTGACCGAGAATTTTACGCAGCCCTGCGGCTTGTCGGCGGCGAATCCAAATCCCAACCAGCCGAATTGCGCCATTTTGGGCCCTGGGAGTGTTCCGCTGAGCCACTTGTCACAGGGCTTTCCCGCGAATTCACTGGTAGATCCGAACACGCCGACTTTGTTCTCTGAAAGTTCAAAACTGCAAACCCCCTACGCGCAGCAATGGCATTTTGGATTCGAATACCAGTTGCCGTCCCAGATGTTGCTCGAGATGTCCTATGCCGGTTCGCGCGGCTCCCATCTCTACGGGATGTATAACGGCAATCAGGCGCAACCCAATTCAGTTTTTTGCACGACCAATGGCAACACTCCGGAAAATTGTCCGACCGCGCCGCGGCGTCCCTTTCCGGCCGTCGATGCCTCCATCGACACGCTTCGCGCCAACGACTATTCCAACTACAGCGCCCTGCAAGTGCATCTGCAAAAGAGAGCTTCGCGCGGGCTGGAGTTTGGCGCGTCTTACACCTACTCTCACGCTCTGGATGATGCCTCCAGCGCCAGCCTCGGCTCGCTCAACAATGGCGATTTTCGCAATGAGCTCTATCCCTGGCTGGAATATGGCAATTCCGATTTCGATGTGCGCCAGCGCTTCGTTTTCAACTACTCCTACGAATTGCCTTTCGGTCACGGCAAGAAGTTTGGGGGAAATGCCACTGGCGCGCTGAATCAAGTGATTGGAAATTGGCAGGTGGCTGGCATCACCACGGCGCAGACGGGAAACTGGTTCACCATCACAGATGCCATCACCAACGTTTCCACTGCCGATGGCGGCGGCAGCGTCGGATATTACGAAGTGCGGCCGAATGTCGTAGGCGATCCCAATACCCATCCCTGTGTGCCCGGAACTCTCTTTAATACCTGCGCCTTCGTCGACAACACGACCTTCTTCACCTTCGGCGATGCCGGCCGGAACATTGTCCGCGGCCCCGGCCTGCAGGATTGGGATTTTTCTGTCTTCAAGCTTTTCCCCATTCGCGAGGAAAAGCATCTGGAATTTCGCGCCGAGTTTTTCAACATCTGGAACCACGTAAATCCTCTGCTGGGTCCTCCCGGCGCCATCAGTGAGGAGCCGCAAGCGGTCGAGTTCGGTACGCCGCAGTTCGGACAGGCAGTCGCGGCGCGCGATCCACGCTTCATTCAATTCGCGATGAAGTTTTACTTCTGATCAGAAATGTGGCGCCGATCTTCGTCGATCTTTCCAAGGAGGAATGATGGAACGCAATCTCTCGACGAATAGCAACGTGAAGTTTGTGTTATTGGTGCTCGCGGTTGCCCTGGCGTTCGAGCTCGGCGCGCCCGTCCTCTCCGCGCAAGTGGGCTCGACTTATTATGTATCGACCAGCGGAAGCGACAGCAACCCCGGAACCCTCAGCTCTCCGTGGCTAACCATTCAGCACGCCGCCAACACGGTCACGGCCGGCGCCACCGTTTACGTCTTCGGCGGCATCTACCCCCAGGCAGTCAACTTTCCCGCCTCTGGAACCGCCTCCGCGCCCATCACCTTCGAAAGCTATCCCGGACAGACGGCTGTCATCGATGGAACCAGCGTTACCTGCTGCACCTCGAACCCGCCCTCCAGCGGCAATGAGACCGAAGGTCTTGTAACCATCGTGAATCAGAGCTATCTGATCATCAGCGGATTCGAAATCCGCAACTTCAGCACCAGCAAAGCCGCCGACACTCCCGCCGGCGTCTGGATCACCGGCTCCGGCACCGGTGTGCAGTTGCTGAACAATCTGGTTCACAACATCACAACGTCCTCCGAGAAAAATGGCAACGCCTTCGGCATCGCCGTTTACGCCACATCACAGACTCCCATTAGCAATCTCGTCCTCAGTGGAAACGAGGTCTACAGCCTCAAGACCGGCAACAGCGAATCGGTGAACGTGGACGGCAACGTCACCAACTTTGCCATCACCAATAATCTGGTTCACGACAACGACAATATCGGCATCGACGCGATTGGCTACGAGGGCGTTGGACCGGTCGGATACGACGAAGCCATGTATGGCGAGATCAGCGGCAACACCGTCTATAACATCAGCGGAATTAATAACGCGGGCGAGGGCGACTCCTACGACGCCGACGGCATTTATTGCGATGGCTGCGCCTACGTCACCATCGAGAACAATCTCGTCCACAATGTCGACTATGGCATCGAAATCGCCAGCGAACACAAAATCTGCCAGGCCAATGGCACCGAGTGGTCGGGTCCCAACGACACCGGAACACCGGGCAAAGGCACCGACCCTTGCGAGGGCAGGTACGTTACCGCGCGCAATAACGTGGTCTACGATTCCAACGCCTGCGGCATTTCCATTGGCGGCTATTCGAACGCCGTCGGCGGCACTGCCAACGCCGTGATCGTCAACAACACTCTCTACAACAACAACACCAAGAACCAGGCCGCCGAGTTCCAGATTCAATTTCACTCCGGAAGCGCGCAAGGGAATATCTTCGAAAACAATATCGTTTATGCCGGAACGCAAAATGTCTGGATCAACAGCTTCGTGAAACCCACCACGACCTATCCCGCGCCACCGGCCACTCTGAACTGGAACCTTTATTATTCGGCGGCGGGCTACGTCAAAGGAACTTCAATCTACTGGGGCGATGTCAGCAATTACAAAACGTATTCCGCCTATCAGAGCACGACGGGAGAAGACGCCGATTCGCCCAACGCGAATCCGCTCTTCGTCAATCTCGGCGCCACCCCTCCCGACTTTGACATCGCCACCGGCTCGCCCGCCATCAATGCTGGCAGCGAAAGCCTGCCCTGCAGCGTGGGATGGTGCAACAGTAATTCTCCCGATTCGATTTACGGCGCCACCGACTTTCTCGGCAATCCCCGCGAAAAAGGATCGACCATCGACATTGGCGCTTACGAATCTACGGGACTGTCAAATTCATTATCCGCGACGCTGACCTCGGGCACGTACACGTTGCAATCCGGTCAATCGACGACCCTGACCGCCTCCGTTTCTGCTAGTCCAGGAGATGGTGGCGTGCCTAGCGGCACCGTCAACTTCATGCGCGGATCGACTTTGTTGGGCACGGAAACATTGCTGCCGACCGGCGCGACGGAATCCTCAGCAAGCATGCCTCTTAGTGCATCGCAGCTTGCGCAGGGTGCCAACACGCTCACGGCTGTGTATTCGGGAAACTCGGTTTACGGCGCGTCAACTTCCGCACCGATTACGGTGACTCTGCAATAGGCACACACGGATCCAGTGATTCAGACGGCACAACCCAGAGCACAAAGCGCAGGCGCGACGCTTCGCCTCGCCAACGTTCTCCGCGAGAATCATCGCGGCAAAGCCGTTGGAGTCTATGCCATCTGCTCGGCCAATCGCTTCGTGATGGAAGCCGGCATTTTACAAGCGCAGCGAGACGACAGCATACTTCTCATCGAATCGACTTCCAACCAGGTCAACCAGTTCGGCGGCTATACCGGTCAAACACCCACGCAGTTCATTTCCTTTGTGAATGACGTCGCGGTCAACGTGAAGTTCCCGCTCGATCGTATCGTCTTCGGCGGCGATCATCTCGGCCCGCATGTCTGGCGCAAAGAGGGCGCATCGTCCGCGATGCAAAAGGCGAAAGAGTTGGTCCGCGCCTGCGTTCTGGCGGGCTATACCAAAATTCATCTCGATGCCAGCATGGCTCTCGCGGGTGATCCCGTCGAACCCTCGAAGCCGCTTGCGGAAGAAATCGTCAGTGCCCGTGCCGCAGATTTGTGCAAAGTAGCCGAAGACGCCCACGCGCAGCTTCCTCCCGGTTCGCCCGCTCCGTTGTACGTCATTGGAAGCGAAGTGCCGGTTCCCGGCGGCGAGTTGAACGACTCAGAGCCTCCGGCCACCACGCGGCCCCAGGATGTCGCCCAGAGCATACACCTGACGAAAGCTGCATTCGAGGCGCGCGGCCTCCAATCCGCATGGGAACGAGTCATCGCCATCGTCGTTCAACCCGGTGTCGAATTCGGTGACTCGGCTGTTTTCCCTTATATTCCGGAAAAGGCCCGTAACTTGGCTCTCTTTGCCGAAGATCACTGGCACGGCGTTTACGAAGCGCACTCCACCGATTACCAAACGCCCGTCGCCTTACGGCAGATGGTTCGCGATCATTTCGCGATCTTGAAGGTGGGCCCTTGGTTGACCTTCGCCTTCCGCGAGGCCGTTTTTGCGCTGTCTTCCATCGAGGAAGAGTGGCTGGGGAATCGACCCGGAATTTCCTTATCGCGAGTCCGCGAATCGTTAGAAGAGGCAATGCTCGCCAATCCGGAACATTGGAACAGCTACTACCACGGCGACGACTCAGCCTTGCGTTTTGCCCGCAAATACAGCTTCAGCGACCGCATCCGCTACTACTGGCCTCAGCCCAATGTTGCCGCCGCCCTGCAACGGCTGCTCGCGAACCTGGCTCTGAATCCTCCTCCGGCCGCCTTGCTCAGCCAGTACATGCCGGACCAGGCCGCAGCCATATGCGCCGGAACGATATCGAACCATCCCACAGATCTCATTCGCCACCGGATTCTGCAAGTCATCGACCACTACGCGTACGCCTGTGGAATGATGGAAGCAAGTTTGACAAACGAAAGTAAACGTTATAAAAAGAAACAGCAAACAAAAGACGTCCCGAAGGGAACGAAGGCAGTCTTGCGGGGGCGGAAAGCAGATTGAACGTGCTCAATGAAGAGCGACGGCGGGCCATTCTTAAACTCCTGAATCGCGATGGCAGGGTTCTCGTTCCTGATCTGGCGCGGCGTTTCGAAACTTCCCAGGTGACGATCCGAAAGGATCTCGAGGTCCTCCACAATCTTCGCCAGTTGCATCGCACCCACGGTGGCGCGTTGCCCGCCGGCGACCGCGCGCTCGATGATCCCAGCCTGCGCGAAAAGGAACAGCTTCATCGCGGCGAAAAGCTTCGTATCGCCGAAGCCGCCGCCCAGATGGTGAGTAGCGGCCAGGTCATCATCCTTGATTCCGGCACCACCACCACGGCCATTGCCCGCGCGCTTCGCGACGTGAGCGACCTTACGATTGTTACCAATGCCGTGAACATTGCCGCCGAGTTGGCGGGAAGTTCGATTGAGGTCATCCTCACCGGGGGCACGCTGCGAAAAAATTCTTTTTCCTTGGTAGGCCCGATGGCCGAGGACGCGTTGCGACACTTGAACGCCGATCTTCTTTTTCTCGGCGTCGATGGATTCGATGTGCAGTATGGCCTGACCACTCCGAACCTTCTGGAATCCAAGGTCAACCGCGTCATGGTCGAGGTGGCCAAGCGGACCATAGCAGTGTGTGACGCCACTAAGTTTGGCAGAAGAAGCCTCTCTCTGATCGCGCCCACCGCAGCGATACGCGAGGTCGTTACCGATCGCGGCATAGCGCAATCGGATTTGCGGGGGCTGAAGAAAGCTGGCATTGAGGTGACGATTGTCTGATTCCAAAGAACAAGAAAGTTCGCGCGTTTCGCTCGAACCAGGCGCCCACAGTCTTTCCGAGATTTTGTCGCAGACCCAGTGCTGGGCAACCTGTCTGGCAGACTTGGCACGAAGTGAGGCTGTGAAGGACGTGGTGTCCCGCTTCCATTCCACTCCGGAATGGCTCTTCATCGGTTGCGGTTCCAGTTACTATGTCGCGCTAGCCGCTGCCGCCACCATGAAGTCTCTTACCGGTCGGATGGCTCGAGCGATTCCCGCCTCGGAGGTTTTGCTCTATCCCGAGTTGGTTTTTTCGGGTCCTTGCGTGGCCGTTCTCATCTCGCGCTCCGGCCAAACCTCCGAGGTGCTCAAGGCCGGCGAAGTGCTGAACCAGCGCAAGATTCCAAGCGTGGCCGTAACCTGCGTCCAAGGCAAAGCGCTGGAGAAACTGGCCACCATCACGATTGCCCTTCCCGCCGACGAACAAAGTACGGTGATGACCCGCTCGTTTACCTCGATGCTCTTGGCTCTGCAATTTCTGGCCGGCGAAATTGCGGGAAATCGCGACTACCGCGAAGCTCTCATCTCCATGCCCGCATTGGCCGCAGTTGCGCTGAAGCCCGTACCGGCGGGGGTTCTCGAATTCGTAAATGCCCACACCTTCAAAGATTACGTTTGTCTCGGGCAAGGCCCCTTCTATGGCCTGGCCTGCGAATATGCCCTCAAGGTAATGGAAATGTCCGTCTCCCCGGCGCAGGTTTTCCATTCTTTGGAGTTTCGTCACGGCCCCAAGTCGGTAGTTACGCCCCAGACGCTGCTGATCTTCCTGCTCTCGGAAAAAGGTTATCAGGCGGAATGCGACCTGCTCGAAGAGGTCAAGTCGCTCGGAGGAACCACTCTGGTCGTTGCCCATCAGGCCAGCCCCCGGGTGCGTGCTGCGGCAGATCTGCTGTTGGAGTTGCCTCTCCAGCTCTCCGAACTCGCACGGCTGGCCCCCTCTCTGGTTCCCGGGCAGTTGCTCGGTCTTTACACCGGCCTGAAAAAGGGATTGAATCCTGATTCGCCTCGCAACTTGACCCGCTCCGTTATTCTGAACGACGACGGTTCCAAGAGGCCGGAATATGCCGCGTTTTGACGTCACCATTGCCGGCGAGCTGAACCTCGACTTGATTTTGTACGGCCTTCCCGCCGACCTTCCCCCCGAGCGCGAACTGCTGGCCGATGCCATGGCGTTGACCTTGGGATCTTCCTCGGCCATCGTCGCTCACAACCTCGCCAGTCTGGGCAGCCGCGTTGGGTTTCAGTCGCTCATCGGCGAAGATCCATTAGGCAAGATCGCATTGGAAAAATTGACCCAAAGCGGAGTTGACATCTCCCACCTTCGGAAATCGAAGTCCCTGAACACGGGATTGAGCGTTATTTTGCAGAGAGACGGCTGGCGCAATATCTTGACCTACTCGGGCGCCATAGCAAAACTCAGCCTGGCTGATCTCGATCTCGACTATCTCTGCGATTCCCGCCACTTTCATCTGTCTTCGTATTACTTGCAAGCGAACCTTCGCCCCCAGGTTCCGGAGCTCTTTCGCCGCCTCAAGAATGCCGGGCTCACCATCTCACTCGATACCAACGACGATCCCGAAGATCTTTTCGGCGGCGATGTCTGCGAAGTTCTAAGCCAGGTCGACATCTTCCTGCCCAACCGGCGTGAGGCCTGCCGCATCGCTGCGACCGACAATCTCGAACTCGCCATGCAGAGGCTCTCGGAGCTGGTTCCTCTCCTGGTCGTCAAACTCGGATCGGAAGGCGCAGTGGCCCTTCGCAAGCATGAAAGAATAGCGGGATCGCCCTTGACCGTAGAAATCGTCGATGCGGTTGGCGCAGGTGACAGCTTCGACGCCGGATTCCTGCACGCATACTTGAAGGGCCAAAGCTTGACCGAGTGTCTGGCCGCCGGCAATGCGGCAGGCGCTCTTTGCGCCTCCCGCGCCGGAGGCACAGAAGCATTCCGCGATCGCGAATATCGGGAAAGTTTTTTGCGCCAGCACGAACTCCAGCTTTAGGCTGCCTGAAAGCGGTGGTCCGGCTTGATCCTTCCTGCGGCGTCGTGGTCCCGAGCGAAGCCGCTTTTCAGGCGGAGTGCGGGATGTCCAACGCAACCGGCCCGGCGCGCAAGCCGGCACTGCGTTACCACGCGCCGGGATTATTGCTTGCGCGATAGACTACCAAACCAGTAGACTTGCTTTCATCTTTCCCGCGAGAGCCGAACCCAGGAGCCATGATGAAGATCGCAGACGATGTCACCGAACTGATCGGGCACACGCCGCTGGTGCGCCTTAATAAAGTTACCGGAGGTTGCTTGGCCGATGTGGTGGCCAAGCTCGAGAGCCAGAATCCCGTGGGCAGCGTAAAAGACCGCATCGGCGTCAGCATGGTCAATGAGGCTGAGCGCGCCGGCAAGATTCACCCCGGCAAAACGGTTCTGATCGAGCCCACCAGCGGCAATACCGGAATCGGACTGGCCTTCGTGGCTGCGGTGAAAGGTTACCGGCTGATTCTCACCATGCCCGAAACCATGAGCATGGAGCGCCGCGTGCTCCTGCTCGCCTTCGGCGCGGAGATTGTTTTAACTCCCGGCCCCAATGGCATGAAGGGCGCAATCGCCAAGGCCCAGGAGTTGCTGGCCAACACGCCCAACAGTTACATGCTGCAACAGTTCGACAATCCCGCCAATCCCAAAATTCACTTCGAAACCACGGGACCGGAAATCTGGGATGACACCGACGGCCGCGTGGATTTCCTGATCTCAGGCGTAGGCACCGGCGGCACCATCACCGGCGTCAGTGAGTACATCAAGCCCAAAAAGCCATCGTTCAAGGCGATTGCCGTCGAGCCGGCGGAAAGTCCCGTGCTCTCTGGCGGCAAGCCCGCGCCCCACAAAATCCAGGGGATTGGCGCAGGTTTCGTGCCCAGCATTTTGCGCCGCGACTACGTCGACGAGGTCATCACGGTTTCCAACGAGGATGCCATTCGCATGGCCCGCCGTCTACCTCTCGAAGAGGGTCTGCTGGTGGGAATATCCTCGGGCGCGGCCGTCAGCGCCGCTGTACAGGTGGCGCGGCGAAAAGAAAATGTAGGCAAGCTGATCGTCGTGGTCCTGCCGTCTTTCGGAGAACGCTACTTGAGCACAGTGCTCTTCGAAGAACTTCGGGCCAAGGCGCAGCAGATTCCTACCTCGACGATTCCGGCTTGATTCGCATCGGTCGTGGTATCGGTGATCGCCCGTGGTTCGTATCAGGGCACGCATTCATGCGTGTCGCAATGACTTACTCATTGAGCCCTCCAAAAGCCCTTGTCATCCCGACCGAAGCTTCCTGACCGAAGGGAGGGAAGCGCAGTGGAGGGACCTGCTGTGAGCCTGCCGAGGAGAGGCTTGCTGTCTTAAGTCGTGCCGTTAGTCCTCCAACCCCAACCGCGCTTCAGCGCCTGCGGGCTCCTTTCGTCATCAGCAGCGAGTTTTTCAGCAGCCTGCTAGAGTATCGCCCGCGCCGTTCGCTGCCTTACAAGTGGAAATCTCTGTGCAAATCTGATTCGTCCGTGCAGATTTTTCGCTCTTCCTCGAAAGTTCGGGTATGACTTTTTTCCAATAACCTAAAAAGAGTCTTGGATGTTTCGCCCATAACTCTCAGGTGAACAAAGGCAAAGAACAGACCTGGCAAAGGAAAGGAAAGGGAAATTTTTTTTTAGTTTTAATGGAATGGAATGGAATGGAATGGAATGGAATGGAATGGAATGGAATGGAATGGAATGGAATGGAATGGAATGGAATCGAACGAACGAACGAACGAACGAACGAACGAACGATCGAACGAACGAACGATCTTAGCCACCCCGCCCGACCTCGGCCTCGTTT
>CAWFUK010000093.1:0-17892 GCA_963818935.1 uncultured Acidobacteriaceae bacterium
TAGTGGATATGGCAGGTCTCGCTCCGGCGGTCGCAACCCTCAACTGGGAAGACACTTCCGCTACCGAGGAGGAGCGCCCCTACCGTCATTGGTGTCTGCTCAATTGTCTGTATCTGAATCCATTGAATGACCTGGGTCGATACGCTTTCGCTACTCGCGATTCAGTGGGACTAGCCGCTCACGTCGTGCCGGTCGATGCCCCTCACGTATTTGAGAGTTTCTACGACCAAATGAAGCAGGAATACGTATCGGCTCGCTGGTTGCTGTACGAGGGGTTGAACGCAAAGGTGCCCCACTTCTCGGATAAGGATGTGCTCCTTCAGGCGACTGAACCCAAGCCATCGCTCTCGTTGGCGATCGAAAAAGTCAAGGCCGCCTACAAGGCTGCCTACTCTCTTTTCGACAAGATCGGCTTCTTTATGAATGCCTACATGACTTTAAATATCCCGGAGAGACAGGTTTCGTTTAGGACACTCTGGCGTGCCGACAAGAATGGGCCGATACGGTCTGAATTCGACGTCACCGGCAACTGGACTGGAAACTGGGCGTTCTGTGCATTGTATTGGCTTGCCAAGGACTTCTTCGAGGATGTGAACGACGAGGTGGCCGAGCCTCAGGCCCGTGGCCTGAGTGACATAAGAAACCACATCGAGCACAAGTACTTGCGAGTGACAGCAGCCGAATCCCCAATTGCTGTACCTCATGATTTAGCGTTGATGGTGTCTCGCGAACAGTTCGAGAGTAAGGCCGTGCATCTCTTGAAACTCGCCCGTGCTGCACTCATCTACCTAGCTATCGGGGTAGGATTTGAGGAACGGCGACGCGAGGCTCGCTACGGAGGTATGCCTATCGAGGAACTTCCTTCGACCCCTTATCTTTGCGATGACGATAAGGTATGATCCTTCGTTCCAATCAAGGCTTCTTCGATGTTTGAGGGCTTTTTCTGTGCACGGACCTTTTCTGTCACGTATGCCGTTGCAAATTCGCGCCGGCCGCCGCCGCAGCCCGTCATGGAGAGCACTTTTTTTCTGCATCGGTAGAATTATTGCTCAGTGACAGTCGGGCTTATATCATGTAGCGCACGTGGAGGATACCAAAGAAAACTACCTAGTGGGAATGCTATTGTTCTTGCGAAGATTGTGGACCAGCTGCGCGTTGCGCGATAAAGCCGTTGCGATCCGCGCGAGCCCCGCGGCGGCCGGTGGCACGGAAGTGGTATAGCCATGCATGATAGGGAAGCGGTACAAGATGTGTCACACTAGTTCCCAGGCCGAGGTCCGCAACGCGTTCTTGCGGTTAAGCGTCACGTTTCCGTTAACTTAATTGAACGTTCTGGAGGGTACTGTTTGGCCACACCTCTAGTACCAAATGAAACCGTAGAATCTTTACTTGCCGAGGTAGGGGCAAGAAAGGTTGCCAGTCAACACGATGTGATTGAGCAACTCGACAATAAGAGCTCTGTGCTGCTAGGTTTCTCTCTTGTATCTGTCGTGGAACTACTTGGTTTCTTGCTGTTGGTAGCAGCTGAGAACCCAAACGCACGTCATTCACAGCCTTTTTGGGTGATCGTTGTGTTCTTAGCGGCGCTGGTTTCCGTTCTGGGCGCCAGTGTCGCGGGCTTTCTTGCCCTGAGGCACAACTCATCTCACGCCTTTCGAGCTTCCGATTTCGCTGACTTGCGTCAAAAACGAGAGGTAGGAGAATTTAGGAACGGTCTCCTAGACCGCATCGATGCGGCGATGAAGCTCAATTTTGAGGTCATTAGGCAAAAGCGTATTTGGTTTCGGATTGTAATGTTTGCGGTCGGCCTCGCCTTGATGTTCTACACCATACTGGCAGCAAGATTCTTTGTGTCAAGCTTTTGACAATATCTGAGCGTCCGAAACCATTTGTTAGTCTCTTCTTCCCAGGGTACTTTTTTAATTGAAAAAAAAGGTGGACGATGACCATTTACCGTACCCTCCTGAGCCGAGGATACTTTCCCAAAGAACTACCTCCTGCTTTCTTCACCGAGCAGTTTGGGAAATATGCAACAACAAAAAAGGGTCGCGCTGTGATTTCCGAATATCGCCCTGCGGACAAGTTTACTCAATGTGTCTCTTATCAGCTTGCACGTCCGGGCTCGGATCGGAGGGAGCTAAAGATTCCTCACCCTGCCTCATTTTCTAAGCTAGCCTCCCTCACAGGGAAATACTTCGGACGGCTTCTGCGGAAAGCCGGTAGCTCTCCGTTTTCGAAAAGCAGGCCTCTTTACGTCGTGGGCGCTAACAGAGCAATCCGCCCAAGGTTCAAACCGTCAAATCTGCCGCGCGAGCGCGCTGCGTGCCGATCTGGATCGTCATTCGTCCTGAAGACTGATGTCAGCCAATTCTACCCATCTCTTTACACGCATGCCGTAGGTTGGGCACTTGACCCTAGATTGCGCAACAAAGCGCACTGGGGTAACACGAGACTGCTTGGGAAAAAGATCGATCAGGCCTTCATGGATCTTGACGGCAAGATTAGCCGAGGCATTCCGATCGGCAACGACATTTCTTTTCTGGTCGCAGAGATGGTATTGGCACAAATCGACCAGCGGTTACGCGAGCAACAGGGAAAGTGAATTGCCGCCGTTTCCATGGAGTCGGGCCAAACGACCAACCTGTGACGTGAGCGGCCAGTCTCACGGGCCAGATTACGGCGGCAAACTGGGTTAAATAAACATCCCGGCCTTGCTAGAGGCCAAATGATCGAGCCTGCCGAGTTCCTCTTGCAACGACCGCGCTTCGTCGAACGATGCCAGCATTTCGCCGTTCGTTGGAAAGTCTTTTCGCGGTCTGCTGGCGAGAAAATCTTTCCGTGCCTGCTCATTTTGTTTCAGGTCTGAGGCGATGCGGCGTTCCTTCTGCCTTAACACGGGCTCATCCTGCTTTGCAGCTCTGAATCCTAGGTTCGAGCACCCGGTTCAGATATCCGATTTTGTGCTAATTTGTGCTGCCAACCTGCCAGAGCACCGTTTATATAGCTTTTATGACATTTTAGAATCAATAAGTTAAGAGACATCAATAAGGCGACGCGGTTCGATTCCGACCCGCGCCTCCAGCTTTGTTCCTTCCTTTTAGTTTGCGGTTGCCGAATTGAGTGGGAACTTCCAACAGAAAAGGCCGCCCGGAGGCGGCCTTCTTTACGAGACCCAAACTCTATGGCATGACCCCGGCAGGAGCCGGTGGCGGGGCGGCCACGGTTGTCGCGGCTGCCGCTTCGTTCAGAATCCGGTGATGGATAGTGAACAGGGCCAGCTCCAGACGGTCGGAGACGCCGATCTTGTCGTACACATTGCGCAGGTAGTTTTTGATGACCTGTTCGGTTGTGCCTAGCTGCGTGGCGATCTCTTTATTCTTGTAGCCCTGCACGATCAGCGCCACGATGCGCAACTCTTTCGCGGTGAGGCGGTCGCGCACGCGGAGGCCGACCATATCGTTCTCGGTGAGCTCGCTGGGCACGGCGACATCCTGCACCCAGGTTTCGCCGCGCGCGACTTTGCGGACACAATCGACCAGTGCCGCGCTGGTAACGTTGCGGTAGACCACGCCGTGGGCGCCGTTGGCGGTGTGCCGCTGCGCGCTTTCACCGGTATCGGCGAGCACCACCACGCGTGTCTTAGCTTTGTTAGCCGCCAGCACGATCGCCGCGAAATCGTTATGAAAGCCCGCGGCCACGACCAGAACCGCGGCGCGGAATTTGTCCAAAGCCATGAACATCTGCTCTGGCGTCTGAGCCTGCGCTACGATGCGCATCTCGTCTTCCACGGCCAGCACCTTGGCGATTCCGGCGCGGAAGATTGCCTGATTATCGGCCAATATCAGTTTGAGCATGTTATCGACGCTCCAAATTTCAGCTCTGCTAGTTCTTATTGTTGATGGCTGATTGTTATTGCTGATTTTCAAAGCGGAGCTGCAAGCTGAGCTTTTTAGTCAGCAATCAAAATCAACAATCAACAATTCTTCTTACCCGTTCCTGACGAACTCGTACGAGTCGATGACGCAAGCCACACCTTTGCCGTCTTCGCTGGTTCCGGTGGGATCGGTACGGACCACGCGCCCTTTGCACTGAATGACGACGTTCTCCTGCCCGCCGGTCATATCCGGAGGCAGCGTGATCTCGAACTCCACTGGCGAACCAATCTCCAGCGACGCGTCGGCGCGAATGTAGACTCCGGCCGCGCTCAAATTTCCTGTGGTTCCGGTGGCGTCTGCGCCGGTTCCTTCTTTATGTACCTTGATCGGCAGTTCCAGCGGAAATCGTTTTCCGGTCCGTGCTTCGGACACAGTGCCTCCTGTTCTCGCGGGCTCATCTCCCCGAAACGACCCTTCGGTTTGATTCTCGCCAAACGCAGCCAATGCCATCAGAATACGCTCCTAGCAGCCTGTTCGCCCATTTTTCTACTCACGGTGGGTTATATCACGGATGCCAATCGGATAAAAGCCTGATTGTGAATTAGTTAAGGGTAGAACTTAGATTCCCCCCTTGAGAGGCCCGGGAGCAGCGGGAGATCCACCACCACTTGATAGAGTTGGGAGTGGAAGTTCGAAAAGTTGGGAGTAAGGAAGCGGCCGCGATTCCGTAATTCACTTACATTCTCACCGGAGCGGAGGGTGTGTAAATGCGAGATGGGTCCCAGAGCAGCCCAGCCAACGACACGTCATGCTCGTCAGTCTCCAGATCTCCGAGCCACGCCAGTAGCGGACTCCGCTGCGGCCGTCTCGGGCTCGTACGGCGATGGGGTAGGCGCCGTTTGAGAAGGGGATAACGGTCTTCCAATGCCGGCCATACGTCGCGCACGCGTACCCGGCCGGCGCGGAATAGCCGCGCGTCGCAGGGATACCGTTGGCGCAGGGGGAGGTGCGATGCAAACAAAAAGGGTGGAGCGGAATAGGTCGTTGAGAGAGCGTGAAACGAGAGATGCAATCTTGCTAGAAAGAACGGAACAGCGGGCCACAAAAAACCTCCTGCGGCGAACGAAGTGGGATGACTTCCTCCCAAAGCTTCCCCTGAAACACCGCGCCAAGCAATCAGAAAGAAACCGTAGAGACGCAGAGTAGATCACGGACTTTGTCTCATGAGTTTGCCGCAGTTGAGCAAATGGCGCGAGCGGGGAGGCGCAATCGGACATAAGCGCGCCTTACACCTCAAATCGCCCTGCATGGTACCGTTGATAGACAGCCTTTTCCGCCCGGAGATCGACTTATGACTCACCGCTTCTTCTCTCGCGTGCCAGCGATCAGTCGCCGCCGCGTTCTAATACCGGTCATTGTGCTCGTGCTGGTCACTGCCACGTTCGCGCAGCAGCCATCATCCCAAAGCTCGACCAACTCCGGACAAGCGAAACCCACGCAAGAAAAATCAACGGAAGATGAGCAGACGCAACCCATGCTTGTGCCAAGAACTCAGCCCAAGCCTGACGAGTCCGCGGCGGCCTCGGCGGCTCTTCTGCAAATCAACAATGCCCTGGAGGGTCTGGCAGCGAAGGTGTGTCCGGCGGTGGTACAGATTCTGGTGACTGCCTACGGCCCGCTGCACGAAGAAAGCCGCTCTGAGACTGCTCTGATCGTGCGCCAGCATGCTGTGGGCGCGGGAGTGATCGTTGATCCTACGGGATACATTCTCACCAACGCCCATGTCGTAGAAGGCGCGCAGCGCATTCAGGTGGCTTTGCCGCTGCCTAACGATAACGGACGGACCGTCGCCTCCGGCAAACGTCATATTCTCGAAGCGCGACTGATCGGAGTTCACAAAGAAACCGATCTCGCTCTGCTTAAGATCGACGAGAAGGATCTACCTACGCTGCCGCTGCTCTCGCAGGAACGGCCGCGGGTGGGGCAGATGGTATTCGCCATTGGCAGCCCGGAAGGCCTGCAAAATTCCGTGACCATGGGTGTGGTCAGCGCCGTCGCGCGCCAGGCCGATCCGGATAAGCCGCTCACCTATATTCAAACCGACGCGCCCATCAATCCCGGCAACAGCGGCGGGCCGCTGGTCGATATGAACGGTTCCGTCGTCGGCATCAACACTTTTATTCTTTCGCAGGGTGGAGGTAGTGAGGGCCTCGGCTTCGCGATTCCCGCACGTGTTGTGGATTTTGTCTATCACCAACTGCGAAAGTATGGCCATGTTCACCGGACGGAGATCGGCGCGGTGGCGCAGGAAATCACTCCCACCATGGCGGAGGGATTAAAGCTTGCCCAGCCCTGGGGAGTTATCATCGCCGACGTTAAACCCGATGGCCCCGCCGCCACTGCCGGTTTGCAGATACAAGACATCGTTCTTACCGCCGACGACCGGCGCATCGAAACTCTGCCGCAACTTTCTTCGGCGCTTTATCTTCACCGCCTGGATAAGGTGTTGACGCTCGAAATCCTGCGTGGCGATCAGAGGAAGACTCTCTACGTGCCCGCGATCGAACATCGCGATCAAATGGATCAACTCTTCGACGCCGCCGATCCCGAGAAAAGTCTGGTGCCGCGCATCGGCGTTCTTGCTGTCGATCTCAGCCCCGAATTGCTCCAGCAGCTCGGACCGCTGCGCATTTCTTCCGGAGTGGTTGTCATCGGCCGCGCCGCCGACCTCATCATGCCTGACACCGGTCTGCAAACCGGCGACGTAATCCACGCGCTCAACACAGCTCCCATCCTGGATTTGGCCGCCTTGCGCGCCGCAGTTCACGAGCTAAAGACTGGAGATCCGGTGGTGATTCAGGTGGAGCGATCCGACGGGCTGACCTACTTGAGTTTTGAGATGGAGTGATGGTCGCAACGACACGGTTCGATCTACGCGGCCTTGGCGTTGAGAACGTTTCGCCGGATCATGCTTTAGTCGGCGCCTGCATGTGCCGCAGAGGTCGCCCTGACCAGGGAGTCGACGCCGGGGCTAGCTTGCAGCGCCCGCTCGACAGCGAGCCCCGCTTTCGAACCCATCGCCTGCAGGACACTCAGATCATCCCGAGAGAATGCATCGGCTTGGACACGATAAAGGGCCAGCACTGCAACCACACTCGAAGTTCCCATTAACGGCACTGCCAGAGCGGAGCGCAGAGTGCTGTATTTGCTGGGGTCATTGAGATAGCCGGGTTCGACCGAAGGATTGCCGTTGAGGATTGGTTTGGCGTTCTGCGCGACCCAGCCCGAAAGGCCTTCGCCCAGCGGAATCCGCAAAGAAGAGAACAGGCGGAAATTATCGCCGCTCACAAATTCCGGAATGAGGGCATCATTTCTAACGACGTACACCGCCATAGAGTCGTGGGCCACGCGCCGTTTCACCCGCACGGAGAGAAGAGATAGCATATCGTCGAGGCTGAGCGAGGAGCCAAGCCGCAGACCGAACTCAGCCAGCGCTTCCGCTTCCTGCTGGGCGAGCGCCAACACGCTGTGATCACGCTGGCTTTGCTCCCACGAGAGCGAAACCGGGGCTTCGGATTCCGCAAAGCCTGCATCGGGAGCCAATCCTCGCTCTACCTTAATATCGGTCGACAATTTCACGGGAGTCTGAAGAGGTTGTTCCTTGGCCATCATCTCCAGTTCCACGTAGCGCCGCTGCAGAATCTCAACTACGCGCGGGTCGAAACTGATGCCGGCTTCGGAGGCCACCTTAGCCATGGCTTCCTCCAACGGCAAGGCCCTCCGGTACTGCCGGTCGGAAGCCAGCGCGTCGAGGCAATCGACGGCCGCCAGAATTCGTGCGCCAATCGGGATTGCTTCCCGTTGCAAACCGTTGGGATAGCCGCTACCGTCCCATTTCTCGTGGTGGGCACGGACGATAGGAACCACGGGATAGGGGAAGTCTACCTGTTCAAGAATCTCAGCTCCCACGATGGGATGGATTTTCATCTTTTCGAATTCTTCGGGCGTGAGCTTGCCGGGCTTCGAGATAATGTGCTCGGGCACGGCCAGCTTGCCGATGTCGTGTAGAACCGATGCTGCCTGCAAAGCCTCGGTTTCATCTTCGCTCAATCCCAACTCGCGCGCGACTTCCATGGCGTAAACCCGCACGCGTTGCAAGTGCTCGCCGGTAGTTTGATCCTTGGCTTCAATGGCGAGAGCAAGGGCTTCGATGGTTCGCAGGTGAAGATTGGAAACTTTCTCCGCGTGCTGCTTTTCTACTTCCAGCCGGCTGAGGTAGAGACGATAGGAGCGGTACAACAAGTAGATCGGTGGCAAAAGCAGCAGAGAGGCTTGCCATCCGATGTGACCGTTCAGCAAGTTGACCAACCCGGCGATGGCCGCCCCAACCAGGTAGTAGGGGAAGGTCCACAGGTAGATATCGGTCCAGACCTTCACGACACCCTTGTTTTCGGTGAGACCGATGATGATCGACATGGCTGCAGTATTGAAAGCGAAGTGGGTGACCGCCGCCACCAGCAGGGCCAAAGGGATGGCGCTATGAAAAACGTGCAGCGAAAACAGCTTATAAGCTGCGTAGGTAAGAGCGCTGCATACAGTGACCTGAGAAAAATTAAACAGCAACTGCACCAGTTTCAGTTGGCGCGCCGGCTTCCAGTAGAACTGCGCCGCGGTTTTTACCAGGCCGATGAGCAACGTTTCCGGTAAACCCAGCTGCATAATGCAGAGCAGGGTCAACAGGAAATTCATCGACATCGTGCCTTCGATGCCGGGCAGAGTTATTTTCAGCGACGAGGCTACAACCGCTGCAGCCAGGTAGAAGACGAACCTTGTAGGATCCGTGGATTGCCAGTGAAGGAAAGCAAAGACGAGGCAGACGAGGGCCGACAGTGCCATTCCGGCGATATACACACGTGTGCCAATTTGACGCGCTGACCCCATGGAAGTTCTCTAGATTCTTGCCTAAGCGGGAGTGAATGTCCGCTCAAAACCACGTTGCGTGGTTACCGTTGTGACCTTCATCACAAGTCACTGTGACAATCTGGCCCGGGGCCCGACCTGGAGGACAAAATGTCCCATTCAGTGGCCCTAACTCGTTCCCTAAACCATTGAATTATCAAGGATTACCCAGGCTTGTTTTGGACCTGCATCTGCACATCATAGGGCAGGCGAGAGAACGTGGGGATTCGTCGTCGGCGCCCGTTCCTGGTGCTGCGATATGGGGGAACTGATGAAGAGGCTAGCGATTCTGTTGTTGATCGCCTCGTTGACCACGATAGCGGCACATGCCGACGACTCGAAAATTTCTCCGGAGCTGCGCGCGCAGAATCCGACCCAGCAAGTACAGGTCATCGTGCAATATGCGCCCGGAACCCAGGTGAGTTGCAGCGGACTGCTCGGTCTTGTGGATTGCCTGGTAAACGACGTTGTGAAGCTTGGCGGAACGGTGTTAGGGCAGTTGCCGCTGATCAATGGTCTGGTAGCCCAGCTCGATGGGAAAGCAATTCAGAGCCTGTCGAACCAGTCGAATGTGGTATACATCACCAGCGATCGTCCTTTGAGTCCTTCGCTCAGTAACGCAGCCTATGCGGTGAACGCGCCGTTCGCCTGGAACCTGAACTATACCGGAGCAGGCGTGGGTGTCGCGGTGATCGATAGCGGGGTCAGCTCACACCCGGATCTGGATATGGGCATACTCCCGATCTCGCGCGTGGTCTATAACCAGTCGTTCGTTCCCGGAAATTCGAGTGCGAATGATCAGTTTGGTCATGGCACTCACGTGGCCGGTCTGATTGCCAGCGATGGTCTCAGCTCCACCGGCCCTTTCTTCAGCAAAACCATGAAAGGAATCGCTCCGGGCGCCAGCATCATCAACCTGCGCGTACTCGATCAAAACGGAGCGGGTACCGATAGTCTGGTGATCGCTGCCATCGATCAGGCGATCTCTCTCAAATCAAGCTACAACATTCGCGTCATCAACCTTTCCCTGGGCCGTGCGATCTATGAATCCTACAAACTGGATCCGCTGTGCCAGGCGGTCGAACAGGCGTGGAAGAACGGTATCGTGGTGGTCGTGGCTGCGGGCAACAATGGACGCTACCAGCCCACCGATGGTTACGCCACCGTCACTTCGCCCGGCAACGATCCTTATGTGATCACCGTGGGCGACATGAAACCCAATGGCACGCCGACGCGCGTCGACGACCTTATCGCCAGCTACAGTTCGAAGGGCCCGACGGTGGTAGATGCGGTGGTCAAACCCGATATCGTCGCTCCCGGCAATTTGCTGGTTTCGCTCGAAGCCCCGAACTCAACCCTGTTCAACCAATTCCCCGCGGACCAGGTGCCATACAGCTACTACGTAAAAGGAGGCAGCAGCGCAATTTCTCCGCTCTACTTCCAATTGAGTGGAACCAGCATGGCTACGGGCATCGTGAGCGGAGTCGTCGCCGATCTGCTGCAGAAGAGCCCAAGCCTCACTCCCGATCAGGTCAAAGCGAGGCTGATGTTGACCGCCTACAAGACCTTTCCGGCGACCAGCAGCACGACCGATCCTACTACTGGAATCACCTACACCGATCAATACGACGTCTTCACCATCGGCGCGGGCTACGTGGATGCGCAGGCCGCTCTGACCAGCACGGCGGTTGCGAAGGGAACGGCAATGTCTCCCATCGCAACATTTGATGGCAGCACGAATCAGGTGTACTTGTCGGACGATCCCTCGGCGGTCTGGAACACATCGAGCACATGGTCTAATGCAGCCGTGTGGGGATCGACCCAATTCGTGACCGGAACATCGACAACTTCGACGGGCACCACGGCCGCGAGCAGCAACGCGCTCTCGGGCAATGAAGCGCTTTGGGGCTCCGAAGCTCTGTGGGGAAGCGAAGCGTTGTGGGGCTCTGAGGCGCTGTGGGGTAGCGAAGCACTCTGGGGCAGTGAGGCGCTTTGGGGCAGCGAAGCGCTTTGGGGTAGCAACTTCGCCGGCGGAGAAAACTAAGTCCGGAGAAATTAAGGAGGTTTCTAAAAGAAGGGGCCCAGTCTCTCACGGGAGCGGCCCCTTTCACTTTTTCAACCTCAATCGCGCAAACATGGTTCGATATCGTTCGCGATTTTGCCGTAAAATGCTCTCTGGTTGCGCCCGTAGCTCAATCGGATAGAGCATCTGCCTTCGGAGCAGAGGGTTGGGAGTTCGAGTCTCTCCGGGCGCACCAGACTTTACCCTGTGATTCCTCTGTGTACTCTGTGTTCAAGGTTTTTTTGCGGAGGCGAGTTATCAAAACGCTCCTCCACCACCACCCCCAAATCCCCCACCGGAAAATCCACCACCGCCGAATCCTCCACCACCGGACCATCCCGATCCCGTAGAACTGGCGCGTGGTGCAGAGACGAAGACCTGATGCATATCGGTCGCCATGCCGTGCATCGAGGAAGAAAACAGAATTGGATTAAACATCATGCCCGTTCCATATCCATATCCGGCAGGAGCGACATACCACGATGGCGCATCTTTGACGATGCCGGCAAAGGCTTGCGCCCAGTGATGCTCCACGCCGAGCGCCATGGCGTAGGGCAGGAATTTTTCGAATGTATCGGGAGGCATCGTCTTCAACCGGTCGGCGTCCACGCGGTTCATGAACTCCTGAAACCCCAGAACGGCAATGTGAACCCGCGCCCCCTTAAGAGTCTTCGCTGTCATCACCCGGGCGAAGAGCCACCAGATTACCGCCGCGAACAGCAGGCACACTACGAGTACCGGCACGGAACTGAAAAAGTTCGCCCATCCTGTGTACTGAATCAATGCAAAGAAAATCAGAATGACCACCGCCGCGCCAATGCTGTATCCATTGGCCGACTCCGGATCAAGCCGGTATACTCCCTTCTGCTTTAACGCCGACATGATGTCGGTGCGAATCGCCGGCACAGCCGTGTAGAAGCGGTTCTTCAAGCTGGACAGCCGCGTATCCGTTCCCGCCAGAAAAATGTTTGCCAGCATCACGCGCTCGTGCGGCGCCAGATCTTTGTCGGACCATTGGTCCATCGGCTTGAGCAGATGAAAGATGTAATCCTTGTTGTGAAAGAGCAGGCCTTTTTCGTCCGTTTCTTCAATCTTGATGTATCCGCGCACGGCAAGATCAATGATGGTCGATGTAATGTCTCGGGGATGAATACTGTCGGTCAGCAGAGTCCCGGTCTCGGCGGGAGAAAATCCCGCGGGCGGCTCATACATCGGCGCCACCGACATCCCAGGATTCGGATCGCGTCCCGCGTACCACCACAGCGTGAACATGACCGCGAGCGTCACCAGCGGCAGGAACACCGCCGGATTGCTGCCGATAAACCAAAGCAGCTTGGTAAATCCGCTGGGCTCCTTGAGTATTCCTTTCGGAATGTAGACATCAACGGTCAGGCCGCCGCGCATGGGCAGCGGGTTGTTGGTTTCCACTTCAACATTGGCCCCTTCCACCGTTGCGCTCGCGTTACGCTCAGTCGATCCGTAAACGCCGGTGAACGCTTGCGCCCGCAGCGCTCCCGTTGCATCGGACGGGAAATGGAGGCTGGCTGCGGCGTGTTCGATGGGCACCGGCCAGTCGTTTCCCGTCACGTTCCAATAAAACTCGTCGTACTGATCGAAGAAGCGTGTGGCGTTGCGCACGCGATAACTAATGTTGACCGTGCGCATCGCGTCGACCGCGCCCGGAATATAGATTTTCAAATCGCGGTACGCGCCCGAAGTCGATGTATCGTATTTCAGCTTGGCGCCATTTTCGTCGGTAACACCGGTCACGTCCACGAACAGTTGATAGTTCGTGCCGTTCGCGCCCGGATATTCAATGGGAATGGTGCGGTGGATGCCGTGCCACTGCCCGACAAACTGCAGCACGATGGCTTCATTGACCAAGGCGCTGCCGTCGGTGTTTACCGTGATCGTGTCTTGAAAATCGGTGATGCGCCAGGATTTGCCTTGCGCGCTTGCAGAACCGCCGTAAAAAATGAGCGCGAAAATGAGAGAAGCAATCGCTCTTGCGATTTTCAACTTCCAACCCCGTTTACAAAATTGCGATTTCCTAAAACTTCACCGCGACCGGCTCGCGGTCGGTCTCCGCCGTTTCGAAGAATTGGCGCGGCGTGAAGTTGAACATTCCCGCGAGAATGTTGGTCGGAAACGATTGAATTTTTGTATTCAAATCGCGCACTACGGCGTTGTAATAACGCCGCGCGTTCTGAATCGAATCTTCTGTTTGGCTGAGTGATCCCTGCAATTGCGTGAACTCCTCCGAAGCCTTCAACTCCGGATAATTCTCCGCCACGGCGAACAGGCTCTTCAGCGCCCCGGTCAATTGATTTTCAGCGACGGCTTTGCCTTCGGGCGTTGTCGCCTGCATGGCTTGCGAACGATACTTGGCGATGTTTTCGAATGTTCCTTTTTCATGCGCCGCATAGCCCTTCACGGTTTCCACAAGGTTCGGAATCAAGTCATGCCGCCGCTTTAGTTGCACGTCGATATCGGACCACGCCGAGTCGCAGCGCACCCGCAGTTGCACCAGGCTGTTGTACATCCCAACCAGTACAACGGCGATGAGGACCAGAAGTACGAGAAAAATGATGCCGATCATGAGCCTCCTTGGGAGATCTCAAAGTAGAATTTGCGGATTCAATGGGACGTTAGCACAGTGAAAGTCCGGGCGCAATTGGTGCGATGTAGCCGGAACTTCAGTCAGCGCCGAACCGGGGGATCCTTGCAAAATTCTTCATCTTGACACTCTCGAAACAGCGGCAACATACTTGCCGTCAATCGAGCGCCAGCCTGCGGCGCGCGAAGAATTCCTGTTGAATGCTGGACCGACTCGGAGGATCCCAATGAAGAATCGACTCGCCCTCGGAAGTTTCGCGCTTTTAGTCTTCGCCTTTGCGATTGTCGCCGCCGCCGCTCCGCTCCACTCCACCCCTGCGAACTCGCCGGTTCAGGTCGCCTACGCTCATGTGAATGGCGACGGAACTCTCGACGCCGAGCACTCGCTCAACGTTCTCGAAATCGGAGGTGGGGATGGCCTCTACTGCTTCAAGCTTACGTTTATTCCACACAATGCGACCGCGACCTTGGCCGATGATCCGACTGCGCCCAGTCAAGGAGTAGGCTTCATCAAGGCGGCCCTCCCTCCCACCCCTCTGTTCACCTGCTCCAATATCGAATCACCGGATGCGACTGTGGAGACCGGTAATGTTATCTCCGGCAACAGCGGCATATCGGGCGGGGGATATGCCTTCTACGCCTATTGGATCAAGTAGTGGAATATTTTGAAACGATGAAAGCTCACCAGCGGTGAAGGCGGTTTATTGCTGGGGTGCGAAGTAGCCCTTGCGGGCTCGCACCTGCAGGTCTTTCTTGAGCGCGGAAATTTCAATCGAGCGGTAACGGCCGTCGGCATCGAAATCCGCAGGCTTGTAGGAAACAATGTACTGGCTACGCAATTCGTCTTCAATGGCAGCGTAGGAGCGCGTCATATCTTTCGTCTTGAACGGAAAGAAGGCGCGACCGCCAGTGGCGGAGGCAATTTGCTCCAGCACTTTATCGCCACGCAGGATTAAGCCGCTATCGTCGGTGGAGATCGCGTAAATGATCACCTCGGCGCGCTGCGCCATCTCAATGGCTTGCGCCCGCGTGACTTCACTCTGATTGTCCTCGCCATCGCTGACGATTACGATCGCCTTGCGCACTGGATGGTCAGGCCGGTCCTTCAGGAATTTTTCTTTGCAGGCGCGGTAGATGGCATCGTAGAGGGCCGTGCCACCACCATCCTGCAACTCATGCACTCCTGCGGAAAGCAGTTGCACGTTGTCAGTGAAATCCTGCGAAATCTGGCTCTTCGTGTTGAAACCGTCGATGAAGGCTTTGTCGAAGCCCCGCCGGATTGAGTGCTGTAGAAAGCTAACCGCCGCCTCCTGCTCGAATTCGAAACGGCTGTGGATCGATCCACTCACATCGATGAGCAAACCGAGATGCAGAGGGAGATCAGTTTCCCGGCGAAAATTCAGGATGCTTTGCGGCGGCTTGTGATCATCGAGGATGGCGAAATCGCTTTGATTCAGGTCGCGGACAAACTTGCCATGTTTGTCGGTGGCAATGAAAAGCACGTTCACTTCGTCGACGCGCTTATGAAGGGTAAGGAGCGACCCGGCCTGGTCGTCGGCCGGGGCAGCGCTATCGGAGGTCGTCGGATAAGCGGCCAGATCAGCCGCGTTGGTATAAGCTTGCACCTGCCCAATAGCCGGTGTTGAAAAAAGGCAAGCCAGCGCAACAACCGCCAGCAGAGCCCAAACCCGACAAATGGAAGGTGTGTACTTCATTCCCAGACCATCCAAAAAATTCACCAAAAACGGCTTCGGACAGTATCTCCAACCGATTAGATGCACGCCAGGTGCCGAAGCAGCTAAAGGTCTCACCTGACTCTAGAAGCCAGCCAACCAGAATGCCAAGTTACAAAAGGAGCACCCATTTGGTCATGGCCAAGTGCCGAAAGGCGCAGCCAAGGGCAATCTTCCCGTCCGTTCAGTGCTTGTGTGGAAGGCTTGCTTCCGATTACAAAATAGAGCATCAAGCAATTAAACACAGGGGCCATCACAATTCCCGAGAAGGCTATAGGATAAGAGTCAAGGGGCTACGCGGAAGATCGCTCCGCCTGCAGCCGGCAGAAGACCGAGGGAAGAAAAAGATGACAGAAGGAGAATCGACAAAATGAAGATGAATAAAATAGCCGCCTGTTTTCTTATCCTTTGTCTGTGTGCATCCACAAGCCTGTTGGCAGAGGACGAGCGGGAAGAAGATCGCTGCAAAGATGCCGGCGAGGTGATCAAGGAAATCCTGAACATTCCCGACGATATTCCGCAGGATCTGCTGGACAAGGCGGAGTGTGTGGTGATTCTGCCTTCGGTCAAGAAAGGCGCATTCGGCGTGGGCGCCAGCTATGGCCGGGGCGTGATGGTCTGCCGCGGCGGCCCGCACTATACCGGACCCTGGGGACCGCCGGCCATGTACGCGCTGGAAGGCGTCAGCATCGGCTTTCAGTTGGGCGGCCAGGCCACCGACTTCGTTTTGTTGGTCATGAATCCCAAGGGAGCGCGCTCATTGCTCTCCAGCAAAGTGAAGTTAGGCGCCGACGCGTCGGCCGCCGCCGGCCCCAAGGGACGGACCGCCGAGGGCGCAACTGACATCGTGA
Organism: uncultured Acidobacteriaceae bacterium; assembly: GCA_963818935.1. Classification (GTDB taxonomy): domain Bacteria; phylum Acidobacteriota; class Terriglobia; order Terriglobales; family Acidobacteriaceae; genus Sulfotelmatobacter. The sequence continues at coordinate 16,097 of CAWFUK010000093.1, forward strand.
TGGAGGCTGAAATCCTCTCCTACTCGCGCAACAAAGGCTTGTTTGCCGGAGTCTCGCTCGAAGGCTCGACCCTGCGCTCCGACAATAGCGCCAACGAAAAACTCTATGGCAAAAAATTGGATGCCAAAGATATCATCGTGGAACACAAAGTGGCCGTACCCCCTTGCGCTAAAGATCTGGATGCACTGCTGAATTCGAAATCTCCGAAAAACAAGTCGGATCCGAAGTCGCTGGAGTAAATGACGGAAAAAATCAACTACTCTCTCCAACGCTGTCCCTGGGCCCGCAGCGAACGCATGATCCGCTATCACGACGAGGAATGGGGCGAGCCCGTCCACGACGATCGCAAGCTCTTCGAGTTTCTCATTCTCGAGGGAGCCCAGGCTGGCCTGAGTTGGGAAACAATTTTAAACAAACGCGAAAATTATCGCGCCGCTTTCGACAATTTCGATGCAAAGAAAGTGGCGCGCTACGATGAAGGCGAAGTCGCGCAACTGCTGAAGAATCCCGGCATCGTGCGCAACCGCCTGAAGATTGCGGCGGCGGTTCGCAATGCGCAAGCCTTCCTGAAAGTGCAAAAGGAGTTCGTTAGCTTTGATGATTATGTCTGGCGGTTTGTGGATGGCCGTCCGCATCTGAATCGATGGAAGGCGCCGGCTCAAGTACCACCGCGCAGCGCCGAATCCGACGCCATGAGCAAAGACTTGAAGCAGCGCGGCTTCAAATTCGTCGGCACGACCATCTGCTATGCCTTCATGCAGGCCACGGGATTGGTGAACGATCACGTGCGCACCTGCTTCCGCTGCCCGCCAAAATCGCCGCGCTAGATTTCCCCGGAGCACATCAGCTAAGATAAGTGTCTCTTCAGCCGGGATGGCGGAACTGGCAGACGCAGCGGTCTCAAAAGCCGCCGGGCTTCGGCCCTTGGGGGTTCGATTCCCCCTCCCGGCACCAGCACTAATTCCACGTGGCGGATGAACGCGACGCGTTCGTTGCCCGGTTCTATCTGCTTGAGTGCAACTTACTCAGTTTGTCCGCTGCCGCATCCAACGTTTCCATCTTTTTGCAAAATGCAAACCGCACCTGCCGCGCTCCATCGCGGGCACTGCGATAGAAACTTGAGCCCGGCACGGCAGCCACGCCAATGTCTTTCACCAAATACTGAACGAACGAAACGTCGTCTTCAAATCCAAAGGCCGAAATGTCAGTCATGACGTAATACGCGCCACGGGGACGAAAGCATTGGAAGCCTGCCGCTTCTAAAGCCGGAGTCAACCGATCACGCCGCGCGCGATAACCCTCCGCAAGCCTTGTGTAATACTCGGCCGGCAAACTCAACGCTGCGGCTCCCGCTTCTTGCAGAGGGGCGGGAGCGCCCACGGTCAAGAAATCGTGCACCTTGCGGATCGCATTTGTGATTTTCTCGGGCGCAACCGCCCAGCCCACACGCCATCCGGTCACGCTGTACGTCTTCGACATGCCGTTGATCGTCACCGTGCGCTCGCGCATCCCTTCCAGCGACGCCATCGAGATATGCTCGCTTCCGTCATACAAGATGTGTTCATAAATTTCGTCGGTAATGGCGAGGACGTCCAACTCGACACAGAGATCGCGAATCAACTCCAGTTCTGCACGTGTGAAAACTTTGCCAGTCGGATTGTTGGGCGTATTAAGGATGATGGCTTTGGTGTTTTTGTGGAAGGCTGCGCGCAATTCTTTCTCGTCGAAGGTCCACTCGCCATCGCCATTCGCAGGAGGACGTAGTTTCACAAATCGCGGGCGCGCGCCGCTTAATA
>CAWFUK010000094.1:0-64924 GCA_963818935.1 uncultured Acidobacteriaceae bacterium
TTTCCTTATCCTCACCTCGACGGAATCAAATCTCCTCCGTCGCCATCTTGATCCCCTAGATCGTCCAAGTAGTACGCGCCTAAGAATTGCTGCTGTTCAATCAATCCCTCGGCCAATATCCAGCTTTCGAACTTCTGATACTCCGACTGAAACCGTCCTCGAAAATTTTCGAAGTTTCGATGCCAGCTCCAGTGATCTCTGACCCGGTACTGCCGTGACTCCGACAACTCGCACCAAAACTCAGTTTTCAAATATCCGTCGGCTTCGTGGAGCAGCCTCGCCCAACTTCCACCCGGGCTAAAGACTTTTTCAAACTCTGCCCGCCTGCCATCCGCCACCCAGAATCTGTAATCCGCAACGAATCGCCGGGCGAGAAGTCATTTTGTCGTGCCTTGCACCTTGGCGATGATTTCCTCCGCCACCGACCGCGGAGCCTCCTCGTAACGCGCGAAGTGCATCGAGTATTCGGCGCGGCCCTGGGTCGAGGAACGCATGTGGGTCGCGTAGCCGAACATTTCCGCCAGCGGCACGATCGCCTTGATCACCTGCGAACCGGCGCGATGTTCCATGCCCTCGATGCGCCCGCGGCGCGAACTCAAGTCGCCCATGATCACTCCGGCGTAATCCTCGGGTGTCACCACTTCCACTGCCATCACCGGCTCGAGCAGCACCGGAGAAGCCTTGCGGGCCGCCTCTTTGAACGCCATCGAACCGGCAATCTTGAAGGCCATTTCGTTCGAATCGACGTCGTGATAGCTGCCGTCGTACAGCGTCGCCTTCACATCAACCATGGGATAGCCCGCGAGAATTCCGCCCTTGAGCGCTTCCTGAATGCCTTGATCGATCGGCTTGATGAATTCCTTCGGCACCGAACCGCCGACAATCTCGTTGACGAATTCGTAGCCCGTGCCCGCCGGTTGCGGATCGAGCCTGATCTTCGCGTGCCCGTACTGTCCCTTGCCACCGGTCTGCCGAATGTACTTGCCTTCCGCCTCAGCGTGCCTGCGAACGGTTTCGCGATACGCCACCTGCGGCTTGCCAACGTTCGCTTCGACCTTATACTCGCGCATCATGCGGTCGACGATGATTTCCAGGTGCAACTCACCCATACCGCTGATGATGGTCTGGCCGCTATCGGGATCGGTGTGAACCTTAAACGTAGGATCTTCCTGCGCCAGCCGGCTCAGCGCCATGCCCATCTTTTCCTGATCGGCTTTCGTCTTCGGCTCGACCGCAACTGCAATTACCGGCACGGCAAACGTAATCGACTCGAGCGCGATGGGATGATCCTCGTCGCAAATCGTGTCGCCCGTGCTCACGTTCTTCAAACCCACCGCGGCGCAAATATCGCCAGCGAGAATCTCGCTGATCTCTTCGCGCTTATTGGCGTGCATCTTCATCAAGCGTCCGATGCGCTCGGTCTTGGTGGTGCGCGGGTTCAACACCGAGCTTCCGGTCTTCAGCTGGCCGGAATACACGCGGATAAACGTCAGCTGACCGACAAAGGGATCAGCCATAATCTTGAAAGCCAGCGCCGAAAACGGTTCTTTATCGTCAGCCTTGCGGAAAATCTGCTGCCCGTTATCCGGATTCACGCCATGCGTCTCCGGCACATCAAGCGGCGAGGGCAGGTAATCCACAACCGCATCGAGCAGCGGCTGCACGCCTTTGTTCTTGAACGAAGTTCCCACGACGACCGGAAAAACCTTCAGCGCGATGGTCGACTTGCGCAATGAGTTGCGCAGCTCATCGGCGGAAATATCTTCGCCTTCCAAGAACTTGTGCAGGATCTCGTCGTCATTCTCCGCAATGCTTTCGACCAACTGCGCGTGAAACGCCTCCGCCTTCTTTTTCAGCTCGGCGGGGATCTCTTCCGTCTCATACTCGGCGCCCATGGTTTCATCTTTCCACACGATCGCCTTCATGTTGATCAGGTCGACGACGCCGATAAATTTATCTTCCTGGCCAATCGGAATCTGAATCGCGATCGGCTTCGCGCTCAGGCGCTTGCGGATGGTATCGATGGCATGCTCAAAATCCGCGCCCATCTTGTCGATCTTGTTGATAAAGCAAATGCGCGGCACGCCGTATTTATCGGCCTGACGCCAGACTTTTTCCGACTGCGGTTGCACCCCATGCACCGCGTCAAACACCGCGACCGCGCCATCGAGCACGCGCAGCGAGCGCTCGACCTCGGCCGTGAAATCGACGTGGCCGGGCGTATCAATAATGTTGATGCGAATGTCGCGCCAGGTGCAGGTTGTGGCGGCGGAGGTAATCGTAATCCCGCGCTCCTGCTCCTGCTCCATCCAGTCCATGGTGGCAGTGCCTTCGTGCACCTCTCCGATGCGGTGCGTGCGTCCCGTATAAAACAGGATGCGCTCCGTCGTAGTGGTTTTGCCGGCATCGATGTGCGCCATGATGCCGATATTCCTGCAACGCTCTAATGGGACTGTTCTTGGCACGACTTGTCTCTACTCTTTCTGGGCTCCAACAACAATTTAGTAATTTTGCAATTGAGCAATTTGGTAATTTGAGAATCAAAACCTTCCGGGTTCTTAGATTACAAAATTACCCGATTACAAATTCTTCTCTACCACCGGTAATGCGCGAACGCCTTATTGGCTTCCGCCATGCGGTGAACATCTTCCTTCTTCTTGATGGCCGCGCCTTTGCCATTGGCGGCGTCCAGCAACTCGTTGCTCAACTTGTCGACCATGCCGCGTTCGGCGCGGCCACGGGCGTAAGTCAAAATCCATCGAATCGCCAGCGACGTGCGCCGGTCCGCATTCACTTCCACCGGAACCTGATAGTTCGCGCCGCCCACGCGCCGCGTCTTCACTTCGAGCAGCGGCTTCGTATTCTCGACCGCCTTGGTGAACAGCTTGAGCGCTTCGTCGCCGCCTTTTTCCTGCACCTTGCCCAGGGCTTCATAAAAAATGCCCTCGGCGGTGGAGCGCTTGCCCTGCCACATCATCGAGTTAATAAACTTCGTCACCAGGTTCGAGCCATAGACGGCGTCGGCTGGCACGGTGCGTTTGGATGTATGTCCTTTACGAGGCATTCTGCTTCAAGCTCCTGTAGCGCCGGCGCTAGCCCTTCTTCGCGCGCTTGGCGCCGTACTTCGATCTTCCCTGCTGCCGTCCAGCCACGCCCACCGCATCCAGCGTGCCGCGAATCACGTGATAGCGCACGCCCGGCAGATCCTTCACGCGGCCGCCGCGAATCAGCACAATTGAGTGCTCCTGCAGGTTGTGGCCAACGCCAGGAATGTAGGTCGTAACTTCAATTCCATTCGTTAGGCGAACGCGCGCCACCTTGCGCAGCGCCGAGTTCGGCTTCTTGGGTGTCTGCGTGTACACGCGCGTGCAAACCCCGCGCTTCTGCGGACACCCCTGCAGCGCCGGACTCGCCGTCTTATACCGCGGCCGCTTCCGGCCTTGCGCCACCAACTGATTAAAAGTAGGCACTCGTTATCCACTCCTTAATTACTCAACCGCATTGCCATCCTGAGCGTAGCCGCTTTATCCGGCTCCGCGAAGGGCCTGCCCCGAGCGAAGTCGAGGGGATCTCCCGCTGAACTTATCCCGCGCGTGAGCCACACTGCGCACGCTGGCGAGCATAAATCCACCCGCCATGCTTCCCGCCGCACACGCATCGCAGCGAGAGAATTTCTGTCCCATCTAGATTTGGCTGTCGACGGTGGCACCCGGCCCAATTTCCGGGGGTACTCCGTTTCGCCAGCTCTGTCCTGCATATCCTTCCGCAGACCGCCGGTGCGCCTTGTCTTGCTCGGCCGCACCAGAAGCCCTCGTGATAGGGCGGAAGGCAGCGCAGGAACGTTTCAGCGAGGAAAATTTCCGGTTCAACTCTTACTCAATAAAACCAGCTCGACAAAACCAGCTTATTCTATCTGACCGGAAAAGTGTTTCTCAAACTCTGCCGCCGGTTCGCGCACAAGGCAACTCACCGACGACACACAGCAAGCCTGGATTAACTCGCGGAACTTAACAACTATAGCAATGGAACCGAAATATCGTCAACCCATCTTTTTCATCCGAAATTTTTCATTCCCTGAACGAAACGTCAACTCCTGCGCGAGCACTATTCCTTGAAGGACGCGAAACCGTGGTAGGACACAAGCCTTGGTGACTCGCAAAGTGAATGTCCGCGGTCTAACCACTGTGATGAATCGTCCTTTCGAATGGAGGTAGCCATGGAGCGTAAAGACAAGAAGCGCAATCAAGCGGCGACGCATCCGGCCAAATCGCCTGGTTTAGACACCAAGGAAGCAGGGCCTTCCCGCCTGTTCGCGCCGGGAAAGCCTCGCGAGGTTGAAGCCGGACCATCACGGCTCGGAACCGCGACTCTTCAACGCCAAAAAACAGGGATCGCACCAAGATCCGCTTCCGCGGGACCACAAATCGAGGGAGGTCTGGACACAACGGAAGCAGGCGGTCCTCGGATCGCACGATACCAGAAGCAGCAATAACCATCAGCTAACAAATTCAGAAAAGGAGAATCCCGAAATGCAAATTCAACCATCGATCATTGTGTTCAAAGATTCTGGCTTCAACATCGACAACAACAATCAGCTCATCAGTTTCCCGCCGGGTTGGGGCTACTCGTATGTGGGAGATGGCTGGAACGACACAATTTCCTCGGTAATTGTGTTGTCAGGGACCTGGCAGTTTTTCGAAAACGCCGGGTTTAGTGGAGCTTCTACAACGGTTGGTCCCGGCTTTTACCAATTCGTGGAAGACCCACAATTTAACATGCAAAACGACACGATCTCATCGATTCTGTGCGTTTCGCTTCAGCCCCAGGGAGACAATCCTGTCGTCGACATCTGAGCGACGGTGCGCACACTCGTGCATTCCACACGGGCCACCCGACCTATAATACAGGTGCGGGTGGCCCGGGCTTTCTGTATCGCCGGCTCGACTAAAACAGTGGGTGCCACGCTCTTCGCGGTGCTTGAGTGGGCGCGGTGCCGCGCGGAGCAATGGTTTTGACTCCTCGGAATCGCCCTGGCACAAGCAACATCGCTCCCCCTGGTACAAAACGCGGGGACAGGCGCGCGCAGACGGACGGGAAATCGCCGCTTTCGCTGCAACACGCAACCGGCCGGTTGCATTTCTGAATTGTTCCTGCTAATATGCAACCCAGAGGTTGCCCATGCCCGACCGCATCGAAAAGCGAATTGAACTTAAAGCTCCCGTTTCCCGCGTGTGGCGCGCCCTTACCGACTACCGAGAGTTTGGCGAGTGGTTCAAGGTCAAGCTCGACGGCCCGTTCGTCCCCGGCCAGATCTCGCGCGGGCACATCACCCATCCCGGCTACGAGCACGTCAAGTGGGAAGCTCGCGTGCAGAAGATGGAGCCTGAGCATCTTTTCTCCTTCACCTGGCCGCAAATCAAGTCGCTGGAGAAGGCCGACATCCCGGCGGATTATTCAAATGAGCCGACCACCCTCGTCGAATTCAAGCTGGAGAAAACCGCGACTGGCACGCTCCTCACCCTCACCGAATCCGGCTTCGACAAACTGCCCGCCGATCGCCAACTGGAAAACTTCCGCAGAAACGAAGGCGGCTGGAGCGAGCAGATGAAGAACATCGAAAAGTATGTCGCGCAAAAGTCCTAGCCGCATCGCTGCCAGAAGCAATACCAGCGCGCGTGTCTTCGCTGCACTTGGCGATAAGACGCGCCTGTCTCTGGTGGCGCGGTTGTGCCAGGGAGAGTCCCATTCAATTTCTCAATTGACTGAAGGGTCGAAGCTCACGCGCCAAGCCATCACCAAGCACCTGCGCGTGTTGCAGAGCGCAGGCATGGTCCGCTGCGTGCGCGCTGGCCGCGAGAGCCGGTTTCAGCTCAAAACGGAGCCGATCGAGGAAATAAAGGATTACCTCGCACTCGTCTCCGAGCAATGGGACCAGTCGCTGGCACGGCTGAAATCATTCGTCGAGGATTAAGCGATACAGCAAGTCGCGTGAGTTTTGCATCCCATTGCAAGATGGTCGGCAAGGACGAAGCCACAGCGGTCTTGGCTCGCGCGCAATCCGCTCAGGGCGAGATCCCCTCGACTTCGCTCGGGGCAGGCTCTTCGCTACGCCTGAAAAACGGCTTCGCTCCGGATGACGCCAGCGTCTGCGGCTTGCTGATTTCGCGGCCAGCCTCTAAACTACAGGTTTTCCAGTTCAATTCTTTTTTGAGATGAGTTTATTGCCCGCGGAAAAGCGCGAGGCGGCGAGAGGGTGCATGGGAAGGTTGCGTTTCGGTTGGTTGGCGTGCGTCACGGTCACGATCTCTTTATTCTTATTGCTGCCCGCATGCGGCGGCAAGAAACAGCCGGCGCCGGTATCGCAGCTTCCGGCGAAGATCACGCTCAACCCTGCGACCAGTTATTCCATGCAGGAGGGCGCCGTCATTCAGTTCACCGCCAGCGCGCAAAACGTCACCAACAGCTCGATCAATCCGGTCTTCACCTACGCTTCCACCAATCCCAACATTGTAGATATCGCTCCCGGTGGCGGGGCTTGTGCCGGCAGCTGGAATGCTCCCTCTTACACGGTTTGCACGCCAGCCGGAGAAGGCACAGCGATGATCACGGCCGCGGCTTTGGGGCAGACCAGCGAGCCGACTCTCGTCTTTGTGCATCCCCCCATCGACAACATCGTGGTCAGCATCATGCCCCCGGTGAATAATCTGCCGCCGGCCTGCCCGAATCAGATCGCCTTGCCTGCGGCATGCGACATCGCGTTCAATACGAGCGTCTGTCAGAACGGGACTTGTGCCTGCCTTTCGGCCAACCAGACGGAAACTCTGCAAGCCACAGCCTACAGTCAAGGCACGGACATCACCGCTTCGGTGGGTCCTTTCACCTGGACGCAGGCTAACGCTGCCGTAGGCACGATCACTCCCGTCGTCACCAACAATACGTACAACGTGCCCACCAACCAGGCCACAATCGCCCCTAACACTCCGGGACAGACGCAAGTAATCGCGTCGGCTTCGGGAGCGTTTAGTCAGCCCTTCAATTTTGAAACCTGCAATGTGCAGTGCATCGCATTGCAACTCGGCGTGAGCGGCTTGCAGCAAAGCAACGAAACCAATTTCGTAATCAACAAGGGAACCAGTGAAACCATTACCGCGACTGCGGTGGACGTGCAAGGCTGCATTGTTCCCAAGCCGCCGCTCACCTGGGTTTCCAGCACGCCGGCTTCGCTTACGCCGGGCAGCGCTTCCACGGGTTGCAGCGCAGGGACGACCTGCTCGGTAAGCTCTCCACAGGTCGGGTCAGCGGCCATCACGGCGAGTTGCTCGCCACCAACCTGCAACGTCGGATTTCCCTTGAATCCGGCGGGATATCCTGCAGGATCGCCCTACATTCCGAAGGCGGTTTATCCCGTAACGGCCATTTCCGGAATTGTGACGGGGACCGCGGTCAGCAGCAATGTCATGGCCACCAGCCAGGACTGTTACAGCGAAGCCTTTTGCACCGTAGGTCTGTATTACATTGCGACCAATCAAACGGTTCCCGGAATTGCCAGCAACTTGCCGACACCCCCCAATTCGCTGATGTTTGACCCCGCCGGAGACAAGGCGTATATGGGAAGTGAATTCGGCGCGCTGGCCATCAATCCGGGCAGCATTGGAACGGCCAACCCCTTTACCCCGCTGCCGGCTTCGGGCAACTCGACGGGCTACGTCACCGGCAAGGTCCTGGCCGTTTCACCCAGCGGCAGCTTCGCGGTTTTCTCCGATACGGTGTCGACACCCAATGAGGTGTATATCGTGAATTCGGCGGCAAACTCGGCAAATTCCACCGCACTTGATATTGATAGCGCAATTGCCGCCGCGTTTTCACCGGATGGAACGACGGTTTTCATCCTGGGCAATGGCGGGACAAGTTTATATATCTATTCGGGATTTTCGGCCTTGCAGCCGCCGATTTCATTGCCCACGCCGGCGACGTCGATTGTCTTCAACTCCAACGGATCGTTCGCGCTGCTCTCTGGAGGAGCCACGCCCGGCAATCTCGCCGCCTACAGCACTTGTAGTTACTCTGCAACCAGTCTTACGGCCGGCACTTTACCAGGGCCGCCGTTGTTCTTGAAAATGGTTCCGGGCGGCAACGTTCCGCTTACCCCTCCGTATGTCCCCGTGATTAGCAACGTTCCCACGCCACTGCAACCGATTGGCTTGGACTATTTCATCGGTCTGGATAATACCGGCCTCGACATCATTGCTACGAATTCTTCGCAACAGCCTCCGAATACCTCCTTATGCCCGCAGCCGCTGACCGTGGCGACAACTACCGGGGGCGTGCCTTTTCCGCCGGTGCACGTCGATCTCGGCAAAGGCACATTCCATCCCATCGCATTCTTTCTCTCGCCCGATGCCACGCAGGCCTACATCGTCACCACGGACGTCGGGGTTCTCATCTACAGCTTCAACACCCAATCAGTGGCGGCGGGCATTGAACTCGCGAACAATGCCACGCCCGTGGCCGCCGACATTACTGTGGACGGCACTCTGATTTACGTAGCCGGCTCTGACGGCTTGCTGCATCAGCTCAACACGCTACTGCTGACCGACGAGAATCAGATTTCGTTCTCGCCACTGCCCGACTCCACCAATGCCTTCTGCTTCAGCGGGGAAACCTGCGCGCTGAACATTGTGGCGGTCAAACCGTAGCGGTTCGCGGGTGGGAAAAACCCGCGAAAAAGTTTGGGACCGACACTGCACATCATTTCTGTTCTTGCGCGACCGACGAATTCGCCGCATGCGACGTCGTTCCCCGAGTTACGAATTTCATGAAATCTGACTCCGCCAGGCGCGACGGATGCACCTCACTGCTCAGCCCGAAGAATCGGCAGAAGCTCATGATCAGCGGGCGCCAGCGCAGCGGATCGATATGGGGGCGCGCGCCTTCCCCCACCAGCAGGCTCTCGTCGACGTGCAGTTTCACGATGTGCACCTCGAAGACGTTGGCGCTCACGTTCTTGCCGAAAGGACGAAAATCGTGCACGATGCCCTCCATTTGAAACGAACACTCGCGCACGCGCGGTGGCGCGATCGATTCCGACGCGACCGGAGTGAACCCGGCGATGCCGAATTTGTCTGGTTCATAGCAATAGCCCCATTGACGTTTCTTTTCCGGCACGGGATCCTTGCCGGTGGTCAGCGCGAGCCGGTCGACATGCGTGACCAGATCTTCCGACGGCAGATTGATCACACACTCGCGCGTGCGGATGAGGTTGTCGGAGGTCTGGCCCATCTGGCCCAGGCCAAGCATACAACTCCAACCCAGCCACCACACCGACGACATCGGCGCTAAGTTCGGCGAGCCGTCTACGTTCAAGGTGCTGATGAGCGCTACGGGTGTTCCGAAGTAGAGGACGGTCGGCTCAATTGTCTTGTGCATGCGCGGACGATAGCGGAGTCGCGCGTGCGGTGGCCATCCGTATCTTGCGGCCAAAACAAAAAGGTGCTCTGCCTGGTGGTTGGCCCAGCCGTGTCCCAAGAACGGGATGCCCCACCGGTTGCAGTTTACGAGTGGGCCTCGATGAACTCTCCTGGGATTGGTCGCGCGGGCAGTCTCGATAGATGAGACCCAAAAACAAAGCTTTCATATGGGAAATCTTCCTGATCCGACAAGCATCGCGTTCCACCCGTGAAACCGCCACGGGTGGGGCATCCAGTTCTTGTCAGCGAGGAAGAAATGCGTCGACTGAGCCAGCCCCCCCACTCAAAGATCGTTAAGGGTGGGCCACCAGCCAATGTTCCGACTGGAACATTGTAAATATGGTTTTGTATGCGATTGTTGTATGTACAAGTCGGGAAGCCATTTCCTGCCAAGAAGAGCTAGTCGAATCGCGCGGATTTACGATGACCGCGTGGCTTTCGGCAGGCCCATCTTTCTCAGCAGATTCTGAAATCGTGGCTCGGCACGAAGAAAATCAAAGTAAGGATGAACATTCAGGAAGATCATCCAGGTTCCGCGTTCGTCATAGGCTTTCTCCAGCCAGTCCAGGGTGAGCAGATTGTCGCCTGACCCTGCATAGACGGCTGCGACAGCGAAGGAAGAAACATACTTCCTCACCGATGTATCGCGCAGTTCGGCGATGACCTTCAGAGCTTCCTCGCGGTGACCGGCGGCAGCGCAAGCATGCCCGTAAGCCGCCAGAAACAGCGGCCAGCGGCCGGAAAGGTCGGCGCTCGCCCTGAATTCGAGGATGGCCTTTTCCAGTTGTCCTTTTTGTTCGAGGGCTAGACCCGAAGCGAAATGTGAAGCAAAAAAATTAGGGTCCATCTCGACCGTGGCCAGGCCCTGCTGCAAGGCTTCGTCATATTGGCGCACGAAGTACCGGAGCAAACTGGAGGTTGCGTTGATGGACAACGAGAGCGGATCGATCCCCAGACCGCGCTCAGTTTCGCGCACAGCCTCTTCGTGCCGTCCCAGAGCTGCCAGCTCCATCGCGTACCATTGGCGGGCGATCGAGTAGTTGGGGTTGAGCTCGAAGGTGTGACGAAATTCCTGTTCCGCTCCCGCCCAGTCCCAGTCGTAGAACATTTTTACGAAGGCCAGGGAGGAGCGGGCTTCGGCCAGGCGCGCATCCAGTTCCAACGCCCTGGTGGCCGCGGCTCGCGCCTTGGGCAGGCCATCGCGGGGGGAGATCATGATATTGAAAACCGCCATGGCGTAAGAGTCAGCGATTCCCGCATAGGCCAGCCCGTAGCCAGGGTCCACCTCGATGGCTTGGTTGAAATAATCCAGCCCTCTCCGGACGGCGTCGCCGGTACGCTTGTTCCAATAGTAGCGGCCCTTGAGATAGAGCTGATAGGCCAGGGGGTTCTGCTGGCTGCGTTTGGGCAGCAGGGTGTGCGCGTCCCCGGTCAGTTTGACCTCGAGTTTCTCGGCTACGCTCTGGGAGATCTCATCCTCAACGCTGACCAGATCGTCGATGCCGCGGTTGTAGCGCCCTGCCCAGATGATGCTATTGTCGCGGATGTCAATCAGTTCCAGGCTCACGGAAACTGCATTGCCCCGGGTTACCATGCGGCCTACCAGCACCGCGCCCACTTCCAGTTCGCGCCCCACCTCGGCGGGATCGATGGCTTGTCCCTTGTAGCGGAAGACGGAAGTGCGGGAGATAACCCGCAAACTGGACAACTGCGACAGCCTGGTGATGAGGCTATCGGTGACGCCATCGCTCAGGAACTCGGTCTCGGGATTGCCTCCGCTATTCTCCAGGGGCAATACGGCGATCCGCAGGACGGATGAAGGGTTGGCTTCGGTTAGTCCTGGGGCAGAACCTAATGGAAAAGCGCCTTGGCCTGACTGCAGAGCCAGCCACGAATCAATTTCTGACTTGTAGGCAAAAACCCTGGGCTGCTGACTCTCGTCGCCATCGCCGCTGAGCCGGCGGACGGGCAGAGACTTCTCCCGCTCCCAGCGCTGGACGGTGCGCACCTCGCGATCCAGATATTTCGCGATCTCCTGCCAGTAGTCGAGACGGTCGGCACGGGTGAGCGGCTCGATTTTGGATTTCGGTTTGGAATCCCCGGTGGTCATTGGTTGTCATGCAGGTGTCCGTCATTAAAGGGGGGAGTAGCCGTGCACGCCGCGAAATGAGTGTAACCCGTTCTTCCTTACTGTTTCAACGATTGGCAAATTGCGGCGGCTTGTCTTAAATGACGCGTTTAAGACATGGCCGCAAATTGTGGGATCGGTGCAGGTTGAATCTAATTACAGTAGGGTCATTTCCCACATCGGTCTGTATTGCTCAGACTTCCCTCCGCTTTACAGCTACGCTACTTGTGACCGTCCAAAGGAGGCATTTATGGGTGGTCCCCCTTTCTCAGAAGTACCCTGTGTATATTGCGCCAAGCCAGTCGATCTCACGGCCGATCTCCATGCCGATGAAAACGGCAAGGCCGTCCACGAGGATTGCTATGTAAAGCGCGTTACGAGTTTTCGAAGCGATCCGCCTGCCCCTCGGACGGCCGGTTAGTCTCAAGCTGTACCACTATCCAGATTGCCTGCGCTGTTCGTCGGCCCTCCGCGCAAGTGCGACATAGTGCGACATTGTGCGACAGGCGCATCCCGTCGCTTGTGATAAAGCTGGCAGTTAGCTCAATCTTCAGGGCGAGATTCCCCCGCCCGGTTCGAAAAATCCTGGCCTCAAAAGCGGAAGCACCCTTAGGAGATGGATCTATGCTGCGCACGAATTTGCTGGATATGGCCGACCTCGCGGTTGTGTTTTGCCTAGGCACGATCACTAGCCAGGAGGACGTCGATGTGCTGCGGCAAGCGGTAATTGCAAAACTCGCCAAGCTCAACGTGGTGCTCGATTTCTCGGAGGTAGAGACGCTGATCCCGGAGACGATGGCGGAGTTGGCTGCATTGTGGCAGGCGGCCGACCGGCAGGGGGCGCGGCTGGCAATTTTCAATCCTTCGCTGCCATGTTATCTGGAGCTGAAAAACATTCAGTCCCTGTGCCGAATCCCCATTCTCACCGATGCTGAGTTGCTGGCGCTGTTGCGTCAGGCAAAGGCTTTCAGAGTCCGGCCGTCTGCGCGAGCGGCGAGGCATTGGGGCCAGCGGCTTACGCATGCGCTGCGCTACGCGCGTCTTTGAAGAACCGGTGCGCGTGAAATTGACTCGATTTATTTGGGGAGTTGGCTGCGGCTGGCTGCAGGACGAGTCATCAAGGGACGGAATCTACACACAGTTGCAATCGTTGCAATCGGATCTTTCAACCATGGCTCGCCCTTGCTCAGCGTCTGACATTCGTGCTATCGTCTGCGCTAGTTTTTGCCCCTCCCCGCAACCTGTGTGCACTCGCACACGGCAACCTGCACGACTTCTGAGCGCGTCAGCTCGGCTCATTTATGTTTCGCCGGCTCTGCGGAGCACCTGACGAGGATACCTTATGAAGAATTCCAAATTCCCGTTTGCCCTTGGCCTCGCGCTGGCATGCGCGGCCTCCACCTTCATCCTGGCGGTGTGCGCCCAGGCACAGACCGTAACTTTCGTCTATCAGTTCACTGACTCGGCAGGCGCTGGCTCGATAACTCTGGCAAGTGACGGGAATTTCTACGGCACAGGCAGCGGCGGAAGCTTCGGTGAAGGTCAGGTCTTTCGCATGACGCCGGCCGGAGAACTCACCACGATTTACAGCTTCTGCTCTCAGGCCAAATGCGCTGACGGGAACAACCCTGCGTCGTTAATATTCGCTAGCGACGGAAACCTATACGGTTTTACTGACGGCGGCAACGTCGGTAAGGACACAGGAACTATTTTCAGGATGACGCTGGACGGCAAAATCACCACACTGTACAACTTCTGTCCAGCGCGGGGCTGCTATGACGGCCTTGTTCCGCAAGGAATCATGCAAGGCGCCGACGGAAATTTATACGGCGTCGCCCAATGGGGCGGAAAGAAAAACTACGGCACCATCTTCCGCTTCAGCCTGACTGGCCAGTTCACATTGCTGCATACCTTCTGTGAAATGACCAACTGCACGGACGGCCTATTGCCGAAATTCGCACCGATCCAGGCCACTGACGGAAATTTCTATGGCACCGCGTCCGGCGGCACCAACGACGCCGGCGTCTTCTACCGATTGACCCCGGATGGCGCTTACACGGTGCTTTACAACTTCTGCGCCGTATCGGGTTGCCCCGATGGATATGGACCGAGCGGCGTGGTGCAGGGCGCCAACGGAAATTTCTATGGCACGACTTTTGCCGATGGAAGCTATGGCGGCGGGACCATATTCGAAATCACATCGAGCGGAGAGGAACGCACCCTGCTGTCGTTCAGGGTGAATCAGGGAAACATCCCCACCTATGGGCTGACTCTGGCCAACGATGGCAATTTCTACGGTGCTACGGAGGACGACGAGTTCAACGGTTTCGGACACCTTTTTAAGATGACTCCAGCGGGCAGCTACACGACTCTCTATGGCTTCGGTAGCGCCGGCTACGATCCTTACGCGGGGCCGCTTGTTCAAGCCACTAACGGCGAAATCTACGGAACCACGCTGTACAGCTTCATTGCGAACGGGGGGACAATCTTCAGCCTGGATAACGGCCTCAGTCCGCTGGTTGAAACCGTGCCCTTGGGGGGCACGGCGGGACAAACCATTCTAATCCTCGGCAACAATCTGACCGGGTCGACCAGCGTTAAGTTCAACGGAGTGGAAGCGGCGTTCACTGTCGGGTCCGATACCTACATTAAAGCGACAGTGCCGAAGGGAGCGACGACGGGCGTGGTGTCTGTGGTCACGCCGACCGGAACATTGAACAGCAATCCGCAGTTTGTCGTGACGAAGTAGTTTTGCCAGGTTTCGAGTTTCACTGACTTCAAATCATCTGTGCAGTTTGTCGCTGCCGGTTCTGTGGGGGAGCAATGAAGAGTTCCAAATTGCAATTCGTGGTCGGGGTTACGCTCGCGTATGCGGCGCTCAGCTTCAGCTTAGCAGTCCGCGCCGAGGCGCAGACCGTGGACTTTCTGGCGCAGTTCACGGGCGTTCAGACACGAGCGTTCTCGTTAGTCCAAGCGACAGACGGAAATCTCTATGGCGCAACCGCCGGGGTTCTCAATAGTGCGAATTACGGCACGATTTTCCGCATGACCCTTGCCGGAGAACTCAGCACAATTTACAGCTTTTGCTCCCTGCCCGGCTGCGCTGACGGCCAACAACCCTATGCGAGCCCCGTACTCGGAAGCGACGGCAACCTGTACGGTGTAGTGCCGTATGGGGGCAACGCTACAAACTCTGGGACATTTTATAAGATGACGCTTGGCGGCCAGCTTACGGTCCTTTACACCTTCTGTTCCAACTCTGGGTGCACGGACGGCGAGGGTCCGAATGGGGTCATCCAGGGTCAGGACGGCAATTTCTACGGCACTACTGAGCTCGGGGGCGCAAACAATTCTGGCACGTTTTTTAAGGTCACCCCGACCGGCGCATTCAAAGTGCTCCATTCATTCTGCTCGCAGCCGAATTGCACGGACGGCTCGGGAGCGAACGCAATTCAAGGCATCGATGGAAATTTCTACGGCACGGGAGGTGGAGGAACTTTTGGAGGCGGCGTCTTTTACCAAATCACTCCCGAGGGAGCCTATAAGGTGTTGTACAACTTCTGTTTTTATACCGATACCAACTGTAATGGTTCGTACCCGAGCGCGCTTGTGCAGGACGCCGAAGGAAACTTTTTTGGCACAGCCAGGTATGGCGGCGATAGCGATTATGGGACAGTATTCGAAATCACGGCGAAGAAATATCAGTATCGCGTCCTTCACTGGTTCGACGCGAGGCACGGAAACGATCCCGCGTTTGGAGTAACCCTAGCCAACGACGGCAACCTCTACGGAATTGCGACTGACAGCGGGACGGGCGACTATGCAGGAACACTTTTTGAGATCACGCCAAAAGGTGTATACACTCCGCTCTACACCTTCGACAGCCTTAACGAGCCCTACGACCCATGGAACGGGCTTTTTCAAGGTACCGACGGCCTTTTCTACGGATCCACTCTCTACGGCACCGGCGCATGTTGCTATGGCGCCATGTTGAGCCTCAATAACAGCTTGAACCCACTGGTGGAAACCGCTCCCGCGGGCGGCAAAGTCGGCCAAAGCATCATCATCATCGGCAACGGGCTGACGGGCTCGACCAGCGTCACCTTCAACGGCGTGGAGGCGGCATTTACGGTCGAGTCCGATACCTACATCAAAGCGACGGTTCCGGCGGGCGCGAAGACGGGCGTGGTGTCTGTGGTTACGCAAAAGGGGACGCTGAATAGCAATCCGCAGTTTGTGGTGACGAAGTAGTTTTTCGCGAGCAGGACGTTCAAGTTTCTTTGACTTCAGACATTTACTCTGCCCTGCCGGGCATCTGTAGGGGTTATCTCGATGAAGACTTCAAAATTTCACCTCGCCTTCGGCCTTGCACTAGCGTGCGCGGCCCTTATCTTCAGCCCGGGAGTGCGCGCCCAGGCACAGACCGTCACCAACGTCGTGAACTTTAATGGTGAGAACGGACACTTGCCGCAAGGACAAACGATCATTCAGGCAACGAACGGACGCTTTTACGGCACAACCGTTGCCGGCGGCGCTTATGGAAAGGGCAACGTCTACGAATTGACGCCAGGAGGGAAGGCCAGCAATTTTTACAGTTTCTGTTCGCTGGCTAACTGCGCTGACGGGGAGTATCCCTCCACATCGCCCATACTCGGAAGCGATGGAAACCTCTACGGAGTGACCTATTCCGGTGGCAACGATACCGGCGCCACGAGCGGCTCCGGAACGGTTTACAAGTTGACGCTGAGCGGCAAGCTAACGACCTTGTATGCCTTCTGTCCCACAACGCCATGTGTCGATGGCCAGTACCCGAACGGAATCATCCAGGCCAGCGACGGGAATCTCTACGGCACGACTCTGAACGGCGGAAATGACTACAACGGAACTGGTGCGGGCACGATTTTTGAGATCACGGCGAGCGGTGAGTTCAAATCACTTCACGTTTTCTGTTCGCTGGCGAAATGTGATGATGGAGGCTACCCCGACTTTCCCCCGATTGAAGGCATGGACGGGCAACTCTACGGCATCGCGGCTAGTGGAGGTACGGATGGAGGAGGCGGAGTCTTCTACGAACTCACTTCCTCAGGTAGCTATCAGCCTCTGGTAGAGTTCTGTGCCATCTTCAGCGGCAACTGCCCCACCGGAACCGAGCCGACCACGGTCGTGCAGGACGCCAGCGGAAATTTCTATGGAACAACCAGGTACGGAGGCAGCAAAAGCTATGGGACCATTTTCAAGGTTACGCCGCAAAACGTGTACAGCGTTCTGCAGGATTTCGACTTCGCGCAAGCGAATCCTTTTGAAGGAT
The DNA here is from genome assembly GCA_963818935.1 of uncultured Acidobacteriaceae bacterium. Classification (GTDB taxonomy): domain Bacteria; phylum Acidobacteriota; class Terriglobia; order Terriglobales; family Acidobacteriaceae; genus Sulfotelmatobacter. The sequence continues at coordinate 16,904 of CAWFUK010000094.1, forward strand.
TGACCCTGGCCAACGATGGAAATCTCTACCTAAGCACGCCGGGAGTCGTTACCAACTACGATGCCGGAACGATTCTCGAGGTCACACCAGAAGCTGTGGCTAAGCAGATCTATGCTTTCGGCAATTGCGTTCCCGGCAGTTATGGCGGCACAGTTTACGACTCGTGGAGCCCGCTTTTTCAAGCCACGAACGGAAAACTCTACGGCAGCACGCTGTATGGATGTGCGCCCCGTGATGAGGGTGAGTACGGCACCATCTTCGCGGTTTCGAACAATTTGAGTCCGCTGGTAGAAACGGTACCCGTGCGCGGAAGCGCCGGCACTCGCGTCATTATTCTCGGCAATCACTTGACCGGGTCAAGAAGTGTTGAGTTCAACGGCGTGAAGGCGGCATTCACGGTGGAATCCGATAGCTACATCAAGGCGACGGTTCCGGCGGGAGCAACGACGGGCTTGGTGTCTGTGGTCACGCCGTCGGGCACACTGAACAGCAATCCGCAGTTTGTGGTGACGAAGTAGAAATTCAGGCTGCGCGGTCACCCCCTCGACCGCGCGGCCTGATTTCTACGAATTGAATCATGGAGAAACATATGAAGATAGTCCGACTCTCACCGCTCGCTCTGGCAGTAGTTGCCTTCTCGTTCAGCCTGGCGGTGTGCGCCCAAGCCCAGAACTTCTCCTACCTTGCCGCCTTCGATGGCACGAACGGCTATCAGCCCTTTGGTGCGTTAACCCAGGCGACGGACGGAAACATTTACGGCACAACGACCAATGGCGGCGGTCATGGGTACGGCAACGTCTACCGCATCACGCCCAATGGAGAGATCACCTCGATTTACGATTTTTGCAAACGGCCCAATTGCGCCGACGGCACAACTCCCGAGTGGGCTCCAGTGCTCGGAAGTGACGGCAACCTTTACGGTACGACCACTGGGATCGACTACGGATACGGAACGGTCTACAAGATGGCGCTGAGTGGCGAACTTACGACGCTCTATACATTCTGCTCGCTGGCGAACTGCGCCGATGGCTCGACCCCAAACGGTCTGGTCGCGGCCAGCGACGGGAATTTTTACGGCACAACATTCGGGGGAGGAAATTTCAACGCGGGCACGATCTTCAAGATCACGCCGAGCGGCCAGTTCACGTCGCTCTACAGTTTTTGTTCGCTGGCGAATTGCGCAGATGGCAATAGTCCGGTCTCTCCGCTGATCGTGGGCAGCGACGGAAACCTCTACGGCGCGGCATGGCAATACAACGGGGGAGGCGTCTTATACAGATTCACGCTGGCGGGAGACTATAAGGCGCTTTACAGCTTTTGCAGGGGGATCTTCTGCACCAGTGGCTCGGGGCCGCTGGCGCTTGTGCAGGATGCCAATGGAAATTTCTTTGGCACAACCCAATATGGTGGCAGCAAAGGCGACTACGGAACCGTCTTTGAACTCACAGCGAAACAACAGTTCATCAACCTGCACAACTTCGACAAAACCGATGGAGCCTATCCCGATGAAGGATTGACGTTGGGCAACGATGGCAATTTTTATGGAATCACGGCAGAAGGCGGGCCCGCCAATGCCGGAACCATTTTTGAGATCACGACGGCGGGAGAGTTCAAAACGCTCTACACCTTCGCGCCTCCTTATGGCGACGAACCGGCTGGGCCGCTCCTGCAAGCCACCGACGGCAACTTATATGGAACCACTCCCGGCGGCCCTGGCGACGACCCCTTGGGCACAGTCTTCGAATTCTCGAATGGCCTGAGCCCGTCGGTAAAACCCGCACCGGGGGTTGGCAAAGTTGGAAAAACCGTTCTCATCCTCGGCAATAACCTGACCGGATCGACCAGCGTCATGTTCAACGGCGTAGAAGCGAAGTTCACAGTCGAGTCCGATACCTACATCAAAGCGACAGTTCCAGCGGGAGCGACGACGGGCGTTGTTTCCGTGGTCACGCCGTCGGGAACGTTGAACAGCAATCCGCAATTTGTCGTGACGAAGTAATGATTTGAGTAATAGTCGAAGCTTGAAAAAAGATACACCCTAGATCGCTGAAGTTCCTCGAGGAGACTGACATGCGAATCAAGCAGCAGCATTTCCCGCCCATCACCTTGCTCTTGCTAACCGTAATGCTTTCGGTGACCCACGCGGTCGCCCAGCAAGACTCACCAAAAGAAAAAGTCCTTGTCAGTTTCACAACCGAGGGCTCCGTTGGCAATAGGCCGATGGGCGCACTGATTTCTGATGGTGCCGGAAATTATTACGGCGTTAACGGTAACGGCGGGGTGGGCGGCGGAACGGTCTTTGAGATGTCTCCCTCGGCGGAAGGAGGATGGACCGTAAAGTTGGCCTATGCCTTCCCATCCAGCACGGGCTATCCCAATGCGCTGGTCATGGATTCGTCCGGAAATCTCTACGGAACACTCTATTCCGGTGGCAACAAAATCTGTACCGACGGTTTCGCCGACTATTCCTGCGGTGCGGCTTATGTGTTGTCGCCGAACGGCTCGGGTGCATGGACGGAAAACATCATATGGAACGCCAGCCAGACGGAAGGGTGGCGACCCTATCACCTGTTCATGGGCCCTGACGGAAACCTGTATGGCACCACCTATTGGGCCGGCGAGGGTGAAGGGGGAACTGTCTTTGAACTACAGCATACGGGTGGGCAATGGACTCACAACATATTGACCGCCGCTGGCGGCTTGCCAGACAGCCTGGTTTTCGATAAGGCCGGGAACCTCTACGGCACGAACTACTACGGCGGTGAAGGTGGTGGCACCCTCTTTGAGTTGAAGAAAACGAACAGCGGTTGGCAGGAAGTCACTCTGTTCGAGTTCAACACCAGCGGCTCCGGAGCATCGGGGGGATATGGCGTAGACGGGGTGATCCTCGGCAGCGATGGCAATCTCTACGGCACAACGGACTCGGGTGGCAACGGACATGGCGTTGTATACGAGTTGTCGCAGATATCGGGCGCGGCCTGGCAAGAGACCGTTTTATACAGCTTTTTAGACGGGGGGCCAGACGAATACGGTGCTAACCCACTCCTCGTCGAATCGGCGGGCAATCTTTATGGCGCTACCTATGGTGGCGGCCCTGGAGGTTATGGCACGGTCTTTCAACTCAAGCCGGCAGAAAACGGTGCATGGTCTTATACCCTTCTGCACAGTTTTCCGAGTGATTCCACGGATGGCAAAAATCCTGACGGTTTGCTAGTCGATTCCACAGGGAATCTCTACGGCACAACGTCAGGCGGCGGCACGGCGGGAGTAGGAACGGTGTTTGAGATCACACCGTAGCCTCCTACGAAGAGGATTTTCATAATGGCACGACGAGCGTGGTTTCTGTGCTCACGCCGTCAGGAACGCTAACCAGCTATCCGCAGTTTGCGGTGTGAGCAAGTAGTTGTTTGCAGCAGAGGTTTCGAGTTTCACTGACTTCAAAACCATCTGGGGGGGATTTCTCGATGAAGACTTCAAAGTTTCGGTTGACTCCCGGTCTTGCGGTGGTATGCGCGGCCTTCACCTTCAGCCTGGCGGTGCGCGCTCAAGCACAAACCGTGACCTACCCGGTCGTCTTCAATGGCACCAACGGGGACCAACCCAGTACCGTGATCCAGGCGACGGACGGAAACTTCTACGGGACATCCACCTTCGGGAACACATCGGAGAACGGCAATTTGTTCAAGATGACGCCCGCCGGTGAGATCAGCACGCTCTATAACTTCTGCGCGAAGCCGCACTGCAGCGATGGCGCGTGGCCCGAGACACCTCCCATTCTCGGCAGTGATGGAAACCTCTATGGTGTGACCTCGGCAGGTGGCTCCGATTTAAACAATGGTGCTGGATGGGGAACGGTTTACAAAATTACGCTCGACGGCCAGTTCACCATCCTGCACACGTTCTGCACTGTCGATCCCTGCCTCGATGGCCAAAGCCCGGTCGGACTTATACAAGCCGCCAACGGAAATCTCTACGGCTCCGCCTACGGGGGTGGGCAGTTCAATGCCGGCACTCTGTTCGAGATCACCCCGGCTGGCGTATTCAGCGTGGTGCACGCTTTTTGCTCGCTTGCCAATTGCGCTGACGGCAAATGGCCACAGTTCGCTCCGGTTCAGGGAAGCGATGGAAACTTATACGGCACCACCAGCGACGGAGGATCCGCAGGCGCGGGTGTCTTGTACGATCTGACGACTAGCGGTCGTTTCAACATAGTTCACACCTTCCTGTGCCGTTACACGGCTTGCCCTCGTGGCGGCGAGCCCATCGCGGTCGTGCAAGACTCCGAGGGCAATCTTTTCGGCGTAACCCAGTTTGGCGGCACCGCCGGGGAAGGCACGCTTTTCGAAATTACATCGACCCGCGAGTATCTGAACCTGTATGACTTTACCTATGGAAACGAGTCCTTTCCCCGCGCGGGACTTACATTGGCCAGCGACGGCAACTTCTATGGCACTACCAGCGGGATCAGCGGTAATGGAACCATCTATCAGCTCACTGCATCAGGCACGCACACCACGCTCTACAACTTCTCTTGCTGCACAGGTGGGAATGTCCCTTATACAGGTCTGTTTCAGGCGCCCAACGGCAACCTCTACGGAGCCGTCTTGAACTTCGGCCAACAAACCGATGGTGCGATCTACAGTTTCTCGAACAATTTCGGTCCGCTGGTTGAAACCGTCCCTACCCTGGGCCCAGTCGGGCGGAGCGTTCTCATCCTTGGCAACAACCTGACTGGATCTACCAGCGTGACCTTCAACGGCGTGGCGGCGGCCTTCACGGTTGAGTCCGATACTTACATCATAGCGACGGTGCCGAAGGGCGCGACAACGGGCGTGGTTTCTGTGGTCACGCCATCGGGAACGCTCAACAGCAATCCGCAGTTTGTGGTGACGAAGTAATTGTTGTAACCAAACACCCCGGGCCTGCTTGGGATCTTGTCACCGCTTGTCGAGGAGAGAAATATGGGTTCTTTTTTCCAGAACGCACTCAGTCGGCGGCGAGATGGTTGCCGTTGTCTTCGGGCTGCGGGCGGCGCGGGGCGCGGTTGGAGGGTAAGCCGGCATCGCGGATCTTGTAGAGCAGGGCGCGATAGCTGATGTTCAGGGCGCGAGCGGCGCTCTTGCGATTCCAGTGATGGTGCTGCAGCACTTTCAGGATGATCTTGCGTTCGAGCTCGTGAATGGCCTGGCGGGTGATTTTCTTGAGCGAGATGGGGCCGTCCACGGAAATATCGGCGCTGAAAAAATCGGGCTCGTGGGGGCGCAGGTCGCCGGAGATAGCCTCTTCAGCGCCGAGGATTACGTAGCGCTTCATCAGATTTTCCAGCTCGCGAACGTTTCCCGGCCAATGATATTTCTTCAAGGTGTTCATCAGCTCGGCCGAGATCGGGTTGGCGCGCGCATTGAATTTGCGGTTGTAATATTCCAGGAAGTAGTTGACCAGTTGCGGAATATCGGCGGCGCGCTCGCGCAGGGAAGGCATGCGCAGATTCACGACATTGATGCGGTAATAAAGATCGGCGCGGAAGGTACCGGCGGCGATCTCTTCTTCCAGCTTGCGATTGGTGGCGCACACGACGCGGACTTCGACCTTCTTATCCTCCTGCGCGCCGATGCGGCAGAATTGGCCGTCCTGAAGAAGCTGGAGCAGCTTCGATTGCAGGGGCATATCGAGCTCGGAAATTTCATCGAGAAATAGCGTGCCGCGGTGGGCCATTTCCACGCGCCCCGGCTTCATGCCGTAAGCGCCGGTGAACGCTCCTTTTTCGTAGCCGAACAGTTCGCTCTCCAGCAGAGTGCCGGGAATCGCGGGACAGTTCACCTTGACCCATGGTCCGGTTTTCCAAGGAGAAGCAATGTGGATCATGCGGGCGATGATGTCTTTGCCGGTGCCGCTCTCTCCTTGGATGAGCACTGGCACGTTCGCGCCGGCAATTTTGGCCAGGCGCTCGCGCAGCGCCTGCATCATGTCGGAGGCGCCGAAGATGACAGATTCCGGCGGCATTTCGCCAAGAGGCTGAATGAGTGCGCTGACTGGGTTTGAAGAACTCATAGGTGTTCCTGGATTCCGCACTCAGGGAGGGGTGTGCCTCCTGAAGTGCATCCGGAGCGCCAAATGCGGGAGAGCACAAGTACTCTTCGGAGCATAGTCTATCTAATTGACGAAAAGCAACTTACTAAAGATTGAAGGGGTAGCGAGCAAGTAATGGGCAAAAGTGGCAGGAAGCCAGGAAAGGTAAAAGCAGAGCGGAGAGGAAAACATTTTCACACAGCCGAGACAAGCTTCCGCCGTGTTTTAGCCTTAATTCGAGAGGGTGCGAGCGGGCGGGAGAACTTCAGCCCGACCAGATGGTAACCTTCGCCAGGCTTGGTACGTAATACGCGGGCGCGCAGATTTCTGGTCACGTTTGGCAGCTCAGCCAGGGCGGCAACGGGAGCGCTGGGTATTTCCAGTGAAACCTGTGCCGCGGGAGGAATCGACCGGCGAACAGCAACGAGCATACCGCCGGCGGAGACGTTGAGGGCAGTGGCAAACTCGAGGAACTGTTTGTCGGCCTCGGCCTCGCTGCGCACAAAGACTGGAATAGCGAGCGGCAAACGCGGCCATCGCCGACGTTCGGCCGTTGGAATAATCCTCCTCATGCCCACGCCCAGACCTCTCCCTCGGGTGTAACCAGAGGTTTTAAGCATCTTAGTGGCCAAAACCCTAAGCCGCCGGTCGATCTCGGACAAGACAAAGGCCAATTCCGGGGATGGACGGGCAGAATCGGGAGGAGTCGAGGCGAAGGCGGCTAAATGGCGGATTTTCATGATTTTCGCAGGCCGTGCGCGGGCGCGGCGATCATCGGTCAGCTACCTTGGGACGCTTGTACAAGTGCAAGGTTTTGCTACACTTGGGTAATCCAGTTGCATTTTTCGTTGACAATGAAAAGTCGGCTGGCATACGATTTCTTTACAGCAATCTTCTCTCAAGCAGAGGAAGCGTTCTTCCCCCCTTCTGTGCTAGACCGTCCCTTATGGCTACCGGACAAAAGAACGCGTGTCTCCCGGAGTTGCGAGGCCCCAAAAATGAGGCCTCGGCACGGTCTATTTCGGGAGAAGGCATTCCCAGTTTGGCTGATTTACCCCAGGCCTACTCTGAGTTGCAACAGAGATTCCAGCGCACCACGAATGCGCTAGGTTCAGCGGCTCACGATCTGAAAACACCTCTCGCGATTCTGAATGGTTACGTGGAGCTGCTGCAAAGCGGAAAGCTGGGTCCGCTGAATGCGCGACAACTGGAAGTGCTCAATGACATGCAATCGAGCGGGAAGCGCTTACAAGCGTTCATTCAGGACTTCCTCATGTTCAGTGCGCTGGAAACGGGCGGGCTGAAGATGCAGTTCGAGCCGGGCAACATCAACGATTGCCTGTCGGAGATGTGCCGTTTGTGGTCGACCCGCTTTCAGGAAAAAGGATTGGCACTGTACTTTTTAGCGAATGACAAACTGCCGTTGTTTCCCTTCGATTCTCCGAAACTCGAGCGGGTGATCTCAAATCTCCTGGAAAACTCGTTCAAGTTTATTCCGCAGGGCGGAACGGTCTGGTTGCACGCCGAACCGTATATGTGGGAGCGGCGTACAGTGGACCAGCCGGCATCTTCTGGCGAGCGCCGGCGGCAAGATATCACGCAGCCGAATTCGGTGAAGGTGAGCGTGTCGGACACTGGGCCGGGAATTCCGGCGGAGTTTCACCAGGAAGTGTTCGATGATTTCTTCCGCTTGCCGGGAAACGAAGCCAAGGACGGCATGGGGCTGGGGCTGGCTATCGTGCGCCGGCTGGTGCAGGGCATGGGAGGGAAAGTCTGGCTGGAAAGCGATCCGGGAGCGGGCTGCAAATTTTCGTTCCTCATTCCATTCAAGCCTTCCGGAGTGACTACGAGCAAAGGGAAGAATCGATGAAGGAAACCGCCAAGATCCTTCTGGTGGATGATGAGCCGGCGATGCTGCGCTACATCCGGACGCTGCTGGAGGTCGACGATTACAAGGTAGAAACGGCGGCGACGGGCGAAGAGGCGCTGCAACGCGTGGACAAGGGCATGGAGCCGGATCTCGTTCTTCTCGACGTGCTGATGCCGGGGATCGACGGCCTGGAGACGCTGGAACAACTTCGGCAGAAGCGGCCCGGAGTAAAAGTGGTGATGCTGTCTTGCGTCAACGATACCAAGAAGGTCGTACAGGCGATGCGGCTGGGCGCGCACGATTATCTGACCAAACCTTTTCAGAAAGCGGAGTTGGATAACGTCATCGATCAGTGCCTGGGTCAAGGCAAAGCGCCGGTTGGCGGAGAAGCAGAAGAAGTGGGCGATGATGTGTTCTTCATCGCGGCCAGCGCTCCGATGCGCAAGATTCGATCGCAGGCGGCGCTAGTCGCGCACGTGGATATTCCGGTGTTGCTGCTGGGCGAAAGCGGCACGGGAAAAGAAGTGTTGGCGCGATTGATTCACAAGCTTTCGCCGCGGGCGCATCGCACGTTTCTGAAGGTGAATTGCGCGGCGGTTCCCGCTGATCTGCTGGAGAGTGAACTGTTCGGCTACGAGCCAGGCGCGTTTACCGGCGCGACGCACGCGAAGCCGGGCAAGTTCGAGTTGTGCAACAAGGGCACGATCCTGCTGGATGAAATCGGCGAGATGCCGCCGGTATTGCAGGCGAAGCTGCTGCATGTTTTGCAGGACCAAAGTTTCTCGCGGCTGGGCAGCCGGTCGGTGATCAAAGTGGACGTGCGCATCCTGGCGGCGACGAACATCGATATTCCGCAGGCTTTGGCGGCGAAGCGGTTGCGCGAGGATCTTTACTACCGGCTCAACGCATTCACCCTGCAGTTGCCGCCGCTGCGCGATCGCAAGGAAGAAGTTCCGGTCCTGCTGAAGCATTTCATGACGCGCATGGCGGAACGGTACGCGCGGCCGCAGCTGCCGCTTTCTCCGGCGATGCTGGAGGCTTGCCAGGCGTATTCGTGGCCGGGCAATTTGCGCGAGCTGAATAATTTCTTGAAGCGCTATTTGATTCTCGGCGACGAGAATCTTGCGGTGGCCGAATTGCAGCAACCGCTGCATGACGGCAACGGCGGCGGTGCGCGCTCGGAGTCCGCAGGTTTTAGCGGGGCGAACGCGAAAGGTGCAGAAAGCGGCGGGGGATTAAAATCTCTAGCACGCTCGGCCAAGGATGAGGCTGAAGGCGAAGCCATCCGGCAGGCGCTGGAGCAGACGAACTGGAACCGCAAACAAGCGGCGGTGCTTCTACAGATCAGTTACAAGGCGCTGCTGTACAAGATTCGGCAGTATGGAATTGCCGAAGCCAAGAGCCATCACAAACTTTCCGCCGGCGCGTAAAACCCTTAAACTCTAATCCAGGGCAGGAATCCTGCCAGCATTTATTCCTTTCTGAGGGTTTCCAACCCATGGCCGCACTCATCGATGCCATCGATATTAAGCGAAAAATGTTTTTTGAATTTGAAAACACCCCGTTTCATTGCCTGGACGTGCAGGTGTCGACGCCGACGGCGAGAGGGGCGCAGACGTTAGTGCGTTTGAAGATGCGCAATCTGCTCACCCAGGCGGTGTTTGATAAGACATTCAAGGCCAGCGATAAATTCAAAGAGCCGGATCTGGAGATGGTTCCGGCATCGTATTTATACAGCGATGCGGATGGTTTCTACTTCATGGACCAGGAGAGCTTTGAAACCCACACGCTTTCCGAAGATATGGTGGGAGAGGCGCGGGACTTTCTGGTGGAAGGGCTCATCATTCAGATGCATAAATACAACGGCAATCCCATCGGGTTGCAGATGCCCACGCATGTGGAATTGTTGGTGAGTCGAACCGAGCCGGGGGTGAAAGGGGATTCATCCGGCGGCAGCGTCACCAAACCGGCGACGCTGGAAACGGGCGTGGAGATTCGGGTTCCGCTTTTCATTAAAGAGGGGGAGCGGGTGAAGGTGTCGACGGAGACGCGGGAGTTTGCGGGGCGGGCGTAGCGGCGGGCGTCTTCGTCCCTCGCCGCGCAAATATAGTGATTAGGCCCCGGACGAAGGCGTCCGGGGCCACGTGCTTTACGGCGTTACAGTCAAGCTGAAGGGCACAGTTTTGGTGTAGGTCCCAGAGCTGGCTGTGACGGTGAGCGAATAGGTGCCCGTAGGCGTTCCTGCGACTGGCGGCTGCTGTTTCTTGCTGGAGCAGGAGGGTTGCAGGAACACGAGTGTGAAGAGCGCCAACAGCGCGAGGCCGCCCAGGAATCTGCCGCGGCGGCGTTTACCGCTCGCGCCTAATCCCAGCACCGTGAGGCCTGGAACCATCAGCCAGAGGGCATAAAGCGAGCCGCGACCGGAGCGAGAATCGGCGATGGGCACGGGTTGTGGGCTGGTGGTGAGGTTCAGGACGGGAGACTCGCTGGAGGTGCCGTTGCCAAAATTAATGGTGTTGGAAGTGAAGTTGCACTTCGCGCCCGTGGGGACGCTGCCGCAACTCAGAGCCACCGCCGCTCCGAATACCGGAACTGGAGCGAGCGTGACCGTATAGGTAGCCTGGTTCCCGGCAACCACCGTTTGGGCCGAGGGATTGATCGAGATGTTGAAGCCGCCGGCGGTGAAGTTTACGGCCATGCTATTGCTGGTGTTGATGTTGTTGGCGTTGGCTACCGTGGCCGTGACGGCGTAAGAGCCCACAGTGTTCGGGGTAACTACAAAACTTACCGTCGAGGTGGAACCGGATTGCAGAGTTAAGATCTGGCAAACCGCCTGGGAACTGTTCGCCGTGCTGCATGTGCCGGAAGCGGCGCTGGCGCTGTTGAAGGCCGCGCCGCTGCCTTGCGTAATCTGGGCGGTCACCGTGATATTCGTTGCCGGATCTGGCCCTTCGTTGGCGACTATGTAGGTGATTGTGACCTGGTTCCCGGCGCTCACCACTCCTGCCGGGGAAACCACGGGGTTGTTGAGACTCAAGAAGTTGGCTGTTCCCAATTCAACCAGGAAGGCGTCACTGCTCCCCGAGAATGCGTTTCCGCCCGGATACGGCAAAGGATTGACCAACTGAAGATTGTTGGAAGTAGTGTCGCCGACAAAATAAGTATTCTGGGCGGGATCGATTGCGATCCCGGTGCCGCGATCCACTGCATTGCCGCCAAAATATGTGACGTAAGTTCCATTGGTCACGCCGGTCGTCGTCGAGGGATTGATCTCCGCGTAGAAGGCGTTCTGTGTGCCGTTCAGAGTGCTTTGCAGAGGAGTAAGCGTAAGGGTTACCGGGAAGTTTGACGAAGAGGTCGAGCCCGTCACGAGAGCGTCGTTGGAGCTATCGACGGTGATCGCAAGGCCGCTATCATTGCCTGACCCGCCTAGATACGTGTAGTAGCTGAGACCCACGTCCACTGGCGTTCCCGTGGTAGTTGGGGAGGGATTGCTCATCTCGGCCACATAGGCGTCGAAAGGCGCGGGAGATGCAATCGTCGGACACGGCGACACGTTGGGTGGAGGAGTATCCAGGCATGTCTGGTAAGTGCCACTGCTGATGGGAAGTGAGATATCGCTGGAGTTGGTTTCTCCCGTCAGATAAACGCTGGTCGCACCCGCATTCACCGCCACGCCAGTGCTGGTGTCATTGCCCGAGCCCCCAAGATAAGTCGAGAACAGAAGCTGCGTACCAGCCGGGGCGCTGGGATTTATTTTTGCGACAAACGCATCAGTGGGATAGGGCGTTGCAAGGCCGGTCGCTGAACATGCGTTTGGATTCGCTAGGACACGGGGCGGCACGGTATCGAGGCATGGCTGATACGCATTCAGAATCGGGAAATCCGTTCCCGCAATGCTGTCGCCGTACTCGCCCAGGCCGCTGTTGTAGAAGTTTGTCGTCCCGCTGAAATACATATTGCCGTTGGTATCGACGGCGATGCCACCGCCCACGGCCACAGGCGACGCGGGCGTGCTTCCGCCGAATAATGTCGAATACGCAATGCCGGACGCAAGCGGCAGATTGGTATCAATCTTGGTGGCGAAGAACTGAATGCTCGACAGCGGCAAAGTTTGATACGGCACCGGCAAGTTGGTCGCGGGAAAAGCCACGGTCGGGCTGGGAAGATCGGCCGTTGTGGTGGACGTCGTTGTTCCGGTGACGAAGACGTCTCCGCTAAGGTCGATGGTCATGCCGCTGGCCACGTCATCGCCGGTACCGGAGAGATAGGTACCGTAATTCAGACCGGAGCCAGTAGCGTTCAACTCGCTCACGAAAATCGAAGTGCAGGGGCCGGATGCCGTGGGACATTGCGTCCCCTTCGTGGTTGGCGTCGTCTGATAGCCCGTGCTGGTCGTAGGAAAGTTTGTCGACGTGGTGTTACCGACGATGTAGGGGTAGTCGCGACCGTCCACGCCGATGCCGATGCTGTTGTCAACTCCGCTGCCGCCTAAGAACGTGAGGTAAACCACGGAGGGCGGTTGCGACGGATTAATTTTGGCGACAAATACACCTGTGCCGGAGCCGATTGTAGTCGGAACGGTGGAACCAACTGGAAAGCCGGTCGCCCCAGGCGTAGTAGAACCCGTGATGTAGATATAGCCATCACCGTTCACTGCTACCGTGGGATAAGTCACCGCGCCGCTGCCGCCGAAATAACTGGAAAACCTGAGGATGGGGTCGATGATGAGTTCGCGGCTGTGGTCGTAGGCGCCGATTGCGAAACCGACTCGATTGCCGTGGCGAATCACGAAATGTCCGTCCACAGACTGACGGCCGTCGCCGTCACGCTGATAGATTTGTGGAGCTTGCAGGCGCAGGCCGCCGTCTTCTGCGCTGGTGAGGATCAGATCGCCATCGCTCACTTTGAGTTTCGTCGCCCCTGCAAACTGCAATTCGGCTTGTTCGGGATCGGCGCCGGGAGCGACCTTGAAGTCGTACTCCAATTTGCCTTGATTGCCGTAAAAGATAAGATCGATTCCTGGGTAAACTCCGGCGTAGTGAACTGCCGCATACTGCGGAATATTGCTGTGCCACTTTTGCGAATCGTTGCCCAGGATGTAGTTGCTCTTGCCGGGGAGCGGACCGGATCCTGCAATCGCGGCGGAGGGATTGGCTCCAACCAGTTTCATCTGCACCGAAGTCGGTTGGCGAGGTGAGCGCGCGGTTTGCAGCGCGAGCGTGGCTCCTGCTGAATCGAGAAAGAGGCCGTAGCCTGCTCCGCGGGCCAGGAATTGCACGCGCGAATCGGCCTGACCTTGATTGGGCTCGAAGATCAGCGGCAACTGCGTGAGAACGTTGCGCGCGTCGGGCTTGGCCGGCGGCGCGGAGTGCGCGGCGGGACGCAGAAGCGGCGGGGAGAAGTTGAAAAGCGGGGAGGCCGGACCTTGCGCCGTCGTCAATCGTGCGTGGCGGGGACTCAATCCCAACAAAACAGCGGCCACTAACAGCAGCACGAATGCCGCGCCCAGGGCTCGGACCCAGACAACTCCCAGACTTCTTCCCGACTTACGGCCATTACCCATCACGCTTTTCCTCCGAATCACAGCTACGAATCACGTCTGATCATTATGGAGAGAGTAGGACCGGCGCTGGAGTCAGTGCTCTGCCGCGCCGGCAAAACTGCCCGCTGCTGACCTGTCACATGGAACTGGCGGAAAACAATTAACTACTTAAACATCTGGGGGTTAGGCAAGTCAAGCGGGGCTACGCTGCCATGCTCGCTTTCCGTTTGCTCAGATGCGTTCGGCAATGTGGAAAGATGCCGGAAGCAGGCACGAAAGTCTGGAATCTCGGCGGATTGTGCCGCCCTCGGATGGCGCGCTGCCCGCCGGCGGAGGAAGGCGTCCGCCGCCACGTGTTTCCTAACGTTGAGGCAACTCGTTCGCGGAGTCTTTTTGCTCTTGCAAATGGCTGGCGATTCGATAAAGTGGAACGGTTGGGACCTGCCTGGGGCGGCAGGCTCTCCCTCTGCCAGCGATCGTGCAACCCTCATAGCCGCTCATAACTGAGATCGTTATAATTTGTCGCGATTGTCGATCGCTATCTTCTAAGATTGATTTTAAGATCGATCCTTAGGAAACATTTCGGGAGCGCGCCACGGATGCAACCGGACTCTGACGAACGGCGGATGATGCGGCGTTTCGATATGCGCCTGCCGGCGGTGGTTCGTCTGGATCAGGAGAATGAGTTTCAAACCGAAACCCAGAACGTAAGCGCGCGCGGAGTTTTCTTTTATCTGAACCGGCCGGTACCGCCGGGAACGCCCTGTGAAGTCACACTGACTTTTCCGCCGCATATTACTCTGACCGACGCAGTGCGAGTTCGATTTACGGCGCGCGTGATCCGCGTGGAATCGCCGCTGCCGTCGGAACGAGTTGGCACCGCCGCCATGATTGAGGACTACGAATTTCTGCGATCGACAGGGAGTTCGGAGTTCCTGACGGTGCTGTCGCGAGGAGCCTCGGAGTAACAAGAATCGCGTGGCGGCGGATGCCTCCGTCCGCCAATCCCAGATTTGCTACCGCAGGCCCCGGACGAAGGCGTCCGGGGCTACGTGATTACTTTCGCAATTGCTGCCGCAGGCGGCGGTAGCGCCGATACAGAATGGTCAGGTAGCCGCCGTGGATCACGGCAGTCGCAATCAATGCTGCATATAAGAAGTCTATGGATTTCATGAGAGGCTTCCTCGAGGTGCAGGCTTCGCGGCGATGCTTGGCGTGGGGCTTGGGTCGAGCAACGACTCGACAGCGTGGGCTTCCTCGACTTCGCGGTGCATGAGTTCCACTCGATAGCGCGCCCAGCACAGTAGCACTCCGTAGCAGGAAAATGCGGCCACGTTGGTCCAGAAGACCGAAGCCATGCGCGGATCGAGAGAACCGCCGCCGCCTATTACTGGTTGTGGATGCTGGGTGCGAAAGAACCAGATGGAGAAATAAACCAGCGGCACGTCCAGCGCTCCGAAAATTGCCAGCACTGCAGCCAGTACAGGCGTTTGCGCGTTGTCGGTGAGCCGGCGGAGCATTAAATAGCTCACGTAAATCAGCCACAGGACAAGCGTGCTGGTCAGGCGCATGTCCCAGGTCCACCAGATGCCCCAGACGGGGCGCGCCCACAGCGGGCCGGTGATGAGGACGACGGTGCAGAACACGACACCGACTTCGGCTGAGGCAACTGCCAGCGCGTCGCTGCGCTGCCCAGGAAAATATTTTCCGATCAGAAAATAAAAGACCGGCAGCAGCAATAACGTGGTCGCAACCGAACTGGGATAAACGCCGTCCGGCAATTCTTTCTGCACCTGCGGAATGAAACACGCGATCGCGCCGACAATGCCAATGCCAATGACGATCCACAGGGTGGCGCGCGCGGTCGATGGCTTGCGGCTGGCCAGGAAGTTCACCGAAGCGATGAAATTCACGAAGAAAAGCCAGAATGCAGTCCATCCCGAAGGCGCGTGAAAATAAAAGATGCGCTGCACGTCGCCCATGGTGCGCTCCGTGGGAGCGACGAAGAGTCCCAGATAAAAGCCATAGGCCACGAACAGCGTGGTCAGCACCGCGAGGATGGGGAAGGCTCGTTTCATAACGCTTTTATTCTGCGTGCAGGATCGATTCGAACAAAGCCAGGCAAGCTGTCGTGAATACTACATCATAAGTCAGAAGCAGCACGATCCAAAAACGGGCGGACTCTTCGCCGGTCAGAATCGAGGTTGTGGCCTGCACCATTGCCATAATCGCTGGAATCGAGATGGGGAACAGCAGCAGCGGCAGCATAATTTCGCGATTGCGAGTGCGCAGCGACATAGCCGCGAAAAATGTGCCATTGACCACCAGTGCCCAGGTACCGAAAATCGCCAGCGGGATCAACTGCCAGGCGGGACCGAGAACACGCAGATTGTAAAAAATGATGAACAGCGGAGTCATCAGAGCTTCGAGCACGCTGACAAAAATAAAATTCCCCAGAACCTTGGCCAGGAAAAGACCGTTGGCGGGCGCGGGCGAGACGCGGTAAGCGTCGAGCACTTGATTGCGCAGTTCGCGTGCCCACGTTTGATTGAGAGCCACCACCGCGGCGAACAGGAACGCGACCCAGATCAGCCCTCCAACAATGTGGCGCGACTCTTCTGCCACCGGATCGAAAGAAAAGCTGAAGATCACGACCACCAGCAAAGAAAAGAACAGCATCGAGTTAATGGCGTCGCGAGACCGCCACTCGAGGCGGATATCTTTAGTGAGCGTGGCCAGCGTGATGGAGCGCAGGGAACTCATTGCGCCTCCGCGGTTGAGAAGGCTGACGGAACGTGGGAGGTGCGTTCGACGATCTTCCCCGCCTGCATGTGAACGAATTCGTCGGCCACGCCCTCGAGCAGCGCGGCCTGGTGGGTAACGACGAAAATTGTTTTTCCCGCATCGCGCATGTTCTTGAGCAGTCCCACCATCTCTCGCGCCGAGTGTACGTCGACGTTGGAAAAGGGCTCGTCGAGCAAGAGAATTTTGGGATCGTGCAGAATGGCGCGCGCCAGAGACATGCGCTGCCGCATGCCCTGCGAATATTGCCCCACTGCGCGATCTAAATCAGGATCGAGGCCAACCGCGCGAATGACTTCGCGACAGCGATCGTCTCCGGCAATGTCATACAAGCGCGCAAAGTAGCGCAGGTTTTCGAGTCCGCTCATTTCGTCGTAAAGCAGCGACGGATGGGCCATGTATCCGATCTCACGACAAGCCTCGCGCGGAGTTTTGCCGAGGATGAGCACTGTGCCCCGCGTGGGATGGGCCAGGCCCGCCAGGGCGCGCAAGAGAGTAGTCTTCCCTGCCCCGTTGTCGCCGAGGATGACGTGAAATCTACCAGCATCGAATTCGGCGGTCACGCCGCGCAGAGCGGCGAAGCGGCCGAACTGCTTGATGAGACCGCGTACGGCGGCGATGGGGGCGCCAATGGGCGCTTTCGGCGGATTCGTCACGACGGGGAGCGCATCATGAAAATTTGTCTGCTGACGGGCACAGCAAAGAATCTATGGATTTTTGCGCTTTTTTGCAAAGGTAGGGCTGCCGAGTTGAAAAAATCTCCAGCTCGCGGAAGTAATAGAACAGCGCTTCGGAGCGGTCGTGCTGCCCCCATCATGATCAGCGGGCCTCCGACGATGAAAATCCAACACGGCACGGGCAGGGTCACTTCCTTCTAACGTGCTTCTGCTGAATCTCATCCTGCTAATCGACGTGACTTTTTCAACACCCACGCCGGATAACAGAAGTTACCGCCTCCACCTTCCGCGCAATGCAAAAGAAAAGCCGCCCGAGAGATCGGGCGGCATGCATTTATTTTGGATTCTCCAGCCCGTCCGTCAATTCCAAACGATTTGCCCGTTTGAAGTGAAGGAATACTTCAGAAGCTTCCACTGGATGGTGAGAGGGGCGTCGTAGTTGTAGCCCTCGAGGATTACGTTACCTAGATACGAATCAAGGGGATCAGAGAACGGGCTACCTAGGCTCACAGGGTTGTTCCCGTTCGTATCAGAAACAGTGTACAAGAATTGTCCGCCGCTCAGGGCGATGGTTAGTTTGTAATAGTGGTTGTATGTGAAGCCCGCGGGGAGGCCGATGTAATCGAACTCATTGGTCATGTTGTTCCAGCCATAGAATCCGGCAACGCCGCCATTGGGGTAGTAGCTGGGGCCTGGGACCTCGCTGACAATGGGCCCCTGGAACTCGATGATTGGGTAGTCACCCACGACGTAGGTGGAATCGAATGCGGTGATCCAAAATCCTGCCATGCGTTCGTCCAGCAATTCCCAAGTTGAAGGAACATAGAGCTCGATCGATACTGAGTTGGTGCCAGCTAACAAGTCGAACTTGTTACCTTGCGTATTGTAGAAGCTCGGAGTAGGCGTCTGAAAACCTGACGGGCTGACACTCTCCGACAGAACCCCGCGGGCCGCGGAAAAACCGGCCGGGGCAAAACGGTCCGTGTACCATTCGAAAGGCACTTCTGTCTGACTGTTACTGACCTGGGCGGGCACGGAAAAATCAAGCCCGAGGGTTTGAGCGGTTGCACCTGCGGGAATCAAAGATAGCAAGGAAACAAGCAGGCACTTCGAGAATTTGCCCATGTAGAGATCCTTCCGTTTCAGCGACATTGTTGTTCTCCTTTGGTTCCAAAATCCGGAACTGCGGTTGGGACTTTCGTTTAGGTTGCGTGACCGGGACAGCCTTGCTTGGGCCAGGGACAGCGCGGTCACGACGGAGCGACGACAGCGCACGAGTAGATTCATGGAGATCCTCCTGAAATTTAAATGTGTCTGAATCTACCTGGAGTCTGGTGCTGCTTCCGAATTAAAAATCCCTGGGGTCGAGTCTTTGAATGACTCGACCCGAGCCTAGGCTGGGCGATTCGCGTAGTCAATCGGAAAGGGGTGGCATCACCGCCCCACTATGGTGGGGAGTCTCGCAGCACTGGCGTGAGAGAAATCTAGTTGGGCGTGATTGCCGATTGCGGTTGCACTTGCGTGACACTCTTCGTAGGTTCGGCTTGCATTTGATTGCCGGGTTGCTTGGGCGCATACTTCGAGGCGCACTTGGCCTGCAATGCTTTGGCGTGGAAGACACCGTCGCGGCCGAAGCTGCCATCGGCGAGGGCTTGGGAATCGTCCTTGAAGGTATCGGGAGGGGCTTCGGTTCCGCTGTAATCCACATTCAGCAATTGATCCTGCTCCATCAGCACAAACTGCACGTGCGTGCCGGTGCGCTTGATCGAGCCGGGCTGAACGTTGCCGGCTACGCGCAGGCGTTTGCTGTAGGCTCCATTGCCCATCTTGTGCAGTTCGCTGATGGTGACGTAATAGCTCTTGCTATCCTGCACGCCGGTGTAGGCGAGATAGCCGAGCAGAAAGAAAATGGCGAGCGTAGCCGCCCCGAATTTGAGATACGTTTGGCCTTGACTGGACATAGGAAACACCCACAGAGAACGATTCTAGCCCTTTTAGACTTTACTCGACGCAAGGGCGGGAAGCAAGATTCCTGAGGAGCTCTCGAATCGGGATCAACCTTCGATAGAATGGTGTGGTTCGGCAATCTTATGATCCATCCCTGGCACGATGTAACTCCTGGCGACAAGCTTCCGCAGGAATTCGATTGCGTGATCGAGATCCCCTTTGGATCGAGCGTGAAATATGAACTCGACAAGACCAGCGGGTTAATCAAAGTCGATCGCTTCCTGTATTCGGCGGTCTACTATCCGGCGAATTATGGGTTTATTCCGCAAACGCTGGCGGAGGACGATGATCCGCTCGACGTGCTCGTGTTCTGCCAGGAACCTGTGGTGCCGCTCACCATCATCCGCGCGCGCGCCATCGGCCTGATGACCATGATCGACGGAGGTAAGCCGGATCACAAAGTGATTGCCGTCGCCACGGAAGATCCGGAATTCAACTCGTACCACGAAGCGGCAGAAATGCCGCCGCATCGCCTGCTCATGCTGCGGCGATTTTTTCAGGACTACAAACAACTGGAAGGCAAAGCAGTGGAGGTGGATGAGATCCGCCCGGCCGCGGAGGCTTATCCCATCATTCTCGATGCTCTGCATCGTTACAGCGAACAGCGCCGCAAAGGCTTTGCGCCAGCAAAGCATTAAGACAGCGGTTCGGGAAGGGCAAGACTTGAGTCGTGCCGCCCTAAGCCAACCGACACGCGGGCTTCAGCCCCTGCGGATCGCGATTACATTGCCTTGAAGACGAAGCCGATCTCCTTCGTCTCGTTCGCGCTAATAGTTACAGTTTGCGTGGATATCCCCAGCTTTTCATGCCACGCTTTGATGGTATAAGTCCCCGGCGGAAGACTGCTCAGGTCGAAGCTGCCATCCTTGCCGGTCACGGCGAAAAACGGGTGTTTGAACACCGCAACGTAGCCGTGCATCCAGGGATGCACATTGCACTTCACTGGAATCGCAATCTCTTCGCGGGCAAACGATTCGTCGAGGCTGGTTCCGGGCGGCTCCGCCTTGTTCCATTCCCGGTTATTCGCCGGCGTGGGATGAATGTTGTGCGACGTGGGATCGTCGTTGACCACATGCAACGGCTGATTGGCCCGCACCGCCAGCACGTGCGGCTGATACATGCAGCCTTTCTGTTCCACGACCACCGGCTGCGTCGGCGCCTCGAAAGTTCGGTCGCCCAAGCCTTCGGAGACAAAGACGATCACGTTTTGCAGATCGCCTTTGGCATCGGTCATCACTTCCTGTGCAAACACTGGGGAGGAATGCTGTTGGGCGCAGCTCGGGTCGGCCGACATGCGGAGCAGCGTCGGCTTCGGCACAGTGCCTTCGAATCTGACCACGCCTTTCACGCTGCCCGTGCCGCTGCTTGGGGGAAGGCTTCCGGCGCTCACTGCATGCGGCCGGGTGACGCAAACCGCCAGGACGAGAACCAGTGCAGAGACCAACTTCTTCGCTTGCATGACAACACCTCAATTCAGGATTTCAGAACTTCTTTTCGAACTCGGCTCGGAGCACTACTCGACCGGCTGCGCGCTCTCCCCGCTGGTGAGTGATTCGCTGTATCCGCGGCGGTAACCGGCCGCGAACATTGTGCGGTCCTGATCGCTGGACCAGCGTCCGACGCCGGGGCGCGCGGGCTGGCCTTGTTGGGCAGTAACTCTCCCCAGATAGAGTCCGTCGCGGAAGGCGCCGTCGGCAGCAAAACGCGCTTCAGAATTCGAGTTCAGAGTGCCGTTGCGGTTGCTGATGGCTAGCGTTGCGGTTGCACCCAGGCAAAGAGCAACGGTCACGGTGGCAAAAAATCTCGTCATGTTCTTCCTCCTTGTTTCAGGGGCAGTACTCAGCCGGCGCCTGGACAGGGCAGCGCTCCGGCTTGGCCGCTCATGGAGCGGCCGGTTCACTGATTCAGTTCGCAGGGGTTATTCGCTCGAGATGGGCTGAGAGTACGCGGCGCGCGAAGAGCGATTGTCACCGCGGAGTCAAGCGTGAGTCATTTTGTCGTCATGGATTCGTAAAAGATTTTCCATCGCAGAAAGGGGCGAACTTTCTGCTTGACAAAATTGTATTAATCTATTAGAACACTAGTATATTAGATGACTGCAAAAGCTAATTCGGCGGCGCGGCCTCCCTTTCGGTTTGGGCTGGACCTGCACAGCGGCGTTCCAGTGTACCGCCAGCTTATCGACCAGGTGCGGAGCGGCATGGCTTTAGGGTCGCTGGCTGCGGGCGACCAGTTGCCCACGGTGCGGCAACTGGCTGTGGACTTGGCCATTAACCCCAACACCGTGATGCGGGCGTATCGCGAACTCGAGCTCGGCGGAGCGCTCGAAACTCACCAGGGCACTGGAACCTTCATCAGCGGAAAAAAGATCAGCCGGAATAATGCCGAGCGTGAGCGGCAACTGACGCAATTAGCCAATGAATTTTCGGCCCGCGCTGGCGCGGCGGGATTCACCGTAGAAGAACTGCTCGAACGTTTAGGCGATTTGTTACCCCAGTCGGGGCAAAGGAGATAGACGCCATGGCGAAAATCGATATCGGTCAGATCAGCGGCATTGGAAGAGCATTGTTTGTCATCTGTATGTTGGCGGGGGGCATTATTACCGCGGCAACCCAGCATCCGGCGGGCATCATTGGCGGCGCCGTGCTGGGGATTTATCTCCTGTTCGCCATCAAAGTGGTGCGGCAGTGGGAAAAGGTCGCGGTGCTGCGCTTAGGCAAGTACGTTGGCTTGCGGGGACCGGGGGTCTTCCACATTATTCCGATCGTGGAAACGCTGAGCGCCTACGTGGATCAGCGCGTGCGCGTCGCCAGTGTTTCGGCGGAATCGACTCTCACTCGCGATACGGTTCCGGTCAATGTAGATGCGATTGTTTTCTGGCTGGTATGGAACGCGGAGAAATCCATATTAGAAGTGGAGAACTTCATCGAGGCCATCAACATGAGCGCGCAGACGGCGTTACGGGAATCGATCGGCCGCCATCAGTTGGCCCAGATGATCACCGAGCGTGAAACGCTGGGACGCGAACTGCAACGCATTCTGGATGAGAAGACCAATCCGTGGGGCATTACGGTGCAATCGGTCGAGATTCGCGACGTGAGAATTCCGCAAGGACTGGAAGATGCTATGTCGCGGCAAGCGCAGGCCGAGCGCGAGCGCCAGGCGCGAATCATTCTGGGGCAGGCGGAAACCGAAATCTCCAACAGCTTTGTGCAAGCCGCCGCATCCTACGCGGAGAACCCCGTAGCTTTGCATCTGCGCGCCATGAACATGTTGTACGAGGCGATCAAAGAAAAAGGCTCGATGGTGATTGTGCCGTCGTCGGCGGTAGAGACGATGGGCCTGGGTGGGACGCTTGCGACCGCGTCGCTGGGCGGAGCGAAGGCACAGTGACAAACAACAAGAGAGCGAATAGCAGGCCGGCAACCGCCCTGAGAGGAGAATACATATGCGTTGGCTTAAGACGAGTAATCTCGCAAAACCCAAGACGAGGGCGTGGAGTGTGGCGCTCCTGACACTTGTAACCACACTGTCAGCTGCTCCCTACAGCGCCGCGCAGGCGATGCAAAAAGGGATTAGCGTGGAACTGGCATCCACCAGTAGCGCGGTGCCCGTGCCAGCTGCAGACAACCCAGATGCACTGATTGTCACGGTGACCTACACCGGCAAACTCTATATCGGCATCGATCCGGTCACCCCCGGTTCGCTGCCGCAGAAGCTCAAAAGTCGCGGACCTGATCGTGCGCAGAATCTTTACATCAAGGCAGACGCGAGGGCGCATTACGCGTGCGTGGTGAAGGTGTTGGATGCGGCGCGCACAGCCGGTGTCGCGACTGTGACGCTGCTGACGACTCAACCTCAGACGCCACAAGCCGGAGCGACTGTACCACCGGAAGGTATTGAAATGGAATTGGTCCGGCGCTCACCTGCGGCACCAAGATGAATCCAGCAACTCTACGCTCTCGTGACCGCGAGAGCGTAGAGTTGCACCAATAGCGGAGGAACTTATGACCGACACACGGTCGATGCAAGGTCCGGCGGCCGACCACCGCTATCGCTGGCTGACGGCGCTCATCTCGCTGATGGTTGGCGCGGCGTTCTTAGGCTTATGGTTCTGGCTGCTGCCGGGCTGGCTTGGCTTCAAAGTGGAGATAACGGGCGCGGCACGATGGCGGTGGTTGGCGGCCATTCCATCCACTCTGGGATTTGCCGTGGCCCTGCGCTGCGTCTGGGATTTCGGCTGGACGGGCCACGGCACGCCCGCGCCGGTCGCGCCGCCACAACGGTTAGTCGTAGTAGGTTTTTACCGGTATGTGCGCAATCCGATGTATTGGGGCTTCGCGGCGGGATGGATCGGGCTGTGGGTCATTTTCGGACATCCCAATCCAATTCTTATCGCTGCCGTTGCCGCGGTTGCTTTGGGCGTTCATCTGTTTGTCGTGTTCTATGAGGAGCCGACGCTGCGCCGTAAATTTGGCCCGCCCTATGAAGAGTATTGCCGAAATGTAAACCGTTGGTGGCCGCGCCTGGGCGGCTGGAATCAACCGCAATAATCGCGGAATTGCTTGCTTAAACAACGCAGATGCAATCGGCCGAGCGTCTCGGCATACCATCGCCCCTCTCCGTCCGCTATAATCTGGCATAAGAAAATCCTAGGAAAGCTGGCTCAGATATGACTTCCGCGAATGGCTCCTCGAACGGCAATGGCAACAGTGCTCACAGCGTGCCACAGCCCCGCGCTGAATGGCTTGCGCAGCGCAAGCGCAGCAATACCGATGGCAACTTCTCGCAGATGCATTATGCGCGCAACGGCGTTACCACAGAGGAGATGGCGTTCATCGCGCACAAAGAAAGGCTTACGTCTGATTTGGTGAGGGATGAAGTTGCACGCGGACGCATGATTATTCCCGCGAACATCAACCATCCCGAACTGGAGCCGATGGCGATCGGCGTGGCTTCCCTGTGCAAGATCAACGCCAACATCGGCAATTCTGCGGTCACATCGGAGATTAAAGAAGAACTGAAAAAACTGCATACCGCCGTGCACTACGGCGCGGACACGGTGATGGATCTCTCGACTGGCGGCAGCATTCACGAGATTCGCGAAGCCATTCTGCGGAATTCGCCGGTTCCCATTGGCACGGTGCCGATCTATGAGGCGATCGCGCGAGTGAAGCGCGTCGAAGATCTGAGTGCTTCCGTGATGCTCGAAGTGATTGAAGAGCAGGCCGCGCAGGGCGTCGATTACATGACCATCCACGCCGGCGTGCTGGTTCAGTATCTGCCGCTGATTTCCAAGCGAATTACCGGAATTGTCAGCCGCGGCGGTGCGATTCTCGCCCAGTGGATGGCTTATAACCACAAACAGAATTTCCTGTACGAATGCTTCGAAGATATTTGCAAGATTTTCAAGAAGTACGATGTCAGCTTTTCGCTGGGAGACGGCTTGCGCCCCGGTTGCGTCGCCGATGCCAGCGATGAAGCTCAGTTTGCCGAGCTGAAGACTTTGGGCGAGCTGACCAAGATCGCGTGGCAGCACGATGTGCAGGTGATGATCGAGGGGCCTGGCCACGTTTCCATGGACAAGATCAAGGAGCAGGTGGAGAAAGAAGTTGAACTCTGCTATGAGGCTCCGTTTTACACGTTGGGGCCGCTGGTCACGGACATCGCGCCCGGTTATGACCACATCACGTCCGCCATTGGCGCGGCCATGATTGGATGGTACGGCGCGGCCATGCTCTGCTACGTCACTCCCAAAGAGCATCTCGGTTTGCCGAATGAGAAAGACGTGAAAGACGGGATCATCGCCTACAAGATTTCGGCACACGCTGCCGACATCGCTCGTGGGCGTCCTGGGGCACGCGACCGCGACGACGCGTTGAGCTACGCCCGCTACAAGTTTGATTGGGAGAAGCAG
This sequence comes from uncultured Acidobacteriaceae bacterium, assembly GCA_963818935.1. GTDB lineage: Bacteria > Acidobacteriota > Terriglobia > Terriglobales > Acidobacteriaceae > Sulfotelmatobacter. The sequence goes on from CAWFUK010000094.1 coordinate 41,791, forward strand.
TTTGAGTTGTCTCTGGATCCGGAGACGGCGCGGTCGATGCACGATGAGACTTTGCCGGATGATCATTACAAAGAGGCGGCCTTCTGCTCCATGTGCGGTCCGAAATTCTGCTCGATGAATTATTCGTCGAAGGTGGATGCCTACAACAAAGAAGTCCACGGCATCGAGAAGAAGGATTACTCGGAACTGGTGGAGAAGCTGGTGGTGCTGAAGTAATTATTGGGCCCTGTAAGTGCCTTGGTCGTGGCCTGCCCGTTTCAGAATTCGCGTCGGCATGGAAACCCTCAGAGAAGCGTTTAGCGAAAGGCGTCTGAGGGTTACTTCTCGTCCAGCGAAATATCTCCTACCGAGACGTGCGCCCGCAGTTCGTACTTGCCGTCGCCTTGATACTTGAGCGTCTTGCCCAGCCAGCCGCTGCTTTCACCATAGCCTTCGCCATTCACTTCGCCGATGCTGCTGCTGGCGCGAACTAGGTGGTAGTTGGATCGCTCCGCCTCAACGCGGATGTCGCCTACTCCGAGATCGAGATCTTTATCGCCGTCGATATTTTCCACGGTGAGGTCACCGACTTTTTCATGGACATCGAGGTTGGTGTTCTGCGGCAGCTCCAGTTCGACGTCGAATGACGTGTTGCCACTGGTGGGGGCATGGAATTCGATGCTGGCGTCGCGACCGCGAGTGTCGATATCGACGTGAGCATTCTTCAAATGGCTTTCACGGTGCGACTTGATCGTGTAGTGGACGCGGATCTTGTCAGAATCGCCGCGTTTGATGTGCAGGTCGCCGACGCTCAGGCGAACATGCACCATTCCGCCGGCAACGAAGTCGCGAACCTCATTGTGAGTTTCTTCGTAATTCCAGTCACTGCCACGGTCAGAGGCAAAGCCGAGGGACGTCAACATAATGCAGAGGAAGACTGTCTCGTAGAGCATGTTCACTCTGGGGAAAAACTTTGTGGGCATGAAGCACCTCCGGGCGCACGGGCGCTGGTTGGTACTACGAGAGGGATGTGGCGGAGGTTCCCCGGAATTCAATGTGCCCAAAGCGGGCGAGAGCGCCCGCGCCTCACGGCCTAGGCATTGAAGTCGGCTACGCCGTCCCATACGAGTTGTACGGCAATAGCCAGAATCAAGAAGCCGAAGATTTTGTTGATAGCTCCAACCGCGCTCGGCCCCAATCGGCGCACCAGCGGACCACCCAACCAGAAGAAGAGCAAAACAGTAAGCGCCACGCCGGCGATGCCAATCACCATCCCCAGATAAGAAGCCGTGCTGTCCACGTGCGCGGCCAGCGCCATCACCACTCCGATCGATCCCGGACCTGACATCAACGGCATAGCCAGAGGAGTGAGCGAAATGTCTGCTTTGCTCTCGGCTTCGTGGGTTTCTTCCGGCGTGATGCGGGCGTGGGAAGTGACCATGCCCCAAGCCGTGTTGGCGACGATCAATCCCCCGGCAATTTTGAGGACGGGAAGCGAGATGCCGAAGAAGTTCAACACGAAGCGGCCGAAGAAAAGAAAAGTTACTAGAATTACAAACACCCAGATGCCGGTCTTAATGGCGGTATTTCTGCGGTCCTGGGGCGTCCAGGACGACGTCATGCTGAAAAAAATGGGAATGCCGCCAAAGGGATCGACGATGGGAAACAACGCCAGGAACGTCGCCGCCGCTGAATGGGGCAGCGTGCGAAGAAATTGGCCGAGGGCGTGGGTGGCGTTCATGAGATTAGCGGTATGCCTCCAGCACCTTCGCGGCACGATCCAGAGCGGCAGCCAGCACCGCCAACTGCTGGCGCGTGCGCTCCGCGTCCCCTTTATCGAGTGCCTCGTTTACTCCCGGAATGACCACTGCTGCATAGCCCGTGTACTCGCCCGGAGCATAAATGGCATGGCGAAACCACGGACGGTGGGGCAATCCTTCGGACACAAGCAGGGCTCGTTCTGTACCTAGGAGGGCGCGGTTGAGAGGCGCTGCAAAGCGCGGCGGATTCTTTTGTTTCGCCAGAATCTTCGCTCCCGCGTCCTGAAAACGTTTCGCAGTTGCGCCGACAGCGGTCATGTCGATGGCGTGGCTGCCGAATTTATCGGCGACCCTCTTTTTTGCCAAATCGATGTACTCGGCAATTTCCTTCCCGTATTCCTCATAGTCATAAGGCAGCACATCAGCATCGGCCATGCGCAGTGCTTCCAGACCAAAGACTCTGGCCATTTCCTGCTCGTAAAGAAAATCGGGATCGCCGAATTTCTTGAACCAGGCGAAATCATCGAACGTGGAGTGGTATACGCCGTAAGGGCCGCTCGAATTAATGTCGGTCGAAGGCACGCCGAGGTGCTGCTGAAAGGCGCTGTAGTCAGAACCGCTGCCCAGATCGCCTACGGGAACTTCCCCTTTGGTCGCGGCGACAGGCGCGTGGCGCACACCCCCGAAAGCATCGGAGACGGAGCCCGGTTCATCGGCTTTCTGCCACGATTCGTAGACCGCGCCGCCTTTCGGGCTCGGAACAGCTTTGGTTACATCGCGCACAAATTGTTTTAGGCTCGGAACTGCGGACGCGCTGAATTTCGGTCCCGAGACGGCGACATCGACATTGAAATAGGCGGCAGCATTTGCGAGTTCGGATTCATATTGCTCGGCCCATTCGGTCGAACCCATCAGACCTTCTTCTTCGCCGTCCCAACTGGCAAAGACCATGGTACGCTTCGGTTTCCAGCCAGATTTCAGCAACTCTCCGACGCCGTGCACGGCTTCCAGCATCGCCGTGGTACCGCTGTTCGGGTCGACCGCGCCATACACCCAGGCATCGCGATGATTGCCGGCGACGACCCACTCGTCGGGCGATTCGCTGCCGCGTATGCGCCCGATCACATCCCACAAAGTGCGGAACTGATAATCCTGCCTGAGATGCATTTTCACCCGCACCGGACCTTGCCCCACGTGATAGGTGAAAGGCAGCGCGCCTTGCCACTCGCGCGGCGAGTCTGGCCCTCCCAGATTCTGCAAGATGGGCGCGGCATCGTGATAGGAAAGCGGAGTGACGGGAATCTTGGGCATCTGCGCCGAGTTCTGGGGCGAAAGGCGTTTGCTTTCGGGCAGCGAAGGGAGCGACGCGAACCCCGGCGTGGTAGGGTCGCCGGGAAACTCGAACATGTAGCCGGCGGATCCGCGCTGCACGCCCGTATCCGGCCGCCAGGGGCCTGCAGGATATTTATCGCCGCGGCGCCAGCCATCGTCGAAGGGATCCGAGTAGAGAATCACTCCGGCCGCACCATGTTCCTGCGCCACGAACACCTTCACGCCGCGAAAGTTCTGCCCGTAGCGCACAATCACGATCTTGCCCCGCACATCGATCTTCAGCTTTTCCAGCTTCGCGAAATCTTCGGGAGTTCCATAGTTGGCGTAAACCACATCGGCCTCGACGTCGCCCGAAGGTGACATGCCGTTGAACGGCATCACCACACGTGGGTCGCCGTCATAAGGGTCACCGTCTACATGCTCGCGCGTTGGGCCGTGCATTTGAACTCCAGCGGGAGCGGTAATGTCGACGCTGATTTCCTTGGGATAGTTCATCCACACTTTGTATTCGACAATCTCGGTGTCGAGGCCGGCGGCACGAAATTTTTGCGCGACGTAGTCGGCAGTGGCTTTGTCTTCAATTGTGCCAGCCATATGCGGCGCTTGGGTGAGGGTGCGGAGATGTTCTTCGGCTAGTTTGGCATCAGGGACGGCCAAGAAACGGGCTTCGATGGCGGCTTCAGAGGCGGAGTCGCGGAAACCGAAGATGGATTGAGAGGCAGAAGCAGCCGCTTCAGAGGACGTCAAATGCGAGGTGGACAAGCAAACTGCGGAGAAGACCAACACGGTTAGAACGATTTTCATTGGGTTCCTGAATGAAGCCATTAAAGTAGCACAGGGAGGGATCAGAGTTCAGGCGGGTGCTCCGGTTCGAAAGAGCTTTCGTCTTACCTTGACCTTAATCACCATCTTCACCAATTGGTGATATAGTGGATGCCATGAAACGAGCCACGATTACCCTGCCCGATGATCTTGCTGCGGGAATCGACGAATATCTGCGGGCTCAAGATGCTCCCCCCGCACTCACAACCGTAATGCAGGCGGCACTGCGGGAGTACTTGCAGGAACGAGGATTTCTTCGACCTTTCCGGCCACTGAAGATCACGCCCGCAACCCAGGGCAGCGGGCTGACCGACGTGAGCATAAATCATGACAAATACTTCGCCGAGGAAGAAGAGTGAAGAACGCGGTGCTGGCAGACGCGGGCCCGCTCTATGCGGCGGTCGACCCCAGCGACATGCACCATCGACGGGCGCGACAGGAACTGCAGGGATTGTCGGACAACGGTTGCGCTGTGATCGTTTCTTTCTCCACGCTGCTCGAAGTTCATTCTCTGGTCCTGCGGAAAATTCGCCGCAGCGTTGCCCTTGGATGGCTCCACGAAATGGCCGCTGCAACTCTGATCAACCCAACCCCTGAAGACTATCGTCAAGCCTCGGCACGGCTCGCCGACTTCGCTGATCAGTCCATCACGCTGTTTGATGCGACGCTCGCCATCCTGGCGTTGCGCATCGGGCTGCCCGTGTGGACTTACGATCATCACTTCGAAGTGATGCGGGTTCCGGTCTGGCGGTAACTCGGGCTCTGGCCAATCGTGATCATGTCGGATGAAACTGTCGAGCAATCGCGAGCTGTACGAATATCTTCTGCTCCTGGCTTCGCAGCTGGAAAGGCGCGGGGCGGAAGTGTTGAGCAAAGATGTGAACGCGGCCGCGCGAACAGCGAACGCTTTCCCTGCCACCGAGTTCCTCGGCGAGTCTCGGATAGCACTTCGGCGCGTGCTGACAGAAGAAAGTGGCATCCTGAGCCAGGTAGAGCGTGCTGATCTTCTGGACGTGTTGAAGCAGCTCGACGCAGCTTTCGACCGACGCTGACGGCTCTACCGCACCTGCCCCGTCCCGACGATCTGATATTTCGAAGAAGTAAGTTCGGCCAGTGCGAACGGCCCGCGGCAGTGCAGTTTCTGCGTGCTGATGCCCATCTCCGCGCCGAAGCCGAATTCGCCGCCATCGGTGAAGCGAGTCGAAGCGTTCCAATAGACTGCGGCTGAATCGACACTCTGCAGGAACCTCCGCGCATTCGCCTCATCTCGCGTCACGATGGATTCCGAGTGCTTGGTCGAATAGCGGTTGATGTGGGTGATGGCTTCATTGACATTCGCGACCACCCCAACCGCAATGCAGAGGCGCAGATATTCTTCACCCCAATCCTGCTCGGAGGCGGCGTGCACCTCTGATTCGGGCGCAAGATTGCGGGATTTCGCATCGCCACGCACCTCAACCCCGGCCGCGATCAGCTTGCTCACAATTCGCGGAACATATTCTTCTGCCACGCTTTCGTGAACCAGCAACTTTTCCGCGGCGTTACAAACTGATGGCCGTTGCGTTTTGGCATTGATCACGATGCGGTCAGCCATATCGAAGTCGGCGGATTTATCGACGAAGATGTGGCAGTTCCCCGCTCCGGTTTCAATGACCGGGACGGCAGAATTTTCGGTGACGAAGGAGATAAGGCCAGCGCCGCCCCGAGGAATAATTACGTCGACCAATCCACGTGCCTTGATGAGTTCATGAACGGATTGGCGCGAGCTTGAATCGAGAAGTTCGATGGCACCGTCGGGCACTCCGGGCACGGCGACAAGAATTTCTACCAGGCGCTGATTGCTGCGCGCGGCTTCTTTGCCCCCACGCAATACGATCGCGTTTCCGGTTTTCAAAGCGAGAACTGCAGTATCGACGGTGACGTTGGGGCGGGATTCGTAAATGATGCCCACCACGCCCAAAGGCACACGCACTTTGCGAATCTGAAGGCCGTTGGGGCGAGTCCACTCCGCCAGGGTTTCGCCGATCGGATCGGCGAGCGCTGCGACCTCGCGCACACCTTTTGCCATGTCTTGAATTCGCGCAGGAGTCAGCAGCAGGCGGTCACGCATGGCGCCTTCGAGGCCGGAGTTATCTACATCTTCCTGATTCGCGGCCAGAATGGTCTCAGCGTTGGATTCGATGGCATTGGCGATCGAAAGCAGTAAAGCGTTCTTTTCGCCGGTCGAGAGCAGCGCAAGTTTGGTGGCCGCTTCGCGGGCCCGCAACAGCTTTTCCTGCGTGGGAGCCGAGTTCATCACAGTAGTGGCCATGGGTCTTGTCCTTCTTGATTTTCCCTGCCGGGCTCGATTTTTCTACCTGGCTTTCGTCTAGTTAGTCTCGCGGAGGCGGAAAATAGGTGCCGATCTTTCTTCCCATTGCGAGCTTGATTCCCTGGGGATGACGCCCATTCACGATGGCGACATGTACGCCGCCCTCGCTCGCCAATTTGGCAGCGCGCAACTTGGAAATCATACCGCCGCGGCCGAGCGTGCTCTTGCCGTTGCATTGGGCTTCCAGCGCCGGGGTCAGCTTACGAACCACGCGAACCAACTTCGGCTTCTTATTGCCGTTGGGCATGTAGAAGCCATCCACATCGGTGAGCAGCAGAAGCCAGTCCGCTTTCACAGCGGTCGCCAGCAGCGAACTCAGTTCATCGTTATCGCCAAAAGCTCCGACCAACTCGCGCACCGAGACGCTGTCGTTTTCATTGACGATAGGTACAACGCCCAGCGAGAGCAATTCAGCCAAAGCATTCTGAAGGTTGCGGTAGCGAACGGGTGAGGTGAAGTCATCGCTGGAAAGCAGCAGTTGCGCAACCACTTTCTTGCCAAAAAAAAGGCGCTCGTAGGTGTGCATCAGCTTGCTTTGACCGACGGCGGCGCAGGCCTGCATGCCTTCGACTCCCTTGGGACGCTGGCGGAGGCCCAGTCCTGACATGCCCGCGGCGATCGCGCCTGAGGTGACAATGAGGTATTCGTTCTGGCTGAGATCGAATTGATCGACCATCGCCCGCAGCAGGTTTGCATCGATCTGACCGCCGGGTGCGATCAGGCTGGTGCCGACTTTGATGACGACTCTCATCCTTATGGTTATGAATCCATTGGCTACAGTTTGGAATGGTATCGCGGCTGGGGCCGGAGGATCTCCCTTTCTTTTTCTAGTCTCAATCTCGAAATCGCTGGTGAGGCGCTGGCAGCCCGGCGGGGAAGGACAATATGACTATCCTGCAATTAAAATAGCATTCTGGCAAGATGAAAAAAATTGCCACCTTGAAGCCTATGCCTGCCACCAACGCCACCAGCCGCTTCTCCGATCGGGTTGATAATTATGTGCGCTACCGGCCGGGATATCCGCCAGAAATTCTGGAAACTCTGAAGCTGGAATGCGGCTTGGCGCCGGGCCACGTGATCGCCGATATTGCCAGCGGGACGGGCATTTGGACGCGCATCTTGTTGGAGAACGGGAACCCGGTTTTCGGCGTTGAACCCAATAAAGAGATGCGCGAGGCGGGAGAGCGCTTGCTCGGGGAGTTCCCGAGGTTTGCCAGCGTGGCGGGGACGGCGGAGGCGACTACGTTGAGCGATGCTAGCGTTGACTTCGTCACTGCGGCACAGGCGGCGCACTGGTTCGACCGCGAGCGTTCGAGGCGGGAGTTTGTACGGATTCTGAAACCGGGAGGCTGGCTGGTGCTGCAGTGGAATGAACGGCTCACCGATTCGACCAAGTTTCTGCGCGATTACGAGCAGTTGCTGTTGACTTACGGGACGGATTACAAAGAGGTCCGCCACGAGCGGACGACCGATGCAGTGAATGAGTTCTTCGATCCGGCGCCATATCAGGAGCGCACGTTTGCCATGTCACAGGAATTTGACTATGCCGGAATTGAGGGGCGGCTGCTTTCGTCTTCTTATGCGCCGGGACCGGAGCACCCGAACTACGCGCCGATGCTGCGGGAGCTGCGGCGCATTGTTGATGCTTGCGCCGCGGGCGGGCGGGCTGCGTTTGAATATAAGACGCGGCTTTATTTCGGCCGGCTGAGATGAAGAGCATTAACCACTAAGAAACTGAGGTTCACGAAGGAAAAGCACGCCCGCTTTGATAGGATCGCCGGTTGGATTCTCCGAGGTCATTTTCAGTGTCTGACGAAAAATCTTTTCACATGACGCCTGACGAATTCCGCCACTACGGGCATGCCGTAGTTGACTGGATCGCCGACTATCATTCGCGCGTGGAGTCGTTTCCCGTGCTTTCGCAGGTGAAACCGGGGGAAATTCGCGCGTCGCTGCCAGCGCATCCGCCTGCGCAGGGCGAGCCTTTCGAAGCTTTACTGAAAGACGTTGAAAAAATTATTTTGCCCGGAATCACGCACTGGCAGTCGCCGAACTTTTTCGCATACTTCCCTTGCAACGCGTCGGGACCCGGAATTCTGGGCGATCTGCTTTCGTCAGGACTCGGCGTGCAGGGGATGTTATGGTCGACCAGTCCAGCCTGCACTGAGCTCGAAACCCATGTGCTCGACTGGCTTGTCGCCATGCTGGGATTGCCGGAGAAATTTCTTTCGTCGAGTATGGGCGGAGGAGTAATTCAAGATACGGCCTCGAGCGCGGCGCTGTGCGCCCTGTTGGCAGCCCGAGAACGCGCTACAAATTACACCAGCAACCAGAGAGGATGCGATGGACGCATCGTCGCGTATGTTTCGACGCAAACTCATTCCTCGTTGCAAAAGGCGGCGATGATTTCTGGAATCGGCGTCTCGAACCTGCGCGCCATCGAAGTGGATGAGAATTTTGCCATGCGCCCTGAGGCTCTGGCACGACAGATTGCAGCAGATAAACGAGCTGGCCTGCTTCCCTGCTTTGTGTGCGCGACGGTTGGGACGACGTCGTCGAATGCGATGGATCCGATTCCAGAGATTGCTCGTGTGTGCCGCCAGCACAATCTGTGGCTGCATGTGGATGCGGCGATGTCAGGAACGGCGGCGCTGTGTCCGGAATTTCGCCACCTGCAAAACGGAGTCGAGTTCGCCGACAGTTACAACTTCAATCCGCATAAGTGGATGTTCACAAATTTCGACTGTAATTGCTTCTGGGTCGCCGATCGCAAGGCGTTGATCAAGACGCTGAGCATTCTGCCCGAATACCTGCGCAACCAGGCCACGGAATCGGGCGCGGTGATTGACTATCGCGACTGGCACATTCAACTCGGACGGCGCTTTCGCTCGCTCAAGTTGTGGTTTGTGATTCGGCATTACGGCATTGAGGGTCTGCAGCACCACATCCGCGAGCATGTGCGGCTGGCGCAGGAGTTTGCCGGGTGGGTGCGCGATGATGTTGACGCGCGTTTCGAACTGGCTGCGCCGGTTCCGCTGAACCTGGTCTGCTTTCGCCACAAGAGTGGCGATCAGTCGAATCAGACGATCATGGATCGCTTGAACCGGAGCGGCGATCTTTTTCTCACGCACACGAAGCTGAATGGAAAGTTGACACTGCGCTTGTGTGTGGGACAGACGAACACGCAAGCGCGGCACGTGGAGAAGGCCTGGAAGAGAATTTGCGAAGAGGCGAAAAAGCTGGAAGTTCGATTCTAGCTATCGGAAAGACAATCAGATAGGTCAACATCGCGTCCTTGGTCAGTCTCCCGATCAAGATTAAGATCGAGGCCGACCAGCGGTGACTCTCGAAGGAACCGCACCAAGCTCGGGCGCTTGCTGATGCTGCATTCATTCGTTTCGTTTTGTTTGTCGTCTTCCACCAAACCCTCTGGAATCTAGCCCAGTTTCAGCATACAGTGCTTTCGGCGCTTTCCCGCGGCGCGGTGGTACACGTAGGAGTATTGCCATGAAACGTTCTGCCGGCGTTACAGTAGTCGCGGTTCTCTCCGTTATCGGATCCTTGCTCATGTGCGCAATGGGCATCCTGATGGTAGCAGTCGCATTCATTGCGTCTGCTGCTCACTCTAAACCAGCGGAGTTCGGGTCGCCAACTGTCTTTAAGGGACTTCTGCTGGTTTCATCGCTATTTTATTTCTTGCCGGGAATCTGGGGCATTCTAACCAGCATTGGCTTATGGCGGCTGAAAAACTGGGCGCGGATTTCCACGATCGTTTTCGCGGTCCTGCTGGTTACGATGGGCTTTTTCTCAGGATTGATGACCGCTCTTGTGCCGTTTCCTGCGGGTCGGAACGGCGGGGTGGATTCTTCGTTAATGACTGGGATCCGCATTGGGATGGGAGCGTTTTGGCTTACGCTGCTGGGGATCGGCGTCTGGTGGCTTGTGTTCTTCACGCGGGCGAAAGTCAAGCGACAGTTTGGAGAGATGCGCTTCGCCCTGCCCGCCGGATCGGTCGCGCAAGGTCCTTATCCCGGCATCGACTCAGCAACTGTTGCGGTCGGAACAGGAGGGGTCATTGCGCCGAGGCGACCGTTGAGCATATCGATCATCGCCTGGTTGCTGCTGGCAGGAAGCCTGTTTATTTGTTTGAGTGCTGCCCTTCGTTCCCCCGCAATTCTGTTCACCAAGTTGATGGTTGGTTGGGAGGCAGCTGCGGTGTACTTGACCTTCGTGACGGTGCAAGCTTGCATTGGCATCGGCCTACTGCGCCTCAGGCCGGCGGCACGGATAGCGGCGATCACGTATTTGGTTTTCGGATCTCTGAATAGCGCCGTCTTCTTGCTGGCACCTGGAGGCCACACGAGAATGCTTGCCCTTATGGCCAATCAGCGCTCAATGTTCCCCTGGATGCGAATGTTGCCGAACCAACCGGACCTCCCAATCGATATCACGCCTTTTATGGTCGTGGGATTCGTTGCCGGATTGGCCGGTGTCGCAATACAGCTGTACTTCCTTATCACCCGGAGATTTGCATTTGCGGCACCATAGTCCGAAACCGCTTCGAGCTAAGCAGCAAGCGGAAACTAATCCGCAGGCATGGGCGCGGGGCGCGCTACTACGGGCCGTGGTTTTGGCGCAACTGGAACGAGTACCGGCGCTTCCATCCACTTACGCAATTCCGGCAAGGCTTGCCGCATGGCGACTTCTCCGGCGCGGATCAAGTCGTCGGCGCGTTTGAAATCATCATAGGCGAATCCGGCCACGTCGGGTTCGACGAGAATATCCGCTGCGCCTTTCCAGAGATGGCTCATTTGATCCTGCGCGATGGCGAAGGATTGCCCGATTACATCGAAAAGATGACGAGGCGCGCCGTTCTTGTTCCATTGTCCTTTTAGATGCACGGCCAGCACGCGTTCGGCGCCCATTTCGCGTAGTGGTTGCGTGGGTACGGCATGCGAGAGCATGCCATCCACCAGCCAGCGACCGCGAATGTTCACTGGTAAAAACATTCCAGGATAGGCGCAACTGGCGCGGACGGGATCGATGATGGAACCGGAGTGGAACACCACGCCCTCCCCAGTGTTGAAGTCGGTCGCAGTCACCCCGAGAGGAATGCGCAATTCTTCGAAATTCTTCACCTTCAGCGTGCGCGCCAGAAACGAAACCATGCGGTCGTTGCTGGCAAAGCCAAAGCGCGAAACCGTCCAGCGAGCGAAGGTGGTGAAGCGGCAGGAATGAGATAGCTTTTCGAGTTCCTCGATGGTTAGCCCGCTGCAATAAGATGCGCCGATCAGAGCGCCGACGCTGGTTCCGGCAACAAAGCGGACCGGAATCGCTTCTTCCTCGAGAACCTTCAGAACTCCGATGTGGGCCATACCACGGGCAAAGCCTCCACCCAGCGCGACGCCGAGGGCGGGCATGCTCGGGCCATTTACGCCGCCTTTGCGAGAGAGTTCCCGTCCAAAGGCCTGCACCGAACGGATGATCCGGTTAAAGCTTCTCATTACGCTTCGAACCCCAACTCAACCCAAAGGTTTCTACTTACTCTTCTGGCTAGGATGCCATTTTGCGGAGAAATGGTGCAGCCCACTTTGGTGCTACAGGAAGTTACGTTTGGGCCCTACCGCGGTTACGGGAGGGCGGCCGGGCCAGGGCAAGGTGACTAACCGTGGTAATCCTGCTAACTTGCACGAGTATATGGTGCGGGAGATATCGGCGGGCGGCGTGGTGATTCGCAGGCGAGAGGGGGCGTGGTGGATGGCGGCCATTGAGCCTGCGGGAGACTCCGGGGCGAAGACCGCGCTTACAAGGAAAAAACCAGTGCTGGCGTTGCCCAAGGGTTTGGTCGATCCCGGAGAAAAGCCGCTGGAAACCGCGCTCCGCGAAGTATATGAGGAGACTGGGGTAAAAGCCGATCTGATAGCGAAACTCGCTAACATTAAATACGTATACACGCGCGCCTGGGGCGATCGGCAGCGCGTTTTCAAGATTGTGAGTTTTTATTTGATGATGTACCGCTCCGGTCGGATTAACGACATCTCCGAGGAAATGCGGGTCGAAGTAGCGCGCGCCCGCTGGGTGCCGTTGAATGAGGCGGCAGTATTGCTCGCCTACAAAGGAGAAAAACAAATGGCCGAGAAGGCGCTCGACTATGTAATCGCACATCCGGAACTGGAGGCGGGGAGTTAACCGCTTGGTTCCTTCGAGGGTCGCAGTCCCCCATAATAGTTTTCATGCATTCTTCTGGAATCGCACGCCGCAGGTTAGCAGCACTCCCCGGTTTACTGTTGTCTGTTTGGCTGATGCTGTCCTCCTTATCTTTGGCAGCTAGGACGCCGTCCGCGCCCAGCCTCGATCCAAGCTATGTTTACGCTTTGGCGGCCGCTGACCACTTTTTGCAGGCGTGGCAGTCTGGCGATGCCGAGCAGGGGATGGTGCTGCTGACTGGCCATGCCAAGGAAACCTCAAGCAGCGAGGCGATCGAGAAATTTTTCTCCAACTCCGAAAATTCCGCTTATCAGATCGACGCCGGCAGATTGCTGAAGCGTGGACGCTACGAGTTTCCCGTTGTGCTGGTCACCGGTACCGCGGCGAAGTCCCGCGTCCGGCGCCGATTCTCCAGCATTGTCGTGGTGGACACGGGCAGGAACGATTGGGCCGTGGATAAATTGCCCTAGAAAGAGTCATCCGATGTTCCGCTGCGGATTGAACCGGAGGGCCTTGCGGGTGTTCAATTGGCAGTTGGAATTTGGAAACCCAAATCTTCTGTATTCTTTCCTTTTCCTTCTGAAAGTCTTTTACTGAGGCACGTCATGAAAAGAATTAATAAAGTCGCAATTCTCGGCGCCGGGACCATGGGCGCACGCATCGCCGCGCATTTTGCGAATGCCGGCGTCCCCAGTTATTTGCTCGACATTGTTCCTAAAGATGCAGCGGCGGGCGCGGGTGCGGCGGAGCGGAACAAGATCGCCGCTGCTGGTCTCGAATCCGCGCGGAAATCGAAGCCAGCAGCGTTTATGGATGCAGGGCTGGCACGCCTGGTGACCGTCGGAAACTTCGACGACGATTTAAAGAAACTCGGCGAGGTGGACTGGATCATCGAGGCAGTAGTGGAAAATCTCGAGATCAAGCGCCAGTTGCTGCATAAAGTCGAAGCCGTGCGCAAGCCGGGCACCATTGTTACCACCAACACCAGCGGCTTGCCGGTGGGCAAAATTGCGGAAGGCTTTTCGGATGGGTTCCGCTCGGTGTGGTTTGGGACGCACTTTTTCAATCCGCCACGTTATATGCGGCTGCTAGAAATTATTCCGACGCCCGACGCCGACCAAGCTGCGATCGATACGATTTCGCACTTTTGTGATGTGCGCCTGGGCAAGGGCGTCGTGGTCGCGAAAGATACTCCGAACTTCATTGGCAACCGCATCGGCACGTTTTCGGTGTTGAACGTGATGCGCCTGATGCATGAGATGGATCTCAGCATCGAAGAAGTCGATGCGCTCACCGGACAAGCTGTGGGCTGGCCAAAGTCGGCGACTTTCCGCACGATCGATTTGGTCGGATTGGACATTCTGGGGAATGTCGTGGGGAATATGACTTCGAATGTGCACGACGAACGCAGCGAACTGCGTTTGCCGGATTTCTATCAAAAGATGCTCGACCACAAATGGCTGGGTGATAAAACCAAGGGCGGCTTCTACAAGAAAGTAAAGGGCGGCGCAGGCAAAGAAGACGAGCGCATGGCGCTCGACTGGAAGACACTCGAATATCATCCTCGGCACAAACCGAAGTTCGCTGCGCTCGATATGGCGAAGAATATTGAAGATACGGGCTCACGCTTGCGCACATTGCTCGGGCTCGAAGGCGCGCCACAAAAGGGCGATAAGGCGGGAGCGTTTCTTTGGTCGGCATTATCGGATCTATGGACCTATGCGGCCAACCGCGTGCCGGAAATCTCAAACTCCATCGTCGAGATCGATCGGGCTATGAGGCTCGGCTTCAATTGGGAGCTTGGACCTTTTGAATTGTGGGATGCCGCGGGAGTTGAAGCGACGGTCGAGCGCATGAAAAAAGAAGGCAAGCCGATCGCGGCGAATGCCGAACAACTCATCGCTTCCGGCAAAAAGTTCTGGTACCTCGACGATTCGAAAGCGGCTTCGGGCCGGGTTTATTTCGATCTGGCCGTGAACGATTACACGCCGGTGGTAGTGCCGGCAGGAGTTTGGTCGGTTACGGTTGCCAGGAAATCGAATGGCGTGGTGAAGAAAAATTCCGGCGCGTCTGTGGTCGATCTCGGCGATGGCGTGGCTTGCATCGAGTTTCACAGCAAGATGAACTCGCTGGGCGCCGACATCATCGGATTGATTCTTCAAACTCTGAAACCGGGCGGCGCGGGCGATAACTTCGACGCCTTCGTCGTTACGAATGACGCGACCAATTTTTCCGTGGGCGCGAACCTGATGCTGCTGCTGATGAGCGTGCAGGAACAAGAGTGGGACGATGTCGACCTCGCGATTCGCCAATTCCAGGGCATGACGCAGGCCATCAAGTTTTCTCCCAAGCCGGTGGTGTCGGCTCCATTCGGATTATGTCTGGGCGGCGGCACGGAAATTTCGCTGCATGCCGCGGCCAGGCAGCCACATGCCGAGCTCTACACCGGGCTGGTCGAGGTTGGAGTGGGCTTGCTGCCCGGCGGAGGCGGATGCAAGGAAATGCTGTTGCGCGCGGTCGATGGTGCTACGGCTGCACGTAGTGGAAAAGGCTCTGCCGACGCGCTCGCAGGGTCGATTGAGATGCTCGAAGCCATGAAGCGCGCGTTTGAAACCATCGCGACTGCCAAGGTTGCGACGTCCGCGCATGAAGCTCGGGGGCTCGGATTTCTGAACGACAATGATCGCATCAGCATGAACCGTGAGCGCGTGCTCTCGGACGCCAAAGCTCGTGCTCTGGAACTGGTGCGGGCGGAATACGAACCCCCATTGCCGCGCACCGATATTCCGGCGCCGGGCGAGAGCCTGCTGGCAACACTCAAGATGGGCGCCCACATGATGCGGCAGGGCGATTACATCACAGACTACGAAGTGAAGCTGGCGGGGAAAATTGCGGGAGTGTTATGCGGCGGCAACGTTACTCCGGGAACGCCGGTGAGCGAGCAATACATTCTCGATCTGGAGCGCGAAGGGTTTAAGTCGCTCTGCGGCGAGAAGAAGACGCAGGAGAGAATTCAGTACACGCTCAAGACCGGGAAGACGCTGAGGAATTAATTGCAGAATACGTTTGAAGCGAAAGGCCAACTGAACCCGATGAGATTGAAGCTGCTGTTACCCGTAGTTTTGAGCTTAAGCCTGGCCCACGCACAAGACGTACGCAATGGCGAAGATGTGCTGCGAGCCATGCACGATCGCTATGCCAAGACCTGGTACGAAACCTTGACCTTCACGCAGAAAAGTACAACCTACAAAGCCGATGGCACCAGCACCTCGGAGATTTGGCACGAAGCTCTAAATGCGCCCGGAAAGCTGCGCATCGATATTGGCAATCCAAGCGATGGCAATGGATATCTCATGGTAGATGGCACCCTCACCATCATCAAAGACAACAAGGAGACTGGAACTCGTCCTTTGGTGAACATGCTTCTGGTATTGGGCTTTGACGTGTATCGCCAGGCGCCGGAAACTACGGCCAGCGTTGCCAAAGCGGAGGGTTACAACCTTACCAAAGTTCACGAAGATACCTGGGAGGGGCAGCCCGTTTACGTTGTCGGCGCGGAGAAAGGAGATCTTAAATCCAAGCAATTCTGGGTGGAGAAGAAACGTTTATTGTTCGTCCGCTTGTTTGAGCCCACGCAGAGTGATGCCACCAAGTTTCAGGACATCCGTTTTGAAGATTACCGCGAAATGGCTGGCGGCTGGGTGGCGGCGCGAGTTGAGGTTGATGTGGAGGACAAGAAAGTTTTCAGCGAGGACTATTCCGACATCAAGGGCAATGGGAAGCTGGACCCGGGAACATTTGATCCCAAACAATTCAGCTCGACGCATTGGGAGAAGCCGTGAAAAGAGATACATACTTGCCTGCTAAAATCGCCACTATGCGCAGACTTTTTATTGCCGCTGCGGTGAGCATTGGGCTGGGCGCTGTGATTCTTGTTTTTGGCAACTCATTGGCGAATGCCCAGGGGAAAAACGCCCCGCCCCAGCAGAGAGATGTTCCTCAGCCGGAGGTCGCGCCCGATGTGCCGGATGCGATTCAGGCTCCCGCGGGCGAAGAGGTGGTTCTGTTGGCGCACGCCACAGGTTCGCAGATTTACACCTGTCAGGTTGCGGCCGATGGCAAGTTTGCATGGACACTGAAGGCCCCGGACGCTGAACTCCATGACAGAAAAGACAAGGTGATTGGGCAGCACTCGGCTGGACCCTCGTGGAAGCTGAAAGACGGCAGTGAGGTCACGGGGAAGGCCGTCGCGCATGTGGATTCGCTGGATGCGGAATCCGTTCCTTGGCTTCTGGTGAAGGTAGTGAGTCATTCGGGCAACG
Organism: uncultured Acidobacteriaceae bacterium; assembly: GCA_963818935.1. Taxonomy (GTDB): domain Bacteria; phylum Acidobacteriota; class Terriglobia; order Terriglobales; family Acidobacteriaceae; genus Sulfotelmatobacter. The sequence continues at coordinate 58,584 of CAWFUK010000094.1, forward strand.
GACTGCTTAGCAAGGTGACGACCATTCAGCGCATTCGTACTCACGGCGGACAACCGCCCGTGGAAGGCTGCGACGCGGCCCACGTCAATGCCGAAACCAAGAGTAGCTACAGCGCAGACTATTACTTCTACGCTCCGGCCAAGTGAAGCTGGTTCAAGAGAGCGAATATCCAATAACTTCGCTCCGAAAAGTTTAGGTTGATCTGTAAACAGAATCGAGAAATCTTATGCGAGAAGTCATCATTGCTTCCTCCGTTCGTACTCCCGTGGGGCGCGCCTACAAAGGCACGCTCCGCGCCACTCGTCCTGATGAATTAGCGGCCGTTGCCATCAAAGGAGCGCTCGATCGCCTGCCGCAACTTGATTCCAAAGAAATTGAAGACGTCATTCTTGGCTGCGCCATGCCCGAGGCTGAGCAAGGCATGAATGTAGCGCGGATCGCATCGTTGCGCGCCGGGCTGCCGGTCGAAGTATCGGCGCTGACGGTGAATCGCTTTTGCTCTTCAGGATTGCAATCCATTGCTATGGCGGCAGAGCGCATCATGAGCGGCGGCGCCGAGGTCATTGTCGCCGGCGGAACCGAGTCTATGACGATGATCCCGATGGGCGGGCATAAGGTTTCGCCCAATCCATGGCTGGTAGACCATTATCCTGACGCATATCTCAACATGGGACTCACCGCCGAGCGGGTTGGGCAGCGCTTCGGGGTCACGCGCGAAGCTGCGGACGAATTCTCCTTGCGCAGCCATCAGAAGGCGATCGCGGCGATCCGGGCGGGAAACTTCGACGACGAGATTGTTCCCGTTCCGGTGAGCTTTTCCACGCCCAATGGCTCGAAGCCCAAGCGTCAGGAAATTATTTTCAAAATGGATGAAGGCCCGCGCGCCGACACGTCGCTGGAAGCTCTGCTCGCGCTGAAGCCGGCGTTCCACGTGAAGGGCACGGTGACGGCGGGAAATTCTTCGCAAATGTCGGACGCCGCGGCGGCGGCAGTGGTTATGTCGGCCGAGCGCGCGAAGGCGCTCGGCATAAAACCCCTGGCGCGCTACGTTTCTTTCGCCACAGCCGGATACAAGCCTGAAGAAATGGGATTAGGACCGGTGTTCGCGATTCCGAAAGCTTTGAAGATGGCTGGGCTGAAACTTTCTGACATCGATGTCTTCGAGTTGAATGAAGCCTTCGCTGCGCAGTCTCTCGCCGTGATGAAAGAAGCGGGGCTCGATCCCGAGAAGGTAAATCCCAATGGCGGGGCGATCGCTCTGGGACATCCGCTGGGCTGCACCGGAGCCAAGCTGACGGCGACGATCATTCGTGAACTCAAGCGGCGCAACGAACGTTACGGCATGGTTACCATGTGCGTGGGCGGGGGCATGGGCGCAGCAGGGATCTTCGAAAATTTGGCGTAAAGAGAATCGCGCTTGCCGACGTACCAGCGTAACTATTCTTTACTCAATCATTACGCTTGTTTACGCGGTCTCAAGGTACGCTTTAGTTGGACAGCAACGTCCAATGAAGCGGGCTAATATTTCTCGCTCCGATCGATCCGGTAGGAGGTGCTTATGCGGCTCTCCGGCCTGTTTGTCATTGTAGTTCTACTGATTTCATTCCCTCTTTTTGCACAACATTCCTCCAGCGCCCCGGCAGCGCCTAGTACTCCCCCGCCCAGCGCGCCCGCGAGTACTTCGTCTGCCACTTCATCGAGTAGCGCTCCCAGCGCCGGTGCCGGTGCGTCTCACGTAGCCAGCGCCCCTGCTCCGGCAACGGGCTCGGCAAGCCAGCCGTCGAGTTCGAGTACCAGCGGACATGCCTCTGCCGCTTCTTCTTCGGAGTCGAACTCCAGCCGAAGCGGGTCGGCCGAGCGATCCAGTGATCCGGATGTCAGGCATTCGAACGATCCGAAGCACGCAGAAAACGACAGGATTGTCTCATCTCCGCGAATCGGCGAACGGCTTGGGAAAGATGAAAAAGAAACCAAAGAGAAACCGGCATCCGACCTGCGAAAGAAAATTTGCGTGGAAGGCCGTTGCGAGGAATGTCCTTCGGGCGAGGCAGGCAAGAACGGAAACTGCGTTCCCATATCTGTGATGACGGAGGATCCGTGTGCGAGTTCCATCGGAAGGGCGGCAACCTCAGAGAGCGACGTACGTACGGCAAGAACACGTATGCAGAACGTCTGCGCAACAGATCCTTCTGGAGACGAGTGCGACGACCTGAAGCAGCAGTACGATGGAGCCGTGCAGCGTTATCGTGGGTTGCTCAACCAAGCTCCGGCAAGTTGTCGCGCGCTGCTGCCCGATCCTCTAGCGCTTTAGATCGGCGCTGGTCGCGGCGTTAAGGGCTGCAAAGGGGCGAGTCGGGAACCCTACCATTCCCGCGCCCGCCGCATTAGAATAGCTTGTACTTCCTGAGCGTCAGCTCATCCTACGTTCTCATTTCGAGGATTAAAGCAATGTCTACAACTACAGCAGTACCCAAGACGAGAATTTCCGGCGGCAGCTTTTTGTTGGAATCGCGCCGCACGGACGAAGTATTTACCCCAGAAGACTTCACCGAACAACAACAGCTCATCGGGCAGACGACGGAGGAGTTTACGGTCAACGAAATTCTGCCCAATGCAGAGAAGATTGAGCATAAGGATTTCTCCATTTCTCGCAACCTGATCAAGAAAGCGGGCGAACTGGGATTGACGAGCGTTGAGATCCCCGAAGCGTACGGCGGCCTTGAGCTGGATAAGGTCACCGCCGCGGTAATCGCCGACCACATCGCTCAGTACGCCGGATTTGCCACCACTTGGGGCGCGCACAGCGGCATAGGCCTGCTGCCTCTGGTTTATTTCGGCACCGAAGAACAGAAAAACAAATACCTTCCGCGGCTGGCTGCGGGGGAACTTGTGGGCGCGTATGCCTTGTCGGAAGCCTCGTCTGGCTCGGATGCCATGAACTGCCGGGCCCGAGCGGTGCTTTCCTCCGATGGCAAACATTACATTCTCAACGGCGAAAAGATGTGGATTACCAACGCCGGTTTCGCCGACCTCTTCACAGTCTTCGCCAAGATCGACGGCGAAAAGTTCACCGCGTTTTTGGTGGAGCGAGACTTCCCCGGCTTCTCGATTGGAGCAGAGGAACACAAGCTCGGCATTCGCGGATCGTCTACTTGCCCCATCATTTTGAACGATTGCAAAGTCCCGGTGGAGAACTTGCTTGGCGACATCGGCAAGGGACACATCATCGCCTTCAACATTCTGAACATTGGCCGCTTCAAGCTGGGCGCGATGTGCCTGGGCGGAGCGCGGGTTTCGCTCGAACATGGTATTGGATATGCGAAACAGCGCAAAGCATTTAACAAGGTCATCGCCGACTTCGGCCTGGTGCGCGAGAAAATCGCCAACATGGCGACGCTGATCTACGTGGGCGAATCCGCCGTCTACCGCACCGTTGGCATGATGGATCACGCACTGGCTGAGGTCGACAAATCCGGCGCCGACGCGATGAAAGAAACGCGCAAGGCCATCGAAGAATACGCGGTCGAGTGTTCGATCCTGAAAGTTTGGGGATCGGAGATGGTCGACTACGTGGTGGACGAGGTCATGCAGATCTACGGCGGCTATGGCTTCGTCGAAGAATATCCGGCGGAGCGCGCCTACCGCGATGCTCGCATCAACCGCATCTTCGAAGGAACCAATGAAATCAACCGCCTCATCATTACCGGATTTTTGCTGAAGCGAGCCATGAGCGGCCAGTTGCCGCTGATGCCCGCTATCAAGAAACTGATGGATGAGGTGCTCTCCGGACCATCGATGAGCGAAGACCTGGAAGGTCCGCTCGCCGAGGAACGCAAAGTGGTCGACCAGGCCAAGAAGCTTGGCCTATTCGCAGCCGGATCGGCCACGCAAAAATACATGCAGGCGATTCAGGATCAGCAGGAGATCATGGGCGCCATCGCCGACATGACGATTGAAACGTACACCATGGAGTCAGCCGTGCTGCGCGCGCAGAAAATTGCCGAGACGAAGGGCGAGGCTGCGGCTGCTCTGCCGATTGCCATGACCCGCGTTTATCTCACGCAGGCCATGGAGAAGATCGAGTCGGCTGCAAAGAAAGTAATCGCCGCCGTTGCTGAGGGCGACATGCTGCGTACTCAGCTTGCGATTCTACGGCGCCTGGCGAAATACGAACCGTTCAACACCATCGAACTGCGGCAACAGATCGCGCAGAAGATGATCGAGCGGGGAAAGTACACGCTGGCGTAAAACTTAACCACAGGGGTCAGCGAGAACGCAGAAGATTGAGTCTTCTGTGTACCTCTGCGGCCTCTGTGGTTTTTCTTCTGATCGGGATCCATTCAGGAACAACTTCATGAGAACACGTCGAGCAGCCGGCTTCGTGCTTTTTGTCATCCTCTTTACATCCTGCACCCTCGCCCAAGACTCGCAGCAGGGCTCGCTGCACGACTCGCAGAAAGACATGCGCCATCCTTCCGATAACCTTGCCCTCACTCCTCCCATGGGCTGGAACTCCTGGAACAAGTTCGGCTGCAATGTGAGTGAGGAGATGATTCGTGGCATGGCTGACGCCATGGTCAAATCCGGGCTGAAAGACGCCGGATACGAATATGTCAACATCGACGATTGCTGGCAGGTGAGCCGCGACGCGAGTGGAAACATCGTCGCCGACCCGCAGCGCTTTCCGCATGGCATGAAGGCCGTGGGCGACTACATTCACTCGCTCGGCTTGAAGTTTGGTGTGTATTCCGATGCCGGCTCCAAAACCTGCGCCGGGCGCCCCGGCGGCCTCGGCCACGAATATCAGGATGCTCTGCAGTACGCGGCGTGGGGCGTTGACTATCTAAAATACGATTGGTGTAACACCACCACGCAGGATGCGAAGGCTTCGTACGCTAACATTCGCGCCGCCCTCGATGCCACTGGTCGGCCCATTGTTCTCAGCATTTGCGAGTGGGGCACCGCGAAGCCGTGGCTCTGGGGCGAAGAAGTCGGCGGGAACTTGTGGCGCGCCACAGGCGACATTCAAGACCGTTGGCAGGGCAGAATCGAGTGGAAGCCCGGCGATTGCTGCTCGAACGGAGTGCTCGACATCGTCGATCTCGAGGCTGACCTGTACTCCTATGCCGGGCCCGGGCATTGGAACGATCCCGACATGCTTGAAGTGGGAAATGGAGGAATGTCAGACACCGAATATCGTTCCCATTTCAGCCTGTGGGCCATACTTGCCGCGCCGCTGATCGCCGGCAATGACCTGCGAAATATGCGGCCGGAAATTCACGGCATTCTCATCAATAAAGAAGTAATCGCGATCGATCAAGACGCGCTCGGACGTCAAGGCCAGCGCGCGTGGAAAGATGGCGATCTCGAAGTCTGGGTGAAGCAGTTACAAGATGGCAGTCGAGCCGTAGTGTTATTGAATCGAGGCAAAGCTGAACAGGAGATCTCGGCCAAGTGGGAAGATATTGGCTATCCCGCTCACCTGAGCGCGTCGGTTCGCGACTTGTGGCAGCACAAAGATCTGGGAAATTTCTCGGGAAAATTTTCTGCGAAGGTGGCTTCGCATGCCGTGGTGATGGTGACGGTCAAGCCGTAGTAGCGATTAGGGGCCGGGAAGGAAGCGCCCGGGACTACGTGCTTGAGTTCTCTTTAGACTTATTCTTCAGCTCTTCCATCACACTTTGGATCAGCTCTTTGGCATCGGTCAAACTCTTCATGATGATCTGAATGTCCATCACGGGTTTGCCCGGCGAACGCTGGCTTTGGCAATAAACGCCGTGCTGGCCGACGAGCGCCATGGCGTCGGTAATAGTATCCATGGTGACGGCTAGGCGGCCGCGCGGAACACCCATCATGGTTTCGTAGTGTTCCAGTTCTTCCTGCTTTTCCTCAAATACTGGCATCCGATAATTGTAACCGTACAGGCGATGGAGCATAATTGCTATCGTCCTTATAGTTCACACGTCAAATCCATCGACTTCCATCCTCAAAGGAGAATCCATGCAGAAACGAACTGCCTTGTTCACCGCTCTACTCTTCCTTTTCGCCACCGCTGCTTTCGCCCAGATGGGTAAGAGCCGGCCCAGTCCGCCAGCCTCAGCGAAATGTGATCTCGGAGCCGGCAAAACTATCGAGACCAATTACTCGAGCCCGCGCATGAAAGGCCGCAAGATTTATGGCGGACTTGTCCCCTTCGGCGAAGTCTGGCGCACCGGCGCTAATGAGGCCACGACTTTTGTGAACAGCGCCGACGTTGAGGTGGGGGGTAAAACCATCCCTGCCGGCAGCTATACGATCTTCACCGTGCCCAATCAGGATAGCTGGAAGCTGATCATTAATAA
>CAWFUK010000095.1:0-64824 GCA_963818935.1 uncultured Acidobacteriaceae bacterium
GCGTCTCAACCAGATCGTGGAACGCGAGGATACCGAGTCGGTGCGGGGCATGGTGAAGGCCGTTCCGCATTTGGTAAGGATTGTCGAGCCGTAGGCCCGAGAGCTTCTAGCTTCCAGCCTCTAGCTTCTAGCTTTTCGTGCAAAGTCTATGTCGACAGCGAAACGGCTGAAGCTGGAGCTAGCAGCTGAAAGCTCAATAAGAACGCGAGTCGGATTCACTCCAATGCCCCCGGCGCTATAGCGAGGAAAACATGACAAAGAATCTATCGAATTTGCGCGCGCCCCGGAAGGCCAACACCGGGCGCAAGCGCGTGGGCCGGGGCATGGGATCCGGCATGGGCAAGACCTCGACCCGCGGCCACAAGGGCCAGGGTTCGCGTTCGGGCTCCAGCCTGATGCGCGGTTTTGAAGGCGGCCAGATGCCGCTGCACCGCCGCCTGCCCAAGCGCGGCTTTACCAACATCTTCAGGACCGAGTACACGGTGGTGAATCTGGACCGCATTGCTGAGCTCGGTGTCAACGAGATCGGACTCGACGACTACCGCAAGCTGGGCCTGGCTTCGAGCCGCAAGGCGCTGATCAAGGTTCTCGGTGCGGGCGAGCTGACCAAGGCCATCACCATCCACGCGCACAAGTTTTCAAAGTCGGCGGCCGAGAAGATTGCCAAGGCCGGCGGCAAGGCCGTGGTGGCCGGCGGCGAGGCCCCGGCGGCGGCGTAGGAAGACAGGGGTCAGTGATCAGGGATCAGGGGTCAGTCTCATTCGGGCTTGACAAGGACCAGTTCATTGAGCGCGACAGAGTTGAAAACTGACAACTGATAACTGACAACGCATGGCTGACCACTGAACTTATGTGATGCAACGCATAGGCCCGTCGCTCCCCGGTCCGGTAGCCTGAACGGACAAAGGGAATTTCGGTAAGATAAACAGCACACAGGCGGGTTGGTTTTGCCCGCGACGGATTACACAACATGCTTGAGAAGTTCCTCAATATCTTCCGGATTCCCGACCTGCGCAAGCGGGTGCTCTTCACCCTTGGCATTCTGGCCGTGTACCGCCTGGGCGCGTTCATCCCCACGCCCGGCGTGAACTACCACCAGCTAGAGGCTCTGTTCAACTCGCAGAGCGGTTCGGCGCTCGGGCCTGATGGACCTTTTCGGCGGCGGAAACCTGTTCCTGCGCTGAGTATGCTGGGCTAAAGCCGGGAATAAGCGAACCTCCAAATAGTAGAAAGCATCCAAGCTCCGGCCTTTTTGTGGGTCATCCGTAACAAAATAAAACGCATGAATATTCTTGATCTCGTTGTCGGCAAACCTCTCAGGACGAGCGACGAACGGGCGGAGGAAATCGGTCCCGCGAAGGGCGTACCGATCTTCGGGCTCGACGGCCTGAGTTCGGCTGCGTACGGGCCGGAAGCAGCGTTGACCCTGCTGCTGCCGCTTGGCCTGCTGGGGGTGCGCTATATCGTCCCCGTCAGCGCGGCGATTATTACGCTGCTCATCATCGTTTACTTTTCTTATCGCCAGACGATTGCGGCGTATCCCTCGGGCGGCGGTTCGTACACAGTGGCGCGATTTAATCTAGGCGCACGCGCGGGGTTGCTGGCAGCTTCGGCTCTGCTTGCCGATTACATTCTCACGGCGGCGGTTGGCATTTCGGCCGGTGTGGGAGCTTTGGTCTCGGCCGTTCCCAAGCTGTTGCCGCATACGGTTTCTATTTGCGTTGGAATTCTGATCATCATCACCATTCTCAATCTTCGGGGAGTGCGCGAAGCCGGCACAGCCTTCGCGATTCCTACTTATGTTTTTGTAGGCACGCTGCTGATCACCATCGCCGGCGGAATCGTGCGCGCTCTGCTCAGCGGAGGACATCCCACTCCGGTGAGTCCACTGCCGCCCCCGCCTGCGATGACCCAGGCGGTTACTTATTGGTTATTGCTGAAGGTCTTTGCCAGCGGCTGCACCGCGTTAACCGGCGTTGAAGCGGTCAGCAACGGAGTGGGAGCGTTTCGCGAGCCCACGGTAAGAAACGCGCGGCGAACCCTGGCCATCATTATTTTTCTTTTGGCCATTATGCTGGCGGGCATTTCTTATCTGGTAAAAGCGTACGGAATTGTGGCCACCGATCCGGGTGCGGCAGGCTATCAAAGCGTGCTCTCGATGCTGACCTATTCGGTTTTCGGCAAGGGAGCTTTTTACTATCTGACGATGGGCGCGATTCTGGTCGTGCTGTCGCTTTCTGCGAATACCGCCTTCGCCGATTTCCCGCGCTTGTGTCGAGCCATCGCGCTCAACAATTATCTTCCGCACACCTTCGCCTATCGCGGCCGCCGGCTGGTTTATACCTATGGAATTATGGTGCTGGCCGTGCTTTGTGGAGGCGTCCTCATTCTTTTCGGAGGAGTTACCGATCGCCTCATCCCGCTCTATGCGGTCGGCGCTTTTATGGCTTTCACGCTTTCGCAAGCGGGGATGGTTTCGCATTGGCTGAAGAAACGCGGTCCGGGTTGGCGACATAGCGCCTTGGTCAATGGGCTGGGCGCGGTGACGACTGGGCTCACGACTGCCGTGGTGCTGGTGGCGAAATTTGTTGAGGGCGCATGGATCACGCTGCTTTTTATACCCGCGACCATCTTCTTGTTCACCCTGATTCGGCGCCACTACCATTCGGTGAAAGTACTCACCAATTGCAAGATTCCGGTCGATGCGGAAGGCTTAAGCCAGAATCCTTACGCGGTAGTCGTGATGGATCGATGGAGCAGCATTGCCCGGCGCGGGCTCGAATTCGCCGCCCGTCTTTCTCCGGACGTGATCGCCCTCCACGTCGAACTCGGAAAGCATTCCGTATTGCTCCAGGACGAATGGAAGCATTACGTCGAGCAGCCTTTCCGGGACTGCGGAAAGCCCGTGCCGCAGTTTCGCGTCCTGCCGTCGCCGTACCGCTTTGTGATTATCCCGATCGTCCAATTCATTCTTGAGCTCTCGAAGAAAAATCCCAAGCGCGACATTATTGTGGTGATCCCCGAACTCGTAGAAGACCGGTGGTACGAATATTTTCTGCACAACCAGCGGGCGCGGCTTTTGGAGTGGGTGCTGCTGGCCCGGGGCAACGAGCGCATCTTCACGGTGAATGCGCCCTGGTACATAAGGGGAAAATAGTCGCCTAAGACCTGGCTTAGTTTTTCCGCGCAGCAGCGCCATACAAAATGATCAGGCGGACGTACCGGCGTCCGCCTGACAAATACGAGGAGCAAGTTGGCTATCTAGCGGTGATCATTGTCTCCGTGAGAGTGCCGCCAGTTCCAATATTGTTTTTGTTCGGCGGGTGGAATGTGGCGAAAATCGCGGTGTTCATCATAATGATTTTCACGGGCCCACTGCTGGTAGTAGACGCCTTCGTTGTCGTTCCAGACGTGATAGTCGTTGTAGTAGGGATCGTAGACGCGGTAGTAATGATGTGCGCAAGCCGTCCCCAGCGCGGAAGACGCCAGTGCGGCGCCCAGAAGGCAGGTAGTCAGAAATCGCGATTTACGGCGCATCGTGAAATGTTCCTCCTCAAATCGTAGGTCTTTCGTTTTCGATCGGAAAGCGTCGTTCAACTGATAATCAAAACACACGCGGTCGAGATTTGTTGCTCGGAGAGCCGATTTGGTTGTGCCGCGCAGAGGTTCGGAGTGGAGTTAAAAGTTGAGGGTTGGTTTCATTCCCACTCAATCGTCCCCGGTGGCTTCGACGTAATGTCATACACCACGCGGTTCACGCCCTTCACTTCATTCACAATCCGGTTCGAGATGAGCTTCAGAACTTCGTGCGGCAGTGGAACCCAGTCCGCGGTCATGCCATCTTCGGAGCTGACGGCGCGGATCGCGCAGGTATACGCATAAGTCCGCATGTCCCCCATCACGCCCACCGACATCACCGGCAAGAGCACAGCGAACGACTGCCAGATCCTGGTGTAGAGACCGGCATTCTTTACTTCGGAGACGACGATGTCGTCGCACTCCCGCAGCAGGGTCAAGCGCTCCGGCGTAACTTCTCCTAAAACACGCACTGCCAGGCCAGGGCCCGGGAACGGTTGCCGCTGCAGGATTTCTTCCGGCATGCCGAGGTCACGTCCAATCTTGCGCACTTCGTCCTTGAATAAATCTTTCAGGGGCTCGATCAGCTTGAGCTTCATCTTCTCGGGTAGGCCGCCGACGTTGTGATGCGACTTGATTACCTGCGACGGACCGCGGACGGAGCGTGATTCGATCACATCAGGATAAAGCGTGCCCTGCACCAGCCACTTGACCTTGCCTTCCTCTTTTTCGATGCGCCGGGCTTCGCTCTCGAACACTTTGATGAATTCGTTGCCGATAATCTTGCGCTTTTTCTCGGGATCGCTGACGCCCTTCAGCTTTTTGAGGAAGCGCGAGGTGGCGTCAACGGCATCGAGATGAAGGCCGAGCTTGTCGTGGAGAGTCTTTTGAACTTTCTCGAATTCGTTTTTGCGGAGCACACCATTGTTTACGAAAATGCAGGTCAGGCGCGATTTTCCTTTAGCATGGCGCAGCGCGCGATCGACCAGCACCGCGGCGACGGAAGAATCCACTCCGCCGGAGAGAGCGCAGATAGCGCGTCCCTTGCCAACTTGCTCTCGCACCTGTTCGATGGTGGAGTCGATAAAATGCTGCGCCGTCCACGTGGGTTTCGCATGACAGATCTGAAAGACGAAGTTGCGCAGAATCTCTGTGCCGTTGCGGGTGTGATGAACTTCAGGATGAAACTGCACCGCGAACCATTGCTTGGCGACGTTTTGAATTCCAGCGACGGCATTGGCCGTCTTCGCCGTCAGTTCGAATCCCGGAGGCAGTTCCAGCGCTTCGTCGCCGTGGGACATCCACACGGGCTGCCGCTTGGCCAGCCCGCGGAACACGACGGAGTCGGCGATGATATCGATCTCGGCGTGACCGTACTCGCGCTTGGCTGCCGGTCGCACTTTGCCCCCCAGCGTGTGCACCATGAACTGGAATCCGTAGCAGATGCCGAGCACCGGAACGCCCAATTCAAACAGCCGCTTGTCGGCTGGCGGGGCGTCTTTGTCATAGACCGAGCACGGCCCTCCTGAGAGAACGAGACCCACCGGTGCGCAGCGCTTGATCTCGTCGAGCGAGGCGGTGCAGGGAAGCACGACGGAAAATACATTTTGCTCGCGGATACGGCGTGCGATGAGTTGCGTGAATTGCGAGCCAAAGTCGAGGATGACGATGGACTGAGGTTCGGAGAGGTTGTGCTGGGATGGGGATTCCACGGATGAGTTTCTCAAAATCGAGACGGTGTGTAAAGAACTGTCGTGCGGACGCGCTTTGAGTCGCTACGCCAAGCCGGGAATATCGCTCAGGATTAATTCGTTGCGGTCGATGGTGGTCTGGACTGGCGCGGGTGGAGGCGTGGGCGAAGGCGCCGACGCGGCGAATGTTTCCGGCAATTCAGCGATGCAGGCATATCCGGCGAGCCGCGCGATGTAGAGCCAGTCCACTACGGCAAAATATACGAGCGTGATCAGAATGACCGCGGCCAGCACCAGGCGTCCGGGAACAAACTGAAGGAAAGCCAGGGGCATGGAAACGGCTGTGGTGGCGACGCTAAAAGCGGTCAGATGAGCGAGACCGGTCAAAGTGCTGACTGCGAAGACCGCTCCGGGATTTGCGCGAAAAAAAATGACAGCTTCAGAAATCGCGCCGAGCGTGTCTTTTCTATTTTCTGCGGCCCCGTCGCGCACGGCGAACAATCCCGCCAGCGAAAGCAACCAATTGAGGGCTGACCACACCAGGCAGACCATACCCGCCAGCGGCAAATACAGGACAAAAACCAGGCCGGGATGCGGATTTTTCTCGGTCGACGCAAAACTGACGAGGACTGCGGCTCCGACGAGGGCCAGCAGCGCGGCCAAGGCTACCGCGATGCGCAAGAAGTTGAGGCCGATCAAGGATGGCAAAGGCCGCGACCGTGTGGGAGGGTTGCGGGCAGCGTCTTTGGCGGCGAAAATTTCGTCGCTGCTGGGAGAACGTTCTTCCGCAAATTTGTCGCGGAAGTACTCGAAGAAGAGCGCGCACCGTGGCGGCGCGCCCGATGGAGGCGAGTGAAATCCAGAGAATCGACAGCGCGAGAGCTGCGAAGAGCGCGGCCATTGAGGCGCGGCTGAGGCTGCCGTGAAGAATGTGCTGGATGGCTCGTCCGACCAGCAGCGGCTGCCTCGTCGCTAAGAGGGCGGCATCGCCTTTACTCACGCGCAACGTGTCGAGAAATTCGACGAAGCCGAACAATAGCAACGCCCAGGCGATTGCGCCGGCGGTCCATCGCCAGGAGATTTCGGCGAAGGTAAGCGAAGGCCGCCGAAACGCAGCGCGGAAACCTTCGAGGGTGGGTGAAACGCGGGACATGAATAGTAAGAATAGCAGTTAGGGGGACGCGGCAGAGACATTGCACGCAACGTCTCTACTTCACGACGAGGTTGAGCAGCTTGCCGGGCACATAGATTTTCTTCACTGTTTGCTTGCCGGCAATGGCGGCCTGTATTTTCTCGTCGGCTAAGGCGTGAGTGATCACGAAGTCTTCCGTAGCATCGGCGGGTACAACGACGCGGCCGCGCAGTTTGCCATTGATCTGCACGGGGATTTCGAGCTCTTCTTCTTTGGCCAGCGCGGGGTCGTATTGCGGCCATTCGGCCTTGAGCAAGTTTTCTTTTTCGCCGAGCATCTCCCAGAGTTCATGGGCGAGATAAGGAGCAAAAGGCGCCAAAAGAAGAGCTAGATTGCGTTGCACCTCGGCCAGAAATGGCTCAGGGATTGAACCTTGCGCGATGGCTTCTTCAGAGGCGTACAACACGTTCACCAGTTCCATGATGGCCGAGATGCAGGTGTTGAAGTGCCAGCGTCCCTGGAAGTCGTCGCTGACGCGCTTGATAGTTTGATGAAGTTTGCGTTGAATCGTGCGGGCCTGCGGCGGCAACTCAGCCGGCACGGGCTTCGCCCAATCTGCATGATCGGGCTTTGCGTTGCGCATCACAAAACGATACACGCGTCCTAGAAATCTTTGAATGCCTTCGATGCCAGAGTCCTGCCAATCGAGGTCGCGATCGGGCGGCGCGGCAAACAAGCTGTAGAGGCGCGCCGCATCGGCGCCGTAGCGTGCGACCATCTCATCGGGACTGACCACGTTGCCGAGGCTCTTCGACATCTTGGCGCCGTCTTTGATCACCATGCCTTGCGTGAAAAGGCGCTCGACCGGTTCGTCATTCGTGACCAGGCCGATATCGCGCATGAACTTGGTCCAGAAGCGCGAATAGATCAGGTGCAAAATCGCGTGCTCGACTCCGCCAATGTATTGGTCAATGGGGAACCAATACTGCACAATCTTCGAATCGAAGGGCGCGCGATCGTTGTGCGCGTCGGTGTAGCGATAGAAATACCAGGACGAATCAACAAAGGTGTCCATGGTATCGGTTTCGCGGCGCGCCGGGCCTCCGCACCTGGGGCACGTGGTGTTGACGAACTCCGGCAACCTGCCGAGCGGCGATCCTCCAGCAAGCGTAATCTCGACATTCTCCGGCAAGAGCACGGGCAAGTCTTTTTCGGGCACGGGAACGATGCCATCTTTTTCGCAATACAGCATTGGGATTGGCGTACCCCAATAGCGCTGGCGCGAGATTCCCCAGTCTTTCAGGCGATAAGTGACGGTGGCTTTGCCGAAGCCCATTTTCTCGGCGAGCGCCGACATCTTCTTAATAGCTTCGGAGCACTCCAGGCCGCTGAACTCGCCGGAGTGGATCACCATGCCTTCGTGCGCGACGAAGGGAAGCGCAGGGTCGGCCATGGTTTCTTCCTGGTCAGTTGAGATGGGAAGAACCACGAGACGGATTTCAAGCTTATATTTCTTAGCGAACTCGTAATCGCGCTCGTCGTGCGCGGGCACGCTCATGATGGCGCCGGTACCGTAATCCATGAGGATGTAATTGGCCACCCAGAGGGGAACTTTTTCGCCATTAAAAGGATTGATGGCGAAGCGTCCGGTGGGAACGCCGTGCTTTTCGATCTCTCCGATATCGCCGACTTCTTTGGCCTTGCGCTGCTCGGCGATTAACTGATCGACCTTGGCGCGCAAATCAGGATCTTTCGCGGCGAGATCGTTGACGATGGGATGCTCGGGGGCGAGTTGCACTGAAGTTGCGCCGAAAATGGTATCGATGCGCGTGGTAAAGACGCTGATGGTCGCACCGGCTGGGCCGAAGCCGTGATGCGGTTGGGTGTAGTCGAGTTTGAAATCGACGCGCGCGCCTTCGCTGCGACCGATCCAGTTGCGCTGCATGGTCTTCACTTTTTCCGGCCAGCCGTCGAGCTTGTCGAGATCGCGCAGTAATTCGTCGGCGTATTTCGTGATGCGCAAGAACCATTGCTCAAGTTCGCGCTGCTCGACCAAAGTATCTTCGTGCCGCCAGCAGCAGCCGTTGGCAAGGACCTGCTCGTTGGCCAGGACGGTGCAACACTTCGGGCACCAGTTGACTTTGCTTTTCTTCCGATACGCCAATCCTTTCTCGTAAAGCTTGAGAAAGAACCACTGGTTCCAGCGGTAGTAATCGGGCAGGCAGGTGGTGACTTCGCGGGACCAATCGTAGGCGAAGCCGAGGCGCTTCATCTGCGCCTTCATTTTTGCAATGTTGCCAAGGGTCCACGGACGCGGTGGAGTCTGGTTCTGAATCGCCGCGTTTTCCGCGGGCAAACCGAAGGAATCCCATCCCATGGGATGCAGCACGTTGTAGCCATTCATCCACATAAAACGGGCGAGCGCGTCGCCGATCGAATAATTGCGCACGTGCCCCATGTGAAGCGCGCCCGAGGGATAGGGCAACATCTTCGAGCACGTAGTACTTCTTCTTGCTGGAATGCGGTTCAGCAGCGTAAAGCTGCGGATCGTTTTGCCAGCGCTCGGACCATTTGCTTTCGACTCGCTGCGCATCGTAGCGCTCGTCGTTGGCGCGGTCGGCGGGGCGATCGGGACGGTTGTCGGCGCGGTCCTGGTTGGCGGTGGCGACTTCGGAATTGTCTTGCAAGGGCATAGCGGATCGACTAACGCTCGAATGCTAGATTCTACAATGAGGCAACTTAGTCGTGCATGGGACAGTTGAGAAGGTCTGGGGCTACTTTGAATTTGTTGGCTTCGATGCCTTGATTCCAGAGACTAGGAGCCATAACACAAAGGCCCACCAAATTATCAACACAAGATCGCGGACGACCGCCCCTTCGGTTGCAGGTTTCACGAATAAGAGCACGGGAGTGAAGATTAGCAGCAGTGTGCCGAGAACGAGCTTCCAGTTGAACCCTTGCGAATTCATTCTTTCTGCCCTCCGCTGCTCGTAGGCCTTCCGGAGGGCTACCAAATCCTCCAAGCTCCAGAGCGGATCTGTTACGCCAGCAGCCAAGTATGCCACGGTCGCCAGACGTCTCAAAATGAAAGTAGTCCACCATCGTTGGGAACGCTTAGATCAGCGGTAAATGTCTTTGCGATGCCCGAGTTCGAGGACGAGAACAGTAATGCGCTGATCCAGAATGTCGCAGATGATCCTATAATCACCGACACGATATCGCCACAGCCCGCGTTTCTCGCCGTGGAGCGCTTTTCCCCACTGGCGAGGGTCGTCTGCGGCTTCCACTCGTTGGTGTAGAAAATGAAGGATAGCGCTTTGGGCCGCGGGGTCGAGCTTCTTGATTTGCCTGGTCGCGGTGCGAGTGATTTCAATCCGCCAGGCCAAGTCGCCGCTCCAGTTCCTCGAGCGTGATGGTAGGCTCGCGGCGTTCCAAAGCGGCGATGCCTTTCAGATAATCCTCGCGATCTTCCAAATATTGACGAATGGCTTCGCGGGCATAGTAGCTCTTGCTGCGGCCGGTTTCTTTGGCAAGAGATTCCAGCTTCTCTTCGAGTTCGGGTTCCAATCGAATTCCGAGCATTGTTTAACAAGTTTAACACACCCGAGCAATCACGGTTTGGTGTCATTCCACTAGCCTTTTGAGCGCTTCCACGTTCCTGCGGTCGTCGCCCGGCTTGGCGATCGGAGTCTCGGCGATGAACGCGGCGTGGGCGAGGCGGAGATCGTTCAGCAAGATGCGAAACGGTTCTTTGCCGATGGTGCCTTTTCCGATTTGCTCGTGACGATCAAGCTTCGATCCGCGAGGGGCCTTGGCGTCGTTGCAGTGCACCACCTTCACATTACTCAGTCCGACCGTTTCGTCCAGTTGTTGCAGGGTCTGATAAGTGCCTTCTTCACTCACAATGTCGTAGCCCGCGACGTGGGTATGACAGGTATCGATGCAGGCCGCGATGGGCACGACATCGCGCAGGCGGTCGATCACCTCTGCGACTTGCTCGAAGCTGCCACCCAAAGAAAATTCCGCACCGGCGGTGTTCTCGATCAGAATGGTCAGTCCGCGAGCGGCAAGATCCAGATCCTGGGTAGCTGCGGCAATCGCGGCCGCGGTTTGCAGCAATCCGGCCTCGCGATCCGTTCCGCGAAACGATCCCGGATGCAAAACTAAATAATCCGTGCACACGGCGAGCGCTCGCTCCACCTCGCCGCGAAAGGCCTCGATGGATTTCTTCAGGAACAACTGGTTGGTGCTGGCCAGATTCACCAGATAATTGGTGTGGATGACCAGCGGCTTGAGATCGTAGCGGCTGCGCAAGCGGAGCATCTCCTCGCACAGGGGATGGCTCAGTTCATAGGGGGCCCATTGCCGGGGGCTGGAAGAAAAAATTTGCAGCGTGTTGCAACCGATGCGGTAGGCGCGTTCCGCCGCATTATGAATGCCTCCGGCGGTCGAGGTATGAATGCCAATGCGGCGAGAAGTCAGGCGTGGGGGGCGTTTGGGGGTCGGGCGAGCAAGAATGTCCTGCTCACGGGCTAGAGAATGGGGCATTCCAAAATTATAAGCGGCACGGACGGCCGGAGATTGCAGGCGAGGATTTCTCGGCATTTCTGGCGCCCGGAATCGGCTTAGTACCTCGGTAATGGCCGGAAAATCGGCTATTACACAAGTATTACAGTGGTCTAAGCGTTCCCCTGGTAGGGTATTTGAGGGCAAGGACGCATTCGAGACCATCTGAAACGGGGCCAACTTTGGAGATGCAACTGGAAGATCTGAAAAAACGGCAAGCGGCGAATAATGAAGTGAACTGGGTGACGGCGATTTTCATGGCGCTGTTTCACGTAGGCGCTGTGGCGGCACTTTTCTTTTTTACCTGGAAGGCGCTGTTTGTCGCCATGTTCCTGTGGTGGGTCTCGGGTAGCCTGGGCATCGGCATGAGCTATCATCGCCTGCTCACGCATCGCGGCTATAAAACTCCGAAGTGGGTGGAGTACTTCCTGACCGTTTGCGCCACGCTGGCGCTGGAGGGCGGTCCGATTTTCTGGGTGGCGACGCACCGCATTCACCATCAATATTCCGACCAGGATGGCGATCCTCACTCGCCGATCGACGGCAAATGGTGGGCGCACATGGGATGGATTCTCATGGGCAAGTCGATGCACCATGACACCACCACGCTGGCCCGCTACGTTCCCGACCTCGCCAAAGATAAATTTCATGTCTGGATCACCAAGTATCACTACGTTCCCATTATTGTCCTCGGCGTGATTCTGTTCGCCATCGGCGGAATGCCCTTTCTGATGTGGGGCATCTTCATGCGCACCGTGGTTGGCCTGCACGCGACTTGGCTGGTGAATTCGGCGACCCACTCCTGGGGCTCGCGGCGGTTCTCGACACGTGATCTTTCCACCAATAGCTGGTGGGTGGCTCTGCTGACCTTCGGCGAAGGCTGGCACAACAATCATCACGCGCATCCCACGGCCGCGCAGCATGGATTTACCTGGTATGAAATTGACATGAACTGGTACGGAATCTGGGCGCTCAAGCAGTTAGGTCTGGCTTGGGACATCCGGCGCGTCAAGCTGGCCGATCTAGAGCAGGGATTGTCGCCAACTCCGAATGGGCGGCTGATTGGGCCAGTGCTGCCAGAAGGCGCGGCTGTTTCAGGAGACTGAGTTATTTGCGATTGAAGTGTGAACCCCGGTCTTCGGATCGGGGTTTTTGTTTTGGTGGGTGGGCCGCGGTTCCGCGAATCAGTTCCTGCATTCGACCCGTCGACAACTCCGGGTACATCTGCCTCTCTTTACGGTGATTGAAATCACATTAAGAAACATGGTCGCCGCAGTAAAATCTCGCCCCAGGAGAAAAAATGAAATTACTTAGTGTAGGTAGCCGCGCTGGCTCAGCGCATCGCTTTTTTCTCGTGCTCGCTTTGCTCTATCTTGCGAGCTTTGCAACTCCGAACATATTTTGCCAATCAAGCCTCGAGAGCGATGTTGACAACGCTCGCATCATTGACATGACTCATAAGGGTCTTGGGGACGATGTGATTATTGCGAGGATAAAGGCCGGCGCAACAAAGTTTGAGCTTTCTGACGACGATTTAGCCGGTCTCAAGAAAGCCGGGGTGTCAGATGCAGTTGTGGCGGCCATGATTCAGTCGACGCAACTGACGACCCCGAAGGTGAAGATTGATGGAAACCCTGTTCAAGTGCGCACGATCGGCGAGCAAAAGGTGGGCGGCAGGCTTGGGCATGTCGCTACTCTCGGCGTGAAGTCGGTCAAGAATAAGGCGTATTTGCAGGGGCAACATGCTTCCCTCATCGCGTCTCGGCATCCCGTAGTCGATATCGAACTTCCGGCGAATGACAACATTGACAACTACATCATTGTCGAAATGGATGACAAGGGTGATCGCAGAGAAATAGAGATTGGCTCCGTCGGCGGAACCGTGGGCGAAAAGGTTGGGGTTCGAGCTGATCGAATCGTCCGCACTTCTGCAACTCCGGCGGGAGGTCGCCGTTTCAAGATATCGCCCGTGCAGGAGTTAAAAAAAGGCGAATATATCTTGTACTCGGTGGGATCCGCCGATTTTCCACATGGCATCTACGGGCAGGGGTTTGACTTCACTGTGCAGTGATTGGCCCCGCCATGAAAAGGCCAATCCGTTCTCAAATCTGTTTCAGGCTGCTTGCGCTGCTGGCTCTCTTGGCGCTTGCGCCCTCGTGCCTTTGGTCTCAGGCAAGAGAAGATCAGAAACGTGATACGGTTCTCTTGGCTGATGGAACGCCAATCCACCTTGTCCTAATGGACGATCTGCAGGGGGAGAACCTAAAGCCCAAGCAGATTGTTCATTTTAAAGTGCGGGAGGACCTTGTTATTGATTCCGATCTCATCCTGAAGACAGGTACCGAGGCGATTGGGCACATCGAATCAGTATCCAAATGCGGTCTCATGGATAAGGCGGGAAGGCTGGTCCTGCAATTCGATTATGTGAGCACGACCTCGGGCGCGAAGGTCCAATTGAGGGGCGGGGCTCGGGTAAGCGGAGGAAAAAACGGCGCTCTCACTTGGGAGTCCGCTCTCTGGTACGGTCCCAACGCGAGTTTGCCTGTCGGAACGATTGTCAACGCTTATGTGGATCAAGACCAGAGAGTCCGCGTTCGTGCTCCCTAAATAACCTCGGGTTCCCAACCCTCGGGCAGCATATCGAAGGCCAGCGTATCGCGGTAGGCGAACCGATTCCCCTCTATAACCGCTACCGGAGTCAGCATGTGCCAGACGCGTTCGTCGTCGAAGATGTAACACTCTCCCGCTTCGCGCATGATGAAGCGGTCGATCTCTTGTTTGTCGTTATCGGTGATGACGACTTCGCCGCCCTCGGCGCCACAGCGACCGATAAGATGCGTCACGATGTACTTTTCCCCATCTTTATGCAGGCCCGGCGGGCTGGTGTCGCAGGGACGGCCCGGCGTCGCGGTGAAGCGGATCAGGTGTAGGTTCACCAGATAACGAGCACCGATTTTCGAGAGCGGAAGATAGCGGAGATGGTAAGCGATCAACTTGTGAACCCCTGCGGCGCCGGCGATCGAGTTGGGCAAAGGAGCATATTCTCGCGGCTGGCCGCCCAGGGTGGTGTTGTATTTTTCCAACTGGACGTAGGGCGCATTCTGGTCGCTCGGCCAGACCTTCACTCCCCCTTCAACAATTTCGGCGTGGAGACGATTTAATGAACGATATCTGTCTCCGCCTTGATAGTACTGATCTCTTGGGATGGACCATGCGGCATGGGATAGTGCGTCCAGCGTGCGGGCTACGTCAACATCAATTCTGAGTGGCTGACGGCTATAGCCGCGCTCGACGAGGTCATTGCGCGAAGCGGCATTTATTTCGACTGGTATAAAGCTGGCTTGACTCATGACGTCTCCAGTTAAAAGTTCACTCAACCTCATCCTCAACGGCCGTAGCGCCCGATAAGTTGCGCTTCGCCCAGGATATGGCTTTTCATGGCGCGTTCGAGGTCGGCTTTAGTGGCTCCGGCTTTTAGGTTGAGCCTGCTGTCGAGCGCATAGAGCTTGAAATAATAACGGTGCGGCTTGCCCGGTGGCGGACATGGACCGTTATAGCCGATCTTGCGAAAATCGTTGCGTCCTTGCACCGCGCCACTATCAAGCTGTTCCTCTTTTTTCACTCCCTCGGGCAGTTCTTTCTTGTTGTTAGGGAGGTCGTATAACACCCAGTGCACCCAGGTTCCTATCGGGGCGTCGGGATCGTCCACGATGAGGGCGAAGGTCTGGGTTGCTGCAGGCGCGTCCTTCCAGCTGAGGTGCGGAGAAAGGTCAGGGCCGTCGCAGGTGAACTTTTTCGGAATCATCTCGCCGGGCGAGAAGGCGGTCGTCGAAATTTGAAAAGGCATAGTCGCTCCTGCGGATTGCAGGGTTAAGGGGATGAGGATATCGCGCGCGCAGACTACGGGTGCACTCCATTCGCGGATCATCGAGAAGAGAATGGCGACGGCGAATAGGGTGAAAGTCAGGCGGTTGGCGCGCATCGTAAGAATTATCCCACGCGAAGGGCGTGCGGGGCGATCTCGCCCGCTGCCACGCGCGTTATTCGTACGGGTTGTAGGCTGGGGCTGCGATCTGAAACAGCCTTGCAGACGCTGACTGCGCAAGTTCAAGTGCCGGTGTTATGTCGGGGGGATTCAGCTTCCGGGATGCCCCTTCCTCAATAGGCCCAGTAAGGCCCTTCGCCTCCTGGCGTACTGGCCCCTTGAATCGCCGTATACACGTTGCGCCCGTAAAAGAAGGGAAGCCCCCAATCAAAATATTCCGGCGGGCCTCCGATCACCGGGCCACCTAAATCGCTGAACGCAAAATCGCTCCCGTTGGAAAATAAATTGGTCGCATTGGCCACGCTGAAGTCGACCGTTCCGGTCGATCCGTTGCTCCCCAGGTTAGTCGCAGAGAGATTCACCATGCTGGCTGGACAATAAAATCCTGGCGCCTCGCTGTCGCTGGCACATTGCGCAATTCCAGAATCGGGGAAAAAATAAGCGTTCGACCCACTGTCGATAAAACTGTTCGAATAAGACGTTCCGTTGAATGTGGTCGTGAAGTTTCCGTAATCATTCGCGGTATAGACGGTTGCGCCGCCCAACCCGTTATTCGACTGCGTCCCAATGCCAAAGATTAAAGATCCACTTACGCTCGCTTCCGAGCCCGAAACCGCGGGGAGCTCGATGACCACTCCGTTGTTGTCCGCGGTAAACAACGAGACCGGATTCAACACTTGCTGTGCCGCACTCTGTGTCACCGCAGTACAACTGGTTGAGGAAGGGCATCCATAGTAGATGTTCACCGAAGACGGGCAAGGCCCATTGCTGCAGTCCTGCGCAAAGAGGCCGATGCCGAGAATGCCGTTCGCCCCCAGCGTATCGACCGTATCCGTCTCGGTTCCATAACTCGAGCAACCGCTGGGCACCGCAGTGCTGGTTCCAATCACCTGGATGGGCGTTGAACTGGCTTTCTCTCCGGCAATCTCCACATCCGCCGTCTGCACTGGCCCCCAGGTATATCCGCTCACAAAAGGAAAGCATTCCACGGTTGGACTGCCATTCGACGCAGTCTGTTGGGTCAGCGAAATCGTCAGCACCGAAGACAAAATCCTCAACCCCGAAGATCCAATATCCACCAGAACGTTGCTGACCGTCTGGCAGTTCGAAGTTCCCGGCGCGCAAACCGTCACATCCGTGTACAAACCATTGGCCGAGTTGCCGTTCGGCCCCGCGCTCACAGAAGCGGAGGCGACGTTGGATCCCGAAGATCCGCTGCTCGGACCCGATGCCGAGGAATTGCTGCTACTGCTCGATCCGCCGCCGCACGCCATCGAAAACGCGCACGACAAGCCCACTACAATTGCGCCGATTCTTCCCATGCCCTTCATCGAATCGCGTCGAGCCCAACCCCCGCCGGCAGCAACTCAGGGATGTATGCCCGCCCTTCAAACGATCGCGGATGCCCGCCACTCTGCACCACCAGTCCCGGCTGTTCAATCTGCAACGGCCGGCGTCCGATCCGCGATACGTTTTGTACCCTCTGTCCCTCGACGTATTCATCGAAGTATTTGCCCAACAGCTGCCGCAGGTCCGGCAGGAATGGCCCCTGCCATACGACGGCAAAGACCTGCCCGGCTGGCGAAACGTATTCTCGAACCGTGATGCCCGAAGCCGCCTGAATCTCATGCACCGTGTAGGATTGGGCCACGGTCGTTTGCCGCGTCCCCTGCATGTGGACTTGATCCGCCTGGATCGACGCGACGTCTCCACCCAAAGCCGCCCGCGCCGGAAGCGCCGCAATCAAAAGCGTGACCAGCAATCCACAGGTCCGGAACGTGCTTCTGATACAGATCGAGTGTCGCATGGCCGAAAACCCGCCCTTTCGATGGTGAGTGCTTTTTGTTTAGAGTGGGCGGCTATCCAGCGAGGTTGCCGAAGAAAGGGCATCCGCTGCACTTCTTATTCAGCGACTTTTCACCCTTCTCGGGTTAATATGGAGCCACAAGTTACGGAACGTTCCCCCATGTCCGCTACCGCTCAGGCTTCGCTACCGGTACCCCTGAACCGCCGGCGCCGCGTGCGCCAGAAAGTACACGCGCCCGCTTACGCCGTTTTCACCCGAGCTTCCGCGGACAAGAAACTGCCGCGCGAAACGCAGACAGGCGACATGCTCGACCTCTGCGAAGTCCTTGACATCAGCGAAGTCGGCGTCGCCGTGCAATGCGCCGCGCCCATGGAAATCAACCAGCAGGTCGATCTATGTCTCGACCTCGCCGAAGCCGCGGGACAAATTACCACCACCGCGCAAGTAGTCTGGTCCGACGCCAATGGACGGGTAGGTCTCGGCCTTTCGCCTCTGAACAATGCCGCTCTCCACCGCCTGCGCGAATGGCTTTTCCTGAACGCTATGGCCGGAGCCGCCAACGCCGAGGCCGCTGCGCCTGCGTCAAGCGAATCTCCGCATGCCGAATTGCGGCCCACTTATACCGATACGCTCACGGCCGCTTCTGCCGTGCAAAGAGAAGTTGAATCCCTGGGCTCTGATTTAGAAGCTGTTCTTTCTCTGATTGCGGCGCGCTCGCAGTCTCTACTTCGCGCTTCTGGCGCCGCGATCGCCCTGGTAGGCAAAGACGAAGATCTGATGATCTGTCGCGCCAGCGCGGGCGAAAGCTCCCCGCCGGTGGGCGCAACTTTGCAGGTAGGCTCAGGTTTTTCGGGTCAGTGCGTACGCACCGCAAAGCCTCTTATCTGCGTGGACGCCGAAACCGACGGACGCGTGGACCGCGAGAGTTGTCGCGCTCTCGGCATCCGCTCCATCCTCGCCGCGCCAGTATGCCTGGGCGACAAGGCGATTGGCTTGCTTGAAGTATTTTCTGAGCAGCCTCGCGCCTTCGGCCAGAATGCCAGCGCCGTGCTCCAGCGTTTCGCGGAAACCATCCTGACGGCGATCAATCGCGCCGCCCGCGCGCACGTTCCCTCGCCGCCAACCCCCAAACCTTTCGTTGCGGCTCCGGGCAGCGTTCTTTTTGCCCACGCTCCCGAGGAAAGTAGAGAGAACAAAGACGCGGCGGTCAACGAAATTGGAGACGAAGATAAAGACAAAGTGGGCGGCATTCGCCTGCCGCGCGTCCATCTTTATTTATTGATTTGTGCCGCCGCTACCATCGCTTTGGCCGTTGGTTTCATCTTTGCTCGCGAAAGACTTCACGCCCGCGGCCATAACGGAGTGCAAACCGTTCTTGCCTCTTCGAAAGCTCCCGCCGACGCCGCCGCGGCAGCGCCGTCCGTGGATTCCGCCAATCTTCAACAACTCCGCGACATGGCAGCCCAAGGCAACGCCGCCGCCGAAGATCGCCTCGGCCGCCTCTACGCCGAAGGCGACGATAAGCTCGGCATCAAGCCCGACGATCACGAAGCCGCCCACTGGTTCACCAGCGCCGCTGAGCACGGCAGTGTCTCCGCCCAATACAAGTTAGGATTGCTGTACTGGGGCGGCCATCACGGCCTGCCAAAAGATCCCAATAAAGCCTATTTCTGGACCGTCCTCGCTCGCGCCGGAGGCCAGGAAGGCAGCAAAGACCTGGCCAACTTCCTAACCAGCAGCATGACCCGCGCCCAAGCCGCCGCCATCGAACAGCAAGCCGAAATCTGGTACCGGCAGCACGAATCGCAATCGAAGGCAAGCTCCAGCCACTAGAACCTATCTCATAAATGCCTCAGTAGAATCAGAGTCGAGGCGAGTTGGAGCATCCCTGGAAAGTTCTCCGCGTTACGCTCATACCTAACCACGACACGTCGGAAGTTTTGCAACCAGGCAAACAGCCTCTCGATTTTCCACCTTCGTCGGTATCGCCTCAGCCGACGTCCATCCTGGGTTGAATTCCTTCGGTTCCGGCGATGTGGAGCAATGAGTTCAATTCCGTAAAACCGCAGTTCTCCGTCAAGGTGGTCGGAGTCGTAGGCATTGTCTCCGATCAAGTTCTGCGGGGCGTCGGAAACAACCATCTGTACCAAAGTGGACATTGCTAAGGTCACTTCATGGGGAGTGGCACTTTCCGCGCAAATAGAAACTGGCAGCCCATTACGATCTGCGACCACCATGATCTTGGTACCTTTGCCGCGTTTCGTTTTACCAATCTTGCGCCCCCTTTTGCGGGTGCGAAACTTGCGTCGATAAACGCTTCACGAACGTTGATTGCGCCTCGCTTGTTGAGTTCGTGCGCAAGAGCGGTCATGATCCTCGTCACCACGCCGGATGGAACCCATTGCTGAAATCGCCTATGACAGGTCTGGAACGATAGGTACCGGTCGGGGAGGTCAGCCCAGGGCGCGCCAGTCCGCAATACGCAGAGGAGATCGTTCAGGACGGATCTGCGACTCTTCCAAGGTCGGCCTCTGCCATCACGCGTCTTCTTGGTTTCGGGATCAACGGATCGAGAGTTTTCCATGGTTCATCGGTTAGGTCTCGCGTATGCATTCTTGTGTTGATGCTGACGCACCGCTTGCGGGCGAGGGGTAGCCGAATATTCCCGGATTGCCGACGATCCACTCTGAGTGGCCCGATCAATCATCCACCTTCGGCAAGTACAGAATTCAAGTGCAGAATTAGAGTAGATCCCGATAACGCTCCAAGGCCACACGAACCAATTGACTTCGAGTTCGAACCTCGGTCTTGGCAAACAGTTGCTGTAGCGTGTTTTTTACCGCACTCTCCGAGATGTTCATGCTTGACGCAATCTCTTTGTTCGAGGAACCTTGAACAACGAGCCGGAGTACGTCCATCTCCCGGCTGTTGAGAGAGGGCCGCTCCTTCTGATCCAGAGGCTCCGAACCCGTTCCGGCCGGGACGGTCTGTTCCTCGCTAACGTCCGCGATGATGGCTGCCAGCTTGGGTGTCGCCCCTTCCTTGTAACTGGAAAACCAAACCTCGGCCAGAAAGGACTCGCCATTACCGCGATGTCCCCGGCACTGCATCGATGCCCGGAATTGAGGCCCCTCTTCGGGACGCAACGCGCGGTGCAGATCGGGCAAGAACGCCGCGATTGGTTCGCCGATCAGATGCCCATCGCGGGGAGCCAGCAATTCTGTCGCGGCATGGTTGGCTAATTCGATTAACCCTCCTTCATTGACCGTAAGAATGGCCGCCGGACTGGTTTCCACGAGTATGCGCGTTCGTTCCTGAGCTTCCTGGTGTAAACGGCGGTTGCGCAGCACCTCGGAAGTCAGCAGTCCGCAGCCGCAAAGAGCCAGAGCCTCGAATCCCAACCGAATATTCGCGTCCGCCGGGTCGAGGTTGCTGAAACGCTCACTTAGCAATGCGCATACAAGTCCCAATAAAACGATCGCCCAGCGCGGCAGAAATCCTGCTGCCAGCATGATGGGAAACAAATACAGAAAGCCCAGGGAGAAGTAAGGCTTCGTCCACCAATCGACTGTTGCGATCGCCAGGACAAGGACAGCACTGGTCAGCAGAACGCGCGTTCGGTTCCGGCGATCCCAGATTATCTCCAAGTGAGGCATAGCTTTAGTTGCAACGTCCCTTATCTCACGCTGGCGCCTGTGCAAGGAACGCAATCAAACGATTTATCCATAAGATTGGGATAGCAATCAAAGTATTCCAGCCCAGCGAGAACAATCAAACGATTGGCTGTGTAATTCCCGCGACAGGGATCGAAATACTGTTCGCGCTGGCTCTTTTAGTGTCTCCCCAAAATCGAATGCTTCCCGTACATAAGAATTTCACAGTCCACATTTTTTCACGGAGGGTAGACGTATTCCGTGAAGCTGTGAACCAAGTTGAGATGTAGCGCTGCACGCTGGGGCAACTCCTTGAATTATGAAGCATGGAACGGCTACGTCTTGATCGCAATTGGCCTTTTCGGGGTGCTTTTGTATATCGGCTTGCTGTACGCGGGTGTGGTTGAGTTCATCGGACGCGTTGCAAAGAAAGATAGCCGCAAGAGGCGTCGCCGGAATACGCGGGCTAGTGGATTTTAAAAGCGAGGGTCTGTTTGACCAACCCTCATGTGGGAACGGCGTTTGAGTGAAAATCATGAAATATCCAGTTCACACTCGCACGGAGGTTCGTTGGGCAGTTTTGATTGCCGCGGCGATGGTTGTTGCCGTAGCGCTTCTGGAATCAGCCTGTAGTCGGGGAGAAGCTACAAGCGCAAGGGCAGCGGCGAGCATGAATTCGACCGCTGATCCGACCGTTGACCTTTCGCCAAGCCAACTGAACTCAATCAAGATCGAGCCGGTGGGGAGCTACGCATTTCCCGTTGAGAAGGAAGCCGTGGGCAACATTGATTATGACGAAGACCTTTCGGTTCAAGTGTTTCCTACCTATCAGGGAACGATCATCAAAACTTTCGCGGAACTTGGCGCCGAAGTTCATAAGGATCAACCTCTCTACACGATCAAGAGCCCCGATCTCATACAAGCAGAGTCCAATTTAATTGGCGCCGCGGCAACCTACGAACTGACCACCAAAGAACTGGCGCGTGCGAAGGATCTGTACACGACCAGCGTCGGTGTTCCCCAGAGGGAGTTGGAGCAGGCGATTTCTGATCAACAAACTGCCGAAGGAGCCCTCAAAGCCGCGCGAGATGCGGTCCTCGTCTTTGGCAAGACCGATGCCGAAATTGATCAAATGATCGCTTCGCGCAAGATAGACCCTGCGCTGGTCGTGCGCAGCCCGATTACGGGCAAGGTCACCTATAAGGTCGCGCAGCCGGGATTTTTGGTGCAACCCGGAAATCCGCCAGCGCCCTATTCGGTCGCGGACGTGAACCTGAAGTGGATGCTGGCTAATGTGCCGGAAAGCGACAGCGGATTTTTTCATCTCGGGCAGCCCGTGGCCGTCAGGACATTGGCTTACGACGGGCGAGTCTTCAAAGGCAAGGTCTCGAAGATCTACGAGACCGTCGATCCGAATACGCACCGCGTCACCATCCGCTCTGAAATCTCTGACCCGAAGAACGACTTGCGACCCGGAATGCTGGCTAACTTTGTCATCCGCGTCGACGCCCCGGTCGAAGCCATGGCAATCCCGGCAAACGGAGTGGTCCGCGAACCCGACGGCACCATGGGCGCGTGGGTGACTACAGATCGCCGGACATTTACAGAAAAGGTTATCAAAGTCGGCCTGCGCAACGACGGCAGAGTTCAGATTCTCGACGGTTTACAGCGGGGAGAACTGGTGGTGAGTGACGGAGCGGTATTTCTGAGCAATATGCTCCAGGCGCCGCCGAGCGATTAGATCGGATCACTACATACCACTTCGTTCAAAAGATCATTCATGCTCAAGTCACTCATCTCGTTCTGCCTCAGCCGCCGACCCATCGTCATGATGGGATTGCTTCTCTTTGGCGGCGCCGGCTTCGTTGCTTTCAAACTGTTGAACATCGAGGCGTATCCCAACCCTACTCCGGTCATTTTGGAAATTACGGCGCAAGCTCCGGGCCTTTCGGCAGAAGAGATGGAGCGCTACTACACGATCCCCATGGAGATTGGGCTTTACACCACGCCAGGAATTGAGGTCATCCGCTCCACTTCGTTCTATGGGCTCTCGTTCGTTCGCGTCAGCTTCAAGTACGGGGTCGACTATTACTTCGCCTATAGCCAGGCTGCGATCGCCCTGCAGCAGAACGTCAGCCTGCCCGGCGGTGTGTCACCGAATATCCAAGCCAACAGTTCGACGGGAGAGATCTACCGCTACCAGGTGGTTGGCCCGCCGCATTTTGGAATTACAAATCTGCGCACGGTTCAGGATTGGATCGTTGCCCGTCGCCTGCTGACTATCCCCGGCATTGCCGCCATTAACAGCTGGGGAGGTCCCACCAAGACATTTCAGGTCGAGGTCGATCCGCACAAGCTCGAAGCCTACAGCGTCAGGGTTCCTCAAATTCTCACCGCGCTGGGCAACGCCAATATCAACGTCGGCGGTCGCGAGATCACTGTAGGTCAGCAGTCGATCAACATTCGTGGCGTCGGCCTGATCGACGACGGTGGCAACGACGATTTGCGGGAAGGTTATAAAGTTCAGGACATTGAAAATGTCGTGCTCAGCCAGGAGAACGGTGTTCCGGTGCTGGTCAAGGACGTGGGCACAGTTTCAGTTGGCTACCGGCCACGGCTCGGTATTTTGGGGCGGGACACGCACGATGACGTGGTCGGCGCCATCGTCGTGCAAAGGCGGACAGAAAAGACCGCTGACATGATTCCCAAGGTCGAGGCAGCCATTCGCACCTTGAATCACGACGGCAGTCTGCCGCCCGGAGTGAAAGTACTCCCTTTCTACGACCGCTCATCGCTGATTGCGTTAACCACGCACACTGTCTTGCACAACCTGATTTTCGGATGTCTGCTCGTCTTCCTCATCCAATGGATATTCCTCGGAGATCTCCGTAGTGCTGTCATTGTAGGAATCAACATCCCCTTCGCTTTGTTCTTCGCCACCATCCTTCTGGTCGTCATGGGAGAAAGCGCGAACCTGCTTTCAGTAGGCGCGGTTGATTTCGGCATCATCGTGGACTCGGCCGTAATTCTGGTTGAGAACATTTTCAAGAACTTTCAACGCCCGCCCGAGGAACGAAACGTCCTGCTCCAGCGTTTATCAGACGGTATCTGGGGTCATGATCCGACGCGAGCACCGGACCACGTCACGCAAACCCCAGGCTGGACGGACCGCTTGCGGCTCATTCTGGTCAGCGCGGTTCAAGTGGACAAGGCGGTTTTGTTCTCTGCACTCATCACTGTGGCCGGTTTCGTGCCACTTTTCACCATGCAGGGAGTCGAAGGACAAATCTTTGGCCCTATGGCGCGAACCTACGGCTATGCGTTGGCCGGAGCCCTGATTGCGACCTTCACCATCACACCTGTGATCGCTTCGTATCTGCTGCCTGCCCACGTGAAAGAGGTTGAAACGATCGTTGTCCGTACCTTGCACCGGCTATACAATCCCGCTCTCCGATTTGCCCTGACTCACCGCGCTCTTGTAGTCGGAATCGAACTGGCCATTTCGCTCGGAACTTTCTTTCTGATCGCGCCACGTCTCGGCAGCGAGTTCCTCCCCCACTTGGAAGAAGGCAACTTCTGGATTCGCGCCTCCATGCCCACGACTCTTTCGCTCGAGGATGGTGAAGCCGCTACCAGAAAAATGCGGGAGATTCTGATGCGGCACCCGGAGGTCCTCACCGTCGTTTCGCAGCATGGCCGGCCAGATGACGGCAGTGACGCCTCACCGTTCTCGAACGTCGAAGTGTTCGCGCCGCTCAAGCCTTTTGATGAATGGCCGAGAGGAATGAACAAAGACAAACTCACCAACCAGATTCAGGCCGAATTCGATAACGAACTGCCGGGAATCGTATTCAATTTCTCGCAATATATTGAGGACAACATCGAGGAGGGGATTTCGGGCGTCAAAGGGGTGAATTCGGTCAAGATCGTCGGCCCCAATCTTGAAGTTCTGACCAATCTCGCGAACCAGGTGCGAGACCAGATGGCTCAGGTGCGCGGCGTTACCGATCTTGGCATCTTCCCGGTCCTCGGCCAGCCCAACCTGAATATCAAAGTCGACCGTGAAAAAGCAGCACGCTATGGTCTCAACTCCGGTGATGTGAATACGGTGATTCAAGCAGCCATGGGAGGAGCGGTCGCGAGTGAGGTTTTGGAAGGCGATCGGCAGTTCGATCTGGTGGTTCGGTACACGCCGGATTACCGCGATAGCATCGACAAAATCCGCAATATCAAGGTTGCCTACACAACAGCCACCGGCACCAATGCTTATATTCCCCTGAGTGAACTGGCCACAATTACTCTCCGTACTGGAGCGTCGTGGATCTATCACGAGAGCGTGCAGCGGTTTATCCCCGTTAAGTTCAGCGTGCGTGGTCGCGACTTGGGAGGCACGGTTGAAGAGGCACAGGCGCGCATTGCGAAAAACGTCCAGCTTCCCTCTGGATACCATCTGCTCTGGGCGGGTGAGTTCGGCGATCTCCAAGAGGCCAAGAAACGGTTGGAGATCATCGTTCCAATCAGCTTCATCCTGATTGCTGGCGCTCTTTACAGCCTGTTCAACAATTTCAAAGACTCGATTCTTGCACTCGCAGGCATTCCTGATGCCATCGTTGGCGGCATTCTCGCACTTTACGTCACCGGTCTGCATTTCAGCATCTCCGCCGCCATCGGCTTTGTTTCACTCTTCGGTGTTTCCGTGATGGACGGGATTCTGATGATCACGTTCTACCATCAGGAACTGACTCACGGACTGACACACATCGATGCCATGTATCGCGCCGCGTCAACGCGAATGCGGCCGCTGCTGATGACTTCTCTTTCCGCCTGCATTGGGCTGCTTCCCGCCGCGATCTCCACCGGCATCGGCAGCCAGGTCCAGCGCCCCCTCGCGACCGTGATCGTGGGCGGCATGCTGGTTGGCCCGGTCATGCTGCTTCTCGCGGTGCCTGCCCTGCGGTTGATCTTCCTCGGCGGTGAACATCACCTGACCGTTGATCACCCGGAACCGAGGGAACAAGAGGAATCAGAATGAAGATAGTGCGTTTTCTTTTCGTGCTGATGATCGCGGCCGTTTTGCTGCCGGGCACAAGCCTCGCGCGCCAGGCAGATCGTCCGTCGCAACAAGCGGCTTCGCAGAGCGGCTACAAATCCGCCAGTGAGTATCAGAGAGATGTCGGAGTTCGGTATGAAAATGGCCAGACTCGCTCGGGAGTAGCTGATCAATTCTCAAAACGCTCAGCATCCTTAACGAAAACCACAACCAAACGACGTTCGAGCACAATCCACTCCCAGCGGGCTGTCAGTCATTCGCGGCGTCTCAATAAAACGCCAAAAACGAATGGCCCGCGGCTCGATACACCGGCGACCGTCACCGGGCTTCAAGAGACGAGCTTAAAGACCGCCATCCCTGCTCGAACACAAGCGGTTAGCCCTCGCAGCCTGTCGGTTCCCTCATCTGCTGTCGCCATTGACGGTCAGCAGTCTAAGAATTCCCGAGATCCGGGTGCACATCTTGCAATCAGCGGCGGCCCACTGACATCAGCGAGAGGCACAGCAGCGATCAACGGAACCAACATGAAGCGCAAGCCTTAAGTTGCTATGACTCTTACTCGCAAATCGCGCGTCATTGCAGTCACCTCCGCTCTCTCTGCGACCCTGGCATTGCTAATTACCGTAGGCTGTGCGGTCGGTCCGAACTTTAAACGACCAACTGCACCAAACGTTCCTGGTTATACGCCCTCTTTGCCAGCGACCACGAGCACCAGTCCGAACGTTGCCGGTGGAGAAGCGCAAACTTTCGCCCAAGGGCGCGACATTCCCGGAGACTGGTGGACTTTATTTCACTCGAAGCCCCTTAATGACTTAATTGAGCGTTCTCTCAAGAACAATCCCGATCTCAAGTCGGCGCAAGCGGCGCTGTTAGTTGCCCGGGAGAACACCGCGGCGCAACGCGGTGCGTATTATCCCAGCGTGTCAGGAAGCTTTTCGGCAACGCGGGCGAAGACATCGAATGAAGTCTCGCCTGTGCCCAACGCGCCGGTTTTTCAATACAGCCTCTTTACGCCGGAGGTTAGCGTCTCTTACGCCCCCGACGTCTTCGGCCTGAATCGCCGGACAGTGGAGTCTTTGAAAGCTCAGCAAGAGCAAGCACGCTACGTCGTGGCTGCGACAAATATCACTCTCAGCTCGAACGTCGCCGCTGCTGCGATTCAAGAAGCCTCCTTGCGTGCGCAAATAGACGCCACCGACGAACTGATCAAAATCAACGCAAATCTGCTGGACGTACTCCGTAAGCAATTTGAGAAAGGGTATGTTGGGCGGCTCGACGTTGCTGCGCAGGAAGCACAGCTTGCTCAAGTCGCTGCTACTTTGCCGCCACTGCTCAAGCAACTGGCGCAACAGCGCGACCTGCTGGCAGTGTTGTCGGGCGGCTACCCCAACGAAGATCTTGTTGAGAAGTTTGAATTGTCCAGCCTGCAGCTTCCGCAAGAAGTTCCCTTGAGCCTGCCTTCGAAACTCGTGGAGCAGCGCCCAGATGTGCTTCAGGCCGAAGAGAACTTGCATTCAGCGAGCGCTCTGATTGGAGTCGCGCGTGCGAATCGCCTGCCGAGCTTCAACCTGACCGGCGATATCGGGAGCATGGCCCTCGCCTTCGGCAACATATTCTCAGCCGGAAATGGCTTTCGGGACTTAACGGCTGGCGTCACACAACCTATCTTTGAGGGCGGCACTTTGATGCACAAAGAGAGAGCCGCCAGGGCGGCCTACGTTCAGGCCGACGAGCAATACCGCAGCACTGTGTTGACCGCATTTCAGAATGTCGCCGACACGCTCCATGCCTTGGAACAGGATGCCAACGGCCTAAAGGCTGCGGTTGCTGCAAGAGATGCCGCGAAGGTGACGCTCGACCTGACTATGCGACAAATGCAGGTCGGCTATGTCAGCTATCTTGCCCTGCTGAGCGCGGAGCAGAACTACCAGCAAGCTGTAATCAACCTGGTGCAGGCGCAAGCCAATCGCTATGCGGACACCGCAGCCTTATTCCAGGCTCTGGGTGGCGGATGGTGGAACCGTGCGGACGTTCCTAAGAGTTGATGTGTGTCTACAAACACCCACGGATCACGCCATTCTGCATGATGAGCAACCCAGATGTTTTGCCCTAAACAGAGCAAACAGGCGGTAATGGATTTATGAGATAGGTTCTTAAACAATCTTTGTCATGCTGAGCGCAAGTGCGGCGAGCGATAGTGAGCCTCTGCGCGGAGTCGTCGCATCCCTATCCTCGCGCGGCCGCCTTTGGGGAGAGTGAGGCCAACTGCACGGCGTTAGAATAGAGACAAATGTCCCCCACCCTTCGCACCATCCTCGATGAGCGCGTCCGCGAAGCCGATCCCTCGCTCTACGAAAAGCTCGACCATAATCGCCTGCGCTGCTTTTCCTGCGGACACTGTTGCCCCATCCCGGAAGGTCAGCCCGGAGTCTGCAAAGTCCGCTTCAATCGCGGCGGCACGCTTTACGTCCCTTGGGGATACACGGCCGGAACCCAATGCGATCCGGTCGAGAAAAAGCCGTTCTTCCACGCCTATCCCGGAGCTCTCGCCTACAGCTTCGGCATGTTAGGCTGCGATCTGCATTGCTCGTACTGCCAGAACTGGGTCACCTCGCAAGCCCTGCGCGATCCCAGCGCGGTCTCGCTTCCGCACGCAGCGTCGCCCGAAATGCTGGTGAGAGATGCCCTGAGACAAGGCGCGAAGATTTTAGTCAGCACTTACAACGAGCCACTGATCACCAGCGAATGGGCTGTCGCCGTTTTCCAAGAAGCCAAAGCCGCCGGACTCATTACCGGCTTCGTCTCCAACGGCAACGGCACTCCGCAGGTTCTCGAATACCTGCGGCCGCATCTCGATCTCTACAAAGTCGACCTCAAGAGCTTCGACGACCGCCACTACCACGAGCTCGGTGGCCGCATCGGCCCCATCCTCGACAGCATTCGCCGCATTCACGAGATGGGCTTGTGGCTGGAAATCGTCACCCTCCTGATCCCCGGCTTCAACGACGCTGATGACGAAATCCGCCGCCTTACTGAATTTTTGTCCGGAATCTCGCCCGACATTCCCTGGCACGTCACCGCCTTTCACGGCGACTATAAAATGCAAAACGATGTCGCGCGCGACACGCGCGCCGATGATCTTCTGCGCGCCGCCGAAATCGGCCGCCAGTCCGGCCTCCGCTACATCTATGCGGGAAACCTTCCTGGCCAAGCCGGAGATTTAGAAGACACGCACTGCCCGCACTGCAGGGAAACGTTGATCGAGCGCTACAGCTACCTGATCAAAGACTATCGTTTAACTTCAGACGGCCGCTGCCCCAACTGCGCAACCGAAATTCCCGGCCGCTGGTCCGCCCACTTCGAAGGACAAATTGCCTCCCATCCTTTCTCGCCGCGAATGCGCGCTTCTTTCTTTACAATTCAGAAGCGTTAAGATTTCTTGCTTGGAAGGCCGCGTTGAAATTTTCGTCGTGAATGTGTCTATTAGGATTGTGCTTTGAAGGGGCGCGGCTTCAACCGCGCCGCAAAGTTGGAAGAAAATATAACCGGCTTCAGCCGGCGTCCTCCATGCGGAGACTCTCCATCCTCGCGCTGTGCACAATGCTCACCCTTCTACTCTCCTCTTGCTCCCCCCGCGACTTTCTGAATCGCCGCTTGGCCGCCGATCTGATCGAAGCCTCCTCCACCTTTCGTGCCCAGCAACACTTTCAGCTCCGCACCGGCGTCGTCTCCAACCAGGATTATCTTTCGTCGGACTACGTAGTTCTGCAACATCGCGGCTGGATCTCGGCCACCAACGCGCCCTGTCCCGCAGCTCTCGCCCCGCCGCCATGCTGGGAGATCACGCTCACTCCCTCCGGCGTTGATACGTTTCAAAATCTTGTCGCTCCCGGAGACGCCAGCAAACAAACCTTCACCATCCCCGCCGCGCGCCGCGAATTAATCGCAGTCAGCGGCATTGCCAAGCAAAGCGATAGCGCCGACATCGAATTCACCTGGCGGTGGATTCCCCTCAACGAAGTTGGAGCCGTCCTCTATTCCAGCGACGTCCACTACCGTTCCACGGTAGGCTTCCGCGACTACGACGACGGCTGGCGCCTGGTCGAATCAACCCCACATCCCGCGCAGTCGCTGGACGACGCGCTAAAAAATGCCGAGCCCGCGCAATAATCCCGCTCCTGAGTTGCTTCTGATGAACTCCACGTTGTATAACCCTACTTCGCTCGATGCCCCTATGAAAAACTCACAAGCTTTTTCCTCGCTCATCGCGCTTCTCTTCATCGCTCTTATCGTTCCTGTGCAAACCCGCGCCCAGGCCAAGCCCAAGCTCACGCTCGACGAATTTTTCAACTCCGTGACCTATCCCAGTCTGGCCATCTCGCCCGACGGCAACTCCGTGGTCATTACTGTCGAACGCGCCGACTGGGATCAGCAAATCTTCCGCGACGATCTGTGGCTCTACCGCGACGACCCCAAGACACCAATACTCATTCAATTGACGCAATCCGGGCACGACACCGAACCCAAGTGGTCGCCCGACGGCCGCTGGATCGCTTTCCTCTCTGAGCGCAAACTGGCCAGCGAAAAAGATTCCGACTCCGACGAGGAAAAAAAGAAGGACCCAAGTCGAGACAAATCCAACCACAAAGACAAAGATGATAAAAGCGGAGTATCTCAGATCTACTTAATCTCTCCCACCGGCGGCGAAGCCCTCCTGCTCACTCAAGGCGAAGAAGAGGTGCACAGCTTCACCTGGTCCGCCGATTCGCACACCATCTATTTCTCCACGCGCAACCCCTGGACCAAAGCTCAGAAAGACGAATACAAGAAGCAATGGAAGGACGTCGTCCAATACCGCACCGCGGAACGCGGCGACACCATCTTCGCTCTCGACGTAGCCGCCGCGTTAAACCGTCATGCCAACGCCCCAGCCAAAGTAACCAACGACATCGAATCCGATACAACTCCCGGCGCGCTCGCGATCGCCACGTCTCCATTCCGCGTCGATGATCTAATCGCCTCGCCCGATGGCGCTAAACTAGCTTTTCTCTCCACCGCCATCAACCAGCGCGAAGAAAAAGTAGAAGACTACGAAATCTATGTCGTAGAAAATGTGGCGCGGGCGCCCTCGCCCGCGACTGCCGGCAGTGAAACGAAACCCGAGCCGATCCAGCCCCGCCGCCTGACTCACAACCAAGCCCAGGAACAGAGTCTTCACTGGGCCAACGACAGCCGCCATATCTTCTTCACCATCGAAGAAGGAGACGTATCGGGCCCCTATCGCGACCTTCAACCGCATCTTTACTGGGTTGATACCGACACTGGTAAAGTCGAGCAATGGGCGAAAGACTTCAATGGTCAGATTGTCGGCTATGGTATCTACGGCAGTGGAGTGGTCGTGACTGCGCGCGTCGGCACCGAGGTTCAAGTGTACTCAGCGGGCAATCCTTCCGAGTCCCGCAGCAAGCCGTCCGACTCGCTGCACATGTTCGCGGGGCAAAAAGGTACGTACGAAAACGTAGGCACAGGATTACGCACACTGCGCGTCGCCTTCACTTACTCTTCTCTGCAGCAGCCCCAGGAGGTCTACTTGGCCGAGGGCCCCAATCTGCTCGCCAGCGCCCGTCCTATCACGCAATTCAACAAACTGTTCACCGAGCGCGAACTTCCCCAAGGCGAGGTCTACTCATGGAAGGCTGACGACGGCACCATGATCGAAGGCATGTTGATTTACCCTCCCGGCATCGTGCCCAATACGCCCCAATCCAAGCATCTGCCGATGTTCACCTTCATTCACGGAGGCCCCAACGACGCCGACGGCAATCACTTTGAAG
Organism: uncultured Acidobacteriaceae bacterium; assembly: GCA_963818935.1. GTDB lineage: Bacteria > Acidobacteriota > Terriglobia > Terriglobales > Acidobacteriaceae > Sulfotelmatobacter. The sequence goes on from CAWFUK010000095.1 coordinate 31,355, forward strand.
CCGACTGGTACCAGTGGTCGGCGCTCGCCGCCACCAGCGGATGGCTGGTCTTCGAGCCCAACTACCGCGGCAGCACCGGATACGGCGACAAGTTCCTCGCCCAGATCGTGCCCCAACTCGTCTCGCGCCCCGGCAAAGACATTCTCGAAGGCGTCGATGCGCTCGTCAAAGACGGCATCGCCGATCCCGACCACCTCACCATTGGGGGCTACAGCTACGGCGGATACCTGACCAACTGGCTCATCACCCAGACCACGCGCTTCAAAGCCGCCGTCACCGGCGCGGGCGCAGTCGAGCACGTCGGCAACTGGGGCAACGACGACACCACCTTCGACGACGCTTACTTCCTCGGTGGACGCCCGTGGGAAGCTGCGCAGCGTTACCACGACGAAGCTGCCATCTTCCAGATGGACAAAGTGCGCACGCCCACCCACATTGTCGCGGGCGCCAACGACATCCGCGTAGCAGTACTCGAAGATTACTTGCTGGAGCACGCCCTCTACTCGCTGGGCATTCCCAACAAGCTGCTAATCTTCCCCGGTGAAGGCCACGATCTGGTCAAGAACCCCTGGCACGGAAAAATTAAAGTAAGAGAAGAATTGAAGTGGCTACAAAAGTACGGCGGCGTACCGGCAGGGAACTGAGTCGTCCGATTCCTCTACAACAAACATGTAGGGACAGCCGCCCTCGGCTGTCCAGCGGCCCGGATGTATCGGGCCGCAGCCCCGAAAGGGGCGACATGTGATAGCCCCGGACGTAAGTCCGGGGTAAGCCAAAAAAATTGAACCGAGTCCCGTTAGTGGACGGAACTCCAGGCCCAACTCAGAAACCCCTACAATATTCCCACCCCCTCATTCGTCTACACCCGTGAATGAAGACCGTGGCCAGCGTGGAGCGGATGGCACTCGAACGGCCTGAAACCGAGCAAGACCAAATCGAGCGAATCTCCGAGGTGGTCAAGCGGGAGCAGTCCCGGTTGGGCAATTTCATTCGCCGGCGCGTACCCGATCCGCTCGATGCCGAAGACATTTTGCAGGAGGTCTTCTACGAACTGGTCGAAGCCAACCGCCTGCTGATGCCGATCAGCCACGTCTCCGGATGGCTATTTCGCGTGGCGCGTAATCGCATCACCGACCTCTTCCGCAAAAAGAAGCCGGAGAGCTTCAGCGATGCCATCGCGCACGACAATGACGGCGACGAACCGAGATTGCGAATCGAAGAGCTGCTGCCGTCGCCCGATGCCGGTCCGGAGGCGATCTATGCGCGAAATGAAGTTCTCCAGGAACTTGAACTGGCGCTCGACGAACTTCCCGAAGAGCAGCGCGAAGTCTTTCTCGGGCACGAACTGCAAGGCCGCAGCTTCAAAGAGATGTCGGCCGCAACCGGCGTAAGCGTGAACACGCTGCTCGCGCGCAAACGCTATGCGGTGCTGCATCTCCGCAAGCGCCTGCAAAGCATTTACGACGAACATCTATGACCGATCTGGTAAACGACGAATCAGAAAGCAGGAGGAACCGAATATGAGAAAGAAATGGAAACTGGTTTTTATCATTCCAGCCGCGATTGTGGGGATCACGCTGTTCATCCTGATCGGCGGCGAATTGGTGATGCACCTGTGGAACTGGCTGCTGCCGCCGCTTTTTGGCTGGCGCCTGATCACCTTCTGGCAAGGTCTGGGAGTTCTCCTGCTATGCCGCATTCTCTTCGGCGGACACGGCTGGCACGGTGGCCACCGCTCCAAATTCCGCCGCATGCGAGATCGAATGGACGACCACTGTGGCCGCATGAGTCCTGAGGAGCGGGAAAAATTCCGTCAAGCCATGCGCGAGCGTTGGGGCTTCGGCCCGTCCACCAGCGAGAGCACGGGGCACTGAAGCCATAGGAGGCGTTAGAGCGGCCCCTGCGAGCGGCGCAGGCGCACCGCCAACCACAGAAAAATTGCCGCCAGGATTAACCCATTCCATAACCCCGGTGTGAGCAGAAATTGAGCCAGCCCGGAATGCGCCACGGCGTGCGCCGTATGACTTCCCGTCCCGCCCATATCGAACTCTTGCGGCCCGGTGAAGCGGTACTGCACCAAATTGGCGAAGTGCCTGGTGTGGAAGGCGATGGTTTCGATGCCGAAGATTGCCAGCGCAGGCAAGACTGCCCACAAAAACGCCGCGCGCTTCGCCCAGCCCGATACCAGCAGCAGCCAGGCGTAAGTCGGGGCATACCAGAGAACATGCACGGTCACCAGGTGGTAGAGCAGTCCCACGTCGGAGTTCCACGCCTCGCTCCATAGCGTGGCCGTGTTGAGGCCGCTTCCCGCCAGCACGGCTGTGCTCAGCAACAGCATGATGAAGTGCACGCCTAGCGTGATGACGTACGCCAGCAGCGGCAGAACCACAAATGGAATAGTCGCCTTCGCTAAAACTGTAACCAGATCGGAGACCGGCAGCGACTTCCAGAACAGGATGCTGCGATCGCGGCGTTCGCCGTGCAGTGCGTCCAGGCAATAGAACAATCCCACGAGGAACGCGGCGCCCATGATCAACGCCATCGCGAAGTGGTAGGGCTCCGTGAGAGCGGAGCGCCTGCGCGCCATATCTTGACTCGATAAAGCATAGCCCATCGAGGCGAACAGATACCCCAGCAAGGTAACGCCGGCGACGGCCAGTGGCGCGATATAGATCGATTTGTATTCCCACAACTCGCGTCGCACCGACCAAAGAAAAGGATGCGTCGCCGCCATGCGCCCAGGCGCGACGCGCTCTTCCAGAGGTAACCCGCCTAAAGCATTCGATTCCGTATTCATTGTGCAACTCCCTGTGCGCCGGCCGTCCCCATGATGGCGACGAACAAATCCGCGATGCTCGGCGTGCGCACTTCGCCGAGGGCGTGAAGATTTTCCGCCAGTTGCGTCGCATCGGTGCCTGCACGCTTCACATCAAACAGCAGAATGTTTCTTCCCAACCCCTGCCGCTCGTGGATGGGCTGCAGCGCCCGCCCCGCCGCCACTTGATCGGGCCGCACCGTCACTTCCACATAGCGCGCTTCAAACTCTTCCATGCTGCACTCCAGCACGATGCGCCCCCGGCTGATGAACATCAGATCGGTGAGCACGTTCTGCACGTCCTCCACCTGATGCGTGGTCACCACGATAGTGCGGCTGCGATCGAAATAATCCGTCAGCAGGGAATCATAAAATTGCTTGCGATACAGAAGATCGAGGCCCAGCGTGGGCTCATCCAAAACCAGCAATCGCGCGTCGATCGACATCACCAGCGCCAGATGCAGTTGTGCGACCATGCCCTTCGACAGCTCGCGAATCTTGTAATTACGTGGCCCCGGACGCCTTCGTCCGGGGTCATAACCGATGCTGCTCTTCGCCAGAAATCCCTCCGCCTTCGCCCGGTCGAATCGCGGATGCACGCCCTCCACATAATCCAGCGCCTGCGAAACTCGCATCCAGCGCGGCAGCACGGCTACATCGGAGATAAAGCACACATCGCGCATCAGCGCATCGCGCTCCTTCCACGGATCGCGCCCCAGTACCCGCATCTCTCCCTCATACGACGTCAGCCCGAGAATCGCATTCAGCGCCGTCGACTTGCCCGCGCCATTCGGCCCAATCAGCCCGACGATGCGCCCTTCTTCCACCCGCAGGTTCACGCCGTCCAGCGCCACCGTCGCTCCGTAGGCCTTACGCAGCCCGCGCGCTTCAATCACTGTCATGGCTCAGTTCTCCTCGTTCCCGCTCGAATCTTTCGTCGGATCTTTCCTCGAATCTTCGCTGTTCCCATCTTTCAATTTCGCCTGCGCCCCGTTCAGCAACTCTTCCTGCGTCAATCCCAGTCGCTGGATCGTCGCCAGCACCCGCGGCCACTCCTCCGCCAAGAACTTCTGGCGCTCGCCTTGCATCAGCACATTCCGCGCCCCCACGTTGATAAACATCCCGCGACCTCGCCGGCTCTCTACCAGTTGTTCGTCCACCAGTTGCTGATAACTTTTCAAGACCGTGAGCGGATTCACCCGATACTCCGCCGCGACCGTTCTCACCGAGGGCAGCGGATCGCCCTCCTTGAGCACGCCGTCGAGAATCATCGCTACCACGCGGTCGCGAATCTGGCGGTAAATCGGTTGACTGTCGTTCCACTCACGGTCCATTGATTTTTCCCAGTTACGGCTTTTCCAAATGTGCGTTTCCCGATCGGGCTGTGCTCGATATTGCGTTCCCGTCACTTCGCCCGCGTCAGCTCCATGCGGGCGTGCACCGGCTTGTCCCCGGGTATCATGAAGGTCCAATCCTCCGTGTGATGGTTCGCGTCAATGATGCTGAAGACTGAATGATCCATATGCCCGTACTGCAAGGGGCCGGCGACATCGAGAAAAGTGAAATCCACAGCCTTCCCGTCCGCCGTTGCCTTGCCCGTCATGCGCGGCCGGTTTCCCGCGTCGCAGTAATGCGTCAGCATCAGCCGGTCGCCGTCGAGATACAACATGGTGATCGGATCGTCAGGCCTTCCTTCGACCTTCATCTCGTGCATGAGCGCGTTCCCCATGGAAGTCACGCGCAACGTGAGCTGCACTGTTTTCCCGTCAGCGGACGGATCCGGAGGGATCGTGTGCACGACTCCCTCCCACGTCCCAGCCAGAGTTTTGAGTTTGTCGAATGACTTCTGCGCCTCTGACGGCGCGGCAGGGGCCATCTGCATGTCATTATTTTGCGCCGAAGCCCGCAATGCCAAGGCAAGAACCAATCCCAAGCCAATCGCGATAGGTGAAACATACTTGTTTTTCATAGACTTGCATCTCCTTCTCAATGGCATCGCTTATCCGGTTCAGAACGCCATGCCATCTAGTGCTATACTTAACTACAACACTAGAAATAATGCAAGCATTATTTTAGGATTTTTTTCCACAGCCCACGTAGTGGCGGACGCCTCCGTCCGCCCGGGCACGCAAGGGGAAGAGAAGGAGGCGGGTGGCCCAGGCTTTTGATCTCGCCAGCACCGCCGGTAGAGTGGCTGCCCCATCCTTCGCGCACTTTGCGAAGAGCCTGCCCTGAGCGGAGCCGAAGGGGTGGGAACCACGGACGATTGGGCAAAGGGGGATCGGCAGCGACAGGAAGGCGTCGGCAGCATCGCGACCCTCTTGCCGAAAACGCAAGGATGGGGCACTCTCAACTATAGACGACGCGTATAGACACCATCGAAGGCGGGCCACCCACCCTGCTACCATCGCGAATCCCGTCCAACTGGGAAAGATGGGGGACGGTCCCACCTGTACCTAGTTTTCTTCTTACACTTGCTTGTGCCGAGATCACAGTTAATCCATCCGAGAGTCTGTCAGAATGAGGTGATCCCTCATGACTGAGAACGCAGTTTTCGATCCTAGCAAGTACATTGTGGCAGTGCTTATTGCGTGGATCATGGGTGTTGCCTTCTATGGCCTTCAAGAGGGCAGGCCTACGTTCTCATCTATTGCCAAGTTATTTACAAGATTCAATCAGTGGATCGTCCAGAAATCAGGATTGTCATCGAAGCTTATCGTCGGGTTGGAAATCGGCGTCCTCCTTACGGTGGGCAGCCTCATGTTAGAGCTAGAGCTGTACGCCCTTGCGGTTTTCGCGTGGATACTTCTTGCACTTATCGCCGTCGCGAAGATATGCGAGTGGAAGGCTTCGAGATTCCTCCGTTTTGCAGCCATACTCGCCGCGATCATGGCCTGCACGATATTCATAACGGCTACAGATATGAAGCGAGGCGACGAGAGCTGGTGGTTTCCGACGAAGTGTACGATTGCTGTCAGCACAAGCTCAAGCATCATGGCGAGTGTTCATTCTCGGGCACACTGGTTAAACCATGGACGAACAACCGATGTTTACAAGCCACTCTTCCAAGACCTGTTTCATGAATGGTTAATCACAGTCACACCTAACAGAGATGCAGCGGAGGTGGTCATATCAATAAAGGACGCCAGGAAGCCCACGGATAAGATACGAGTCACGCCGCCCCAAAACGTCATCGTTTCAGAAGCAAAGCCGGGATGGGTGTCTGGTTTCGAGGAAGAAACTCACGCACCAGATTTTTATCTGCGAACGGTGACCTTTCCTGCTCTTAGTGAACCAGCGACAATTACCATTCGCAAGCCCATAAAATCCCATTTCGGAGAAAACAGAATCTCTACAATAGACCTCGATCTCGACAGGGTTGTGTATGCGTCAGCAGAGAAATGCAGCACAACAGTTGCTCCACCTTCAACGGGTGGTTGGCCGCTTTCAGATGCGAACCCGCACTTTCCTGAGCTCATGCAGCAACTGCAAGCATTATTGGTTCAGCATGTCACAAATGGTCCGGCTCCGACTCGACCAGATCCGGATGAACCTTATCCACCGCTGGGAATTGAAGAAAGCGACATGGCTACGGAATTACACTGCAAGAATGTCCAATGTACCGAGATGACTGCGACAATGGCAGAAAAGACGCGAGTTCAATGATGGCGAAAACTGAGGACAGACGGGACGTTCACCAATTTCCACTTGTCAGAAAAATTGGAGAACGTTTTGTCCGTCCCCCGGTTCCCGCGGCTGGCCCGCCGCTCCCTAGGCACACGAGCACTTCCATGCCAGCCGTTCCAGAAAATTTCCCCCCACATTGTGACATCTGACCTTGTTATCCACAGGCTAATTGAGAAATAATCATTATAGCTATGTCGATCTGGTCGCGACCAGCCCGCCCCGGCTCTAAGTCCTTTGTTTCACGGATTTTAGTATCTAAGTCGTTTAGAAGACGGATTTTGCAGACGAACCAGTCGGCAACTCCAATGTTTTGAAGATTTTGCAAAATTGAGGGGGGTAGGGGGTACCCCAGATCCGTAGCTCCGAAAGCATCGGTTGCCACGTGAGTACCTACAGCTCCAGAATCTGGTGATCGTTGCAGTCGGTGCGCAGGGATTCGTGGATGCTTTCGACCAGCTCGGTGCCGTAGCGCGCGACAAAGTACATGCCGCCGATGCCGCGCTCCTGCAAAGCATTTTGCGGATAGAGTGCCTGGCTGAGCGATTCGGCGTGGCGTCCGACCACTTCGCTGCGCCGTAGTTCGGCGGCGGTGGCGCGCTCGCGCAGGCGTCCGAGCTGATACTTTATCTTCGAAGCGCCGGTTTCGCTGGCATCCAGCAGCGTGGGATCGAGCTTCGCCAGCGCGTCCTTCAGTCCGGCAAAAGATTGCGCGACCGACTTATCAGCATGATCGAAGGCCGCCTGCAAGCCCGCCGGCAGCGTGCGGGAGGCCAGAGTCTGGCGCAGCACTTCGGGTGGATGCAGCGCGTCGACCACCGGGAGATGGTACTGGCCCAGCCAGCGCTGCACCTTGGGTTCGACGATGGTCGCCGAAAATCGAGGCACGATCGGCGTCACGCGTCCCAAAAGAATTTCGTAGACCGCGCCCACCTGCGCGAAGTAAGCCGCCTCGGCCGCGCCTCCGGTGTAGGCGAGCGTGGGCAAAAGATAGTCCTGCACGACGGGCCGCAACAAAACGTTGGGGCTAAAATTTTCTGGCGCCGACTCGATGCGATGCAAGAGTTCGGCAGAAGAAATTGTTTCTCCGCGTTCGCCGCCAATCACAAACTCATCGTTGCGGCGGTGAATCGCCGTGCGCGCGCCTTCGTGCATCGCAAACAGCAGCACCGACGAAGGAGTCACCTTCACTTGCTGGAAGTAACCAGCCTTTTCGAGCGCGTGGCCGCGAGCCAGCAGCGCGGAATCCAGTTCATCGGCGCGCTCGATCGCGGCGTGATAAACCGGCTCGGCCACGCGATGAAGATCGGCATCGGAGGCGTCGAGAAGAATCACTCCCGATGCGGCGAACAGGCGCGCAAACAGGCGCGCGAACGCCGAGCCCATGGTTTCTCCGGGACGATAGCATTCGCGCAGGAATCGCGTCGCTTCGGTATCGCCCAGCAGGGAAGCGGCTTCTTCGACGACGGGCACAATCTCGTCGCCGAAACGCACGTGGCTGACCGGCGCATTCGGAACATCGTGGCTGGAAGTGGTGAGCGTGCGCAAAACGCCGTCAGCGCCCGGGAACGAAACGTGATTCACTTCGGCAAGATCGTGATCGTAAGAGGCGAGCCAGAAAACGGGAACCGCGTCGATTCCCGCGGCCGTAGACTCTTCCGCCAGCTTCACCGCGGTGAGTGCTTTGTAGATGGCGAACATCGGTCCGCCAAACAGGCCGACTTGTTGCCCAGTCACGATCGCAGCCGCGCCTTTCCGCAATCGCGCAATGTTGGCGAAGGTTTGCGGCGAAGCGTTCCATGACTGACTCTGCCGCTCCAGGATGGCGCTGACGCGTTCCCGCCGCGCGGGGTCGTATGGCAGAGAAGAGGCCTCGGTCGTGTACCACTCGCTGAAGTGCGCCGAATGCGGATAGAAAGGCCGAACCGTTGGAGCGTAAGAAAGGAAGTCAGTAAAGAGACGGGTGCTGTGCGGAATCCGGGCGAAGGGAAGACATTCCACCTTCACCGCTGGCTCCCACAACTTCGCTGGCAGGTGCAGTTCTCGCCGGGACACTGACGGCCTGTAAACTGTGCGATGGTTGTCATTATGGTGGTCGACGCCATTCCATTCTACAGATCGGCGCCCTACTTGAGATGCCGTCAAGAGCCTCGAGATGCAAGATAAATATCAGCAAGTCCGCGAAAGGAATCGACGATGAGCACGTTCACGCCTCCATTGGAAATTGTTCTTCCCATCACGCTCGAAGGCCTGACAGTTCGCCTGGAGCCGATTCGGCGCGAGCATGCGGTCGTGTTCTGGGATCTCGCGAAGGATTCGCTCGACAAGATTTTCCAGTGGATTCCTTATCGCATGCGGGCGCGCGAGGACTTCGATCGTCTTGTCGAGAAAGCTTTTCTGGAGCAGGAGCGCGGAGAGTCTGTTGCCTTCGCCACGGTCGAGCGCAGCTCCGGGCGCGTGATCGGCAGCACGCGCTTCATGAATATCGATCGTGCCAACCGCCGCGTGGAGATTGGTTCCACATGGATCGCGCCGGCCTGGCAAAGAACTGCCGTGAACACGGAAGCGAAATATCTGATGCTGCGCCACGCCTTCGAAGTGTGGAAGTGTTTCCGCGTCGAATTGAAAACCGATGCGCTCAATCAAAGATCGCGCAATGCCATCCTTCGCATCGGCGCCAAAGAAGAGGGAACTTTGCGCCGGCACGTAATTACCTGGACCGGCCGAGTGCGCGACTCGGTCTATTTCAGCATCCTCGACAGCGAGTGGCCGGAGGTGAAGAAGATCCTGGAATCAAAACTGCAGCGCCTGCGGTAACGTACGAGTTTAGTGGCGAAATAGGAAGTCCTTCTTTTTCTTTTTATTTTGACAATCCGTCCTACTCGTGGCAGGATGCTCCGCATTCCCCGGGCCTCGGTCGAATTTCCAAGCTGTGGAGGCGACGTATGCCAAAGCGACTGGCCATTACTGTAGCGGGAGCGGTTTCGCTGGGCAGCTTCGAAGCGGGAGTTCTTTTCGAAGTGCTCTCGGCTATCAAGCAGCATAATCAAAACAACCAGACCACCAACGACGACCGAATCGAAGTAGACGTGTTGACCGGAGCGTCCGCCGGCGGCATGACTGCCACCATTGCCGCGCAGAAGTTGCTTTTTGACGCCGCCTCTCTCGAGGGCGCGTACCGCAATTCGTTTTACCGGCCATGGGTGGTGGACGTGAACCTGGAAGGCCTTCTCGCCCTGCAACCGGACGAAGATCCCACTCACTCCATCTTGTCTTCAAACTTTGTTGAAGACATTTCCAGAAAATATCTCACGCAGCGCTATCAGTCGCACGTGCCTTTGACCATCAATACTCATCCTGCGGCGGCGAAGACCATCCGCATGGGGCTCGCCCTCTCGAATCTGAATGGTGTGAACTATACGCAGCCCACGCATCCTTCGGGGAGTTTCAATTACACCTGCTATCAAGATGAAATCGATGCCATTCTGTCCGCAGACGCGGCGCACGATGACGAAGATCTTTGGGAACCCCTGCGCAATGCGGCAGTTTCGTGCGGCGCTTTTCCGTTCGCCTTCCGCATGAAGGAGCTGTTCCGTCATAAAACAGAATATCCGGATGCTGACCCCAGTGAGTTTCCCTCCGATGTGGAAACATTTATTTATACCGATGGCGGCGTCTTCCAGAACGAGCCGTTGGGCATGGCCAAAAACTTTGTGGACGAAATTGACGAGCACCTGAACGTCGAGACGCGATTCTATCTTTTCGTTTCGCCCGGCGTACGCAGTGCGACGGCCGACTTGACCTTCAACCAGAATGCGGCGAATTTCAAAGCGGCAGCCGGAGCATTGGCGAAAGGGGTGTTTCAGCAGTCGCGCTTTCACGATTGGATCACTGCGGAGGGCGTGAATGCCCAGGTCTACTTGTTTAACCGGCGGGCGGATGGATTGCAGCAGGCCATCCTCAACCACCAAGTCTCGACGGCAAACTTAAACGAAGTTGCAGATCAGATCCTCCCGCTGTTCTTCGATCCGAAAGTCGCCGCATGTGTAGCGGAGCGCAACCGTGCGATGGCGCGCCTGAAGCAACAGTTTTCCAAAGAGTACGGGGATCTGGTAAAAGCCAATGCGGACGCGGATGCCTGGATCAAATCGATTCTGGTGTTTGAAACCGCTGCCAGCCTGGGCGAGCGGGACGAGATGTACATCTGCGCAATTACGGCCGATCCTTCCGAGCTTGCCAGCAGCGGCGTATCGGCATTTCTTGGATTTTTCGATCAGAGCTATCGCGATCACGATTACGACGTAGGCCGCGCCAAGGCCCAACAATTTCTCAGGGATCCGCCCGGCGATCTCGGGCCGATCCGCTGGACGCCAACCGAGGACATTCGCCCGATCGACCATTCGCTAGATGGACTCATTCTGGATAAGGTGGACCGGGCCACGCGAGAGCAGGTCCGCGATCGCCTGCGCTCGCGTGCTCACGACATATTGGAGGAGCTTGGAGTTCCGACGGCCCTGATCCGCGAAACCATCGATTTGGCTTTGATCAAGCCGCAACTGGATAAGCTGTTGAAGCTGTGAGCGGGCACGAGCCGGTATCCAGTTCCGAAGAGGAAGCATTCGTCGGGCCGCAGGGCGAGAACAGATTCGGGCAGAGGCCTGAACCTTCAGTCCACCCCACCGCATCCAACCATTGACTTCCAGCCAGGCAAACCCTAGTCTGGAAGTGGTTCTTTGAGTATGGCCAATCCCACCAGTGGGGGCGTCACGGCTTCGACGGAGATGCTTGCGGCCAAGAGGCATGCCGGGGTGCACACACCCGTGATCGCGTGCAAAATGATAATTGCCAATCAACAAATGGCATACGCAGCCTAATTAATTAGGCAGCCGCTCTCCACCGCTTTGCCCTTGGGCGGTGAGCGAGCGTCACACAGAGGGCTGCTCTTCGGCGCTACGTCTGGGCGTTGAGGCTAAGATCACAGGCTAGCGGCAAGCGTTTCTTGTCCGTTCTGAGCGTGGGCCGCGAACGTCCCGGGGGAAGCGCCGCAAGGAGCCCAACGCCTGGGGCATGAACTGGAATAAGCATGTAGTCTCTTGACCAGTAACATTTTCGGACGCGGGTTCGACTCCCGCCGCCTCCACCAATATCTATCTTATTATCAACTGCTTACGGACACATTTTAATTTCGTACAATAGCATTCTGCAGGGGCGGGTTCTCCGGACTGACATATTTTCATTTCGTACAATTGACGTTCGGAAAAGGGCGGCTTCTCCGCTGTGCTCAAGTTTAGGTTTTCGTTCAAGGAGCTTTGCCACGACAAAGGCATTGCCTTCGTAAACCGCTGCGCCTTTTCTTTGTGGTGAAGGCAAAAAGGTGCGGGCCGAGAACGGCCCGCACGATTCGTTGATGGTGGATGGCGCTACAGCGTAACGCTGAGCATCAGGTTCACGCCCGGATAGCTCGCGTTGCACAAGTAGTACACGCCGTTGATTTCGACAACATAAACGTCTTGCGTGTAGAGCCAGTTGCTCGGCCACGCAGACTGGAAGCCGAACCAATATCCGCCGTATTGAAAGCGGTGATTGCGGTAATCGCTTTCGCTGACGCGAAAGCTATGTTCGCGTCCGAAATTGGTCTTGAAGCGGTCGGCAGGAATGCGGCCACCGCCTGCGTGTTCTTCCTTCTGCTCGGGCTTGGATTGCTGGGCATGCTGTTCCTGCGCACTTTTCTCTCCTGGCTTGGCACTCTTCTCTTCCTGCCGCGCGCTTTTCTCCTCCGGCTTCGCGGATTGTTCTGATTGGGCCTTCTTCTCTTTTTCCTGCGCAGGCTTGTCTTTGTTTTCTTCCTGCTGATCGTGCTGCTCTTGTTGTGCGTATGCCGGAATGCCGATTCCGAGGGACAAAGAGAGAACTGCTGTGCTGATCGCTCCGACGAGTTTCATAAAGTTTCTCCTCCATGATCGAATTGCTGTTTATTCCTGCCTTACTGCAAGCTTCCTGTAGTTGCATTGACCGGGCTACCGATGGCCTCGCCGGACACGAGCAGTTCCACTCTGCGGTTTTGTTGCCGTCCGGCGGAGTTGTCGTTGGAAGAAACCGGCGAAGAGTTGCCGAAGCCTTTCGCGCTTACCGAACCGGTCGAAACGCCTTCCTGCACCAGATAGTCGCGCACTGAATCGGCACGGTTCTCCGACAGGGTTTGATTCATGGCATCGCCGCCGATGTTATCGGTATAGCCGCCGACTTCAATGTTGAGGCCTGGATAGGCGAGGAGAATGCCAGCGACTTTCGCCAACTTCTCTCTTGCGCCTGGCTTCAACGAATACTTTCCGCTGTCAAACAGGACGTCGGACATGCTGATGATCAGGCCGCGAGCGCTATCGCGAGTCTGAAGAATGGAATTTAGTTGCTCGGACAACTTTGCGCGCAAGGTGGCTTTGTCGGTCTCCGCTTGCTGCGCGCTCAGGTTCGCCTGTTGGGCTGCTAAGCGGGATTGGTCTGCGTCCGCCTGCGCCGCCGAGAGTGCAGCGGCTGACGAAGCCTGGTTATTGGCCATGTCAGATTGGGCCTTTGCGGTTGCGGCCTGCGCATTTGCGGCCTCATCGCGTGCGTTGGCCGCATCCGATTGGGCTTGAGCGTTGGCGGCTTGCGCGGTTGCCGCATCCGATTGAGCTTGAGCGTCGGCGGCTTGGGCGTTTGCCGCATTGGAGTCAGCTTGCTGCTTCTGCCGCATAGCGTCATCCGCTTGCTGTTGCATTCTGGCCTGGGCTTCGGCGGAATCCTGGCGTTCATTGGCCAGACGGACTTCGTCCATCTTCTTGACTGCGATGGCGCGTGCATCCTCGGCGGTCTCGACGGCTTCGCGGGAAACTGCGATAAGCGGCTTCTTGTCGATGTGATTGTCGGTAGCGTCGCTATCCGCGTTGTTCATCAACTGAACCGCGTGCTGATAGCTGTCGGGAGCGTACTGCTCGGCTCCCTCAGATTGTGCGATGCGCAAGGCATTGCGCGCTTCGAAGAACTCCAGCGGCAGCTTCGCGTTTAGGACCACGGGATCGAACTTGTACCCAGTGGGTATGTAGCCGCCGCGTTCCATCAATTCATATTTTGCGTCGACTGCTTCCGTGGTTCCCTTGGTATTTTCGCGAACCACATTTTCGAGAATGACCACATTGCTGGGCTGGTGTACCGCATAGTACGGTTCCGCAGTAACGATCAGAGCGAATGCCTGAAGGTCCGTAGTGACTCGCACTTTGCTGCGATGGTTGTCGCCAAGTAATATTTCGCCCAGATTAACAGCCCGGCCCTCGGGCGAAATCGCCCATAAAATGTAGGTCAGGTATTCGTTGCCGAAGGTCGTCGGTTTCTGCAGATTGCCAAACTCTGCATCGATCTCAATGGATCCGCGCTTGCTGTTTACTTTGGCCTCTCCGTTGGCAGAGGGCATCAGGCTCGTGCCGGCGAAATCCACCCTGGAAGATCCGCTGCGATGTTCGTAGTCGACTGCTTGCACGCTGCGGCTGATCACGGTTACTCGGAAGGTGGGCGTCGGGCTCACCGGTTCGAGGGTAATGGTGGGTTGGGAATTGGTTTGAGCAAACGCGCTCAAACTCAGGGTGATTCCTGCTGCCAGTATCAGCTTCGATTTCAAAATGACTCCTTGGGGCAGAGACCTGCCGCGTATCGTTGGTGGATTTTGTGCAGCGCAGTCAGCGTTACGGCTGACCTGCTCTACCGGATCAGTAGCATTCCGACGTGGATTCGAGACAACGAGTGGAAGAGTCCGAATACATTCAGAAGCCACAACACAACCGCAATGACGACAACACCGTTGAGAATTGACTTGATGGATGACTGCATGGGGATGAAGCGATTCACCAGCCACAGCAGAACGCCCACCACGATCAGAACTTCCAGCAGTTGAATTAAAGGCATGATTTTGTACCCTCCTTGTTCGGACGAGCTAAGTTTCGCGGCTAACGTCTCCCCATCCGTGGGGAGACGTTGCCTGATTTCAATTTTCGGGAACTCGTAGAGTCGAATCGTGTTTGCCGCAAGGTTTGGCGGCATGCCCACGGCTAAAGAATGCTGATTGGCCTCGACCCAGCTTAAGAATGAGAGCTGCGAATCAAAACTCGCCGCTCATACCCACAGTCAGTACAAGAAGAATGACAGGTCCAGAGTCGGGCGTCTGAGCAAGATAGCTCACAAGTGAAAAAATCAAGGTTGAGACCCAGGAACAGCGATCAAACCGGGTGATTCAGCGTGTTTGATAAGGATTGGTTTTCAAGCGGGGGTCCGGAGTGGTAGTGAATCGCATGGGTGCATGCGCGTCCGGCAAGTCGAATTCCCGACCACAGTCGAAGCAGACTTTGTAGGTGCGGCGTTTGATGGTGAACACACGGCTGAGGTGACGGTGCCGGCAGCCAAAAATAAGTGCGAAGACGCCCGAAAGCACTTTCACAAATCCTGCGCTCGCTGGCGACGCTCGCAACTTCCATTGGCGTCCAGCCATTCGAGCAGAGAGCCCACACTGGCCCGAGCCAGGGCAATCGCGCAATCCGCTGCTCCGTAATAGATGTTGAGGGTGTCGCCATCGGCGTCCATCGTGTATCCGCACGGGAATACGACATCGTCAACGTCGCCATGGCGCTCGTATTTCGCCTCCGGGCCAAAGATCCATGAATCCCCTCGGAGCAAGCACCTCTCTGGATTCTCCAAATCGAAGAGGGCCAAGCCTAGTCGGTACAGACAACCGGAGGGCGTGTGCCGGACGCCATGGTAGAACACGAGCCACCCTCTTGAGGTCTCGATTGGTGGCGGCGACAACCCGATCTTGTTTGCATCCCACCAAGCGCCACGGCGGGCTTCCAGCATGAGCCTGTGCCTGCCCCAATAGCGCAGGTCCGGGGAATAAGAGATCCACATGTGCGAACCGAGTGTTGTCATCGGGCGATGAATCAGAGCCCAGCATCCGTCGATTCTCCGTGGCAGGAGTGCGGAGTCTTTGTCGTCGGGCGGCATAATCACGCCGTATCGTTCGAAGGTGCGGAAGTCTTTCGTCAGCGCCAGAGACACGCCGGGACCGCCACGCGAATAGGAGGTGTAGGTGACAACGTATTGTTGCAGCTCGGGAACAAAAGTGATGCGCGGATCTTCAATGCCCCAGATCTCTTCCGGATAGTTCTTCGGATCGGACAGCAGCGTAGGCTCAGTATCAATCTGCCATCCGTCGACGCCGTTGCGAGAACGTGCGGCACAAAGATGCGATAGCCCGCGGCGATCTTCCACGCGGCAAAGCAGTAGGGTGGTGCCATCCGCCAGTAGCGTTGCGCCTGCATTGAAGACGCTGTTGATAGGGTATGGCCAGTCTTTACTTGTCAGGATCGGGTTCGAGGGATGGCGATGAAGCAGTGGCTCGAAACTAGTGCTCAACAGACTCACTGGCTTTTCTGCGGGTACGGTCATGAAAGGATTTCCTTCTGTTCGGGCGCTGGCAGAGTTCGCATTTCGAGGAGTGCCATCAAGAACGATAGCGTTGATTCTGCTCCCTGGTTTTCATTGGCACGGTCGGGGTGCAAGCCGTCACGGCAACCGCCGGTGACAGAATCGTAAAGAGGCAGTTGAAGATCGTTGTCGCCGAGGAACCAGTTGAACGCCGACCAGGCTTCGCTGTGCCAGCGGCTGTCGCCAGTGACGTGGTGCGCTTGCAAATAAGCGGACACCGCGCCGGCTGCTTCCAACGGCTGCTGATCGAAACGGGCCTTCTCGCCATTCTGGGGATAGAAGCCTTGCGAACCGATCGGCACAAAATGGCGGTTGATTTCGCAGCGTTGCACGGTTGCGAGCCAATCGAGCGATTCGAGGGCGGCGGAAATCATGCGATCGTCGGAGCAAGCTGCGCCCACTAATAGCAAAGACTGGGGCAATCTCGCATTTCCGTACGCTAGAACGTTCTCAAACCATTTCCAGTCTGGCCTTCGAATGGATTCATACATTTCGAGCAGTCGTCGGCTCAGGGCGGATCGCACTTTCTGCGCATCGCGATCTCCGGGATAGGAGGTGAGGTATTCCTGAATTCCGAGCAGGCTGTATGCCCAGGCACGCGGACTACTGAATTCGAGCACCGCGGGAAGAGAAAACTCGAACAAGCGACCGGCAGCGCCCCGGCATCCCTGATCGCGCGATCGGCCCAGAACGGTCCCGAGGGCCCACAACGCCCGCCCATGGCAGTCTTCGGAACCCACCGGTTCGTTCCACCGGCGATCATAGCGGAGAAAGTTCTTGAATCTGCCTTTCGCGGGACTGAAGGCATGCTCCAGAAATGACAAATAGCGACTCGACGAATCTGCGGTGTCTAACTGCTCCAGCAGAACAGCAAGTGTAAGGGCGCGAGCATTGTCGTCCGTGGTATAGCCCTCTCTACGGTTCGGGATCGTAAAGATAGCGTGCTGCAGCATTCCGGTGTCGTCAGTCATCTGGCTCAAATGATTCAGCTTCAACTCCGGCAACTGATCCAGCGATTTGTGGGTCATCCGGGCCAAGAACTGCACTTTGGGACTCTCCATGCGGTCGCTGCGCACTTGCGCGAAGCTTTCCATGTAGCCCCGCGCGACTTTTTTCCAGATCATGTCTCGCGCGAACAGATAGGCGCGCTTGCGCATGGCATGGCGAATCGCCGGTGTGTCCAGCAGTCCGATTGTTTTCTGCGCAATCGCATCGGGATTCTGGAATGGGACCAGCGCGCCTCTACGGTCGTCCAGCAACTCGATCGCGTGCCAATACGGAGTCGAGATAATCGCCTTGCCCGCGCCCAGTGCATAGGCAAGCGTGCCGGAAACCACCTGCGCCTCGTGTCGATAGGGAGTGATATAGATGTCGGCGGCGCCAATGAATTCGACCATTTCTTCGGGACTGACGAAGCGGTTGTGGAAGATCACTTGCGATTCCACTCCTATTTCCTTCGCCAGAGCTTGCAAGCTGTCTCGATATTTGTCTCCCTCGCGACGCAGAATGTGAGGATGGGTCGCGCCCGCGACTATGTACGCAACATTCTTGTGCTTGGACAGAATCTGCGGCAGCGCTTGAATTACGTTTTCGATTCCCTTATTCGGAGAGAGCAGGCCGAACGTGAGCAGAACCGCTTTTCCTTCCACGCCAAAGCGGTCCTTGTAGAAATTGGGATCCAGGAATGGCAGGTCTGGAACACCATGCGGAACCATGTCGATCTTGCTGCCCGGCACCTTGAAGATTTCCTGCAGGAACTGGGACGACAGCTGGCTCATGACAATGAGGCGGTCGGACAGTTCTGCGATCTCTTCCATGACCAGAAGTTGGTTGGGATCTGGCTCGCGAAGAACTGTGTGCAGCGTTGTCACGACGGGCATCTTCAGGCCGCGCAGCAGGTGCAAAATGTGGCTTCCGGCCGGGCCGCCAAAGATTCCATACTCGTGCTGCAGGCACACCATGTCGATATTGTTGAAGTTCAGAAATTCAGCGGCTTCCCGATAGGATTTCACGTCGTCCTGAGCGAGCGACCATCGCACGCGCGAAGGATAGTCATATCCTGCTTCGATGTCGTTGACTGGGAGTGCTAACAGTCGAGCCGCCCCGCACTCTGTGGAAATGGCGCTGCACAGGTCGGTGGTGAAAGTGGCGATTCCACACTGTCGGGGAAGATAATTTCCGATCACCGCGATCCGGCTGGGCAAGGATGGCTTCGCGTGCAGTCGTACCCGAGCCGTTGCGGCCCCGTCCCGCGTTAGCGGGCGTGGGACGACGACCTCCAGGAGAGTCTTCGGTAGCACTGTATTTGGTAGCGACATGACTTCCTACTCCGGCCGAGAACGGTGCCGAACCTGCGTTTTCGGCGGTCCCGGATATCAGGCACTGACCTGTACGGGCAGTAATTCGGGGATGCAGCGGGAGTTTTGCAGGGATTTGGCGGCATCTTCCGCGGTTAATTTCCCCATCCTCAGCGCAAGTTTGAGGTTGGTGGTCATCTGCATTGGACACCGATCAATGTGCTGCACGTAGGCAGGGGCCCGAGTACCGCCGTGATTCACCCTTACGACGAATTTGATGTTTGCCATGTATTTAAGAATACCGACAGGATGCTGGATCGAACTGATCACTATTGACCATCTTCTTGGAGCCCATCAGTGCATGGTGAAGCAATGACAAGCAAAGTGAAGCTGGCCCTGTCGGTTCGTTGTCCTACGTGTGGGGCGAAACCTGGTGAAAAATGTGAGCTCAGTACCGGCCTGCCGCGCACGGAACCGCATCGGGATCGGCGTTTAGCGGGCTCGGAAAAGTGAGCTTTCCCGTCGCCTCACGCCACTGCGGGTTCAGCGAGAGCTGAGCCGAGACGATCGAAGGCGTGGATCACCGACGCGGCCGCCGCCGTGCTTTCCTCTAATGTGGGCGTGGATATCTGAAGTAATCCCTGCCGCCCGAGATTTGCGGGCAGTAAGAATGCATCCTGGTGCTGCATCACAAATCCCAGAGTATGCGCCAGTCCCTCCGACTCGTATCCATTGTCAAAGCTGATGCCGGTTACGTGAAATGTAGAAGGCGACATCCAGTATTCGCATGCCAGAAGCCAATGACCCCTGGTGATGGACGACCAAACCTTCAGGTAGTCCAAGGTGCCGCCGGGAGCGAAGCCGTATTCAATATGAATCAAGCCCGCCTCGGCTCCGTGCATCAAATCTGCACACGACACAACAATGGCAGCCTCAAGAACCTGGTCAAGACCCTGATTTCCGTTTTGCGCCATAAACTGACCCTCCTGCTCTCTCAGCCGAACTCACCCTCTGGCCGATTCCGCGGTGCGCTGGAACGTCTGCCGCGCCAGGGCGGTGTCGAGATAACAGCTCTGTTGCAAATGGCGCGAATGCGCAGAAACAGTTACATACGGCACGCCCAGGAAACGGCGGGCAACGATTTGAGTTACTTCCAAACCATTGAACTGTTGCAGCCTTACCTTCCCTAGAATCCGCTGCAACGCGTTCTGGATCTTCACGGCTCCAACGGAGCCAAAGAACATCACCTTGACTTCTGCCGCCATGAAAAAGAAATTCCATCCGGCAGCATGGATTTTGCGATCCAGAGCGAAACCATCCAAGACCTTGAGCACGCTCCAACTGCCGGAGCAAGGTTCACTCTCCAGCCCAAGGATTTGCGTCATTCCGGGCCATTCCTTCATCAGAATCGTGCCGACTTGAACGGTTGGTGGCATAGACTCGAGCTTCGCTCATTCGCCTCTCGGGATACTGCTCAGAATTGCTCACTTCACCAATATTTAAAATCCCCTTTATTTACGCGGTCCTAGACTATATACGACTATAATGATCGGAGATGAAACTTGCGGGAGTACCCAAGAAGAACGGGGGATTTGATCCCAACACCTTCCTCGCGACCATTGGCGATGGCAGGAAAATTCTCTCGGTTCCGAAGAAGCAAATGGTATTCGCGCAAGGGGACGACGCCGACGCTGTCTTCTACGTGCAAAAAGGGAAGATCCGGCTCTCCGTCGTGTCCAAGATCGGCAAAGAAGCGACGATCGCCATTGTGAGTGAGGGGAACTTTTTCGGCGAAGGTTCGTTGGCAGGTCAGCTTCTGCGCATGGGCTCAGCGGCGGCCATGACCGATTGCGAGATTCTCCGGGTCGAGAAGAAGACGATGATGGAAGCCCTTCACCGCGAACCGGCGCTTTCTGAAATGTTCGTGGCATATCTGCTGGGTCGGAATATCCGTTACGAAGAGGATCTGGTCGACCAACTGTTCAACTCCAGTGAGAAGCGCCTGGCCCGCGTGCTTCTGTTGCTCGCGCATTTCGGCAAAGAAGGCATTCCGGAAACCGTCGTTCCGAAGATCAGCCAGGAGACGCTGGCTGAGATGGTTGGGACTACTCGTTCCCGCGTCAGCTTCTTTATGAACCGGTTCAGGAAGCTCGGTTTCATTCACTACGCGGGCGGAACCGAAGGCGCTCTGCAAGTTCACAGTTCGCTGCTCAATGTCGTGCTGCACGATTAAGGCTCCCCGCTCGCTCCCATGCAATCGGCTGCAGATGACACGCACGCGCCGGCTCCGTGGCTTTCTCCGGGCGGTGGCCGCACGATAGGCAGATGGCTCCGACTTGCCGGATGTCGGTCTCCTTCGATATTTCATTCTCGCGAACGGCCGTCGAGCCCGCGATGATTGGGCCACCACACTCATCACATGGGTATGCGGACAGGTGAAGGAAGTGTTTTTTCATATGAGTCCTCACAGTGAAAAGAGTCAACGTGTCAGACACTAGACACTCTCGATGCGGAGTTCTGGTCAGTATTGCTCGGTTCGCACCTCGACGAACTGTGAGCAGTTTTGGGCAGAATTGTGGGAGTGCCCGGGTATATACGTGACTGGCATGGCTACCAATAGCACCCTGCTTTGCATACACCGCGACCCTGCTCAATTGAGCCTGCTGCAAGAAAACGGATATGAGCTACTCACGGCGACGAATGGATCCGACGGCCTGAGGCTTCTGATGTCGCGGCCTGTGGATGCGATTGTGCTTGAGTACCAGCTGGGACTGCTGGACGGGGCAGTCGTCGCAACTGAGATCAAGAAATTCAGGCCACAGCTTCCAATCGTCATGCTGGCCGATCACCTTGAATTGCCTGAGGGAGCGCTCAAGTCGGTGGATGCTCTCGTAACCAAGTCCGACGGGGCTCATTTCCTGTGGGCGACGGTTCACTTTGTGCTGAATGTTAAACCGACACAACGCAGTGAAGGAACCCTGAGAGTACAAAAAGAGGGTCATCTTCGCCGTACGAGCAGGGCCATGAATGCGGAACAGAACGGCAGCGCGATGGAGTTTCCTTTTTCGTCGGCAGTTTGGAGAAAGATACGCAAGGGGAGAATCGGTTTCTGATCGGGCCGGGCTTTGCCGCTATATGCTCCCGGCCCATTATGAGTTTTCTAGACGGCGCCGCGGCGGCCGCTAATCAAATTGATGACAATCATCACCAAAGCCACCACCAGCAGCAAATGAATCAGACCTCCGGCCACGTGCAAGCTAAATCCCAACAGCCACAGAATCAGCAGTACAACTACAATTGTCCAAAGCATTTAAGTCTCCTTCATCTTTCTTATTTATTCCTACTTTGCTTCGGCCCTCTCAAGCGCAATCACAGCGAGCGGCTTTCCGCACTCCAGGCAAACTCTTTTGGCTACTGGAGTGATCAGGCCGCAGAACGGACACATTCTTTGTAATCGAACTTCCTCGGTTCGCGGTTTAAGAAGCGCCTGCAACCCTCCCAACGACCTTCCAAAGAATCTCCATACAGAAGTCAGACGCCGGCGGAGAGTAGGACGATACGGTTCCATTCGATTCACCTTAGCGGAGTTCACATCGAGTGAGACAATCTCCGACCATCCAACGATGCCACGATGGCGATCTCCATTCTGTGCTGGATTGCTCACATTCCTTCGAATCCTAATGCAGCGATTACGATCCGCGGAGCTTTGGCGCCTGGGAACTGAGCAATTCAGACCAGCTATTCCTTTCTGCCTGAGCGATCATGCTTGCAGAGACGAGCACTTCTTCTCTCTCTTTCAGGTCCTCTGAACTAAGTCAGCTATCTGAAGCTCTCTCCTCTTAGTTCTGCAGGCTCCTAAAGGAAAAACTTCATGAAAAAAACAATGTCACTGCTGTTGATAAGCGCCATGTGCATGTTCGGAACCTACGCATTCGCCGGTTCGGACCGGGAGGACACGGTCGACCGCATGCAAAAGTCGGTGGAAGTTCTGCAATCGATCATGTCGACGCCGGACAAAGGGATCCCCGAGGAAGTGCTGAGCGGTGCGAAGTGCATCGTTGTAGTGCCCAACCTGCTCAAAGGCGGCTTCATATTTGGTGGCAAACACGGTCGCGGAGTGGCCTCGTGCCGTACGCCTGATGGCTGGAGCGCTCCGGCATTCGTTTCCGTTGGTGGTGGCAGCTGGGGATTGCAGATTGGAGTCGAAGGAGTGGACCTGGTCATGCTTGTCATGAACGATCGTGGCTTGCAGCATCTGCTTTCGACTAAGTTAGAACTAACCGGTGAAGGATCAGTGGCAGCGGGCCCAGTAGGCCGTCACACTTCTGCCGGAACCGACGTATTGCTCAACACTGAAGTATTAACCTACTCGCGCTCGAAAGGCATTTTCGCCGGCCTGACGTTGGAAGGTGCAGTTATCGAGCAAGACAACGATTCAACCCGCGCCATTTATGGCCACCACATGATGTTCCGCAACATTCTTTCCGGCAAGGCCTCAACTCCCGCAAGCGCAGTTGCGTTTGTGAAGGCTGTATCTGAAGCCGGCCACCAGGCCCACATTGCTGAGGCAAGAGAAGACAACAAGCAATAAGTTCGCATCAGAGCGCGGTCAGGAAGACCGATGAGTGGCTGGCCGGAACCGTTTACCAGGTTCCGGTCAGCGCCACAATAGCAAATACGCGCAGCGGTCACGGTAGTCGATGAGGTCTTACTCTTCCGAAGGGCGGACAATATGAAAGCTAGTCTCCGTAGATATCTTTGGGCGCCAGTGGCATGTCTTAGCCTCTGGCCAATTCTTACGTTAGCGCAATCCCCCGATCTTTCGCAGAATCTCGAAGCCTGCAAAGCCGGCCGTGAAGCCTGCGACAGGTCGAAACTGAGCGTCCCTCAATCGGCGGAGGTAGCTTTGGCCGCCCACGGTCGGAACGTTGCAAACTGCAGGAATCATGACGATTCTTGTGATCGCTCAAAACTCTCAGAAACGGAGACTGTAGCATTGGCCGTGGCAGATCACGAACGAAACGTGACCGACTGCAACGATGGGATGCTTTCCTGCGACCGCTCCAAGCTGACCCCGTCGGAAGTCCGTGGCATGGCCGCAGCCGAGCAAGAGCGCAACTTCGCCGCCTGCAAGGAGGGCACGGGGGCTTGCGATCGCTCCAAACTCACTGCGTCGCAAACCGCGGAAGTGAACATCGCCCGGAGCCAGCTCAATGCATCCGATTGTGAGAACGGTTCTGGGCAATGCGATCACGCCCAGTTATCCCCTTCGCAAACCAGGGACGCGACTGCTGCTGCACTCCAGCGCAACGCGCAAGGTTGTGCGAATGGCTGGGACGATTGCGATCACTCCAAACTCACTCCGCTGCAAGCGAAACAGACAGCTTCCTCGGAACACCAGCGCAACCTCTCGGCTTGCAAGGACGGGCAGGAAACTTGTGACTACACAAGACTGACTGCATCGGAGGCCAAGACCTTGGCCGATGCGGAGCATAAGCGGAATTACGCGGCTTGTCTGAAAGGGTACGGGTATTGCGATGCTTCCCGGCTTACGGCTGACGAGGCTCGGACGATCCACCCGAGCAACTAATCTTTCAGAGCGCGAACAGGACGTTTCTTGTGCAGGACCCTATGATTCAGCGACAGTGTCCACACTGCGGTAGCGAACTGGTGAGAGCCAGGCGCGCCGATCAGGAATCCGCGCCAGTAGTGGCACACGCTGCTTCTCCTGGGTGGCGTTGCAGCGTTTGCGGACTCGAGTTTACTACCGCGGAGATTCGCGAAAGCAAGCGCGCGAAATCCACCGCCATCGAGCATGCATAGACGAACTCGTCCGTGAGGGGCCAACAGATCGAATGAATCCGGTGCATCTGCTCTGCATTTGTGGGATACTGGGCGCGCTGGCAGACTGCAAGCGGCTCTGAAGCAAGAACCATTTTCATACAATAAACGTACAATGGATTGGGCAAAGGCGTCTTTTTCGCCGTTGTGGCAGTTCCTAGAATCAATAACTTACGTGCTGTCAACACGCTCGATAGTTCGACTCCCTTCGCCTCCACGACTATAACTACACGTTCGAGTTTGCGACCAAGCCTTCAGGATCCGAAAACCGAAGACCAAAGAAAAATCCGAGCAGGCATCGCCGCCTTCCTCCGCTTCAATGAACCTGGGCCTTCCTTACCCCGGATTCGGTCAATGGTGGACGGAGCCAAAGCTGCTTGGTGCGTGCGTCTGTCAAAAGTCCCTTCGCGAATAAAAATATTACGGTACTTAATCACTATAGGGGTGCCCGATGAGAAGACGGGAAAGCGAGTCAGTGCTCTTCATGTTCATGCTGAGCACCTGCATGAAGTGGCCTGATGTGAAAACGGCTTCGGCGGTTTCGAGAGTCCCGAACCGAGGTCAGGATTTTAATTCGTAGTAAGAAATGGGGGTCGAATGAAAAAAATCGGTAAGGCTTCCTCAGCCGCACTGCGAATTACTATCTACGAGGGCAAAAGCACTTCTACCTTATTTGAGGAATCAAGCCTTGCCAGCACCACTCAGATGCGCGAGTTCCTTGCGCGGATTGCCCCTGAAGTCTGCTTGCTGGCGACAGGTCAAGTCTCCGCCGCCCTCGACGCTCTCCAACAGCAGGGACGCGTGAGGGAAATTCCCAACGCGGACGAGCGTACTCGTTCCCGACATATACGGTCCCACGCTCAATCCTCTTTATCGCGACGTGCCGGCGCACTACGGCCATTCGCCTATCTCGACTGTTCAAAACTGCTCACCTTAAAAAAAGGGGGCCATAGCGATCAGGAATCAGAACTCGTAATGCACTCCAACGGTTAGGACAGAGTTGATCTCGATCGGGAGAGCATCTGGATTTCGTACTGCGCAATGTCTCTGGAGTCGCGCGAATCGAATCGTCTCGGTCGGTTCATGTCTCATCATCGATTGGCGACTCCGGTGTCACCCTGGGAGCGTCTCAAGATTGGCGGCGGCACGCCGCCAATCCTGACTCGGCACGGCTGGCTGATCGTTTACCACGGCGTTAGCGAAATGGAAAAGCCCAGCGACGGAGAACATCAACTCCGTTATTCAGCAGGCGTGATGGTCCTGTCGAAAGAGCATCCGCAAGTCATCCACTATCGTTCGGTAGAGCCGGTGCTGACCCCAACACTGGCGCAGGAATGCAGCGGCACCGTCGCCCACGTTGTGTTCCCGACCGGCATCGATCGGCGCGACGATCTCGGCTTACTGAACCGCTTCGACGTTTATTATGGGATGGCTGACAGCCGGATTGGTGTCGCACGTCTTGACATGCCCGATGTCTTACCGCCGGAAGGAGTCGCAGACTCCCCTGAAGCGAAGGTGTGATAAGTTTGGTTTGGTGCGAGACGGCTGACTGGCCGTCAGTCCCCTTGTGCGCGCCGCCTCTATTTCTCCGGCAATACCTCCGACAATTCTCGCGTGTTCGCAAGCGGCTGACTCCCCGAGGGCAGCCCATTTTGTTGCAGGAGGTATGACACGATATCCAGCGACTGCTGGGTTGTATAGGTTGTGCCCGCATACTGGGCCATCGGGCCTGTAATTTCTCCCCACACAGTCAATAGCTTCGCGCCTCCATACATCAGGTGCCACGTCGTGCCCTTCAGAGAAGGCCCAGCGCCGCCCTCTAGTTTCGCACCGTGGCAGCTCGCGCACTGTGCCTGATAAAGTTTTTCGCCCGCCGCTGCCTGTTCGATCGTGTACCAACCGCCAACTTTCGCGACCGGCGGTTCGTACACATGACCAACGTCCTGGTGACACTGGAAACAATCGAAGGTGTTGGTTCTGATGAGATCTTTGTGGATCAGAGCTTTCATGCGGCTTCGCGGTCCACCAAACGCTTCGAGCGAATGACAACCGCGACAGGTGATGTAATTGTGTGCTTTCGTATAACTTTCAAATTCTGTTCGTAATCGCGGTCGTTGTTTTTCCCATTCTTCCTTCGTGGCAATGGTCTCGCGCGACTCATTCCAGAAATCCTTCGCGCCGCGGTCAGCCTTATACAGCAGCAGCTTCACGTCCTCCGTCGCCGTCGCATGACTGGAGTCGTAGGGGATGTGGCATTGCCCACAGCTTGCGCGCACGCCGGAGGCATTGATGAAGTGCGGGCCTTGATGATATGCCGCTGAAGTCCAGGTCATCGTGTGGCAGAACGTTCCGCAAAACGAATCCGAACTCGACCAGATCACCGCCTTGTTAGTCGTCGCCACCAGAGCCACTCCGCTCAGCCCGAAAATGGTGCCCCACAGAAAGATCCACTGGATCACGCGCCAGAATCCGCGTTTTGGTCGACCTTCTGGCGCTTTGCCGGGCTCCGATTCCATCAGCGATCGCTCCTTCACCTTCCCGTTCTCCCGTCATCTTTGGATGCTTCATTTAACTATCGCTGAACAAACCTGCGCGGGGATGTCCCTTGGCCAGTGGCGGAGGCGCGCTCGGCTCGCTGAAGTCGGCTGTCCATTGCCAGTTCCTGATCTCCGGCATGTCTTCCAAGTGTTGTCGAATGTAATCGTGGTGCTCGTACAGCTTCCGGTTAAATGTGTCGACTACGTCCGAAACCTCTGAGCGCAACCTTGAGACATACTTCAGTCCATCGATGGCTAGATGAAAACGGCTCATCTTGTTCAGCACTACCATGTCGAAAGGAGTGGTGGTCGTGCCCTGATCCATATAACCGCGCACATGGAAGCGGCTTTCATTAGAGCGTCCATGAACCATGGTGTGAATGAGCCAGCGATTGTTGTGGAAGGCGAAGATGACAGGTGCATCTTTGGTAAATAAAGCGTCGAAGGACATGTTATCCATGCCATGCGGATGATCATCCGGGCTCATCAAAATGCTCAAGTCCACCACATTGACAACCCGCACCTTGATGCCGGGAACGTACTTCTGCAGAAGCCAGGAGGCCGCGCAGGTTTCGATGGTTGGGACATCGCCTGCGCAGGCCAATACGACGTCCGGTTCTCCACCTCCGTCGTTGGTGGCAAACTTCCAAGTCGAGGCTCCTCGCGAGCAATGTTCGAGAGCTTCGTCCATGTTCAGCCACTGAAGCTGCGGCTGCTTTCCGCAGGTAACGATGTTGACGTAGTTGCGGCTCCGCAGACAATGGTCGAAGACACTCAGCAAGCAGTTGCTGTCCGGGGGATAGTACACGCGGATGGTTTTACTCCTACGCGCCAGTGCGTTGTCTACAAATCCCGTCGCCTGATGGCTGAAACCGTTGTGATCATTTCGCCACGCGTGACTTGTCAATAGAACGTTCAACGATGCGAGCGGTCTGCGCCACGGAAAATCGCGGCATTGCTCCAGCCATTTGGCGTGTTGCGTCAGCATCGAATCCACGACTTGCGCGAAGGCTTCGTAGGAAGACCACATGCCATGCCGCCCGGTCAGTAGATACCCTTCGAGCCATCCCTGACAGCAATGTTCGCTTAATACTTCCATGACACGGCCATCGGGGCTCAGTTCGTCATCGATCGAAACAGTTTCCGCCATGAAGCAGCGTTTGGTAGCTTCGAGGACGGAATGAAGGCGATTCGAGTCCGTCTCATCGGGACAGAACATGCGAAAGTTTGTGGGATTGAGCTTGAAGATGTCTCTAAAAAAATCTCCGAGCTTTCGTGGAGCTTCCGCTACCACTTGACCCGGTCCTGGGATCTCCAGCGCATAACTCGTGAAGTCTGGTATGTCGAGTGCGGTCAGCAGTCGTCCGCCGTTTACATGAGGATTTCCTCCCATCCGACGATCGCCAACCGGCGCGAGTTCTGCTAGATCGGCGATGAATCTCCCCTTTTGATCGAAGAGCTCCTCCGGCTTGTAGCTTCTCATCCAGGCCTCAAGGATCTTGAGATGTTCGGGATTTTCGCGGACCGTGGCGAGAGGGACCTGATGAGCACGGAAGGTGCCTTCAATCGGGATTCCATCCACTTGTTTCGGACAGGTCCATCCCTTGGGCGTGCGCAAGACGATCATGGGCCAGATTGGCTGCTTCTTGAACCCGCTCGTGACGCGCCTCCTGCTGGATGGTTCGAATCTCGGCATAACAATCGTCCAGAGTTCCAGCCAGGAGTTGATGCACGACCTTAGGATCGTCGCCTTCTACAAAATAGGGCTTGTAGCCGCGTCCTATGTACAGAGCTCTTAAGTCTTCGTCGCTCGTCCGTCCCTGAACGGTCGGTCCGGAAATCTTGTAGCCGTTGAGATGCAGAATCGGAAGGACAGCCCCGTCCCGCACTGGATTTAGAAAGTTGACGGACTTCCAGCTTCCTTCCAGTGGACAAGTCTCGGACTCCCCATCGCCGATCACGCAGGCGACGATCAGATCAGGATTGTCGAAAGCGGCTCCGAATGCGTGAACCATCGAATAGCCGAGCTCTCCACCCTCGTGCATGGAATTCGGAACGTGTGGCCCGCAATGGCTCGGCACTCCGCCCGGCGTCGAGAACTTCCTGAAAAGAAGTCGTAGGCCATTCTCATCAGGCGTAATCTCCGGATGAACTTCGGTATAAGTGCCTTCTAGATAAGAGTTCGCATTGAGCGACGGACCGCCATGTCCCGGACCGGCAATATAAATGATGTTGGCATCGTGCTCTTTGATGAGGCGGTTCAGATGAAGGTAAATAAGATTTTGTCCCGGTGACGTTCCCCAGTGCCCGAGCAGTCTTGGTTTGATCTGTTCGGCCTTGAGAGGCTCTCGCAATAGAGGATTCTCGAAGAGATAGATCTGGCCGATGCAGAGATAATTCGCCGCTCGCCAGTACCGGTTCATCTTGTCGAGCATGTCTGGCGTCAGGGGCCCGTCGGGCTGCGGCGCTTTAGTCGGCCGTTGGCCGTTTGCGGCGACCGCAGTAGACAAAGACGCATCGAAGATAAACTTAGAAGGCTTTGAAGTCCGATCTAAATTCTTTTGACGCGATTTCGAGCTAATATCCTGGTCAACCTCTATCGTTTGTTCTTTCGTAGGCATAGAAATTATTCCTCTCGACTACTGCGTCGCTATTTGGCCAGTTCCTTGCCGATCGCTTGCAATTCCAGCCGACGCTTCTCCGTGGTCTTCGGATATGCCATTTTGAGATCCTGGAGCATATCGAGGACGATGCGAGACACAATCAGCCGAGCGTTCTCCTTATCATCGGCAGGAACGGCGTACCAAGGCGCGTGACGTGTGCTAGTCGCGTTCAGGCAATCCTCATACGCTTCCATATAATGCTTCCAATATTTCCTCTCGTGATTGTCCGAGGAGCTGACCTTCCAGTTTTTGTCGGGCACGTCAATGCGCGCGAGAAACCGCTTGCGCTGTTCTTCGTACGAAAGGTTCAAAAATATTTTGACGATCCGCGTTCCGTTGCGATAAAGGTGGCGCTCTAGATCAACGATCGACCGATACCGTTCCTTCCAGATGTTTTTCTCGTCGAGCAACTCTTCTGGAAGCCGCTGGGTGCGGAGAATCTCGGGATGCACGCGAACGATCAGGACTTCCTCATAGTAGGAACGCTTGAAGATGCCGATTCGTCCGCGTTCCGGAAGGCGGCATGTTGTGCGCCAGAGAAAATCATGTTCCAGTTCTTCGGCGCTTGGTTGTTTGAAACTGAAAACTTCGCAGCCTTCAGGATTGACTCCCGACATGACGTGCCGGATCGCACCGTCTTTGCCGGCAGAGTCCATCCCTTGAAAGATGAGCAGCAATGCATAGCGGTTGGACGCGTAGTGAAGTTGTTGCAGGGAGGTCAACTCAGCAATATGTTTTTCCAGAAGGTCTTTATATTCCTTCTTTGACTCGCAAAATGGCTTCACGATCGTCGGCAAGCGTTTGATATCGATTTTCTTGTGATTCGGTACACGGAAATCTTTGGAATGAATTTTCATCTTCTTCCTTCAGTGGCACCAACTGCATGAGGTGCGCTTTACGACTCCGATTGCTCGGAACGACGATTAAGCGACATCTTTCTTTGCTGCCTGATCCTTCCGGGTTTCTCGCTCCGCCTCAAGCCAGTCTTGATTCGCTTTGCCGTCGCTCCGCCCTCGCTGCTGATAAAGTTCATAGGCCCGCGTGGCAATCTGCGGTGTAAGATCGACCGGGACCCTGGCCAACGATGATGCTTTCACCGGATCAAAAATCCGATAGGCGAGTAGTTTCACGCGGTCATTGAGCAAGAACCACGCCAGAGCATAGACCCAAACGAAACCGGCCCAACGCCAGCCAAGCGGCGTCATAAACACGCCGTAGACTGCAATAAGCGTCGCCACAATTTGGGTGCCCAGTACCGCTATCCAGAGAATCCGAGCCGGGCGTATCGACCAGAATGGGCCCCGTGTGCGCGTTAAGAAAATCGTCAGATGTCCAGCTATGGACAGCTTTAGGTACATCAGCGTTTGGGCATGCGCGCGGTCGAGATGAAATACGCGCTCGGCAAGATAGAAGAGGCCGAACGCGGCTACGACGCCGATAACGCCCAGCACGGTCGAGATCCCCAGCACCAGGCGCATATTCCATTTCTCGGGCCTGTCGCTGTAATGAACGTTGTCATAGGCGATGGAGAGAATGGCTCCGTCGTTGAGTACGGCGATCATCACGATCATCACCGCGGTCACGGGGTAGAAGTTAAATACGAGGATTGCCAGCGTCATGAAAAACAGCACGCGCAGCGTTTCGGCGATGCGGTAGATCGCGTAGCTGTTCATCCGCTGGAAGATGCGGCGGCTCTCCTTGATCGCATCGATGATCACCGAGAGGCCGGATGCGAGAAGCACGATGTCTGCCGCGGCGCGGGCCGCGTCGGTCGCGCCGGAAACCGCGATGCCGCAGTTCGCTTGCTTGAGCGCGGGAGCATCGTTCACTCCGTCGCCAGTCATACCTACAATATGGTCGTGCTTCTGCAGGACGTCGACAATGTTGTACTTGTCTTCGGGGAACACCTGGGCGAAGCCGTCTGCTTTTTCGATGGATGCCGCAGTCTCCGCCGTCTTTTGCTTGTCCCGCAATACTGTGGCATCCAGGATGTTCGTGCCCATGCCCAGCTCATGAGACATTTCCTTCGCGATGGCCAACTGGTCGCCGGTGACTATTTTGACTTTCACGCCCATCTTCATCGCGCTCTCGATGGTCGCTTTGGCCTGTTCGCGCGGCGGATCGGACATGGGCAAGACGCCCCCAAACTGCCACTTGTCGTCCTGATCTGCGCGGGCTACACCCAAGGAGCGGAAGCCGCGTGCAGCAAATTCATTGACGGCTTTCTCAACTGCGGGTTTTACGTCCGCGACGTTGGTCGCCATCTGCAGAATGACCTGCGGCGCTCCCTTCGCCACCTTGAACTGCTTTCCGTCGGAGCCCTTCACGGTAGCTTCGGTGCGCTTATGCACGGGATCGAACGGCTGGAAATGAAGGACCTGATAGCTTTTCAGTTCCTTATCGTTCTTCACGCCTGCGATCACGGCAAAATCGATCGTGTCCTTGTCCTCCGCGCGCGAGGCGAGTGCGGCATCGAGAATGATTTGATCGGCTGCAACTACCATTGACACAGAAGGGATCGCCCAGCGTCAGTTTGTTCTGGGTCAAGGTGCCGGTCTTGTCCGAGCACAGCACATCCACGCCCGCGAGTTCCTCGATCGCCGACAACTTAGTTACAATCGCCTGTTTTTTTGCCAGGAGACGCGCTCCGACCGCCATGGTGACGGACAGCACCGTCGGCATCGCTACCGGGATCGCGGCCACCAGCAACACCAATGCAAATTCCAACGTGCTCAAGATCGGGTCATGACGGAAGAGCGCCGTGGTAACAATCACCGCCACCAGAGCCACTGCAAGAACGATGAGGTAATTGCCAATTTTTAGCACAGCACGCTGGAAATGGCTGACAGTATGAGCATCCTGCACCAATTCCGCAGTCTTGCCGAAATACGTGTTGGTACCGGTGGCGTAGACCATCGCATCGGTTTCGCCGCGCTTGATAATCGAGCCTGAAAACACTGCCTCGCCGGGTTTGCGCGTCGCGGGCAAAGATTCTCCGGTCAGCGCGGACTGGTCGACTTGCACCGGGTCACCGGCCAACAAACGCGCGTCTGCCGGCACGATGTCTCCCAATCGCAGCCGAATGACGTCGCCGGGCACCAGTTCCGCTACCTTGGGAGTCGCCCATTTTCCGTCTCGCAGGGCGCGGGCCTCGGTCGCCAGCTTCGCGCGCAACGCGGCAATTTCGTTGCCTGCCTGATGTTCTTCCCAAAATGCAACCACCGCGTTGGAGAAAAGCAGAAAGAGAATGATGAAGAAATCCAGCCAGTGCTTAACCACCCCCGACAGAATCACTGCCCCTTCGATCATCCAAGGAATGGGGCCCCAGAAGTAGCTCAGGAACTTCAGGAATAGATTGTCTTTCTTTTCCTTGATTTCATTCGGACCATATTGCGCCAGACGTTTCTGCGCCTCGGCTTGGCTCAAGCCTTTCGGCGAGGATCCCAATCGTTTTTCGACTTCCGGCATGGGTAGAGATTTCAGATCGTCCTTGGAATCGGGCTTCGTCGGCGGCTTCTCTACATTCGGTTTCACGATGACTACTCTCCGTTCTTGCTCCGTCGCGAGTCGCGGTTAAACGAGAGCCCAGGAAGATCGTTGGATCCGCGTCGCGCAGAAAGCTCTGAGGCGGGTATTGAGTTCGGAACTTAGGACGTATCCAGTATCTTGCGGCGGCGATGCGGAAGCTGAGCACTTTTGCTCAGCGACTATCTGGAGACGGGGTCAGCTTCAAGCCAATTTATGCGCGGAAATTTAGCCTTCGCCTAGAAGTCGCCCCTCAAGGCGCAACGCAAAAGCATCGAAGTATTGCAGATTATTTTCTTGTCTTCTCATTTCTCTTCTTGCACCGTGGGATTAATCCATGGTCCGCCGCTGCCGTGCAACGGGCATACACAGTCGAGGAAATGCGAAGCATGTTGCAGGATTTTCCCGGCACTCGAGTCGAGATTTCCAGGCATTATCTTTATCGGATGGGAAGTGTCGCTGTGGAAAAGCAGCAATTAGCAACGAGCGGCTAGCCATTCCAGCACTGGGTTGCTCCGACGAACCCAAGAATCTTCTCGTTTACTCGTATAAGCTAATTGCTAGTTGCTAATTGCTTCTTCACATTTCGATCTCGCCATTG
>CAWFUK010000096.1:0-46458 GCA_963818935.1 uncultured Acidobacteriaceae bacterium
TTGGCGGCTTTCCTCGTCTCCGACAGAGCAGGACTTCTGCACCGGCGGCGATTACCTCGTCGATGGCGGATTGTTGGCCGGGATCGCGGTGACGACAGCCATCGGCGATCCGGTCTGCGTGGCTCCAACCGGCGATGTATGCGGCGAGGGCGCGGTGTGGCACTCGGAACACAAGGCGCTTTACTGGAATGACATTAATCGTTTCCTGATTCATCGCTTCACCCCCGCCGACTCGTGTGTCTGCTCGTGGTTCTTTGATGAGCCGGTGGACGGCGCTTGCCTTGACCGATCGCAGCGACGTTCTGGTCATCGTCCTGGGATCGCGCGTCATTTTGTGGGAGCCGGAAACGGACGTTCGCCACGATCCTGTCTTCTCTTCTCGAGGGACTGGCCCAAGGTTCGCTTGAACGACGCCAAAGTGGACCCAGCAGGGCGGGCTCTGGATCGGATCCATGCGCAACAACGTGAATGCCGACGGATCCTGGGGGGAAGCGGGCGGGCAGGACGGCGTGCTCCTCCGCTACAATCCAAATGGCGAGTTCAAGATCTGGCGAAGAAATCTTGGAATCGAAAACACGCTGGCGTGGAGTCCGGATCGCAAACGTTTCTATTTCGGCGACACCCTCGCCAACACGATATGGGTTTGTGATTATGATGCGGCCTCCGGCGAGATCGCGGCAGATGAAAGGCCTTTCTTTCGGGGCTTCGAACGAGGATTGCCCGATGGATCGACGGTCGACTCCGAAGGCTATCTTTGGAACTGCCGTTTCTTTGGAGGTTGCATCGTTCGCGTCGCGCCCGATGGCGCAATTGATCGCGTGTTGGAGATGCCGGTGCAAAATATCACCACTTGTACCTTCGGCGGGCCCGATCTTAAGACCCTCTACGTCACAACGGCCCGAGCCGAAGCGCCGGCCAGGGACCGTCTTGCAGGCGGACTTTACGCCATTCCAACAAATGTCGCAGGGCTTCCCGAGAATCACTTTCGAGCGTTCGCCCCCATCCCAGCCACGAAAAAATAAGGCCGGGTATCGATACCCGGCCCAGGCCAAACTGCGGTGAATCTTTAAGTCGAGAGGCTCACTTTTTTCCTCCCGACCTCGGCGCCGGCATGCGGCTTTGCAAATGCTGTTGCTGCTGCTGATGCCGTTGCTGCAGTTGCTGTGTCTGCTGCTGGTGTTTTTGTTCGACTTTCTGCGTTTCCTCTTGGCTCGCCTGCCGCTGCTGCAGTTGCTGATGTTCCCGGTCCTGCTGCTGCTGCAGTTTCTGCCGTTCCTTATCCTGCTGTTGCGCCAGCTTCTGTTGTTGCTTCTGGTATTTCTGGTCCGCCTTGGCGTCGCCGCTGTTGGCAGTGGGCCGCTCTATCGGTGGCAAGTCCTTGGGATGAACCGCATTCGTAGATTCCGGACGCTCCATGCCTCGAGTCTCGGTGCCGACGCGATTAGGCGCACGATACGGAGCTCCCGCTTCCCTGGCCGCGACTATGTTGCTTTTGAAATCTCCGGCTCTCTCCGTGGCTGCGATCGGAGGTCTGCCTTGATTTGCCGAGGCACGAAGCTGCGGATTATTGCGAGCTTCCTGAATGTGCTGCATCTGCGATGACACCGGACCTACATGGCGCCCGTTCGCCGCCGCTTCTTGCTGGGGCGTCGGACGTGCTTCGATGCCGCCGTTCCCGCCGTTGTAGCTCACGCGATTTTCGCTGACGTTCTCGATTCGCGCGTTGTACACGTTGTGGATGACGGTCTCATTCACATGCAACACGGCGGTGTTGTAGAAGAAGTGGCCGCCCTCCCATCGGCCGCCACCGAAGCCCACTCCGAAATACCCGAAGCCGTAATTGATCCCGCCGTAGAAACCAACTTCCGGACCCCACCAACCCTCATGCCAGAGAAATGCGTTCCCGCCCCATCCCCACCAGCCCGGGGTCCAGAGATAACCAACTTCCGGCGCAAGTACCCACGTGCCCGGGACCCAGTAGTAATCGGCCGCGTCGTCATCCCAATACCAGTAGCCCGGAACCCACATGTAACCATCGCCCGGACAAACGGGTTGTTCGTAGACCGGAATCGCAGGCGGTCCAAAGGTGATCGCCACTCTGAATTGACCGAATGAGGCCGTCGAAAAAGCAGCCACCAAGAAGCCGAGCACCAGGACGCGGCTCGACCACGAACGGAGAGTTGAATTGATTTGCATTTCGCTTCCTCTCGCCGGTCATCCTTCGCTTTCCCGGTACGGATTTACGGCTGCGGGTTGCGCGGACTGACCGGCTGGAATCTTCTCGTTGACGAGTAAATCATAACCGACACTTAGTGATAATGCCGTGCGCCGGAAGCAAAGCCGGAGCAGCAAACTCTTGAAGAATGCGGAAACACAAGGTGCAAGAGCGCGGGAATGCGCCTTCGGTCTCGATCCTCGCTGTGCTATCGAAGAACCCTTCAATCCGAAGGCGCGCATCCGACGCGGTCACATGGTGCTGATTTTGATATAGCGCCGCAAGTCCGGAAGTGCACTCAGGACAACGTATCCGGCCATTACCAACCCGGCCACGCCGACAATCCTCGTCATAGTTGAGATTGCTTTAGCCACAAACCCTCCTTGGCGAACTGGTGCTTGGATGTCTTTTTCAGCCGAGAGGTAGCTAAGCGGATTAAGCTGTGGCGGCGTAGCTCATATGTTCTGCCAACGTAGCGGTCTCCCGGGCTCCGGTATGGCGAAGCACCTCGCGGGCCCATAGCGTCTTGGCGTCTTCGCCGCAGGAGACATACACGAGAACCCCCAGATCGTCGAGCTGATCTTCGAATCGTTCGGCATCTTCCAGCGAAAAGCCGAGACCCACCAGGGTTTTAGCTTTCCCGCACAGCGAAGGCACGTCTTTTGCGACCATCAGGGCATGAAAATAAGATTGAGACCGGATAAAGAAACCTACGGTCGGAATCAGTAGCTGCGCCAAGCTCTGAAAGCCATCCGATGGTCTCCGGCAGTTGAGCGATCGGCTCCTCTCTCGTATTCATAATGCTGGCGTCACTAACTTGGGACGCGATGGGGTGGCCGGGGGGAGCATCATGGAGAGTCTTCATCGTTAAAACGAGCTCGATTGAGGCTTCGCACGATGTCGCGCAAGGCGCTGTCATGAGGGAAAATTCCGTAGGCGGTGATTGCGTTGGTTGCCATATGAAAGCTCAAGAGCGACGTTCCAGGGTTCTGAATTCGGCTAGACGGGGATAGCAAAAGACGCTTCCGCGGATATGCTCTCCCTGGAAGCTACGCGGTCTCCTTCCCACCAAAATGGGAAATCATGTATATGCGCGTATATTCTTGCCGTAGTAGTCACAGGCCGTAAATTGTCGCAATTAATCGTAAAGTTTCTGAAGCGATGCCGACCGCAATGCAACAAAACGTCACGTTGGATGGGAACAGTACGTGAGTAAATTAGAGGGCATTGAAGGTGTTTTGTGAACACTCTCGATTGTGGCAGCGAGACCAAATGCGTCTCCTGTTATGACACGAACCCGAGCAGCTCTGGGGCTGCGTCAGAGCTCTCCGCGCTCGCCTTC
Organism: uncultured Acidobacteriaceae bacterium; assembly: GCA_963818935.1. Classification (GTDB taxonomy): domain Bacteria; phylum Acidobacteriota; class Terriglobia; order Terriglobales; family Acidobacteriaceae; genus Sulfotelmatobacter. Next base: position 3,558 of record CAWFUK010000096.1, read on the forward strand.
AATGGCGACGCCGTTGGGGTGATCGAAAACGGTGAAAAGCCGGCATGTCGCGCGCGCTTCTCCGCTGTGAGCAGGGGGTGTTCGAGTACCACTGTAACGTATCCAGGCGGCCTCCTCAGCCCGCAGCTGGCGTTGCATTCGCAGTGATGGTGGTTTTCGGCAAGATAGATCCTCGATGATCGGGCCGAAAAGGAGATCTCCTTCGACCGTCGAAACGAACGAGCATCCTATCACGATCGAGCCGCCAGCCTCCACGGCACCATCTGGATCGCTGTATAATGTTTGGTGGATCGTCGAGGTGCTACGTTGTTGCTGGCACTTTATTGTCGCGGTCTTCTTCGGCACCACGAGGAGGAGGACAGCAGCAAAAGAAGCGGGCGGGACCACCCAAGGTTGCCATCACGACGGCGACGGTCACGAAGGGCAACATCGGGCCATCTTGATTCGATCGGTACCGTCACTCCGGTTTTTACCGATTCCATTATCCGCCGAAGTCACGGGGTGGTCACTGCGGTGCACTTTAAGGAGGGCCAACTGGAAAGAGAAAGGCGATCCGCCGGTGGAGATCGATTCGCGTCCCTATCGCGCGAACCTATTGCAGGCGCAAGGCGCGCTGGGAGCGAGACCAGACGCGCTCGCCCAGGCGCAGATGGATCTGAACGTCATCGCGATGCCTGGGTGCAACGCAAATCAGAAGCAACTTCTGGATGACCAGGTAAAGATCGTTTCGGAAGGACCAGGGCACCGTTAAGAACGACGAAGGCACAGTTCAGTACTATCAGGTCGAGGTCGACTTCTGCCACATCATCGTCGCGGATCACCGGCCGCGTGGGCCGCGGCCGGTGGATCCGGGAAACGTTGTGCAATCCAGCGGACGGTTACCCTCGCCGTCATTACACAGCAGGATCCGATCACGGCGTCGTGTTCACGATTCCAGAAGACAATTGGGCGCGGGTGTAGGCGCGGCTACCAAGAAAAGCGAACCCTCACGGTGGTAAAAGCTGACGACCGCACGTCGCAGACGAAGCATTGAACGGGCAACTTATCTGCTCGCACAACTATATCGACACCACCACCGGAACGGTAAAAGGCCGGCGACTTCTTCGCCAATAAGAATGATGCACTGTTTCCGAACCAGTTCGTGAACACGCGCCGCTGGTGAATATGCTGCAAGGCGTCACACTGGTGACGGTGGCGGCCGTGCAACAAAAGGGACAGCAATCGATTGTTTACGTGCATCAAACGACGTCGCGCACATGCGCAGCGTAAAGACGGGAGTTACTGACGCCGGGATGACACAGGTCAGGGCATCGATCCCGGCGATGTCGTTGCCACCAGCAGCTTCGACAAATTGCAGGACAACATTCCGGTCAATATCGCGAACTCGAATAAACCGGTACGACACAGCCGGCCTTGGGACGCCGGCCGCAGCGGAACGCCGGGAGCAGCGCCCGTGAACTCTTCTCGACCGTTTATCTCGCGGCCGGTCGCGACCTCGTTGCTCATGGCCGCAATCCTTCTCGTGGGTATCGTTGGCTATACCGAATTGGCGGTCTTGCTTTGCCGGAGGTCGCATGATCCAACCATTCAGGTGCTGACGTTCTATCCGGAGCCAGCCCGTCGGTGATGGCGACCACGGTGACCGCGCCCTTGGAACGTCAGTTCGGCGAGTTGCAAGGCTTGAGCCAGATGACCTCCACCAGTTCCGGCGGCACGTCGGTGATGCTCCAGTTCGCGCTGACACGGCCACCACGTGGCGGAAGAAGAGGTGCAATCTGCGATCAATGCGTCGCAAAGTTTTCTGCCCTCGGTGCTGCCTGCGCCGCCCATTTACAGCACAATCCCGCGGATGCTCCCGTGCTCACGTTGGGCATCACGTCAGATTCCATGCCGCTCTCCCAAGTCGGTTCCTTGTAGACACTCGGCTCGCGCCGAATATTTTCGCAGTTGAGCGGAGTCGGCCTGGTGACGATCAGCGGCGGGCAAAAGCCCGCCGTGCGCATTCAGGCGAATCCTACGGCGCTCTCTTCCTACGGCCTCAATATCTGGAAGATTTACGCTCCGCGTTGACTCAGTCGACGCAGCCAAGGGAGCTTTGACGGGCCGCGCCAGGATTATCAGATCGACGCGAATGACCAACTCGTTACGAGCGACGACTACAAACATGTGGTCGTGGCTTATCGCACGCGTACCGGCTGATGCTGAACCGTGCCGCGCAGGTAGTGAATGGCGTCGAAAACAAATACCAGGTGGTGTGGACGCAATAACGCCCGCGGTCATTTTAAACGTGCAACGCCAACCGGGGGCCAAAACCATCAGTGTGAAGAGCATCAAGCTGCTGCTGCCCCAGTGCTGCAAGCGAATCTGCCGACTGGCATTCAGGTGACTACGCTTACCGATCTCACCACGTCAATCGAAGCGTCGGTATCGGACGTGAAATTTGAATTGATGTTGAACCGCTTCGGCTGGTCGTGCTGGTCATTTTTATTTTCTTGCGCAGCCTGTATGCTCAACGATCTACCCGAGTGTGCGGCACCTTCGCGGCGATGTACCTGCTCAACTACAGCCTGGATAACTTATCGCTGATGGCGCTCACCATCTCGACCGGCTTTGTCGTGGACGACGCCATTGTGATGATTGAAAACATCTCGCGCTACATCGAGATGGGCGATGCTCCAATGGAAGCGGCGCTTAGAAGGCGCGGAGCAGATTGGATTCACCATTCTGTCGCTGACCGTTTCCCTGATTGCCGTGTTAATTCCGTTGTTGTTCATGGGCGATGTGGTGGGGCGTATCACTTCCGCGAGACTCTCGTGTAACGCTCGCCGTCACGATCGTCATTTCGGCGGTAGTGTCATTCACGCTTACGCCCATGATGAGCGCGCGCATCTTGCGGCCACGAGCCCAAGGAACAACAAGGCCGTATTTACAAGATTTCCGAGCATGCTTTCGACAGATGATCGCGTTTTACGGGCGCACGTGAAGTTCGTTCTTCGCTTCCAGACGATTACGCTATTCGTCGCGGTGGCCACGCTGCTTCTCACGTTTTTCTTTACATGATCATCCCGAAGGGTTTTTTTCCCGTGCAGGACACGGGCGTGATCCAGGGTATCTCGCAAGCGCCGGCCCGGCGATTGCCTCGGGAGCAATGGCAGAGAAGCAGCAGCAAATGGCGAAGTTATTCTTGCAGACCCAGCCGTGGAGAGCTCTCTCCTCGTTCATCGGCGCGGATGGTACCAATACCGCACCAACAGCGGGCGAATGTCGATCAACCTCAAGCCGATTGATCAGCGCAGTCTGAGCGCTTCGGATGTGCGCATTCGACGGCTCAATTCGAAACTGAATCAGGTGCAGGGCATCAGCTATTCATGCAACCGGTGCAGAATATCTCGGTGGACGATCGCGTGAGTCGAACGCAATACCAATACACGCTCGAGGACCCGACGCGAATGAATTCAATGAGTGGACAATCGTTTCGTCAACCGGCTGAAACAATTGCCGGAATTGGAGGATGTCGCGACGGATCAGCAAATGGGCGGTCTTGCTGTGTATCTGACATTGACCGCGTGACCGCGTCCGTTTGGCATCGCGCCGATCACGATTGATAACACTCTTTATGACGCCTTCGGTCAGCGCCAGATCAGCACGATGTACACGCAGGTCAATCAGTACCACGTGATTCTGGAAGTGAGCCGCAGTTTCAGCTCGACCCAGACAAATTGAACCATCTGTTATCCAGTCCAATGCCCTTCGGGCACAACCGGAGCCGGGGCTGCAACTTCGTTCGCATCTTCCGATTCGTCATCCGCGGGATCGAACGCGCTAACATCTTCGACGGTTTATGCCTCGCGCGGTTCCTCCCGTAAACGCGCTGGCGCCCACCACTTCAACGTCCTCTGCGACCAATAATGGGGTGAACTCCGCGGGCACGACCACCTCAACGATGAGCAACGCTGTACCGCTGAGCGCCTTTTCGCATTTCGAAAAGACCACCGAACCCCTATCGATCAGCCATCAAGAGGCACATTTTCCTGCCATCATGTCGTTCAATCTAGCGCCGAACGCCGCTCTGGGCGAGGCGATGACCGCGGTCGACAAAGTGCAAAAAAATCTGCACACGCCCAAAGTTTGCAGGCTGGGTTTCAGGGCACGGCGGCATCGTTCACCAACTCGCGGTCCAACGAGCCGTTACTTATTCCGCGCTGGTCACGGTTTACATTGTGCTGGGAGTTCTGTACGAGAGCTTCATCCATCCGGTTACGATTTTGCTCGACACTCCCTTCCGCCGGTGTCGGCGCTTTTCTGGCGCTGATGAAAGATAATCAGCGCCAGAAAAGCGCCGACACCGGCGGAAGGGAGTGTCGACAAAATCGTAACCGGATGGATGAAGCTCTCGTACAGAACTCCCAGCACAATGTAAACCGTGACCAGCGCGGCCAGAATGAGTAACGGCTCGTTGGACAGCGAGTTGGTGAACGATGCCGCCGTGCCCTGAAACCCAGCCTGCAAACTTTGCGGCATGTGCAGATTTTTTTGCACTTTGTCGACCGCGGTGATCGCCTCGCCCAGAGCGGCGTTCGGCGCTAGATTGAACGACACCGTGATGGCAGGGAACTGTCCTTGATGGCTGATCGATAGGGGTTCGGTGGTCTTTTCGAAATGCGAAAAGGCGCTCAGCGGTACAGCGTTGCTCATCGTTGAGGTGGTCGTGCCCGCGGAGTTCACCCCATTATTGGTCGCAGAGGACGTTGAAGTGGTGGGCGCCAGCGCGTTTACGGGAGGAACCAGCGTATTCGCCGAAGGCGTATAAACCGTCGAAGATGTTAGCGCGTTCGATCCCGCGGATGACGATCCGGAAGATGCGAACGAAGTTGCAGCCCCGGCTCCGGTTGTGCCCGAAGAGGCATTCGACTGAATGAAGAGATGGTTCAGTTTATTGGGATCGAGTTGAAACTGCGGCTGACTTTCCAGAATCACGTGGTACTGATTGACCTGCGTGTACATCGTGCTGATCTGGCGCTGGCCGAAGGCGTCGTAGAGCGTGTTGTCGATGGTGGTCGGCGCAATGCCAAAACGCGAAGCGGTCACGCGGTCAATGTCGAGGTAAACCGCCAGGCCACCGGGTTGCTGATCGGTGGCGACGTCCTCCAATTCGGGCAATTGCTTCAGCCGGTTGACGAAGCGGTTCGTCCACTCATTCAATTCGTTGGCATCAGGATCCTCCAGCGTGTATTGATATTGCGTGCGGCTGACGCGATCGTCTACCGAGATATTTTGCACCGGTTGCATGAATAGCTCGATGCCTTGCACCTGATTCAGCTTCGAACTGAGCCGTCGAATCACATCGGAAGCGCTCAGGCTGCGCTGGTCGATCGGCTTGAGGTTGATCGACATTCGCCCGCTGTTGGTCGTCGTATTGGTGCCGTCTGCGCCGATGAACGAAGAAAGGCTCTCCACGGCCGGGTCTGCAAGAATCAACTTCGCCATTTCCTGCTGCTTCTCTGCCATTGCTCCCGAGGCAATCGCGGCCGGCGCTTGCGAGATGCCCTGGATTACTCCCGTATCCTGCACCGGAAAAAAACCCTTCGGGATGATGATGTAGAGAAAAATCGTGAGAAGCAGCGTGGCCAGCGCGACGAATAGCGTGATGGTCTGAAAGCGAAGAACAACTTTCAGGGTGCGGCCATAGAACGCGATCATGCTTTCGAAAGCGTGCTCGGAAATCTGATAGATACGGCCTTGTTTTTCCTTGGGCTCGTGGCGAAGGATGCGCGCGCTCATCATGGGCGTGAGCGTCAATGACACTACCGCGGAAATCACGATCGTGACCGCGAGCGTTACGGCGAATTCGCGGAATAATCGCCCCACCACATCGCCCATGAACAACAACGGAATTAACACGGCAATCAGGGAAACGGTCAGCGACAGAATGGTGAATCCAATCTGCTCCGCGCCTTTCAGCGCCGCTTCCATTGGAGCATCGCCCATCTCGATGTAGCGCGAGATGTTTTCAATCATCACAATGGCGTCGTCCACGACAAAGCCGGTCGAGATGGTGAGCGCCATCAGCGATAAGTTATCCAGGCTGTAGTTGAGCAGGTACATCGCCGCGAAGGTGCCGATCAAAGAAAGCGGCACGGCGACGCTGGGGATAATCGTGGCGTACAGGCTGCGCAAGAAAATAAAAATGACCAGCACGACCAGGCCGACGGTCAACATCAATTCAAATTTCACGTCCGATACCGACGCTTCGATTGACGTGGTGAGATCGGTAAGCGTAGTCACCTGAATGCCAGTCGGCAGATTCGCTTGCAGCTGGGGCAGCAGCAGCTTGATGCTCTTGACCACACTGATGGTGTTGGCCCCCGGTTGGCGTTGCACGTTTAAAATGACCGCGGGCGTTTGATTCATCCACGCCGCCTGGTATTTGTTTTCGACGCCATTCACTACCTGCGCCACATCGGTCAGCATCACCGGTGCGCCGTTGCGATAAGCCACGACCACATGTTTGTAGTCGTCGCTCGTAACGAGTTGGTCATTCGCGTCGATCTGATAATCCTGGCGCGGCCCGTCAAAGTTTCCCTTGGCTGCGTTTACGCTCGACTGAGTCAACGCGGAGCGTAAATCTTCCATATTGAGGCCGTAGGAAGAGAGCGCCGTAGGATTCGCCTGAATGCGCACGGCGGGCTTTTGCCCGCCGCTGATCGTCACCAGGCCGACTCCGCTCAACTGCGAAATCTTCGGCGCGAGCCGAGTGTCTACAAGGTCTTCGACTTGGGAAAGCGGCATGGAATCTGACGTGATGCCCAACGTGAGCACGGGAGCATCCGCGGGATTCGTCTTGCTGTAAATGGGCGGCGCAGGCAGCACCGAGGGCAGAAAACTTTGCGACGCATTGATCGCAGATTGCACCTCTTCTTCCGCCACATCAATGTTCAGTGTCAGCGCGAACTGGAGCACAATCACCGACGTGCCGCCGGAACTGGTGGAGGTCATCTGGCTCAAGCCTTGCAACTCGCCGAACTGACGTTCCAAGGGCGCGGTCACCGTGGTCGCCATCACCGACGGGCTGGCTCCGGGATAGAACGTCAGCACCTGAATGGTTGGATAATCGACCTCCGGCAAAGCAGAGACCGCCAGTTGGGTATAGCCAACGATACCCACGAGAAGGATTGCGGCCATGAGCAACGAGGTCGCAACCGGCCGCAAGATAAACGGTCGAGAAGGACTCACGGGGCGCTGCTCCCGGGCGTTCCGGCTGCGGCCGGCGTGCCAGAGGCCGGCTGTGTCGTACCGGGTTTATTCGAGTTCGCGATATTGACCGGAATGTTGTCCTGCAATTTGTCGAAGCTGCTGGTGGCAACGACATCGCCGGGATTGATGCCCTCGACCTGTGTGATCCCGGCGTCGGTAACTCCCGTCTTTACGCTGCGCATGTGCGCGACGTCGTTTTGAATCACGTAAACAAACGATTGCTGTCCATTTTGTTGCACGGCCGCCGCCGTCACCAGTGTGACGCCTTGCAGCGTATTCACCAGCAGGCGCGTGTTCACGAACTGGTTGGGAAACAGTGCGTCATTCTTATTGGCGAAGATGGCCCGGCCTTTTACCGTTCCGGTGGTGGTGTCGATCTGGTTGTCGACCGTGATCAGTTTGCCAGTTGCAATCTTAGTCTGCGCCGTGCGGTCATAAGCTTCCACCGTGAGGGTTGCTTTCTTTCGTAGCCGCGCCGTCACCGCGCCCAGATTGTCTTCTGGAATCGTGAACACGACCGTGATCGGATCCTGCTGTGTAATGACGGCGAGGGTAACCGTCCCGCTGGATTGCACAACGTTTCCCGGATCCACCAGCCGCAGGCCCACGCGGCCGGTGATCGGCGCCGTGATGTGGCAGAAGTCGACCTCGACCTGATAGTACTGAACTGTGCCTTCGTCGTTCTTAACAGTGCCCTGGTCCTGCAGAACGATCTTTTCCTGGTCATCCAGAAGTTGCTTCTGAATTGCGTTGCGCGCCCAGGCATCGCGATAGCGTTGCAGATCCATCTGCGCCTGGGCGAGCACATTCTGGTCTCGCTCCAGCGCGCCTTGCGCCTGCAATAGGTTCGCGCGATAGGGACGCGAATCGATCTCCACCAGCGGATCGCCCTTCTTTACCAGTTGGCCCTCCTTAAAGTGCACCGCAGTGACCAGCCCCGTGACTTCGGCGGTAATGGAATCGGTAAAAACCGGAGTGACGGTACCGATCGAATCGAGATAGACCCCGATGTTGCCCTTCGTGACCGTCGCCGTCGTGATGGCAACCTTGGGTGGTCCCGCCGGCTTTTTCTTGCTGCTGTCCTCCTCCTCGTGGTGCCAAAAGAAGACCGCAACAATAATTGCCAGCAACAACACGACGCCTGCGACAATCCACCAAACGTTGTGCCGGCGATCCGAATCGTGCGGTGGAAGCTGGCGAGTTCGATCGGTGATAGGATGCTCGTTCGTTTCGACGGTCAAAAGGAATCTCCTTTTCGGCCCCAAATCATCGAGGAATTATATCTCCCGAAAACCACCATCACTCCGGAATGCAACGCCAGCTGCGGGGCTAAGGGAGCCCGCCTCAATACGTTACAGTGGTATCGAACACCCTGCTCACAGCGGAAAAACGCGCGCGAGACATGCCGGCTTTTAGCGAGTTGATCACCCCAACAGCATGGTGAGGTTGAAAGCAAGCGCGGAGAGCTCTGACGCAGCCCGGAGCTGCTCGGGTTCGTGTCATAACGGGAGACGCATTCGTACTCGCTGCCACAATGAAGTGTTCACAAAACACCTTCGATGCCCTCTAATTTACTCACGTTGCTGTTCCCATCCAACGTGACGTTACTTTACATTGCGGTCGGCATCGCTTGCGAAACTTTACGATTAATTGCGACAAATTTACCGGCCTGTAACTACGGCAAGAATATTCGCGCATATACATGATTTACCCGAGTTTCGTGGGGGAAGGAACCGCGTAGCTTACAGGGAGAGCTGGTATCCGCGAAGCGTCTTTTGCTATCCCGTCTAGCCGAATTCAGAACCCTGGAACGTCGCTCTGGAGCTTTCATATGGCAACCAACGCAATCGCCGCCTACGGAATTTTCCCTCATGACAGCGCCTTGCGCGACATCGTGCGAAGCCTCAATCAAGCTGGTTTTAACAATGAAGACATCTGCATGATGCTCCCCCCGGGCCACCCCATCGCGTCCCAAGTTCGTGACGCCAGCATTTTGAATACGGAGAGAGGAGCCGATCGCTCAACTGCCGGAACCATCGGATGGCTTTCAGAGTTTGGCGCAGTACTGATTCCGACCGTAGGTTTCTTTATCCGGTCTCAATCTTATTTTCATGCCCTGATGGTCGCAAAAGACGTGCCTTCGCTGTGCGGGAAAGCTAAAACCCTGGTGGGTCTCGGCTTTTCGCTGGAAGATGCCGAACGATTCGAAGATCAGCTCGACGATCTGGGGGTTCTCGTGTATGTCTCCTGCGGCGAAGACGCCAAGACGCTATGGGCCCGCGAGGTGCTTCGCCATACCGGAGCCCGGGAGACCGCTACGTTGGCAGAACATATGAGCTACGCCGCCACAGCTTAATCCGCTTAGCTACCTCTCGGCTGAAAAAGACATCCAAGCACCAGTTCGCCAAGGAGGGTTTGTGGCTAAAGCAATCTCAACTATGACGAGGATTGTCGGCGTGGCCGGGTTGGTAATGGCCGGATACGTTGTCCTGAGTGCACTTCCGGACTTGCGGCGCTATATCAAAATCAGCACCATGTGACCGCGTCGGATGCGCGCCTTCGGATTGAAGGGTTCTTCGATAGCACAGCGAGGATCGAGACCGAAGGCGCATTCCCGCGCTCTTGCACCTTGTGTTTCCGCATTCTTCAAGAGTTTGCTGCTCCGGCTTTGCTTCCGGCGCACGGCATTATCACTAAGTGTCGGTTATGATTTACTCGTCAACGAGAAGATTCCAGCCGGTCAGTCCGCGCAACCCGCAGCCGTAAATCCGTACCGGGAAAGCGAAGGATGACCGGCGAGAGGAAGCGAAATGCAAATCAATTCAACTCTCCGTTCGTGGTCGAGCCGCGTCCTGGTGCTCGGCTTCTTGGTGGCTGCTTTTTCGACGGCCTCATTCGGTCAATTCAGAGTGGCGATCACCTTTGGACCGCCTGCGATTCCGGTCTACGAACAACCCGTTTGTCCGGGCGATGGTTACATGTGGGTTCCGGGCTACTGGTATTGGGATGACGACGCGGCCGATTACTACTGGGTCCCGGGCACGTGGGTACTTGCGCCGGAAGTTGGTTATCTCTGGACCCCGGGCTGGTGGGGATGGGGCGGGAACGCATTTCTCTGGCATGAGGGTTGGTGGGGTCCGGAAGTTGGTTTCTACGGCGGGATCAATTACGGCTTCGGGTATTTCGGAGTGGGCTTCGGTGGCGGCCGATGGGAGGGCGGCCACTTCTTCTACAACACCGCCGTGTTGCATGTGAATGAGACCGTCATCCACAACGTGTACAACGCGCGAATCGAGAACGTCAGCGAAAATCGCGTGAGCTACAACGGCGGGAACGGCGGCATCGAAGCACGTCCGACGCCCCAGCAAGAAGCGGCGGCGAACGGGCGCCATGTAGGTCCGGTGTCATCGCAGATGCAGCACATTCAGGAAGCTCGCAATAATCCGCAGCTTCGTGCCTCGGCAAATCAAGGCAGACCTCCGATCGCAGCCACGGAGAGAGCCGGAGATTTCAAAAGCAACATAGTCGCGGCCAGGGAAGCGGGAGCTCCGTATCGTGCGCCTAATCGCGTCGGCACCGAGACTCGAGGCATGGAGCGTCCGGAATCTACGAATGCGGTTCATCCCAAGGACTTGCCACCGATAGAGCGGCCCACTGCCAACAGCGGCGACGCCAAGGCGGACCAGAAATACCAGAAGCAACAACAGAAGCTGGCGCAACAGCAGGATAAGGAACGGCAGAAACTGCAGCAGCAGCAGGACCGGGAACATCAGCAACTGCAGCAGCGGCAGGCGAGCCAAGAGGAAACGCAGAAAGTCGAACAAAAACACCAGCAGCAGACACAGCAACTGCAGCAACGGCATCAGCAGCAGCAACAGCATTTGCAAAGCCGCATGCCGGCGCCGAGGTCGGGAGGAAAAAAGTGAGCCTCTCGACTTAAAGATTCACCGCAGTTTGGCCTGGGCCGGGTATCGATACCCGGCCTTATTTTTTCGTGGCTGGGATGGGGGCGAACGCTCGAAAGTGATTCTCGGGAAGCCCTGCGACATTTGTTGGAATGGCGTAAAGTCCGCCTGCAAGACGGTCCCTGGCCGGCGCTTCGGCTCGGGCCGTTGTGACGTAGAGGGTCTTAAGATCGGGCCCGCCGAAGGTACAAGTGGTGATATTTTGCACCGGCATCTCCAACACGCGATCAATTGCGCCATCGGGCGCGACGCGAACGATGCAACCTCCAAAGAAACGGCAGTTCCAAAGATAGCCTTCGGAGTCGACCGTCGATCCATCGGGCAATCCTCGTTCGAAGCCCCGAAAGAAAGGCCTTTCATTCGCGATCTCGCCGGAGGCCGCATCATAATCACAAACCCATATCGTGTTGGCGAGGGTGTCGCCGAAATAGAAACGTTTGCGATCCGGACTCCACGCCAGCGTGTTTTCGATTCCAAGATTTCTTCGCCAGATCTTGAACTCGCCATTTGGATTGTAGCGGAGGAGCACGCCGTCCTGCCCGCCCGCTTCCCCCGAGGATCCGTCGGCATTCACGTTGTTGCGCATGGATCCGATCCAGAGCCCGCCTGCTGGGTCCACTTTGGCGTCGTTCAAGCGAACCTTGGGCCATCCCTCGAGAAGAAAGACAGGATCGTGGCGAACGTCCGTTTCCGGCTCCCACAAAATGACGCGCGATCCCAGGACGATAACAAGAACGTCGCTGCGATCGGTCAAGGCAAGCGCCGTCACCGGCTCATCAAAGAACCACGAGCAGACACACGAGTCGGCGGGGGTGAAGCGATGAATCAGGAAACGATTAATGTCATTCCAGTAAAGCGCCTTGTGTTCCGAGTGCCACACCGCGCCCTCGCCGCATACATCGCCGGTTGGAGCCACGCAGACCGGATCGCCGATGGCTGTCATTGCACCGCGATCCCGGCCAACAATCCGCCATCGACGAGGTAATCGCCGCCGGTGCAGAATCCTGCTTTGTCGGAGACGAGGAAAGCCGCCAACTCCGCGACTTCTTCTGGCGTACCGATTCGTCCCAGAGGATGAGCCGCGCCGAAGCGCTCAAACACGGCTTCCTGATCAAGGTTCGGTACAAAGTGTGCGGCGGAGCTTGCCAGCATGGGCGTCCGAATGGAACCCGGGCTGATGGAGTTCACACGAATATGGTCGGCAGCATGGTCCAGCGCCAGCGCCCGCGTCAGACTGTGCACCGCGCCCTTCGACGCGGCGTAGGCCACTACTCCGCGCTGGCAGGCGTAGCCTTGCACGGATGAAAGATTCACCATCGACCCGCCGCCGTTCTTCTTCATCTCGGGCACGCCGAAGTGTGCCATCAAAAAAATGCTTCCCACATTAATCATCAGGCAGCGGTTCCAAGTCTCAGGATCAGTCTCAAGAACATTGCCAAAGGGATGGATCGCCGCGGCGTTGGCAATGATGTCGAGCCTGCCATGTTGGGCAACTGTTTTGGCGACGACGGCCTGAACCTGCTGTGGCTGCGCCACGTCGCAGTGCTCGACTCGTAATTTCAATCCGGCAGCGTCGGCTTGTTGCTGCAATTCTTTGTTAGCGGAGGTTTCGATGCCGCACGCGACCACAGTGCACCCTCCGGCAGCCAGCCGCTTCGCGATGGCGCGGCCGATTCCTGTCGTACCCGTTACGATGGCAACTTTGTTTTCGAACTCTTTCATTGGGTCTTTGCTCCTTAAGATTTCTTTGCTTCAAAGAATAGGTTATGCCGCAATTTAGTTGGCTAACTCCGGCACTCCATACTTCAGCCCCTTCATAACTCCACGCAATTCAGCCAAACCCTTCAGCCTTCCGATCAGCGAGTATCCTGGATTCACCACCCTGGAAATATCGTCCGCCAGCAAGTGCCCATGATCGGGGCGCATTGGAATCTCGTGATCCGCTCGGTTCTGCTTTCTGCGGCGGGCCTCTTCTTTTAGCAGTTCGCAGATGAGACTCTCCATGTCCGAACTGCCCTGCAGATGGTCCGCTTCGTAAAACGAACCGTTGGGTTCGATGGTTACTTGCCGCAGGTGCGCGAAGTGAATCCGCGGAGCAAATTGGCGCACCATCGCAAGCAGATCGTTGTCGGCGCGTGATCCGTAGGATCCCACGCAAAAAGTCAGCCCATTCGCTGGAATGTCGACGCCGGCAATGATGGCCCGCGCGTCGGCCGCGGTTGAAACGACGCGCGGCAAGCCGAACAACGACCAGGGCGGATCATCGGGATGAATTCCGAGCCGAATTCCTAGTTCCGCCGCTACCGGCACAACCTCTCGCAAGAACGCGATAAGATGAGCTCGCAAGTGGTCCGCCGTGACACCCTCATACTCCGCCAACAGTCTTTGCATATCCGAGCGGCTGTGCGAGGCTTCGGCTCCGGGCAGGCCGGCGATGATCGTTCGTTCGAGTTCTTCGCGCCGTTTCTCGGGCATCGATTCATAACGCGCTTGCGCCTCAGCGACGCGTTCCGCCGAATACTGCTGTTCCGCGCCTGGACGCCTCAGCAAAAACAAATCGTACGCCGCAAAGTCGATGACATCGAAACGCAGCGCGTATCCCGTACTCGGCAGTCGCCAGCGCAGGTCGGTGCGAGTCCAATCAACGATGGGCATGAAATTGTAGCAGACGACTTTTACGCCGGCCTTGGCAATGGCAGCCAGCGAATCTTTCCAGGCATCGGTGAACTGGCGATAGGGGCCGGTCTGCAACTTGATGGAATTATGGATGGGAATGCTTTCGACCACCGACCACACTAGCCCCGCCGCCTCGATCTCTGCCTTGCGCTTGAGCACTTCTTCGAGCGGCCAAGCCTCGCCGCGATAAAGATGGTGCAATGCCGTAACCACCCCAGTCGCGCCAGCCTGCTTGATGTGATCGAGTGAGACCTTATCTTGTGGGCCAAACCACCGCCAGGTTTCTATCACGCCACTATCTTACGCCGCACGCCGCGAGTCTCTGAGTCGACCGACGGAACGAGTAACGCCTTTTGCGGACCTTCGCCGATTACCTTCGCATCTCCGCGATGCTATGATGCCGATGGTCGTGCAGTGAAGACCCTTGCAGTAGAGAGGCGGAGCCGCAAACATGGCCATAATCACCCCGAACCCTTCCACAACCGTTTCCTCGGATTCATCGGCCTCTTATACCGGGCCCCTCGCGATCGTGACCACATTATTTTTCATGTGGGGATTTCTGACCTGCCTGAACGACATTCTTGTCCCTCACTTGAAGTCGATTTTCGACCTGAACTACACGAGGGTCATGCTCATCCAATTCGCTTTCTTCGGAGCGTATTTTCTTTTCTCGATTCCTTCCGCGAAGATGGTGGACTGGATTGGTTATCAGAAGTCGATGGTAGTCGGCTTGCTCACCATGGGTTTGGGTGCATTCCTTTTCGTGCCGGCAGCCAGCGTTCCATCCTACCCGTTATTTTTGATGGCTCTTATCGTATTGGCGGCGGGTATCACTCTTCTGCAAGTTGCCGCGAACCCTTACGTCACGGTGCTCGGGCCCGCCCGAACCGCTTCCAGTCGCCTCAATCTGACCCAGGCATTTAATTCGCTGGGAACATTTCTTGCGCCCTTTTTCGGCGGACTCTTAATTCTCAGCGCCGCCCCAAAAGCCATGGACGAAATTCGCGCCATGGCCCCTGATGCCCTACAGGCCTACCGTCTGCATGAAGCGGCCACGGTGAAGACACCCTACATCGGTTTAGGAATCGCTCTTGCAGTTCTTGCCGTGGCCATCGGCAGTTTCAAATTGCCGAAAATTCCTCAGGCGCAACACAAGGTCGGAGAAAAGGTAAACGATTCGATCTGGAAACATCCCAATTTAGTCTTCGGCGCCATCGGCATCTTCGTATATGTCGGTGCCGAGGTCGCGATCGGAAGTTTTCTGGTGAACTACTTCAGCCAACCCGAAATTGGCGGCCTCACCGAAAAAGTTGCGGCCAGTTTTGTTGCCTTCTATTGGGGCGGTGCGATGCTGGGACGATTCATCGGTTCCAATTTTCTTGGCGGGGCAAAGGCGACCTACATGGGGCTGGTCACCGCGATCAGCATCGCATTAGTCCTGTTCTCCTACCCGATTGAAAGCCACATGCCGCCCGGATACCAGCCAGGAGTGCCGAATCTAACGTGGCTGGCATGGCTGGTGGTTGCCGGACGCCCTCTGTTCATATTGGTGGCGATCGCGGCGGCGATGATCGCACTGTTGGCGGCGTTGCGGGGAGGCAAAGCCGTTGCCAATACCGGACGATTGCTTGCCATCTGCGCCATATCCACAACTGCGCTCGTGACCATCTCCATGCTAAGCACCGGACATTTTGCGATGTGGAGCATCATCCTGGTTGGCTTCTTCAATTCCATCATGTTCCCCAGCATCTTCACGCTGGGCGTAGCCGAACTCGGGCCGCTCACCGGAGACGGTTCTGGCGCCCTCATTATGGCAATTGTTGGCGGGGCGATCGTCCCGGTAGCGCAAGGCGCGATCGCCGACAAGATCGGCATTCATCACGCCTTCTTTTTGCCGGTGATCTGCTATCTGTATATTTTGTTCTTCGCGCTGAGCGGTTCGAAACCGAACAGCGAACGATATGCAAAGGCATAGCCGCGAGGCTCTTGCCCTCACTGCGGGTTATAAGCCTCCGTCAACGACATCACCTTGATCGCCGATTGAATCTGCTCAGGCGCTGCGGCTGACTTCAGATGCAGTGTGACCGCTTCGCCTGGAAGCAGATCGAAATAATTGTCCGACGCCTGCACATCGAGGTTGCCGAACGATAAATAAACTCCCCGGGCCAGCTTTGCCGCTTGCACTGTGACGGTGGTATCTGCGCCATCCTTGCCAAATGTAGTTTCAATCTTCGGAGCCACGGGCAATTGTAGGTCGTGAGTGACGTCGAAGAAGATCAGGTTGCGCGAGACTCGCTTTCCGCCGACTTCCAGATCGAATACCAGAAAAGTCTGATGCGGATCGCCCTTGGCCGCCCACGTTGCTTTGTCGACGGTGAAATAAATCGCACTGGATTGCGCGGGAATTTGAATTTCTTTCGTTTGCTCGAGCAACGAATTGCCGGAGAAATCAAGTAGGCGCATGTGTACGGTGCCAGAGAGTAGCTGCAGCTTGTCGGAGACGACGTAAACATCGACTTTGTCGTCATGCAAGAACGGCGAGATCAACACGTCGTCGTAAAAACGGCGCGCGTAATAGTGCAGCGCCTTCCAGCGTCCGTAGTAATCGATGCTGGCCCAGGAGGCTACCGGCCAGCAATCATTCAACTGCCAGTAGAGCGATCCCATCGTTCGCGGTCTCTGTCGGCGCAAGTGCTCCGCGCCGATCTTGATGATCTCGGCTTGCTGCACCTGGCTTAGGTAGACGAATGATTGAAAATCTTTGGGCTGCCGATACTCGCGCAGCATGTAAGTCAGAATGCGTTCATTTCCGCCTTTGTTTTTCTGATGCGCCTGCATGACAGTTGAGCGAATGTCATAGTCCGAAGGCTTGGCGAATGTTTCAATCGTTCGCATCTCGGGGAAAGACTGGAATCCATACTCCGTCATGAAGCGCGGAAATTGTTTGGTGTAATCCGAAGCCGGCGCCTGCGCGTGCCAAACCTGCCAGTAGTGCATATCGCCGTTGTGCTGGTTGTCTGGAATTTCCTCAAAGTTCGCGCTGGGAGAACTCGGCCAATACGGCGTGGGATCAGCGTATTTCGTGACCGAACTCTTCAGAATGTCGGCGAACATGATCACGTAATCCTGCCAGACCCAGTCGCGCGTGTCGGGCGAGATCGAAGCTTTGAATTCCTGCCGGTCGCCCCAATGCCACCATCCCGTTTCGACTTCATTATTTCCACACCAGATTACGATGCTGGGATGATCGCGTAGGCGCTTGATCTGGTCGATGGATTCCTGGCGGACGTTTTCCTGGAAGGCGACATCGCCCGGAATCATGTCGCCGCCGAACATGAATTCCTGCCAGACCATAATTCCGAGCTCGTCGCAGATGTCGTAGAAATCATCCGACTCGTAGTATCCGCCGCCCCACTCGCGAACCATGTTCATGTGCGCATCGCGAGCGGCTTGCAGAATGTTGCGATGAATTTCGGGAGTGACGCGATTTGGGAAGCTGTCAAATGGGATCACATCCGCGCCTTTGGCGAACACCAGGATTCCGTTCACCACAAACTCGAAGCTTTTTCCCCACTCGTCGGCAACGCGGCGCAGCTCAATCGAGCGCAGGCCGGTCTTGGTTTCGGTATGAGCCGCAGTATCACGCCCAATTTTGATGGAAGCAGAAAAACGATAGCGGTTTTGCGCGCCATAACCCGCGGGATACCACAGCTTGGGAGCGACAATTCGCAGCGGAATCGAAATATGATTCGTGCCGGCATTGAGTTGCAGCGTTTGCGTGCCATCGGCTGTTTGTGGGCCGGATAGTTCATCGTGCGCGAGTGTCAGCACGGCGGTTGTGGGCTTGCTGGCCGCAATTTCAAGTTCGGCATTCACATTCGCGAGATCGGAGCTGATGCTCTGCTGATGAATGTGAAAATTCTCGATGCGCAGCGCGTCCCATGCTTCCAGACGAATCGGCTGCCAAATTCCTTCGGTCATGAAGCGCGGGCCCCAATCCCATCCGTAGTTGTAGGGAGCCTTGCGCGTGTAAGGGGCGGTCGCGATGTTCTCTTCATTCCCGTAGTTGTGACTCGAGATCGACGGCAGAATGTAAGGCAGCGACTTCACATACGGAATCATGCTCTCGATCGCGGAATGAAAGACGATGCGGAGCGTGTTGGGCCCGGCTTTCAACTGTGCCTTGGCGGGCACTCGCCAATTGCGGAACATATTGTCAGCGTGAAGAATTTGCTGGCCGTTGAGGTAGACATCGGCAAACGTGTCGAGGCCAGCAAAAACCAGATCGATATGCTCGCGCGCCATGGTGGCCGCGTCGACTTGAAAGGTGGTCTGATATTCCCAATCGGCCAGGCCAATCCATTGCAGATGGAATTCGTTGTCTTTGTCGAAGGGATCAGGAATGAGCTTATTGTTTAGCAGATCGGTTTGCACCACGCCCGGAACTTGCGCCGGATGCCATTGCTTGGCCTCCGCTTGTTCCACCTCCGTCAGGGCGCGAAATTGCCAGCCGGAATCGATATTTTGCGAGGAAGGTTCGGCCGCTTTCATGGGTACAACGAGGAAAGAACATACCAGTACGAGTCCAACGGAATAGAACAGTATTGCAGACAGACTGCGCAGAAATGCAAGCCGCATCAGTTCCATATCAGTGCTCCTTGGAATTTCAGTTATGACTCAATTTAGTGCTGAGAATCGGGTTGACTGGAAGGCTGCGCCTGAGGCGAACTCTGCAGGCTTTCAAAAGCCTTCATCTCGCGCTGCGCATCAGCCTTCTTTCCCTGCTTGCGATAGATTCCCGCCAGCCCGAAGTGCGCCTGCGCCGCCAGCGAACTCTGCTGCTCAATGGAAAGAAGCTTCGTCCACTCTTGTTCGGCAGTCGCGGTGTCGCCTTCGAGAGAAGCCGCTTTGCCCAGCGAATACAAAACTTCCGGCATATCGGGCAGCAAGTGATCGGCGCGCTTTAGTTCCTCCCGCGCCTCATGCACCTTGCCCTGCTGCAGCAAAGCATCGCCCAGGCGATAGGCAGCTTCAGCATTTCCCGGCTGTAATTTGACCTGGATGCGAAACTCTTCTTCGGCCTGCGGCCATTGGAACGCTCCGGCATAGACCTCGCCCAAGGCCAAGTGAGCCTCCGGCAGGCCTGGACGCTTCTTCAACGCATCGCGGTATTCTTTTTCGGCGTCAGGCATGCGCCGCAGAACGTAGTAATTCTCCGCCATCGCCTGGTGCGCACGGGCAGAATCAGGATACGCAGCCAGCAGAGTATCGATCGATTGTTTGGCAAGCAGTCCGGCGGCGCGACCGAGGTAGTAAAGTAAATCTGGATCGTTGGGGCGTGCCGCAAGCGCGGCCTGTATGTCTGCCACCGCCTCCGGCAAGTGCCCGGTCTGTATTTCTGCAATCCCCAACGCAGTCTTGTCTGAGGCATGTTGCAAATGTGGAAGCGCCTCGCTGGCATAACCTTGGGAAAGTAGCGCATAGCCCAGCAATTGGTGAGCCGGCACAAAGTCAGGGTTCAATTCCAAGGCATGCTTCAAGGGAGGGATGGCGTCGCCGTAGTCGCCACTCTCCAAATACGCCTGGCCCAAGCTGACAAAACCATCGACGTATTTCGGATCGATCTCCGTCACCTGCTTAAACTCCGTGATGGCAACGTCGAATTTATGTTCTTTGTCGGCTGCGATTCCCGCTTGCATGTGTTGGACAACTAGTGGAGATAGTGTTTGCAGCGCGAGATAGAAAAACAACAATGCGTGGGTCAAGGTTTCTCCGGTTCACGCACTTCGAGAAACTGATCGGCGTGAACATCTTTTAGAGTCTGATGAATTCCGGACGGCCATTTGATGTCAACCTCTGCTGTCTCCGCCGTGCCCAAGCCGAAATGCAGGCGTTTGTCGCTGGAGGAAAGATAGCTTCCGGCGGAAGTTGCGAAGCGCGTCTCTCCATTCACCTGCACCCGGGCTCCATAACCATCTCGATTGCTGCGCGTGCCGCGCAAAGTAATTGTCAGCCAGTGAAGTTTGCCACCCTTATTCATGAAGACCTGCGGATGTCCGCCCAGAGTGGTCACCACAACATCCTGCCAGCCGTCATTATTCAGGTCGCCGAAAGCCGCGCCTCGAGCCGCGACGGCGGTGGTGCTTCCCGACTCAATACGCTCGAAGCGCCCATCGTTATTAACCGCCAGCAGAGGGGGCTCAAGATAATGAAGTGAAGGATCGATCTGTTCCACGTTGTCCAGCACGTGGCCTTGGGCCACAAACAAATCTTTCTTCCCGTTGTTGTGAAAATCTTCCAGGCCCACTCCCCAGCCGGAGCTTCCGCTGGAAAGCAGGCCGAGCCCCGTTTCCAGGCTGCGGTAGGTGAACGAACCATCACCATCGTTGTGATACACGCCGTAAATCTCGCGGGGCAACTCCGTCACAATAACATCCGGCTTCCCGTCATTGTCGTAGTCTTGAAAAACGGTTCCCATGCCGGAGAGCCGGCGTCCATCTTCGGAGAGCGCGACTCCTGCTTCCATGCCTACTTCGGTAAAGGTTCCATTCCCGTTATTGTGGTAGAGATACTGCTGCATGCCATCGTTCGAAACGAAGATATCGGTAAACCCGTCGCCATCATAGTCGGCGAATGCTACGCCCAACGCGCGGCCCTTCTTGGCCGTGATGCCCGACTTCTGGCTCACGTCCGTAAAAGTTCCGTCACCGTTGTTGTGGTAGAGAATGTTGGTCGTGGACGGGAACTCCTCCGGCGGACAATAAGTATGGTAGTTGCCCCCGCAATCTTTATTGTGTTTCGTGTCCCAATCCATATAGCGGGTGACAAACAGATCAAGCTTGCCGTCGTTATCGTAGTCGAAGAATCCGGCTGAAACCGACCATCCACCGCCCGCCACTCCGGCTTTCGCGGTCACATCCGTGAAAGTGCCGTCCCCATTATTGTGATAGAGAATGTTCTTTCCATAATTGGTGACGAAGATGTCGGGATATCCATCATTGTCATAATCGCCGACGGCGACGCCCATGCCGTAGTTCCCATCGCCGGCGTTCGCCAGTCCAGCTTCCTTCGTCACATCGGTAAAGCTACCGTCTTTATTTTGCCTGTAGAGCCGGTTCCAATAGCGCGGATTCTGCCGATCGAAGTTGTCCGGCGATTGCGCGGGGTTGGTGACGCGGCCGCCATTTACCAGGAAAATGTCCAACAATCCGTCGTTGTTGTAGTCCAGTAAGGCTACGCCTCCGGGCATGGTTTCGATCAGATATTTTGCCGGAGTGGGAGAGTTCTCGAGTACGAAATCCAAGCCCTTGGGCAGGATGACGTCGAAAACGGGTGTACTTGGAGCTGCCGCCCCCAGAAGCAGAGCCACGATGCAGGATGCACGAAAAAGAGTGTTGACCAAACCCGGAATTCCTTAGTGACCAGCATACCGCGAGAGCGGGCAACTGTGTTCTCACTTTTCCCGGCAGCGTCAGGCTGCCCGCAGCGTCGATTCGCGTTCCACCAGAGTGGGTGGAATCAATATTTTTTGGGGCCGCATGTAGCCCTTTGCCGCAATCCTCTCCAAAAGAAGTTTGGAAGCGATCTCTCCAATTCGGCACGTGCCCTGGTCTACCGAGGTAAGCGGTACTGCCAGCGCGTCGCTATAGTGAACGTTGCCCGCTCCCACCACTGCAATATCCTGCGGAAGTCGAAAACCCGCCTCGGTAATGGCCCGCATGGCTCCGATGGCAACCGGATCGCTGTAACAGAAAACTCCGTCCGGCGGAGGCGTAACCTTCAACATGATCCGCATCCCTTCGTAGGCTGTGGCGTCGCCATGGCCGCCTTCGACGACGTAACCCGAGGGCCAGCGCAATCCCGCGCGCGATAGCGCACGGCGGTATCCCTCCAGTCGTGCTGCCGCGATTCCCATTTCGGGACCACGCAAATGCCCAATCCGCCGGCAGCCGCGCGCGATCAAGTGCTCGGTCGCCAGTCGGCCAATCGCTTGATTGTCGGCGCCCACGAAACAAGCTCGCAGACCTGGAATGGGACGGTCAATCAAAACATAGGGCGTTTTCGTGCCCTGCAGCCGCTTAAACATGTCAAGACGCCGTTCCGGCTGGGCGGAAGCGATGATTAAGCCATCCACCTGCCGCGCCAGCAGGCAATCCACTTCGCTCGCTTCCAGTTCGGGATCTTCTTCAAAAGAGGAAATCACCACGTGATAACCGTGGGGACGAACGCTATGCGCCACGACGCGCGCAATCTCGGCAAAGAAGGGATGGGCGAATTCCGGCAGCAGTAAGCCGATGGTGTAAGTCCGGCGCGTCACCAGACTCCGTGCCACCCAATTCGTCTGGTAATTCAGCCGCTTCGCCTCGCGCAAGACTCGCTTCCGGGTGGCGTCGCTGATTCTCCCTTGATTCCGCAAAACTTTCGATACGGTGACTACGGAAACCTTTACGGCTCGCGCAATATCCGTCATTGTTGCGGTCATTGAGCCGAAGCATACACCATTTTGGGCGAGGGTTAACGATTACTCTAATAGGAATCTACTATTTTCTGCTTGACAACGGTCATCCCACTAGACAAGAATTCGGGCCACTAGAGTTTGACAAAATTTTACGTTGTTTGCTTCGGAAAGAGATTCTCTATGCCACGTCGCATTTTGTGGACTCTGCTAGTTTCCCTGGGCATGATAATTTTTGCCTCCGCCTCTTTATACGCCCAAAGCACTTATGGATCTGTCGCTGGATCTGTCAAAGACCCCAGCGGAGCCTCCGTCACCGATGCTGCTGTGACCTTGACGAACCTGGGCACATCGGAAAAGCGCACGCAGTCCAGCGGCGCCGACGGACTTTTTACGTTCGTGAACCTGTTCCCCGGTCAATATCGCATTGACGTGGAAAAACAGGGTTTTAAGCATTTCGTCCGAAATGTGGTCGTGGAAGTTCAGCAGGACACCCACGTTGATGTCGGGCTGCAAGTCGGCGAAGTCAGCCAGGTCGTCGAAGTAACCTCCGAGACGCCGCTGCTTCAGGCCGAGACTTCCTCGCTGGGCCAGGTCGTCGAAGAGCGCAAAGCCGACGAGCTTCCTCTGAACGGCCGCAACATCTTCAATTTGATCACGGTTTCCCCGGCCGCAGTCGCGCAAGGCGGCTCCGGCGGTTCGCCGGTCGGCCAGAACCCCTTCAGTTGGGGCAACTACCAAATCGGCGGATCGTTCGCCAATCAGGGTGCAGAGTACCTGGATGGTCAACCCCTGAACATCGGCTACATCAACCTGCCCATCGTCATTCCGACCCAGGATTCAGTTGGCGAGTTTAAGGTTCAGTACAGCAACCTGGGCGCCGAGTGGGGCAAGTTCTCCGGCGGCGTTACCAACCTCAGCACCAAATCCGGTACCAACAACTGGCACGGATCGGGCTATGAATACTTCCGCAATAAAGTCCTGAACGCCAACGAATACTTCAACAAGGCCGGTGAAATTACAGCCGGCACGTCCAATACCCCGCCACCGTGGACTCAGAACCAGTACGGCTTCCAGTTGGGCGGCCCGGTGGTCAAGGATAAGACGTTCTTCTATGTGAGCTGGGAGCAGTACCGGCAGCGCACCGGATCTCCTTTCACCACCACAGTTCCGCAAACTGGCGAACTGACTGGAGACTTTTCATCCCTGTGCACATTCCCAACCTCCGCAGGCGGAGCAGGCGGCACCTTCGTGGGCGGTATCTGTAGCAATCCCGCCGGCCAATTGTGGGATCCGTATAGCACGAATGCGGCTGGGCAGCGCACGGTGGCATATGCAAACAATCAAATCCCCAGCTCGGAATTCAGCACCGCTACGCAGGTGATGTGGAAGACCTACTTCCCGTCGCCCACCAATACCTCGTCCGACATCAACAATTATTTGAGCGCGGCTCCCGCCGGCGGCAATACCAACGAGTTTGTCGCGCGCGGCGACCAGAATATCGGCGCCAACACTCGCGTCTTCGGTAGATTTACCTACTTCGGTCTGACCGATCTCGCGGTAAATCCTTTCGGAACGGGACTCTGTCTGGACCGCTGCGCTGAGAAATATCACTCCAAGCTGCTCGCGGTCGGCATCAACCACACCTTCAGCCCAACCACGATTTTGGACGTAAACCTGGCAGCTAGCCGTTTCGTCTATGGCCGCAACCCGCTCCTCTCCGGCTTTGACCTGACGACTCTGGGTTGGCCCTCCACTTACAATACCCCCGGCTCTTCCATGCGGACTCCGCCCACTCCGGCGTTTCCGTTCCCGAACGACGTAGGTAAGTCACAGGGCAATAGCGCCATTGGCGATCATAACTCGCAGTACAACTTGACCCCGGCATTTACCCTGATCCGCGGCAAGCACACCATTCAGACCGGCGCCCAGATCGAGTGGGGTTACGACAACTACTTCCAGACCAACATCGCCAGTGGCGCGTTCGCGTTCGGCGGCAACTGGACAACCCCCTTGGCCCTAGGCGACGGAGGGGCGACCAATTCCAATTTCGCCTACGCCGATTTCCTGCTCGGTCTGTCGCAAAATGAAGGCAGCTTCGTCAACCAAACCGAGGGTGTTGCTGAGGTTCCAGCTCAGACCAAGGGCTTGCAGGTCTACCGCGCTCTGT
Organism: uncultured Acidobacteriaceae bacterium; assembly: GCA_963818935.1. GTDB lineage: Bacteria > Acidobacteriota > Terriglobia > Terriglobales > Acidobacteriaceae > Sulfotelmatobacter. The sequence continues at coordinate 28,078 of CAWFUK010000096.1, forward strand.
ATCTCGATGACACCTGGCACTTAACTCCCAAACTCACGATCAACCTCGGCCTTCGCTATGAATTACAGGGTACTTGGTCGGACGCCTACGGACGGCTCTCCTATTGGGATCCGTCGGCGGTCAACGCCACGGCAACGGGTTGCGGCGGAGTAGCGGGGGACGCGTGTCCCGGCGATGCTTTCCTGGTCGGAACTGGCCGAAACAGCAGCCAGAACAACATCCCCATGGACAAAAAGGCGTTCTCGCCACGAATCGGCTTCGCCTATTCTGTTGATCCGAAGACCGTCATCCGCGGTGGTTACGGCATCTTCTACATTCCCAACTACGTGTCTTTCGGATTGAATCCCGATAACGACCCCATTAACCTCGCCAGCACACCGCTCCACGCCACGAACGATTCGTTCATCACTCCGTTCGCCATGATGGATGGCGACGACTGCTCGTATAACTTCACAGGCACGTCCGCGTTCCCGGTCAGGGGGCCGAACAATTTCGGCTGCGCCCAGAGCGGCCCGTTCGGCAACTCCGGAATCTTGCCTCCGCCGGGGCGCAACTTCGCTCCCTTGGCGGGTACCTTGGCTCCGTTCTCGGCCGATATCTCCAGCTTTATGCTCTTTAACGGCAGCCCCAGCCTGGCTCCGTACTACGGAATCAGCGGAAACAGCAATCCGAAGTGGGGCTACGTCCAGCAATGGAACCTCGACATCCAGCGTCAGTTGCCTGCTGGATTCTTCGCGGATGTTGCTTACGCCGGTTCGCACGGCGTGCACCTACAGCAGTATTCGACCAACGTCGATCAGCTTCCCGACACGCTCTGGTCTCAGGGTGCTGCCCTTACGACTCCGGTAGCCAACCCAATGGCGGGTACAAATCCCAATCCGTCCTTGAACGGTGCTACGGTGCCCTTCGGTCAGCTCGAACGCCCCTACCCGCAATACAACGGTCTGAACCTGGCTGGCTTCGGTTGCTGCGAGAGCGCGTACAACTCGCTGCAAGTTAGCGTCACCCGTCGCTTCCAGGGCGGCGGAACTCTTCTCGTGGCCTACACCAATGCCAAACTTATCTCCAACACTGACACTCTGACGAGCTGGCTGGAAGGGAACACCGGCGGCGTCGGCGCCGTGCAGGATTGGAACAACCTGAAGGGCGAAGACTCACTTTCGTCGCAGGATATTTCCCAGCGCCTGGTCATCAGCTACGTTCTCGACCTTCCTTTCGGTCATGGCAAGGCGTTCGCAAGCAATCTGAGCGGCTTCGCCAATGGTGCGGTCTCCGGCTGGGGCGTGGATGGAATCACGACCTTCCAGCGCGGCTTCCCGCTGAAAATCACCTACTCCGGTTCGACTCCGCTGGAAGCGGCAAATCTGGGAGTCGGCAACATCCGGCCCGACGTGGTTCAAGGGTGCGACAAGAAAGCTGGCGGCGGCCACATCACCAACTGGTTCAACACCAGTTGCTTCGCGGATCCGCCGGATTACGGCCCGGGTACCGAAGCACGCGTCGATCCTACCCTTCGCGGACCTGGAATTGCCAACTTTGACTTCGCCGTCTTCAAGCGAACCAAAGTCAACGAGAGACTGGGCATCGAGTTCCGTACGGAATTCTTCAACTTGTTCAACCATCCGTACTTCAACATGCCCGCAACCGGCTTCGGAGCAGGAGGCTTCGGCGTCATCAACTCAACCATTCAAGGCGGTGTCGCCTCATCGGAGCGCTTGACCCAGTTCGCCCTGAAGTTTGTGTTCTAGAAACCTCTGGGCCGGGAACATCTTCCCGGCCCAGATACAATGTTGTGAAACTCACATGCTGGCCAGCGATGGCCAGCATTCGTTTTGGAGACGACTCCCCATCATGCGAACCCTCCACACCCTCGACTATTCTGAAGCTCGCCGCGCCATTGACCTCATTGTTGAAAAGGGGTCGCAAATGCAGAAGGCGGCCTCTGTAGCCGTCGCGGATGCCCACGGGGATCTAATATGCTTCGCTCGTATGGATGGCGCGCCTGTTTCCTCCATTCGCATCGCCATGAATAAGGCTTGGACGGCAGCTCGGGAGCGCAAGCCAACCCGTGAGATCGGCGAAAAGGTCAAGCATCCGGAGAGGGGCCACGATATCGCCTACTACGGCGATCCTAATTATGTGGGCTGGGGCGGCGGCCTGCCGGTCTGGAAGAACGGCGAGGTGGTGGGCGCAATCGCGGTGAGCGGCCTCTCCTCAAAGGAAGATGTCGAACTGGCAACGCTCGGCGTGGATCTGATCGCGGGCTCGTAGCAGGCTGGCAAGCCTCAGGCCGCGAAAATGTTGCGTGCAAAACAAAACGTCCCAGACTCAGTTTGAGTCACCGGGACGTTTGTTGATCAGCCCTCCCCCAAGTGCTGCTCAACAACGAGCATAGATCGGGAAGGTTAAATGCAAAATAGCCTTTGAGTGCCACTCCTTGGCACGAACGTGCCACAGTCTTTTGTCTCCAGCCCGATGCCTCATCCACTCGCGGTGGAGTGCGGTGCCAGCCTAACCCTCCATCGTAGAGACATCGCCCGCGTCGACTCCAGCTTCCTTAGCTTTAAGAAAACGTCGCAGGATTTTCCCCGACCGCGTCTTGGGCAAAGACGCCACAAACTCCAGCGAGGACGGGGTCGCAATCGGCCCCAGCTCCTTGCGCACGTGTTCAATCAGCGCCGCGGCGAGCGCATCGGAGGCCACATGGTCATTCCGCACCTGAACGAAGGCCTTGATCGATTCACCCTTTAACGCATCCGGCACTCCGATCGCCGCCGCCTCGGCCACTGCGGGATGCGATACCAGCGCGCTCTCTACCTCGGCTGTGCCAATACGATGTCCGGCCACGTTCAGCACGTCGTCGTAGCGGCCGAGCACGGCGATGTATCCATCCTTGTCCTTCATGGCCACGTCCCCAGTCACATAACATCCCGGGATGACCTGCCAATCGCGCTCGTATCGCGCCGGATCGCGCCACACCGTGCGTAGCATGTGCGGGAACGGACGCTTCAGTACTAAGCGGCCTCCCATGCCAGCCGGAGCCGAATTGCCATTCTCATCCAGGACATCAGCTTCGGCGCCAGGCACTGCCACTCCGACTTTTCCCGGACGCATCGCCATCGATGGCGGCGTTCCCAGCGTCGGCCCACCCAACTCGGTTTGCCACCAGTTATCGACCACATAGCCCCATTTGCCATCTCCGGCAAGATGAGTCTGCGCCCAGCGCCAGGCTTCAGGGTTCAGCGGTTCCCCCGCGCACGCAATCACGCGCAACGTGCTGATGTCGTGTGCCGCGGGATAGCTATCACCGAATCGCATGAACATTCGCAACGCTGTCGGTGCTGTGAACATCTTGGTAACGCCGTAGCGCTCCACGATCTCCCAGGCCACGCCCGGATTCGGATAGTCGATCGCTCCTTCGCGGAATAAGGTCGTAACGCCCGCGCAGAGCGGTGCGTAGACAATGTAGGAATGTCCCACCACCCATCCAATATCCGACGTGCACCAGAAGATGTCGCGTTCGCCTACATCGAAATAGCTCGCCAGATGGTAGGTCGTCCCGACCATGTAGCCGCCGTGCACGTGCAAAACGCCTTTGGGTTTTCCTGTCGACCCTGAGGTGTACAGCAGAAACAGCGGATCTTCCGCATCCATCTCTTCTGCCGGGCAGTCCGCTGGAAACTTCAGCAGATCATTAAAATCGATCTCCCGGGGAGCCGTGATTTCCGCCTTAGCGCGCGAGTAAACCACCACCTTTTGCACGCACTCGAGCCCATCCACCGCGTCATCGACTATAGCTTTAAGAGGAACTGTCTTGCCACGCCGGTATCCCACGTCCCCCGCAATCACGATTTTGGCCTCGGCGTCGACAATTCGGTCGCGCAGAGCAGTATGTCCCAGGCCCGCATATACCACCGAATGGATCGCGCCCAGTCGTGCGCAGGCCAGCATCGCGACTGCGCCCTCAATCGTCAAAGGCATATAGATAATCACGCGATCGCCCTTGACCACTCCTAGCGACTTCAATCCGTTGGCAAAGCGGCAAACCAGGCGGTAGAGTTGCCCGTAGGTCACGATGCGCTCGCTGCCGTCTTCTCCCAGCCAGATGAAGGCGGCGCGATTGCATCGGTCGGAACTCGCATGCCGGTCGAGCGCATTCACCGTGATGTTCGTCTTGGCCCCGGTGAACCATTTGTGATGAACACCATCCCACTCCAGCACGCGATCCCACTTCCGGGACCATACAAATCGCTCCGCGTACTCCGCCCAGAAAGCGTCGGGATCATTGCGTGCACGCACGCACTCCGCCAGCCAATCTTTCTGGAGAGCATTCTGGGCAACGATCTTTGGCGCCGGATATTCTTCATCCATGGCCAATAGATTGGAAATGTTTTCGCGCTTGTCGACGGTGACAGTGCTCATGAAGGGCCTCCGGGGGGTGCACGAGTGCTACCAGACCAGCGTGCATTCTGCGCTGGCGGAAACCCCTTTGCAGTGACGTATATCACAAGCGACTGTGCCGTTCCCGGGAGAAGAAGCTCCGCGATTGCCATCCGCAAGCTTCTTTGTTGCTGCCAGGGGCGAAGTTGTCAGCAGAGATGTAAGGGGAACTTGTGGGCGAAGCCGGCGCTAGCAGGCCGTCTTATTTTTCCTGCATTTCCGGAATATGCGATAAAGCGTCGACAAATACGCGCCGGAACTGCTCGAACAGACTTTCGAATTGGCCTACTTCATCGTCGGAGCTGATCCGAATTTCGCTGTCATAATCGCCGCCAACCACGCGAGTGGCGACGACAATAATGTGTTCCAGACGGCGAAATACGAGACGATTCAACAGAGTCAGCACCAGCACCGTTCCAATCATCAGCGCCACCACGGTTAACAGTACGAGAATTTTCTGGGTTCGCTGCATCGCCAGGTAGAAACCCGAAATATCTCGCACCACGAACATGGCGCCCACGGTATTTCCGGCCGCGTCGCGAATCGGAAAAATGCCGCGCACGAAAACCGAATTGCCATCCTGCAGACGCTCCAGCACCTCGCCCTCTTCCGGCACGGCGCTCAGTTCTCCATGGAATGCGATGATCTTATCGTCCGCCGTGGTCTTGTCTGCCACCACAAAGTTTGGATTGTCACTCCAGTTGTCACGGCGCTTCCATACCGCGCTGGAATCCGCCCAAAACTGGCGGTCGACAAATTTCTTGCTGAGCAGAAGTCCGTAGTTATTGCCGGTCTGGCTTTTCATGGTGTGGATAAACTGACCGAGTTCTTCCCCGAACTCGACGTAGCCAGTCACGCTCCCTTTGGCGTCGTAGAACGGCCGCAGGATGCGTACCGCAAACCCCGCCTTGGCCAGCTCGTTTCCGGTCACCATAGCGTGTGTTTGTACGGCTTGGTGATCAATAAACCGATTCAGCTGGTCGCCAAACTTGGCCGGGTTGTGCAAACGCAAGAAGACCGCCATGTCTGGCTCCGGAGTATGGAACATCCAGTTGGTGATCCCCTCGCTTTTTAATTTCGGATAGAGAGGTCCCGTCAACTGGAGCAGTCGGGCTCGATCTTTGGCCGCGAAAGCGTCGCGGATCTCCGGGTCCAGCAGCAGTGCCTCGCTGACCGCCGTCATTTTGCTGATTTCCCGGGCTTGCAGAATGGTAAACAGCTTTTGTGCTCCGGTGACTGATTCGACTGCAAGGACCGAGGAGTTGCGTTCGAAACTGTAGCGCATCAGCCCCAGGATGCCGCCCACTCCTACCACAAGGCAGGCCAACATCGCGGCCACCACTTTCGTCCGAATCGAATTCCACTTCATGCGAACCTCCACGCTGCTGTTGCGCATCCTGTTGCGGATTACCCGATGCGTGAAAGCCGCCGGTCATCCGAGCGCCGCTAGGCATGAACTCTGCTCAACGGCACGCCAGAACTGCTGGTTCATCTATCGGGACGATCTGGCTGAACCTTTAGCGGCCCAGAAGCCTTCTGCGCAAAATATGGAGGAATCTGTCTTGATGAAGCCAAAACGGAAGGACGAGTCGATGTCGCCGAGGGGGTGCGGATTCTTGAATGGTTTCGATGGAATTTGGTGGCGGCGAGTGGACTCGAACCACTGACCTACGGATTATGAGACCGTCGCTCTAACCACCTGAGCTACGCCGCCATTGGGGAAGACGCGACGAGAGGACTAGTCGCTGGGACGAACTCTCGCTTCATTGCACACGACCAGAATCGCGCCTTTGGTCCAATTCCTCATTCTAAGAGCCAACTCCAAAAGGGTCAAACGTTTCTCCTCAATCCCCGCTCCCACGGTCGATACTTGCCTCTTCAACCAGGAAACGGGAAACTAGATCTCGGATGAACTCAATTGCCATAATTCCCGCCCGCTTGGCATCCACCCGGTTGCCACGAAAGATGCTGCGCGAAATTGCCGGAAAGCCTCTGGTGGGCTGGGCCTATGAAGCGGTCCGTTCCTCTCCGCTCCTCTCCGATGTCATCATCGCCACTGATTCCGAAGAGATTTTGGAAGCCTGCCGCAAACACGATTGGAAGGCGCAGATGACTTCATCCGCGCACCGCAGCGGCACCGAGCGCGTACACGAAGTGTCGAACTCAATCGCGACCGACGTCTATGTCAACGTGCAAGGCGATGAGCCGCTGGTCTGTCCGGAACAGATTGCCACGCTGCTCGATGTGATGAAAGATCCTGGAGTGCAGGTGGGAACGGTGAAAACGCCCTGCTCTCAGGAAGACGTTGGCAATCCGAATGCTGTCAAGGTGGTCACCGGTACTGACGGTCGCGCCCTTTATTTCTCCCGCGCCACCATTCCCTTCGATCGCGACGGTACCGGCTCGCGCTATTTCAAGCACCTTGGACTCTACGCCTACCGAAAGCCTGCGCTTGATTTTTTTGTGAATCAACCGGAATCTACGTTAGAAAAAAGCGAGCGGCTGGAACAATTGCGTTTCCTCGAAAACGGAATCGAAATCTACGTGGGAGAAACTTCCTACGACTCCGTTGGCGTCGACACCGAGGACGACCTCCAGCGCGCTGCAGAGATCCTGAAGAACCGTTAGTTGCCACAGGGCCGGTTACGATCATCTTTGGTAACGAACCCGTCCGCGTCCCTAACTCTGCGACCCCGCTTCCTGCGCCCGGCTCCAAGCCTCCGCCGCTGCCAGCCGTTTCGAGATCGCCGGATGGGAGTGGAACAATACTTCCACCAATCTTGAGGGAGTTCGCTCGGCCAGATTCTGCTGCGCCAGCTTGTTCATCGATGAAATGAAAGGCGCCACGCTGGCAATCGACTCAAAGGCATAGCGGTCGGCTTGCCGCTCGTTATAACGCGAATAGGCGTTGAGCGCAGGCATCAAAAGAAGAGAAAGCGCCGTCGCCGTGAGGGCCAGCAAAGGAAGATTCGCAAAGTCAGAAAGCTCGTCAAACATCTGATGATCGACCGCATAGTGCAGCACAAAGTTAGCCGCCCAGAAGCCAAGCAAGGTAATTCCAGCCTGCACCAGAATGCTTTTCAGAATATGCCGGTGAACGTGATGCCCTAATTCATGCGCCAACACCGCTTCAATTTCTTCCGGCGCATAATTATCCAAAAGCGTGTCCGCTAGAATGATTCGCCGCGTGCGGCCTAGCCCAGTCAGTGCTGCATTGGCCTTCTTGCTCTTTTCCGAAAGCTTCCAGCGATAGATTCCGCGCACGCGCGTCCCCGCCTGCTCACTTAATTGAACCAAACGCCGCCGCAAATCTTCATTCTCCAGAGGCTCAAACTTGTAAAAGATCGGGAACAGCACCACTGGCGCAAGCTGCGCCAGCAGAATAAACAGCCCCATGAATAGCGCCCACGTAATGATCCACCAATGCTGTGGAGACTGGCGAACCATGAAGTACAGCAACTCGACCACGATCCCAGCCATCGCCAGTCCCAGCAGAAAGGCTTTGGTTTCGTCCCATAGCCACGACCGCAGCCTTTGATTCGAGAGCTGAAACTTCCGCTCCAGCCGAAATCCGTAATAGTCGAAGCCCAGGCCAAGCACCTTGCTGATCAGCAGCAAAAAAAATAAATAGATGAAAAGGGAAAGCGAGTAGTTCTGGAAGCCGCGCCGCAGAGCAATATCGCGCAGCCAGCCGCTCCATCCTGTTGCCAGCAACACAATCAGGAAAGCGGCTCCGATCACAAAGTCCGCGATTCCCAACCAGCGATGGATGCGGTTGTACCGCCGTGCCTCAGGCGAATCGCTCGGACTGGAACTTATGGTCTCAGCAAAATTCATGCCTGCTAAAAGTATCGCATTAACGCGGTCGCAAAGGTGCGTCAAATGTAGACTTTCGTGAGTGGGACGCGAGGGGCGTCAACCCCTATCCCTAACAAAACTTTCCGCGTCGGTCAGGATCTCATTGACCAACTCTGGCGACGCGGCTTCGGCATAGGCTCGCAGCAGCGGTTCCGTTCCCGAGGCGCGAAATAGAATCCAGGCCTCCGCTCCCTGGCCATTCGTGGGCGCATCGAGAAAGAATTTGATGCCGTCGAGATTTTCTTTCTTCAGCACCCGATAGCGTCCCAGTTTTTGTGTACGCTGGTCGCTGGCCCGCTGAATCGCGCCTTGCTTCACGTCTTCTGCAATATGCAGATCGCGCCGGCCATAGTAATGCGGTCCAAATTCCCGTTGCAAATCCGCCACAAGTTGACCCAGCGGTTTTCCTTCTTCTGCCATCACATTCGCCAGCAAAAGGCAATTCAGCACTCCATCGCGTTCGGGCAAAAAGCGCGAATACCCAATGCCGCCGGATTCTTCGCCGCCGATCAGGATGTCATGCTCCATCATCAGGTCAGCCGTGTACTTGAATCCGATCTTCGTTTCGTAAAGTTTGCGGCTGTGTTTCGCAGCAATGCGATCGAGCATGCGCGTGGTGTTGAAGGCGCGCACCACGCCTCCGGACCATTTTTTTCGCCCCAATAGCCAGCGCAGCAAAACACAGAAAATTTTGTGCGAATCGACGAAGCTGCCGTCTTCCGCCACCGCGCCAATTCGATCCGCATCTCCATCCGTGGCCAAACCAGCATCGCATTTTTCGCGAACCACTGTTTCCCGCAATAAAGCGATATGCGGCTCGATCGGTTCGGGATTAATTCCAGGGAACAAGGGATTCACTTCCTGGCGGATAGCAATATGTGGAACTCCGCGCTCGCGGAAAATTCCAGCAAGAACGCCGCGTCCGGAACCATACATCGAATCGATGGCAAACTTGAATTTAGTTTTACCAATCAAATCCAGGTCGGCGAAGCCGCAGACAGCGGCAATGTAGGGCGTTTTGAGATCGGCCTCCTCGACGCTTGCCCTTGCCCCTTGCGGCATTGCGCCGGCAGCCATTTCTTCTTCGATCCGTTTCATGATGGCGGGAGTAGCCGATCCGCCAAAATTTCCTTTGAACTTCACCCCGTTCCAATTCCATGGATTGTGACTGGACGTCACCATCACCCCGCCTGCCGCGCCGTTCTGCTTCACTGCAAAGGAAACCGCTGGCGTGGGAGTGTAATCGCTGGCTAGCTTCACCGGAATGCCCCCGGCGGCAATCACCTCCGCCGCAATCTGCGCCGCGCGTTGCGACGCGAATCGCGTGTCGTAGCCAACGAAAACTCCGCGCGGCGAATCTTCGTATTTCAAAACATAGGAGGCGATTGCGCCCGCAACTCGGCGCACGTTATCGAAGGTGAAGTCATCGGCTATAATGCCCCGCCATCCGTCGGTTCCAAATTTGATTTCTTGAGCCATAGAAAGTCAGTTTCCGGTTTCTAGATCCCAGTGACTCGGAGCTGAAAAACCGGAAACTAGGTGAGCTTATGTAGTTTTTTCTCGTCTAAATGTTTCACGACTTTTCCCACGTCTTGCGCATGTTGCCGCGTGGTGATCAGCAAAGCATCCGGCGTTTCAACCACAACCAAGTTGTTCACTCCGACCGCGGCGACAAACTTGCCTGGAGCGTGAATGTAATTTCCGCCAGCGTTCAGCACGAACACGCCGGCGCCATTGATGAGATTGCCGTGCACTGGATTACTCTTGGCGGTGTGGTGCTCGTGCAACGCCGTCCACGAGCCCAGATCGTTCCAGCCAAAATCGGCGGGCAGGCAAAATATGTTGCCCTCCTGCTCGCCCTTCGCCGAACGGGGCTCCAGCACGGCGTAATCGACGCTGATGTTCTCGCACTTGGGATAAAGTCTGCCCAAGGTCGCAGCAAATTTGCGCGTGCCAAAAGTAGCGGCAATTTCTTCGAGCAGGGAAGCGGTCTTCGGCAAATGTTCGCGCAGCGCATTGGCCAGCGTGCGGGCGCTCCACAAGAACATTCCGCTGTTCCAATAATAATTTCCCGCGGCCACGAAAGCGGCGGCTTTCTCTGTATCAGGCTTCTCGGTGAAACGCCGCACTCGCAGGGCATCTCCATCGAACGCGACGCCGGCTTCAATATATCCATAACCAGTTTCCGCTCGATTTGGCCGGATACCGAGCACGACAATGTTTTCGCCCGCAGCCGCGAGCGCGGCGCCGCGTTGAATCGTCGCTCGATAAGCATCCTCATCGCCAATCACGTGATCCGAGGGAAACATTCCGATAATCGCATCGGGATTGTCGCGCAACAGCAAGAACGCCGCCAATCCAATCGCCGGCGCGGTATTGCGCCCCACAGGCTCGGCGAGTACCTGCGCCTTCGGTAACCTTGGAAGCTGCTTCAGAATTGCGGGACGAAGATCGTCATTCGTAACGATCCAGAACTTGTTCGATGGAGCCAGCGGCAGCAGCCGCGCCACCGTCTGCTGAATCATCGTCTGCTTGCCATCGAGCGCCAGCAACTGCTTGGCGCGTTTTTTTCGGCTTAACGGCCAGAAGCGCGTTCCGCGGCCTCCAGCAAGGATTACAGGATAGAAATTTGAATTCTTAGCCAAGGTCTTTCGTCTTTTCAGTCGTTCCAACCCTTACATTCGTGTTTCTGGCTCGGGCAACGCTGCGCCCGGCACACGCGATCGCAAAAACTCAATGGTCCACTGCGGTCGCACCGTGAACTTCCCAACCGACGCCGGAACTACCACCGCGTCGCCCTTTGCGAAAGTGACGGCTTCCGTTCCTGCCGCTTCCACTATGCCACACCCTTCCAGTGCGACCAGGATTTGCGCCGAATTCTTGCCGGATTCGCCGACCGTATCCAGTTCCTGCGCGTCCCTCAACTCAAACATATCGACCGAAAAATAAGGAGCGGCCACGAGCGATGCTTTTCGATTGTTGCTACCCGCAATCTGCGCCGGCGCAGGGCGCACCACTTTGCCTGACCCAACCTTCGTTTTCACCGCTGCCAGGCCTTCCTTCAGATGCAACTCGCGCGGCCGTCCGTAATCATATAAGCGATACGTCGTATCCGACTGCTGCTGCGTCTCGACGATCACCGAGCCCGGCCCCAACGTGTGCACAGTTCCGCCCGCCACATAAATCATGTCGCCGCTGTAAACATTGAGCCAGTTCAGCGATTCCTCGGCGCGTTTTTCGTGGATCGCCTCCTCCAACTGTGCCACAGTCACTCCCGGCTTCAATCCCAATGCAATCTTCGCACCCGGTTTGGCGTGCGCCACGAACCAGCACTCCGTCTTGCCCCACGGCTGGCCGACGCGTAAAGCCTGTACGTCATCAGGATGCACTTGCACCGAAAGATGTTCGTGCGGAAAAAGAAATTTCAGCAATAAAGGAAATCGGCGCGCATCGCGAGCCGCATCGCCTACCAGTTTCCGCTGATATTTCTCGCTGACCTTGGCCAGTGTCTGCCCGGCCAGCGGCCCGTTCGCGATCGCGCACTCGTCACCCGTGAGCCACGCCTCTCCAATCTTCTCTTCAAATGGTCGATTGGGATAAATCGGCGAGAGATCCAGCGCGCCCCAAGGGCGGGCATCGAATCGTGGAAGCATCAAGAATGGATATAAATTCGCCATGAAAATGATCTGGATGACCGAATGCTCTGATCCCTCTAAATGATAGTGTCATCCTGAACGAAGCGAGGGATCTTGGTTTCTGCCAGCGCCACCGTTGCCGCGGTCCAGACAAGAACCGAGATCGCTCGCTTCGCCCGCGATGACAGTCGCTCCTAGTGCATGCGAGATTCGACAACGGCTTACAGTCCTGCTAAGAACTTCCGCATCCGCTCAAGTCCGCGATCCAATTCCGCTTTCGAGGTCGCATAGGATACGCGGATATGGTCGCCGGTGCCGAATCCTTCTCCAGGCACGGTCGCCACATGGGCTTCCCGCAATAGTCTGCCTGCTAGGTCGGACGCCGACTTCACACCGCCCCGTCCCAGAAACGCTGCAACATTCGGATAGGCGTAGAACGCGCCTTCCGGCAGCGTGCACGTTATGCCGGGAATCGATCGCAGACCCTTCACCACGTGATCGCGCAGCACAATATATTCGCGCCGCATCTGCTCGACACACTCCTGCGGCCCCTTCAACGCCGCTACCGCAGCCTTCTGCACAATCGATGTTGGATTCGAGGTTGACTGGCTCTGCAACTTCGACATTGCGCTCACCACCGCCGTGGGACCCAGCGCGTAACCCAGCCGCCATCCCGTCATGGCATAAGTTTTCGAGAGCGATCCCAATACCACGATGCGGTCTTTGAACTCACGCAAAGATCCCACCGAAAAATTCTTGCCTGTGTAGTTGAGATAAACGTAACATTCGTCGGAGAGAACCCAGATGCCACGCTCGCTCGCTAAGCGTACAACTTCGGTCAGGTCCTGCGCGCTCATCACCGCTCCGGATGGATTCGACGGAGAATTCAGAATGATGACTTTCGTCCGTGGCGTGATGAGGCTCGCAACCATCTGGGCCGTAACCCGAAAGCCTTGCGACTCATCCGATTGCAGAAGCACGCACTCGCCGCCGGCGTAGCGCACGATGTCCTTGAACGAGACCCAGTAGGGAACCGGCAGAATTACTTCGTCGCCATGATCGACCAGCACCTGAATGGCATTGAACAGCGCATTTTTTCCGCCCGTCGAGGCAATCGCTTCCTCGCGCCGGTAATCGGAGTCGAAATCCACCGCGTGCCGGTGAACGATGGCGTCGCGCAACTCAGGCGTTCCCGGTACGGCGGTGTACTTGGTGAAATTGCTTTGAATGGCGCCGATGGCCGCGTCTTTGATGTGCTGCGGCGTGGAAAAATGCGGCTCGCCCGCGCCGAAATCGACCACGTCGATGCCTTGGGCGCGCAACTTGTCGGCCTCGGCTACCACCGCCATTGTGGCGGAGGGTTGAATGCGGTTGATCCGGTGGGTGAGTTTTACCGCTTCGCTGATTGCCGTGGTCATGACTTCTTTTTCCTTTTCTTTTCCGGTTTCTCTCTAACTTTATCTTCCTCGTCTTCGGCGAATACCTTGAGCAACCGCTCGTCCCGCAACTTGTACGCAGGGTCAAGTTTTTCCCGCAGCCTTTGTTCGACGATCTCCGGGACCAGACCTTTGACTGGACCGCCGGCTTGCGCTACTTCCCGCACCAATCGCGAACTCACGTAAGAATATTTATCCGCGGGCATCATGAACACGGTCTCAAGCGTAGGCTCGAGCTTGCGATTCATCAGCGCCATCTGCAATTCGTATTCGTAATCGCTGATCGCCCGAATACCACGCAGAATGCAAGTCGCGCCGCGCGATTTCGCGTACTCCACCATCAGCCCGTCAAACGTGTCAATGCGGACGTTTTCCAGATCCGCCGTAAGTTCGCGCAGCATTTCCAGCCGCTCGGCCACGCTGAACATCGGCGTCTTGTCCATGTTCCGCAGAATGGCGACTACCAATTGGTCAAAAATCTTGGACCCTCTCTCGATGAGATCGAGGTGCCCGTTGGTCGTCGGATCAAACGATCCAGGATAGATAGCTAGGCCCTTATGCAATCGTCCTCACAGAAACTCGCATGTTGAATAGAGATTCTATGCGGGCGGAGGAGAGAATGGCAATGAAGGTTTTCTTTAGCTAGTAAAACAATGGTTAGACTGCAACACAACTTCAATCTTTATCGTCGTGGTCCCGAGCGGAGCGAGGGACCTTGGTTCTGGCCTGAAGCGCAACTCAGTTCCGCCGCAAGCAAACACCCAGGTCCCTCGCGCGTTGCTCGGGATGACAAGAGTTAGAAGCGGCTACCGTTTAGCTGCGATCGGCACTCTCGCCGCCTCCGGTGCGGCGCTCGGCATGGTTGTAACCCGCGCTCCCTGAGTGGGAGCCGGAGCTGCCGCATTCGCTGGTTGTGCCGGCGCCGGAGTCGCAATCAGTCCCAGCGCCTTGCGCACCTCCGTGTCGAGCTTGGCCATCGTGTCTTTGTTGTCTTTCAGGAACTGGCGTGCATTCTCGCGGCCCTGGCCGATGCGCTCGCCCTTATAGCTGAACCACGATCCGGACTTTTCCAAAATATTATTGTTCACCGCGATATCGAGCAGATCGCCTTCGCGCGAAATTCCTTCGCCATACAGGATGTCGAACTCCGCCTCGCGGAATGGTGCGGCCACTTTGTTCTTCACCACTTTGACCCGGGTGCGCGAGCCGGTGACCACATCTCCATCCTTAATCGCCGCAATGCGCCGAATATCCACGCGCACCGATGAATAAAACTTCAGCGCCCGGCCGCCCGTTGTCGTCTCGGGATTGCCAAACATCACGCCAATCTTTTCGCGGATTTGATTAATAAAAATCAGACAGGTGCGCGACTTTGAAACCGTTCCCGTCAGCTTGCGCAGCGCCTGCGACATCAGCCGCGCCTGCAATCCCATATGGCTGTCGCCCATTTCGCCGTCGAGTTCCGCCTTGGGCACCAGCGCCGCCACCGAATCGACGACCAGCACGTCGATCGCATTCGATCGCACCAAGGCCTCGGTGATCTCAAGCGCCTGCTCGCCATAATCCGGCTGCGAAACCAAAAGGTTATCCACATCGACGCCCAACTTCTTGGCATAAGCCGGATCGAGCGCGTGCTCGGCATCGACAAACGCGGCCATGCCTCCAGTCTTCTGCGCCTCGGCAATCACCTGCAACGTAATGGTGGTCTTGCCGGAAGATTCCGGCCCAAACACTTCCACCACGCGCCCCCGCGGAAATCCACCCACGCCCAGCGCTGCATCAAACGAGATTGAGCCTGTCGGGATCACCGCGATGGGGACGATCGCTTCCTTCGACCCCAACCGCATGATCGACCCTTTGCCAAACTGCTTTTCAATCTGTGCAAACGCTAACTCGATTGCCTTGCCGCGCTCGTCCGCCATGAGTGGCTCCTTAGAAATAACTTATCTGGCCGGATTATACATACCATAAGAAGCGAAAGAAAGGCGAATCTAGATAATAAACTGTGGATAAGGTTCCGAAATGGGCATACCAGCCTGCTGATCATTTCAATCCCCAACGCAGCTAGCGCCCTTTTTTGGCCTTCAGGCTGATCGCCACTCTCAACACTGCGCCATCCGCGGGATCGACTTCGAACACCGCGTTGCTCTTGTAATACTTGTTCTCCAGCCGGTACTTAAAGATGCTGTACATTTGGAAAATATTGGTGTCGTAAGGAGCGCCATATTTGGCCTGCATTTCGGCAGCGGTGTAGACGTGGTCGGAAAATTTCAGGATGAGATACGCATCTTGCCGATTGTCGCTTTTCAGAACGCCAATATCCGAGAAAGGAAATGGCTGTCCCTCCAGGGCATAATCCACCGACACAGTCTTGTGGCGATGGACCATCGCTTCGCGAACGATCCCATCAATCCTTCTGGTCGCTTCCCCATCCATCGTAAAGCCGTCGCGGTTCGAATCGCATCGATTGTTGCCTGGCTTGCACTCTGCCCGCACCTCGTTCAGTACGTGGGCGCGCATCACCTTGGAGTTTTCCAGCATCGTCTGGAGGCCTTGTTCTCCAGGCTGCCCTGCCGCCTCATATAGATAGGGAACTATCTTGCGCCAGTCGAAGTCGTCGGCAGAGAACGCGCGGTGAACCGCATCGGCGGGTCGATTGCCGCCCCCGGCGACGGGCAACGGCAGGAAGCAGGAGAGCAAGCAGACAATAATCGCGAAAGTCGAGAGCCTCATTATTTTGATCAGACTGCGCCAAAGTGCGGCGAGTCTGCCTTATCTCTGCAGCAAATCCACCGGCGCGGTCACATCGTGCACGCGGAAATACTTAGCCAGCGCTGGATACTTCCGCGCCACGGCCTCATACATTGCATACGCAACATTGCGATAAGAAACATGCCCTGCAGGCGTAGTCCGCAATTCGGAAATGTAAACCACCTCAGCGAAATCCATCTTGAACAGCGCCCGCTTGCGATAGGCCAGCGGAATCGCGTACTGCGAATTCTCTTCCGCTTCCGGCGAAGCGCCAGCCGCCAGCTTCTCTACTGTGGCCTGCGTGCGCCGCATCGCCGCATCGAAGCGCCCACGCACGCCCGCGTCTTCCAGATCGAGCAGCATTTCGTATCCATGCTGCGTGGTGAACCCCTGCATCACCTGAATGCAGCGCCGGTGCCGGTGCATATCGCGGAAGCCGCCCGTATCCATCAAAATGTCGAAGCGGAACTGCTGCCCCGCGCGAAACGCCCGCGAAAGTTCGTCATACTTCCCGCGATGCCGCAAACCCAGATCGATAATCTCGCGCCGGTAGCGCTCGCCCATCACCTGCAACGCCTGCCGCACCTGGCGATAAGAATGGTGGCAATGCTCGTAGAGCAAAGTGCTGGCAATCTCAACCTCGAGCGGCTCCTCATCCAGCAAATCCACATCCGACTTCGACGGCGCAACCGGCTCGCTCTTCATCAACTCCCGCGCCGCCTGCCGCAACTCGCGCCGCGTCTCCATCTCATACGGATTCGGGTCCGCATATTTCACCAGCGTGGGCGCGACGCGAACTTCGTGCAGCAATTCCTGCTCGGCCCGCGCCCCCAACTCCGGACTCACCTTCGAAATCTCATCCACCAGATTTCGCAACGACTCCGCATTCATGTTGTAAGCCGCCGTCGTCGCCGCCTTCTTCAACGACTCGCCCAGCGCGCGCACCTCTTTGTGAGTGTGAGAAAGCAGGTGCGCCACCTGCGTCTCCAAGGTCCGCGCATTCACAATCTCGCCCAGCGAAGTGTTCGTGGCCAGCGGCAGCAGGTATCGCGTGATGTCAAACGCCCGCGCCTTCAGCGTGCGCTCGTAGGCTTCCTGCTTCATGTCGGCGGGCTTGGGAGTGATGTTGATCAAATGCTGCGTCATGTGCGCCGAAAGCGCTTCGTACTCGGCGAAAAGAAAATCCAGCGTTTCGCAGTACAGCTTGCGCGACGCATCGTCCGCGCCGAAATCTGGAACGAAATACCCGCTCTTTTTGAAATCCTGATAGCGTGTGGAGCGCTCCTGCCCATCCCAGCGCTGCTCATCCGCCAACTCAATCGCCGCCAGGATCGACAGTCGCTCGATCGCCAGCGCAACATGCGCCAGGTCGGCAATCGACCGGTGACCATACTGAAAATAGAAAGTGTTGAGAAACTTTTCCGCCTTCTGCGAACTGATCTCGCGCAACGACTCCTTCATCGACAGTGACGAACGCGAATACTTCGCCATGGCGTAAGCCTGAATCTCGGGCTCCACTCCATACACGGCGAACACCTCGGTGGAAGGCGCGGTCTGTATGGCGCGGGCGCCCTCGCCTGCATTTCCAGCCGTTTCCTCCGCATGGGTCGAGGCCCTGTGCGACGACCGGTGCCCAGAGGCGGCGGAAGCCGAATCCGTAACAGAAGGTTTGTGGTTAGAAGTTTCGGGCATGGCGATCAGATCATTCGTCAAAGCTTGAGTCATGGGAGTGCTTCGAATGTTAATCGGCCGACGGGCAATCTGCAACGTGACAAAAATGACAACTCCACAACGGCATCACGCCGCCCCGACAGACGGGAAGGCACGAGTTCCAACTCGTGCCTGAGAAAAGAAAAGGAATGGGGCCTAACCGCTAAGGTAATTTTTGCCAGCAGGCCCGCGTATAATTTCCGGTTCCCGCACGCATGATTTTCGACAACACTCAGCAAGAATCAGGAGAACAAACATTATGTCCTTTTCAGGGCGCGTAGCCTTTGTTACAGGCGCCTCCCAAGGCATCGGACGAGGCTGCGCACTCAAGCTAGCCGCCAAAGGCGCCACCGTGGCCGCGGCCGCGCGCAATCAGGAAAAACTGAACGAACTGGTGACCGAAATTACCGCCGCCGGAGGCACGGCCGCAGCCTTTGCTCTCGACGTAACCGATGAAGAGCAGGTTAAGACGACGATTAAAGCTGTCATCGCGCAATTCGGCAAAATCGATATCCTGGTCAACAATGCCGGCATTACCCGCGACCAGCTTG
>CAWFUK010000097.1:0-7835 GCA_963818935.1 uncultured Acidobacteriaceae bacterium
GAACTCGAGCCGGGAATTGAGGGCTTGATCCACGTTTCAGAAATGTCGTGGGGAAAGAAGATGCGCAGCGCCAGCACACTCATAAAGCCCGGCGAAGTCGTCGACGCCGTGATTCTTGGCGTCAACACCGCCGAGCGCC
Source organism: uncultured Acidobacteriaceae bacterium (assembly GCA_963818935.1). Taxonomy (GTDB): domain Bacteria; phylum Acidobacteriota; class Terriglobia; order Terriglobales; family Acidobacteriaceae; genus Sulfotelmatobacter. The sequence continues at coordinate 140 of CAWFUK010000097.1, forward strand.
GCATCTCGCTGGGGCTAAAGCAAGCCCTCGGAGATCCCTGGACCGATGCCGCGCAACGCTTCGCTGCAGGCACAGTCGTCGAAGGCCCAGTCGTCAGCATCACCAAGTTTGGCGCCTTTGTTCAACTCACCGAGGGAGTTGAAGGCCTCATTCATATCAGCGAGATGAGCGCCGAGAAGCGCATCAACCATCCCCAAGATATGGTGCGCTTGGGACAAATCGTGCAGGCCCAGGTACTCGCCATCGACGCGGAGAAGCGCCAGTTGCGCCTGAGCATGAAACAACTCGTCCCCACCGGCCTCGATGAATACATCGCCGAACATAAAGAAGGAGACGTGGTCACCGGCCGCATGATGGAAGCTTCCGGCGCCAACGCCCGCGCAGAATTGGGCGAGGGAATTCACGCCGCCTGCCGCACGGATAAAAATAAGGAGAACCCAGCGGCGGAAAGTAAGGCCCAGGCGTCGCCTGCCAGCCCGGCGAAGGCCGACTTATCTTCACTCGGATCGATGCTGCAAGCCCGCTGGAAAAGTGGCGCACCCGCCACTGAAGCCAAGCCGGAACCAGTGCGAGCCGGCCAGATTCGCAAATTCCGCATTGTGAAGCTGGACCCGGCGGCCAAGAAGATCGAAGTAGAAATTGCGTAGCGGCTTCAGTTCGAGTCTGGGCGTAATCTTTTTCCCGGTGTCACCTCTAAGCCCCGCGTTTCACAGCGGGGCGAAAGATCCTGCACCTGCGCTACCCTCGCAGGGCAAACCAGCCGCCACCGGAACCAGCCTCGAGTCTAGTCGTTGTCCACTCGTTCCCGCTCGCCCGTCCGCATGCCCGCTCCCGCGGCCGCGGCTGACTCCGCCGCTTTCTTCTTCTGCCAGTCGGACTCCACCAGCACGGCGATGCCTTCCATCTTTTTCTTCTTCAACCCGGCGTTGATAGCGGGTAGTTCTTTCTGTGCTTTTGCCTGGAACTCGTCGATTACATCCTGCAGCTCATGGCCCAGCGATTCCGTCCGCGCCACTTGATAATCCGTGGGCTTGCCGTCATAAGACATGACCGCGCCGTAAAGTTGCCCCAGCAATTCTCGGATTCGCTCTTCGCCGGTAATCATGCCGCCTTCTTTGGTGGCGACAATCTTGCCCCGCAGAGTTTCGCAATCGTCTGCCAGTTGTTGCAGCGATTTGCGCAGCGGATTGCTTTCTGGCACTCGCGCCTCCGCCAGCTTGGATGCACGGGCATTGGCCGCGTTCCGCACTCCTTCAATCGACTCGACCCCATACGTCATGTGCTCGAGCTCTTTATAAATCTTCATCGAAAGTTCGAATTGCGCCTTGCGATCTTCGACTGAAAACTTGGCGCGCGGGTCAAGCACCACGTCTAATTTCTCGGTGTAAGTTTGATCTCCCTTCGTGAGCTTTACCGTGTACGTGCCGGGCAGCACGCGCGGCCCCTGCGCCGCTTCAAACAGCGCCGACGCCGCCGGAGCGACCGCTGGCGGCTTCACGTGCATTCCCCATGCGGCGCGGTTCAGTCCGCGATGCTTGCTTCCCGCGACTGTGTCCACCAGCTTGCCATCCTGATCGAAGATCTCGATCTTCAAATCGCCAAAGATGTGCCGGCCCTTCTGGTAGTACGTGATCTGGGCGTCAAACGGCCGGTTGCGTCCATGAAAACTCTCATCGCCCTCCGGCCATCCGCCACTGACATCAAAATATTGAATTGCCGCCCGCCCCGGAATCAGCGCCGCCTCTTTGGTCATTAATTCCGGAGTCAGCGCGCGCAGCGGCGAAACGTCGTCGATGATCCAGATGCCGCGCCCATGCGTGGCCAGCACTACATCCGACTCCCGTGCCTGGATGGCGATGTCATCCACCGGCGCGGCAGGGAAATCCGTTCCTTTATATTGCGCCCAGCGCTGTCCGCCATCCACCGAGATCCAGAGCCCGAACTCCGTTCCCAGGAAAAGAACATTGCGGTCAACCGCGTCTTCTTTAATCACATGCGCGAAGCCGCGCACACCGCTCTCCTGCGCGGGAAGCGCCGTCCACGTCTGTCCGTAGTCGGTGGTCTTGTAAACGTACGGCTTCTTGTCGCCAAAAGTGTGGCGATCGAAAGTTGCGTAGGCTGTGCCTTCATCGAAGCGGCTGGCCTCGATGGTTGAGACCCATGAATTTTTTCCCAAATCCTTGATATTGCCGACAACATTCGTCCAGGTTTTCGCGCCATCGCGCGTGATCTGCACATTGCCGTCATCCGTGCCCACCCAGATGATCTGCCCATTCTTCGGCGACTCGGAAATCGAATAAATCGTCGTGTACATCTCCGCCGAAGAATTATCGACGGTCACGCCGCCCGATTCTTCCTGCTTCTGCTTCTCCGGATCGTTCGTCGTCAGGTCGGGGGAAATGCGCTCCCACGACTGCCCGTGATCGCGCGAGCGGAACAAATACTGAGCCCCGATATAGATCGTCCCCTTCTCATTGGGGCTCATGTGGATCGGCGTGTTCCAGTTAAAGCGCAGCTTCTTCTCGTTGTAATTCGGCCAGGGATGGATGTCGCGCGTCTCGTGCGTGTGCCGGTTCACGCGCCCAATCTCGCCGCCCTGCGCTTCCGCATAGAGATAATCCGGATCCGATGGATCCTCGAACATCCAGAAGCCATCCCCGCCGTACATGTTTTCCCAGTTCGCATTGGCGATGCCGCCCGGAAACGACGAATCGCCCACCCATGAACTGTTGTCCTGCAATCCGCCGTACACGTGATACGGGTCGGCGTTGTCCACGCTCACATGGTAGAACTGCGCCACCGGCAGGTTCATCTGATGCTTCCAGCGATTGCCGCCGTCTTCGCTGCGCCACAATCCGCCATCGTCGCCGGCGATCACAATGTTCGTATTCTTAGGATCGATCCACACATCGTGGAAGTCTCCGTGCGCCGCGCTCGACACCACGTTGAACGTCTTCCCGCCGTCGTTGCTGAGAAGCAGGATGAGATCGGGTTTGAAAATCTTGTTCTCGTTTTTCGGATCAACAATCAAATTGCCAAAATAAAATGGCCGCCACACCATCCAGTTGCTGGCGTCCAGCTTGGTCCACGTCGCACCCGCATCATCGGAGCGGTATAGTCCTCGTCCTTTTTCCGCCTCGATGTTGGCGTACACCACGTTCGGCTTCGATTCGGCGACTTGCACCGCGATGCGACCGTACGGTTTTGGCGGCAAGCCCTTCGCATTCGCGTCAGTGATCTCGCTCCAGTGCGCGCCCCCGTCGGTGGATTTAAACAATCCGCTGCCCGGCCCACCCGAACGAAATGTCCAGCCTTGCCTCTGGAAATCCCACATCGCCGCATAGATGGTCTTCGGGTCCTGTTTGCTGCGTGCGATCATGGCGCAACCGCTCGATCCATTCGCACCCGCCAGAACTTTGTTCCAGCTCTTGCCGCCATCGGTGGTCTGGTACACTCCGCGCTCGTCGTTGTCGTCCCACAAATGCCCGCTCGCGCAGGCCAGCACGTTGTTTCCATCGCTTGGGTTAATCAGAATCTTGGCGATATGCTCGCTGTCTTTCAGCCCAACGTTCGTCCAGTTCTCGCCGCCGTCGGTCGACTTGTAAACGCCGTCGCCCACCGAGACGCTGTTGCGCATCCACGCCTCGCCGGTACCCACCCACACCGTCTTCGAATTCGATGGATCAATCGCGACCGCCCCAATCGACTGCACATCTTCCCGATCAAATACCGGTTTGTAGGTGGTGCCGCCGTTCACCGACTTCCATACTCCACCACTCGCAGCGCCCACGAACACCGTAATCCGGCCGTCTTCTTCTACCGCGTCCACGGCGGCAATCCGCCCACTCATGGTCGCCGAACCAATGTTGCGCGCGGGCAATCCGGAAACCGTCGCGGCATCGAAGCGGTAGGGCGCCGGGGCCTGGGAATTGGCCAGCACAGAAGTTCCACCGAGCAGCACTGCCACTGCACAAGAAATACTGAGAGATGATTTCATCGTGAACAAGCCTCTTTAAAGCAGATAGATTTCGCTGCACTCTTCCTGGAATCCTTAGTGAACGCCGACCATGCCCGACTTGTTCTCCGTGCTCCGCAAAGACGGCGGCAGCATGAAATCGGCGGGATCAATCGGTACATTCACTTCAATTTTTTGCACCGTGATGGTTTGCGCATCAGGATTATTCTTCGTTCCACTCGAAATCGAATAGGGGAACATCACCCCGGCCACGGCTTTGTATGATCCGAAGCCTTCCACTCGGTCGCGCACCGAGCCTCGGATGAACTGCTGATACTCTTTGCGAATCTCGATGAACGTGTCGGGATCGAGGTAGTCATAAATAATGTCGCCATTCTTTAGCGTAATCTTCAGCCGCAGGGCGTCGTCTCCATCGACCACGTCATGTCCCAGATATTCGAGCGTATTTCCTTTTTCTTTGTAGTCCACCAGGGGACCATCGAAGTCCGCCTCCAGAAGCAGGTCGCGCACATCGTCTTCACCCATCAGTTCAGGATCTTTCTTGCCGCCAAAAGGCTGGATTTGCCATCCATTGGCTCCATCGTAAGCCTGCACCTGCGTCATCCCTTGCAGCGAGAATGTATCCCGAACCAGGTTGGGGCGCTGGTTTTCCTGCCCCACCGACGCAGTAAAGCCCCCACCGCCCTCAAACCTCCCGGTCATTCGCATGGTCTTGATCGCCTTCATCTTTTCCATCCCGCCCCGCGCCTGAATATTCTTGGCCACTAGTTCGTCGGCGGTTTGCGAGTGGGAAATGACACCGAAGCAGCAGACTGCAACTACCACCATCACGGCGTGACGCATCGAGCTGACTCCTCTGGTTGAAAAGACTTAAGAAGCAAACCCCATCCTGCGGGAAACAGTACTCTACCCGGTAGTAGACGCAGGTTTCAAGTTTCGGTGAGCGGCATTCTATTTTGCCTGACAAAATAAAAAGTCGCCCTACGGGCGACTTGTAGAACTCAGTCCCACAACTTACCTCAGTGCGTGAACGAGAAGTTGAGCCCAGTCGTGAAAATCAGATCATTCTTCTTCAATCCCTCGGGCGGATTGGAAACGTAAATGTCGCTGAACTGGTTTTGCCAGCCCAGCCACTTGCTGATCTTGGTTACCGTGCCCAACTGGAATGTCCCGCGATATTGGCCGCTATTCGACAGGTCAGGGAAAAAGTAAAACTGCTCGGTGATCACGGTGGTTTTTCCCGCCTTGTGCATCAGGTCTTCGCCCAGCGTGAGAGCCGCGTACCGGTTGGTGATGCCATACGACGTGAAGGTAGGAGGAACGGTAGCTGGTGTGACCGCGGGTCCGTCCGAATAAGTTTCATGGGTATAGTTCGCGCCCGCCAGGAAATCCAGCGTAGTGTTGTCGGACTTGATCGCATGGTAGCCGAGGCCGCCGCCATACACGCCGCGCAGGTCCAGCTCCTGCAACGCATTGCTCATGAAATCCGCCGCCACAAAGCCAAACAGCTTCGGCTGAAAATTACGATCGTACCGGATCCCCGCGGTGATCAAACTCGCCACGGTGCTGGGCGTCGCCAACTGGTTGGTGGTGTAAATGGAACTTAAATAAATGATGGTACTGTCATTCAAGGTCGGATGAGCGGCATTGAGCGCCAAAGCCAAATTTTCCGTTTCGCTGTTGCCCCGCGCCGCCGAGAAGCCAACATTAAATCCGCCATTCCAGCCGCGGGTTAACCCGGGATGCAACGACTTGTCATAAGCCGCCTGCTCGGCATCATCCCGGATCAATACAACATTGGACGCCGGAACCTCGACCGGCCCCGTCGTGGTGGCGACTTCGATTTTTCCATCCGTTTCTTTGACCGGACCAACCACAGTTTTCTTTTCTGTGGTCGTGATGTGTAGTTCTTTCTCGGTGGTGATCTGCGTGATGTCGGGAAACTTAATCGTGACGTCGCCCGCCGAGTCGGTGTGCAGCACAAGGGTCTTACCGTCCGACTTTACGACCGTGCCGGTCAAACGATCGCCATTTTTCAAAGTGATCTGATCGGCCAATGCGGCCGACGCCAGTCCAAGAAACACCAATAGGGAAATAACTTCGACTTTACGCAACACAACTACCTCCACATTGATAGAGTCTTCAAAAATCTATTGAGTCTGCACAACTAATTGGGAACCCGGGACTGCATTTTGCTCTGGGACAGGGAACGGCGACGAATGGCGGGTGGATCAACGAGGATTACGCTCCCCGCATAGAAAGCAAAAGTTCGCTTAGCTCTTGGTCTCTTTTGTTTCTGTGGTCTTGTTCGCTTCCGTGGAAGCCGGAGGAGTATCCTTCATGCCTTCCTTGAGGGCACGAATCCCCTCGCCCAGCCCCTTGCCCAGTTCAGGCAGCTTCTTGGGACCGAAAACCAGCAGGGCAATCGCGAAAATGATAATCAGATGCGTCGGTTGAAATAGACCCTCAAGCATGGGAAACCTCCAAAAACACACTACTTACTACTATTTATACGCTACCGGGAGGCATAGGGGAAGTCAACGGCCCCCGCACCGGCATTCGAATAATTCTATAGAAACCCCTACTCTCCCAGTCTGACAGCGAAGCGAAACTTACGCTGTGATTGAAATCACACCCCGGTGTGTCCGATGTTGGCGCCTGCCTCCATTGGCCCGCTGGTCGCGCGAAACCGGTCATTCCTGACCGTTACTTCCGTGACCTTACCTCCGGCTCCCTCGCCGCGCTAATGTGAAACTGCGCGCCGAAACAGCAGTATCGCCGCGGTTCTGCGAGCGCCACCAAGCCGACCATTCCGGAGATTTTGTGAAGCGCCAGGCCCTGTCCATTCTTATCTTTATTCTTGCGGTTGTGGCTGCCAGCTTCAGCCAGACCCAACCGGTAAGCTCCACTCAGTTGATGGCCTGGCTGGCCTCCGGCGTACCCTGCGCTCGCCTGGTCCGCATCGTGCAGGAGCGCGGACTTTCAGCCGTTCCCACCAAAGATCAAATCCATCAGCTCGAATTGGCCGGTGCCGACCTGGCCCTGGTACATCAGCTAACCAGCGTGAAGACGTCGGGGGTCGACCGTCGCGCTGCCCAGATTTCAGCCTCCGCGATCCCCTCATTCCTGATCCAGGTGGCCGCCGATGTGCGCGCTCAGCGCTTTCATGAAGCCGAACTCACGCTCCGTCAGGCCTTAACTTCCGACCCGCAAAATGCTGCCCTGCACTTCGCTCTCGGATCGATGCTCAGTCAGCAGGAGCTTTGGGATGATGCCTTCGATGAGTTCGCCCGCTCGGCTCAGTTGATGCCCGATTTCCCAGAGAACCACAGCAGCCTCGCCTACATCTTTTATCGCCTCGATGACGGGCCCAATGCGATTGCGGAAGCCCGCACCGCCTTAAGCATGGATCCACAGAATGCCGAGGCCTACCAATTCCTTGGTTTGGGACTTTATTCCAACGGCCAATATGCCGCCGCCGTCCACGCTTTTCTCGAGTCGCTCGCCCGCGATCCTGGCAACGCCGATTCCTACTACGATCTCGGAATCACTCTGCACGACAATGGCGACCTGCCCGCGGCCATCGCAGTCTATCGCCAGGCCATCCAACTCAGGCCTACGTTCTGGCAGGCCCACTCAAATCTCGCGATGACTCTTCATGAGCAGACCAAGCTTGACGAGGAGCAATACGTAAAAACTGGTTAAGGGAGCACGCACACA